>JBAGJY010000012.1:0-227087 GCA_037034305.1 Streptomyces sp. PLK1-5
CGCTGACCGCCGGTCCGCGGCGTCGAGGCACACGGCCTCGCCGCGTGGACCGGCGGACGCGTTCCGCGAGCGCGAACGCGAACGTGCCGGTCAGACGGCGAAGCCAGCCGCCCGCAGGCGGCCCGCCACCGCCTCCCATGTCGGCTCGACCGGCTCTGACCTGCGCGAACCGACGGCGAGGTCCTTGAACCCGCTGGACGTCGAGACGCAGACCACCGGCCCGTCCAGGCCGCCCAGGCCGCGCAGCCCGGCGAGCGCGGCGGCACTGGAGAACTCCGCCCACAGCCCCCGCCGGGCCATCTGCGACTGTGCGGAGCGCATCTCCTCGTCACTGACCAGCAGCGCCCGCCCGCCACTGTCCCGGACGGCGACGACGCCCCGGTGTCCGGCGACCGAGCAGTCGATGGCGTAGGCGGACGTCGGCCCCACCTCGATCGGCGTGCCCAGCCGCCCGGAGCGCAGGGCCGCGGCCAGCGGGCCACCGGCGGCGGGCTCGCAGGAGAACATCCGCGGCGCCCGGTCGGCGACGCCGAGTCGCTTGAGCTCCGCGAACCCCTTCCACACGCCGTAGAGCAGCTCCCCGTAGCCCGTGGGCACGAACACGGCCTCCGGCACGCCGAGTTCGGCGAAGATCTCGTAGGCGATCGTCTTGTAGCCCTCGGGGCCGAAGGGGTGCCCGGTGTGCGTGACGGTGAGGTTACTGACCGGATGCAGGTCGAGCCGGTCGACCAGGCGCCGCATCAGCGGCCACCGGGCGTCCTGCGGCACGGGCAGCACGACGGCGCCGTACGCGTTCAGGAACGAGTCCACCGCGGGCGGCATGCTGTCCGAGGCGAGCACGACGCACCGAAGCCCGGCCCGGGCCGCATACGCCGCGGCGGACGCGCCGTGGTTGCCGGAGGAGGCGACGACGATGCCCTGCGCCCCCACGCCGACGGCGGCACTGACGGTACAGCGGTTCAACCGGTCCTTGTGGCTCCACGTCGGATTGCGCGACTCGTCCTTGATGAACACACCGTCGCCGATCTCGACCAGCGGCGTGCCCCCTTCGCCCAGTCCCGGCGCGGCCAGCGGCGGCAGCAGGGGCGTCCAACGGTCATGGCCGTCGCCGCGGTTCGCCCGCCCGGGGCGGGTGAACAGCTCTCGGTCCACCTTCTCGTAGGCGTAGTCGACCTCAAGCGGATAGGCCACCTCGTCCGTGCTGGAGCGTGGACAGCCGCTCGTCAGCGGCGGCCACAGCGGATAGCTGATGTCCGGATCACCCAGTGAGCGTTGGCCGTTCGCGAGCGAGTCTCCTGGCGTCATGGTCCAGAACACTAGGCGCTCCGCCGCGAGTGCGGCGATATGCCGTCGACCCTCCGCGGCCACGATACGGCTGGTCGCGCGGTTCCCCGCGCCCCCTCACCGAAGGGTGCGGACCGTCACGCCGCGGGATCATCCGGTGACGTCTCGCGACCGAGTCCGTCCCCGTGCAGCGTCGCCCCGAACACCGGGCCGCACTTCATGCACACCCAACCTGACGTACCGTCAAAAAAGGCGGCGCCCGGGCAGTGCGGACAGCTCACCTTCGAGATGGTCGGCCGTATGGGGGCGAGGATCCGGAACTCCTCGGTAGCGAACCGGGCCGGATCCACGGGATCAGGCCCGCATGCCTTCTCCCGCGGGTCCGCGCGGTGCCGCGCCATGGCGTCCCCCTTGCTCGTGTTGGTCCGGACGGGCACACGTTACGGGGTCGCCGTCGGTACGGGACCGCCGGGCCGCACCGCCTGGCCTGCTTGCCACCTCGGCGGCTTCCCCCGGCAGCGAGCCCGCAAACCTGGAGTGCCGTCGCCCACACCGGGCGGCCCACCGCCGGGCGGCGATTCGGCGGCCCGGGTACGGCGCACCGCGAACCCCCTACCGCCGGGGTGGGCGGCGCCCGCGACGGACGCGCGCCGTCCGGCCTGTCCGCACGTCCGGTGGCTCCACCGCCGGACGTTTCGCGCGGAACGCCGGGGAAAGTCTGAGCCGCAACGGCCGTTCGCCCGGAAGGAACCGACGCATGCGGGTCAGCACCGTGCACCGCGTGAGGATCCCGTCCCTGCCGGGCGCGGTACCGTTGCTCGGGCACCTCCCCCAACTGCGCGGCGAGCCAATGGAGTTCGTCCGGGCGCTGCGGTCCAGAGGGGAGGTCGTACGGTTCCGGCTCGGGCCTCGGGCGGCCTACGCGGTCAACTCGCCCGCACTCATCCGGCAGATGCTGCGGGCCGACGCCGAGGGGCCCGCCCCGACGCACCGGCGCGGGCCCGCCGGGCTGGTGCTGCATCCGTCCCTGATCCGGCAGTACGCGGCGACCATGTGCGAACTCGCCGACGCCCGGGTCGGCTCCTGGCGGCACGGCGCCCAGATCCGGTTGGACCAGGAGCTGTCCTCGCTCACCCTGGCGACCGTCACCCAGGTCCTGTTCCACGGCCGCGCCGGACACCGTCTGGCCGAGGAGGTGCGGCGCACCGTTCCGGTACTGCTGGAGGGGCTCGGCAGACGGGCGCTGGCCCCGGTCGGCGCGCTGGACCGGCTGCCCACTCCGGTGAACCTGCGCTTCCGGCGGGCGTCGTGCGCCCTTGAACGGGCGGTGCACCGGGCCGTCGCGGAGTACCGGGCAGACCGGCTGGACAACGGTGACCTGCTGTCGAGGCTGCTCACCGCGCGCGACCGGGAGACCGGCGCCGCGCTGAGCGACGAACGCGTCCACGACGAGTTGGTCGCCATGCTCGTCGCCGGTACCCAGACCACCGCCAGCGCCCTGAGCTGGGCCTGCCATCTGCTCAGCCGTGACGACGGCGCCCAGCGGCGGTTCCAGCGCGAGCTGGACGAGGCGCTCGGCCGTCGCGACATACGCCAGGTCTCCCACGAGACCTTACGGGAACTGGCCTTCCAGCAGCGGGTGATCGCCGAGACGCTGCGCCTGTACCCGCCCACCTGGATGCTGGCCCGGCGGCCGGACAACCCGGTGGAGCTGGGCGGTTACCTGATTCCGGCCGGATCCACCGTGCTGTTCTCCATCTATGCGCTGCAACGGGACCCCGAACTCTTCGCCCGACCGGAGCAGTTCGATCCGGACCGCTGGTTGCCCGAGTCCAGTCCGCCAGTTCCCCCGGACGCGTACGTCCCGTTCGGCGGCGGCGTGCGCGGACGCGCCGGTGAGCAGTTCGCCCGGGCGCAGATGGCGTCCTTCCTCAGTGTCATCTTCAGCCGGTGCAGCGTCCGCCCGGCGCCGGGCGGGGCGCCCGCGCCTGCCCGGTCGGCGTCCATGCCCGGCGCGGTGCCGCTGATCGTCCGGCGGCGTACGCCCGGGGACGGCCACCGCTGAACCACGGACCGGACGCTTCCGTTACCCACCCGAAGCGATGTGTCGGTGCTGATGGAGGGTAGAACGTGTCGGTCAACACCCAGTGGCTCCGCTCCCCCGGTCCGCCCCCCGAGCCGTTCTCCTCCGGCACGGACGTGAGCGACGCACCGGCCGCCGATCCGTACACCACACAGCGGCTCGCCATGCCGATTCCGCCGCGGCCCAACGTGCCGCCCGTGGTGCCGGTCATGCCGCCCAGGCGGGAGCCGGGCGGGCGGCACCGGGCACTGCGACACCGCGACGTGTCGGGCGGCTGGCTGCGACCGGCGGTGTTCGGCGCCATGGACGGGCTGGTCACCAACGCCTCGTTGATCGCGGGCGTCGGCGGCGGGGGCGCCGCCAACCACACCATCGTGCTCACCGGCCTGGCCGGGCTGATCGCCGGTGCCTTCTCGATGGCCACCGGCGAGTACATCTCGGTCATCTCGCAGAACGAGCTGACCGCGGCCGAGGTGGTCGTCGAGCAGTTGCAGCACTCGCGCAACCCCGAGGGAGAGCGACGGGAGCTGGCGGAGGTCTTCGTCAAGCGCGGGGTCGACCCCCATCTGGCGGAGGTGGTGGTCCGGCAGATCTCCGCCGACCCCGAACAGGCGATCGCGGTGCACGTGCGCGAGGAGTTGGGCATCGACCCGGACGATCTGCCGTCGCCGCGCACGGCGGCGGGGGCGTCCTTCGCCTCGTTCACGGTCGGTGCGCTCGTTCCGCTGCTGCCCTACCTCGTCGGCTTCCCCTCGTTCATGCTGGCCCTGGTGCTCGCCGGACTCGCGGCGTTCCTCGGCGGCGGTGCGGTGGCCCGGCTCACCGGGCGTCCGGTGCTGGTCGGCGGGGTGCGGCAGTTCGGGCTGGGTGCGCTGGCGACGGGCATGACGTTCCTCGTCGGCCACCTGGTGGGGACGCACATCTCCTAGGCGGCCTCGCGTGTGGCGGCCCGGATCCCCGCCGAGGGGATCCGGGCCGCCGGTTCGGCTACCGCGTGGGGCACTGCTTCCACGCGAAGTGGTAGATGGTGTTGATGCTGCCGTCGGTGGAGTCCATCGACAGGAAGCTGGTGGTCGTGGTCGGGTCGGAGGTACCGGCGTTGACCCGCAGTTCTGTGTTGATGTTGAAGTCGCGCTCCTCACCGCAGGGCGCGTACACCAGCGAGCCGACGTCCGTGGTGTCGGTGGTCTGCCAGTCGTCGTCCATCGGGCCGCCGAACGGGTGCTGCGCGTATGCGGTCTGCGGCATGCCCTGGAAGTAGTAGTTGGCCCGCTCCAGGCCGGTCGCCCCGTTCTCCAGATGGCCGTAGCCGCGGTAGTCGGCCTCGGCGATGGCGTAGGTGAAGCCCTGCGGAACGTGCACCACCAGGGCGATCTGACAGTTCTTCCGGAAGTCGGTCGGTCTGGAGCCGACGCCCACCTCGGCCATGTAGTTGCTGTACGTGACGGTGAACGCGGTGTTGTCGGGGGACACCGCCACGGCGGCGGTACCGGCGGGGCAGCCGGAGCCGTTGACGGTCACCAGGTCGATGACGATCTGTCCGGGCGGAGGCGAGTCGAAGCCGTGCGCCGCCGCGGACGGGGACAGCGGCATGGCGAGCAGCGCCGCCGCGGCGCCACCGATGAGCATCGGTTTGAGCATGGTTTTCCCCTCGGTCGCTTGCGGAACCCGCCGGGGCGAGTTGGTGGGTTCATGTCACCACCGACACCCCACCGCGCATAGCGCAGGTTGAGCCGATCCTGTGCGCCGAACCAGGCGCCGCCGAGGCGGCGGACGGGACTATCCGGAACGCCGCTCGCGCCACTCGCGGACAACGCGTTCGACGTCGAAGGGGGTGAGCTTCAGCGGCGGGCCGGGCGGCGGGTTGCCGAGCACCTCGCGGATCCGGTCGTTCACCTCCGACACGATGCGCCGCGCCTCCGCTTCCGAACGGGCCCGCAAGGCGGCGGCCAGCGCGTCTTCCGCCTCCTTGCGCAGGACGAGCACGGGTGGCAGGCAGCTGACGCCTTCACGGCGCATTTTCTGCTTGACCCACCACAACTCGTCATAGGGCAGGTCCAGGTCGGGCAGCGGCTTTCCGGCGCCCGGCAGGTTGTCGAACTCACCGCGCTCCACCGCTTCCCGGATCTGCCGGTCCACCCAGGACTCGAAGCCCTCGCCTGGCGGTTCCCGTCCGCTCATGGTGCGATTCTCCCGCGGGACCGGCGTGTCGGGCGAGCGCCAACCGGCAGGAGCGACGAGACACGATCACCGAGAGCCACGGATCACCACCACAGGTGTGATGTCCTAGGGGCTGGCCGTTCGGCTCGATTTGTCATGAATAGGGGCTTTCGTCGCCTGCGCCTGTTCGACGACCGGACGGCCACCCAGCCGACACATCACGCTCAGCACACCGGGGTTGTCCGTGGAAAAACTCTCCGCACGACGCCGTCATCCGCTGGCCGCGCTCGTCGCCCTGCTCATCGCGCTCGCGGCCACCGGCGGACTGTACGCCGCGTTCGCGCCGACACAGCGGGCCCAGGCCAACCCCGCCCAGTCACTCGCGATCAACCAGGGCGAACGGCTGT
Organism: Streptomyces sp. PLK1-5; assembly: GCA_037034305.1. Classification (GTDB taxonomy): domain Bacteria; phylum Actinomycetota; class Actinomycetes; order Streptomycetales; family Streptomycetaceae; genus Streptantibioticus_A. The sequence continues at coordinate 5,935 of JBAGJY010000012.1, forward strand.
ACGACGTCGGCTGCGCCTCCTGCCACGGCGCCTCCGGTCAGGGCTCCCACAACGGACCGAGCCTGGTCGGCGTGGGCGCCGCCGCGGTGGACTTCCAGGTGGGCACCGGCCGGATGCCCGCCCAGCAGCCCGGCGCCCAGGTGCCGAAGAAGCACCCCGTCTACACCCAGCCGCAGATCGACCAGATGGCCGCCTACGTGGCCTCGCTGGGCCCCGGCCCGGCCATCCCGAACCCCTCCCAGTACGCCGCCGGTGACGTGGCAAGCGGCGGTCAGCTGTTCCGTACCAACTGCGCCCAGTGCCACAACTTCGACGGATCCGGCGGCGCCCTGAGCGAGGGCAAGTTCGCACCGGAACTGCGCGACGTCTCCCCCAGGCACATCTACGAGGCGATGCTGACCGGCCCGCAGAACATGCCGTCCTTCCCGGACAGCACGATGCCCGAAGCCCAAAAGCGCGACATCATCGCGTACGTCACGCACACCACGCACCCCGCCAGCAACCCCAGTTACGGCGGGCTGAGCCTGGGGTGGCTGGGTCCCGTCCCCGAGGGGCTCTTCGGCTGGATCTTCGGGTTGGGCGTGCTGGTCGCCGCCTCCATCTGGATCGCCGCCCAGACCGCAAAGGCCAGGAAGCAATGACCCATCAGGACAGCAACGCAGCCGACCACCTGCCCGAGCGCGGCAAGCCCGGCAGAGTCGATCCCTTCGCGGACCCGGGCCTGCCCGCCCACCAGCCGCGCCGCCAGGACATCGACGAACTGGCCGCGAAGCACTCCGAACGCGTCGTCACGAGGTTCTTCGTCCTCGCGGTGGTCGCCGCGTTCGCCTTCATCGCGTCGTACGTGCTCATCCCCAAGTCGAAGGTGGTCTACATCTTCCCCTGGGGACACGTCATGGCGCAGAACTTCGCGCTCGGCGGCACGCTGGGCATCGCGCTGCTGTGCATCGGCGTCGGCGCCATCCACTGGGCCCGCACCCTGATGTCCGACGTGGAGTCGGCCTCCGAGCGGCATCCGGTCTCGGCCGCGCCCGAGGTACGCCAGAAGGTGTTCGCCGACTTCCGGCAGGGCGCGGCGGAAAGCGGCCTGGGCCGCCGCAGGGTGATGCGCAACGCCATGCTGGGCGCGCTGACCATCGTGCCGCTCTCGGCGATCGTGCTGTTCCGGGACCTCGGGCCGCTGCCGGAGAAGAAGCTGGAGACCACCGCGTGGGCCAACGGCAAGCGTCTGATCAACGTGAACAACGACCAGCCGCTGCGGCCCGAGGACGTCGCCGTGGGCTCCTTGACGTTCGCCAAGCCCGAAGGGGTGGCGGAGAGCGACCCGAACTTCCAGGAGGTGATGGCCAAGGCGGCGCTGATGATCGTCCGGATCATGCCGAGCGAGATCAAGGACAAGCGTTCGGCGGACTGGGGCCATCAGGGCATCCTGGCCTACTCCAAGATCTGCACCCATGTCGGCTGTCCGATCAGCCTGTACGAGCAGCAGACGCACCATGTGCTCTGCCCCTGCCACCAGTCGACGTTCGACCTGTCGGACGGCGGCCGGGTCATCTTCGGTCCGGCCGGACACCCGTTGCCGCAACTGCGGATCGCCGTGAACGGCCAGGGCTATCTGTCGGCTCTCGGTGACTTCGACAAGCCCGTCGGCCCTGGATACTGGGAGCGCAGCGCATGAGCACCACCCCCTCGTCCCCGAGCGCGTCGACCGGCCGCACCCAGCCGCCCAGGGCGGGCGAGCGGCTGGCGGACTGGACGGACGGCCGACTGGGCATCTACACCCTGGCCAAGGCCAACCTGCGGAAGATCTTCCCCGACCACTGGTCGTTCATGCTGGGCGAGATCTGCCTGTACACGTTCGTCATCATCGTGCTGACCGGCGTCTATCTGACGCTGTTCTTCACCCCGAGCCTGAACGACGTCGTCTACCACGGCTCGTACGCGCCGATGACCGGCATCCGCATGTCGGAGGCGTACAAGACGACGCTGGACATCACCTTCGACATCCGCGCGGGCCTGTTGATGCGGCAGATCCACCACTGGTCGGCGATCGTCTTCGTGGCGGCGATGTTCGTGCACATGATGCGCATCCTGTACACCGGCGCGTTCCGCAGACCCCGCGAGCTGAACTGGCTGTTCGGGTTCCTGCTGCTGTTCCTGGGCCAGTTCGACGGGTTCATGGGCTACTCGCTGCCCGACGACCTGCTGTCCGGCACCGGCATCCGGTTCCTGGAGGGCGCGGTGCTGTCGGTGCCGATCGTCGGCACCTACCTGACGCTGTTCTTCTTCGGGGGGCAGTTCCCCGGCACGCTGTTCATCCCGCGCCTGTTCACCGTACACATCCTGGTGATCCCCGGCATCATGGCCGGGCTGCTGGTGGCCCACCTGATCCTTGTCTTCTACCACAAGCACACCCAGTTCGCGGGTCCCGGGCGCAGTGAGCGCAACGTCGTCGGGATGCCGCTGATGCCGGTCTACATGGCCAAGGCGGGCGGCTTCTTCTTCGTCGTCTTCGGCGCCCTGGCACTGATCGCCGGCTTCGCACAGGTCAACCCGATCTGGGCGTACGGTCCCTACCGTCCCGACCAGGTGACCACCGACGCCCAACCCGACTGGTACATGGGGTTCTCGGAGGGCCTGATCCGCATCATGCCCGGGTGGGAGATCCACTTCCTGGGCCACACACTGGTGTTGGGCGTCTTCGTTCCGCTGGTGGTCTTCATCCTGGTGCTGGTGGCCATCGCGCTCTACCCGTTCGTGGAGTCCTGGATCACCGGCGCCAAACGCGAACACCACCTGCTGGACCGGCCGCGCAACGCGCCGACGCGCACCGCGCTGGCCACCGCGTGGCTGGCGCTCTACATGGTGCTGCTGCTCGGCGGTGGCAACGACCTGTTCGCCACCCACTTCCAGTTGTCCATCAACGCCATCACCTGGTTCGTGCGGATCGCGTTCTTCGTGCTGCCGGTGGTGGTCTTCATCGTGGTCAAGCGGTGGTGCCTCGGGTTGCAGCGCCGCGACCGGGACAAGGTGCTGCACGGCCGGGAGACCGGCGTCATCAAGCGGCTACCGCACGGCGAGTTCATCGAGGTCCATGAGCGGCTGCCGCAGGGGCGGCTGCACGCGCTCACCGCGCACGACCAGCCCGAGCCGCTGGAACTGCCGCCCGCGGTGGACGAGTCCGGTGTCGAGCGCAAGGTGACGCTCACCGAGAAGCTGCGCGCCAGGTTGTCCGCGGCGTACTTCGGCGGGGACAGCCAGATCCCCAAGCCCACGGCGGAGGAGTTCGAGGAGGCCACCCACCACCACTGAGCCGACGACATGGGTGAGGCCCCCGCCGCGGCGGGGGCCTCACCCATGTGAACCGTCAGCAGATGCGCGGCAGTTGCTCGCCGATCGGCAGGTCCACCACCCGAGTGCCGCCGAGCCCGGTGCGGGCGACGACCATTCCCGGGTGGGCCTGCACGCACTCGCCGATCACCGCGGCGTCCGCGCCCAGCGGATGGGCCCGCATCGCGGCGAGTACCGCGTCGGCGTGCTGCCGGGGGACGAACGCGACCAGCTTGCCCTCGTTGGCCACGTACATCGGGTCAAGGCCGAGCATCGCGCAGGCGCTGTCCACCTCCGGCGGCACCGGCACGGCACTCTCCTGGATCTCCACACCGACCCCGGCGGCGACCGCGATCTCGTTGAGCGCGGCGGCCAGGCCGCCACGGGTGGGGTCGCGCAGCACGTGCAGGTCCGAGGTGGTCTCCAGCATGGTGGCGACCAGCCCGCCGAGGGCGGCGCAGTCGCTCACGATCTCCACGCCGAACTCCAGCCCCTCCCGGACACTCATGATCGCCACCCCGTGGACGCCGATCGCGCCGCTGACGATCACCACGTCCCCGGGCACCGCGCGCTGCGGCGCGATGTGGACTCCCTCGGGGATCAGCCCGATTCCGGCGGTGTTGAGGTAGATGCCGTCGCCATGGCCCGCCTCGACGACCTTGGTGTCACCGGTCACCACCTCCACGTCCGCCGCCCGGGCCGCCGCGCCGAGCGCGTGCGCCACCTTCCCGAGCACCTCCGTCTCGACGCCCTCCTCCAGGATGAACCCGCAGGACAGATAGGCCGGCTTGGCACCGCTCATGGCGAGGTCGTTGACGGTCCCGTTGACCGCCAGGTCGCCGATGCTGCCGCCGGGGAAGAACAGCGGTCGCACCACGAACGAGTCGGTGGAGAACGCCAGTCGCACCCCGCCGAGGTCAAGCGCCGCCGAGTCGCCCAGTTGGGACAGGATCCGCCCGCCGAAGGCGGGCGCGAAGACGTCCCGCACCAGTTCGGCGGACATCACCCCGCCGCCACCGTGGCCCATCACCACGGTGGGCTGGTCACGAAGCGGCGCGGGGCACGTCCACGCGGTCAGGTCGGGTGGGGCCTGGGTGGTCTCAGCCAACGGTGCTCGTCTCCTTGGGCGCGGTGGGGCCGCCGAGTCGGCGGTAGAGGTAGTAGGCGGCGCACGCCCCCTCGTTGGAGACCATGGTGGCCCCCAGTGGGTTGCGCGGGGTGCACACGGTGCCGAACGCCTCGCACTCGTGCGGCTTGATCAGGCCCTGGAGCACCTCACCGCTGCGGCAGGCGGCCGGTTCCTCGGTGGCGATGGAGCCGACGTCGAAGCGGTGCTCGGCGTCGTACTCCCGATAGCGTTCCGACAGCCGCCATCCGCTGTCCGGGATGACCCCGATGCCGCGCCAGGTGCGGTCGGTGACCTCGAAGACGTCCTCCAGCATGGCCTTGGCCGCCGGATTGCCCTGCGAGCGCACCGCCCGCGGGTAGGCGTTGTCCACGGTGTGCTCGCCGCGCTCCAGTTGGCGCACGGTGCGGCGTACGCCCTCCAGGATGTCCAGCGGCTCGAATCCGGTGACCACGATCGGCACCCCGAACCGCTCGGCGAGTTCCGGGTACTCGACGGTGCCCATCACGCTGCACACGTGTCCCGCGGCCAGGAACGCCTGGACCCGGCACTCGGGCGACCGCATGATCGCCTCGATGGCCGGTGGCACCCGTACGTGCGAGACCAGCAGGCTGAAGTTGCCGATGCCCAGCCTGCGCGCCTGGTACACCGTCATGGCGTTGGGTGGCGCGGTGGTCTCGAAGCCGATGCCGAAGAACACCACCTGCCGGTCCGGGTTCTGCTGGGCGATGCGCAGCGCGTCGAGCGGCGAGTAGACCACCCGTACGTCACCGCCCTCGCCCTTGACCCGGAACAGGTCGCGCCCGGTGCCCGGCACCCGCAGCATGTCGCCGAACGAGCAGAAGATCACGTCGGGGCGGGAGGCGATCTCCAGTGCCTTGTCGATGACCTCCAGCGGGGTGACGCACACCGGGCAGCCTGGCCCGTGGATCAACTCGACCCGCTCCGGCAGGAGTTGGTCGATGCCGTGCCGGATGATGCTGTGCGTCTGGCCGCCGCACACCTCCATCATCGCCCACGGCCGGGTCACCGTGGCGTGGATCTCGTCCAGCAGGCGCTGGGCCAGCCGCGGGTCCTGGAACTCCTCGATGTACTTCACCGCTGTGCCTCCGGTGTCGCTGCGGCCGTGGCCCACGGATCGCCGAACTCCTCTTCCAGCATTCCGAGGTTCTCGAACAGTTGGAGGGTCCGCTTCGCGGACTCCTCGTCAAGTCGTTGCAGGGCGAACCCCACGTGGACGATGGCGTATTCGCCGACCCTCAGGTCCGGCAGGTATTCGAGGCACACCTCCTTGAGCACACCGCCGAAGTCGACGGTGGCCATCCGGGTGCCGTCCCGGTCCTCGATGTCCAGGACCTTGCCCGGTACCGCCAGGCACATGGCGTTCTCCTCGCTCGTTGGTACGGTCGTCGGTCAGGTGGTGCGGGCCGCGGCCACCATCAGCTGCCCCAGCGCCAGGCCCCCGTCGTTGGGCGGGACGCGATGGTGGCGCAGCACGGTGAACCCGTCGCGGCGCAGCGCGCGGCAACAGGCCGACAGCAGCACGGTGTTGGCGAACACCCCGCCGGTGAGCGCGGCCGTCTGCAGCCCGTACCGCTCGCGGGCCAGCGCGCACAGCCGGTGCACCAGGTCGGCGACCGCCCGGTGGAAGCGGGCCGCGATCAGCCCGGCGTTGGCCCCCGCCCGCAGGTCGGCCACCACCGCGGCGAGCACCGGTGCGGGATCGGCGACCAGTTCGGCCGCACCGGGCCCGCCGGGGCGCAGCGCGAAGGCGTAGCCGGGGGCCTGCGCGTCCCCGGCCAGCGCGGCGGCCTCCAGTTCGATGGCCGCCTGGGCCTCGTAGCGGGACTGGTGGCAGACCCCGGCGAGCGAGGAGACCGCGTCGAACACCCGCCCCATGCTGGAGGTGGGCACGCAGCCGACCTGGCGCGCCAACTGGCCGCGCAGCAGCCGCAGTTCGTCCGGCGGGCAGGCGGCCGTACACGGCAGGTCGGCCGCCCAGTCGAGCCCGGCGCTGCGCAGTTGGGCCAGCGCCATACGGTACGGGCGGCGCACCGAGGCGTCGCCGCCCGGCAGCGGCACGTAGGCGAGTTGGCCGAAGCGGTGGAACCCGGTGTAGTCGGCGAGCAGCACCTCACCGCCCCACACCGCGCCGTCGTCGCCGTAGCCGGTGCCGTCGAAGGCGACGCCGATGACCCGGTGGGCGCCGTCCAGTCCGCCGTCCGCCATGGCCGAGGCGATGTGCGCGTGGTGGTGCTGGACGTGGGTCACCGGTCGGCCCTCGGCGTGCCGCCGCGCCCACTGGGTGGAGCGGTAGCCGGGGTGCCGGTCGGCGGCCATCCGGCGCGGGGTCACTCCGCTGATCGCCGTCAACTGCCGTACGGCTCGCTGGAAGGCGCTCTGGGTGGCCAGATCGTCCATGTCGCCGATGTGCGCGGACAGCCAGGCGTGCCGCCCCTCGGCCACGCAGAACGTGTTCTTCAGGTCTCCCCCGACGGCCAGCGCCGCCCGCACCGGCACCGGCAGCCCCAACGGCATCGGCGCGTAGCCGCGGGAGCGGCGGACCGGCAGTTCCTGACCGTCGCAGACCCGGACCACCGAGTCGTCGCACGGCACATGGATGGGGCGGTTGTGGTAAAGCCAGGCGTCGGCGAGGGCGGCCAGCCGCTCCTTGGCCTCGTGGTCGTCGGTGACGATGGGCTCGCCCGCCAGGTTGCCGCTGGTCATCACGAGCAGCCGGGGGCCCGGCGGATCGCCGGGCAGGCCCAGCAGCAGATGGTGCAGGGGGGTGTACGGCAGCATGACGCCGAGGTCCGGGCTGCCGGGTGCCACCGAGTCGGCCAACGGCGGTGCGTCCCAGGCGCGTTGGGCGCCCAGGCGGCGGCGCAGCAGGACGATCGGGCGGGCGGTGCCGGTGAGCAACCCCCGTTCCCTCGGCCCGAGATGTGCCAGCCGCTGGATGTCGGCGAGGTCCCTGGCCATCAGCGCGAACGGCTTGTCGCCGCGGCCCTTGCGGCGGCGCAGGGTGCTGACCGCGTTCTCGTCGGCGGCGTCGCAGGCCAGGTGGTAGCCGCCGAGTCCCTTGACGGCGAGGATCGCGCCGGTGGCCAGCAGCCGCCGGGCGCGCTCCAGTGCCCGCGCACCGTTCACCGGGCGCCTGGCCGGGGGCTCCAGCAGTTCGAGCCGGGGGCCGCAGGTGTGGCAGGCGACCGGCTGGGCGTGGAACCGGCGGTCGGCGGGGTCGGCGTACTCACGGGCGCATTCGGGGCACATCGCGAACCGAGCCATGGTGGTGTTGGCACGGTCGTAGGGCAGGCCGGTGACGATGGTGAAGCGCGGCCCGCAGTGGGTGCAGGTGATGAACGGATGGCGGTGCCTGCGGTCGGCCGGATCGGCCAGTTCGGCCATGCAGTCGCGGCAGGTGGCGGTGTCCGGTGACACCAGGGTGCGCGGCTGCCCGCCGGTGCTGGAGGGCAGGATGGCGAAGCCGGACGCGGTGGTCGGCGGGAGCGTCTCGTGAGCCACCGACTCGACCACGGACAGCGGTGGCGCGTCCGCGGCGAGCCGGTCGCAGAACGCCGACAGCAGCCGTGGATCTCCCTGCACCTCTGCCAGCACCCCCTCGGAGGTGTTGGTCACGTGTCCGGCCAGGCCCAACTCGTTGGCGAGGGTGTAGACGAACGGCCGGAACCCCACGCCCTGCACCACTCCGCGTACGGTGACGCGGCGGCGTTGTACCGGTGTGGCGCTCGGTGCCGTCTGCGGCTGCGTGGTCACGAGTGGTGGTGGGCGGTGGAGACAGCCATCACCGGGCGGTGCACCGGCGCACCGTCCCCGGCGGCCAGTGCCCGATCGAGCAGGGCGCCGACGCCCTGCCCGGTGCGGGCGGAGGTGAGCATCACCTCGACACCGGGGTTGACCTGGGCGACGTTGGCGCGGAACGCCGTCTCGTCGAAGTCCACGGCCCGCGCGATGTCGGTCTTGGTCACCACGACCAGGTGGGCGAGGCCGAAGGCGGTGGGGTACTTCAGCGGCTTGTCCTCGCCCTCGGTGACGGAGGCGAGCACCACCCGCAGTGCCTCGCCCAGGTCGTAGGAGGCCGGGCAGACCAGGTTGCCCACGTTCTCCACGAACAGCAGCCGGGTCGCCTCGGGCAGCCAGCCGTCGAGGTGGCCGGAGAGCATCCGGGCCTCCAGATGGCACAGGCCGTCGGTGAGCACCTGCTTGACGGGCGCTCCCGAACGGGCCAGCCGTACCGCGTCGTTCTCGGTGGCCAGGTCCGCGGTGAGCGCCGCCACCGGCACTCCACGCTGCCGGGCCAGGGCCAGTTCCAGCTCCAGCAGTGCCGTCTTGCCGCTGCCCGGGCTGGACAGCAGGTTGACGACGGTGGTGCCGCGAGCCGCGAGCTCGGCCCGCAGCCGGTCCGCGTACTCGTCGTTCTTGGCGAGCACCGCCTGCTGGAGATCAACGACACGGCACATGGCCTCAGCACTCCTCAAGGACTCGTACGGGCTCGGGCTCCCCGCTCCAGCGGACGCTGACGATCCGCAGTTCCCTGCCGGACAGCAGGCGCGCCGAGGACGCCGAGCAGGACGGGCACCACAGCTTCGGCGGCATTCCGGTGGGCCACTCGGTGCGGCAGTCGTCGCAGCGGGCGCGCCCCGGCACGGGGTCGGTGACCAGTTCGGCGCCCTGCAACGCCGTTGCCTCGCAGGCGACTTCGAAGCAGAAGGCCAGTGCTTCCGCCACCACACCGGCGAGTTCGCCGACTTCGAGGCGCACCTGCCGGACCGAGTCGGCCCCGGCTTCGAGGGCGGCGGCGGTCACCTGTTCGACGACCGCCGCGGCGATGGACATCTCGTGCATCGGTCTGTTTCCGCCGCCCGTTCTGATCGCCGTGGCCTGTTCGCGGCCCTCTTCGCCCGACCGGCCGCAGGCCGCCGTCGCCGGGGCCGTGCGCCGTGCTCCATTACAGGCGGCGGCCCGTGCCCGGCGGTCTCGACGCGCCGCCCGGGCTGCCGGGCGTACGCCGTTCGCCGCAGCCGGTCACATGGCTCGGATGCGCAGATAGCGTCTGAGGTCGGGCAGGTTGCGGGCCGCGACCACGGCGAGCACTGCCGCCACCGTCGCGCCGAAGGCGATCTTCTTCATGGCTGGGTGTTCCTCTCCGGGTAGGTGCCGTCCGGCACGACCGCCGTGCACTGTTGCTCGTCCCGCACCAGGCGCAGGACCAGGCGCACCGCCTCGTCCACCGCCGCGGCCACCGGTGCGCTCAGCCCGATGCCCTCGGCCACGCCGGCCGGTTCGCAGCCGACGACCAGGACGCGCTCGGGCGCGCTGCCGCCGATGCTCTGCCGCAGCGTCTCCAGCAGCGCCAGCACCGCGTCGGGCGACATGTGGTGTCCGTCCAGTTGGGGCTGCCTCGGAAGCCGGGCCTGCGGCGCCGAGGCATCGATGAGATGGACCGTTCCCGGTGGCGCGCCGCGCGGCGCGGCGTCGATCAGCAGCACCGTGCGGTAGCCCTCCAGGAGTTGGTAGGCCAGGTGCACCCCGCGCACTCCGCTGTCCACCACCTCGACGTGCGGCGGCAGTTGGTGGTCCGCCAGCCGCCGCACCACCTCGACGCCGAACCCGTCGTCGCCGAGGAAGACGTTGCCGACGCCCGCGACCAGTACGCGCTGTGCCGGGTCGGTCATGGCTCCTCCAGGGGTTCGACCTCGTCGGGCTGGAAGTACAGGAAGCGTCCCTGCTCGCGGCGCAGGTCCGCGCCCGGGTCGCCGTCCACGGTGACCGCCAGGTGCACGACGCCGTCGACGTCGTGCAGTACCGCCTCCACCAGCGCGGTGCGGCCGTGCAGGAACAGGTCCTGAGCGTCGGTGCGCCGTTGCCCGGGGCGCAGCCGCACCCGGCTGCCCGCGCCCACCTGGTGGCCGTCCACCGTGATCCGGTCGCGGGCGGGGTCGACGGTGGTGTCACCGGCCGGGTCCCACCAGGGTGTCTCGGGTCGCGCCGCGGCGCCGGTGGCCTCGCGCAGCGCCCGTACGGCGCCGTGCAGCCGGTCTAGGACCTCGGGGGGCATGGTGTCGGCCAGGTCGACCACCGCGCCGGCCCGGTCGTCGGTGCCGCGCGCCTCGCGTTTCTCCTGTTCGGTCAGCGCGGCGGTGCGCAGGGCCAGGATCTCGTCGATCTCGGTGGCGTCGTAGAGCGCGCCGGGGCTCTCCGGAGCGATCCGCGGATGGTCCTCCAGGATGATCGGCGAGGACAGCAGCACATCGGCCCGGCCGTCCTCCCCGGCCAGCACCGGCCAGGTGTGCTCGTTGCGGCACGAGGCGGCGGCGGACCTGGCCCACTGCGGTGGGTCGGCCATCGACAGGAACGATCCGTCGCTGAGCGCCAGCAGCAGATGGGCCGAGACCAGGGAGCGCGGCAGCGCGGCAGCGCGCTCGGCCGCCGTCCCGTGCGGTGGCCAGTCGGTGGTGTTCTCCACCACCGCGGTCAGCCGGGACGCGAGGTACGGGCCGTCGAGTTCGGCGGCGGTCAGCCGCAGCACCCCGTCCACCCGCTCCCGGCGGCGCACCAGGCGGCCGAGGGTCCGGCCGTCAGCGCGCACCGGCTCGGTCGCCTGACGCGCGGGGCGGGTGAACGGCAGGCTGACGCCCGCGCCCGCCAACTCGGCCACCGGGACGGTCAGTTCGACGCGTTCCTCGACGCCCTCGTCCCACGGGACGTACACCCGGTCTCCGGCGTCCAGTGAGTCGGTGGTCGTGAACCGCCCGTCGGTGTCCAGTCGTTGCACGGTTCTGCGCTGGGCGTGCAGGAAGCGCAGTTCCAGCGAGAGGGTGGCGCCGCGGCGCGGTTCCATCAGGCACTCGGTGCGCTGGTGGGTCTGCTCGGCACGTCCCGCGCCCCAGGCAGGGGGCACCAGCACTCCGAACTGCCAGCGCAGCTGGTTCTTCGCCGACGAGGCCCGGTACGGATAGAGCACATAGCCCTCGAACAGCACGGCGTCGGCCACCTGCCGTGCGTGCTGGAAGCGGGAGTCCTGCCGCGGGGTGAGCGTCGGCGCGGTCATGTGGCGACCGCCTCGGGCTGGTCCGCCGTCCGCAGCAGGGAGCGCACCGTCGCCTCCCAGGACGGCAGAGCGCGCTGCGAGCGGTAGCGCAGCAGCGCGTCCATGGTGTCGTTGGGCAGCCGGATCCAGCCGCACCCGGGAAAGTGCTGCTCGATCATCTCCCGCCACACCCGTACCGGCATGCGGATGCGCGCCTCGCGGTCCCAGGGCACCGGTTCGGCCCTGAAGCCCTTGTCGCCGGTGAACGCGGTGCCGGAGAACAGCATCAGCAGCGGCACCTCACCGTCTCGTAGCGCCCGGAAGTACCGGGTGGCGGCGATGTCCATGTCGTAGGTGCACGGCACCAGCAGTTCCGTCTCGGTCTCACCGGTGAACCCCGGTACGGTGAGCGGGACCTGGGCGAACTGCATGGGATGCAGCGTGCCGCCCCAGCCGGACGGCTCGCCGAACAGGTCGCGCAACTCGTCGGTCTCGGGCGGCTGGTAGCGGCGGCGGGCCGGTTCGACGCGCAACTGGCAGCGCAGCGCGAGGGCGTGCACCCGGGCGCCGTCCGCCGCGGTGATCCGCAACCGGAAGGCCAGGGCCGGTCCTGGGGCGTACCGGTCGGCGCGTACGCCGGTGCAGGCGAAGGTCAGCTCGGTCACCGCTGTTCGTCCTTCCGTGGCGGGCGGGCGCGCGCCGCCACCCGGTCGAAGAAGGCGTCCAGTTCGGCGCGTGCCGCCGAACCGCCGTCGAAGCCCCGCCAGTGCAGCCGCATCCGGCCCACGAGTTGGTAGCAGTCGTCGATCGGTACGAGGTAGCACTCGCCGCGGTCCGCCGAGTGCCGCACCAGCAGCGCCTCCACATCCGGCGCGAGCAGTTCCGCCAGCGGTGTGGCGGCGGCGACGGCCTGCCAGGCCTGCGGGTCGAGTTCGCTCTCGGTGGCGCCCGCCGGGCTCGGGTAGAGCGCGACCGGCCGCTCCATGGAGCCGTTGCGGAAGAAGAAGACAACGCTGACCGGAATCCGCAGCTGGGACCAGACGGACTGGTCGATGCCGGGGCCGGGGTCGGCCAGGTAGCGGTCGGGGACGGTGTGGAACCGGCCGCCGCCGGCTCCTGGCCGGCTGAACAGCAGCGCGCAGGCGTCGCAGGCGCAGGCCAGTGCGCGCTGTGCGGTGTCCGCCAGGTGCCGGTGCTCGCCGGGCAGTTGGCGGCCGCACAGCTCGCAGCACTCCGGTGCGGCGGGGGCGGGGGTGAGGAAGCGGCGCAGGCCGGTTGCGGGCGGCGCGGTCACGGCAGCTCCGCCGGTTGCGGCTCGCGGTCGGCGGCCCTGGTGCGGGTCGGACCGATGCGCAGCAGTTCCGGTTGCCGCGGCTGGACCTCGACGGCGGTCACTTCCGGTGCGACACAGCACAAGGTGGCTTCGAGTTGCTCCGTGCCGGTCTGGCCGCAGCCGCATCCGGAACCGCCGGTCGGGCGCAACCGGAGGGTTCCGGTGGAGCTGTCGAAGTCGGCCACCTCGAACGGCCGCCCGGCGACCGCTGCCACGGCCCGGGTGATCCGGGTCATGGCGTCCCAGGGGTGCAGTCCGTGCAGCACCAGCAGACCGGCCACCAACTCGTCCTCCAGCAGGGCGGCCAGTGGGCCGTCGGTCTGCTTGGCCGCCAGGGCGGCGACCCGGGCGAGCCCGGCGCCGTAGAAGTCCATCAGGGCGCGCACCAGTTCCTCGGCCGCCGCGCTCGCGGTGGGGTCGCCGGACCGCGCCAGCCGGTCGAGTGCGTCCTCCACCCGCCGCCCGGTGCGCTCCGCGTCGGCCGCGCCGTTGGCCGCGCTCATCCGGCCAGACCGCTCAGCCCGGTGGGCATGTGGGTGTGCCGCATGGTGCGCCCGCCGCCTAGGTACATGTGCACACCGCACGGCAGACAGGGGTCGAAGCTGCGCACGGTGCGCATGATGTCGATGCCCTTGAAGGTCTCCGGCGGGTTCTCCTCGAAGATCGGGGTGTTCTGCACCGCGTCCTCGTAGGGGCCGGGGGTGCCGTAGCTGTCGCGGACGCTGGCGTTCCACGGAGTCGGCGGATAGGGGTGGTAGTTGGCGATCTTCCCGTCCCGGATCACCATGTGGTGGGAGAGCACACCGCGAACCGCCTCACTGAACCCGCAGCCGATGCTCTCGTCGGGCACCTCGAACTTCTCCCAGGTCTGGGTGCGTCCTGCCCTGACCTCCTCGAGTCCCATCTCGGCGAAGTGCAGTGCCATCGCGGCGCTGTAGGCCTGGAAGTAGGTGCGGGCGCGGTTGCGTTCGATGGTGTTGCTCCAGCGCGGGATCCTCCACTCGAAGGTGGTCTCCGGCTTGGTCATGGAGCGCGGCAGGTTGATGACCACGCTGTCGCCGGTGGCCTTGATGTAGCCGATGTCCACCAGGCCGGACAACGCGGTGGCCCACAGCCGGGCCAGCGGTCCGCCGCCGGTGTCCAGCGCCAGGTAGTCCTTGCCGTCGTACCAGCGCGGGGACATCACCCAGCTGTACTTGTCGGAGAAGTCGCGCTTCTGCGGGGCCGGGATGGTGTGCTGGTTCCACGGGTGCCGCGGGTCGATCGGGTTGCCCAACGGGTCGTGGGTGACGAAGAGTTCCTGGCCCTCCCAGTCCTGGTAGTAGGAGCTGCCGAGCAGGATCCGGATGCCGAGGTTGATCTCCGTCAGGTCGTTGGTGACCAGCTTGCCGTCCACGATGATGCCCGGGGTGACGAACATCCGACGGCCCCAGTCGGACATGTTGCGGTAGGTGAAGTCGCAGTGCTCCGGGTCGTTCATGGCGCCCCAGCAGCCGAGCAGCACGCGGCGCTGGCCCACCTGTTCATAGCCGGGCATCGCCTCGTAGAAGAAGTCGAACAGGTCGTCGTGGAGCGGCACGACGCGCTTCATGAACTCCACGTACCGCATCAGCCGGCTGAGGTAGTCGGTGAACAACTGGACCGAGGCGACCGTGCCCACCCCGCCCGGGTACAGCGTGGACGGGTGCACATGGCGCCCCTCCATCAGGCAGAACATCTCCCGCGTGTAGCGGCTGACCTGCAGCGCCTCCCGGTAGAACTCGCCCTCGATGGGGTTGAGGGCGCGCATGATGTCGGCGATGGTGCGGTAGCCGTGGTCCGCGGCGTGCGGCGCCTCGGTGCGCTCGGCCTGTTCCAGCACGCCGGGGTTGGTCTCCCGCACCATCTTCTCGCAGTAGTCGACCCCGACCAGGTTCTCCTGGAAGATGTTGTGGTCGAACATGTACTCCGCGGACTCACCGAGGTTGATGATCCACTCGCCCAGGTGCGGCGGTTTGACGCCGTACGCCATGTTCTGCGTGTACACCGAGCAGGTGGCGTGGTTGTCACCGCAGATGCCGCAGATCCGGCTGGTGATGAAGTGCGCGTCCCGCGGGTCCTTGCCGCGCATGAAGACGCTGTAGCCGCGGAACACCGACGAGGTGCTGTAGCACTCGGCGATCCGTTTCTGCTTGAAGTCGACCTTCGTGTGGATACCCAGGCTGCCCACGATCCGGGTGATCGGATCCCAGGACATCTCCATCAGGCCGTCCCCGGCCGCCTTCGTCGTCGGTGCCATGGTGTGTGTCGCGCCCTTCTACGTTCCTGGGTTACGGGGTCATCAAGCCGGGGGAAGGCCAATGTGCCTGGTGCGGGGGCCGGTTCAGGTGGGACCGTGGTAGCCGGTCGTCAACTCCCGTCCGGTGTGGCGCCACTTGGGTTCCTTGTCCACGGTCCTGGCGGTGATCGTGCGCAGCTTGCGGATCACGCCGCCGTACGTGTGGCTGGCGGTACTGGACACCTTGCTGCCGGGCGGGGCGTCCATGAACGGCATGAACTTGTCCGGGAAGCCGGGCATCGTGCAGGCGATGCAGATGCCGCCGACGTTGGGGCAGCCGCCGATCCCGTTCATCCAGCCGCGCTTGGGGACGTTGCACTTGACCACCGGTCCCCAGCAGCCGATCTTCACCAGGCACTGCGGCGAGTTGTACGAGTGCGCGAACTGCCCCTGCTCGTAGTACCCGGCGCGGTCGCAGCCCTCGTGCACGGTCGCGGTGAACAGCCAGGTGGGCCGGAGCTTGTCGTCCAGCGGGATCATCGGCGCGGATCCGGCCATCTGGTAGAGCAGATAGGTCAGCGTCTCCGCGAAGTTGTCCGCCTGGATCGGGCAGCCGGGTACGCACACGATGGGGATCCCGGCCTTCGACTTCCACTCCCAGCCGAGGTAGTCGGGCACGCCCATGGCACCGGTGGGGTTGCCCGCCATGGCGTGGATGCCGCCGTAGGTGGCGCAGGTGCCGATGGCGACGACGGCGGTGGCCTTGGGGGCGAGCCGGTCGATCCACTCGCTGGTGGTGATGGGCTGGCCGGTGTCGGGGTTGTTGCCGAAGCCGCACCAGTACCCCTCGGCCTTGACCTTCTCGTTGGGGATGGACCCCTCGATGACCAGCACGAAGGGGTCGATCTCACCGCGCTCGCCCTTGAAGAACCACTCGATGAAGGTGTCCGCGCCCTGCACCGGACCGCACTCGAAGTCGATCAGCGGCCAGTGCATCACCACCTTCGGCAGGCCCGGCAGCGCTCCCGTCGCGATCTCCTCGATGGTGGGCTGCATCGCGGCGGTGAGCGAGACGGAGTCGCCGTCGCAGCTCAGGCCCGCGTTGATCCACAGCACATGGATCGGCGGGGTCTGTTCGCCGCCCTGCGCGCGCCCCTGGCCGGTGTCAACGGCGGTCGGTACAGGCATCTGGAGGCCTCCTGGGAAGTCAACGGCACGGACACGCACGAGAAGTAGGCAAATAACGCAATTGAGCCTTTCCCTACCTACCAGGGGGGCGGCCGTTCCATGCCCCGAGCAGGACCAATCCAGTGACGCCCGGCAGTGCGCGCCGAGGCGGCGCGCAGGTGCGGCGGGGTGTCCGGCGGCGGCTCCTTGCGGACGAAGGCCCGCCGCAGCGCGTGGTAGGGCGACGCGGGGTCGAAGAAGTCGCGGCGCATCCGGCTCAGCTCCTCCTCCCGGTAGGCGCTCAGCGGTTTGACGTCGTCCTCGCGCTCGCGCACCGCTTTCTTCTCGGCGATGTACCGCTGGGTGCGCGGCATCGCGGCGAGCTGCCCGGCGAGCCGGGCCACCTCGGCGGCGAACTCGCCGGGCGCCTTGCGCAGCACACGGTCCACCAGGCCCAGCCGGTGCGCCGCCGCCGCGGTGACCGGCAGTGCCCGCTGGGTCAGCCGTTCGGCCATGGCCTGTCCGACCCTGCGGGGCAGGGTGTACGTCCAGTACTCGGAGCCGTACAGGCCCATCAGCCGGTAGTGCGGGTTGAGCACCACGCCGTGTCGGCACCACACCTGGTCGGCCGCCAGCGCCAGCATCGCGCCGCCCGCTCCGGCGTTGCCGCCGAGGGCGGCGACCACCAAGCGGTCGGTGGTGGTCAGCACCGCCTCGACCAGGTCGTCGATCGCGTTGATGTTGGCCCAGGACTCCTCGGCCGGGTCGGCGGCGGCCTCGATCACGTTCAGGTGGATGCCGTTGCTGAAGAAGTCCCGGGGACCGCCCAGCACCACCACCGAGGTCGGCCGGGAGCAGGCGAAGCGGTAGGCGGCGAGCAGGCGGCGGCACTGGTCGGTGCTCATCGCGCCGCCGGGGAAGGAGAACCGCAGGAAGCCGACCGGCCCGTCCTCGTGGTAGCGCAGGTCGGTCCAGGTCTCACGGTGCTCGGGCAGCCAGACGGGAGCGGGGATGTCGGGCAGTGCGGGCAACCGGTCGCCCAGCGCGAGGGTGGCGGGCAGCTTGAAGGTCGCGGGACCGCCCGGCTGCCGCCGCGGGCGCAGCTGGGGGATCCACACCGCGCCGTCCACGGTGGCCCGGCAGATCGCGCCCGCCCTGGTGGCCAGCAGCTGGCCGGGGCGGCCGCGCAGGATGTCCTCCGGGCAGCCGCCGTGCAGGTACCACTCGGCGCCGAGCAGTTCGTCCAGCACGCCGGGCTGCGAGTCGGCGGTGCGCAGTCGGCGCAGTACGGCGGTGGTCGGCATGGTCTGCCAGTCGATGCGGCGCACGCCCTGGTCGAGGTAGGGCCGGACGCGCGCCTCCTCGGCGCGCTGTGCGCGCGGTGTGTAGGTGCCCGAGGCGAAGCGGTGCACGGCCAGCAGCACCGCTTCCAGCGCGGCGTCGCCGATCTCGTTGCGGTACAGGTCGCTCTTGGCCACCGGCGGCATCGGGCAGGGCACCGACGCCCACACGTCCCCGGCGTCCATCTCCGCGGCCGCCCGCAGCACCGTCACGCCCCAGGTCTCGGCGCCCTCGTGTACCGCCCAGTCCAGTGACGACGGGCCGCGGTCGCCGACGGGTCCCGGGTGCACGATCAGGCAGGTGTGCGCCGACCAGACGTCGCGGGGGATCGCGGACTTCAGCATCGGGGCGATCACCAGGTCCGGCGTGTGCCGCCGCACCGCCTCCCTCAGTGACTCGTCACCCAGCGCGAGTTCCACCGCGACCGTGTGGCCTTGGTCGCCGAGCTCCCCGAACACTCGCTGCGTCAGGCTGTTGAACGCGCTCGCGATCAGCAGGATGTGCACCGCAACCTCCCGTGCGCCCGCCGCGTGACGTGGCGCTAGACCCTGGCCCGCCATGCCGATCATGACGCCCGATCCGCCGCCGTCCCGTCCGCCCCGCCCGGTGGATCACCCGGTCAGCGGTCCATACGGTGGTCCGGTTTCCCGTCCACAGGTCTTGACAGGTGATGTGCACGCTGGGTTACATGACCGTACGCAGGGCTGACCGAATGTTCGGTCGGCAGCCGCTGGACACGGGAGTGCGGGAGGCAGGGATGAGCAGCGACCTGACCGCTGCCGCGGGTCCGCGGCGGCGAGTGGGCGAGCCACCGCCGCTGGAACTGCTGGACGACGGTGAGCGGTTGACGCGCGACGAGCTGACGGCCCTCCAACTCACCCGGCTCCAGGCCACGTTGCGGCACGCCTACGACCATGTCGAGATGTACCGGCGCAAGTTCGACGCGGCGGGGGTGACGCCGCGCGACTGCCGCTCGCTCGCCGACCTCGCCCGGTTCCCGTTCACCACCAAGGCCGACCTGCGCGAGCACTACCCGTTCGGCACGTTCGCCGTCCCCATGGCCGACGTACGCCGTCTGCACGCCTCGTCGGGAACCACCGGCCGCCCCACCGTGGTCGGCTACACCGAGCGCGATCTGTCGGTGTGGGCCGATGTCGTCGCCCGCTCGATCCGCGCCGCCGGGGGCCGCCCGGGCCACAAGGTGCACATCGCCTACGGCTACGGGCTGTTCACCGGCGGCCTGGGCGCCCACTACGGCGCCGAGCGGGCCGGTTGTACGGTCATCCCGGCCTCCGGTGGCATGACGGCCCGCCAGGTCCAGATCATCGTGGACTTCCAGCCGGAGATCATCATGGTCACCCCGTCCTACATGCTCACCCTGCTCGACGAGTTCGAACGGCAGGGCGTCGATCCACGCGGCACCTCGCTGCGGGTCGGGATATTCGGCGCGGAGCCGTGGACGGAGGAGATGCGGCGGGAGCTGGAGGAGCGGCTGGATCTGCACGCGGTCGACATCTACGGGTTGTCCGAGGTGATGGGCCCCGGAGTGGCCCAGGAGTGCGTGGAGACCAAGGACGGGCCGCACGTGTGGGAGGACCACTTCTATCCGGAGGTGGTCGACCCGATCACCGACCAGGTGATGCCCGACGGGTCCGGCGGCGAGCTGGTGTTCACCTCGCTCACCAAGGAGGCGATGCCGGTCATCCGCTACCGCACCCGGGATCTGACCCGGCTGCTGCCCGGCACGGCGCGTCCGGCGTTCCGCCGCATCGAGAAGATCACCGGCCGCTGCGACGACATGATCATTCTGCGTGGGGTCAACGTCTTCCCCAGCCAGATCGAGGAGATCGTGCTGGGCACGCCCGGGGTCGCCCCGCACTTCCAGCTGGTGCTCAGCCGCCGCGGCCGGATGGACCACATGGCGCTGCGCGTCGAGGCCCGCCCGGACACCGCCCCGCCACTGCGTGCCACCGCGGCGACGGCCATCGCGCAGGGCGTCAAGGACGGTGTGGGCGTCACGGTGGAGGTCACGGTCGTGGATCCGGGCACGCTGGAGCGCTCGGTGGGCAAGATACGGCGGGTGGTCGACCAGCGCGCGGCTCGCTGAGCGCCGCGCTGGGCGTGCGGTGACGGGCCGGCGATCATCCGCGGCACCGTTGTGGCCGCTCGCGGGGCTCCCCGCGCCCCTTCAGGGCGTCAGGGGCAGGTCGGTGGCGCGGACCGGCATGGGCAGTTCGGTGCGGCCGGTCAGATAGTGGTCGATCGCCGCGGCGGCGGCGCGGCCCTCGGCGAGGGCCCAGACGACCAGCGACTGGCCGCGGCCCGCGTCACCGGCGACGTACACCCCGGGCGCGTCGGTGCCGAAGCCGTCGTTACGGGCGAGATGGCCGCGGGCGTTGAGTCGCAGGCCGAGCTGCTCGACGATGCCGCTGTCCCGCTCGGGGCCGCAGAACCCCAGGGCGAGCAAGACCAGTTGGGCCGGTATCAACCGCTCGGTACCGGGTATCGGGCGCCGCTCCCCCGGCTCGGTGTCGGCCAGGTGCAGCGCCCCCACGTGACCCGTACCGTCGTCCTCGAAGCGCAGGGTGGAGGCGGAGAACACCCGCACGTCCGCGTCGGTCTGCGGCAGCGCGAGCCCGCCGGTGTCCGTCTCGCCGCGCCGCTGGGCGAGCACCTGCCCCTCCTCGTGGGCGGGTGAGACCCGGTGCACCCGCGGATACGTGGGCCACGGCTCGTTCTCGCAGCGGTAGTCGCTGGGCCGCGGGTTGATGTCCAGCTGAACGACGGAGGCAGCGTGCTGTCGCAGTACGGTGCCCAGGCAGTCGGCGCCGGTGTCGCCGCCGCCGACGATGACCACGTGCTTGCCCTCGGCGGTGATCGGCGGCTCGGTGAAGTCCCCCTCGCACACCCGGTTGGCCAACGGCAGGTACTCCATCGCCTGGTGGACGCCCGCCAACTCGCGCCCGGCGACCGGCAGTTCACGCCACGCGGTGGCGCCGACCGCGATCAGCACCGCGTCATGGCGTGCCCGCAGCTCGGCCGCGTCGACATCGCTGCCGACGGCCACCGCGGTGCGGAACTTCGTCCCCTCGGCCCGCATCTGGGCGATCCGCCGGTCGAGGTGGTGCTTTTCCATCTTGAACTCGGGGATGCCGTAGCGCAGCAGCCCGCCCGCCCGGTCGTCGCGCTCGTACACCACGACGGTGTGCCCGGCACGGGTCAGCTGCTGGGCGGCGGCCAGGCCCGCCGGGCCGGAACCGATCACCGCGACGGTCCTGCCGGACAGCCGCTGCGGGGGCAGCGGCTCGACCATGCCGTGCTCCCAGGCGTGGTCGGCGATCGCCATCTCGATGTTCTTGATCGTCACCGGGTCCGCGTTGATCGCCAGCACACAGCCGCTCTCACAGGGAGCCGGGCACAGCCGTCCGGTGAACTCCGGGAAGTTGTTCGTGGCGTGCAGCCGCTGGCTCGCCGCCGCCCAGTCGTCCTCGCAGACCAGCGTGTTCCACTCCGGGATCAGGTTTCCCAGCGGACAGCTGCTGTGGCAGAACGGGATACCGCAGTCCATGCAGCGGCCCGCCTGCGCGTTGATGATCGGCAGCAGGCTCTGGCCGTCGTAGACCTCGTTCCAGTCCCGCACCCGCTCCTGGACCGGGCGACGGGCGCAGGTGCGCCGGGGTGTGGTGAGGAAGGCTTTCGGATCGGCCATCACGGCCTCCGCGGTACGGCTTGCGGCGTGACGCTGCTGGGCGTCTTTCGGCCACGATACGACCGTGCCGTGCCATCCGGCGCGCCGAGCGCGCCCGGTGCCCGCGCGGGACCGGATCGGGCCGCCGTCGCGGCGCGACAGGCTTGGCGGGCGCGGACCCTGCTGAGGGCGCCGTCGCGGCGGTGAAAGCTTTCCGCGAGACCGCGGTGGCTCTCATCCGCCGCGACGGCGAACAACCACGGACAACCGGGACGGCCGGTCCAGGACGACCGCGGTCTTCGGTCAGGCCCGCCCGGGAGGGCGGGTCACCGACGGATGGTGAACGGCAGTTCCTGGGAGGCGAACGGCAGCTCACCGTTGCCGACCGACAGGCCCGCGTCCGCGTGCGTCACATCGGCGGGCGCCGACCTGGCGACGGACAGCCGCAGCCGGTAGACGGCGCTGGCGCCGGGGGCGAGCGGGGACCGGCCGGTCGGGCGCAGGCCGACGGCCATGCCCGGGTCGCAGCCGTTGGGGACCAGCGCCACCCGGGTCCAGCCACGCCCCGGCTGGTACTCCTTGAGCACCAGGTCCTTCGGCACCAGCGCGTGCTGGCCGCCCTGGCCGTAGGCGAAGAAGTTGGCGTTCAGCGCGGGGTAGGCCCGGTTGGTGGTGTTCCTCACCGTGAGCGTGATGTCACGCGCCGCGCCGCCGCGTACCAAAGCGGTGTCACGCTGCCAGCCGCTGACCGTCACGGCGGGGCGGGTGGCGGCGGCTGTTCGGGCCGCCGCCCGGTAGGTGTGGCCGTGGCCGTCGCGGACCGAGGCGGCGACGGTGAAGCTGCCGGGACGGTCGAGGTCCTGCACCCGTAGCGCCACGGTGTACGGGTGGCCGGCGCTCGCCGCCGCGCTGACCGGGAAGGTGAAGACCCCGTGCTGCGGCCAACTGCCTCCGCCGGGCTGGGTGTTGAGGTCCACCCAGCGGTGACTGGCCGGAACGTACCGCTGGACCTCCAGCGAGTCGGTGCTGAAGCCACGGCTGCTGACGTCCAGCCGCACCGTGCCCTTGGACACGGGGGTGCGCAGGGTGACGCTGGAGGACGACCACAGTCCGATCGGCGCCTGCCCGGCCAGGCCGTAGGAGATCTTCTGCGCGGCGGTGCCGACCGCGGCTGCCGACGGTACCGCGAAGTCGGCGGACGCGGGCGCCGCCTTCTGCTGCTCGGCGCCGCAGTTCGGCGCGGCCTGCGCACCGCCGACCGTGGTGGCGGCCTGGCCGGTCCCGGCGGTGCCCACCACCAGGGCCAGCCCGGCGGTCAGCGCCACCGCCGATCCGGCCGCGGCCCTGTGTGCCTTACCCGCCGTGCGCTGCTGTGCGACTCTTCGTGTCATCTCGGCTCCCCCCACATTCGGGCTGTGGTTGCGTTTCGTACGCCTCTGGAGTCAGGGACTGCTCACCTTGGCTGATGGTTCCCCCGCGCACCGGACATCCCACGCGACGCGGAGAAATTACGACCTGATGGGCGCTCAACTTATTCGCTGACGGCCGATGTCCCTGGGCAGTTCGAGGCCGAGGACCCGGTCCAGCCGCAGACAGCTTTCGAACCTGGCGCCGTCCGGGACGTCCCGAGCGGACTCCAGCTCCCGTAGTACGGCGAGCGCCGTCGCGGTGTCCAGCTCGTCGTGGAAACCGGCGAAGGCCCGCCGCAGGGGCTCGGCGAGCGGGGGCCGGGAGGGCGTCTCGGCCCAGTCGGCGACCAGCCGCCGCCAGTGGTCCAGCCAGGATCGGGACGCGGCCAGGACCGCGGGGTCGAGGTCGGCGGGCTGGTGGTGCGGCAGTTCCAGGAGGGCGAGGCGGACGGCGAGCGGCTCGGGGTCGTCACGCCAGGCGGCGCCGTCCGGTCCGCGCACCGGGCCGGTACGGAACCACGGGCCGTCGGCGGTGGGTTCCGCCGCGCCCACATGGACGTCGGCCGGACCGCCGAGGACCGCCCGCGGGTCCGGTGAGTCGGTGTGCCCGGCGGGCGGGTGTACGCCGAGCGAACCGGCGTGGCGCGCCCACGCCTTGGCCAGCTCCTCGGTCAGGCCCGGCGCGGCGCAGCCGAGCAGCACCTGCGCGCCCTCGGTCTGCGCCGTCCGGGACAGCACGTCGGCCACCAGCAGCGCCCGCAGATCGCCGAGGTCCGCCGGGCGGTCGGCGGCCGACAGGTGGACGCACACCCGCAGCAGGCCGCGGCGGGCGGTGCGCAGCTCGACACGTTGCCCGGTACGGGCGTCGGTGAGGCGCACATCGTCCTCCAGTCGGGCCAACCGGCGCCGCTCACACGGCGGTTGGCGCCCCTCGGCGTCGTCGGCGTCACCTCCAGTGTCCGCCCGGCGCCTGCCGTGCGCTACCCCGGTTTCCGCTCGCCGCGCGGCACGACGAACTCGGTCAGTACCCCGCAGCCGTCTGCCAGAGCCGACCAGGGGGTGTCCATCTCGAGCACGGCGATCGCCGAGGTGGGGAACTTCTCCCGCACCCTGTCCAGCGCGTCGCCCCGCGCGGCGCCGGCGAGCGCCAGCGTCAGCTCCTGGACGCCGGGCTGGTGGGCCACCAGCAGCACGGTGCGCGCCCGCTCGGGCGTCTCGCGCAGCACGTCGAGCAGTTCCGGCAGCTCGGCCGCGTACACCCGGTCGTCGTGGACGACCCGCGGGTCGGCGGCCAGTTCGCCGTGTGCCAGTTCCCACGTCTCGCGGGTGCGCTGGGCCGGTGAGCAGATGACCAGTTCCGGCGGGCGGGCGGCGGCCCACAGCCAGCGCCCGGCGGCGGGGGCGTCCCGCCGTCCGCGCCCGGCCAGCGGACGCTCGGCGTCGGCGACCCCGTCCGGCCAGGCGGACTTCGCGTGCCGCAGCACGTACAGGCGCTGGGCGCCGGGCGTCGTCATGACCCCAGTGTCCCGCACCGCGCCCGGTCACCGGCCAGACCGCTCGCCGCCGGTCACCGGCAACGAGCCGCGCTCGCCCGGCAGTTGACAGCGCTGTACGACGGCGCCACGACCCGGCGGCGCGCGGCCGTCGCCTGCGCGCCGTGGGGCTGGCGGCTGCGCCCTCACGCCTCCCCCGGGTGCCAGGGCGGCCACTCCCACGGGTGGTCGTCCCAGTGCACCTTGCTGGGGTCGTCCAGGTCGAGCCCGGGAAACGCCTGGTGCACCCGGGGCTCGAACTCCTCGCGTTCCAGCGGTATCCATCCGCTGCCCTGCAGGTGCACGCGCCGGTAGCGGTTGTCGCTTTCGTACGGGGCCACTTCGACCGGGTAGTCCCGGCCGGTCCCGCTCGCGGTGTCCTTCATACCTTCAGGGTGCGGCCATCCCCCGGACGGCGCATCGTGGAGTCGGGGGTGACCGCACAAGCACGGATGAGCACGGAGGTGTGCGATGAGCACGGTCGAGAAGCAGATCGACGTCGACGTCCCCGCCGAGGTCGCCTGGGAGTACCTGCACAGCGTGGAGAGCTACCCGCGGTTCGTGGACGGTGTACGGGAGGCACGACCAGAGGGCAAACGCAAGGCACACCTGGACCTGGAGCCCAGTGCCCGGCTGCGGGAGATGGACACCGAGATCACCGACCGCGCGAAGGGCGGCGCGAAGGGCAACGTGATGCTCTGGCACACCGCCCAGGGCGAGGGCGCCGACCTGAAGGGCGCGTTCACGGTGCGGGCGATCGACGAGCGGCACACCCAGGTCCAGGTGCGGGTGGAGTACGACCCGGAGAAGACCCGGGACGCCTTCGGCGGCCCCAGGGGCTTCGCCCAGTCCGACGCGATCCAGGAGCTGGTCCAGCACGATCTCGAACAGTTCAAGAACCTGGTCGAGAGCAAGCGCTGACCGGCCGCCCGCGCCGTGGACATCATCGCCTACGGAGTGCTGGCGGACGAGCGTGCCGCGCTGGAGGGGGCCTTCGCGGGGCGGCACAACCTGCGCTGCATGGAGTTCGTGCTCAACCATGACACCGCGCCGACGGCCGCCGGGTACGAGGCGGTGATCAGCAGTGTGAACGACCGCCTCAACGCGGACGTGCTCAAGAAACTGGCGCACAGCGGCACCCGGCTGGTCACCCAGCGCTCCACCGGCTTCAACAACATCGACCTCGACCAGGCGCGCAAGGTCGGGCTGACCGTCGCCCGGGTCTCGCGGTACTCCCCCTACGCGGTCGCGGAGTTCGCCTGGGCGCTGGCGCTCGCCGTGAACCGCCGGGTCGTACGGGCGGCCGGGCGGACCCGTGAGTTCGACTTCCGGCTGACCGGCATGATGGGCCGGGACTTCCACGGCCGTACCGCGGGCGTGCTGGGCACGGGCAGGATCGGGACCGCGTTCGCCGCTATCGCGGGCGGCTTCGGCATGCGGCTGCTCGGCTGGGACGCCGCACAGAACGCGCGGTGCCTGGCGCTCGGCATGGAGTACGTGCCGCCGGAGCGGCTGTTCGCCGAGTCCGACCTGGTCAGCCTGCATCTTCCGCTGGTCCCCGAGACGCACCACCTGGTGGGCGCGGACGCGTTGCAGCGGATGAAACGCGACGCGATCCTGGTCAACACCAGCCGGGGCGGGCTCATCGACGCGACGGCGCTGGTGGAGGCGCTGCGCCGGGGCGGGCTGGGCGGAGTGGGCCTCGACGTGTACGAGGAGGAGGCCGGGGTCTTCTTCTTCGACCGGTCCCTGGAGGTCATGACCGACGACACCCTGGCCAGGCTGATGACCTTCGGGAACGTGCTGGTCACCCCCCACCAGGCGTACTTCACCCAGGAGGCCGTCGCCCAGATCGTCGACGCCACCGTACGCAACGTCGAGGACTACCTGGCCGGGCGGACCGGCGAGAACACCCTCACCTCACCGCACGACCACGCATGACCCCGGCCCGGGCCGCCCGCGGGACCATCGGCCCCGCACGGCAGGGACCATCCGGCCCTGGTACGACCGCCCCGCACGGTTTTTGCTGAATGTGTCACGCCCGACGGCCGGGAGACGGTCAGGGCGCCAACGCCACCAAGAGGCTGCGATGCCGGAAAGCCAGCTGTCGCACGACGGCCAATCAGCGACCTACGTACGCGAGCGGACGGTCGGCCGCGTCCTCGTCGTGGAACTGCACGGGGAGGTCGACTTCGTCGCCGCGCGTTCGATAAGGAGTTGTCTGGACCGGGTGACCGCCCGGCGGCGTCCACTGCTGCTGATGGACCTGCGCCCGGTGACGTTCATCGACTGCGCGGGGCTGGGCGTGCTGTGCCGGGCCCGGCGCCGGGTGCGGGCCCGCGGCGGGCGGCTGAGCCTGATCGTCGACGATCCGCGCGTTGTGCGCACCATCGCCCTCGCCGGACTGTCCAAGGCGTTCGACGTGCACCGCGGGCTGGACGCGGCACTGGCCGCACACGCCGCCCCCGCTGCTGCCCCCGCCCCCGTCAACGGGCGTCCCGCTCCCGCGCTGCGGCGGGTCGTGCAACCGGGGTGATCGATGGGTGCGGCCGCTGATCCGTACGTCGTCGTGGGTGTCGACGGGTCGGCCGCGGCGCGGGAGGCGCTGGACTGGGCGGCTGACGACGCGGTCGCCCGCCGGGACGAACTGAGCGTCTGCCATGCGTGGCGGCTGGCCGCGCACCCACCGCCGGACACCGACCGCGGCCACCTGGTGGAGGTCGCCCGCAAGGCCGCGGAGGAACTGGTGGCACGGGCCGAGCGGCGGGTGCGCGAGCGTCATCCGCAGCTCGACGTGGCCACCGAACTGCTTCCCGGCGATCCCGCGGTGAACCTGCTGAGCATGGCGGACAGCGCCGACCTGCTGGTGGTGGGATCGCGTGGACTGAACCGGTTCGCGGCGCTGCTGCTGGGTTCGGTGAGCGAGACGCTGGCGTCGCACTCGACCTGCCCGGTGGCGGTGGTGCGCGCCAGCGCCACCGGCAGCGGACCGGTGGTGGTGGGAGTCGCGCCGGACGAGCCGCGGGAGCCGGTGGAGTTCGCCTTCGCGGAGGCCGAGCGGCGCGGTGTGCCGGTACGGGCGGTACGCGGCTGGCTGGACCCGCAGCCGCTGCCCGGCCATGTGGTGCCGCCGCCGCGCGAGGTCGCCGAACGGGATCAGGCCGAGCGCGAGGACCTGGCGGCCGTACTGGTGCCGGTGCGCGAGTCCTTTCCCACTGTGCCGGTGCGTATCGAGGTGGGTCTCGCCGAGCCGGAGTCCCTGCTGGTCGACGCCTCGGGGCAGGCGTCGCTGCTGGTGGTGGGGGCGCGTCGGCACCGCGGCCGGTTCGCGCTGCCGCTGGGCCGGGTGGCGCGGCGGGCGCTGCACCACGCCCGGTGCCCGGCGGTGGTGGTACCGGTGTGACCGGCGCTGCGGTCCCCGCCGGACAGGGCGGCATCGCCGTTCAGGGCGACACTGGGGGTAGAGGGCCGTGGACGGGATCGTGGTGCGCGGGTGCGCCTGGCGTACACGTTCGCGGCCGTTGAGGAGATCGCTCCCGTGATCACACGAGTACGTCTGCCCCATCGGCATCTGACACCGCCGGTCAGGCCGGGGCCGTCGCAGGAGCCGCCGAGGCGGCCGGACGCGCCGCCGCCGTCACCGTGGCGGCGCTGGCTGCTGCCGCTGTTGTTCGCCACCCTGGCGATCATCGTGCTGCTGGCGCGCGCGCCGACCGGTGCGCCGCACACCCAGCTGACGTACAGCGACTTCGTCGGCAAGGTGGGCGCCAGCCAGGTGCAGTCGGTCGACGTGGACGACAAGGGCGCGGTGGACGGCACCTTGAAGGACGGCACCAGGTTCACCACCCGCATCCCCACCGCGCTGGGCACCGGCCAGCTCCAGCAGCAACTGGTGTCCCACCATGTGCAGGTCACCGCGGTGCAAAGCGGCGGAGGCGGCAGCTTGTTGTCGGTGTTGCTTGGCTTTCTGCCGTTCCTGCTGCTCATCGGCTTCTTCCTGTGGACCGCACGGCGCACGGCCAGCTCGCTGACCGGCGGGTTGAGCGCCATCGGCCGGTCCCGCGCGAAGATCATCGAGGCCGAGCGGCCGACCACCCGGTTCGATGACATCGCCGGGTACGGCGGGGTGAAGCAGGAGATCAGCGAGGTCGTCGACTATCTGCGCAGCCCGGCCCGCTACGCGGCGGCGGGCGCCAAGGGCCCGCGTGGTGTGATCATGGTCGGCCCGCCCGGCACCGGCAAGACGCTGCTCGCCCGGGCCGTCGCCGGGGAGGCGGACGTGCCGTTCCTGTCCGTGACCGGTTCCGCGTTCGTGGAGATGTTCGTCGGCGTCGGTGCCTCACGGGTGCGCGACCTGTTCGACGACGCCCGCAAGCGGGCGCCGTCGATCATCTTCATCGACGAGATCGACGCCGTCGGCAGCCGCCGCGGCGGCGTGCGGCTCGGAGGCAACGACGAGCGCGAGCAGACCCTGAACCAACTCCTCGCCGAGATGGACGGCTTCGACGAGGCCACCGGCATCGTGGTGCTGGCCGCCACCAACCGGCCCGAGGCGCTGGACCCCGCGCTGCTGCGCCCGGGAAGGTTCGACCGCCAGGTGACCGTACCGTTGCCCAACCAGTCGGAGCGGGCGGCCATCCTCGCGGTGCACGCCCGCGGCAAGGTGCTCGCCCCTGATGTCGACCTCGACGCGATCGCGCGCGGCACCCCCGGGTTCTCCGGCGCCGACCTGGCGAACCTGGTCAACGAGGCGGCCATCAACGCGGTGCGCGCCGAGCGCTCCATCATCAGCGCGCAGGACCTGGACGCGGCCCGGGACCGGGTGCTGCTCGGCCGCCGGGAGACCTCCAACGCCCTGCTGCCGGACGAGCGACGCTCGGTGGCGGTCCACGAGTCCGGGCACGCGCTGGTGGCGGCGCTGTGCGAGCACGCCGACCCGGTCGCCAAGGTCACCATCCTGCCGTCCGGGATGGCGCTGGGCGTCACCGAGCAACTCCCCGAGGCCGAGCGGCACTTGTACAGCGAGGGGTATCTGACTGATCTGCTGACTGTTCGACTCGGCGGACGAGCCGCGGAGTTGGTGGTCTTCGGCGAGGGCTCCACGGGTGCCGCCAACGACCTGGCCGGTGCCACCCAGATCGCCACCCGGATGGTCCGGGAGTTCGGCCTGTCACCGGAGTTGGGCCCGATCGGCTACGCGTCGTCCAATCCTCAGTACCTCGGCCAGACCCCCGAGGAGTTGGCCCGGCCGCCGTACTCGGAGCAGACCCAGCGCGTGGTGGACGAGGAGGTGGCCCGGCTGCTGCGGCAGGCGGAGGAACGCGCCGTGGGGCTGCTGCGGGAGCACCGGACGGCCCTGGACCAACTGGCCGGGCTGCTGGTCGCCCGGGAGACGGTGGACGGCTCCGCGGTCCTTGAGGTGCTGCGTCAGGAGCAGCGGCCGGGCGACGGCCAGGGCGACGGCCATCCCTCGGGCGCCGCGGCGCGTGCCGCCCGGTCATGAACTGTCTGCCCAGGAGGCGGTGAGCCGACCGTCGCGCTCGGCGACCTCGGTGCCGAAGGGGGCGCACACCCTGCGCAGCCGGTCGCTGATCCAGGCGTGGTCGGCACCGCGGGCCAGCCGAGTGCGGCAGTACTCCAGGGTCAGCGGAACGGCCGCCACCCGCCTTACCGCGGTGGCGTCCAGGGTCACCAGGAACAACAGCCCCAGGTCGTTGCGGAGTTGGGGATGGACGGCGTAGTCGTCGATGAAGTCCCCGACGTCGTAGAGGACTTCGCGGGTGAATCCGTGGAACACGTGCGCCGAGTGGCCCACCACCAGGGTGGCACCGGCCGCCGTGAGCTCGGGCGCGGCCCGGCGGACGTGGCGCACCGGGTGGCCGACCATGTTCGGTCCCCAGTGCGCGGCGACGACGGCGATGTCGGTGTGCTGGCGCAGTTCGCGCACCGCCTCGGTAAGCCAGCGCGGTACGCCGGTGGCGAGGTCCGCGTACGCGGTGCCGGGCCGGTCGGGACCGGCGGCGAACTCCTCGGCGTGGTCCACGACGCCCAGCAACCCGATCCGCAGCCCGCGCACGGTCAGCACCACGGGAGCGCGGGCCTGCTCCTCGGTGTCTCCCGCGCCCACCACCTGGAGCCCGGCGGTGGTCAGCAGCTCCCGGGTGTCGGCGAGGGCGGCGGGTCCGAAGTCCAGGGCGTGGTTGTTGGCCAACGACACGGCGTCCACGCCGAGTTCGGCCAGTGCCCGCACCGCGCTGGGCGGCGCCCGGAAGTAGAACGGCTTGCCCGGTACGGGGGCGGGCCGGCCGCGGTCGGAGACGCAGCACTCCAGGTTGAGCACGAAGGCGTCGGCCTCGGCCACGGTCTCCTTCAGCTCGGACGCGAACAGTGCCCCGGGCCCGTAGCGCGTGAGCCGTTCGGCGACCCCGCGGCCGAGCATCGTGTCACCGGCGAGTGCGAGCGTGACCGTCATCACGTCCATCCTGCCCCTGTCACCGGGCGGAGTGCCGGATTCCGGCCGACAAGTAATCCGAGTACGCCAACCGAGTGAATCACCGGTGGAAAATGTATCCGGCATTTGGGTGGTGAGCACAATAGGGGGTAACGCGTCTGGCCCATCAAGCAAAAGACGTCATGAGCCATCGCACGGAAGAAGGACGAGAGCCCATGGCAACCGTTCATTGCGGGATCCTGCCCCTTTCGGTGCTGGCCGCGGACGCCCACGTGACGGTGGCGTATTACTGGCCGGGGGTGGCGGACTGGCGAACCTGGCAACGCATGTCCGCCACCCCCACCCCGCGCAGCGACGGAATTCCGATCGAAATCGACAAAGAGGCCCAGGACTGGGACGTGGTGTCCGGCGACCGGCGCTACGACAGCCTCGTCACCTGGCACAACGCACACTTCAACGCGCAGGAATTCCAGGTCGTCATGACCGTGGTGACGCCCTGACGCACGAATTTCGCCACCCGGACGAATGGCCCAGGACGAACACGCCCCGTACGAAGGCCCGGACGAAGGACAAGGAGTGGCATGAGAGTCCAGGTGCTCTATGACACCGAAGGCAACCTCATCGCCCTGTCGGGCACGGCCGTCGAGGAAGGCCAGCCCGCCCATCAGCTGATCGCCACGGACGGCCAGGAGGTGGCCGAGGTCGAGGTACCGGCCGGATACGCCCGGTCCACACTGCCGGACATCTTCAACCAGCTGCGGGTGGAGATCCACGCCGGGCAGCCCACGCTGGTGGCCCGCAAACCGGGCTAGGCGCTCCGCCGGGAGGGCGCTGCTCAACCGGGGCGCCCGACCTGCTCAACCCACCGCCACCAGGCGGTAGCCGGTGATGATCTCCGGCCTGATCCGAATGACGTGCGCCGTCCCGGTCTCCACCCAGGGCGTCAGCTTCGTGTGGTAGCGGGACACCTCGGCGCTGTCGCTGACCAGGTGGGCGGTGCCGGTGACGATGACGCTCCATCCGGTGTGCCGGGACGGGTCCAGTTCGTCGGCCTCGTAGGCGACCACGCCGTGCTCCGCCGTGGGGCTCAGGATCGCGGCGCCGTCGTGCACCATGAAGACCACCTGACCGTCGTCCACGATGTGGTTCACCGGGCGGATCGCGGGCAGTGCCTGCTGGGAGAAGACCACCCGCCCCAACGACACGCCCGCGAGCAACTCCAGCGCCTCCGCCTCGGTCAGTTCGACCAGGCGCGAGGGTGCTCGCCGCTGCGCCGTCATCTGCCACCTCCCGCACGAATCCTGCCGTCCGCGGCCGTTCCACTCTCACGCGTGGCGGTGTGTCCACCGCGGTTCGACGTCGGCCCAGGCACGCTCCCACGCCCGGGCGCGGTACCGGTCCAGCACCACCTGGACGACGACCTTCCGGCCGCCGACCAGCAGCACGCACACCCCTGCCGCGGCGCACCCGCCCGCCAGGTCGCCCAGTACCCGCGCCTGGTGCGCGGTCATCGGCTGGTGCCGGAGCCGACCCGCGGCATCGGTCCAGACCGCCGTCGTGTCACCGGCCCTGGTGCCCGCGGGCACCTGGGCCATGGCGGTGCGCGACGAGTGGTCAGGGGCCGTCCAGCGCACCATCGCGTCGGCCCGCCCGGTGTTCTCTCCGGCCGTCACACCGGTCTCGGTGACCTTCGCGTCCTCGGTGAGCACCGCCGTGGTGCGGCGCCAGCCCTGCTGCTCCCGCAGCAACTGCGCGTCGACGCTTCCGGCGAGGGCCGCTCCGGCCAGCGGAGCGAGTGCGGTCACCAGCACTGCCGTGGCCGCTCCCAGCCATGCCTCGGCGCGGTCCGTGCGCCGCATCAGCGGATTGTGCCACCCTCTCCACAGCCTCACCGTGGCGCCCATCGGGCTCACCGCTCTCCCTTCAGCACCTGCCCACTTCAGCACCTGCCCACCGTGCCGCCGTCGTCCTCGCTACTCGTGCGGTACGACCGCGACCGGGCAGGCCGCGTGGTGCAGTACCGCGTGGGCGACCGCCCCGAGCCGGGTCCCCAGGGGCGACCGCTGGGTACGTCGTCCGATGACCAGCAGGTCGGCGTCGCGCCCGGCGGCCACCAGATGGTCCGCGGGCGTTCCGGCGGCGATCTCCTCGCGCACCATGAGCTGCGGGTACCTGCGCCGCCAGGGCCGGAGCGTCCCGGACAGCTCCTGCCGTTCCTGCTGCTCGGCGGTGTCGGCGGACTCGGCGTCCACTCCGCCCGCCGCGTAGTCGTACAGGGCCGGTGCGTGCCAGGCCCGCACCACCCGCAGCGTGGCCGTGCGCACCGCCGCGGCGTCGAAGGCGAAGGAGAGCACCGCCTCGCAGTGGTGGTGGAGGGCGAGCCCGGCGACCACCTCGCACCGGTCGCCGGGCGCCGCTTCCCCCGGCGGCGCCGCTGCGGCATGTACCAGCACGACGGGACGTTCCGCGCGCGCCACCACGCCGAGGGCGACCGAGCCGGTGAGGAAGCCGTGCACGCCGCCGAGCCCCCGGGAGCCGAGGACCAGCAGCTCGGATTCGGCCGCCGCCGCCACCAGGGCCTTCACCGGCAGGTCCGCGATCCCGTCCACCGACACGGGCACCCCGCGATGGCTGGCTTCGACCTCGGTCGCGGCCTCGCTCAGCACGCGGTCCGGCAGGGTCTGCCGGGGGCCCGCGTCCTCCTGGGACGGCAGCCACTCCCAGGCGTACACCAGCCGTAGCGGCAGGTCGCGCAGACGCGCCTCGCCAGCCGCCCAGTGGGCGGCGGCGAGGCTTTCCGCGGAGCCGTTGATGCCCACGGTGATGGGCCGAGCCATGACGCGCACCTCCGGGTCGCGTGCGGGGCGGAAACGTCCCCGTCTTCCAGCGTCCCTCCGGCTGCGGCCCAGACGGGATGGGCCGGTCGTCCCCCCGGGCACGGCCATTGGCCCCTGCCCGCCCTGCCGCCGCGTGGCCTGACCAAGGGCCCCGCGCGAGCCCGCCGCGTTCGGGAGCGCCATGAAGGGGCGCGGGGAACTGCGCGACCAGCCACAACGGCGCCGCACATGACCGAGCGCACATCGCCGCACTCCCCGCGGGGCGCTCAGCCGTCCTCGGCCTCGCGTAGCGGTACCCGCCAGGTCAGCCGGGTGCCGCCGGTGAGCGGGGTGTCCAGGTGCAGGGCGCCGCCAAGGCCCGCGGCTCGTTCGGCGAGGTTGACCAGGCCGCTGCGCCGCACGCCGTCCGGGATGCCGCCGCCGTCGTCGGTCACCGCGAGCGTCAGCGTTCCCTCCTCGACCGTGACGCGGACGTCGGCCGACCGGGCGTGGGCGTGCCGCGCCACGTTGGACAGCGCCTCTCCCAGCACCGCCACCGCGTCGTCGGCCACCGCGGGCGTCACCTCGGTGTCGACCAGCCCCTCCATCCGCAGGGCCGGGGTGAATCCCAGCGCCAGCACCGCCTCCTCGACCACCTGAACGACACGCAGCCGCAGCCCCTGGGGGGCGCCCTCCCTGGCGCGCAGTCCGAAGATCGTGGAGCGGATGATCTTGATGGTCTCGTCCAGGTCGTCCACCGCGTGCAGCAGCCGTTCGGCCGCCTCAGGGTGGTGGACGAGGCGCACCGCGCTCTGCAGCGTCATGCCGGTGGCGAACAGCCGCTGGATGGCCAGGTCGTGCAGGTCACGGGCGATCCGGTCGCGGTCTTCGAGGAGCGCCACCTGCTCGGCGTCCTGTCGCCGCTCGGCCAGTTCCATGGCCAGTGCGGCCTGCCCGGCGAAGGCGAGCAGCGGCTCGGTCTCGGTCTCGGTGAACCCCGGTCGGCCCTCGGCGCGGGCCAGCAGTACCACCCCGCGGGTCTCCCCGGCGGCCGTCATGGGCACCGCCACCGCGGGTCCCAGGCCCTGCCAGCGCGGCGGCCCGGCGCTGGCCCGGGGATCGGTGCCGATGTCGAGACTGGTCACCGGCCCGCCCGCGGCGAACGCGGCACCGGCGAACGAGCCGTCCCTGGGCAGCACCAGACCGCTGTGGATCTGCGCGTCCGTGCCCACCGCCAGGGCGACCTGTATCTCGTCGCTCTCCTCGACCGGCAGCGCCAGCAGTCCCAGGTCGGCGGAGAGGATGCGCCGGGCGTGGTCCACGATCAGCCGTACCACCGGCTCCTCGTCGGCGCCCGACAGCAGGCGGCGGGTGACCTCGGCGCTCGCCTCCATCCACCGTTGGCGGTCCCGGGTCTCCTGGTAGAGCCGGGCGTTCTCCACGGCGATTCCGGCCGCCACGGCCAGCGTCTGGAGCACCGCCTCGTCCTCGGGGTCGAACTCGCGCTGGCCGCGCTTCTCGGTGAGGTACAGATTGCCGAACACCTCGTCGCGCACCCTGATGGGCACCCCGAGGAACGAGTGCATCGGCGGATGGTGCGGCGGGAACCCGTACGAGGAGGGATGGTCGGACAGCTCGCGCAGCCGCAGCGCCTTGGGGTGGCGGATCAGCTCGCCGAGCACGCCATGGCCCTCCGGGAGGTGCCCGATCAGCCGCCGCTGCTCCTCGGACACGCCCACCGGCACGAACTGGCAGAGCCTTTGGTGTTCGCCGATCACGCCCAGTGCGCCGTACTCGCAGTCCACCAGCTCCACGGCGGCCTCCACGATGCCCCGCAGCACCTGCGGAAGCTCCAGGCGGCGGCCGACCGCGAGCACGGCCTCGAGCAGGTTGTGCACCCGGTCCCGGGTGCCGCGGGCCGCGTCGACCCGTACCTGCAACTCCTCCAGCAGTTCGTCGAGTTGCAGCCGTCGCAGGTGCTCGGCTCCCCTAGCTCCTTCCGGCTCCACCGGCCACCGGTCCCTCCATCGGCTGTGCGGTCCCGAGAGTCCCCTTATCCGTAAGTAGACCCCACGCACCGGCGGGCGGCCATCGGCCGGGCGCGTTCACGGGGCGGGACGGCGCAGCAGCAGCTGGACCGCGTCGCTGGTGGCGCGGCGCCTGCGGAAGGTCAGCTCCGGCTCCACGAACCCGGCCGCCACCGCGTCGCCGACCACCTGGCGGGGCGGCACGCCGAGCACATGCCGGTGCACGGTGATCACCAGCCGTCCCCCCGGGCGCAGCACCCGCAGCAGTTCACGGAAGCCCGCCGGGCGGTCCCAGAGCATCACGTTGTTCACCGAGATGACCGCGTCCATCGACGCGTCCTCGCAGTCGGTGCGCTCGGCGCGCCCGGGCCGTACCCGTACGTGTCCGGCGGTGATCGGCGCGGCGCAGCGTGCCCTGGCCATCCGGCGCATGGTGGCCGACGGGTCCACGCCGACCACCAGTCCGTGCGGCCCCACCGCCTGCGCGGCCAGCGCCAGCCCGACGCCGGGCCCGGGGCCCACCACCAGGACGTGCTCCTCGGGGTGGAGTCCGGCGGCCGAGACCGCCCAGCGCTCCTGCCCGGCGTCGCCGTATGCCATCAGCGCGCCGCCCAGCCGTCCGGCCGGGCCGCGCGGATGCCCGAACAACGCGTCCAGCACGCGCGCCACCACCCTCACGGTGCCCGATCCTCGCCTTCCTCGGGCCGCCGACCGCGTGCCGGTCCCGGTACGTACTGCCGGGGGGCGGGCCGCCGGTGGGCGCCGACGTCATCCTCGAGCCGGTGCCGCACCCGGCCGGTCAGCGCGCTCAGCGCCTCGGACAAGGTGGCGTGCGGCGGTTCCGGGTGGTGGATGCGCCGGGCGGCTGGCGGCAGCCCGGACAGGTCGGCGGCGAACCGCTCCGCCGCGTCGGCCACCGGGTACGGCTGGTGGGCGCGCCGCCCGTCCGCCATGGCGGGCAGCAGCAGCGGCTCGCCGTCCGGCGGTGGCCGCTCGTCGCGCAGCGCGATCACGTCCTCGTACCCGGGGCGGCGGAAGACCTGCTTGGATCCCGGCAGTGTCATCTTCGCGGGGGACAGCTTCATCACCGGCTGGCCGTCGTAGGCGACCAGCTTGTACGCGGAGTCCAGGTACGGCGCGTCGGCGGACACCCCGACCCGGGTACCGACGGCGAAGACGTCGATCGGCGCCCGGGCCCCGACCAGGTCGTCCACCGCGTACTCGTCCAGGCCGCCGCTGGCCACGATGCGCACCAGCGGCAGCCCCGCGCCGTCCAGGATCCGCCGGGCGCGCACCGCCAGCTCGGCCAGGTCGCCGCTGTCCAGGCGGACCGCGCAGCCCGCGCCGAGGTCCAGGTCGCGCAGCACGCGGGCGGCGGTGGCCACGCCCTGCTCGGTGTCGTAGGTGTCGACCAGGAAGGTCACCGGGCCCGGATGGCTGCGTGCGAAGGCCCGGAACGCCGCCTCCTCACTGGCGAAGACCTCCACGTAGGAGTGCGCCATGGTGCCGCTGGCGGCGAGCCGGTAGGCGGCGGCCGCCGCCACGTTGCTGGTCGCGGCGAAGCCCACCAGCGCGCCCAGCCGGGCCGCCTGCATACCGGCCTGTACGCCCTGGGTGCGGCGCAGCGAGAAGTCCACCAGCGGCCGACCGCCGGCGGCCAGCACACAGCGGGCCGCCTTGGAGGCGATCATCGTCTGGTGGCTGACCAGGTTGAGCAGGTAGGTCTCCACCAGTTGCGCCTGCGGCAGCGGTGCGGTCACCTCCAGCAGCGGTTCCCCGGCCAGCACGATCCGGCCCTCCGGCACCGCGCGGACCTCGCCGGTGAACCCGAGCCCCCGCAGCGGTTCGAGTTCGGCGGCGGGCCGGTGCAGCAGCGCCGCGAACGCCTCGACGTCCTCCCGGGTGACCCGGAAACCGGACAGGTAGTCCAAAGCGGGCTCCAGGCCCGCCGCCACCAGGAAGCCGCGGTCGTCCGGCAGGTCCCGTACGAACAGGTCGAACGTCGCGGGTGCGGTCATGCCCTCCGCCAGGTAGGACAGCGCCATCGTCACCTCGTACAGGTCGGTGGTGGTCGCCGTCGACATCGGTGCCGTCTCCTTCCCGCGACGGTGGGTGGATCACTTCCCCTCGTGCCTGACGGTGATCTTCCTGGCGCTCGCCGCCCGCTCCGAGACGGGCACCTTGATGGTCAGCACGCCGCTGCGGTAGTCGGCCGACGCCTCGTCCGGACGCGCCCCGGACGGCAGCCGCAGGGAACGTGAGAACGCGCCGTACCGGAACTCGGAGTGCCGTACGTCCTCGGCGCGTTCGGTGCGTTCGGCGCGCAGGGTGAGCATGTCGTTGTCGACCGTGACCTCCACGTCCTTGTCCGGGTCGATGCCCGGCAGTTCCGCGGACACGATGAACGCGTCGGCGGTGGAACGCTCCTCGATGCGAATGCCGTGCAGGCCCGGCGGATGGAGTCCGGGCATGCTGGTCTCGAACCAGTCGAACACGTCCTGCAGCGCGAACGGCCGCTTCTGACGCCGCTCTACCACGTGGTTCATCGCCTGCTCCCTTCCCAGTGCTCCCATTGCCGTACGCTCCCCCCGCTATCCAGCGTCGCGCCCGCACCGGCGGGACGCACACCGGCCGGTGATCACTCCCCGGTGGGCAGCGCGACCACCCGTTCGGCGCCCGGAGCGACCATCCAGGCCCGGTCGGCCAGCGCGAAGCGCACCGGTGCCTCGTTGGAGACGGGGACGCTGATCAGCAGCTGCCCCGGCTTCATCCGCAGCCCGATGCCCCACTGGCCGCGGTAGCGCAGGGTGAAGTCGAACTCGGAGAGCTCCGGCAGCGGTGCCGGGTCCAGCCACAGGGTGTCGTCCCGGGTCTCCAGGCCGGTCAGGCCGCGCTGCACGAGGTCCAGCGTGCCGCCCATGGCGCCGAGGTGGACGCCTTCGGCGGTGGTGCCGCCCTGGAGGTCGGCCACGTCGCTGGTGAGGGCCTCCTGGCAGTACTTCCACGCCTCGGCGTGCCGGGCCCTGGCCAGCACCCAGCCGTGCACCAGGCCGCTGAGCGTGGAGCCGTGGCTGGTGCGCCGCAGGTAGTAGTCGACGGTGGCCCGCCACAGCGCGTCGTCCACCGGGTAGCCCAGGCGCTGGAAGAGTGCCGACAGTTCGGCGGGCGGGAACAGGTAGCCGAGCATCAGCACGTCGGCCTGCTTGGACGCCTGGTAGCGGTTGACGGTGTCGCCCTCCGCCTCCAGGATCCGGTCCAGGCGGCGGATGTCGCCGTACCGCTCGCGGTAGCCGTCCCAGTCCAGTTCGGCCAGGTCGCCGTAGCCGTGGAACTGGCTGATGACGCCTCCGTGGAAGGGCACCCGCACCCGCCGGGAGACGTCCTCCCACCCGGCCAGTTCGTCGTCGGCCAGCCCGATCCGCTCGAACAGCTCCTGCCGGGGCGGCGCGGGCAGCACCTCGGCCAGCTCCAGCGCCCGGGCGAGCACCCAGGCGGCGGTCACGTTGGTGTACGCGTTGTCGTCCAGCCCCGGCAACGGCGCGCCCGGATAGGCGTCGTGGTACTCGTCGGGCCCGACCACGCCGCGGATCCGGTACCGGCGCAGCGCCGGGTCGTACTCGGCGGCGCTGGCCCAGAAGCGGGCGATCTGGAACAGCATCTCGGCGCCCCTGGTGTACATGAACTCGGTGTCCGCGGTGGCCTGTCCGTACCGCCAGATGTTGTAGGCGACGGCCGAGCCGACGTGGTGCTGCAGGTGGGAGTGGTCGGGCAGCCAGCGCCCGGAGCGCGGGTTCAGGTGCAGCGTCTGGGTCTCCTCACGCCCGTCGGAGCCGCTCTGCCACGGGTACATCGCGCCCACCCGGCCGGTCTGCCGGGCGGCCCGGCAGGCCCGCGGCAGCCGCCGGTACCGGTAGTTGAGCAGCGCCCGGGAGACCTCGGGGAAGTGCAGGTTGAGGTACTGGAGCACGAAGAGCTCGTCCCAGAAGACGTGTCCCCGGTAGGCCTCGCCGTGCAGTCCGCGGGCGGGCACCCCGACGTCGAGTTCCGCGGTGTGCGGGGAGAGTGTCTGGAGCACGTGGAACAGGTGCAGCCGAAGGATCCGGCCGGGCTCGCCGGAGACGTCCAGCTCGGCTCGCCGCCACAGCCGCTCCCAGGCCGCCTGATGTGCGGCGAGCAGTTCGGTGAAGCCCGGGGCGTGCGACACCTCGTACAGCGCCGCCTCGTCCGGGTCGCTGATCGCCGGGTCCTGCGAGGTGTGCAGTGCCACGACCTTGTCCACCACGACGGGCCGCCCGGGCTCGATCGGCACAGTCAGGTGGTGCGTCGCGGTGCGCTCGCCGAGGCGTACGCGCGGTACCACCGGCTGCGGCGGGTCACCGTCGTCGGCGGTCTGCCAGGCCGCGGTGCGGGCGGCCAGGGCGATGCGGATCCCGGAGGTGCGGGTGGC
Organism: Streptomyces sp. PLK1-5; assembly: GCA_037034305.1. Lineage (GTDB taxonomy): Bacteria > Actinomycetota > Actinomycetes > Streptomycetales > Streptomycetaceae > Streptantibioticus_A. The sequence continues at coordinate 45,910 of JBAGJY010000012.1, forward strand.
ACAGCGCAGCCGCAGGATGTCCGGCCCCTCCGCGGCGGTGCGCACCCGACCCAGGTGGTGGCCGTCCAGCTCCCGGTAGCGCTGCACCCCGGCGTTGGTGGTCCGGCCGTCGAGCATGGCCTCGATGTCCAGGCTGCCCGACCAGTCCTCGGCGGTGAAGGTGGTGCGCAGCGCGGCCAGGTGCGGGGCGGCCATGTGGACCAACCGCACCTGCTCCACGCCCAGGTGGCGGCGGTCGGTGCGGCGCCGGTCGGTGAACCGCAGCCGCCTGGTGAGGGTGCCCCGCCACAGGTCGAGGGTCTGGCGGTAGGTCAGCAGGCCGCGGTGGGCGGGGCCGAGCCAGGCGGAGGGGGGCCGGTGGTCGGTCTCGGCGACGCGGTAGCGCAGCGGCAGCCAGTTGGGCAGGTTGACGAGGTCCTCGTTCTCCACCGGGCGTCCGGCGACGAGGGAGGCCAGGCGGTTGTAACAGCCCGCCACATAGGTGCCCGGGTAGTGCGCGGGGCCGCCGGTGACCTCGGTGGCGGCGCCGCGGGTGGCGAGGTAGCCGTTGCCCAGGGTGCACAGCGATTCCCGCAGCCGTTCCTGCGCCGGGTCCCAGCCCTCGTACTCCCACGTCCAGTCCTCCGGCATCGCGCCCGTCCACCGCCTCTCGCTGATCGCGGCCGCGTCCCTCCAGGGTGGCCGCGCGGGACCCGGTCGGCATCCCGTGGCCTGCGGCCGCCGCTGCCGTGGGTTCCGCCTCGGCCGGGAACCGCCAGGGCCCGCCCGCGCGTCGGTCATGGCGTCCCGCGAACCGTCGTCGGTCCGCCCGGCAGCGCCCGGCCGAACCGAACGCCCGTGCCGAGGCCCCGCGGGGGCCGCGGGTACGCTGGCCGCACCCTGTGCGGACGGATCGACAGGGTGCGGTACCGAACGTCCATCCGGTGGGAGACCGCCGGTGACCCCAAGGGGGCACAGATGACTTGCTTCTTCGACTCCGCGCACGCGCCCGGCAGCGTGAGCGTGATGTGGTCGCCGCAGTGGGGAGTGTCCCGCCCCGTGCAGGCGTGCGGCCCGTGCGCGCAGCGGGTGCAGACCACCTCGCCGCCGTACTACCAGCCGCAGGCCGGGTATCCGCAGGCCGGTTACCCCCAGCAGCCGGGCTACCCGCAGGCCGGTTACCCGCAGGGCGGATACGCCCAGCCGGGCTACCCGCAGCAGCGGCCGGGCCACAGCACCGGCGCCGTGGTGGGTGCGGGGGTGGCGGGACTGGTCGGCGGCGCGCTGATCGGCGAGATGCTGGAGGAGGACCGGCCGCGCACGGTCATCGAGAACAACTACTACGAGGAGACGGACGTCTACGACGAGGTCGTGGACGACGACGGGGGCTTCTTCTAGAGGGGGGCCGCCCAGCGTGCGGCGGGGCGGTGACCGCCGGTCCGCCGCACGCCACCGCCCGGCCCAACGAGCCCCACTCCGCCACCGGTTGAGCCCCCATCGCGCCAGCGGTCCTCCGGGCGCTGGAATGGCAACCGCGCGCCCCCACTCGATCGGGCGTTCTTCCGGCGAAGGCCCGCCATGCGGCCACCGTGCCCAATAGCGTCCGGCCATCGCGTGGGGTGCAGCACCCCGAGCCGAGTGGGGGCGCCATGGTCGAAGTCACTGTGCCGGCGGAGTTCGACGACGAACTGGACTTCCAGCTCGACGGCGACCAGCGCTGGGAGGCAGGAAAGTCCATCACCACCCGGCAGATGGCGCGCAAGCTGCCCCAACTGGTGCGCCGCTCCCTGGCGTTGGCGTGGCGCGCGGACCGGCCGTCGGTGGTGGGGCTGCTGCTGTGCCAGGTGCTCTCCGGTCTGTCGCAGGCGTTCGGACTGCTGGCCACCACCGGCACGATCACCGCGCTGATCTCCTCCGGGCGGGTCGCGGAGCGGCTGTGGGCGGCCTGGCCGTCTCTCACCGTGCTGGCGGCGGCGGCCGGGATGCGCGCCGTGCTGGGCATCGTGGTCAACTGGCTGTCCGCCCGGCTGGCCCCGCTGATGTCGCAGGAAGCGGAGTTGATGCTGCTGGACGCGGCGGTCAACGTGGAGCTGGCGGCGTACGACAGCCCGGGGTTCAACGACCGCAGGGAGGCGGCGGAGCGCGGCGCGCAGGTCTCCCAGGACCTCATCCGGGAGGGCCAGGACCTGCTCTCGGCGACCGCTTCGCTGGCCGCGGGGGCGGGGGTGCTCACCGCCCTGCACCCGGTGCTGCTGCCGCTGCTGGTGTTCGCCGGGCTGCCGCAGGGGGTGGCGCAGGTGCGGGCCGCGCGGGTCAGCTATCTGGCGGCGATGGAGATGGTGGGCCACAGCCGGATGCTGTCGGTGCTGCGCTGGCACATGGCGGACACCCACGCCGCCGACCAGATCCGTTCCGGCACCATGGCGCGCTTCCTGCTCGGCAAGTACCGCAAGATCACCGACCGGGTGAACGCCTCGGAGCGCCGCGCCGTCGGCAGGGGCGCCCGTACCGCGCTGGTGGGCGCGGCGGCCGGCGGTCTGGCGTCGGGGCTGGTGTGGACGGCGCTGATGATGCTGCTGGGCAGCGGGCGGATGTCGGTGGCCTCGGCCGGTACGGCGGTCTTCGCGCTGCGCACCGTCACCGCGTCGGTGCAGAGCATGGTGGGCTGCGGCGCCCGGATGTTCCGTACCGGGATGTACGTGGACGACTGGTCGCGGTTCCTGGACGAGGCGGGCGGCTACCGGCTGCGGCGTGGCCACGCGCTGCCCGCGGCACCGGTCGAGGTGCGGGCGGACAACCTCGTGTACCGGTACGAGGGGGCGGACCGCAACGCGTTGGACGGGGTGACGTTGACGGTGCGCCGGGGCGAGGTGCTCGCGCTGGTCGGGGAGAACGGTTCGGGCAAGACCACCTTGTCCAAGCTGCTCACCAGGCTCTACCTGCCCACCTCCGGTGTGGTGCGCTGGGACGGGGTGGACACCCGGGAGGTGGATCCGCTGGCGGCCTGGCAGCGGGTCGCGGTGGTGCCGCAGGAGTACGCGCGCTGGCCGCTGTCCGCCCGGCAGAACATCACCCTCGGCCAGCCCGCGCCGCCGGGCGACGCGGCGGTGTGGCGGGCGTGCGAGGCGAGCGGCGCGCATGAGGTGGTGCGCGGGCTGCGGTCGGGCCTGCGCACCCTGCTGGCCCGGGAGTGGCTCGGCGGTGAGGAGTTGTCCGGCGGGCAGTGGCAACGCATCGCGCTGGCCCGGGCGTTCCACCGTCCGGCCGGGCTGCTGGTGATGGACGAGCCGACGGCCGCGCTCGACCCGCGCGCCGAGCACCGGGTGTTCTCCGGGCTGCGCGCCATCGCGACGGACCGGGCGGTGGTGCTGGTCACCCACCGGCTGACCAATGTGACCATCGCGGACCGCATCGTGGTGCTGGACCACGGCCGGGTCGTCCAGCAGGGCACGTTCGACGAACTCGTCGCGGTGCCGGGCCTGTTCCGCGACCTGTGGTCGCTGCAGAACGACCGCGGTACGGCGTCGGCCGCGGTCAACGAGGTGCCGGGCGAGGTCTCCTGAGATCCGGTCGGGCAGCCCAACAGGACAACGTTTCCTCACCATTGCTTCGCCAGTTGTTCACAGGAGAACCAATATCGGCGGGCATTCTGACGGACGGCGCGTTACTTGCGGGTAGCCCGGCGTCGGGGCGTCGGGCTCGCACCGCGGCGAACGCGCAGGAGTCGTCCCCCACCGACCGTCAGGAGCCGCCGCATGGCCGCCTACAGCAGACGCCAGTTCATCACCGGAGCCTCGGCCGCCGCCGCGGCCCTGGCTCTCGGCGGCCGGTCCGCGTCCGCCGCGACGCGCGACCGTGCCCTGGCCGCCACCGCCACCCGGGCCGTGCGCACGGCGGGCACCACGCTGGAGCAGGTGGCCACCGCGATCGGCAGCGGACCGTACAAGAGGCTTCAGGCAGGCCCGGGTTGGCCGCTGGTGGTGCGCACCGACCTGGCCGCGGCGGCGTCGACCCGCGACGACCGGCGTACCGCTGTGGCGTCGTTCGTGCAGTTCACCGATCTGCACCTGGTGGACACCGAGTCACCGGTGCGGTTCGAGTACCTCGCCCGCTACCTCGACAGCGCGTACCGCCCGCACGAGACGCTGACCGTGCGCGGCGCCTCCTCGCTGGTGGAGCGGGTCAACTCGCTGTCCGGCGGCCCCTTCACGGGCAGGCCGTTCTCGCTGGTCATGGCGACCGGCGACAACACCGACAACCACGAGCGGATCGAGCTCGACTGGTACCTGACGGTGATGAGCGGCGGCCGGATCACCCCCAACAGCGGTGACCCCAAGCGCTACGAGGGCGTGCAGGACTCGGGCAGCGCGGCGTACTGGAACCCGGAGTCGTCCTTCCAGGACGCCTACAAGGCGCACGGCTTCCCGCAGGTGCCCGGCTTCCTGTCGGCCGCGGGCAGCCCGTTCGCCGCGCCCGGGCTGCGCACCCCCTGGTACACCACGGTCGGCAACCACGACGACAGCATCGAGGGCTCGCTGCCGGATCTGGGGCTGCTCAACTCGCTCTACACCGGCGACCGCAAGCTCGAAGGCTGCGACGACGCCGACGCGGCGAAGCTGGCCGACGCGCTGCGCAACGACCCGGCGAAGGCGGTGGCGCAAGTCGCCCACCTGCTGGCCGACGGCGGCCCGGTGCGCCAGGTGACGGCCGATCCGCGTCGAATACCGTTCACCCCCAGGGAGTTCGCGCAGGCCCACCTCAACCCGGCCTACACCGGCCCGGGTCCGGTGGGGCACGGGTTCACCCCGGACGCCGCGGCCAGTGGAAAGCTGTACTACACCTTCCCGGTCTGCGACGGCGTGCTGGGCGTCAGCCTGGACACCACCAACCGGGCGGGGTTCGCCGACGGTTCGCTCGGCACCGCGCAGTTGGACTGGCTGGAGTCGGTGCTCAGGCAGCACAGCGGCCACTGGTACGACACGGACGGCAACCTGGTGCGCGGCGGCTCGTCCAGCCAGTTGGTCGTCATCTTCAGCCACCACACCAGCGCTTCGATGGGCAACCTGCTGCCCGATCCGTACAACCCCTTCGAGGGCAGGCACGACGGCAACGCCCTGGTGGCCCTGTTGCAGCGGTACCCGAACGTGGTGGCCTGGGTCAACGGCCACACCCACCAGAACCAGATCATCCCGCACGGCCACGCGGTGCCCGAGCGGGCGTTCTGGGAGATCAACACCGCTTCGCACATCGACTATCCGCAGCACGCGCGGATCATCGAGATCGCCGACAACGGCGACGGCACGCTGTCGCTGTTCACCACGCTGGTGGAGTCGGCGGCCCGCTACGACACCGACTTCGGTGACACCTCGGACGCCGGACTGGCCGCCTTGTACCGGGAGTTGTCGTACAACGACCCGTACGCCACCCCCGCGCTCAAGCTCGGCACCGCGGCGGACCACAACACCGAACTCCTGCTGGCCAAGCCGCGCGGCTAGCCGCCCCAACACCCAGGCGGGGCCCTCCGGTTCACCGGAGGGCCCCGCTCGCTTCGCGAGGAAAACAGCGTGCTACCGGCCTGTTAAGAGATCGTTGAGTGCTGTCGGCACACGCTCCGCCACGGATAGTGTCGATGGGTCACTTGTCGCAGGCATGTCACCCCACACGGCATGTCCCCCCAGCAAGGAATCCCGATGCACTCAACGCACACGGAACGACGTGACGCTCCCCCCACCGCGTCCCGGCGGCGGAGCTTATCCACGGTCGACCTGGAACTCGTCATACCCGCCTACAACGAGGAGAACCGGCTGGCCCGCACCCTCCTGGCACTCGCCGGACACCTGCGCCAACTCCCGTTGCGCAGCGCGCTGCGCGTCATCGACAACGGCAGCAGCGACCGCACCGCGGAGTGCGCCGACCGGATCGCCGAGCGCGGCGTACCGGTGACGGTCACCGGCTGCTCCCGCCGCGGCAAGGGCGCGGCGGTGGCCCGCGGCATGGTCACCAGCCAGGCCCGCTGGGTCGGCTTCTGCGACGCCGACCTCGCCACCCCCGCCGCCGCCATCGACGACGCGCTGGCCCTGCTGCGGGAGGGCCACCCGGTGGTCATCGGCTCCCGACGCTGCGTGGGAGCGGAGTTGAGGGTGCGCCAGCCGCTCGTGCGGCGGGTGGGCGGAGCGGGCTTCAGGCTGCTGACCCGCCGGCTGTCCGGCCCGATCGCCGACACCCAGTGCGGCTTCAAGTTCTTCGAGGCGCAGGCCGCCCGTCGGATCTTCGCCGACATCAGCACCGTCGGCTTCGCCTTCGACCTCGAAGTGATCGCTCGCGCCCGCGCGTTGGGGCTCACCCTCCGGGAGTTCCCGGTGGCCTGGAGCGACCAGGACGGCTCCAGTTTCCGGCCGCTGACCGACGGCCGTCGGGTGGCCGGTGAGCTGTGGCGGCTGCACCGTTCGCTGGCCGGTCTGCGCCCCGCACCCGAGGCGGCACGGTGACCCAGGCGCCCGCGGTGGCCAAGCCGCGCACCCGCACCCTGGCCGACGCCTTCCCCGGCCTGACCGAATGGCGCGACCGCCATGTGGTGGTCTGCAACTGGCGCGACGGACCGCATCCGCAGGCCGGGGGCGCCGAACTGTACTGCGAGCAGGTCGCCGCCGAACTGCACCGCGCGGGCGTACGGGTCACCTACCTCACCGCGCGCCCACCCGGCGCCGCCCGGCGGGAACACACCGGTCACGGCACGGTGGTGCGCGGCGGCGGACGGTTCACCGTCTACCTGTTCGTGCTGCTGTGGCTGCTGTTCCACCGCGCCCGGGTGGACGGCGTGATTGACTCGCAGAACGGCGTCCCGTTCTTCACCCCGCTCGCGCTGCGCCGCCGCACACCGGTCGTGCTGCTGATCCACCATGTGCACCAGGACCAGTTCGGTGTCTGGTTCCCCGGGCCGGTGGCCGCACTCGGCCGCTGGCTGGAGGACCGCGGCAGCCGACTGGTCTACCGGCGGCGCGCCGTCTGCGCCGTCTCCCCCTCCTCACGCGCCGAGATCCGCGCCCGGCTCTCGCTGCCCGGACCGGTGTATCTGGCGCCCTGCGGACAACCGGCGCCCGACCCCGCCCCGGCGCCGCGCGGCATGTGCCGGGACCGTGCGCCGCGCATCGTGTGCGTCGGCCGTCTCGTGCGGCAAAAGCGGGTCGACCGCCTGCTGCGCGCCATGCCCACGCTCCAACGCGAGCTGCCCGGCACGCGGTTGCACCTCGTCGGGGACGGCGAGGCGCGGCCGGAACTGGAGGAGCTCGCCGCCGAACTGGGCGTCGCCGAAGCCGTGGTGTTCCACGGCCGGGTCTCCCGGGACAAGCGCGACGAACTGGTCGCCTCCGCGTGGATCACCGCCACCGCCTCGATGGGCGAGGGCTGGGGCCTGTCCGTGATGGAGGCGGCGGCCGCGGGCGTGCCCGCCGTGGCCTACGCGGTGCCCGGCCTGCGGGACACCATACGGCCGGGCGGCACCGGCTGGTTGGTGGAACCGGACGGCGAGCTGGCCCCCGCCCTGCTCGACGCGCTGCGGGCGGTCCAGACGCCGCGGCGGGCCGAGGAGTGGGCGGCGCGCTGCCGCGCGTGGGCCGGGCGGTTCGGCTGGCACGCCACCGCCGGGCATCTGCTCGCCGCGCTCACCGCCGAACGGCAGCGGCTGCGGCACCTCGTCGCGCAGCGCAGGACCGTCACCGACGCCTGCGCCCTGGTCCGGCTGCCCGCCGCCGCGCTGGAGCGCGCCGACCTCGGCGCGCTGCGCGCCACCGATCTGGTGGACCGCTCGGGGCCGGACGCGGCGCTGTTGCTGGTCGGCGCCGACGAGCAGGACGCCGAAGCGGTGATCCGGCGCGTCGCGCCAACCGCCCTGGGGCGAGGCGGCGTTGTCATCCGGTTGGCCCGGCACGGTGACGCCCTCGGCTGGCGGCAGCACCCGCCGGTACGCCCGGCGCGGCGGCCGTCGCCTGACGAGCCGAAGGAAGCCCGGCCGCGACGCGCGCGCTGGGCCGCCGCGTTGGCCGGTCTGTTCGTGCTGGCGCTTGCCTTGCGGCTGGCGTTCATCGAGCGCTCCTACGACCTGTTCGTGGACGAGATCACCTACGTCGACATCGGCCGCGCCCTGGCCACCGGCCACGGCGTGACCCTCTACGGCCACCCTTTCGACCTGCACCCTCCGGCGTTCTTCGCGCTGCTCGCCGCCGTCATGAAGGCGGCCCGCGCGCACGGGGACACGCTGCGGCTGGCGCTGGCGCTGCGGCCGGTGGACGCCGTGGCCGGTTCGCTGACCGCGGTCACCGTCACCGCGCTGCTGCGGCGCGCCGTGCGGCCGTCGATCGCGCTCACCGCGGGGCTGCTGCTGGCCTTGGACCCGTTCCTCAACCGCTTCGACAGCAGGCTGATGTTGGAGGCCCCGGCGACCGCCGCCGCGGCCCTGGGCATGCTCGCACTGGCCCGTACCCCCGCGACCCGGCGCGCCCGGGTCGGTACCGGGGTGCTCGCCGGGCTGCTGTTCGCGTTGTCCGTCACCACCAAGGAGTTGTACTCGCTGGTCACCCTGGTGCCGCTGGCGGTACTGGCGTTCAGCGCCCAAGGCGCGGCGCGGCGGCTGCGGTTGACCGCCGTCGCCTGCACACTGGCGGGCTACGGGGTGTACGTGGCGGCCACCGCCGCGACGGGTGGCTGGTCCGCCTGGTGGGCGCAGAAGAGCGCGGGCCTCGCGCGTGCCGTGGGCGCCCGCCAGATCACCGGCTTCAACCGGCCCGCCGCCACCGCCTCCGCCGGTCTGGGGCACCGACTGCTGGTCAATCTGGGCCAGTTCGGCGTGCCGTACGCGCTGATCGCGGTCGGCGGCTGCGCCACCGGCTGGCTGCTGCTGCGCCGGGCCGGGCGGCCCTGGCTGTTCACCGAGCGGCCCGCCCGCTCGGTGGTCACCGCCTGGGCGGCGGGCGCGCTGTTCTTCCTGCTGTACGCCATCGGCTTCGGCACGCTTGAGGAGCAGATGTTCTACCCGCTGGTGGTCACCAGTACGGCGGCGCTGGCGCTCGCGGTGGACCTCGTCCTGGAGGCGGGCCGCCAGCCTTGCGGCGGTGGCGGGGCCGAGCCTCCGGCATGCCGTCCCGCCGTGCGGCCGAGCGACCCGCACGGCACGGACCGGCGGTCGAGGACCGTCGCGCCCCGGGCCGGTTTCCGGCGGACGGTCGCCGCGCTGGCCGTGCTCGCGCTGGCCGCCGACGTCCAGGCGTGGGCGGCCGTACACACCCGGCGCGACGACGCCTACCGCCGCACCCTCGCCTGGACCCGGACGCACATCCCGCCGGGCAGCACGGTGGACGCCACCGAGGGCAGCGCCCAGTTCCTGATGCGCGGTGTTCGGCTGGGCAGTTGGGACACCCTCGGCTCGCTGGAGCGCGGCCACGCCGACTACCTGCTGCTGTCCACACAGCTCGTCGCCCAGGGCTACAGCCCGCTCGCCCCCGCCCTCATCGGCCAACTCGGCCGCCGCGCCAGGCTGTTGCACAGCGAGCCCGGCGCCACCAACGGCGAGCTGCGGGTGTACGACGTACGTCCGATCACCGGAGGGAAGGGCGGTCGCCGATGAGCACCCGGCTTGATCGGGGGGCCGCGCTGCTGACCGCCGCGACGGTGCTGGTCGGCGCGGCGAACTACGGCCTGTCCCTCGTCCTGGTACGGCTGCTGCCGCCGTCCGCCTACGCCGGTTACGCCGCGGTGTCCTCGGTGCTGCTGACCGTCGGCACGCTGGCCTCCGCCACGGTTCCGTGGGTGCTCGCCCGTGAGGTGGCGGTGAGCACGGCGGGCAGCGCACGGCGACGGCAGTCGCTGCGCTCCTGTCTGCGGCTCAGCCTCGGTCTCTCGGTGGGTTGCGCGGTGGCGGCCTGCGCGGCGGTCAGCCGGTATGCCGGGCCTTCGCTGCTGGCGGTGCTCGCCGCCGCGTGCGTGCTGATCATGTTGCTGTCCGCGGCGGCCGGATACCTCCAGGGCCGTCAGGACTTCGGGCGGCTCGGCGCGCTGCGGGTGGCGGAGGTGGCGGTGCGGATCGCGGTCGCGGTGACCGCCGCCGCGCTCGGCTGGGGCAGCACTGGGGTGATCGGCGCCTTCGCGGTCGGCGCCGCGGTGGCCGCGACCGCCGGGCTGCTGGCGATGCGGCGCGATCTGGCCGGGCCACGCGACGCCGCCCCGGACGGTGACGCGGCCCGGCAGCGGCGTGAACTGTGGCGGCAGGCCGCCGCCATCAGCGGCATCCAGACCATGGTCTCGGTGCTGCTCACGCTCGATGTGCTGGCCGCCTCCGCGGTGCGCGGCGCGGCGCCTGACCTGGCCACCTACCAGGCGCTGCTGGTACTGGCCCGGGTGCCGGTGTTCCTGGCCACCGCGCTGGCCATGGTGGTCTTCCCCCGGCTCGCCGCGGCGCGCCCGGCGGGCGGTGGGCGGGCGGCGAGCCCGGACTTCCGCCGGGTACTCCGGCTGCACTGGATCACCGCCGTCGCGGTCACCGCCGTGGTGGCCAGCTGCCCGCCGAGCGTGCTGGCTCTGGTGCTGCCCGCCCGGTACGCGTCGGCCGCAGGCCTGCTGCTGCCGCTGGGGCTCGCCGGGCTGGCCGCGGCGACGGTCAACCTCGTCACCACGCTGTTCCAGGCGTGGGGTCCGGTGCGCCCGGTACTGGTGCTGCTCGGCGGCGTCTGCCTGGTGGGCGCCGGGGGCTTCGCCGCCGCGTCGGGCGATCCTGCGGCGCTCGCCTGGTCGGCGGCGGCCGTCTTCGGGACGGCCGCGCTGCTGCTGCTCGCCCTGGTGCGCCGCCGGGTCAGCGCTCTGGGCCCGGCCGCCGGTGCGGCCACGCCCGTGCTGGCGGGCGCGGCGGCGTGGACGGCGCTGAGCGCGCTGCGTACCCAACCGGTGCTGTGGGGCTGCGCCGCCGTCGCGGTGTGCGCCCTGGCCGGTCTCGCCGTACGGCCCGACCACCGCAGGCCGGGGCCGTACCGGGTGCTGCACCTGGGGTTCGAGGATCCCCGGCGACCCGGCGCGGGCGGCGGCTCGGTGCGTACCCATGAGGTCAACCGGCGGCTGGCCGCCCGCGGGGTCGAGGTCACCGTGGCCTGCGCGCGCTGGCCGGGGGCGGCCCCGGCCGTGGTCGACGGCGTGCGGTACCTGCCGTTCGGGCCGCGCCTGGGGCCACTGGGGCGGGTACGGTTCAGCGGCCAACTCGGCTACTTCGCGGCCGTGTTGGGCGGGCTGTGGCTGCTGGTGCGGCGCACCGATCCGGATGTGGTGGTGGAGGACTTCGCCGCGCCCTTCTCCTCGCTGTGCGTGCCGTACCTGACCCGGCGTCCGGTGGTCGGCGTGGTGCAGTGGCTGTTCGCCCGGGACAAGTCCCGCCAGTACAAGCTGCCGTTCGCGGTGGTGGAGCGGTTCGGGGTGGCCTCGCACCAGCGGCTGGTCGCGGTCAGCGAGGACCTGGCGGCCGAACTGCGCCGTCGTGCTCCGGCCGCCTCGGTCACGGCGGTGCCCAACGGTCTCGAACCGGCCGCGTTCGACCACCGCTCCCCCGCCATCCGGCGTGACCTGCTCTACCTGGGCCGCCTTGAGATCGCCCAGAAGGGCCTCGACCTGTTGCTGCGCGCCTACGCCGAGGCCGCGCCGCGGCTCGACGCACGGCTGCGGATCGCCGGTGACGGGCCGGACGAGGCGGAACTGCGCGCGCTGGCCGACCGGTTGGGCGTCGCGGACCGGGTGGACTGGCTGGGCCGGGTGGACGGCGCCGCCCGCTTCGACCTGCTGGCCGGTGCCCGGCTGGTGTGCATGCCCAGTCGCTACGAGACCTTCGGCATGGTCGCCGCGGAGGCCCTGGCCACCGGGACACCGGTACTCGCGTACGACATCCCGTGCCTGCGCGCGCTGGTAGGTGAGTCGGTCGGGGTGCGGGTGCCCGCGGGCGACGTCACCGGGTACGCGGCGGCACTGGCCGAGCTGGCGGCCGACCCCGGGCGCTGCGCGGCGCTGGGCGCCGCCGGTCCGGACAGCGTGCGCCAGCTGGACTGGGACCGCATCGCGCAGGCCCAACTCGCCGTCTTTCGGGCCGCTTCGGGACCTGTCGGCGACGAACCGCTGGACACCCGGCGGCAGTTGCGCCACCTGTTGCGGGACCGCCGCCACCGCGCCGGGCGGGCCCTGCTGATCGGCAACTACGGCAACGGCAACACCGGTGACGAGTCCATCCTGGTCCGGCTCGCCGAACTCGCCGGACAGCGGCGGCACCGGTTCACGGTGGTCAGCCGCGACCCGGCCGCGGTCACCCGGCTGCACGCCCTGGCCGCCGTGCGTACCACCAGCGTCGGCGCGGTGCGCGCCTTCCTGCGCGCGGACGCCATCGCGGTCGGCGGTGGCGGGTTGTTCGGGCGCGGGCTGCCACCGCTGGTGCGGATGCTGCCCGCGGTGCTGCTGGTGGCGAGGCTGCTCGGCAAGGAGGTGCACGTCGTGGCGATCGGCGCGTACCCGGACACGCCCCAACCGACCCGCTGGCTGCTCCAGTTGGCCTGCCGCCATGCCGCCACGGTGACGGTACGGGACGCCGGCACCCGGCGGCTGCTCTCGTGCGGTCCGGCCCGCTGGGTGCGTCCGGCGCTGGTTCCCGACCCGGCCGAGTCGCTGGTCCCGGCACCGGCCGAGCAGGTGCGGGAGGTGACCGGTGTCGATCCGGCGACCCGTCCGCTGGTGGTGAGCCTCAAGCCGATGCCCGACCCGGGGATGCGGCAGCGGGTCTCGGCGGCGGTCGCCGACGCGCTACGGGAGTGGGACGACGACCGCCCGGTGGTCTTCCTGTGCCTCTCCGACCGCGGCGACTACGGTCTTGGCACGGCACTGGGCGACGCGGCGCTCTCGGCCGAGGTGGTAGGGCGCTGCGGGCTCGGCGCCCGGGCCACGGTGGCCGGTCCGGGCCTGCATCCGGCCGTCGCCAAGGCGTTGGTGGGCGCGGCCAGCGGGATCGTGGCGATGCGGCTGCACGCCCAGATCTACGCGGTGGCGGAGCGGACCGAGCTGTTCGGCATCTCCTTCGAGCCCAAGTGCGATGCCTGGCTGGCCGCTTCGGGGCTTGCGGTGCACCGGGCGGAGTCACTGGACGCCGCCACGGTGGCGGGCTGGCTGGCCGGGTTGCCGTCGGCCCGCGGTCACTCGGCGGCGCCCTGGGAGCGGAAGGCGGACACCGCCCCGGCGTAGTCGGCCAGGGTGAGCCCGGCCCGGCCGGAGAGCAGGTCGGGCTCGCCCATCCACATCATTCCGGCCAGCCGCAGGGCGCGGACCCGTCGCAGACACAGCCGCAGGGCGGCCTTCGGCGCCTGGCGGGTGGCGTTGCGCCCGGTGTTCTCCCCGGCCAACCGCACTCCGGCGGACGCGGTCAGCCCGGCCAGGTAGTCGGCCGGGCTGACCAGTTGCGGGGTGCGCCCGCCGGAGGGCGCGTCCAGCCAGGTGGTGTAGGCGACGGCGCGGGTGCGGTAGGGGCCGAGTGCGCGGACCTGCCCGTCCCAGGCAAGTCCGGAGGAAAGCATTCCGCCCTGCTCCGCCCGGCTGCGCCCGTCGAGGTCGTCGTCAACGGCGGCGGCCACCTGGCCGGGCCGCAACCCCCAGCCGGGCAGCAGCAGTTGCAGCTCTCCGGTGGGGAAGGCGGCGGCGGTGGCACCGAGCAGCCAGCGCTCGTACCCGGTCAGCGCGCCGAGGTAACCGCGTACGGAACGCTCCGCGTCCGCCCTGCCGCCGGTGCCCGGCCGCCAGTCGTGTACCGGTGCGTGGGCCCGCGCTCCGGGGTCGAAGTACCAGACGGCGTCGCGATGTCCGGCGCCGTCGTCCGCGGGCGGATAGCGCAGTTCGCCGCTGAGCAGGCCGCCGACCCGGATCGCGGCGAAGGTTCCACCGCCCAGGTCGGCGGCGATCCGGCGCAGGTAGGCGCCTTCGGCGGTGCGGACCGCGGTGTCGAACACGGCGTTCGCCACCTCGGTACCGGAGGCCGCCGACCCCCGCCACCGCACGCCGTACTGGTCCTGGAAGCGGGTCGCGCCCGCGAGTGCGAACACCCAGGGCGGCGGATGGTGCAGCCCGGGATCGAGCACCGCCTTGATGCCCTCGGTCCTCAACCCCCGGATCACCGCGGCTATCCCGGCGACGTACGCGGTGTCGCTTCGCCCCGGTTCCGGCTGGTAGCGGCTCCAGTCCAGCGCGACGACCGCCCGGTCCAACCCGGTCCCGGCCAACGGCTCCACCGAGTCCCCGCCGACCTGCAACACCCCGAACCACGGCTCGTGGCGCGGCGGTTGCCGCTTGCCGGGGCCGCATCCGCCGAAGACCACCACGAGGGCGACCGCGGCCAACACGGCCACGACTGCCAGCCGCAGCCGACGAGCACCCGCACTTTCCGTCATGCCCATGACGACATCAGGGTACCGGGGCCGGTTCCCTCCGGCCGCCGGACGGCGTGTGCGGGGGCGACGGCCCGCCATGCGCAGGCGCCAGAACGTGACGCGGCGCGCGATCGTCGCTCACGTGGCCGTCCCGGCTGCCGAGTGCTTCAACTGGCCGCGGTACCAGGCCGCGTGGCGGGCGAACTGTTCGGGGAAGCCAGGCCCGGGGACACGGTCGAAGTCGGACCAGATGCGGGCGGTGTCGAACCAGTGGTCCCTCGCCGTCATGTCGAGGTGGCGCTTGCGTCCGCCGTGCGCGGTGAAGCGTTCCAGGGCCTGGTCGTACGGCAGGTCCTCATCGATCGGGGCAAGCCCGAGTTGGCGGGTGACGACGTCGAACAGTTCCCTGACCGGCACCGGACGCGGGTGCGCGGCGTGGTAGACGCCCTGGTGGGGGGCGGGGCTCAGGGCGCAGGCCGCGACGGCCCGCGCGAGGTCGTCCACCTCGATCAGCGACAGTCTGGCTCGGCCGCCGTCGACCGTGGCCCTGACGGTCGAGGCGATCCAGGCGAGCGCGGGGATCACCCAGCGGTCCCCCGCGCCGTACACCAGGTGCGGACGCAGGGCGATGCCGCCGTTCGCCAGCACCGCCTGCTCGGCGGCCAGCCGCGTGCTGCTGGTGACGGAGACCGGCCGGGGGGCGGCCTCCCCTTCCCGTACGCCGGTGAACGGCCCCTCGCCGTAGACGGCCGCGGTGCTGAGGTACACCAGGCGGCTCACGCCCGCGGTCCGCGCTTCGGCCACCAGCGATTCGGTGCCCCGGGCGTTGACGGCTTCGCACCGTCGCGGATCGTCGCCGATGTGCGAGGCGCAGTGCACCAGGACGTCCACGTCGTCGCACAGGCCCCGCAGCGAGGCCGGGTTCGTCAGATCCGCGTGCGCGATCTGCGCGCCGTGCGGGGCGTCTTCGACAGCGCGGGTGTGCGCGAGCAGTCGCAGTTGGCTGGTTTCCGCCGTCATGGCCCGGACGACCCGTCGTCCGATGAAACCGGAAGCACCGGTGATCAGTACGCGCACTGTGTTCCCCTGTCCCGGTTACGTACCCGGTCTCATGACAATGGTGATCCTGGACGCTGGAGTGCCGTTCTGGCTGGCGATCACGCTCACCCGGGTCGTTCCGTCGCTGCCGGGTTGCTGTGGTTCGGCCTCGATCCAGCAAGGGGCGTCGAATTCTACGTACCGCTGGAAGGCGACCTGTATCCGGGTGGGGAGGAGTCCGGGCTCGGTGACGGCTTCCGCGGCCTGCCTCGCGGCCTCCAGCAGGGCCATGCCGGGCACGTGGTCGACGGGATGGTCGAAGAGCACCGGGTGCGCCGGATCGACCCTCAACCGCCATGCGCGCGGCCCCCGTCCGGGGGCCAGCAGCACGTTCTGCTCGCCGCGCCGAGCGACCATCTCGCCGGGGACCGCGGGCGGCTGGGGGGTCGTCGGGGCCGCGCAGGCCCTGGAGCCGCGCAGGCGCCGGTAGAGACGCGCGGGAACGCAGGTGAAGGTCCCGCTGCCGGTGATGACATTCTCGGCGCCCTGGAAGAAGTTGAACGTGCACCGCATGTGGGAGAGGTGCTGACCTCGTCGTTCGATGTCGTCGGCGTCGAGTTGCAGATCGAGTTCCGCGGGAAGGCGGCCGACGGGCACTGCCGTGTGCGTTGTCAACTCTATTGACCTGACTATGAATTGATACTCTAGGGGGACGCCGTATTCGGCATGGGCGACCAGCAAACCGGCCTGCCGGATGGTTTCCACGGCAATCATGGGGTCATACCAGCCACCACGGAGGGGGGCATAGAGCATGTGAGCGCGTGGCCACTGCGTGATCAGCCTGAAGGTGTCCTTGCCGACACATCGCCAGACATTGGTGAGGAAGACTTCGGCTATGGCGCGGCGGTGCACGTACTCTCGCGGAGCGGTACCAGTGAACTCGCGCTGCCAGGGATCCATCAGCCCGGGAATGGACATGTTCACTTCTCCGCCTCGTCGGGGGCCGCTCTATTTGCACTGCTAGGATACCTACCGGCCAGTCAGTTGGTTTAGCGTTCGCAAAGATGACGTAACGCTCACACTCCGAGCCTTTACGGCGCGCGGCGCGCGCCGGGAGAACCCAAAGTGCGACAACCGAAGCAAGCACGGGCCAGGGAAACTCGTCGACGCATCCTCAACGCCGCCGCCGTGGTGTTCGCCAAGAACGGCTACGCGGCCTCCGCGGTGGAAGACGTCCTGAAGGAGTCCGGCACCACCCGAGGTGCGCTGTACTTCCACTTCGCCTCGAAAGAGGATCTGGCGAGGGCGGTCATCGAGGAACAGACGAGCCTGCTGCCCCCGCACGTCGCCGAGTGCCCACTGCAAGCGGCCATCGACGCCTCGCACTTCATAGCGCGCGAACTCCAGGGCAATCCGATGATGCAGGCCGGAGTCCGGCTGGTCATCGAGGGCTCGTTCACCGCCCCCACCACCCAGCCCTACCGTGCGTGGATCGACATCGCCCGCACCTTCCTGGAAAAGGCACAGAGCGACGGCATCGTCCTGAAACACATTGATCCCAGGAAGTCCGCGGAACTCATCATCGGCTGCTTCACCGGTATTCAGCTGCTGTCCGAGACGCTCAACGGCCGCGCGGATCTCTCGCAGCGCCTCACGGATCTGTGGGAGCACATCCTGCCCGGCCTCGGCGCGCCCTACGTCCTGCCCCGCGTCGATCCGCGTGGCAGTAGTCACGGCGACGAGGCGGCGCGGCCCCGTACCGAGTCGGCCTGAGCCGCCGCGGGCGCCCGAAGGCGCGGTTCGGCGGCCGACCGCCGCCCACCGGACACCGCGTGTGCGGCGCTCTACCCTGGACCGTGGAGGCGTCATGGCCTATATCGCGGTGAGCGCACTGAGCCACGTGGGGCTGGTCCGGGAGCACAACGAGGACAGTCTGGTGGTCGGCCCGTGGACGCTGTGCGGAACGGTGACCGACAATCCGCAGACCCTGTTGTTCCCGTTCGGCACCCCGCTGGTCGTCGCGGTCGCCGACGGGCTCGGCGGCCAGCCCGGCGGTGAGGTGGCGAGCGCGCTGACCGTGCGTCGGCTGTCCAGGGTCGGCCGGGCGCTGGACACCGAGTCGAACCTCCGTGACGCGCTGCAGGCGTGCAACCACGACGTGTACGCGGCGGCGGGCGCCAATCCGGATCTGCGCACCATGGGCACCACGGTCGCGGGCGTCGTCGTACTGCCGGAGTCGGCGCTCGCCTTCAACATCGGCGACAGCCGGGTCTTCGGCGTGGGCCAGGACGGGCTGCGCCAGCTCAGCGTGGACGACAACCCACCGCTGGCGCCCGGCCAGCGCACCACCAACATCGTGACGCAGACGCTGGGCGGCAGGCTTGAGTTCAGCGACGTGCGTCCACACGTACGGCGCCATCCGCTCACCGAGGACGCCCGGTTCCTGGTGTGCACGGACGGTCTGACCGACCCGGTGCCCGACGAGGAGTTGGACGGCCTGCTGCGGGAACACCAGGACGGGCGCGCCGCCTTCGAACTGTGGAAGGCGGCGATCGAGGCGGGCGGCCCGGACAACATCACGCTGGCCGTGGTGCGCGTCGGCGAGTGGTCACCGCCGTCCTCGTAGGGCGAGTGCCACGGCCGCCGGGCGAGGAGCAGCGGGGCGTCGCGGTGCCGGGCGCCGCCTGGTGGACGACCAGCCGCTGACCCTCGCCACGGGCCACGTCGAACGCCCGTGGGGCACATGTCCCTTGAGCCACACGGGCCCTGAGTTGGTGTCAGGAGTTCCAGCATCCGCAAATCGCTGTCCGCTCCCGCCGCCCGGTGGCGACAATGGCTCCATGGGAAAGACTTACGAGCGAATAGACGGGCGGCTGCGGGAGTTCATAGAAGAACAGCACGTCTTCTTCACCGCGACCGCACCACTGACCGAGGACGGGCATGTCAATGTGTCCCCAAAGGGTCTCGCCGGTTCCTTCGCCGTGCTGGACGAGCGCACGGTCTGCTATCTCGACCTGGGCGGCAGCGGCGCGGAAACCATTGCCCATTTGCGGGAGAACGGCCGTATCACCCTGATGTGGTGCGCCTTCACCGGCCCGCCCAAGATCGTCCGGATCCACGGCCGGGGCGTACCGGTGTTCCGTGACGATCCGCGCTGGGACGAGTTGCTTGGGCACTTCGGTGCGGAGTTCCGCCGCCGCACCGATCTGCGCGCCGTCATCGTGGTCACCGCCGAACGCGTCAGCGACACCTGCGGATACGCGGTTCCCTACCTGGACTACCGCGAGGAACGCCCACTGCACACCCAGCGCTTCGCCCGGGAGACGGAGCAGTCCTTCGCCGTGTACTGCGAGAAGAAGGAGCACGTCGCCGTCAGCCTCGACGGCCTGCCGGGGCTGCCGCTACCGCTGCCGCCACGCACCAGTTGAACGGTACGGCGGGCCAAACCGGGCGGAACAGCCGGGATTTTCCGGTCCCTTTGGGTCCCAACAGCAGACGCGGGTAGCATCCACTGGCCTGCCTTGAAAGGATCCAAGACAATGGTTCAGCGCGTGATCACCCTTTTCACTGACGACATCAGCGGTGAACAGGGTGACGACATTGCCACCCACACCTTCAGTGTCGATGGCATCGGCTATGAGATCGACCTCGGCGCCGACAACTACGACAAACTCCTTGAAGCGCTGGCGCCTTTCATCCGGCATGGCAGGAAAACGGGGAGCGCGCGGCGGGGCCAGGCCAAGCAGTCGGCGGGCGGCGGTTCCACGGCCAGCGGCCCCGACCCGGTGAAGGTGCGCGCCTGGGCCAAGGAGCAGGGCATCGAGGTCAGCCCGCGCGGCCGGATTCCGCGTGACGTCATCGAGCGGTACGAGTCCGCGAACTGAGCGCTCCGCCGGGAAGGCGGCGATCATTCTCTGCGGCACCGTTGTGGCTGATCGCGCGGTTCCCCGCGCCCCTTTGGGGCGCGGGGAACCGTAGTGGACTTCGCCCGGCCTACTTGGGGGCCGCGGGACGCTGCCCCGCACTGAGCGTCTTGTGCGGACACGAGCTCCCGCCTCCCCCAACCGCCCGCCATACTGGGTGAGTTGGGGTACGGTGGCCGCCGTCACGGCCCGGCGGCCACCGTCAGCCGAACGAGGGGCCAGGTCACCCTGTTTCCCCTCCTGTCACACGCGGGCCGTAAGCCATAAGGGACATATGTCACATCGAACGCTCTGGGCTGAGCGCCTACCGTCCCCTACCGTTGACGACATAGCGCACAAAACGGACTCTCCGCATCCAGCCCCCTACGGGGTGTGAACCGGAGATGAGCGAGCCAGCCGCCACTGGCCTACAGTGCGGCCGATCACATCGGATTCCCCACGACCCAACCGGCTGATTGCCGCTCGCCAACCGATCCGTACTCGCTGCGCACAAACAGTTACTGAAGGTGCAATTCAGGCATCCGTCAACGATGCCGTTGGAGGTACAGCTGTGGCATTCGCCAGTGCGAAGAGGACAACAGCCGCCCTCGCGGTGACGCTCTCCGGCGCCGCCCTGGCCGCGTGCGGCCCCCAGGTCCACGCGCACCCCCGCTCGGCCGGCTCGGCGTCGGCCGCTTCCCCCTCCACGACCGCCAACGGCTCCGCCTCCCCCTCCGGCGCCCCCTCCCCCGGGGCGTCGGCCTCCGGCTCCGTCTTCTCGCCGTCGTCGGCCGACTCGTCGGCGCCCGCGCGGCAGGCCTCCCCCAGCGTCTCCGCCTCGGCTCCGGCGCAGGGCGCCAGCGCGCAGCCGAACGGCCCGTCCGCCTCCGCGCCGTCGGGCACGCCGCTGGTCAGCACGTCCATCCAGCACGGCACCGAGGACGGCGGCAAGTCGGTGGCGCTGACGTTCGACGACGGCCCCGACCCGAGGTGGACGCCGCAGGTGCTGGCGCTGCTCGAACAGCACCACGCCAAGGCGACCTTCTGCGAGATAGGCCCGAACGCCCAGCGCTACCCCTACCTCACCAAGCAGATAACCGAGGCCGGATTCCGGCTGTGTGACCACTCGGTGCACCACGACGAGCAGCAGAGCAAGAAGTCCCTGGACTACAACACGCACGAGATAGTCGACGCCCAGCGCGAGATATCCGACGCCGCGGGTCCCGGGGCGAGGCTGTGGTACTACCGTGCGCCCGGCGGTGACTTCAGCCCGGCGATCCGCGACATCGCGGCCGTGCACGGCCTGCGTCCGCTGGGTTGGACGGTCGACACCAACGACTGGAAGCGCCCTGGCGTACCGGCCATCATGAAGACGATCAACGAGGAGCTGAAGCCCGGCGGCATCGTCCTGATGCACGACGGCGGCGGCGACCGCTCCCAGTCGGTGGCGGCCCTGTCCGCACTCCTGGACCAACTGGACGCCCAGGGCTACACCTACAGCTATCCCGGCCGCTGACACCGGCTCCCTTCCGCCGCGACGGCGATCGACTCCAACGGCGCGGCCCCGCGGTACGAAGCCACCGCGTCCCCACCACACCCCGACCCGCCCGGGAGGCCCCCGCACCCCGCCGCGGGCCGGAGGCCATAATGCAGGGATGACACGCAACGGCGTCCCCTCCCGAACCGCCAGGGCGGCCGTGGCAACGGCCGCCCTGCTGGTGTTGGCGACGGCTTGTTCGGGCGGCCAGACCCAGCAACCGACCGCTCCCACCACGCCGAGCGACACCGCCGCCACCCCGGGCGAGCTGAACATCCAGGTGCCCGGCACCAGCCTGGCGGTCCACGACGCGGTGGCGCACATCGGACCGTCGGGCACCGGGCAGCTCACCATGTCCATCCGCAACGGTGGCAGCGTGGCCGAACACCTGGCCATGGTCGCGACCCCGAACGGAGGCCGCGCCACCTTGCAGGGCAACAGCACCGGCAACGGTTCGCTGTCCACCTCCGGCATCCTGCTCAACCCCGGCACCACCGTCACCTTCGGCAGCCAGGGCGGCCCCAGCATCCAGCTCCCCGACGTGAACGGCACCACCTCCCACGCCACACTGCCGCTGACGCTCCAGTTCGGGGTGGCGGGACTGGTCCACATGCGGGCGCGGGTCACCGCCCAGTAGCCAGGCAGGCCGGGCGAAGCCCACGTTCTGCCGCTGCGGCGCCCTGGAGGGGCGCGGGGAGCCGCGCGACCAGCCACAACGGTGCCGCGGATGATCGAGGGCACATCGCCGCACCCCATGCGAGAACTTCACCCGTTCGGGCGCCTCCGTTGGTGTGATGCGGGCGGCGCGGTGAGTATGGAAGTGTCCTGCACTTTTCTCGGTATGCACGGGTTCGCCCTGGCAGAGGAATACCGGCATGGCCGGGAATCACCGAGGAGGTGAGCCACTGTGGCGAAGCGGAAGACAGCACTCCAAGGCAAGGCCCGCGACATCATGCACAAGGGCGCCCAATGCGTCGACGCGGAGAAGAGCCTCAAGGACGCGGCGATGATGATGCGCGACCTCGACGTAGGGTCGCTGCCGATCTGCGACCACGACCGGTTGACCGGCATCATCACCGACCGCGACATCGTCATCAAGTGCTGTGCGGAGGGCCGGGATCCGTCGGCGGTCAAAGCACGTGAGCTCGCCAGCCGCCTGCACTGGATCGACGCCGACGCGGACGTCGGCGACGCGCTGAACCTGATGGAGGACCACCGGATCCGCAGGCTTCCGGTGCTGGACAACAAGCGCCTGGTCGGCGTCATCAGCGAGGCCGACGTGGTCCGCAGCCTGCCGGAACACGAGATCGCCGAGTTCTGCGACGCCGTCTACGCCGCCCGGTAACGGCTTGATGTGCCCGCACCGGTCCCGGTGCGGGCACCTTCTACGCCATGGCGGCCCGGCCGCCCACGTCGATCCAGCCGTCCTCGTGGGGGCGGGTGACGATCTGGGAGGCGGCGCCCTGGTGGATGGTGAGCGGGCGGCCGAGTTCCGCGGTGAGCAGGACCGCGGCGGCGCCCGTCGCCTCGTCCTCCACGATGTTGTCGCCGCGGCGCGGAAAGGCCCTGGCCCGCACCCGTCCCGCCGCCTCGTCCAGCCACGCCCAGGCGTACAGCCAGCCCTCGCCCGGTGGCGGCGCGGGCAGGGCGTCCACCTCGGCTGCCGAGGCGTACCGCTGTGTGCGCCGCCCGGACGCCCACTTCGCGCGACCGCGGATCCAGGTGAACCCACCGTCCGTCCAGGTCCGCACCGCCCCGGCCGAGGGGCGCAGCACGTCGGCCGGCTCGCCGCGCTCCCCCAGCAGCCAGGCGACGCCCACCAGCGGATGCCCGGCGAACGGCAACCG
Source organism: Streptomyces sp. PLK1-5 (assembly GCA_037034305.1). Taxonomy (GTDB): domain Bacteria; phylum Actinomycetota; class Actinomycetes; order Streptomycetales; family Streptomycetaceae; genus Streptantibioticus_A. The sequence continues at coordinate 68,639 of JBAGJY010000012.1, forward strand.
GGCGCTGGGGGTGTAGATGTCGACCGCGCCACGCGAGGCGTCGTCGATGAACACGGTCTCGCTGTAGCCGAGTTGGGCGGCGAGCCGCTGGCGTTCGTCCGTGCCGGGTACCCGGGCGCCGTCGGTCACGACCCCGAGGGGGTTCCCCCCGCGTCCGTCGGGTCCGATGAACACCCGCAGCACAACATGATCAACCATGTTGCGATTCAAGCACCCGGCGTGCGACGGGTGTTCACCGGGCCGCTGAGCGGCCTCGGGGACGTGCCCGCCATCGCCGAGGCCGTTTAGGGCCTGCGTCGGAAGTCCCGTCTGCCCCGCGGCGCCCGGCACGCGCGCTCGCCGCGTTGTCGGGCTCGTCCACGTACGCCCCAGTACGAGGACGACCCTCCGCCTTGCGATCGCACGCCCCGGACGCCGCGGGGCCCGCCCTTCGGGCGGACGACGGGACTTCCGACACAGGCCCTAGGGCTTCGTCCGGCCGCCGTCGTCCTGGGCGGCCTGCCAGGCCTGCATGCCCGCCAGTGACGCCTGCTTGGCCTGGCGCAGCTTGGCCGCCGCCAGTTCGCCGGGCGGCATCTCCATCTGCCGTACCCACTGCCGTCCCGCGTTGACCAGGGCGAAGCCGGCGAGTGCCAAACCGGCGCACGCCACCAGCGAGCCGCACACCGTGAGCATCGCTCCGGCGGTGACCAGGCGGGTGTCGATGTCGAGCGCCCGTGTGGGCGAGCGGTGGTGGTGATGCTGGTTCATATGCTCACCTTCCGCCAGGTTGCCGTAGCGCGCATGTCGGGCGGGCCCGACCTCAGCGGCGGCCGGTGGAGGGGGGTCGGGGCAGTCCGGCGAGCGCCGCGCCCTCGCCCAGTGTCTCGCGGAGCATGGCGGGGGTGAGTCGGCGGGTGAACACGTTGCGCTGACTCGGGTGGTAGCAGCCGAGCAGGTGCAGTCCCCGGCCGCCGCGCTCGTCGGCGAGCAGGGCGCGCGCCCCGTGCCCGAAGGCCGGGCGCGGCCTGGGCAGCCGCCAGCCCGCGCTGGCCAGTACCGGCAGCAGCGCCTGCCAGCCGAACGCGCCGAGCACCAGCACCGCCCGCAGGCTCGGTCTCAGCAGTTCCAGCTCCCGCGCCAGCCACGGACGGCAGGTGTCCCGCTCGGCGGTGGTCGGGCGGTTCTGCGGCGGCGCGCAGTGCACCGGGGCGGTGATCCGCACCCCGTACAGTTCCAGCCCGTCGTCCGGGTCGGTGGCCGTCGGCTGCGAGGCGAGGCCCACGTCGTACAGCGCCGCGTACAGCACGTCTCCGGACGGGTCGCCGGTGAACATCCGGCCGGTGCGGTTGCCGCCGTGCGCGGCGGGCGCCAGCCCGACGATGGCCAGTGCCGCGTCCGGCGACCCGAAGCCGGGCACCGGGCGGGCCCAGTAGTCCCAGTCCTGGAAGGCTCTGCGTTTGACCTGGGCGGCGTGCTCGCGCCACTGGACCAGGCGCGGGCACGCCCGGCAGGCGGGCACCGCCGCGTCCAGCCGTGCCAGCGAGGTCGTCGCGGGTGCTTGCCGCGCCGGGTATACGGGGTCCTCGGGCCGCTCGTCGGGCATGCCCCAAGGATGACTCATGTCAGCGCGTCGGAGAGCTTGACGAAGTGGTGGCCCGTCTCCAGCAGGCGCGGGATGGCGGTGGCGTAGCCGCGTCCGGTGCCGCCCCGCGGGTGGTTCATGTGGCTGATGACGATGGAGCCGTGCCGTGCGGTGAGCACGCTCTGGTGAACCTGTTCGGGGGTGAAGGTGGCGCCCCCGTCGCCGTTGACCTCGAAGCTGATGAAGCGCTCGCCGAGGTCGGCGACGATGCGCGCGGCCACGTCGTCGCAGTAGGCGGTGCCCGAGCGGAAGTACCGGGGCGGACGGCCGAGGAGTCTGGTGAGCTTCTCCCGGTTCCCCGCCACCTCGTCGTACACCTCCGCGGCGCTACGGGTGCCGGGGATCCCGTACGCGGAGCGGCCGGACACCGACAGCGGGAGGTGCCGGGTGCCGTGGTTGGCGATGTCGAACAGCGGGTCGGCGGCGAGCTGGTCGAAGGTGGCGCGGTTCTCGTCGATCCAGCGGGAGTTGATGAACAAGGTGGCGGGCACCTTGTGTGCGCGCAGCACCTCGATCAGCCCTCTGTCGTACTCGCTGCCGCCCCGGCCGCCGCAGGCGTCGAAGGTCAGTGCGATGCCGCGCTGACCGGCGGGCAGCCGGGAGACCATGCCGGGCACTGCGTCGAGGCCCCACTTGGTGGGGGTGAGGTGACCGTAGCGGGCGACCTCGTCGGCACGGCTGGGCACGGCGGACTGCCCCGCGGAGGGCGTGGGGCTGGCCGAGGGGGCCGTCGGTGCCGGTGAGGCGTTCGCCGCGCTGTTGCGTGTGCTGCCGCAGCCCGCGAGCACGCCTCCCGCCATGACCGCCAGTACCGCCCGGCGACTGACCGACATCCGTTCCTCCACGTCCGTCCCGCTCCCACGCCGCTCCGGCGAACGGCATGAGCAAACCCTATGACCTGGATCTTGGCCGCACCGCCGGGGCCCCAGGGGCCAGGTGACGTATTACCGCCCCCTAATTTGGAGTCCCAGATTCGCATTAGTTAGTCTGCTGCTCGTGCGACTGACCAAGAGCACCGACCTGGCACTGCGCATCGCGATGCGCCTCGCCGTGGTCGACCGGGAGAGCCCGCCGACCACCCGCGAGGTGGCCGACGCGATGGCCGTGCCCTACACCCACGCGGCGAAGGTCGTCACCCGGCTTCAGCACCTCGGTGTCGTCGAGGCGCGCCGCGGACGAGGCGGCGGCCTCTGCCTCACCCACGCCGGGCGGACCGGCTCGCTGGGCCGACTGGTGCGGGAGCTGGAGGGCGTGGGCGACGTGGTCGGCTGCGAGGAGGAGCCGCCGTGTCCGCTGCGCGCCGCCTGTCGGCTGCGCAGCGCGCTGCGAACCGCGCAGGACGCCTTCTACGCCGCGCTCGATCCGATCACCGTCGAGGACCTGGTCGCCTCCCCCACCGGCCCGGTCCTGATGGGGCTGCCGCTACGAAGCTGAACCCCGTTCCGCCGCACACAGGCTCGCCGGGCCGGTTCCGCACGCCCGAAAATACGAATCTGACATACTTGTTTGGAGTCCCTTGATGTTGACGCAGAGGTCCGCCAACACCATCCGCGCCACCCTGCCCGCCGTGGGCGCGGCGATCGACGAGATCGCCGCCGTCTTCTACACCCGGCTGTTCGCCGCGCACCCGGAGCTGGAGCGCGACCTGTTCAACCGCGGCAACCAGGCCAACGGCGCCCAGCGGCAGGCCCTGGCGGGCTCCATCGCCGCCTTCGCGAGTGCCCTTGTCAGCAACCCCGACGTACGGCCCGACACGATGCTCGCCCGCATCGCCCACAAGCACGCCTCGCTCGGCATCACCCGCGAGCAGTACGAGGTCGTCCACACCCATCTGTTCGCGGCCATCGCCGAGGTGCTGGGGGACGCGGTCACCGAGGAGGTCGCCGCCGCGTGGGACGAGGTGTACTGGCTGATGGCCAACGCCCTGATCGCCATCGAGGAGCGGTTGTACGCCCAGGTCGGCGCCCCGGACGGCGACACCTGGCGGGACCACCGGGTGCTGGCCAGGTTCCAGGAGACCGACGACGTCGTCACGTTCGTGGTCCAGCCCGTCGACGGCGCCGCACCACCGGCGTCCCGGCCGGGCCAGTACGTCTCCGTGCGGGTCCAACTACCGGACGGCGCGCGGCAGATACGCCAGTACAGCCTCTCCGGTGTGCGCACCGGCGCGCTCCAGTTCTCCGTCAAGACCGACGGCGAGGTCTCCCGGCACCTGCACCAGCACGTCCGCGACGGGGACGTGCTGCGGATCAGCGCCCCCTTCGGTGACATCACCCTGGACGACGGGGAGAACCCGGTGCTGCTCGCCTCCGCCGGGATCGGCTGCACGCCGATGAACGCCATGCTCGGGCAGCTCGCCACCACCGGCACCCGGCGGCAGGTGATCGCCGTCCACGCCGACCGCGCGCCGCACACCCACGCCCTGCGCAGCGACCTCGAACAGCTCGTGGCCAAGCTGCCCAACGCCACCGCGCACGTGTGGTACGAGCAGCCGGAAGGTGACTGGCCCGCCGACCGCACCGGTCTGGTCGACCTGCGCACCGTGCCCGTCCCGCCGGGGACCACCGCCTACCTGTGCGGCCCGCTGCCCTTCATGCGCGCCGCGCGGTCGCAGCTGCTCGAACTCGGGGTCCGCGCGGCGGACATCCACTACGAGGTGTTCGGCCCCGACCTGTGGCTGGCCGCCGAGGACAGCCGATGAGGATCCGCCGGACAGGCCATAAGCTGGATGAGCACCTGAGTACCGCGGAGGTGCGTCATGGGGCGTGCGTACCACTTCCACACCGACCATGCCGGGCACTCGATCACGGTGACCGTGCGGCCCGGGCTGACCAGTGAGATCGAGCTGCTGGTCGACGGCAAAGAGGTCTTCCGCCAGCGTGTGCACGGCTCCGGCACCAGCCTGCTCACCGGCGAACTGCCCGAGGACCCGCCGCTGCCGTTCCGCATCCATGTGCACCAGGCACGGTTCGGCTCCGCCATCCCGCGGGTGACCCTGGAGATGGCCGGACACGAGGTGCCCATCCCGGAGCGCGCCGTCGCATGACCGACACGGCGCCCAACCAGCCTGTCACGCAGGCCGGTCGGGCGCCGTGTCGCCGCCGTGGCGGCCAGCCGCCCGGGCCCGGCCCCCGGCGTACTGCCCCGCCTCGACGGCGAACAGCCCGCGGGCCGAGGGGTGTCCGGCAACCGCGACCCACCGGCGTCACTCCACGACGTCCCGCGGCTCCTTGCCGTCCAGATAGTCGGAGACGTTGCGCACCGCGGCCATCGCGATGCGCACCAGCGTCTCCCGGGTCACCCCGGCGACGTGCGGCGACAGCACCACCTGGGGGGCGCGCAGCAACCGCAGTGCGGCGGTGGGCGGTTCGGGGTCGAAGACGTCCAGTCCAGCCCCGGCGAGCACCCCCGCCTCCAGTGCGTCGGCCAGCGCGTCCTGGTCGATCAACGCACCGCGTGCGGTGTTGATGACGAACGCGGTGGGCTTGAGCATGCGCAGCCGCTCGGCGTTGAGCAGATGCCGGGTCTGCTCGGTCAGCGGCGCGTGGACGGAGACGTAGTCGGCGGTCCGCAGCAACTCGTCCAACTCGACCCGCCGGGCGTCGAGTCGCAGATCGTCCCGGGGCGCGCCGCCGGCGCGGTCGGTGTAGACCACCCGCATCTCGAAGGCGAGGGCGCGGCGGGCGACCTCCTGGCCGATGCGGCCGAAGCCGATGATGCCCAGCGTCTTGCCGGACAGCTCGGTGATGGACTGCTGCAGCCGCGGCAGCGCCCAGTCCGCTTCGACCAGCGCGGTGTGAGCGGGGACGAGTTGCTTGGCCAGGGCGAGCATCAGGGCGAACGTCTGCTCGGCGACGTTCTGCTGCTCCGCGCCGCTGGAGCCGATGGTGCACACCGGGATGCCGCGCCGCTGGGCGGCGGCCACGTCCACGTAGTCGAAGCCGTGGCTGGCGCACTGGATCAGCCGCAGTTCGGGCGCGGCGGCGATGTGGTCCGCGGTCACCGGGCCGAGGCCGGTGATGACGACATGCGCCTCGCGCAGCGCCCTGGGGTCCTCGTCGGCCGCCTCGACCACGGTGACCTGGGCCCGGTCGGCGAAGACGGCGGCCAGCGCGGTTCCGGCGGCACGCCCTCCGACGTGCGGGGAGACGATCGCGAGCACGTTGCGCGGTGCGCTTCGGGGATGGGACAACGCGGGCTCCTAGGCGTTGGCACGGGTGAGGGCGGCGGGGCTGAGCAGGGCGGGGGTGGTGTGTCCCGACAGGGCCATCGTGAGGTCGAACTCGGCCAGCAGTGAGCGGATGACGTGCTCCACGCCCGGCTGGCCGTCCAGGCCGAGCCCGTACGCGTAGGGGCGGCCGAGCAGCACGGCGCGGGCGCCCAGGGCGAGGGCCTTGAAGATGTCGTCGCCGGTGCGGATCCCGCTGTCGAACAGGACGGTCAGCCGGTCGCCGACCGCCTGGACCACGCCCGGCAGCGCGTCGGCGGCGCCGATCGCCCCGTTGACCTGCCGCCCGCCGTGGTTGGAGACGACGATGCCGTCCATCCCGGCGTCGGCGGCGCGGCGGCCGTCGTCGGGGTGCAGGATCCCCTTGAGCACGATGGGGCCGTCCCAGTGCTGGCGCAGGAAGTCCAGGTCGTCCCAGGTCTTCGTGGGGTCGGCGAACATGTTCACGAAGTGCAGTACGGCGGCGTCGGGATCCTCGTGCACCGGTTTGGCCAGCCCCGCCTGGAACGCCGGGTCGGTGAAGTAGTTGGCGGTGCCCACGCCGTGCAGGAACGGCAGGTACGCCTGGTCCAGGTCGCGCGGCCGCCAGGCCAGCAGCCAGGTGTCCAGGGTGACGAACAGCGCCGTGTAGCCAGCCGCCCTGGCCCGGGCCAGCAGGCTCCTGGTCACCTCGCGGTCCTTCGGCCAGTACAGCTGGAACCAGCGCTCCGCCTCTCCCATCGCCTCGGCGACCTGCTCCATCGGCGTGCTGGAGGCCGAGGAGAGGATGAACGGCACGCCCTGCGCGGCGGCGGCCCGGGCGGCACCGGTCTCCGCGTCCGGGTGCGTGATCGACAACACGCCTACCGGGGCGAGCGCGAGCGGCGCCGGAAGCCGGGTGCCGAGCAACTCCACGGACAGGTCACGGCGTTGTACGTCGCGCAGCATGCGCGGCACGATCTGCCAGCGGTCCAGGGCGTCCCGGTTGGCCCTGGCGGTACGTCCGTTGCCCGCGCTGCCCGCCACATAGCCGAACGGACCGGAGCCGAGCCGCGCCTCGGCGACCTCCTCCAGCCGGGTCAGATCGGTGGGCAGCCGGGGCACCGCGCCCGTCATGCCGTTCAGGTAGATCTCGTACTGGAAGGCCGCCCACTCCTTGACCGGATCCGTGCCGTCGCTCATCGGTGCGCCCTGCCTCTCGTCGGGGTCGGGTCGGGTGCACGTCCGATCCTCACCACAGTGACAATGCGAGTCCATGGCGGTGCGCACCTGGCACCGCCAGGACTATCACCGTGTGACAAAGCCGGAAGGGGCCGCGGGTGGCGCACCGCGAACGGGAACGGATCCGGCGGGAGCTGATGGGCGACCCGCGAACCGTCGAGACGATCATCGCGGCGGTCCACGAACGGGTGCCCGCCTACGCCGCCCTGGACGACGGGCGGATGGCGGAGGTCAGGGCCATCACCGGCAAGGCGCTGAACCGCCTGCTGTACCTGTGGACCGTCGACGGCACACTGGAGGCCGCCGACCTGCGGCTGCTGCGCGGCATCGCATCGGCCCGGGCGGCGGACGGCCGTCCGGTGCAGGCCGTGCTGCGGGCCTACCGGGTGGCACTGACCACTGTCACCGAGCTGATCGCGGCACGCACCGGCGGGCAGGCGGACAGTGCGGACATCTTCGCCCTCACCCGGCTGCTGCTGACCACGCTGGACACCCTCTCCGAGGTGATGGCCACCGCCTATGCCGCCACCGCCGAATACCTGGCCAGCGACCGCACCCGCGCGCTGCGCGATCTGCTGGACGACCTGATCGCCGGACGGCACGCCTCGGCCGGTGCGATCGCCGACCGCACCCAGCGGCTGGAGGTGCAACTCCCCGACCCCTGCTGCCTGTTGCTGGCCGAACCCGGCGGCGGTCCCGAGGCGTTCTCGGAGGCCGCCGCGCACTCGGTGGCCGAGGCGACCGCGGCCGAGCTGCTGGAGGCGCTCACCGAGTACGTGGGAGGTGCGGCACCGCTGGCCACCATCCGCGGCCCGCGCGTCGTCCTGCTGCTGCCCGCCGCCGCGGCGCGGCAGGCCGCGGCGGCGCTGCACGCCCGCGGGTGGCGCGGCTGCGCGATCACCCGGGAGAGCGCCGACCGGGTCGCCACCGCCTACCGGCTGGCCGCGGACGCGCTGGACAGCGCCCCCGGCCACGCCCACCAGCCCGGACGGCTGCTCACCGACGCCGACGCGCACGTACTGAGCCTGCTCGCGGGCCGCGCCACCGCCTCCGCGGAGCACATCGCCCGCGTCGTGCTGGGCCCGCTGACCGAGCCCGCGCAACGGCACCTGCTGACCGCACTCGGCGCCTACCTGGACACCGGCTCGGCCACCGCCGCGGCCCGCGAACTCCATCTGCACCCGCAGTCGATGCGCTACCGGCTGCGCCGCATCGCCCAACTCACCGCCCGCGACCCGCGCCAGCCCTGGCATCGCCTGACCCTGGACATCGCCCGCACCCTGGTCAACCGGCCAGGCCCGCCCGGCCTTTGACGACGCGCGGGGGCGGGACAGCTTGCCGAAGCCGTGGGCCCGGGGCTGGGGGCCTGCCCCCGGACAGCGCTCCGCAGCGGCGAGCAACCCCCACGGCGCGGCGCGGCGGGCTGCTACAACCGCACCCCACGACACCCGAGGATCCGCGGGAAGCGCGTCACGCCTGCTCCTCGGACTTGTCCTGCCCCCACCGTGTGTGGAAGCTGCCGTCGCGGTCAACGCGACGGTAGGTGTGCGCACCGAAGTAGTCGCGCTGTGCCTGGGTGAGCGCGGCGGGCAGCCGCTCGGCGCGCAGCGCGTCGTAGTACGCGAGCGCCGCGGAGAAGCCGGGCACCGGGATGCCGTGTTCACCGGCCGCCGCCACCACGCCGCGCCAGGCGCTCTGCGCCTCGCCGATCTCCTTGGCGAACTGGGCGTCCGCCAGCAGGCTCGGCAGCGCGGGGTCGGCGTCGAACGCGGCGCGGATGCGGTCCAGGAAGGCGGCGCGGATGATGCATCCGCCGCGCCAGATGGAAGCGACGGCGCCCAGGTCGATGTCCCAGCCGTACTCGGCGGCACCGGCCTGGATCATGTTCCAGCCCTGCGCGTAGGAGACGATCTTGGAGGCGTACAGGGCGTGTTCGACCTGGTCGGCGAAGCGCTCCGCGCTCTTGCCGTCCAGCACGTTGCCCTTGGGCCCGGGCAGCGAGCGGGCGACGGCGCGCAGGTCGGTGTGGCCGGACAGCGACCGCGCGAAGACCGCCTCGGCGATGCCCGGAACCGGCACACCGAGGTCGAGCGCGATCTGCACGGTCCAGCGGCCGGTGCCCTTCTGCTCGGCCTGGTCGGCGACGACGTCCACGAAGGGCTGGCCGGTGGCGGCGTCGGTGTGGCTCAGCACGTCCGCGGTGATCTCGATGAGGTACGAGTCCAGCCGTCCGGTGTTCCAGCGCCGGAACGTCTCCGCGATCTGCGGCGGCGTCATCCCCGCGGCTCCGCGCAGCAGGTGGTAGGCCTCGGCGATCAGCTGCATGTCGGCGTACTCGATGCCGTTGTGCACCATCTTCACGAAGTGCCCGGCGCCGTCGGCTCCGATGTGCGTGCAGCACGGGTCGCCGTTGACCTTGGCGCTGATCTTCTCCAGCATCGGCCCGAGCGTGCGGTACGACTCCACCGAGCCGCCGGGCATGATGCTCGGCCCGTGCAGTGCGCCCTCCTCGCCGCCCGACACTCCGGTGCCGACGAAGTGGATGCCCTGCTCGCGCAGCGCGGCCTCGCGGCGGCGGGTGTCCGCGAAGTGGGCGTTGCCACCGTCGATGATCATGTCGCCGTCTTCGAGCAGCGGCGCGAACTCCTTGATGACCTCGTCGGTGGGCTGCCCCGCCTTGACCATCACCAGCAGCCGCCGCGGCCGCTCCAGCGAGGCCACGAACTCCTCGGCGGACTCCGAGGGCACGAAGGCACCCTCGTGTCCGAACTCCTCGATCAACGCACGGGTCCTGGCGGGCGTGCGGTTGTGCACGGCGACGGTGTAGCCGTTGCGGGCGAAGTTACGGGCGAGGTTGCGGCCCATGACCGCGAGCCCGGTCACCCCGATCTGCGCTTTGCCAGTCATCTGACGCTCCTTCAAGTCAGCGCGAAGTGTAGCCGTCGTCGACCGAGCACGTCTGTCGGTTCGCCTGGTGGACAGGGGTGGCGTCAGCCCGGCGTAGGGGGTGGCCGTAGCCCCGGCGATCCCCACTGTGCGCCAGCGGCACGGCTCGCGCACGGCGGAGCGCCGGGCCGACGCGGGAGGCGCCGGGTCGGCCCGGACCGGGTACGTCCAGGCGCCCGACGCGGACGCCAGGTGCCGGGCGGAGCCGCACACCACGGGCCCGTACCGGGCGTGGGCCGGATGGCCGCCCCACCGCCCCGTTCGGTGCGAGCTTCCCGATCACCACGGGCCCGACCGCGCAGCGGTCTCCGCGGGGCTTCGCCTTCTGCGCGGCGGCGGCTGACGGGCCTGGACGGCGACGAACCACCGCGGGCCGATGCGGGAACCGCCGGGTACCCCGTGCGGAGCATCGGCCGCGCCGGACGGAGGCGTACGAGTGGCGGGAGCTGACGGGCCCTCATAGCTTCGAGGCGGCAGGCAGCGCGCCCTGCTGCCCCGCAACGTCCCCGCACCGCCGGACGGCGGAGCACCCGAAGTGCTCCGCCGTCCGGCATCCAGGAAGGCAGTCACGGCCCATGCCCCAGCGAAGTTCCCGATACCTCGCGCCGCTCGCCCCGCTCCTCGTCGCAGGCTTCGTGGCGGCGCCGCCCGCCGACGCGGCGAGTCGGCACGTCGTCCGCCCTGGCGAGTCGATCCAGCAGGCGGTCGATCACGCCAGCCCCGGTGAGACCGTACTGCTGCTTCCCGGCACCTACCGGGAGAGTGTCGAGGTCACCGTCCCCGGGGTGACGATCCGCGGCATGGGCTCCGGCACCGTGCTCGCCCCAGGCGGCTCCCGGTCGGGCACCGCCTGCGCGCGGGCCGGTAACGGGATCTGCGTCACCGGCACCCCGGGCCAGCCGCTCCCCGGCGTGCGGATCAGATCGCTGACCGTCTCCGGCTTCCCGGGCGACGGCATCGCCGCCTCCTGGACGGACCGGATGAGCGTGCGCGGCGTACTCGTCCAGAACAACGGGCAGCAGGGCATCAGCCAACAGCTGTCCACCCGGGGCGAGTTCAGGCACAACGTCATCAGGAACAACGGGCAGTCCGGCATCCTGCTGGCGAACGTGATCGGCAGGGAGGGCGGAGCGCTCGACACCCGGGGAGCGGTCATCTCGGGCAACGACATCCAGGGCAACCGCTTCGGCGTGGTGATCCGGCGGACCAGGAACCTGGTGGTCAAGCACAACAGCGTCACCGGCAACTGCGGCGGGGTGTTCGTGGTGGGCGACGAGAACGTGCCGCGCGCCGGAGCCGTGTCCGTGCACCACAACCGGGTGGACCTGAACAACAAGTTCTGCGGCCCGAGCGCCCACATGAAGCAGACGCAGGGCATCGGGATCCTGGTCACCGGTGCGGAGCAGACGCTGGTGGCGCACAACGTGGTGCGCGGCAACCGCGGCCGAACGCCCATGTCCGGCGGGATCGTGCTGTTCCGCAGCCATTTCGGAGCGCCCAACTCCCACATCACCGTTCGCGACAACACGGTGCGCGACAACGCCCCGGCGGACCTGGCCAACCGCGATGTCGGCACGGACAACACCTTCGTCAGGAACTACTGCCGTGTCTCCGAGCCGACCGGCTCGTGCTGACGGCGGCTCCGCAACCGGAAGGCGGCTTCATGACCACCGCAGAATCCTCCCCACCGCCCGCGGGCATGCGGCTTCGGGAGCTGGTGTTCGGCGCCGCGTGCGCCGCGGCCGTCCGCGCGGCGGCCCAGCTGCGCCTGGCGGACGCCCTGCAGGACACCCCGGCCAGCACCGAGGAACTGGCAGCGGCGCTGAACACCGAGGTGCGACCGCTGCGCCGACTGCTGCGCACCCTGTCGTGCTACGACATCTTCGCGGAGACCGGCGACGACCAGTGGACACACACCGAGATGTCCCGGCTGCTGCGCGAGGACACCCCGAACAGCCTGCGCTACATCTCGCTGTGGTGCACCGAGCCGTGGACCTGGGAGGTCTGGCCGCGGCTTGACGAGGCCGTACGGTCCGGCCGCAAGGTCTTCCCCGACGTCTTCGGCAAGGAGTTCTTCGACTACCTGCACGACGGCGCGGGCGCGTCGGCCGAGGTGTTCAACAAGGCCATGACGCAGTCGAGCAAGCAGTCCGCCGAGGACTTCGCCGCGTATGTCGACCTCACCGGTGTGTCGAGCGTGGTGGACATCGGCGGCGGGCAGGGCCATGTGATCGCGAGCCTGTTGGAGAGGGACCCGGACCTGCGGGGCACGCTGCTGGACCTGCCGAAGGTGGTGGCGAACGCCGACCCCCGGCTGCGCCCTGGCGGCGCGCTGGCCGACCGGGCCGAACTGCTGCCCGGCGACTGCCGGGAGGACGTGCCGGTGCGGGCGGACCTTTACATCATCAAGAACATTCTGGAGTGGGACGACGAGAGCACCCGGCGCACGCTGCGGAACGTGATCCGCGCCGCGAGTCCGGGCGCCCGGGTCATCGTCATCGAGAACCTCGTGGACGACAGCCCGTCGATGCGCTTCACCACCGCCATGGACCTGCTGCTGCTGCTCAACGTGGGCGGTGCCAAGCACTCCAAGCAGAGCCTGGTCCAGGCGATGACGGCGGCCGGTCTCGAACTGCGGGACATCCAGCCGATCAACGCCTATCTGCACGCCTTCGAGGCGAACGTGCCGCTGTGAGGTCAGGCGGTGCCCTTCCGGTCCCAGCGGTAGAACTCGTGGGCCATGGCGTCCTTCGGCTCCCGCCATGTCTTCGGGTCGTAGGCCCGCACGTAGGCGGTGAGCCGTTCGCTGACGCTGCGGAACTCCGGGTGGCCGGTCAGCCGCGCCACCCGGGGGCCGGGCGGCTCGTCGGCCTCGATCAGATGCAGGTACACATCGCCGAACTGGAACAGGCTGCGGCCGGTGACGCCTATCAGATGCGGCAGTTCGCCGCGGTCGGAGTCGGCGAAGACCTCGGCGATGCCGGGGGCGGAGCCGGGCTTCATCCGGGCCACGATCAGGGCGCGGTGCATGGGCGGTGTCCTCTCGCTCGTGGTGGGCACGCCGGATCGGGCGTGCTCGGGCGCTCCCGGCGCGCCCCGGCCGCCTCCACGGCCGGGGCGGGCGCCGGGCGGCTGCCGCTGAGCACTCCGCTGGGAGTGCGGCGCGTGCCGTCGATCACCTGCGACGCCGTCGCGGCTGGTCGCGCGGTTCCCCCGCGCCCCTTCGGGGCGCTGCCGGACCGCGGGACCTCGCCCGCCTAGTTGGGGACGGCGGACTCCGCGTAGTCGCTGCTCACCCGGGCCCGGCGTTCGATCTTCTCCCGGATGAGGTCCATCTGGATCCGCGTGTTGCGGTTGAGGTGGTCCGTCATCCCGGCGTCGTCCACCGGTGCGGTGGGCTTCATGGCGAAGTCCTGGATCCAGCGCATCCTGGTGCCGCCGTCCGGGGTCTGCTCGTACTCCCACCTGATGTCCATGAACTCGAACGGTCCCGGCTCGACCCGGCGCGCCCGTACGGTGCGAGCGTCCCGATGGGTCTCGCGTTCCGAGACCCAGCTCCAGACCTGGCCGTTGTCGTCGGGGTGCATGGTCAGCCGGAAGGTGGTCTTGGCGCCTTCCCGGCCGAGCACTTCGACGTTGCGGTATTCGCTGAACAGCCGGGGCCAGTTCTCCAGGTCGTTGGTGATATCCCAGACGAGGTCGAACGGGGCCGCGATGGTGATCTCGTTCTCGGTGTGTCCGGACATAGTCACGCTCCCGCGATCAGTGCCGAGTTGACCAGGTCGACCAACTCGGCGGGGGTCTTGCAGTTCTCCGCCTCTACGGGCTGGCCGAAGCGGTGTTCCAGCTTCTCCGCGATGCCGAGCAGGCCGAGTGAGTCCAGGCCGAAGTCGGCGAACGGTGCGTCGGGCCGGCTCTCCAACTCCCCGGCTTCCACGGTGATTCCGGCGCTGCTGTGCATCAACGAGGCCAGCTCGTCGAAGGTCAGTCGATCGCTCACCACTACTCTCCTTCCGGTTCCGCTGACGGCGCTGCCGTCATCCCGGCTCGTCGGCGCCGCGTCGCAGCACGAGCGCGGCGTTGCATCCCATCAGTCCGCGGCTGAGCACGAGTGCGGTGCGCACCTCGATGGGGCGGGCGAGGCCGGTGACGAGGTCGATGTCGTGGTTGACGTCGACCACGTTGGGGGTGGGCGGCACCAGGCCGTGCTCCATGGCGAGCACCGCGGTGGCCACGTCCAGTACCGGCGCACCGCAGTACGCCCTGCCGATACCGGTCTTCGGCGCGGTCACCGGCACGTCGGGCGCCCGGCGGCCCAGTGCCTCGTTGATGGCCAGCGCCTCGGCACGGTCCGCGGCGGGCACCCCGAGCGCGTCGGCGAACACCACGTCGACCTCTTCGGGGGCACAACGGGCCTGCTCCAGGGCGCCGCGGACGGCGTGCACCAGCCCCTGCCGGGACCGTTCCCAGGCTGACGCGCCGGTGAACGTGGCGGCGTGGCCGCAGACCACCGCCCTGGGCGTGGCGCCGCGCCGCCGGGCCGCCGCCTCCTCCTCGACCACCAGCATCGCCCCGCCCTCCGCGGGCGCGAAGCCGCAGGCGTCCGCGGTGAACGGCAGATAGGCCCGCTCGGGGGTTTGCGCGCGGCTCAGTTCCGGATAGCCGAGCTGGCAGACGATCGAGTACGGCGCCAGCGGTGCCTCGGCGGAGCCGACGATGACCGCGTCGGCGCCGTGCCGGATGTTCCGGCAGGCGTGGGCGATCGCGTCCAGCCCCCCGGCCTCGTCGTTGGCCAGCACTCCGCACGGTCCCTTGTGGTCACCGCGGATCGAGATCTGGCCGGTGCTCGCCGCGTAGAACCAGGCGATGGACTGGTAGGGGCCGACGAACTTCGGCCCGCGGCCCCACAGTTGCTGAAGCTCCCCCTGGCCGAACTCGCCGCCGCCGGAACCCGAAGCGGTGGCGACGCCCACCGCGTAGGGTGACAGGCCGGCGGTGTCGAGCCGGGCGTCGTCCTTCGCCAGGTCGGCCGCCGCCATCGCGAAGTGCGTGAAACGGTCGGTCTGCACCAGGTACTGGCCTTCGATCGCGTCCGCGGGGTCGAAGCCCCTCACCTCCCCGGCGATCCGGAGCGGATAGTTCCGGCAGCCGTCGTGGGAGATCGTGTCGAGGACGCTGACGCCTTCCTTGGTGGCCTTCCAGAAGGCCCGGTTGCCCACCCCGTTGGGGGCGATCACGCCGATTCCGGTCACCACCGCCCGGCGGCTGTTGCGCTGACTCATCGGGTCCGCCTCTCCCCGCGGTTGAGGACGACAGCGGACTGGAATCCGCCGAATCCACTGCCGACCGACAAGACGGTGCGCAACGGCGCCGGGCGCGCGGTGCGCGGCACGTAGTCCAGATCGCATTCGGGGTCGGGCGTCTCGTAGTTGGCGGTCGGCGGTATGACACCGTTGGCCAGGGCGAGGGTGCAGGCGGCCAGCTCTATCGCGCCTATGGCGCCGAGCGAATGCCCCACCATCGACTTGATCGAACTCATCGGTGTCGAGTAGGCGTGCTCGCCGAGCGACCGCTTGACCGCCGCCGTCTCGTGCCGGTCGTTCTGTTTGGTGCCGGAGCCATGGGCGTTGACGTAGTCGACGTCCGAGCGGTCGACGCGCGCGTGGTCGAGCGCGTGGTCTATGGCCCGGGACATCTCCAGTCCCTCCCGGGTCAGCCCGGTCATGTGGTAGGCGTTGCCGTAGGTGGCGAAGCCGCCGATCTCGCAGTGGATCCGCGCCCCGCGCCGCCGTGCGTGCTCCGCCTCCTCCAGGACCAGCACCGCACCGCCCTCGCCCATGACGAAGCCGTCACGGCGGGCGTCGAACGGCCGTGAGGCGTGTTCCGGGTCGTCGTTGTTCGGGGAGGTGGCCCGGATCGCGTCGAAACACGCCACCGTGATGGGCGAGATGGGCGAGTCCGCGGCCCCGGCGACGATGATGTCGGCGTCGTCCTCCTCGATGGCGTGGAACGCGTACCCCACCGCGTCCAGGCCCGAGGTGCAGCCGGTCGACACGGTCCGCACGGGGCCGCGCGCGCCGGTGCGTTCGGCCACCTCGGAGGAGAGCGCGCTGGGCGAGAAGGCGCGGTGCAGATGCGGCCGGGCCTGCCGGTGGTCCACGTCCCAGCGCTGGCCGGAGTCGCTGACCCGCACGTAGTCGGCCTCGAGCCGGGTGGTGCCGCCGACCGCGGAACCGAGTGACACTCCGACCCGCCACGGGTTCTCCGCCGTCAGATCGAGGCCGGAGTCACGCACCGCCTCGTCCGCGGCCACCAGCGCGAACTGCACGTAGCGGTCGGCGCGGGCCACCTGGTCGGCGTCCAGACCGCTCTCGCGCGGGTCGAAGTCGCACTCGGCGGCGATCCGCGAGCGGAACCCTTCGGGGTTGAACAGGGTGATCCCCCGGGTCGCGGTGCGTCCGGCGGAGAGCATGTCCCAGAACGCGGGCACCCCCACTCCACCGGGCGCGACCACGCCGACGCCGGTGACAGCCACACGTCGCATCACGACACCACCTTCGCCGGTTCGGGCGGCCCTTCCTCGGTGTCCACGTGCCCCAACTCCGGCCGGGGGGCGAGCGGTCCGAGGTGGAAGACCATCCGCACCTCGACGTTGCCCACGTTGCGGAACCGGTGCCGCACATGGGTGGGGATCAGCAGCGCGTGGTCGGGGCCCAGCGGATGCGGCTCACCGTCGAGGTCGACCTCCACGTGGCCCTGGACGACGTAGACGAACTCCTCGGAGTACGGGTGGTAGTGCTCCCCGATGCGCTCGCCCGGTCTGATGATGGCCATTCCCATGAATCCGCTCGTGGCACCCACCGTGGTGGGGGTGAGCAGGGTGCGCAGGTCACCACCGCGTCGCCGGTTGGGCTGGGTCTCGTCGATGTGCACGATGCGTGCGGTCTGTGTGGGCATGGTGTGCTCCGAGTCATCGCGTCGGGCGGGCGGTTGTCTGTCGCGCGAACTGCCGCCGACGTCAGGGCTCCTGGGCCCGGCGGTCGGTGACCAGGTCCATGTCGCACTCGGCCAGGAAGCGGCTGATCCCCTCGCTGCTGCCCAGGTCGCCGTCGGCGCCGAGGTCGACCAGTCGGCTCAGCACGGCTGGAGCGCGTACGCCGTCGATGCCGAGGACGACACGGGGGTCGAGGTCGTCGGGCGAGCGCAGGTCCACCACGCGCACGACGATGTCGCCACGCTGGTGGATGGTGCTGCCCACCAGCGCCGACGGGTGCCGGGCCGCGGCAAGCTGGTCCTGCCGGGAAAGGAACAGCGCCACCGCCGCCCCGCAGCCGGGCCGGGCCGGATAGGTCAGCGCGCGCCGCCGCACATCGGGGCCGTTGACTTCACCGGCGGTCACACGGTGCACCGCGGGCAGCGCGGCGCGCATGAAGAACTCACGGGCGGCCCCCGGGTCGTCCAGGTCCCGCGCCTCCTCCAGATGCGGATTGAGCGCTTCCTCGGCGGCCCTGACGCCCGGTTGGCTGGCGACATGGCGCAGCGCGGCGCCGAGGTCTCCGATCACCTCGATCGCCCGCACCACCCGGTTGCCCCGCATGAACAGCGAGGTGCGGTGCAGCCTGGTGATCGCGTCGACCTCGGGGTCCGGGGAGACGTACGAGGCCAGCACCCGCGCGGCGGCCTGCTCGTGGCCGGGCTTGACGGTGAACGTGACGGCGTGCCGCACCACGCCGTCGGTCGGGGGCTCGGCGCGGCGTTCCGCCCTGGGGACGGGAGCGGCGGCAGCGGACCGGGTGTCCCGGACCACGCCGTAACGCAGCGACCTGGTGTCGTGCACGCACTCGTGCATCGGCTCCACCATGCGCACGTGCTCGGCGCTGTTGACCCAGGCGAAGTAGGGGGTCGGGCCCTCCCATTCGCTGGTGATGATCCACTCGGTGGGGTTCTGGATCGACTGGCACAGCTGGTCGCTGATGTGTCCGGGAACCTCCGCGACCTGGTCGCGCAGGCTCCCGTACACCTCCAGGAAGCGTTTTTCGGCGCCGTCCTTGATATGCAGCACGAGTATGACCCGCAGCTTGGACTCGCTGGGGCTGAATTCCAGTGCTTCGGCTTTGGACCGGGGCGCTTCGGCTTTGGACAGCACCGTCATCTTCACCGCTCCTTCGCGGGCAGGGAACTCGGCGTCAAACGGGCCTCAGGCCGGACTGGATGCCGGGCGGGCGGTGGCCGGATAAACTTTTCCGGCAGGCCGCACCAGTTTGTTCCTCCGCGGCGCTCCGAAAAAGTTTCGCCACCTGGCCCCAACCACCGGAATTAGTTCGGGATTTCCGGAAGCAGGCCCGTGAATCGATGGTGCTGGGCTACCACGGATGCCGCAACGCGTGTAGGCCGATCGGGTGACCTGGCCGGGCGGAACACCGGCACCCGGGCAAGGATCGATGAGGCGGGCTGTCGTGGCCCGTGGAGCCGCTCCCGCATCCGGGAGCCCGCACTCGGGAACCCCGCAACGGCTGGAGCCATGGATGAACGCGAAGATCGACGAGCGGGTGCCGGTACTGATCGCGGGCGGGTCCCTGGTGGGCCTGTCCGCCTCGCTGTTCCTGGGACGCCTGGGCGTCGCGCACACCCTGGTGGAGAAGCATCCGGGAACCTCCCGGCACCCCCGTGGGCGCGGCAACAACGTGCGCACGATGGAACTGTTCCGGGTCGCCGGTGTCGAGCCGCGCATCCACGTGGCCGCGTCGGCCCTGGCGGACAACCACGGCATCCTGCAGGCCGAGACGCTGACCGGGACCGAGCAGGAGTGGCTGTTCAAGGAGGTGGACCCGGGCGGCCGGTTGTCCCGCTTCAGCCCCACCAGTTGGTGCCTGTGCAGCCAGAACGACCTGGAGCCGGTACTGCTGGACTACGCCCGCGAGTTGGGCGGCGACCTGCGCTACGGCACCGAACTGCGCTCCTTCGAACAGGACGCGGACGGGGTGACCGCCGTCATCGGCCGCAGGGGAACCGAGGAGCGCCGCACGGTGCGCGCCCAGTACCTGATCGCCGCGGACGGTCCGCGCAGCCCGGTCCGTGAACGGCTGGGCATCGGCCAGACCGGGCGCGGCGATCTGTTCCACAACGTCAGCGTGACGTTCCGGGCCAAGCGGCTGGCGGACGCGGTGGGCGACCGCCGCTTCATCGCCTGCTATCTGCGCAATCCCGAGGCCGACGGCACACTGCTGCCGGTGGACAACCGGGAGCAGTGGGTGTTCCACATCCCCTGGCACCCGGAGCACGGCGAGGAGTTGGAGAGCTTCACCGACGAACGGTGCGCCGAGCACATCCGGCAGGCCACCGGCGTACCGGAGATGGAGGTGGAGATCACCGGCAAGGCGCCCTGGCACGCCGCGGAGCGGGTGGCCAGCAGCTACGGCACCGGGCGGGTGTTCCTGGCCGGTGACTCCGCCCACGAGATGTCGCCCACCGGCGCGTTCGGCTCCAACACCGGGATCCAGGACGCGCACAACCTGGCCTGGAAGCTCGCCGCCGTACTGGGCGGCTGGGCCGGACCAGGACTGCTGGAGACCTACGGTGCCGAACGGCAGCCGGTGGCCCGTGCGACGAGCGAGCGCGCCTCCGCGCGCTCCACCGAGCACCGGCACCCGGGCTATGACGCCGCGCCGACCACCGGCCCGCAGCGCGGTGTCCTGGCCACGGCCCTGGGTTACCGCTACCAGCGGGGCGCGGTCGTCGGTACCGACCCCGACGCCCCCGTCGTACCGGACCAGTTGGACCTGACCGCGGCCCCCGGCAGCCGGGCACCGCACTTCTGGCTGCGCCGGGACGGGGTACGGCTGTCCTCGCTCGACCTGTACGAACGGACCCTGGTACTGCTGTGCGGCACACACGGCCGCACGTGGTTCGAGACGGGGCGGCGGGTCTGCGAACGGCTCGGGCTGCCACTGACGTGCCACCAGGTCGGGCGCGACCTGATCGTGGAGCCGGACACCGACTGGGCCCAGGCACACGGCACCTCACCGGACGGCGCCGTGCTGGTCCGCCCCGACGGATTCGTCGCCTGGCGCGCGACGTCCACCGCGGCCGACCCGGTGACGACCCTCAGCAAGGTCCTGGGATCCGTTCTGCGCCGGGAGTGAGACGCCCCGCGCTCGGTGAGCCCGCTCAGCCGTGGCCCCACGCGTCGGGGCCACCGCCGCGCCACTCGATCAGATCCGGATCATCCAGAACGTCGCCAGGGCTCAGGCCCGCGCGGCGCAGCAGCAACTCGATGTCGCACAGCGAGTCAACGCTGCCGACCGGCTCGCCCAGGACCGTCACCAGGCGCTCGCCGCCCCGCGGTGGATGCACGACGATCAGCGGACCCTCCATACCCCCACCCTGCGACGAGCCCTCCCGGGCCGCACGCCGACGCGCTGCCGAGCGACGACACGCCCGGCGTCCCGCCCGGCTCCTGTCACCGTCCGCGTCGGCGGTGTCACCGGACGGCGCCGTGCTGGTCCGCCCCGCCGCCTCCTCTCCCGCGCTGGATCGGACAAGCCCGCACGGGAGAAGGAGCGGACGGCGACACCGACGCCCTCCGCCGGTGGGCGCTACAGAATCGAGAGCAACGCTCCGACGAGCCTGAGGACGGCTTCGAGCAGTGCGGTGAGGATCATCTTGCATCTCCTTTGCGAGCGGGTGCGGAAGGGCCTTGCACGCCTCCACGGCGACGCTTGATCCAATCCCGGCCCGTGGCCGGTCAGCCGGAATTCGGCTGCCAATGCACCTGAAGTGCACCCGAACGCAGGCTCGCGGGGCCGTTGGCCCAGCGTTGAACACCACGAGGAGACCGCTGCGTGAAGGCAGGCGGATCGGCGGCCTGCCCAAAGGAGAGAAGAGCGCCAGCCTGCCTCAAAAGGCCGTGTGGGCGAACCAGTGGTCGAGCACCGGCAGTTCACCTGAGACATCGAAGGCGGTCTCCTCGTACGACCGCCGACCGTAGAGCAGCAGCAGGAGGTCCGCCGCCCGCCCCCGTACCACCGCCTGCGCCTCGGACGGCGCGTCAGCGGCTCCGGCGCGCGGTGCCAGACGGAAACCGTCCGGCTCCAGCCTCACCCGCCACTGCTCGCCGGTACCGCCAGCGGCGTCCGCGCACTGGAACGCGATGGTCTCGCCGGTGCCGCGCAGCTTCGCCACGGCCGGTGCGAAGACTCCCGCGTACGGCAGGTTGACCAGGAACTCGTCCACGCCGTCCGCCGCCAGCACGGGGTCGATGTCCGACTCCAAGCCGACGGCACTCTCCGCGTCCACCCGGTGCACGAACGTCTCGAACAGCATCCGGCGGGCCCAGAACCGCGCGTGCTGGTCCTCGCCCCAGGCCCACATGGCCGCCTGCGGATCCGTGGCCCGCAGCACGGCGCCCACCGCCGGGACGCCCCCCGCCACCCAGTCGGCGTACTCCGCCGCCTGTTCCGGCAACCCCAGTTCCACATCCCGGCTGCGCGGCGGCTCCTGCACCAGCCCGGTCAGCAGCGTGGAGAACCAGCGCTGCAACGCGCCCACGTGCCGGGTGAGGTCGGCCAGCGTCCAGCCAGGGCAGGAGGGCACAGCGGTCCCGGGGTCCGCGCCCCTGACCACCTCGGCGAAGCGCAGGGTCTCCCGCTCGATGGCCTGCCGGTAGGTGTCGTACGGCAAAGGGTGCCCCACCTGGCTCGTCGCCTCCATCAGCTGCCGCCTTTCCGTTCACAGCACGTACTGTCGTGATCAGTGTGGAGGCTGGAGTCCACTCGAAGGCAAGTCCAGCCATCATGCGGTGCCCTAACAGGCTCCGGGCGGCGGCCGGTCTCGCGGCGCCGCACCGCCAGCGGTCAGTCACACAGTTCCCGGGCGGCAGCGGCCTCGTGCGTCCGGCCAGGGGTGCCAGCGGCCCATCCGGCTGGCGGGTCGCCTATGGCCCGTGGAGCCGGGTCTCGGGTGCGCACTGCTCACAGGGGCGGGCGCCTTCCTCCAGGATCAGCCTGGCCTGAGTCAGGGTGAGCAGGGCGCCGCCCGCAGCGTGGCGGCAGTCGCCCCGGTGCAGCGTGCCGCCGACGCTCCCGGCTCCGGCGTGGACGAAGCGCCACCACCTCAGTTCCTTCGCCGCCTCCTGGCCACGAGCCGGGCGAACCGACGCGGCTCCACGGGCCGCGTCGGGGGTGCGTTCGATCTCGCGGATCCGCGTGTCGACAGCTTCGAGTTGCAGCCGGAGGTAGGTGCGCAGCACCTGCAGGCGGTTCAGGTCCGGGGGCAGGTCACTCACGCCCGGCCGTCCGTCCGCACCACATGCCGATCAGGAGCGAGCGCACGACCCGGTGCCCTCCCGTCCCGCGTCCCAGGCCAGTTGCTTCAACGCCATCCGTGCGGCGGGCCCTTGGTCAGGGACGGTCGCCCAGAACGGGTGCGTGCTGATCTTCACGGACAGCCGTTGCAGCGTGCGTCGCAGGACCGTGGTCTGCGCGGGGTTCTCCGCCTCGGCGAGCTGGCGGTACGCGGCGTACCAGGCCCGCTGGGCCTGCAGAAGATCGTCAGGGAAGGCGTAGGGCGTCACCCAAGAATTGCATCACATGTTCGATTTTCTGTGCGACACCCGTACGGGTGAAGCTCCGCACGGTCAGCCGTCGGCTCGCCGCAAGGGCGACGGGGAACCAGGGCGCACCGCACCAGGGCCAGGACCGAAGGGTGCCGCCCGCTTCGGCTCGCGCTCGTACGGTTGCGGGTGGCGGCGCGAGACAGGGCCATCGGCCACTGCCCAGTCCTCGCGGCGCAGCACGCCGCCACGCTTCTTCGAAGTCCTCACGCCCGGCCTCCATCGCCGCGTACTGAAGCCGCGGCGCCGCGCGTCCCGGCTGGTTGACTGACGCCCATGACCTCACCCACGTTCGAGACGGCCAAGCCCGACCAGACCAGCTACCTCGACCGGCTCGCCGCCAGCGACCTCGGCCGCTCCTACAAGCGGCGCATGCTCGACGAGCTCGATGTCCGTGCCGGACACACGGTCCTCGACCTCGGCTGTGGTTCCGGCGCGGATCTCGCGCCCCTCGCCGAGGCAGTCACCAGCACGGGCGCGGTGATCGGGTTCGACCACGACGAAGCCATGGTCGACACGGCCCGGGCGCGCACCGCCGACCAGCCCACGGTGGACGTCCGGCTCGGCGACGTTCACGACCTGGCACTGACCGACCATGCCGCGGACCGGGCCCGTACCGACCGGGTCCTGCAACACGTCGCCGATCCCCTCTTGGCGCTCAGCGAGATCCGCCGGGTCCTGCGGCCGGGCGGACGACTCGTCATGGGCGAGCCCGACTGGGAGACCCTGACCATCGACCACCCTGACCGCGAGCTGACGCGCGCCTACACCCGCTACGTCGCCGACGAGGTGGTACGCAACGCGGCGATCGGCAGGCAACTTCCCCGACTGGCGGCCGACACCGGCTTCATCGTGCCATCGGTCATCCCAATCACCCCGGTATTTCGGGACGTTGAACTCGCCGACAAGGTCCTCGGCCTGGAACGCGTCACACGGCGCGCCGTCAACTCCGGCTATTTCACGGAGCAGGCAGCGGCACGCTGGTTGTCGCACATCGCCCGGGGGCCCTTCCTCTCGGCGGTGACGTTCTACATCGTCGTCGCCGAGGCGTAAGCCGAGCGGGCGCGCGCAGTGGTCGGTCCTCTGCGGACGATCAACTTGTCGCCATAGCACTGTGTCGTCACTGTCCGACGCCCTCACCGGTCCTCGCCGCGGCCGAAGTTGAGGTAGGCAACAAGGCCGACCACGTTCCCGAACGCGCAGATGGCGAGCCATGTCTGTGGCGAGAACCGCCGGGTTCGAGGGTGCCGCGATATGTCGAACATGCAGATGACAGCGGGGAGGAGAGCGATCAGCGGCGCGATGGCGACCCACGGCGGGGGCGACGACGAACTGAGGGAGTCGGTCAACACGGGAGGGACTTTCTGTCTACTTATCGATGCGACACCAGAAGGGATCCAGAGCTGGTGCCCTGCAGGGCTGGCCTGATGGGCGACCGGAACCGGTCGGGGCTCTTGGGCAGGCCGTTCCACAGCGGGGTCGGGGGCGAACGTCCTACGGGGCCTCGGGGGGCAGAATGAAGATCCCCGCGACCTTCTCGTCAGCGTCGTACGCCACCCGGGCCTTCATGTCACCGGCCTCGTAGCGCAGCGGGATGTCGACGACCGTGTGGTCGCCGATGCGCCGGACGAACGGCTCACCCTCACCGAACCCCTCGAACGCGCCGACCAGACCGACGACCGTGGCCAGACCGCTGCCCCGCACCTCGTCCGTGAACGCCTCCAGGACCTGGGCGTTGAAGGACTGCCTCGCTTCGTCCATGCGGCCTTCGAGGACGTCCGTGACGACCTTGGTGGCGCGTTCCCCGGCGTCGGTCATGTGCACTGTCTTGTCCATGGGCTCTCCTGTTCGGGGGTCGATGGGCTTGCCGAACCGCTGGAAGGCGGCCTGGCGGGTGACTCCGAGCAGGTCTCCGAGCTCCTGCCAGGTGTGGCCGGCGTCCCGGGCCTGCTGTACGCACAGCCTGAGCAACTGCTCGGCCATGGTGTCCAAACCGTGGGAGCGCCGGACCAGGTCGAGATAGACCGGCGGGGTCAACGGGCTGCCCACCGCCGCGGCCAGGGCGGTGGCCTGTTCCGCGAGCTGGGCACTGAGGGCTGCCAGGGTCGGCGAGGAATCTGCCATGCGTAAAGGATGCCTTTACAGCCGGAGAGGCGTCAAGGAATCCTTTACGGCGCAACCCTTCCCGCGGAACAGCCCGACTTCCGGCCACCCCCTGCGCGCCGCACTCTGCGAGGCGTCAGCGGCTCGCAGAGTGCGCCCAGTGGCGGCCGTTCCCGAACTCGCCTGGGTGGTGGGCTGATCGGGGTCCGTGGTGGTAGACCACGCCCGGCTTGAGGCCGCCCGCCTTCGCGAACAGTTGCGGGACGGTGACCAGGGTGTAGCCGCGGGCCTTGAGGACGGCGATGATCCGCGGGACAGCTCGCGGGGTGGTCGCGTACGTGTCGTGCATGACAACGATCGCGCCGGGCCGGACGTGGTTGAGGACGCGTCGCTCGATGAGCGAGGTGTTGTGGTACTTCCAGTCCTGCGGGTTGACGTTCCACATGATCACCGCCACCCCCGCCTTGCCCGCGAGGGCGCGTACGCGGCCGTTCCACGCCCCGTGCGGCGGTCGCAGCATGATCGGCCGGTGCCCGGTGATGGTGGCGATCTGCCGGGCGGCGGTGTCGATCTCGTAGCTCACCCGCGCCGAGGAGATCCTGGTCAGGTAGGGGTGGTGGACCGTGTGGTCGCCGATCGCGTCGCCGTCCCGCGCCTCGCGCAGCACGACCTGCTGGCGGGCCAGCGCGTGTGGCCCGATGAGGAAGAACGTGGCCACGGTGTGCCGCGCCTCAAGGGTGCTGAGCAGCCGCGGGGTGTACCGGGACGGACCGTCATCGAAGGTGAGCGCCACGCACTTGGCCACCAGGCAGTCGGGCCTGGAGCTTGCGGGCGGGGCCGCCGCAGGCGCCGCGGTCGGGGTCAGCCCGACCACCACCGCCCCCGCGGTGGCCGCGATCGCCCCGTGCAACCAGTTGGTCCGATTCGGCATAACGCACCAGCTTGTACCGCATTGACCCTCTAGCCCCTTCTGCCCATCGCATAGCCACGGAAACCGCCTGGTCCGGTCCCGGTGCGCCGAGGCCGCCCGCAGGCGGTCCGAGGCGCCGTTGACCAAGTCGACGTGCGCTCGCGGTGGTCCACGACCGCAGACCTGACGAGGCATCGAACTTCGCACATCCGCATGCCATGATCTTCGACGTACGGAGCCCGACCGACCGGAAGGACGCCATGCCCGCCTACGCCATAGCCCACCTCCAGGAAGCCACCCCGCACCCGGAGATCGCTGAGTACATCGAGCGCATCACCGCCACCTTCGAGCCTTACGGCGGCCGTTTTCTCGTGCACGCGACACAGCACGAGGTGAAGGAAGGCAGCTGGCCGGGGCACGTCGTGGTGATCGGCTTCCCCGATATCGCGCAGGCGCGGGCCTGGTGGGGTTCTCCGGCATACCAGGAGATAGCGCCGCTGCGCTCGCGGCACATCGACGGCGACATCATCCTGGTCGAGGGCGTGCCGGAGGGCTACGACCCGGCTACCACCGCGAACGCGATACGGGAGGCCCTGCCCGCCGAGTAGCCCCACCAGACAGGCCCTGCCGCCCCGGCCGCTGCCCAGCTCGTGGAGCCGGTCTCACGCAGTGACGTGGATGCTGCTGACGAACGGCTGGGGGTGCCCCGAAGACTGTCACGCTTCGAGTGCGTGCCCTGTCGTCGCGTCGATGTGGCCGGGGATCTGGTCGTGGCGATCACCGACCGTCGGTGTCCCGGCAGGCTCGAACATCAGGATCGCGGCGCCGGTGGGCGCGTACGGCTTGTGCTCCGTGCCGCGCGGAACGGTGAAGACCGCCCCCTTGGCGAGCCGGACGGTGCGTTCCCCTTTCGGCTCGCGCAGGGAGATGCACAACTCCCCGTCAAGCACCAGGAAGAACTCATCTGTGTCGTCGTGGACGTGCCAGATGTGATCGCCCTGGACCTTGGCGATGCGTACGTCATAGTCGTTGACGCGGGTGACGATGCGGGGGCTCCACAACGCGTCGAAGGAGGCCAGCGCCGTGGTGAGGGCAATCGGTTCGTTGTTCATGAGCCGATCCTCGCCGGTTGGGCAGACCCGTGTGAGTGCTAGGAATCGCATATGCCGCAAGATTCCTCGCACCCGGCCACTTCCGGGGGCCCGCATCGGGTCGTCGTGATCGTGGACGAGAACTCGAACCCCTTCGAACTAGGCTGTGCGACCGAGATCTTCGGCCTGGCCAGGCCCGAAATCGGCCGCGACCTGTACGAGTTCCGCCTGTGCTCGCCCGCGCCGAGCACGCGGATGCGGGACGGCTTCTTCACCCTCACCGGAGTCTCAGCTCTGGAAGCAGCCGACTCGGCGGACACACTGATCGTCCCCAATCGGCCTGACGTCGAAGTACCCCGGCGACCGGCGGTACTGGACGCCGTTCGGCGGGCGCACGCGCGTGGTGCGCGGCTGGTCGGCTTCTGCAGCGGTGCCTTCACACTCGCCGAGGCCGGGGTCCTCGACGGGCGGCGGGCCACCGCGCACTGGCAGTGGGCGGGTGCTTTCCGTGCCCGCTTCCCCGCCGTCCGGCTGGAGGAGGACGTGCTGTTCGTCGACGACGGTGACATCCTCACCGCCGCGGGCAGCGCGGCCGCACTCGACCTCGGGCTGCACATCGTCCGCCGAGACCACGGTGCGCAGATCGCCAACTCGGTCAGCCGACGGCTGGTCTTCGCGGCCCACAGGGACGGTGGGCAGCGGCAGTTCATCGAGCGTCCCGTGCCCGACATCCCGGACGAGTCCCTCGCGCCGGTCCTGGCCTGGGCGCAGGAGCGGTTGGACGCCCCGCTGACGGTGTCCGACCTGGCGGCACGCGCCTCGGTCAGCCCGGCGACCCTGCACCGCCGCTTCCGGGCACAACTGGGCACCACTCCCCTGGCGTGGCTCACCGCGGAGCGCGTCTCCCTGGCATGCCGGCTGATCGAACTGGGTGAGTCCCGCTTCGAGGTGGTCGCACGGCGCAGCGGCCTGGGCACTGCCGCCAACCTGCGCGCTTTGATGCGTCGCGTGACGGGACTCGCTCCGTCCGCGTACCGCCGCCGGTTCAGCAGCGTGGACCAGCAACCCAGCCCGAATTCCAGCGCGTTCGGGCCCTAGGTTTCCAACCGCGGGTAGTCGCCGCAGCAGTTGAACATGTAGTCCCCGCCCACACCGAGGTCACGGCGCTGGCCGATCAGTAGTCCACTCAGCTCAAGACCTTGGCCGCGGTGTCCGACGGACGGCGCGGCCGGGCGGGCCGACCAATCCGGGGCGGGTCATGCGGCCACCGCGTACACACCGGCGCCGCCCGTCCAGGCAATCGGGCGAAGCTCGCTACCGTCGGTCCATGCGACTGCTGCTCACCTCGGACACGCATCTGCCGAAACGCGCCAGGAAACTCCCCGACGAACTGCTGGCACAGTTGGAACTCGCCGACGTGGTGGTGCACGCCGGTGACTGGGTCGACCTTGCCACGCTCGCCCTCTTCACCTCGCGTGCCCAGCGGCTCGTCGGTGTGTACGGCAACAACGACGGTCCTGATCTGCGTGCCCGGCTTCCCGAGGTGGCTCGCGTCGAGTTGGACGGGCTGCGGTTCGGTGTCGTGCACGAGACCGGTCCGACACGCGGTCGCGACCAGCGCTGCGCGCAGCGGTTTCCCGATCTGGACGTGCTGGTCTTCGGGCACAGTCACATCCCGTATGACTCCATCGCGCCCGGTGGACTCCGGCTGCTCAACCCCGGCTCGCCGACCGACCGTCGACGCCAGCCCCACTGCACCTACATGACCGCGACGACGGAGCCAGGACACCTCGCCGAGGTCGTCCTGCACGCGTTGCCACCCCGGCGGTGACCAGCGCGGTGCGACTGCTGGTCGGCACACCGCCGGTTGCGTGGATGCCGTTGGCGTTGGGCAGCGCCACGGCTGGAAGGCGGCGCCGTCGCGGTTGCCGCCCGATCACCGACGGCTCCGTGGCCGATGCCGTCAACCGGGTTGCGGCGTACGCGCTGAGCGCGTACGAGGACGGGCCGGGCGCTCTGCCCCCAGGTGTATCTGCTCAGCCGTGAACGGATCGGCGAAATCCCCTGACGCAGGCGGCTGTTACCGCTGCCCGGTGTCAGCGGGTGAACAGTTCGAAGGGTACGGCGGGACGGCCGCCGAACCGCGCGGACGCGGCCTTCATGGTGCCTTCCAGGAACGACCGGCAGTAGTGCTCGGGATCCTGGTCGGTGAGGGCCTCGATATAGGTGCGGTGGGCCAGCAGCGACCGGACGGCCCGCTCGTATCCGGGGCCCGCGTCGACGGCGTGCGTGGGCTGTGGCGAGCCCGCCACGGCCACGTACCGCACGCCGGTCCACGGTTCGAGGCCGTCCGCGGCGAGTTCGGGGAAGATCCAGCGGTTGCCCGCGTCGGCGACGGCGTCGAGGACGGCTCGGCCCACGGCCCGGTGGTCAGGCGTGTTCCAGGCGATGCCGCCCCACGTGTCGTGATGGTTGAGGGTCAGCACGAGTTCCGGGCGGTGACGCCGGATGGCGGCGGCGAAGTCGCGGCGCAGGGCGGTGCCGTACTCGATGACACCGTCGGGGTGGCGCAGGAACTCGACGGTGGACACGCCCACGGTGGCGGCACTCGCCCGCTGCTCCTGCTCGCGTAGCGGACCGGCCGTGGCGGGCTCGATACCGTCGATCCCGGCCTCACCGGCGGTGGCGAGCAGGTAGGCGACGTCACGCCCGGAGTCGGTCCAGGTGGCGATGGCGGCCGACGCCCCGTATTCGAGGTCGTCGGGGTGGGCGACGATCGCGAGGGCGCGCTGCCAGTCGGTGGGCATCTGTGCCAGTTGCGCGGGCGCGCCGACCGTCTCGGCCATCTCGGTCTCCTTCGTTCGCGGTACGGGGCAGCGTACGACCTGTCCGGCAGATCCTCGCAGGCCCCCGCCACCCGGCCTCGCGCTCCGCGGTGTTGCCGGGATCGCCCGAGTATCCGCCGCTGTCCGCGGGCTCCTGAAAGGCGCTCGGGGAAAACGCGCGACCAGCCATCACGGCGCCGCGGCAGATGATCGACGGCCCGTCGCCGCACTCCCAGCGGAGCGCTCAGTCGAACCGCAGGCCACCGGTCCGCTGGCGCTTCAGCTCGAAGAAGTCAGGGTGTGACGAGAGCGTCCGCACCGCGTCGAAGAGCCGCGCCGCCTGCTCACCGCGCGGGATGCTGTTCAACACCGGGCCGAAGAAGGCCGTTCCGTCGATGTGCATCGTGGGCGTGCCCACATAGCCGCCCGCAGCCGGATCCCGCCCCGCGTCGTGACTGCGCTGGAGTGCGGCGTCGTAGTCAGTCGTACGCGCCGCCTCCGCGAGGCTTGCCGGGAGGCCGAGTTCGGCCAGGGCCTCGACGGCCACCGCGTCGAAGTCCTTCTCCCCCTTCACATGGATCCGGGTACCGAACGCGGTGTACAGACCGCGCAGCACGTCGGGTGAACGGTGTTCGGCCGCCGCCACGGCGACTCGGACCAGGCCGAGCGAGCGGTCGACGAGGTCGCGGTACCAGTCGGGCAACTCGTTGCCCTCGTTGTGCAGGTACAAGCTCATGACGTGGAAGCGGACATCGAGGTCGCGCAGCGGCTCCACCTCCAGGATCCACCGTGAGGCGATCCAGGCGAAGGGGCAGGCGGGATCGAAGTAGAAATCGACTCGGGTCTGTGGCATGCCTTCAATCTAGCGGTGTAATGGCTTGTCACAACGGCCAGTTCTGGTCTGGCCATGTGGGCCAATGCGCCTGCCGCACTGTGCTGCGGTACACGGCGTCGCGCGACGAACGCGGTCATCGAGCGGGCGCCGGTCCGGAGG
Organism: Streptomyces sp. PLK1-5; assembly: GCA_037034305.1. GTDB lineage: Bacteria > Actinomycetota > Actinomycetes > Streptomycetales > Streptomycetaceae > Streptantibioticus_A. The sequence goes on from JBAGJY010000012.1 coordinate 99,170, forward strand.
GCATCGGCGGACGACTCTACGGCCTCGCGCGTGGCGACGGCCGGCACGAGTAATCGGCGCGCCCTCTTACGTCGCCGGGTCTTCGCGCTGCTCGCTCACCGGGCCCGCAGTTGGTCGTGCAGGGCGCGGGCCACATGCGCCATCACGGCTTCGGCCGTCGGCTGCACGGCGGCGGGCACCGTGGACTCGGTCAGCGCCGCGACGGCGTACCGTGCGCCGTCGTCGTGTTCGACCACCCCGATCTCGTGGCGCAGATTGAGCAGCGTGCCGGTCTTGGAAGACCACCGTGAGGCATCGGAGCTGAATTCGGGCGCGAGCCGGTGTCGTATGACGTTCGCGCCCATGAGCGTGCGCACCCGCGCGGTGACCGCTGCCGGGATGCGGTCGGCAAGCCACAGGGCCTGGAGGAGGTCGACGCAGGCTCTGGCGGTTCCCGAGTTGGCGCGGCTGACGTCCAGTTGGGCGAGTGGGTGCCCGCGGCCCGCGGTACGGGAGACGATCGCCAGGGACTGGGCGAGATGGACCTCGCGCGGCTCGAACCGCTGCACGGGCGTCTGGACGAGTTCGCGCATCAGGTGGCGGATGGTGATGCCGGTGATTCCGGCGTTCAGCAGGGTGTCGTTGACCTCGGCGGGTGGCACGAGGCCGAACAGGGCGTCCGACGCGGTGTTGTCGCTGAGCGCGGTGCTGAGGTAGAGCAGGTCCTCGACCGCTATCCGCGCCGGGTGGCGGAACCTGCTCAGTCCCACCTGGCCCGCTGATGTGTTGCGTCCCGGCGACACCTCGACCATGGCGGCCGGGTCGAGCCGCCCGTCATCGACGCGCTCCAACACGGCTGTCGCCAGCGGTACTTTGACCAGCGACGCGATCGGAAACTCGACATCCGGGGTGATACCGAGTTCGTCACCGGTGGCCAGGTCCCGGACCAGGAAGGAGCTGGACAGTCCCGCGTCCTTCAGCATGGTCCGCAGCTCCCGGACAGCCCGCTGGGTGTTCATGGCCGCTCCTGTCCGCTGTCCGGTGCGCCCAGGCAGTGCGCGATCGGCTCCCGGAGCTGTTCGCTCAGGCGTCGTGCGTCGTCCCCGCTTCCGGCGCGCAGTTGGTATCCGCGGGCGACGGGCGGGCCCGCCAAGGCACGCCAGAACAGCCCGAGTTCGTCCGCCTGCGCCGACGAACACAGCAGGAGGGAGCCGGTGCGCAGGGTGTCGGACACCGCCGCGGTGAGCGAGGGTGCGACGGTGATCTGGGCGGGCAGGAGGGCGGCGCGGTGCCCGAGTTGTTCGAGATGGCCGCGGATGTGCGGCAGGTCGTCCTCGGGTTGGATCCAGATCCGCTGGAAGGCGCGGTCCGGGCGCCGGGGCCGCAGCGTCTCGATGCGCAGGGGTCGCGGACCAGTGGTGACCGCGCTGGCCACGCCGAGGGAGACGGCCCAACTGGCCTCGTGCGGTGGGACGGCGACGAGCGCGAGACGTACCTCGCGGGCGCTGAGCAACTCCACGCGCGTGGCGGGGCCGGCGGTACGGAAGCCCAGGACCGTGCCCAACTCCCGGGCGGCCGCCTCCAGTACGGCCAGCTGCCGGACGGGGCAGATGTCGGGGACCGCGAACGGCACGGGCCGCAGCCTGGCCTGTTCGGCGTCGCACTCCAGCGCGTCCGCGAGTTCGACCAGCCGTCTCGCGGACGCGAGCAGGTCCCGGCCGAACGGCGTCAGCACCGCACGGCGGCCGGACCGGTCGAACAGGGAACTGCCCAGGTGCTTCTCCAGCGCGGCGATCCGCCGACTGGCCACCGGCTGCGGCACTCCGGCCGCCGCGGCACCCAGGGTGAAACTCCCCCGCTCGCCCACCCGCACGAACACACGGCACGCCCCCACCAAGTCCACGACGCCATGTTATGCGCACAACGCATGGAAGCCATCAGTTCCGTCTTTGCCCGCATGAGACGTCCGGCCGCAGGCTGTCGGCCATGACCTGCGCGAAGTTCCGTACCGTCCTGCTTGCCAGCCCGCTGCTCGCGGCCACGTTGCTGACCGGATGCGCCACGAACGGCACCGGCGAACCGGCAAGATCACACGCCACCGCATCCACAGCCCCGGCGGCCAGTTCCTTCCACCAGCTCGAACAGCGCTTCGGCGCCCGGCTCGGGGTCTACGTGCTGGACACCGGCACGGGTCGGGAAGTGACCTACCGCGCGGACGAGCGGTTCGCGCACGCCTCGACCTACAAGGCCCTCGCCACCGGCGTCCTGCTGCGCCACGCCTCCGACGCGGACCTCGACAAGGTGGTCACCTACCGCGCCGCGGACCTGCAGAAGTGGGCGCCGATCACCTCCCAGCACGTGGCCTCGGGCATGCGGCTGCGCGACCTGGCGGCCGCGGCCATCGAGTACAGCGACAACACGGCGGCCAACCTCCTCGTCGACCGGCTCGGCAGCCCCGCGGGCCTCCAGCAGGCACTGCGTGCTCTCGGCGACGCCACCACCAACGTCAACCGCACCGAGCCGACCCTCAACGAGGCGACCCCCGGTGACCGGCGGGACACCAGCACGCCCCGCGCGCTCGCCTGCGACCTGCGCCGCTTCGTCCTCGGCGACGCACTGCCCGACGGTCGGCGGCAGCAGCTCAAGGACTGGCTGCTGGGCAACACGACCGGCGCCCCCTACATCCGTGCCGGTGTCCCCGCCGGGTGGAAGGTCGGCGACAAGACGGGAAACGCCGGGTACGGCACCCGCAACGACATCGCCGTCGCCTGGCCGGACCGCGGCGGCAGCCCCGTCGTCATCGCCATCCTGTCCGACCGCGGCAGGGCCAACGCCTCCTCGAACGACTCCCTGATCGCACAGGCCACGAAGACGGCCCTGGCCGCACTCGGTTGACGCCCGGACAGCCCCGGCCTGTCGGCCGGAGGGCGCGCGGTCGTCAACTCACCGGTGCCGTGAGCCTGAGCGGCGCAGACCGTCCTCAACGCGCGGCCGTGGTGCGGGCGTAGCGGCTTGGGGTGGTGCCCAGGACTCGCTTGAAGTGGCGGGTGAGATGGGACTGGTCGTGGAAACCGGCGGCGGGCGCCACCGCGCTCGACGGCCATCCGTCGAGGAGCAGACGACGGGCGAGGTCGACTCGGCGGGACGTCACGTACTGGTGGGGTGCGATGCCGAACGTGGCGCTGAACGTACGTACGAGGTGCGTGGGGTGGGCGTGGAGCAGGCGAGCGGCCTCGGCCAGAGTGGTGCCTTCGAGCAGTCGCTCGTCCAGGAAGTCGCGCAGGTCCTGGGCGACACCTCGGACGGGCGGTGTGCTGGCCGTGCCCGGTTGGGGGCGCAGGTGCTCGCGCAGGCGCTGGGTTATCAGGGCCAGACGGCTCTCCGCCTCGAGTTCGTCCCCCGCGTTGGCGAGGGCTGTGTGCAACTGTCCGATGTGTCGGCGCAGAACGGAATCGGCGAGGTCCGGCCCGTCGACCGCCGGTCCGATGAAGCTCTCGTCCAGCTGCGTCATGTCGAGATAGAGGACACGCTTGCGGAAGCCGTGCGCGCTGGCTGGCGAGCCGTTGTGCGGGACCTGCGGCGGAAGCAGGCTGACGGTGTCGTTCGGGGTGCCGCGTTGGTGGCGGTCCAGGTCGTAGCGGACCGCACCGTCGTCGACGATGAGCAGGGTCCATGCCTCGTGGACGTGCATGGGGTACGTGTGCTCGGTGAAGCGGGCGTGGAAGACCTCCGTCACGCCAGGCACCGACGGGCGCCAAGCGGAGATCTCCTGGCGGGCGGTCACGCAAAGAACGTACAAGACGGCGAAGGCCAGCGCAGCGCAGTCTCACAGCATGAGAACGGCGAATGAGATCGAGACCTGGGCCGAGGACGCGGCGAGCGCTGGGCGCGCGCCTGTTCGGTTCGACACGAAGATCGCGGCGTTGCTCCGCGACGACCTGGAGCCCTGGCAGCGGCTGAACGTGACGGCCTTCGTGGTCAGCGGGCTCGGCACGGCGTCACCCGAGGTGATCGGCGAACCCTACGCGGACGCTGACGGCACGGCGTATCTGCCGATGTTCCGCCAGCCGGTGCTGGTCTTCGAGGGGACGAAGGAGACGTTGACCACCGCGCACCGTCGCGCGCTGACCCGCTCACTGCCGAGCGCCGTGTTCACCTCGGACCTGTTCGGCACGGGCAACGACCGGGACAACCGGGCGGCCGTGCGGGCCGTGCGCCGGGATCTGCTCGATCTGGTGGGGCTGGCCGTCTACGGGCCGCGCAACGCGGTGGACAAGGTGCTGAAGGGTGCCCGGATGCATCCTTGAGCAGTCGGGCCCAGTGCCACCGGGCTCGCGAACCGCCGCTGCTGTCTGCCGGGTACGCGGGACCGGGAGGGCGGGGACCGGCCCTTTCCCGGCCCGTGGCCCAGCCCCCGCGGGAGCCGCGCCCGCCACACGCCCGACCCGGCCCCGCGGGAGGCCACTACCAGCTGCTCTTGGTCACTCCTGGCAGCTCCCCCGCGTGGGCCATCTGCCGCAACCGGATGCGGGAGAGGCCGAACGCGCGGAGGTGGCCGCGCGGGCGGCCGTCGACCGAGTCGCGGTTGCGGACCCGGGTGGCGCTCGCGTCGCGTGGCTGGCGGCGCAACTCCCGCTGGGCGGCCAGGCGTTGCTCGTCCGAGGTGTGCGGGCTGGCGATGATCTCCTTCAGCTCGGCCCGCCGCCGCGCGTACCGCGCGACGACCTCCCTCCGCTTCTCGTTCTTGGCGATCTTGCTCTTCTTCGCCATCAGACCTTCCCTCCGCTGGCCCGGATGCGGGACACCGCGGCCTCGATCCCGATGACGTCCACGGTCTTGATCCCCTTGGCGCTGAGCGTCAGCCGTACGTACCGCCCCTCGCTCGGCAGCCAGTACCGCTTGCGCTGCACGTTGGGGTCGAAGCGCCGCTTGGTGCGGCGGTGCGAGTGCGAGATGTTGTGGCCGAACCCCGGCTGGCGGCCGGTGAGTTGGCAGTGCGCGGACATGGCTCCCTTTCACTGGTGGACGGTTCCCGGCCTCCCACCCTAGCCCTTCATGAAAATGAAAACCAATTCACGTACACCCTCCCCCCACCCCACCACCCACACGCCGTCAGCGGTCCAGTCGTATTTGCATAGTTGATCCGTAAGTCCATGTTTGTAGCGATATGCACAGGTATGTCCTGGCATCTTTGGCGGGAGACCGGCGGTCCGACCGCCGTGGACAGACGTTGACCGTGGAAGAGGTGCCGTGTCTGGGCTGCCTGAGGAGCGCGCGACGAAGGTGAGCCGCCGCAGGTTCTTGGCGTCGCTGGCGGTGGCGTCAGCGGCCGCGGTGGGTGTGGACGGCGGCACGACCGCCGCGGCACGGCCGGGGGTGGCGGTGCCCGAGGCGGTGCCGCTGCCGCTGCCGTACGACCTGGAGGGCGCGTCCTACGACTCCGACCGTTCGGCCGGGGACTTCGACGGTCACGGCTGGGCGTTCCCGGCCGAGGAACTGCCCTCCGGCCGTACCCGGATCGCCGGGGTGCCGTTCGTGTTCCCGACATACCAGCCGGGCGAGAAGAGCTTCCTGGCCGCGGCGGGCCAGACGCTCGACGTGCCGGACGGCCGCCACTCGCTGCTGTACCTGATCGGCGCGGCCTCCGGCGGCGCGGCGAACACGCAGGCGCTGGTCCGCTACGCGGACGGCGGCAGCGAGTCGGTGCCGCTGCGGTTCACCGACTGGGCGCATGTCCCGCAGTTCCTGGAGGCGGTGGCGGTGGAGACCTCGCACCGGCACCACTCGGCGGGCGACGCCGGTCCGCGGGTGCGGCTGTTCCTCCAGGTGGTGCCGTTCGACCCGGCACGGCAGGCGATCAGCCTGACGCTGCCGGACGCGCCCTCGCTGAAACTCATCGCGGTCAGCGCGCAACCGGCGGTGGACGCGGCAGCGGTGAAGGTCACCTCGGTGGCGTCGACCGAACTGTTCACCGGCACCGAGAAGGCTCCCCGCCAACTGGTGCACGTCACGGTCGCCAACATCGGCGCCCGGCCGCTGACTTCCAGTTCCCCGGCGACCATCACCCTGACCGGGGACGGCATCAGCGTCCCGGACCCGGTCACCGTCTCCGACCTGCCGCCCGGCCACCAGGACACCGTCGAGGTCGGCGTCCTGTACGCCGCACCGCAGACCGAGGGCGCGGTGCACCAGGCCCGCGTCCAGGCGCGGACCCCGGACGTCCGGGACATCCAGTCGGTGCGGATCACCGCCGCCGAACCCGGGTGGACGATGTACATGGTCTCGCACTACCACTACGACCCGGTCTGGTGGAACACCCAGGGCGCCTACACCGAGTCCTGGGAGAACTCGGGATTCCAGCGGCCCGGACTCACCCTGGTCCAGGCGCATCTGGACATGGCCCGGCGGGATCCGGACTACAAGTTCGTACTGGCCGAACTGGACTACCTCAAGCCGTTCTGGGACAGCTGTCCCGAGGACCGCGACTATGTGCGGCAACTGCTGCGCGAGGGGCGGCTGGAGTTCGTCGGCGGACTGTACAACGAGCCGAACACCAACCTCACCAGCATGGAGCTGACCATCCGCAGCGCGGTGTACGGCGTGGGGTACCAGCGCGACGTACTGGGCGGAACGCCGCACAGCACCTGGCAGTTGGACGTGTTCGGGCACGATCCGCAGTTCCCCGGCATCATGGCGGACGCCGGTCTGACCTCAAGCTCCTGGGCGCGCGGCCCGCACCACGAGTGGGGGCCCAAGGCCTCGGTCGGGGACAACCGGCGGATGCAGTTCCGCAGCGAGTTCGACTGGATCGCGCCCAGCGGCAGGTCGCTGCTCACCAGTTACATGCCCAACCACTACTCGGCGGGCTGGTGGATGGACACCGCCAAGGACCTGGCAGCCGCCGAGACGGCCACCCTTGAGCTGTTCCGTGACCTGAAGTCGGTCGCCGCCACGAAGAACTGCCTGCTGCCGGTGGGCACCGACTACTCGCCGCCGAACCGCTGGGTGACCCGCATCCACCGCTCCTGGGCCGACAAGTACGTCTGGCCGAAGTTCGTCACCGCGGTGGCCAGCGAGTTCTTCGACGCGGTGCGCCGGGACCTGGCCCGGGAGAAGGTGGCGCTGTCCCCGCAGACCCGGGACATGAACCCCATCTTCACCGGCAAGGACATCTCGTTCATCGACACCAAGCAGGCACAGCGGCAGGCGGAGAACACACTGCTCGCGGCGGAACGGTTCGCCACCGTCGCGGCACTGCTCGGTGCCCGCTATCCCGTGGAGGCGATGGACAAGGCATGGCGGCAGCTGTGCTTCGGCGCCCACCATGACGCGATCACCGGATCCGAGTGCGACCAGGTCTATCTGGACCTGCTGGGCGGCTGGCGGGAGGCGCTCGAGCTGGGCAGGACCGCGCTGGACGGCGCGCAGGCGCTGATCGCCGGGCACGCGGACACCTCGGGGCCCGGCACACCGGTGCTGGTGTTCAACGCGATGGCCTGGCCGCGCACCGACGCCGCCCGGGCCACCGTGGAGTTCCCCGCGCCCGGCCCGGTGGGCATCGCCCTGCTGGATCCCACCGGCAAGAGCGTGCCGGTGCAGGTCGACCACGTCACGCGGCACCCCGACGGCACGCTCGGCACGGTGACGCTGGCGTTCGTCGCCCATGACGTTCCGGCCACCGGATACGCCACGTACCACGTCATCGCCGCCAACCCACCGCTGGACGGCCCCACTTGGGTGCCGTCCGACGACGTGACGATCGAGAACGAGTACTACCGGCTGTCCGTCGACCCCGAACGCGGTGGCGTCATCAACTCGTTGTTCGACAAGAAGTCGGCCAAGCAGATGCTGCGGTCCGACGGCTTCGCCAACGAGCTGCTGGCCTACGACGAGTACGAGGACGGACCCGGTGCCCCGTCCGGGGGCCCGTGGGTGACGGTGCCCAAGGGCGGGCCGGTCGCGGGGAGTTCGTCCTACCCGGCGTCCGTCAGCGCGGAGCGCTCCCCCGTCGGCCAGCGGATCACCGTCTCCGCCGAATTCGAACTGTGCCGCTACACACAGGAGATCACGCTGTGGGACGGCATCGACCGGGTCGACCTGACCACCCGCATCGACGGCTTCACCGGCACCAACCGACTGATGCGGGTACGGTTCCAGCCCTCCGTCGAGGGCGGCATGCCGGTCTGCGAGGTGGGCGACGCGGTGGTGGGGCGGGGCTTCGGGTTCCCCAACGTCGACTACGCGGACGCCAAGTGGACACTGGAGTATCCCGCCTACAACTGGGTCGAGCTGGGCGCGACGCTGGTCGTCGCGCTGGTGGACGCGGCAGGCGGCGACACGGCGCGGGCCGCGCGGGCGGTGAGCGTCGCCGAGGTCGTGGTGCCCGGCATCACCGAGTACGCGCAGGCGGCGCGGGACGCGGTCACCGCGCTGGTGGCCACCGGTGTCACCGCCACCACCTCCACCCACGACGGCTCGCGCTACGGCAGCCTGGACGTGGACTCCAACCTGCCGGACGTCCGGATCAGCGTCGGCGGACCGCAGGAGAACGACTTCACCGCCGCGGTGCTGGCCGCCGCCCCGCCCGGCTACCGCGCCGAACTGGACCGCCAACTCGCCCGGAACCGTACCGCACGGGTGTGGGTACCGGCCGACAAGCCGCTGGCCGAGGCCTGGCAGCCGCGCGCCGACCTGCGCGGCCCGCGCACCCTGCCGGTCCTGGTGGTCGCCGGACGCACCCCGGACGACACCCGCACCGCGCTGCACGGCCTCGCCGCCGAACTGCGCCGCGCGCCGCGGATCGACGTGGCGCAGCCCGCCGAGCTCGACGGCACCACCGGCAAGGTCGAGCCGTACGGCTTCGCCGTGCTCAACCGGGGCCTGCCGGGCTTCACCATCGACAACTCCGGTGACATCTACCTGGGCATCCTGCGGTCCTCCACCGGCTGGCCGTCCGGCACCTGGATCGACCCGCCGCGGCGCACCCTGCCGGACGGCGCGAACTTCGAGACCAACCACTGGAGCCACACCTTCTCGTACGCGCTGGTCGGGCACCGCGGCGACTGGCGGGACGCCGGGCTGGCGCGCAGCGGCCACGCGTACAACAACCCGTTCAGCACCCGGCAGGAGAGCGTGCACCACGGCCAACTGGGCGCCACCGCCGAGTTCCTGGCCGCCGAGGGCGACGGCGTGGTGGTGACCGCGCTCAAGCCGCACGGCAATCCGATGGCGTCGATGGCCGGTACGGACGTGGATCCGTCCGCCGGGGTCGTGCTGCGGGCGTACGAGTCGACCGGGCGGCCGACCACAGCCCGGTTCCGGTTCTTCCGGCCGCTGGACTTCCCGGCCAACGTCAACCCCCTTGAGCAGGAGGCGCGTTCGATCGCCGGTACGGGGCAGGCGATCACCACCGAACTCGGCGCGTTCGAGATCCGCACCCTGGTGGCCACCCCGCGCGAGCCCGCCGGGCAACCACGCGGTGTGCCGGGCACCCCCCGGCCCGAGCTGGCACCGGGCGCTGAGCCCGTCCAGCCGGTCTTCGCGCGGTACTGGCGGCACAACAAGGGCGCCGCGCCCATGGGGTACCGGATGTCCTCGATCGAGGCCGAGCCGACCACCGTCACCGGACCCGGCCCATACGACCTCACGGTCACCGTCGCCTCCTCGCACACCCGCGAGCAGATCGCGGGGATGGTCGAAGTGATCGTTCCGGACGGCTGGACGGCCAGCCCGCCGAACCGCATGTACGCGCTGTCCCCTGGCGCGCATCTGCGCTACACCGTGCGCGTGCAGCCGAGCGGGCCCAGCGGGCGGTACTTCGTGGCGGTGCGCACGGTCGACGGGCGCGGTCAGGTCCACGAGGACGTGGTGACCGTGGACCACGTGTCCGGCGCGCTCGGCGTCGCGGCCCCGGCGCGGACCGTGCTGCCGGGCTCGGATCCGACCGAGCAGCTGGAGGACTCCGCCTTCGAACGGGCGTTGGCGCTGTCCATCGACAAGATCACCCGCAAGGCGCGGCTGGTGATCCCCGAACATCCCGAACAGTGGACGCCCTCCCCGGAGTTGGAGGCCACGCTGGCGTCCCGGGACCTCGTGGTCCCCCCTGGTCAGACCGGCCAGCTGTCGGTGGCGTTGCGCAACAGCGCGCGCTCGCCGATCCACGGCGAGGCCCAGCTGATCACCCCCTACGCGATCTGGCCGGTCAGCGGGCCGTGGAGCCAGCCGTTCTCCGTTCCGGCGGGCGGTGCCAGCGAGATCGGGTTCCAGATCAACGCTCCGGGGGACGCCCGGCCGGGCAACTGGTGGGCGCTGGTGAAGCTGATGTACTTCGGGCGGCTGATCTACACCCCGACCGCGTCGGTCATCATCACTTCCTCCCCGCAGACCCCCTCGCCCCGGCAGAGCGCGGACAGCGACGAGGACTTCACCCCCGCGAGGCCGTCATGAGCACCGCCGCGCAGGTCGTCGCCCGGGTGGGCCGGAGTGTGGTGACCACCGTCGAGCTGGAGGAGCGGCTGGCCGCCCTCCGGAACGGGCCGCTGGGGCCGCGGCTGCCGAAGGACGGCACGCCCGCGGGGGTTCGGCTGCGCCGCTGGGTCGCCCAACTGCTCGCCTGCGAGGCGTTGTTGCTGCATGAGACGGGATGGACCGTGCCGTCCGGTGGCGGCTCGGACCCGGCGCCCGAGCGGGCCGCCCGGACCCTGTTCGACCGGGTCACCGCGGACGTCACGGTCAGCGAGGCGGAGCTGTTCCGCTACTACCGGGACAACATCGATCGGTGGGTGCGCCCCGAGCGGCGTACCGTGCGGCAGGCGGTCCGCGCCACCCGGGTGCAGGCCGCCGCCGTGCGCCCCGACGGCCTCGGCGCTCCGGAGACGCTGACGCGCGGAGTGTTCAGCGGCCCCTTCGAGGACGCGGTGTTCGAGGCGGCGCCGGGTGCGTGGATCGGTCCGGTGCGGACGGTCTTCGGCTGGCATGTGGCCGTCCTCGACGGCGTCGAGCAGGGTGGGGTGCTCCCCTATGACGCGGTGCGCGAGTCCATCCACGACGACCTGCTCTCCGCCGCCCGCGGTCAGGCGTTCGACGACTGGCTGGCCAGCCGCCGGGCAGCGCTCGTCCAGTTGTCCCCCGGCTACGAACACCCGGGCGACCCAAGCCTGCCGGACGCGGTACACCGGCACTGAGGCCCCTGGGGTGCGACCGCCTGCCCCCCGGCAGGCCCTTCAGGCGGCGGCCTGACCGTCCAGCTCCGCGCGGAAGCGCCGCAGCATGGAGCGCGCGTGGTCAAGACCGATACGGCGGAACGTTTCGTCCAGTTCCGCCAGCTCCGCCTCGGTCTCCGCCGCCGAACGGCCCAGGCGGGCACGGGACTTGACCAGCCCCAACCGGGAGAGCGCCTCGCCGCGCGGTTCGCCGATGGTCCGGAACTCCTCCAGCGCGCCGCAGTAGACCTCCCGCGCCTCCTCGTACCGCCCGGCGCGGAACAGCACGTTCCCCCGCATCTTGTGGTTGTACGCCAGCGCGCTGTCCAACCGCATGGTCCGGCAGACGCCTTCCGCCTCGGTGAGCAGTTCCAGCGCCCGCTCGGTGTGACCGCGCACCGACAGCACGTCGGCTATGCCGCGCAGCGCCCACGCATGGCCGCGGGCGTCCTCCGCGCCCGCGGCGATCTCGGCGGCCTCCTCGAACATCGCCAACGCGGTGTCGTACGAACCGGTGTTGCGGTGCATCTGCGCGATGCCCTCCAGCGCCCACACGGTGTGCCGGGCCTCGCCGTGCGCCCGGGCCTCGGCCAGCAGTTGCTCGTGCAGTTCGGTGACGGCCGCGTAGTCGCCCTGGATGCGTCCGGTCTCCGCCAGCCCGGCCAGGGCGTACCCGCGGGCGATGCGGTCACCGCCGCGCTCCGCGCACCCGGCGGCGGCCGTCAGCCAGCGGCGGGCCAGCGCGAGCCTGCCGCGCTGCCGGGCCAGTGTGCCGCCGCTCCACAGGGCCCAGGCCATCGCCGCGCTGTCCCCGGCCCGGCGGGCGGCACGGTAGCTGTCCCGCCAGGCCTGTTCGGCGTCGTCGACCCGGCCCAGCCGCCGGTTCGCCTCGGCGACCGCGAGCCCGGCCCGCGCGTACCCCAGCGTCGAGCGGCGCTGCTCCTCGGTCGCCTTGGCCAGCACCTCCTCGTACGAGGAGTTCACCGACAGAGCGGACCCCAGAACGCCTTGGTACTCGGGAGCGAACGCCTTGCTGTACATATGTGTCTGTCTTCCTGGTCGCCGTCACCGTGCTTCGACCAAGAACCTATGAGCGGCGGGCAGTTCAGTGGATCAACCTGTACGTGGGTTGTGACGTCAAACTCCGGTACCACACGGGAGCGGACGTCATCATTGAGTCGTACGGGACGCCCGGTGCGGCCCGAGTCCGCGCAGTACCCCGCCCAACTCCTCCAGGGTGAGCGGCGGCACCGGGAGCGGGCGGGCCGCCTCGGCGCGCAGGCCGTCGAGCAGCAGGGCGAGGTAGCGCCGCCAGGCGTTCGGGCTGACGGCGACCGAGGCGGGCACCGCCCTGCCCAGCGCGGCCAGGGTGAACAGCAGGTCCTCGGTGGCGATGTCCTCGCGCATGGTGCCCTGCCGCTGCGCTCGGCCGATCAGGATGTCCACGGTCTCCCGGTTGTGCTGGTGCAGCGCCTCGAGTGACGGCACTCCCTCGATGCCGGTGGTCATGAGGTCGTTGGCGCCGCGGTCGGCGGCCAGTCCGGCGAAGATGTGCTCCAGGTAGCCGGTGAGCGCGCTCCAGGCGTCCTCGGCGCGGCGCGCCTGCTCGCCCGCGCGCAGGGTCGCGGTCAGCGAGTCGTGGAAGACGGCCTCGATGAGTGCCGCCCGGGTGGGGAAGCGGCGGTACAAGGTGGCGTTGCCCACCCCGGCGCGGCGGGCGATCTCGTCCAGCGGCGCGTCCAGTCCCTGCTCCGCGTAGATCTGCCGGGCAGCCGCGATCAGCAGTTGCTCCCCGGTTTATCCGGGGAGTGCCCCCCGGTTGATGCCGTGTCACATCCCATCGCCCCCGCGCCTGCGCCCGCGTCACAGGACACGCGAAAACAGCACGGAACGACGAAGGGATCCCACCATGACCATGCCGTCCCTGGAGCAGGTCACCCCGCCCGGCATGGACTACCACGCCGACCCGTACCCGCTGTACGCGCGTTTGCGGGAGCAGGGCCCGGTGCACCGGGTCACCGCGCCCGACGGCACCGGGGTGTGGCTGGTCGTCGGCCACGAGGAGGTACGGGCCGCGCTGACCGACCCCAGGCTGAGCAACGACGTACGGCGCTCGTCGGCGTGGCAGGACGACGGCGGCTACGCGGTCGGGCTCAACATGCTGCAGACCGACCCGCCGCAGCACACCCGGCTGCGCGGGCTGGTCGCGAAGGAGTTCACCGGTCGGCGCATCGAGTCACTGCGCCCGCGTATCCAGCGGATCACGGCCGAACTCCTGGACGCCATGGTGCCGTTGGGCCGCGCCGACCTGGTGGCGTCGTTCGCGCTTCCGCTGCCGATGTCGGTCATCTGCGAACTGATGGGGGTGCCCGTGCGGGACCGGGAGGACTTCCACGCCTGGTCGACCGAGACCGTCCACCCGAGCAGCCCGCAGGCGGCGACCGCCGCCGCCCAGGCCATGACCGGCTACCTGGCCGCACTCATCGACGGCAAGCGCCGGACGCCCGGAGACGACCTGCTGAGCGCCCTGGTGCGGACCATGGACGGCGACGGCGACCAGCTCTGCGACGAGGAGATGCTCGGCATGGCGTTCCTGCTGCTGGTCGCCGGGCACGAGACGACGGTCAACCTCATCTCCACGGGCGCGCTCACCCTGCTCGCACATCCCGGGCAACTCGCCGCGCTGCGTGCCGATCCCACGCTGGTCGACGGTGCGGTGGAGGAGGTACTGCGGTACGACGGACCGGCGCAGTCCACGTCCTACCGGTTCACGGCCGAGCCGGTGGAGATCGGCGGCACGGTCATCCCGGCCGGGGAGCCGGTGCTGGTACTGCTCGCGTCGGTGGGACGCGATCCTCGACTCGTGCCGGATCCGGACCGCTTCGACATCCGCCGGACCGGGGCGAGCCGCGGCCATCTCGGCTTCGGCCATGGCGTGCACCACTGCCTCGGGGCACCGCTCGCCCGGCTGGAGGCCGGGATCGCGCTGCGGACGCTGTTCGAGCGGTGCCCGAGGCTCGCCCTCGACACGGACCCGGCCGCCATCGCATGGCGGCCCAGTCTGCTGCGGGGAGTAGGCCAGTTGCCCGTACGGTTCTGAGTTCGCGACCCGCCGTCGGTCCGGCAGCGCCGTCGTGGTCGCGCACCGTGGCGGCGGACCGGCTTCCGGCGGCACCGGACCGACGGCAACCCCGCGCGGTCTAGCGGGACTTGACCTCCGCGCCGTGGGCGAACGCGCCCGCGTTGTCCTCGTCGCGGTGCGGCTGGGCCTGTGCCTGAAGGCGCGGCAGCACCCGGCGCAGGTCCTCAAGGAAGAGGTCGGCCAGGTCGTGGCCGAAGCCGTTGCGGATGACGACGCGCAGCGCCGCGAGGTCGGTGCGGTTGGCGGGGAAGGTGTACGCGGGGACCAGCCAGCCGCGTTCGCGCAGCGCGGCGGACACGTCGAAGACGGAGAAGTTGCTGATCTCGTCGTTCACCCGGAACGCGAAGACGGGCAGCTGGCTGCCGTCGGTGATCAGGGTGAACGGCCCCAACTTGGCGATTCCGCCCGCCAGTCGGGTGGCCACGTCCCGGCAGTGCCGCTGCACCCTGCGGTAGCCGTCGAACCCCAGCCGCAGGAAGTTGTAGTACTGCGCGATCACCTGGGCGCCGGGCCGGGAGAAGTTCAGCGCGAACGTCGGCATGTCGCCGCCGAGGTAGTTGACGTGGAAGACCAGGTCCTGCGGCAGCGCCTCGGCGTCCCGCCACAGCGCCCAGCCCACACCGGGCATGACCAGACCGTACTTGTGCCCGGAGGTGTTGATGGAGGCGACCCTCGGCAACCGGAAGTCCCAGGCCAGGTCGGGGTCGAGGAACGGGGCGATCATGGCGCCGGAGGCGCCGTCGACGTGGACCGGAACGTCGACGCCGGTGCGCTCTTCGAGCGCGTCGAGGGCGGCGCATATCTCGGCCACCGGCTCGTAGGCGCCGTCGAAGGTCGAGCCCAGCACCGCCACGACACCGATGGTGTTCTCGTCGCACAGCTCGGCGGCGGCGTCCGCGGACAGCGTGAACCGGTTGCCCTCCATCGGGACGTAGCGGGGTTCGACCTCGAAGTAGTCGGCGAACTTCTCCCAGCACACCTGCACGTTGATGCCCATGACCATGTTCGGGCGGTCCGTCGGCTTGCCCTCGGCGCGACGGCGGTGCTGCCAGCGGCGCTTGAGCGCGAGACCCGCCAGCATCGCGGCCTCGCTGGAGCCGGTGGTCGAACAGCCCACCGCGGCGTGGGAGTCGGGCGCGTTCCACAGGTCGGCGAGCATGTGGACGCAGCGCGCCTCGACTTCCGCGGTCTGCGGGTACTCGTCCTTGTCGATCATGTTCTTCTCGGCGCACTCGGCCATCAGCTGCTGCGCCTGCGGCTCGGCCCAGGTGCTTACGAAGGTGGCCAGGTTCAGCCGGGCGTTCCCGTCGAGCATCAACTCGTCGTGCACGATCTGGTACGCGGTGTCGGGATCCATTCCCCCTTGGGGCAACTCGAAGCGGGGGACGCTGATGGGCTCCCGGGTGAAGACCGGGTTCACCGTGAGGTGGGTGCTGGCTTCGCGGTGCTGGTGCGGGCGCTTGAGCGGCATGGTGAGCTAGTCCTTTTCGCCGACTTCATTCCGTACGTACCGATTTCACTCAGCGGCGTCCGGCCCGGTCGGGCCCGACGCGCGCGGCGGCCAGGCTAGTGCCCGTTGCTTTGCGGCCCGGGGCCGCCCTCTCCAGTACGGAGGCACTCGGCGGCGCGTGCCAAGAGCAGAGTGCGCTCGCGCTCGTTCCTGGTGAGCGCCGCGGCGCGTTCGAACTCCTCGCGCGCTTCGGCGAGTCGGCCGAGCTTGGCCAACAGGTCGCCGCGCACGCTGGGCATCAGGTGGTAGGTGCGCAGCGACGGTTCGGCGGCCAGCTGGTCGACGAGCTGCAGCCCGGCGGCCGGGCCGTACGCCATGGCCAGCGCGACCGCGCGGTTCAACTCCACGACGGGCGACGGCGCCAGCCGCGCCAGCGCCTCGTAGAGCGCGGCGATCCGCTCCCAGTCGGTCTCCCCCGCGGTGTGCGCCCGGGCGTGGCAGGCGGCGATCGCGGCCTGCAGGACGTAGGGACCGGGTACGCCGCTGAGCTTCTCGGCGCGTTCCAGGGCGGCCAGTCCGCGGTGGATCAGCAACTGGTCCCAGCGGGAACGGTCCTGTTCCAGCAGCAGCACGGGTTCGCCGCCGGGTCCGGTGCGCGCCGCCGACCTGGACGCCTGGATCTCCATCAGCGCCACCAGGCCGTGCACCTCGGGCTCGTCCGGCACCAGCTCGGCCAGCACGCGGCCGAGCCGCAGCGCCTCCTCGCACAGCGCCGGGCGCATCCAGTCGTCGCCCGCGGTCGCCGAGTAGCCCTCGTTGAACACCAGGTAGACGACCTCAAGCACGGAGGACAGCCGGTCGGCGAGTTCCGGGCCCTCCGGCACCTCGAAGGGCACGTGTTCCTTGGCGAGGGTGCGTTTCGCCCGCACGATCCGCTGGGCGACGGTCGGCTCCGACACCAGGAAGGCGCGGGCGATCTCCGCGGTGGACAGCCCGCCGAGCAGCCGCAGCGTCAGCGCCACCCGGGCTTCGGTGGACAGCACCGGGTGGCAGGAGATGAACATCAGCCGCAGCAGGTCATCGCCGAAGTCGGGCTCCAGGGCCGCCTCCAGGTCCGCCTCGGCGGCGCGCTGCCCGGTCTCCAGCTCCCGGCCGAGTTGCTGCACCTTGGCGTCCAGCCGCTGCTGCCGTCGCAGCAGGTCGATCGCGCGGTGCTTGGCGGTGGCCATGAGCCAGGCGCCCGGGTTGCGCGGGATGCCCGACTCCGGCCACTGTTCGAGCGCGGCGACCAGCGCGTCCTGCGCCAGTTCCTCGGCGAGGCCGACATCGCGAACGATACGGGTGAGACCGGCGATCACCCTCGCCGACTCGATCCGCCAGACCGCGTCGATCGCGCGATGGGTATTCGAAGCCGTCACGCCGCCCCATCAGAGCAGCGCACACCACCTCACCGCAACCCGGACGCGCGGGGCGCCGAGGGCCCCCGGCGCGTCGGCGAGCATCGCCGGTACGGCCTTGCGGGGTCGGTGCGGCCGCTTGGGCCGCGCTTGGGGCGCACCCAAGGTCGGCTACCGCCCCAGCGCGTCCCGTAGCGCCTGCTCGCGCGCCGCGTCCTCGGGCGGGAGGATGTCGGCCGGGAAGTCCGTGACCTCCTGGACCTGCCGGATCTCGACCTCGCCCTCCTCGAAGGGCACCCGCGACGCCCACTCGACCGCTTCGTCCAGCGACTTCGCCTGGATGATCCAGAACCCGGCGATCAGTTCCTTGGTCTCCGCGAACGGGCCGTCGGTCACCGTGCGCTTGGCGCCGGAGAACGACACCCGCGCCCCCTTGGAGCTGGCCTGCAACCCGTCGGCCGCCAGCAGCACACCCGCCTTTGCCAACTCCTCGTTGTACCTGCCCATGGCCGCGATCAGCTCCTTGCTCGGCAGCACGCCCGCCTCGGAGTCCTCGCTGGCCTTGACGATCATCATGAACCGCATCGTCGTCTCTCCTCGTCCATCGGATTCCCGGCCGGGCCACCCGGCCGCTACTCAGACGTCGAACGGCCGACGACGGAATCGACATCGCGCGAAAGAAATCTCTCCGGCGGAGCAGGCCGGACGAAGTCCGCCGCGGTTACGCAGCGCCCGGAAGGGGCGCGGGGAACCGCGCGACCAGCCACGACGGCGCCGCGGACGAGCGACGACACATCCCCGCACCCCCCGCGAAGCGCTTACCCTCTCGGGATGCTCGTGCTTCGCTCCGTCGTGTTGTTCGTCATCGCCGCCCTCTTCGAGATCGGTGGTGCCTGGTTGGTGTGGCAGGGGGTGCGGGAGCACCGCGGCTGGGCCTGGGTGGGAGCCGGTGTGCTGGCGCTCGGGATCTACGGCTTCGTCGCGACGCTGCAGCCGGACGCGGCCTTCGGCCGGATCCTGGCCGCCTACGGCGGTGTCTTCGTCGCCGGGTCGCTGGCGTGGGGCGCGATCGTGGACGGCTACCGACCGGACCGGGCCGACATCATCGGTGCGTGCGTCTGCCTGCTGGGCGTCGCCGTGATCATGTACGCGCCGCGCGGTCACTGACCGGGCGGCGGGCTTATCCGGCCGCCGCGCCCGGCAGGGAGGCGAGGTGGCCGAGGAACCAGTCCTTCGCCAGTTCCGCGGCCCGCTCCAGCGTGCCCTCCTCCTCGAAGAGGTGGGTTGCTCCCGGCACCACGGCGAGCCGGCTCTCGCAGCGCATCCGGGCCTGCGCCTGCCGGTTGAGGTCCAGCACCTGGGGGTCCGCGCCGCCCACGATCAGCAACGTCGGCGAGGCCACCGCGGCCAGCCGCGGTCCGGCCAGGTCCGGGCGACCGCCACGGGACACCACCGCGCAGATGCGCGCCCCCGGCTCGGCCGCCGCCCACAGCGCCGCCGCGGCCCCGGTGCTGGCGCCGAAGTAGCCCACCGGCAGCCCTCGTACCTCCGGCCGCTCGCGCAGCCACTTCGTGGTGTCCGTCAGTCGACGGGCGAGCAGCACGGTGTCGAAGACATTGGCCCGGTCCAGTTCCTCGTCCCGGGTCAGCAGGTCGAACAGCAGGGTCGCCAGCCCGGCCCGGTTCAGCTCTCCGGCCACCAGACGGTTGCGCGGGCTGTGCCGACTGCTGCCGCTGCCATGAGCGAACACCACCATGCCCGCCGCCCCGGCGGGCGCGGTCAGCCGTCCTTCGAGCCGCACCGATCCGGCGCGGACCTCCACCTCGCTGTCGTACGGCCCCGAGCCAGCGGGCGCGGAGGGGGGCGCTGCGGTTCCGGCGGCGCCGGTACGCTCCGCGGCCTGCGCCAGGCACGCCATCACCTCCGCGTCCGAGGTCTGCGAGAAGTCCGCGTAGAACTGGCCCACACCGAAGAAGTCGTACGGCGTCTCCAGGCACACCAGTTCGTCCACGTCCTGCTCCAGCGGCACGATCCGGTCCGGCGGCGCCACCGGCACGGCGAGCATCACCCGGTCAGCGCCCTGTGCCCGGGCGATCTGGCAGGCCGCCCTCGCGGTGGCGCCGGTGGCGATGCCGTCGTCGACCACGATCACCGTGCGTCCCCGGACGTCCAGCCGCGGCCGGTCGCCCCGGTACTCCCGGGCGCGTCGGGCCAGTTCCGCGCGCTCGCGCTCCTCGACCTCGGCGAGTTCCTGCCCGGAGACCCGCTCCAGGCCGACCACCTCGTCGTTGATGACCCGCACCCCGCCTTCGCCGATCGCCCCCATGGCCAGCTCCGGCTGGAACGGTGCCCCCAGCTTGCGCACCACACAGACGTCGAGCGGTGCGTCGAGCGCCTCCGCGACCTGGGCGGCCACCGGGACACCGCCCCTGGGCAGGCCCAGCACCACCACGTCCGTGCCGCGTAGGTGCGCCACCCGCTCGGCCAGGCGGCGTCCCGCGTCCAGCCGATCGTAGAAGTACACGGTCGAACCTCCTCGCGCGCCGGATCCGGTCCCTTCG
Source organism: Streptomyces sp. PLK1-5 (assembly GCA_037034305.1). Lineage (GTDB taxonomy): Bacteria > Actinomycetota > Actinomycetes > Streptomycetales > Streptomycetaceae > Streptantibioticus_A. The sequence continues at coordinate 118,900 of JBAGJY010000012.1, forward strand.
GACGAGGGCGGACCCGGCGCGCGGGCGACTACCTCCGGCGAGCGACGCGTCCGCCCCGACCTGCTCCCCTCCAGTGTCGTCCTCCCCCGCCCCTGGCGGCAGGGCTTGCGACGGCGACCGGAAAGTCGCAGGTCGGGGGCGGTCTCAGGCGGCCGGTTTGAGTCCCGCCTGGCGGGCGAGCACGGTCACCCGTTCCAGTGTGGGGTCACGCAGGATCTCCGGGAGCCTGGCCATGAAGGCGGCCTCGGCGTCCGGGGCGAGGATCTCGCGGCTGAGGGCGGCGAGCATGGCCAGCAGGGAGACGGAGTCGCCACCGAGGCGGTGGAAGTCGGCCTGCCCGTGCAGCCGGGCCCGCGGCATCCCGAGGACGTCCGCCCAGATACCGGCCACCGCGTCCTGAACCGGGTCGTGCAGGGGATCGGTCAGACCGGCGACCGCGCCGGGCTGACCGCCGAACGGATCGGGCAGCGCGCGGACGTCGACCTTCCCGCTGACCGTGTACGGCAACTCCGGCAGCACCGTCGTCGCCGCGGGCACCATGTAGGCGGGCAGCCGCGCGGCCAAGTGCTTGTCCAACTCCTCTTCCAACACCGTGGAGTTGGCCAGCACGTACCCGTACAGGGCCTTGCCGGTCTGGCCCGGCCGGGACTTGGCCACCACGACGGCCCGCTCGACCGCCGGATGGTCCTCCAGGGCCTGGGCGACCTCCGCGGGCTCCACCCGGTGACCGCGCACCTTGACCTGGTCGTCGATCCGCCCGACGAACTCCAGCGCCCCCGACGGCAGGACACGCGCCAGGTCACCGGTGCGGTACACCCGGGTACCGTCGGCCAGTCTCGGGAACCGCTCGCGGTTCAGGTCCGGCCGCCCGAGGTAGCCGCGGGCCAGCTGCGCACCGCCCAGGTACATCTCCCCCACCTCGCCCGGGGCGACGAACCGGCCCTGGGCGTCGAGCAGATGGACGGTGGTGTTGTCCGCCGGGACCCCGATCGGCACCACCGATCCGCCCGCGTCCGCGACCGGGTCGTAGGTGTGCGCGGTGCAACCGATGGTGGCCTCGGTCGGTCCGTACTCGTTGACGATCCGGCACCGCGGTCCGAACATCTCCTGCGCGCGTGCGGCCACTTCGACCCGCAACTGCTCACCGATCACGATGACCGTGCGGTAGCCGGTGGGGGTGATGTCGAGCCTGCCGATCAGATCCAGGTGGGACGGCGTCAGGTTGAGCGCGTTGGCACCGGAGTCCTCCAACAGGCGCCGCAAGGAAAGGTGGTTGGGGTCCTCGCGCATCAAGATGACCTGGCCGCCGGTCAGCAGCGGCAGGAACACCGACGTCCCGGTCACGTCGAAGGACGGCGAAGTCAGCAGCGGCAGCCGGATGTCCTCGTCGACGTCGAAGACCCGGGTCGCCCAGTGGACGTAGTTGGCCAGATTGCCATGCTCGATCTGCACGCCTTTCGGCCGACCGGTGGAACCGGAGGTGTAGATGATGTATGCCAGATCGCCGAAGCCGACGTCCGTGTCGCCCCCGTCGATGGCAGCACCGTCCGCCACCTCGTCCAGCACCAGCGCACCGCATCCCTCGGGCAGGCAGTCACGCTCGTCGTAGGGGCGCTCCACCAGGCACAGTGAACTGCCGGCGTCCGCGAGCAACTCCGCCAGCCGCAGGTCCGGGTGGCGCACGTCCAACGGCAGGTAGCACGCGCCCACCCGCAGCACGCCCCACAGCGCGGCCATCGCGGCCACCGACCGCCCCGCCAGCAGGCCCACCACCGCGCCGCGCCCCACACCGCGACGCCGCAGCGCTCCCGCGACGGCATCGGCCCGGCGGCTCAACTCCGCGTAGCTCACCTCGCCTTCGGGGCCGCTCAACGCGACCCGGTCCGGTGTGCGCTCCACCTGCTCGCGAAACAGCCGCACCACCGAGTGCGGGCTGGGCAGCGCCCGCTCGGTGCGGTTGCCCGCCCACTCGCGACGCTGCCGGGGGGACAGCGCCCCCTCCACCACGTCCAGCAACGCCTCGGCCCGGGCGGCCACGCCCGGGCCGTCGTACCAGGCGACGGTGATCTCCGTCCGGCCGGCCATCTCCACCAGGTTGACCTCCGGCGGGCTGCCGGGGTTCACACCGCCCAGTGTGTACAGGGACGTGGCGTGGAAGTCACCGGTGGACAGGTCGTCGAGGCTGACCGCGCCCAGGTGGGAGACGTAGGCCCGGCCGGTGTAGGCGTCGGCTCGGGCCGCGTTGTCGTCCGACTCCGCCATGCCCGCGCGGAGTACCGGCAGCGGCAGCTCCATGACGGCCGGGTCGACGCGGTTGGCCAGCTCCTCCCGCCCGGCCATGGCGGAGAGCATCTTGTGCTGCACCGTCTCCCAGCCGTCGCCGGGACCCACCGACAGGTGCAGCGGGTGGGACAACGACGCCGTGGAGCGAACGTCCGGGGCGTGACGGCGCAGGTCGACCGGTACGAAGTACCGTCCCGGGCCGTACGCCGCGGCGAGCGCGGCGGTCACCTTGGCGGAGGCGGCCGGGTGGGTGCCGTCGACCGACCGGCGGCGCCACAGCGGACCGACCGCCGCGTCGGGACGCGGCCCGAGCGGCGAAGGGGACCGCGTCGCCGGGTGGTCGGCCAGCGGCGGCGGGTCGTGCGGTGCGCAGATCCGCCGCAGCAGATCCTCGTTGTTGACCGGCGAGTGGCTGCCCAGCGGCTCCTCGCCGCGCAGCACCCGGAAGACATCGCTCGCCCACATCAGCAGGCCGCGCCCGTCCATCACGGCGTGGGCCGCGCGGAACACCACGGTGGTCCGGTCCCCCGACACCAGCAGCACCTCGCAGGTCGGGCCGGTCAGGCCGGTGCGCAGTGCGGGCGAGTCGAGGCCCTCCTGGTTGAACGTTTCCGCGGTCAGTGACCGCACTTCGGGTGCCTTGCCGCTGTCCACCCATCGCGTGTCCTGGAGGACCAGCCGGGCCCCCGGGTTGGCCTGGGAGGCGACGGCCACGGCGTGGGTCAGGTCCTCGGCCCGGAGTCTTCCGTCGCCTTCGACAAGGTGGTTGATGACACTGCGTTCGGGCTCCATCCCCAAGAAGATCCACTCCAGGGGTGAGACGGCCCGGCTGAAGGGCTGACGTCCGGCGGCGGTCGGTCCGCCGGACGATCGAAACCCGTTAGTTGGCGTACTCAACAGTAAACTCCCCGTTCTCTGCTGATCTGGCCTAAATGCGCCGCCAAGCAGTGTAGTTCGCCGATGCGAACGATCACTTTCGGTCAATGTTGCCTGCTTTGCGGGGCATTGAGGATCGCACGGCAGAGTTCCAGGTGTACTCCCGGTGAACCGACGGCCAGCAGGGCCGGTCGGCCAGGCGGGCGGGCGGCTTCGGGCAGGCGAAGCCATGCCCGAACGGACCCGGATACCAAACGGACACCACCAGGAGCGGAAAACCACTCGCCGGAACCGGGCGCACCGCCGCCACCTGCGTAAACTCGATATCACGGGCCCAGAAAACCGGGCACAACTTTCCGAGTTCCGGGCCAACCGGTGGGCGAATCCCGTTGGTATAACTCTCGGGCGGGCAGAAACGGGCCGCACATGCCCGATCAGACAATGGCCCGCGACGGTGTACGGAAAGGAGGCGGGAGGTGTCATGACGGCTGAGGAACGGCAACATCGAATCCTCGCCCTCGCCCGGCACGAAGGCCGGGTCGAGGTGTCGGCCACCGCCACCGAATTCGGTGTGGCGCCCGAGACCGTCCGCCGCGACCTACGAGAACTGGAACACCGAGGACTGGTCCGCCGAACCCATGGCGGTGCCTATCCGGTGGAGAGCGCGGGCTTCGAAACCAGCCTGTCCCGCCGCGAGAACCAGAACGTGGCGGACAAACGCCGCATCGCCGCGGCGGCGGTACGCCTCCTCGGTGACGCGGAGACGGTGTTCGTGGACGAGGGGTACACCCCGCAGCTTCTCACCTCCATGCTGCCCGCGGGCCGCAAGCTCACCGTGGTGACCGCCTCGCTGAGCACCGCCGCCGCCGTGGCGGAGTCGGACGACATCACCGTCCTGCTGCTCGGCGGTCGGGTCCGCGGCAGGACACTGGCCTCGGTCGGCTCCTGGGCCACCGAGATGCTCGCCAACTTCGTGATCGACCTGGCGTTCCTCGGCGCCAACGGCATCTCCCGCGAGTTCGGCCTGACCACTCCCGACCCGGCGGTGGCCGCGGTCAAGTCGCAGGCGGTGCGCTCCTCACGCAGGCGGGTGTTCCTTGGCTTCCACAGCAAGTTCGGGGCCAACAGCTTCTGCCGCTTCGCGGACGTCGGCGACTTCGAGACCATCGTCACCGACACCGGCCTGTCCGCCGCCGAAGCCCACCGCTACTCGCTGCTCGGTCCCCAGGTGCAGCGGGTCTGAGCTTGTGGGGGCCTGCCCGCACGCCCCCTTCGTGGGGGCAGGCCCCCACAACCCCCTTGTCTTCCCCCGGAAAGCGCCCATCATGACCACCCGCATGCCAAAAACACCGCGTTCCCCGGCCCGCCGCCTCGGCATCCTGGCTGCCTGCTCCACGCTGCTGCTGAGCGGCTGCGCCGGGGCGGGCGGGGACGAACTCGGCGGCGGATCGCACCGCCACACCATCAACGTGCTGATGGTCAACAACCCGCAGATGGTGGATCTGCAGAAGCTGACCGCCGAGCACTTCACCCAGCAGACGGGCATCAAGGTGAACTTCACCCTGCTGCCCGAGGACGACGTCCGGGACAAGATCAGCCAGGACTTCTCCAGCCAGGCCGCCGAATACGACGTCGCCACGATCAGCAACTACGAGGTGCCGTTCTACGCGAAGAACGGCTGGCTCTCCCCGCTGGACCAGCGCGCCGCGAGCGATCCGTCGTACGACCAACAGGACGTGCTCCCCCCGATCCGGCGGTCGTTGACCGCGAGCGACGGCCGGATCTACGCCGAACCGTTCTACGGTGAATCGTCGTTCCTGATGTACCGCAAGGACCTGCTGGCCGCCAAGGGGCTCACCATGCCCGCCCGGCCCACCTGGACCCAGGTGGCGGACCTGGCCGCCAAGCTGGACGGTGCCCAACCCGCAATGCGCGGCATCTGCCTGCGCGGCGAGCCCGGTTGGGGCCAGATGGCCGCGCCGTTCACCACGGTGGTGAACACCTTCGGCGGCACCTGGTTCACCAAGGACTGGAAGGCGCGGCTGGACAGCCCCGAGTTCACCCGCGCCGCGAACTTCTACGTGGACCTGCTGCGGTCGCACGGTGAGCCGGGCGCCGCGCAGTCCGGATACACCGAATGCCTCAACGACCTCCAACAGGGCAAGGTCGCCATGTGGTACGACTCCACCGCGGCGGCCGGTTCGCTGGACGGCGCCGGTTCCCCGGTGGCCGGGAAGATCGGGTACGCGCCCGCTCCGGTGGAGCTGACGCGGAACTCCGGTTGGCTCTACAGCTGGGCGTTCGCGCTGCAGAAGGCCAGCAAGCACCAGGACGACGCATGGAAGTTCATCGACTGGGCGACCAGCAAGCAGTACGAGCAACTCGTCGGCAAGGAACTCGGCTGGTCAAAGGTGCCCGCGGGCAAACGGGCGTCCACCTACGGCAACCCCGACTACCTGCGCGCCTCGGCCGCCTTCGCGAACGCCACCAAGGCCGCGATCGACAGCGCCGACCCCGAACACCCCGGGGCACAGCCGCGACCGGCGCCCGGCATCCAGTTCGTCGGCATTCCGGAGTTCTCCTCGCTGGGCACCCGGGTGTCGCAGAACCTCAGTTCGGCCATCGCCGGACAGACCAGCGTCACCCAGGCGCTGGCGGACAGTCAGAAACTCGCCGCGAGGGTCGCCGCGACCTATGCCAAGTGACACCGCCGCGACTGAACGCTTCGTACGGAGCGGAGAGCAGGCATGAGTACCAACGCAACCTATCTGACCCCCACCGCCCCAGTCGACCGCACCGCGACCGCCAGGCGGACCGCGGAGCGGGCCAGGGCATGGGCGCGCCGCGCCCCGCTGCTTCCGGCCCTGGTGTTCATGGTCGTGGTGACCCAACTGCCGTTCGTGGCGACGCTGGTGATCTCGTTCATGCAGTGGAACGCGCTCGCCCCGCAGAACCGCCGGTTCACCGGGTTCACCAACTACCAGACGGTGATCGAGGACCCGATGCTGCGCTCCTCGGTGCTCACCACCATCGTGCTGACCGCGAGCGTCGTGGTGGTGAGCCTGGTGCTCGGGCTGGGGCTTGCGCTGCTGCTCGACCGGCGCTTCCGGGGCCGGGGCATCGTACGCACCCTGCTGATCACCCCGTTCCTGATCGTGCCGGTAGCCTCCGCGCTGCTGTGGAAGCACGCCCTCTACAACGCCTCGTACGGTGTGATCAACGGCGTGCTCACCTGGGTGTGGCGGCTGTTCGGCAGCCATCACGCGCCGCAGCCGGACTGGGTCTCGCACACTCCGCTGCTGGCGGTGGAGGCCTCGCTGATCTGGCAGTGGACCCCGTTCATGATGCTCATCCTGCTCGCGGGGTTGCAGAGCAGGCAGTTGGACGCGGTCGAGGCGGCCACGGTGGACGGCGCGGGCGGCTGGCAGGTCTTCCGCTACCTGACGCTGCCGCATCTGCGCCGCTACCTCGAACTCGCGGCGCTGCTCGGCTCGGTGTACGTCGTGCAGAACTTCGACGCGGTCTTCACCATCACCTCCGGCGGCCTGGGCACCGCCAACCTGCCGTACAGCATCTACCAGACCTTCTACCAGGCGCATGACTACGGGCAGGCGTCCGCCGAGGGCGTGGTGGTGGTCATCGGCTCGATCATCGTGGCGACCTTCGCGCTGCGTACCGTCTCGTCCCTGCTGAGCCAGGAGGCAGCCCGATGAGTACTTCGGCGCGTACCGCGTCCCGCCGTGGCACGGTGTGGTCGCTGCTGGCCTGGGCAGCGGGTGTGCTGTTCGTGCTGCCGGTGCTGTGGATGGTGCTGACCTCGCTGCACAGCGAGCAGGACGCGGCGACCAATCCGCCGAGTCCCGGCGTCGCCCTGACGCTTCAGGGCTACCGGGAGTTCTTCGGCGCCGGCGGCGGGCTCAGCCCGTGGCCGCCGCTGCTCAACTCCCTCGGCGCGAGCGTGATGTCCACCCTCCTGGTGCTGGTGCTGGCGATACCGGCGGCGTACGCGCTGTCCATCAAGCCGGTGCGCAAGTGGTCGGACGTGATGTTCTTCTTCCTGTCCACCAAGATGCTGCCCGCCGTCGCGGGGCTGCTGCCGGTCTACCTGATCGCCGAGCACCTCGCCATGCTGGACGACATCTGGCTCCTGGTCGTCCTCTACACCTCGATGAACCTGCCGATCGCGGTGTGGATGATGCGCTCGTTCCTCGCCGAGGTACCGGTGGAGATCCTGGAGGCGTCCGCCATCGACGGCGCCCGGCTGCCGACCACGCTGCTGCGGATCGTCGCCCCGGTGGCGATGCCCGGCATCGCCGCGACCGCCTTGATCTCCTTCATCTTCAGTTGGAACGAGTTGCTGTTCGCCCGCGTGCTGACCGGAGTGGTGGCGGGTACCGCCCCGGTCTTCCTCACCAGCTTCGTCACCAGTCAGGGCCTGTTCCTGGCGAAGGTCTGCGCGGCCGCCACCTGTATCTCCCTGCCCGTGCTGATCGCCGGGTTCGCCGCCCAGGACAAGCTCGTCCAGGGCCTGTCACTAGGAGCAGTCAAATGAAGGCAGCCATCATCACCGGCGTCGGTTCGGTGGAGGTCGCGGAGGTTCCCGACCCCACTCCCGGCCCCAGGGAGGTGGTGGTCGAGGTCGCCGCCTGCGGCCTGTGCGGTACCGATCTGCACATCCTCCAGGGCGAGTTCGCACCGACCCTGCCGGTGGTCCCCGGCCACGAGTTCGCCGGACGGGTGGTGGCGGTCGGCTCGCAGGTCGACGAGTTGCGCGACGGGGACCGGGTCGCGGTGGATCCGTCGCTGTACTGCCACGAGTGCCACTACTGCCGTCGTGGCCGCAACAACCTGTGCGAACGCTGGGCGGCGATCGGGGTCAGCACCGCGGGCGGTGCCGCCCAGTACGCCGTGGCGCCCGCCGCGAACTGCGTGAAGCTGCCGGACCACATCCGCACCGAGGACGCCGCGCTGATCGAACCGCTGTCCTGCGCGGTGCGCGGATACGACATCCTGCGCAGCGAGTTGGCGTCCCATGTGCTGATCTACGGATCCGGCACCATGGGCCTGATGATGCTGCAACTCGCCAAGCTCACCGGCGCGGCCTCGGTGGACGTGGTCGACCTCAACCGCGAACGGCTGGCCACCGCCGAGCAGTTGGGCTGCAGTTCCGCCGTCACCTCGGCCGACGAGATCGAGCGGCCGCGCGGCTGGGACGTCGTGATCGACGCCACCGGCAACGAGAAGGCGATCCAGGACGCCCTCGGCCGGGTCGGCAAGGGCGGTACGTATCTGCAGTTCGGGGTCTCCGACTACGCGGCCCGGGCCACCATCGAGCCGTACCGGATCTACAACCAGGAGATCACCATCACGGGTTCCATGGCGGTGCTGCACAGTTTCGAGCGGGCCGCCGAACTGTTCGGCACGGGTGTGCTCGACCCGGAGGTGTTCATCAGCGACCGGCTGCCGCTGGACGACTACGTCACCGCGCTGGAACGCTTCCGGGCGGGCAGGGGCCGCAAGATCCAGGTGCTGCCGTGAGGTCCCCTAAGCTCGGTGCCCCGAACCCGCTGCCGACGCCGAGGAACACGCCATGACCCCGTCACAACCGCCGGTGCTCGTCATCGGGGAGGCGCTCACCGACATCCTGTGCGGTCCGGACGGCAGCCGTGCCGCCCGGCCTGGCGGCAGTCCGGCGAACGTCGCCCTCGGGCTGGCCCGGCTCGGTCATCCGGCGCGGCTGGCGACCAGGATCGGCCGGGACGACAACGGGCGGGCGCTAATGCGTCATCTGCTGGGCGGCGGCGTGGAGTTGACGGACGGCTCGGTGGTCTGCGGCCCCTCGCCGACCGCCACCGCGGTGCTGGACGAGCACGGTTCGGCGACCTACACCTTCGACCTGCACTGGGACATTCCGCCGAGCACCCTCCACCTGGTGCGGCAGGACGCGCCGGGGCATCTGCACACCGGTTCCATCGCCACCGCGCTGGACCCCGGCGCGCCCCATGTGGCGGCGGCGGTGCGCGCCGCCCGCGCGGTGTGCACCGTCTCGTACGACCCGAACCTGCGGCCCGCCCTGCTGGACGGCGCCGAGGCGGAGCGCGCCCGGGTGGAGGCGTTCGTGGCGGCCAGCGACGTGGTGAAGGCCAGCGAGGAGGACCTGGCCTGGCTCTACCCCGGGCGGCGGCCGGAGGAGGTGGCGGCCGGCTGGGCGGCGGCCGGGCCGTCCCTGGTGGTGCTGACCCGGGGGTCGGAGAGCACGGGCGTCTTCTGGCGGGCGGGCCACCGCGAGGTGCCGGTGCCCGCGGTACGAGTGGTGGACACCGTGGGCGCGGGAGACGCGTTCATGGCGGGCCTGCTCAGCGGTCTGCTGGCGGCCGGGCTGCTCGGCGGCCTGCCGACCGGGGCCGACTCGACGCCGCGTACCCGGCTGCGGGCCGCGACCGCGGCCCCGGAGCTGGACGCCACCGTGGCGGACGCCCTGGCGCGGGCCAACCTGGTGGCGGCGCTGACCTGCGGCCGCCCGGGCGCCGATCCGCCGACGCTGGCCGACCTCACCGCTCACCAGGCCGCCGCGCTGCCGTAGCGGCGCGGTTGTACCTGCCGCACCGCGGGCGGACGATGGAGGGTGCCCCGGGGCCTGACGCGGCGAGGTGAGCCATGGGGACGCCGGAGACGGAAGCGGACCGCGCCGTGCGGCACGGCGCGGCGGCGGTCGACGGCCGGGAGCCGGTCATCCGTACCGCCGGTCTGACCAAGGTCTATCCCAAGGCGGACTTCGCGGCCGTGGACCGGCTGGACCTGTGCGTGTACCAGGGCGAGATCTTCGGGCTGCTCGGCCCCAACGGCGCGGGCAAGACCACCACGGTCGGGATGCTCACCACCCGGGTCATCCCGACCGCGGGCTCCGCCCGGGTCAGCGGGGTCGACGTCATCGCCCGGCCCACGCTGGCCAAGCAGGTCATCGCCGTGGTCACCCAGCAGAACACCCTGGACCGGGCGCTGACGGTGCGGGAGAACCTGTACTTCCACGGTCTGCTGTTCGGCATCCCTGCGCGGCGGGCGCGCCGGATGGCCGATGAGCTCCTCGGCCAGTTCCGGTTGTCGAAGTGGGCGGACTCCTCGGTGTACGCGCTGTCCGGCGGCATGGCCCAGCGGCTGCTGGTGGCGCGGGCGATCCTCCACCGCCCGGCCGTGCTGTTCCTGGACGAGCCGACGGCGGGGCTGGACCCGCAGAGCCGACTGGCGCTGTGGGAGGTCCTCGACCAGTTGATCGCCGAGGGGCAGACGATCCTGCTCACCACGCACAACATGGAGGAGGCCGACCACCTCTGCGACCGGGTGGCGATCATCGACCACGGCCGGATCCTGGCGCTGGACACCCCCGACGCGCTGAAGCGGAGCCTCGGTGCCGACACCGTGGTCACCGTGGCCACCAGCGGTGACCCGGGCGCGCTGGCGGCACGACTGCGCCGGGACATCGACACCGTGGTGCGTACCCGGCTGATGGACGGCGCGGTGGAGCTCCAGGTGAGGGGCGGTGAGCGGATCCTGCCCCGGGTGGTGGCCAGCGCCGAGTCCGGGGGCTTCCAACTGGTCGACCTGTCGATCGCCGAGAGCACCCTGGAGACGGTGTTCATCAGCCTCACCGGAAAGGAGCTGAGGGACTGATGGCCGCGCCCACCGCCCCTTCGGTGCCGGCCCGGATCGCCGCGCGGCCGACCAGGTCGGCGGCGGCCGCCAGCCGGTCGGCGCTGGCGGCGCTGATCCGACGGGATCTGACCGTACTGCGCAAGAACTTCGGCGAGTTCGTGGGCCGTACGCTGATGCAGCCGTTCCTGCTGGTGTTCGTGTTCCTCTACGTCTTCCCCACCATCGGCCAGGGCATCGGTTCCGGCGGCGGCACGGCGGGCGAGTCGGCGTTCGCCACCGTGCTGGTGCCGGGGGTGGTGTCGATCGCCATCATGTTCCAGGGCATCCAGTCGGTGGCCATCCAGATGTCCCAGGAGTTCGGTTTCACCCGGGAGATAGAGGACCGGGTGCAGGCCCCGTGCCCGCTGTGGCTGGTGGCGGTCGCCCGGGTGTTGTCCGGCGCCGCCCAGGGCCTGATCTCGGCGGTCATCGTGCTGCCCATCGCGGCCGTGGTGCACGCACCGGGGGTGCACGCCCATCTGACCGTGCACTGGTGGATCGTGGTCACCCTGATTCCGCTGGCCTGTGTCACCATGACCTCACTCGGACTGCTCCTCGGCACCACCTTCGAGCCGCGGAACATCGGCGTCATGTTCGGTTTCGTGGTACTGCCACTGGTCTTCCTCGGCGGCACCTACTACCAGTGGACCAAGCTGTCGCTGGTGCATGTCGGCGGATTCCACTGGCTCCAAGTGCTGGTGCTGGTCAATCCGTTGATCTATCTCACCGAGGGCATGCGCGCCGGTCTCACCGAGGCCTCACACATGCACCTGTACGTGGTGTATCCGGTGCTCATCGGATTCTGCGCCCTGTTCCTGAGCCTCGGGCTACGGAACTTCCGCCGCCGTGTGCTCTCCTGACAGTGCCGCGTCGACCGCGACGAGCCTTTCGCCGTCGACCGCGGTGCCACTCGACGTCCAACTGCCCAGTGCGATCTCGGCGGTGATCCCGGGACCGAATCCGGCTATCACCCCACGGGCGTCGTCCACCTGTGTGCCGTCCGCGAACATCCGCGCCATGGCGTCGAACACCACCGCGCTGGCGATGTTTCCGCGGTGCTCCAGCGTGTCACGGCTGTAGCGGAACGCGGCGGGTTTGAGCGAGAGCAGCCGGCACAGGTCGTCGAGAATGCGGGGGCCGCCGGCGTGGATGATGTAGAAGTCGAGTCCCGACACGTCCCAGGAATGTTCCTCGGCCAGCGTGCGCAGCGCCGGGGCGAGCATCTCCATGGTTTTCGGAACGCGTTTGTCCAACAGGAAGTGGAATCCGGTGTTGCGCACCCCGTAGGCGATCCAGTCCACCGTGTCCGGTACCAGATGGGAGCCGTTGCGCTCCAGTCGTATGCCGGTGCCGCCGTCGCCGCGCACCACGGCGGCGGCGATGGCGTCCCCGAACAGCCCGTTGGACAGCAGCGAACCGACGCCGACGTCGGTGGGCTGGTAGCACAGCGAGCAGAACTCGCAGGCCACTATGAGGACGTTGGCGCCGGGATAGGCCAGGCAGAAGTCATGGGCCCGGTTGATCGCGGCGCCGCCCGCGGCGCAGCCCAGTTGGGCTATCGGCGTTTGCCGGGTGTCCGTTCTGAAGCCCATGGTGTTGATAAGCCACGCCGTCAACGAGGGCATCATGAAGCCGGTACACGACACGTAGACGATGAGGTCGATGTCCCGCGGGCGCAACTCGGCGTACTCCAGGGCCTGCTCGATGACCGGTGGTACGAGTCTTTTCGACTCGGCCTCGTAGAGCGCGTTGCGCTGGGTGAATCCCGGGTGTTTGAGGGTGTCCTCGATCGGCTGAACGATATGGCGGGTACGCACACCGGTGTTCTCGATCAGCCGTAGGACCAGGCCGAGTTGCGGATGGTCCGCGTGCAGACTGCGGGCGAGTTCCAGAGTCTGCTCCATCGTGATGACATGCTCGGGAACACAGATAGCCGGTCTGCACAGGGTTGCCATGAGCTCTCCGCTATCGGGCGCAGGGGGCGGGAAGGCGTCCGGTGAGCCCACCGGTTTCACCAGGAGACCGGTACGGCCTGCGGATACCGCCAAATCGATCCGCTGTTCCAGTCAATCTCATCGCGAGGCACCGCCAACCGCAACTTCGGGAAACGGCGCAGCAGACTGCCGACGGTGATCTGGAGTTCCATCCTGGCCAGGTGCGCACCGGCGCAGTGGTGGGTTCCGTACCCGAACGTCATATGGTTCGCGGCGCCGCGTTCCAGGTCCAGTTCGTCGGGCCGTTCGAAGGCCCGCTCGTCGCGGTTGGCGGCGAGGTACGAAACGTGCACCGGCTCGCCCGCGCGCACGGTCACGCCGCCGATCTCCACGTCCTCGAGGGCTATCCGGGCGATGCCGACGCCCTGCCGGAAGGGGATGAAGCGCAGCAGTTCCTCGATGGCCTTCGGCAGCAGTTGCGGGCGGGCGCGCAGGGTGGCGAGGGCGTCAGGGCGGGTGAGCAGGGTGTAGACGATGTTGCTGATCTGGTAGGTGCTGGTGTCATGGCCGGTGACCATCAACACCTGGCCCATGACGGCCAGTTCGGCGTCGTCCAGCAGGTCCTCGCCGTCGCGTGAGGTGGCGAGGGCGCTCAGCAGGTCGTCGCCGGGGTCGCGGCGCCGCTGGGCGGTCAGTTCGGTGAAGTACCCGCGCAGTTCGGACTTCGCCGCGGCGGCTGCCTCCCGCCCGGTCGGCGAGGTGGACATCATGGTGACGGCGCACTGGCGCAGCCGGGGGCGGTCCTGCTCCGGTATGCCGAGCATCTCGCAGATGGTCATCAGCGGCAGTCGGGACGAGACGTGCCGCACCAGGTCGGCGGGGCTGCCGTGGGCTTCCATCTCGTCCAGCAGGCCGTCCACGATCCGCTGGGTCTTCGGGCGCATCGCCTCGACCTGGCGGTTGGTGAACGCCTTCGCCACCAGCCTGCGCAGATGGCTGTGCGCCGGAGGGTCCATCAGGTTGATCGACTCGGCCTGTGCGATGGGTTCCGGCGTCATCCGGGGCAGGTCGCGCCCGATGCCCGCGGCCCGGCTGAAGCGGCGGTCGGTGGTCACGGTGCGGACGTCCTCGTACCGCGTGACCAGCCACGCCTCGCCGTCACCGTGTGGCATACGGATCCGGGCGACCGGCTCCTCGGTGAGTAATCGGCGCATCAGCGGGTCGAACTCCAAGGCGTCCTCGTGCTTGAACGGGCAGTCCCACACGGTGTCCGGCTTCTCCATGGGGTGGCTCCAGTTGGCGGCGCTACGGCTTGTGGGGGAACGCGTTCCGCTTACGTTCCGCCATTCGAATGACCACGCCTTCCCCAAGCCGTCGAGCGCTCATGTACGCCTGCCGCCCAAACCACTCGTAGGTGTTGTCTTGCCGCATTTCCCCCTACGCGACGCGACCGGTCGTGCGCGACCGGTCGCAGGAGATGGCTCGTCGCCCTGTGCCGAAGGCGGGGGCGACAGTCGCGTCGTGTCGGAGCCGGCGAACACCGCGTCGTGCGGCGATGTGCCGTCGGCCAGCTGCGGCGCCATCGTGGCTGGTCGCGCGGTTCCCCGCGCCGCTTCGGGGCGCTGTCGAAGCGTCGGCCGCCGCTCACACGGCGCTCAGGCCGCCGTCCACCACCAGGCTCTGGCCGGTGATGTAGGAGGCGCGGTCGGACAGCAGGAAGGTGACCGCACCGGCCACCTCCCACGCGGTGCCCTGACGGCCGAGCGGTATCCGCGCGAACGAGGCGGTGCGCGAGGACCGCCTCGCGGAGGCCTGACGGCCCATGGGCGTGTCGATCAGACCGGGGACGACCAGGTTGACGCGGATCCCGCGCGGCGCGCCCTCCTTGGCAGCATGCCGGGTCAGGCCGAACAGGCCCGCCTTGGAGCTGTCGTAGGCGGGCGAGTTGGTGGCCGCGCGCAGCCCGGCCACCGAGCCGACGAAGACGACGGCACCCCCGTCGGTGAGCGCCGGCAGGCCGTACTTGGCGGCGAGGAAGGGCGCACGCAGGTTCAGTGACAGCACCTGGTCCCACTCCTGCGGGGAGGTGCCGGCCAGGCCGGTGCCCAGGCCGTGGCCGACGTTGACCACGATGGCGTCCAGTGCGCCGAGTGCGCGCCGTGCCTCGGCGACCATGGCCGAGGACTGGTCGGGATCCGTGGCGTCACCGACGACGGTGACGGCTCGGCCGCCCTCCTCGGCGACCAGCGCGGCGGTGGCCGCCGCGGCGGGAGAGGAGACGTCGGCGCAGGCCACGGCCGCTCCCTCGCGGGCGGCGAGGACGGCCACCGCCCGGCCGTTGCCCACCGGAGCCGCCGGATCCTCGCTGGGCCGGGTGCCAGCGCCGATGACCAGCACGTTCCTGCCCGCCAGGCTGTTGGCGCAGTGCGTCGCGGGGTGCTCAGGCATCGCCGGGTGCTCCCTTCGATTCCGCGGCGGGCAGGGTGTGCGGCTCGTAGCCGGGGTCGAGGCGGGTGCCGACGGAGTTCAGGAAGAACGCCACCATGTGGTACTGGCCGACGAGCATGGTGATCTCGATCAGCTGCGCCTCGTCGTGGTCCGCGGCGAGTGCGGACCAGGTGGCCGCGGACAGGGCCGCGCCGCGGTGCAGTTCGTCCGCGGCCCGCAGCAGCCGGGCGTCGGCAGCCGCCCAGCCTGCCGCGTCCGGCCCCGCGCCGACGCGCTGGACCTCCTCGTCGCTGACCCCGGCGGCACGGGCCAGCGGCACATGGCGCCCCCACTCGTAGCCCGCCCCCGTGTTGTACGCGGTGCGCAGGATCAGCAGTTCCCGGGTGCGGGCGGGCAGTCTGCCGTCGCGGAGCAGGTAGCCGCCGAACGGCAGGAAGTACCGGAACAGGTCCGGATGCCGCACCAGGGTGGTGAAGACGTTGGCGACCCGGCCGTCGGCATCCCGCGCGAGGGGAGCGAGCAGTTCGCGGATGGACGGGGTCCATGCGTCCTCGGGCAGTGGAGTCAGGCGCGGCCCGGTTTCCGCGGCGCCGCCGCGTGGTCGGTGTTGGCCGTCGGTCATGGCGTTCTCCGCAACGTGGGTCGTGGTCGGTCGCACCGTCGGCGGTGCACAGCGCGGTAGTCGCCGCTGCGGGCGCGATGCGCACCGCCGCGGCGTCTCCCCGCCGGATGTCACTGTGCGCCCGCGGCCCCGCGGGCGTCGACGGCTCCCCGGCCAAGGCGCGAGGCGGGCTATTGTTCGCTTCTACAACGGGTGGTGCCGGACGGGCGGAGGCCAGGCACAGTGAACGGGCAACAGGACGCGGCGGCCCTCGAACGGGTCATCGCGGCGATGGGCGCCCGGCGGGAGGAACTCGGCGGGCGGCTGCACACCGAACTGACCGACCGCATCCCCTCCTACCGCGCCGTCCCGCGCGCACTCCTCGAGCGGATATGGGACCGGCACTTCCACAGGGCACTGGTGGTGCTGCGGGAGGGCAGGGTGCCTGCCGCGGAGGAGATCGACGAGGCCGAGGTGGCTCGCGACCGGGTCTCCCGGGGTGTGCCGCTGGACGACGGGCTACGCGCCTTCCGCTGGGCGCTGCGCGCGATACGCGATCTGTTCATCGCCGAGGCGACCGTCCACGGACTGGATCCGGCTGTCGTTGTGGAACACACCAAGGACCTGTGGGAGCTGGCGGACGTCGAGAGCCTGCAGATCGCCACCGTCCACCGGCAGGCGGATGTCGCCGCCGCCCTTTACGACGCCCGCCGCCGCGCCGACTTCGTGCGCGGCCTGCTGTACGGGACGCTCAGCGCGGTGCAGGTGCGCAGCGGCGCGGCGGTCTACGGGCTGGACCCCTCGCAGCCCTACCGGGCGCTCAGCGCGGTGCCGAGCGCGGACGGCGCACTGGACCGGCTGGAGCGGGCCCTGGACGCGCGGTGCCGGGCCCACGGCGTCGGCGCACTGCTCGCCGTGCTGGACGAGGGGATCGCCGGGGTCGTCAAGGCCAGGCCGCGGACCGGCGACCTGGAGGTGGTGGCGGGACTCGGCCCGCCGATGGAGCTGGCGGCGGCGCACCACTCGTTCCGTGCCGCCAGCCGAGTGCTGAACGCCGCCCGCGCCTACGGTCTGCGCGGTGTGCACGACCTGGGTGATCTGTCCTGGCGGGTGGCGGTCGTCGCCGAACCGGAACTCGCCGAGCTGCTGCTCGACCGCTATCTGGGCCCGCTGGCGGCGCAGGGCGAGTTCGGCGTGCTCATCGAGGAGGCGGTGCGGCGGTACTTCGAGTCGGGACGGCGCATCGGTGAGGCGGCGCGCACCTCCCACGTGCACGTCAACACCGTCCGCTACCGGCTGCGCCGTTTCGAGGAGTTGACCGGCGCCCGCCTGGACGATCCCGACACCGTGGTGGAGCTCAGCTGGGCCCTGGCCGCACGCGCGCTGCGGCAGGGGTCGTGATTCGTGGGCGGGCGTGGCGTACCAGGGCGTCGAACAGGTTCTGTTGGGAGGTGTCCCGGTGCGCGGTGTCCTCGGGATGCCACTGCACGGCCGTGAACCACCCTGCCGCCGTGGGGAGTTCGAGGGCTTCGACAGTGCCGTCCCTGGCCGTGGCGGTGACCGTCAGGCCGGTGCCGAGCCGGTCCACCCGCTGGTGGTGGTAACAGGATGCCGTCACCTGTGCCGTGCCCACTGCCTGTGCCGTGCGTGTGCCGTGCCGGATCGTCACCGGATGCAGGGGGTGCCGGTGTTCGCGGGCCGGGCCGCCCATGTCCTGCTCCAGGCTGCCGCCGAGCGCGACGTTGACGACCTGCAGGCCGCGGCAGATGGCCAGTAGCGGGATTCCCGCGTACAGCGCCCTGCTGGCGACCTCCAGGTCGAAGGCGTCCTGGAGGTCGTCGACGTCGTAGACGCCGGGGTGGGTTTCGCAGGCTCCGTAACGGTACGGCGCGAGGTCGCCCCCGCCGGGGAGGACAACGCCGTCGAAGCGGGCGAGCCGGGCGGCGACGTCGCTGTCGGAGGGGTCGCTCGGATGGATCGTCGCCGGTTCGCCGCCTGCCCGCCACACAGCTTCGATCAGGGCGCGGGCGTTGGCCTCGGCCGCGAAACGCAGAGCGGAGGCACTGGCGCACAAGCGGGCCGGGATCGCTATGAGCGGCCGGGTCACAGCTGGATCCAGGTGGTCTTCAGCTCGGTGTACTTCTCCAGGGCATGGGCGGACTTGTCGCGGCCATTGCCGGACTGCTTCATTCCGCCGAAGGGCACGGTCAGGTCGCCCTCCTCGTAGCAGTTGACCCACACCGTGCCCGCGCGCAACGCGCGGGCGACCTTGTGGGCGGTGGACAGGTCGCGGGTCCACAACCCGGCGGCGAGGCCGTACTCGGTGGCGTTGGCCAGTTGGACGGCCTCGTCGAGGTCCTCGAAGGTGAGTACGGACAGCACGGGCCCGAAGATCTCCTCGCGTGCGAGGCGCATACCGGGGTCGACACGGTCGAAGACGGTGGGCTGCAGGAAGCTTCCGCCGGTGGCGGTGAGGGTGCGCTCGCCGCCGGTGCGCAGCCGGGCGCCTTCCTCGCGACCGGTGGCGATGTGGCCGAGTACCCGCTCCAGATGAGGCTCGCCGACGAGGGCGCCCATCTCGGTGGCCGGGTCGAGGGGATCGCCGACCCGCAGTTCGCGGGCGCGGTGCACGACCGCCTCGATGACGCGTTCGGCGATCGAGGAGTGCACGAGGAGCCGGGACGGCGCGGTGCACATCTCCCCCTGGTTGAAGAAGATGCCCCAGGCGGCGGTGGCCGCGGCGCGGTCCAGGTCAGGAGCGTCGGGCAGGATGATGTTGGGCGACTTGCCGCCGAGTTCCAGCCAGACCCGCTTGAGGTTGGAGTCGGCCGAGTAGCGCAGGAAGTGGCGTCCGACGGCGGTGGAACCGGTGAAGGCGAGCACGTCGACGTCCCGGTGCAGGCCGATCGCCCGGCCCGCGGTGGGGCCGTCCCCGGCGACGACGTTCAAGACGCCCGGCGGCAGCCCGGCTTGGGTGCCGATCCGGCCGAGGACCAGCGCGGACAGCGGTGAGGATTCGGACGGCTTGAGTACGACCGTGCAGCCTGCCGCCAGGGCTGGCGCGACCTTCCAACTCGCCAGCGTCAGGGGGAAGTTCCAGGGCACGACCGCACCGACCACACCGGTCGGCTGCCGGGTGACGAGGGCGAGGGCGTCGGGGGCGGTGTGGGGGGACTCGTCGGTGAGTTTGTCGGCGAGTTGCCCGTACCAGCGGAAGGTGGTGACGGCGGCGCGCAGTTCGATGTCGTACGCCTCGGTGATCGGTTTGCCCATCTCCAGGCTGACGGTGAGCGCGAGCTGCTCGCGGCGCTCCTCCAGCAGGTCGGCGATCCGCAGCAGGATCCGGCCGCGGTCGGCCGGGGCCAGCCGCGGCCAGGGGCCGGAGTCGAAGGCACGGCGTGCGGCGGCCACCGCGAGGTCGACCTCGGCACCACCGGCGTCGGCCACCTCGGCGAGTAC
The DNA here is from genome assembly GCA_037034305.1 of Streptomyces sp. PLK1-5. Lineage (GTDB taxonomy): Bacteria > Actinomycetota > Actinomycetes > Streptomycetales > Streptomycetaceae > Streptantibioticus_A. Next base: position 138,190 of record JBAGJY010000012.1, read on the forward strand.
CTGTCCGTCGCGGGGCGAGACGACCGCGAACGTGGCGCCGCCACCGCTTTCGTCGCGGCCGTCGATGTGGTGCCGGGTGGGCGGGTCGAGATCCTTGGCCCGGGCCAGCAGTTCGTGGTGAGCGGCGTCGTGCATCTGCGTCTCCGTGTGTCTCTACTCGGCGCCCGAGGTGCCCGACTCCAGCAGTCGGCCGCCGTCCCAGACGACGCCGACCTGCCGGTAGTAGGCGGCGATCGGCTCGCGCACCTCCAGACGGGCCAGTTCCTCCGTCGGCGAGGCGAACAACTCCAGTTCGGCGTCGCCCACCCACGGCTGGCCGCCTTCGAAGGAGGCCGCGCCGGACTCGACCAACTCGTCCAGGGCCAGGCCCTTGCCCTTCTCGATCGAGGGCAGCCAGCGGTGGTGGGCCATCGGGTGGGCGTTGACGAAGCCGTTGGTCCGGGACGGCTCGCGCAGGGTGACCACCGCCTGGGCCAGGCGCCGGTCGGCGGCGGCGAGCGTGGCTCCGAAGCGCGCCCCGGCCGCTATCCGCGGGGCGGGGCCGTAGGGATGCGGACGCGTCTGGTGGATGGAGCCCAGCTTCTTCGGGTAGCCCTGGTGCAGCCCGCGCGCGACCGCGAAGTCCTTGTCGACCCAGATGTGGACGCAGCGGGTGTAGGTCCGCCCGTGGTACGCGCAGCGCACGACGGCGAACGCCTCCTTGTACTGGGCGAGCACCGGGTCCAGCAACTCCTCGCCGGAGGCGGCGCAGGACTGCCAGTCGGCCCAGATCAACGCCACCGCGCCGGGGTCCTCGTCGGCGAGTTCCAGCGGCTCGGGAAGCAGTTCGCGTACCCGGGCCGGGTCGGTGCGGTACTCGACGGTGAGCAGGTCACCGGAGTAGTGCCACGGCGGCGCGGGGATGAGTGACGAGGCACCCGTCGCGGTCTTGGGGTGGAAGTAGCCACGGACACTGGCCATGTAGCGGTGCTCCTGTGGGGGTTGGGGTGCCGGGTGTCACGAACGGGCGAGCTGCTCCAGGCGCTGGTGCAGGTGCTCGACGTAGGTCTCGGACTCGGGTTTCATCAGCACACTGCGCAGGATCCGCGCTCCGTCCGTGTCCGCGGTCAGTTTCGGGTGGCGGGCGGTGAGGCGCTCGGCGCTGATGCGAAGCGTGCTGAGGAACACCGGGTCCTGACTGTCCGTCATCCCTTCCTGGAGGATTCGGTTGCTGGCGGTGTCGATCTGCGACAGGGTGCCTGCCGCCGTCGTCGGGAAGTAGCTGACGATGTCGAGTTGCGGGGGTTGGTGGAGCACGAGATGCTCCGACTGCTCTATGAGTCGGGCCCAGTGCAGGGCCGCCCGCCGACCCGCCGCCAGCACCTCGCCCAGCCCCTCGCGGGTCGGCGGAAGCAGTTGGAAGGTGAGCCACAGGGCGGCGGCCGCCGCGCCCGCGCGGGAACACTCCAGGCTGATCTCTCCCAGGTGCAGTTCCTCGGAGGTGAAGTACGTGTACGGCGAGTCGTGCAGGTAGAACCGGCCGACCGAGGGGTCGCGGAAGAGGACGGCGCCGCAGCCATAGGGCTGCAGGCCGTGCTTGTGCGGGTCCACGACGATGGAGTCGGCCTGGGCGACGGCCTGCCAGGGCTCCGCTGGCAGGCCCGCGGGGCCGTCCGCGCCGGCCAGCAGCGTGAAGAACCCACCGTAGGCGGCGTCGACGTGGATGCGCACGCCGTAGCGCTCGCGCAGGGTCAGAACCTCGTGGATCGGATCGATGGCGCCGAGCCCGGTCGTGCCGGAGGTGAGCACGACCGTTCCGACGCGGCCGCCTCGCAGCAGTTCCTCCAGTGCGTCGAGGTCCATGCGGCCGAGGTCGTCGACGGGGACGGGGACGCCTTCCACTCCCAGGACGCCGCACATCCGGCCGTGGGTGTAGTGGGCCTCGGTGCTGTAGGCGATCGCCTTGCCCGGGTGCAGTTCGCGGGCCACGAAGAGGGCTTCGAGGTTGGCGATGGTGCCGCTGGTGGTCAGATGCCCGAGGTGGGTGGGGTAGCCGAACATCGCGGCCAGTTGCTGGACGACCTCGCCCTCCATCGCGGCGGTGGCGGGGCCGCCGTCCAGGGCGTGGTTGTTGGGGTTGACCAGCATCGCGGTCAGGTAGCCCACGACGGCCGCCGGGTGGGGCGGCTTGAGCATCTGGCCCGCGTAACGGGGGTGGAAGAAGGGGTAGTTGTCCTTGAGCCGCTCGGTGAGGGTTGCGAACGCTTCGGCGAACCGGGAGTCGTCGACAGCCAGCGTGGGGTGCGGTTCGTAGGGGCCGAAGGTCTTCGCCCAGTCGGCGTTCGAGGCGACCGCGGCCGCGAGCCACTTACTCAGGTTCATACCGTCACTCCTTGGGTCGCGCTTTGGTGTGGTTGCTGCTCAGCCGCGCTGTGGCCCGCGGATGCCGCGGAACTCCCAGTCGCCGCCGAGCGCGGTGGACAGGACTTCCTCGGATTCGGTGGGCTGGGCCCCGACGTCGGTGCGGATCGGGGTCGGGCCGGTGACGATGTGGTTGGTGAGCCGTCCGAGGCCCTCGACCTCCACCTCGACGGTGTCGCCGGGCCGTACGGGCCGGGAGTTGGCCGGGGTTCCGGACAGGAGTACGTCGCCCGGGTTGAGGGTGATGGTGCGGGCGATGTCGGCGACGAGGTAGTGCATGTCCCAGGTCATCTCGTCGGTCGAACCGTCCTGTACGACCTTGCCGTTGACGTGGGTCCGCAGTCGCTTGCCGTGGAAGTCCCAGTCGGTGACCAGGCCGGGACCCAGGGGGCACAGGGTGTCGGAGCCCTTGACCCGGAGCATGGAGCCCGCGTCGGTGTCACGGAAGTCGTGCAGCCCGAAGTCGTTGGCGATGGTGTACCCGGCGATGTACTGTCCGGCGTCGGCCGGGGCGATGTTGCGGGCCGTGCTGCCGATGACGATGGCGACCTCCCCCTCGTAGTTGAGCCAGTTGCAGCCCTCGGGGCGCACGACAGCACCGTGGTGGGAGTTCAGCGCCGAGGTGGGTTTGTGGAAGTAGGTCGGGCTGTCGGGCAGGCCGATCTGGAACTCCTCGACGCGGCTTCGGTGGTTGAGGTGGACGGCGATCACCTTGGACGGGACCACCGGCGGCAGATGGTGGGCGTCGTCGGCCGTGACGCGACGGCCGTCCCCGGCGACAAGCTGGTCACCGTCGACGGTGACCTGGACGGCGGCCCCGTCCAGCAGGATGCGGCGGTACTCGGGCATGGCAGCCTTTCGGGACGTGTCCGGGGGGCTCAGGCGCGGGTGTGCGGGGTGCGTGGGGACGGTGGCGTCGGCAGGCCGGTGCCGGTCCAGCCGTCGGCGGGGCGGTCGAACCACAGGTGCGCCTGACCGGTGCCGACGGAGTTCTCGTACTCGCCGTACTGGCGGCCCGTGGCCGTGCAGGCCCGCTCGCCCAAGGCGCCTGCCATCATCAGGTAGTGGAAGAACTTCGCCTCGGGCTTGTACTTCCAGAACTCCTCCATGGTGTCGAGGACCTTGTCGTGGCGGCCCTCGGTGAACCAGGCGATGCGCTCGCGGTCGGCGGCGCGGGCCTCGGGGGTGAAGATGTGGACCGGGTCGCTGGCCTCGTGGTCGCGGATCTCACGCAGCGGCCAGAAGGTGTGTGACAGCGCGCCGGAGGCGATCAGCAGCACCCGTCGGCCCGGGGTGGCGGCGACGCCGTCGGCGAGGGCGCGCCCGAGGCGCAGGTGGTCTTCGATGTCGCCGGTCTGGCAGACGCCGATGGTCACCCACCGCTTGTCCGGCAGGCCTTCGCCGAGGAACTTCCAGAGGTTGACGGTGGCGTAGTGGATCGGCAGAAAGGCGTCGTCGATCGCCGTGATGAACGTGCCGTGCCTGTCGGCGAACCGGCTGACGTGGTGGGCGAGTTCGGGGTCGCCGGGGAAGTCGTACGGCATCCGGCACATGCCGCGCGGTAGTTCGTCGGAGGTGAACAGCCCGGCGCGCCGGTGCTGCGCGGTGACGACGAACTCCAGGGTGGTCGCCCAGTGCGAGTCGAGAACGACGACGGTGTCGTAGTCGTCGGACTCGAAGATGTCCTCGCGCAGTTGCTGAAGGCCGGTGACGAGGGTGGTCTCCTTGCCTTGGTTCAGCTCCAGCCGGGTCTGCTTCGGCAGCACGATGGTGGGGACATGGGCGAGCAGGCCGGCCCCGACGATCTCACCCATGGCTGTTGAATCCCTTCGAAGCGGTGACGGTGTTCTTCACGTCGCAGTAGAAGTCGAAGCTCCAGGTGCCGCCCTCCCGGCCGACGCCGGACAGGCGCGAGCCGCCGAAGGGCGCCCGCAGGTCGCGGACGAAGAAGCAGTTGACCCAGACGGTGCCGGCCACGAGCTGCGCGCTGACGCGCTCGGCGCGCTCCTGGTCACCGGTGGCGACGGTGGCGGCCAGGCCGAAGCGGGTGCCGTTGGCCATGCGGACGGCCTCTTGCTCGGTGCTGAAGGTCTGGAGGGTCAGCACCGGGCCGAAGACCTCCTCCTGAACGATCTCCGAGTCCTGGGCGACGTCGGTGAGCAGGGTCGGGGGGTAGAAGAGGCCGCCGAGCCGGTCGGTGGGTGTTCCGCCGAGCACCGCGCGGGCGCCTGCCGCGAGGGCCCGCCGCACGAAGCCGTCGATCCTGTCCACCTGGCGGGGGTGGATGTTGGGGCCGATGTCCGTGGCCTCGTCACGCGGGTCTCCCTGCTTGAGCCGCGACGCCCTCGCCACGAAGCGGGCGGTGAACTCCTCGGCGATCGAGGCCTCGACCAGCAGCCGCGTACCGGCCAGGCAGACCTGGCCTGCGTTGTCGTACTGCTCGACCGCGAGCTCCACGGCCAGGTCCAAGTCGGCGTCCGCGAACACCAGCAGCGGTGACTTGCCGCCGAGTTCGAGGCTGAGCGGGGTCAGGTTCGCGGCGGCCGACGCGGCGATCCGCCTGGCCGTGGGCACCGAACCGGTGAAGCTGATCCGGCGCACGTCCGGGTGCGAGGTGAGGGCGTCGCCGATCTCGGAGCCGTAGCCCTGGACGACGTTGAGGACGCCTGCGGGCAGTCCGGCGTCCGCGGCGATGTCGGCCAGCAGGGAGGCCGTCAGCGGCGACCACTCGGCGGGCTTGAGCACCACGGTGTTGCCGGCCGCCAGCGCGGGCGCCACCTTCCAGGTGGCGAGCATCAACGGTGCGTTCCAGGGTGTGATCAGCACGCAGGGTCCGGCCGGGTCCCAGCTGACGTGGTTGGTGTGGCCGCGGCCCGCCGCGGAGCCGCTGGTGTGTGTCGTGAAGTCCTCGTGCTCCAGCCGCCGCAGCCAGTCGGCGAAGAAGCGGAAGTTGTGTGCCACGCGCGGCATCACGCCGCGACGGTGGGAGCGCAGCAGGGCACCGTTGTCGCAGGTCTCGACGATGGCGAGTTCGTCGAGGCGCTTTTCGACGCCGTCGGCGATGGCGCGGAGGATGTCGCCCCGCTCGGCCCGCGAGGTGGCGGACCAGCCGGGGAAGGCGGCTTTCGCCGCGGCCACGGCTGCTGCTGCTTCCGTCGCCGTGCCCCGGGCGATCTCGCCCAGGACACCGCCGTCGACCGGCGAGACGTCGGTGAACGTCTCGGACGAAGCGAGGCGCTCGCCGCCGATCCAGTGCCGGGTGTCGACGGCCACCCCGGCGACGACGGCTGCTTCGGGCTCGCTGGCCATGTCCCCTCCCTCATTTCGTTTGGCCCCAAACGAATACCGCCAGCCGGTCGGCCGCGTCAAGGGTGAGCCGTGCCCGAACCCCGACGCCGCGAGGGAGTCCGCCGGTCGGCACCCGCCCCTTGCGCGCGACACACACCCCACATATCGTTTGCATCCAAACGAAAGTCCTGCCGACCGCCCGCGAAGCAGCAACGACCCTGCGGGGCCCGGCGGAACGGAAGGCAATTCCCCGCCGCATCCTGGAGTGTCCATTGAGCCCCCAGCCAGACCCGCGGGTCCAGGAGACAACGCAGGCGCTCGACACCGCGGGCGTCGATGTCGTGCGCGTCGCCTATCCGGATCTGATGGGCTCCGACCGCGGCCGGGACATCCTGCTGCACCATCTGCCGCATGCCGCACGAAACGGTCTCGCCTTCAGCCGGGCCGTCTACCACACCGGTGCCCGGGGCGATCACTGCGAGATCACCGGCGGCCTGGAAGCGGGCATGCCGGACGTCCTCGTGTACCCGGACCTGGACACCGTCGTCCCGCTGCCGTGGGAGCCGAACGCGGCCTGGTGCATCGGCGACACCCGTGACCCGGCCACCGGCCAGAGCGTGCCCGAGGCGCCCCGGGACCTGCTGCGTCAGGTGCGCGCCCACCTGGACGACGCGGGTCTGACGGCGGTCGTGGGTCCTGAACTGGAGTACGTCCTACTCGACCCGGACGCCGACTCACCCACCGGCTGGCGCCGCTACGCCCCCGCGCCGGGCAACGTCTACACCACCGGCCGCAGGGCCGACCCGGACGGACACCTCCTGCGCACCATGCGCGCCCTGCACGCGCTCGGCCTCGACGTCAGCGGCGGCAACCGCGAGTTCGACGGGGGCCAGTTCGAGATCAACCTCAACCACTCCGAAGCGCTGAACGCCGCGGACCGCGCCTTCCGCTTCAAGGCCGCGGTCAAGGAACTCGCCCGAGCCGAGGGCCGGTTGGCGACGTTCATGGCCAAGCCGTTCAACGACGGCGGCGGGTCAGGATTCCACCTGCACCTCTCCCTCCTCGTCAACGCGACCGGAGCCAACGCCTTCGACGGCCCCCACGACACCCACGGCCTGTCGGCCACGGCACGCCACGCGCTGGCGGGCGTGCTCACCCATGCCCCCGCCCTGTCCGCGCTGCTCAACCCCACCGTCAACTCGTACAAGCGCTTCGGCCCGGACACCACGGCTCCCTGGCTGGTCAACTGGGGCCTCGACAACCGCAACACCATGGTGCGCATCCCGCCGGAGCGCGGTGCCGCCTGTCGGCTGGAGGTCCGCCTCGGCGACGCCACGGCCAACCCCTACCTCGCGATCGCCGGTCTCCTGGCCGCCGTGCACCTCGGCATCACCACCGCCGCCGAGCCCCCCGCACCGGCGACCGGCCGAGCCGTCGACACCGGCACGGCCGCCAGGCTGCCGACCGGCCTCGGCCAGGCGCTGGACGCCCTGGAGACCGACGGTCGGCTGACAGACGTGCTCGGCAAACCCTTCGTCGACGCCTTCCTCACCTTCAAGCGGGACGAGCTCAACCGGTTCCAACGGCATGTCACCGACTGGGAGTTCGGCGAGTACGCCCAGATCAGCTGAGAGCGATCCGCACGGCCGCACGGGGATAGCGATCCCCCCATACAATTTGACCCCGAACGATTCAGTTGCGCGAAGGAGGGATCGTGCCCGGTCACCAGTCGATCAGCGAGACCGAGAAACTGGTCCAGGCCAAGCTGGGCGACATGCCGATCCGGCACGACCAGATGGCCGTGGTCGCGAACATCCACCGCGCCGCCCTGGCCATCCGGCAGCACGTGGAGAACTCCGTCCTGCGCGACGCCGATCTCACCTGGACCGGCTTCGTCGTGCTCTGGGTGGTGTGGATCTGGGGCGAGATGGAGACCCGCTTCGTCGCCGAGGAGGCTGGCATCTCCAAGAGCACGCTCACGGGTGTCGCCCGCACCCTTGAGGCCCGCGGACTGGTCCGCCGCGTCGAGCACCCCTGTGACGGACGGCGGGTCCTGCTCGGCCTCACCTCCCACGGCGAGGCTCTCATGCGGAACCTCTTCCCGGTTTTCAACGCTGAGGAGTCCTTCGTCGCCGGCCAGCTCAGCGACGAGGAGTGCCGCCAGACCGCGGACGCCCTTCGCCGTATCGTCGTGCAGGTGGAAACCCTCGGCGAGGAGCGCCGCCGCGAAGTCCTCGGCGGCGCCGAGCCCGCCCCCCGCTGCAGCGGCCGCCGCCGCAAGGACTGACGCTCCCCGCGAACCCCGCCCCCACGCTGACCGCATCCGCTGGGTGGGCCCTTCGACGAAACCGGCGTCGCACGAAGGAGAACGTCGGCCCGCGTCAGCCGCCGAGCAGTTCTCGCAGGTCGTAGCTGACCGGTTCCTCCAACTGGTCGTACGTGCAGCTGCCCGGGGAGCGGTCCGCGCGCCAGCGGCGGAACTGGGCCGTATGGCGGAACCGGGAGCCCTCCATGTGGTCGTACGACACCTCGCAGACGCGCTGCGGACTCAGCGGCACCCAGCTGAGGTCCTTGGCGCCGCTCCAGCGGCTGGGGCCGCCCGGCATGCGCAAGGCGGTGTGCGCGGACTCGTCGGCCCAGTCGGCCCACGGATGGCCGGACACGTCGTCCAGCCGCAGCGGCGCCAACTCCTCCACCAGCGCCCTGCGCCGCGCCATGGGGAACGAGGCGCAGACCCCCACGTGGTGCAGTCGGCCGCCGCTGTCGTAGAGCCCGAGCAGCAGGGAGCCGATCACCGGGCCGCTCTTGTGGAACCGGTACCCGGCCACGACGCAGTCCGCGGTCCGCTCGTGCTTGATCTTGAACATCACGCGCTCCCCCGGCCGGTACACCTGATCGAGTGGTTTGGCCACCAACCCGTCCAGGCCGGCGCCCTCGAACTGTCCGTACCATTCGCGGGCCAGCGCCTCGTCAGTGGTGGCGGGCGCGGTGTACACCGGCGCGGCGGCGTCCTGGAGCGCCGCCGCCAGCGCCCGCCGCCGGGCCTCCTGCGGTGTGTCCAGCAGCGCTTCGTCCGCCTGCGCCAGCAGGTCGAAGGCGACGAACGAGGCGGGGGTTCGCTCGGCCAGCGTGCGGACCCGGGAGGCCGCCGGATGGATGCGTTCGAGCAGTTCCTCGAAGTGCAGCCGCCCGTCGTGGGCGATCACGATCTCCCCGTCCACCACGCACCGCGGCGGCAGCTCGGCGCGTACCGCGGCCACCACCTCGGGGAAGTACCGGGTGAGCGGCTTGCCGGTACGGCTGCCGATCTCCACCTCGTCGCCGTCCCGGAAGACGATCGCCCGGAAGCCGTCCCACTTGGCCTCGTACTGCATGCCGGGCGGGATCTGGGCCACCGGCTTGGCGAGCATCGGGGCGACGGGCGGCATCACGGGCAGGCGCATACTCCGATGCTGCGGTCCGGCGGGCCACCGCGCGCGCCGACGGCGGTCAGTACCTAGCGTGGAGCCATGGCAGGAGCCGTCGAGCTGGACGTGGCCGGGCGCACGGTACGGCTGTCGAACCCCGACAAGCTGTACTACCCGCAGCGCGGTTTCACCAAGCTGGACGTGGCCCGGTACTACCTGGCGGTCGCCGACGGGGTGCTGCGCGGGCTGCGTGACCGGCCGACCACCATGCAGCGCTTCCCGGACGGCGTCGAGGGCGAGTTCTTCTACCAGAAACGCGCCCCCAGGAACCTGCCCGACTGGCTGCCGACGGCCAGGATCACCTTCCCCAGCGGCCGGTTCGCCGACGAGGTGTGCCCCACGGAACCGGCCGCCGTACTGTGGGCCGCCAACCTGGGTTGTCTGACCTTCCACCCATGGCCGGTGCGGCGTTTCGACACCGAGCACCCCGACGAGCTGCGGATCGACCTCGACCCGCAGCCCGGTACGGACTACCGCGACGCGGTGCGCGCCGCGTACGCGCTGCGCGAGCTGCTGGCGGAGTACGGACTGCGCGGCTGGCCGAAGACCTCCGGCGGCCGGGGCCTGCACGTGTACGTGCCGCTGGTGCCGCGCTGGACGTTCACCGAGGCTCGCCGGGCGGTGATCGCGCTGGCCCGGGTCCTGGAGCGGCGGATGCCCGATCGGATCACCTCGGCTTGGTGGAAGGAGTCGCGCGGGCAGAAGGTGTTCGTGGACTACAACCAGATGGCCAGGGACCGCACCATCGCCTCGCCGTACTCGCTGCGCGCCCAGCCGCGCGCCACGGTGTCCACACCGCTGCGTTGGGAGGAGTTGTCCGAGGCGGAACCGGAGGACTTCGACCTGGCAACGGTTCCGGGCCGGTTCGCCGAACTCGGCGACGTACACGCGGACATGGCGGACCACGCCTTCGGGCTGGAGCGCCTGCTGGAGCTGGCCGATCAGCACAAGCGCGACGAGGGGCTGGGCGACCTGCCGTATCCCCCCGACCATCCGAAGGTCGAGGGCGAGCCGACCCGCGTCCAGCCCAGTCGGGCACGCGAACGCTGACCGGCGAAGGACCACCGGCCAATCCCGCTGATCAACGCCACCGTTGGCCAACCACAGACCACACCGCGCCCCGTCCCGCAATTCCTGCGCCGCCAAACGCGGCGAGTCGGTCCGCCATGCAGGCATATCCCAGCTAATCAGCCGGAATTCACGGGTATCCCTGTGGATATCCCGTATCCGCATGAGCACTTGGGGACGTCGTGGCCAGTTACGCGTGCCGCCCGCGGGCGGCCTGGGTTTCCTTGATCCTGACCGGTGTACTGAGCACCGGAACCGGGGTGATCAACGCTTCCGCCGATGGCGCGGTGCGGTTCACCGAGCGGTTCCAGGTCGCGCCGGGCATCGAGTACCGGGCCTTCACGATGCCCGCCGGGCGCGGTATAGCCTCCGGCCATGTGCTGATCGCCGACCTCGACGACCGCCGGGTGCGGGTGGGTCTGCTACGGCCCGGGGCGGTGGCGGCACGGGACACCGTCTCGCGGATGGCCAACGCGCAGGGCGCGGTGGCCGGTGTGAACGGGGACTTCTTCGACATAAAGGGGGCGACCGCGACCGGTGCCGCCGTCGGTCCGGCGATCTCCGAGGGCGAAGTGCTCAAGGCGGCGGCACCGCGCAGCCAGCGCATGGGGCCACGGTTGCCCCGGGGGGCCTCGGCGGAGGACGTGATCGGCATCGGCACCGACGGCGTGGCGCGGCTGGACCGGGTGTCGGTGACGGGGTCGGTCACCACCGCGCACGGCACGCTCGCGCTGCGCGGTTTCAACCAGTACGCGATTCCCGAGGGCGGCATCTCCGCCTTCACCGACCAGTGGGGCAAGGCCTCGCGCTACCGGGCGGTCTGCGGCCCGCGCGCCACGGGATGCGGCGCGCGGACCTACGAGGTGGCGGTGCGCCGCGGCCGGGTCGACTCCGTTGCCGCACAGCCCGGTTCGGGACCGATCGCCCATGACACCGTGGTGCTGGTCGGCCGGGAGGGCGGCGCCGAGGCGCTGCGGCAACTGCGCGTCGGCGACCAGGTCGACGTACAGCACCAGCAGGCCGGAATCCCCACCGCCACACCGCCGTTGACCATGGCCGCCGAGGCGGTGTCCCAGGAGGGCACGCCGCCCACCGGTCTGGCGCAGGCGCTGCGGCAACTGGCCGAGAGCGAACAGGAGGGCGTGGCCCGCCAGTTGGCCAGGGTGCAGCCGCGTCCGCTGCGGTTCGCCATAGGAGCGGTGCCGATCCTGCGCGACGGCCGTCCGCTGCACGACCTGGACGACCGGCAGAGCGCGGTGCGGGCGGGCGCGGGCTACGGTGCCGGAGGCCACCGGCTGTACCTGCTGGCGCTGGACGGCAATCCGCAGGGCCACCACGGAATGACACTGACCCAGTTCGCGCACGCGATGCGGGTCCTCGGCGCGGACAACGGGGTCGACCTGGACGGCGGCGGTTCCGCCACGCTGGTCGCCCGTGCCCCCGGCAGCGACCGGGTGAGCGTGCGCAACCATCCGTGCGACGGCACCGAGCGGCTGGTCCCGGAGGGCATCGGGCTGTTCTCCCGGCCGTAACCGGGCCGCTGCGGCGGGTGGTTACCGCTGCGGCACGTCCAGCAGGATCTTCAGGAGGTCGTCAGCTCCTTCGCGCAGCACGTTGTGGCTGGTCGGAAGGGCGTGTGTGTGCCACGCCGGATCGCCGTCCAGCCGCTGGTAGAACCGCGTGAAGGGGCTGTCCTGGAACTCACCGGCCCACACGTAGTCCCGCCGTCGGACACCTTCCAACGCCCCGGTCAGCCGGATCCGTTGGAGCAGCGAGGCCAGCGGATGCGGGGTGGTCCGGGAGTCGAAGAAGTCCAGCGGCGCGAGCGCGTAGCCGGTCTCGCCGGAGCCACTCATGTACCACTCGCGCTGCCAGTCGTTGGTCAGCGTCCAGCAGGAGTCGCCGTCCTCGGGGACGAACGCGTCCACGTAGACCAGCGCGTCCACGCGTTCCGGTACGCGGTCGGCGGCTCCGGCTATCACCATGCCGCCGTAGCTGTGTCCGACCAGGACCGCGTCCTCGATCCGCTCGTCCGCCAGCAGCCGCACCACGTCCTCGATGTGCGTGTCCAGGTTCACCGAGGCGCTCAGCAGGTGGGCGCGGTCGCCCACTCCGGTCAGGGTCAACGCGTAGGCCTCGTGGCCGCGTTGGCGCAGGTCCCGCACGGTGGACTGGTACCACCAGGCACCGTGGCAGGCACCGGGGATCAGAACGTAGGTGGTCAAGGCCGTACTCCTCGTCGTCGTGGCGGGGTCAGCGAGTCGCGGTCGTTGAGGGTGGCGACGTCCGCGCCGATGCTGTCGCGATAGGTGTCGGTGATCTTCACCAGTGTTCCGGAACGGGTCAGGTCCGGTGTGCCGTGGGTGGCCGCCGCCAGCCCGGCGTGGTGCATCCGCCGGTTGGCGAGCACGACCGCGTCGGTGGCCGGGCGGCGGGCCGACTCGTAGCGGGCCAGCGCGGTCAACGGGTCGGTGCTGGTGGCGAGTTCGAAGGCGAGGACGCGGGCGTCGACGATGGCCTGGGAGGCGCCGTTGGCGCCCACCGGGTACATCGGGTGCGCCGCGTCCCCCAGCAGCGTCGTCCGGCCCCGGCCCCACGCCGGGAGCGGGTCCCGGTCGACCATGGGGTATTCGAGGATCTCGGCGCCGCCCCGGATCAGCCCGCGCACGTCGAACCACTCGCACGTCCAGTCGGCGAAGTGCGAAAGCAGTTCGTCGGCGGGCACGGCACGGTTCCAGCCGGTGCCTTCGGGCAGGGGGCCCGGCTCGGCGACCTGGACCAGGGCCACCCAGTTGAGCAGCGCCCGTCCCCGCTCGGCGGCGCGCCGGGATATCGGGTACGCGAGGAACTGCGCGCCGCGGTCGTCGTGTGCGATGACCATCGAACGACCGGTCAGCAGCGGCGCGGCCTCGGTGACCCCGCGCCACATCCGCACCCCGGACCACAGCAGTGGCCCTTCGCCCGGGTGCGAGCGGGCGCGTACCGCCGAGTTGACCCCGTCCGCGCCGACCAGGACGTCCGCCGTGATCTCGACCCGGCGGCCGGTCGCCCGGTCGACGGCCTGGGCGGACACGGCGGCCGGGTTCTGTGTGAGGTCCACCAGCCGTGTTCCGGTGCGCACCGCGTCGGCGCCGAGCCGGTCGCGCACCGCGGACAGCAGCAGCGTCTGCAACTCGCCGCGGTGCACCGAGTACTGCGGCCAACGGTATCCGCGCTCCCGGCCGCGTGGTTCGGCGAATATCCGGGTGCCGGACCGGTCGACGTAGACGGTCTCGGCGGTGGCGATGGCGGTAGCGGCGAGTTGCCCGCCGAGGCCGAGTTCGGTCAACTCCCGTACCGCTTGCGGCTGGAGGTTGATGCCGACGCCAAGTGGCCTGATCTTCCGTGCGCTTTCGATCACGGTCGTACGGATTCCCGCGGCGTGCAGGCTCAGCGCCGCGGTCAGTCCGCCGATCCCGGCTCCCACCACGAGAACGTGCGGGGCGTGGGGCTTGCTCATGGCGACCCCTCCCTTCCTGCGACAACTGTGCGCTCCCCACGCACCAGAAGTCCAAGATCTGGATAGTCTGATCGCTAGAATCACTGGTTATGGAACTTCGTCAGCTGGAGTACTTCGTGGCCGTGGCGGAAGAGGCGAACTTCACCAGGGCCGCCGCCCGGGTGCATGTCGCCCAGCCCGGGGTGAGCGCGCAGATCCGCCGGCTGGAACGGGAACTCGGGCAGCAGTTGTTCGACCGCTCGGGCCGCACGGTACGACTGACCGAGGTGGGCGCCGCCGTACTGCCCTACGCCAGGGCCGCGTTGGGCGCGGTGGAAGGGGTACGGCTCGCCGTGGACGAGCTGACCGGGCTGGTGCGGGGGCGGGTCGCGGTGGGGATGGTGGCGTCCAGTTCGGCCGTCGATCTGCCGGATCTGCTGGCCGGGTTCCACCGGCGGCATCCGGATGTGGAGATCACCCTCTCCGAGGCGAACTCCGACCGGCTGGTCGACGCGCTGCTCGGCGGGCGGCTCGACGTGGCCGTCGTCGGTCTGGGCGCCGAGGTGCCGCCGGGCGTCGAAACCCATGTGGTGGCCGACGAGGTGCTCGTCGCGGCCGTCAGCCACGACCACGCCCTGGCCGACCGACCCACCATCGCGGTCTGCGGCCTACGCGACCTGCCGCTGATCACCCTTCTCCCGGGCACCGGTCTGCGCTCCCGGCTGGACGAGGCATGCGCGGCGGCGGGCTTCCAGCCCCGTAGCGCCTTCGAGGCCAGCGACCCGCAGGTGCTGGCCCAGCTCGCCGCCAGGGGCCTGGGGGTCGCCGTGCTCCCCGCCTCGCTGGCCACCGCCCGCGCCGCCCGGCTCCGCGGCATCCCCATCACCGACCCCGAAATCCACGGGCGCCTCGCCGTCGCCTGGCGCACCACCGGCCCCATCAGCCCCGCCGCCCGCGCGCTGATCAACCACGCCAGGGCCACCTTGAAGTCGCCCGGCGGCGGAGAGTGACGCGCTCGCCACGATCGAGGTCACCGGCTCGCGGTGTGCGGACTTCAGTGAGCTTGCTCACGGGGCCGGGCGGGTACGCGCACCCGTCGTGCCGGTTACCGTCGCAGTGGCAGCCGCAGTCGCGCGTCACTGCTCGACGTGTCGAATTCGAGGAAGGCCCATATGGAGACCGTGCTGCGACCGGTGATCGTCGCAGGAAGCACCATCGTCGTCACCCTGGCCGTGAGCTGGGCCGTCGACCGGACGCTGCGCAGAGTCGCTGCCCGTAACCCGGAAAGCCCGCTGTGGCATCTGCTGCGCCAGTGCCGCTGGCCATTGCGGATCGCGTTGTGCGTCGGCCTGCTGCTGAGCAGCTACGGCTCGGCGCACATCGGGCAGGGGCACGAGGCGGACATCGACCGGGTGCTGGCGCTGGCGCTGATCGGCGCGCTCGCCTGGCTGGCCATGCGGGTCGCGGCGGCCATAGTCGAGTCCAGCTACGCCCGCTACGCCGCCTCCTCGCAGGATCCCGCTCGGGTTCGACGGGTGCGGACCCAGGTGACGGTGATCCAGCGGGTGGTCACGGCCGCCGTGGCCGTGGTCGCGGTGGCGGTGATGTTGATGCAGATCCCCGCCATGCAGGCGGTGGGCACCTCCGTGCTGGCGTCGGCGGGTGTGATCGCAGCGGTCGCCGGTATCGCGGCACAGTCCACGCTGGGCAACCTCTTCGCCGGGCTGCAGATCGCCTTCGGCGACATGGTGCGGCTGGGCGACACCGTGGTGGTGGAGGGCGAGTGGGGAACGGTCGAGGAGATCACCCTGACGTACCTGGTGGTCAACACCTGGGACGAGCGGCGGATCACCATGCCGGTGTCGTACTTCGCCAACCATCCGTTCCAGAACTGGTCCCGTGGCAGCGCGCAGATGACCGGCACGGTCTTCCTGCACCTCGACCACGCCACACCCATCGACCTGCTGCGCGAGCAACTGCACAACGTGCTCAAGGAGTCCGAGGCCTGGGACGGCCGGGCGTGGAGTCTGGTGGTCACCGACACCACACCCACCACGATCCAGGTGCGGGCACTGGCCACCGCCAAGGACTCCGCCGACATCTGGACGCTGCGCTGCACCATCCGGGAACGGCTGATCGACTGGCTGCGGCGCGAGCATCCGTACGCCCTGCCGCGGATCAACACCGCTCCCGCACCCGGCCTCGCCGCGGCTCCCGACCGCGGGGCATCCCCGGGCCCCGCCCCGGAGGATGTCGGCCCGGGCCCGGGCGCGCCCTGAGCCGCCCGCGGCGCCCGGGCCGCCGGATGGGAACGTAACCGTCCGCAGGCGACCGCGCGCCGGCCGCCGCCGCCCACCTCTGCGCGGTACCGCGCCGACGACCGGTCCACGGCGCACCGGGGCCTGGCTCCGCGCCTGCCGGTCGCGGCCAAGTGGCCGTGCCCGCACAGCGGTTCCGCGCTCACCCCGCCGATCTCAGGGGCCGCCCCCGGGTTCCCTCAGGGTCGCACCCGATGCCCGTACCGGCGTGCCCCGGGGAGCCTGAGGCTGTCGGCCACGACCGTCGCCCTGGTGGTGGCGACCCTGCTGCTCGCGGCGCCCTTCGGGTGGATCAGGGCGTGGTCCGTCACGGTGTGGCGGGGCGGTACGGGGCGTGCGATGCGCCGGGGTGGTGTGCTGACCGCGCTGCTGTGGCTGGCGTCCATCGCCACGCACCTCGCACTCGGCGTCTGAACCGACCGTGCCGCTGGCGGCGGCCTGCTGGGATCCTCGACGGTCTGTCTCTACCTGGCGCTGACGCTCGGCATCCAGAATCTCGTGCTTCGCCGCCGCACGGCCATCGTCTGACATCCGTGTACGGCGCGCACGCCGCGCCGACGATCCGCCTGTCATGCCATCCATACATCGTTTGTTATCTTCTGCATGAAATTAGACATTCGTGTCTTTTGGGGCGTCAATCTTCGCTACACGGGGATGCTGTGACGATTTCTCAGGACAGTGACCGGCAGACGACCGATCGTACGGCTACCAACACCCGCTTGCCGGTCCCGGCCATCGCACCGGGTCCTCGCTCACCGAGCGGCGAGCCCAGCACGCGGACCGCCGACAGAGGCGGAGTGCGGCGCTCCGCAAGGTACGACTACGAACGCTTCAGCCAACTCGCCGGGCCCCTCACCGAACCCGAGCCCGGTCCGGACGGCATCTACCGGGTGCGCTACCGCGGCCTGCTGGCCGCCGAAGGGCACCGGGTGCGCACCGCCCTGCTGCTGGGCGCGGCGCCGGTCCTCTCGTTGCTCCTGCTGGTCTGGCTGATGCTGCCGCAGCACTGGGTGCACCGGCACTACGTGCCCGCGTGGGAGTCCGCGGCGGATGTGGTGATGCTGGTCTCGATCGGGCTGATCGAGACCTTCCGCGTGATCAACGTGCTCTCCAACGCGCACGCCACCCTGGTCGCCCGCGACCCGGTCCCGGTCCGGGCCGAGCCGGGCACCCGGGTGGCGTTCCTCACCAGCTTCGTGCCCGGCAAGGAACCGCTGGAGATGGTCCGCGCCACGTTGCAGGGGGCGATGCGGCTGCGCCATGACGGCCCGCTGGACGTGTGGCTGCTGGACGAGGGCGACGTCCCCGAAGTCCGGGAGCTGTGCGCGCAGTTGGGGGTGCGGCACTTCTCCCGCCGGGGCGTGGAGAAGTGGAACCGGCCCAGCGGCCCGTTCCGGGCGAAGACCAAACACGGCAACTACAACTCCTGGCTCAGCGAGCACGGCGGCGACTACGACTTCATGGCGTGCGTGGACACCGACCACGTTCCGCTGCCGGAGTTCCTGGAGCGGATGCTGGGCTACTTCCGGGACCCCGACGTGGCGTTCGTCGTCGGCCCGCAGGTGTACGGCAACTGCGATACGGCCGTGACCAAGGCGTCGGAGAGCCAGCAGTTCCTCTTCCACGCGCTCATCCAGCGCGCCGGAAACGCCTACCGCGCGCCGATGTTCGTGGGCACCAACAACTGCGTACGCATCAGCGCGCTACGGCAGATCGGCGGGCTGTACGACTCCATCACCGAGGACATGGCCACCGGTCTGGAGATCCACCGCAGGCGCAATCCGCGCACCGGCAACCGCTGGTGCTCGGTCTACACCCCGGACGTCCTCGCGGTGGGAGAGGGACCGTCGTCCTGGACCGACTTCTTCAACCAGCAACTGCGCTGGAGCCGGGGCACCTACGAGACGCTGCTGTGCCAGTTCTGGAAGACGCACTGCACGCTGTCCCCCGGCCGACTGCTCAACTACTCGCTGCTGGTGACCTTCTATCCGATGTCGGCGCTCAACTGGCTGCTCGGCGGCGTCTCCTGTGTGCTGTTCCTGGTGCTGGGCGCCTCCGGAGTGCACATCGAGTCGCAGATCTGGATGATGCTCTACAGCGACGCCGCGGCGCTGCAGATCGGACTGTACCTGTGGAACCGGCGGCACAACGTCAGCCCGCACGAGCCGGAGGGCTCCTCGGGCGCGGCGGGCATGGTGATGTCCGCGCTGTCCGCGCCGCTGTACGCCAGATCGCTGGTCGGCGCGCTGCTGCGGCGCAAGGCGGGCTTCGTGGTCACCGCCAAGGGCGACTCGGCCAGCCCCGACCGGCTCGCCACCTTCACCACCCACCTGGCCTGGGCGGCGGTCTTCGGCGGCTCGCTGGTCGCCTCGTGCTTCCTCGGCCACACCCATGTGGCGATGCGCACCTGGGCCGCGCTCGCCCTGCTGACCGCCCTCGCACCGGTGCTGGTGTGGCGGACCACGATCGCCAGGCAGCGCCCTGAGGCGCCGCGCCGGAAGGTGCCCCGCCCCGTCGCACAGCGCACCAGCTGAGCGCTCCGCCGGTAGGGCCGCGACGTGCCGTCGTTGTGGCTGGCCGCGCGGTTCCCCGCGCCCCTTTCAGGGCGCCACAGAACCGCAGCGGGACTTCGCCTGACCCGCTGAGAACCCAACGCACAGTCAAAGGAAGCATCCTGTGAGGTACCGCCCCAGCCCGCAGACCCGCAAGACCGCGATCGGAGCGGCGGCGTTCGTCGTCCTCGCCGCGATGAACGGCCCGGCCGCACTGGGCTTCGCAGAGCACTCCTACCACCAGTACAAGATCAACCAGCCCGCCTACAAGGCGATGTACGGGCACTGGGACCTGGTCGAGGTGCCCAGGCAGTACCGGATCAACTCGATCCACGCCGCGCTGCTGCACACCGGCAAGGTGCTGCTGATCGCCGGATCGGGCAACAACGAGAAGAACTTCAGGGCGGGCACGTTCCAGAGCGTGCTGTGGGACCCGGTGAGGAACACCTTCAAGGAGATCCCCACCCCGAAGGACATGTTCTGCGGGGGGCACGCCCAACTCCCCGACGGGCAGCTGCTGGTGGCGGGCGGCACCGCCCGCTACGAGAAGCTCCAGGGCGATGTCAAGCGCGCCGGTGGCGCGATGCTGGTCAAGAACGAGAGCCCGGACCGCCCGGTGACGTTCCCCAGGGGCACCGTCTTCCGCGGCTCGACCGGCAAGGAGTACGCCTCGCAGCTTCCCGTCACCGTACCGGCCGCCACGAAGACGGTGACCGGCTTCGGCCCGGACAAGAAGGTCACCGTCAGCGCGAGCGAGGCGCGGGTCTACGTCGAGGCGCTGCGCGACGGGGAGGAGGGCATCTCCAACTCCGCCGACCAGTACCGGATCGTCGGCCTGCGCGGCGCCGACGCGCGCAACCACTACGGTCTGGCCACCAAACTCGGCCTGGACAAGAAGGACTTCCAGGGGCTGCGGGAGTCGTACGTCTTCGACCCGGACTCCGAACGCTACGTCCAGGTCCAGTCCATGTCGGAGGCGCGCTGGTACCCGACGCTGGTCACGCTGGCGGACAACAGGGTGCTGGCGGTCTCCGGCCTGGACGACATGGGCCAGATCATCCCCGGCAAGAACGAGATCTTCGACCCGGCGACCCGCCGGTGGTCGCCGGGGCCCACGCACTACTTCCCCACGTATCCGGCGCTGTTCCTGACCAAGGGCGGCAAGCTGTTCTACTCCGGTTCCAACGCCGGTTACGGTCCCGCCGACCAGGGTCGCACGCCGGGCGTGTGGGACCCGCGGGCCAACACCTTCACCCCGGTGCCGGGGTTGCGCGACGCGGACCAGACCGAGACCTCGGCGTCCGTACTGCTGCCACCGGCGCAGCGGCAGTCGGTGATGATCCTCGGTGGTGGCGGAGTGGGTGAATCGCACCGGTCGACCGGGCGCACCGCGGTGGTGGACCTCGGCCAGGACCGTCCGCGCTACAAGGACGGTCCCGACCTGCCGCAGGGCACCCGCTACCTCAACGCGGTACTCACCCCGGACGACTCGGTGTTCACCTCCGGCGGATCGCTCGACTACCGCGGCAAGGAGGCCAGCGACATCCTCAGGGCGCAGTTCTACGACCCCGCGCACGGCACGTTCCGTCCGGCCGCGACGCCGACCGTGGGCCGGGACTACCACTCCGAGGCACTGCTGCTGCCGGACGGGCGGATCGCCGTGTTCGGCTCCAACCCGCTGTTCTCGGACCGGGCCAACACCGAGGACGCTCCTTTCGAGAAGCGCATCGAGGTCTACAGCCCGCCGTACCTCTACGGCCGGACCAGGCCGGAGTTGGGCTCCGGCCCGGTGGAGGTGGACCGCGGGCAGTCGGTGGCGTTCCGCAGCGCCTCGGCCGGTGAGGTGCGCGCGGCTCGGCTGATGCGGCCCAGCGCCGTCACCCACGTCACCGATGTGGAACAGCGCTCGATCGCCCTGGACCTGGTGCGGCGGGACCGTTCGGTGACTGTCACGGTGCCGCGGGATCCGTCGCTGGTGCCGTCCGGCTGGTACATGCTCTTCCTCACCGACCGGCGCGGGACTCCTTCGCAGGCCCGCTGGGTTCACGTTCGGTGACCGACGGCCAGTTGCCCGACCTGCGGGCCAGTTGGAGGGCGTAGTCCGGCCACCACTGGCCCGCGGGCGGGCCGCCGCGGCAGGCGCCGTCGGACTCGCCGGGGCGCTTGACCCACAGATAGGCGTCCACCTGGCGGTCACCGGTCGCCGTGGTCGGCGGGCTGCCCAGGGCCCGGTCCGGCGGGTTGCACCAGGACTGCGCCCCCTGCCGCTCCGCCGCCTGCTCGGCGCGGACCAGCGGGCCGCCACCGTTGCGGCTGGTGTCGATGACGAAGTGGGCGCCGCCCAGCAGCGCGGACAGCCGGTGGCCGTACTCCTCGCTGGCCTGTGTGGTCTGGAAGTTGGAGACGTTGAGCGAGAACCCGTTGGCCTCCTTGATGTCGGCCTTGCGCAGCGCGCTCACCAGTTGTGCCGGGTCGCGGATCCAGCCCGCGTTGCCCGCGTCCAGGTAGACGGCCGTGTTCGGCAGCGACTTGAGCTTGTGCACCGCGTAGGCCAGCAGTTTCAGCCGTTCCCGGTCGCCCCGGTTGGCGGGGCAGGTGACCAGTTGGGCCACCGCGTCGGGCTCCAGCACCACCCAGGCCCGGCGGTTCTCGATCCCGCCGGCCAGCTGGTCGATCCAGGCGCGGTACGCGGCACCGCCGGTGGCGCCTCCCGCGGAGTACTGCCCGCAGTCGCGGTGCGGGATGTTGTAGGCCACCAACACCGGTACCCGGCGGTCCAGTTGGGCCTGCATGGTGACCTGCCGGACGCGTTCACTCGGATCGCCCTCGCCGAGCCAGGTCGCGGTGGGCTGGTCGGCGATCCGCCGCAGCAGGTCGGCGTCGTCCTCGCGGCCCCGCTCCTGCCACACCGCGGCCTGCACGTCGGCGCGGTTGCGCGGATCCACCCAGAAGGGCGAACCCGCGGTGGCCCCTGGATCGTCCAGGGGTACGGTCAGCGGTCCGCCAGCGGCGATGGACCAGGGGGTGAGCAGCCCCTGCGCCCCGAGCAGTGCGGCGGCGATACAGGCGGACGTCGTGTAGCGAGCCGACAGACGCACCAGTGATTCACCCTCTTCGTTCCTCAACGGCGGCAGCCTTATACCGCCTATATCCCTCCTAGACTCACATAAGGCGATCAGTCACACATTCTTCGACATATCGGGCGAGTCGCGTTCTCATCGGCCGGTCAGCGTCCAGCCGTCCGCGGTGAACGCGCCCGGGTTGCGGTCGCCGTCCAGCAGCAGGCCGCGGCCGTCGCGGACCCGGACGCCGCAGACGTTCACCCCCCGGCCGGTGTAGGCCGGATCCGTGGTGTAACGCCACCGCAGCAGCAACGGCCCCCGACTTGCGGGCAGTTGAGCCGCGGCCCGCCACCAGGAGCGGGTGCCGCCGGACAGTGCCGACTGCGGGCCGGGCGGCGCGCCCGGGCCGGTGACCGTGACCGGGACCGGCTGCCAGGTGCTGCCGCCGTCGGTGCTGGACTCCAGGTGGACGAAGTCGCTGCCGGGCTCGGTGTCCACGAGGGTGTCGTAGCGGATGGCCAGCGGGCCGCCGCGCGGTGCGACCGGGACGGTGAGCGTCGCGGTACTGGAGTCGCCGATGCCGGAGTACCAGGACGGCACGCCGTGCGGTGCGCGCACCGCCATCGCGTCGGCCAGCGCGTCGGCGGCGGCGCGGCGGGCCGGGTTGGTGGAGCCCCAGTCACGGGTGGGATGCACGCGGTTGCTGAACTGCAGCGCGATGGAGCGGGATTGGGGGTCGATGACGATGGTGGTGCCGGTGAAGCCGGTGTGCCCGGCGGTGGCCGGGCTGTCCAACCGGCCCATGTACCAGCGCTGGTCGAGTTCGAAGCCCAGGCCGTGCCCGTCACCGGGGAACCGGCCGTTGAAGTCGGTGAGCATCTGGCGCACCCAGTACCTGCTCAGGATCCGGTGCCCGCGGTACGTACCGCCGTTGAGGATGGCCTGGGCGAGCACCGCCATGTCGCCGACGGTGGAGAACACCCCGGCGTGCCCGGCGACGCCGCCCATCGCCCAGGCGTTCTCGTCGTGCACCTGCCCCCACACCAGCCCGCGTTGCGGCTCGCCCGGACCCGTCTCGTACTCCTCGGCGGCGATCCGCGGCCTGAGCGAGGCGGGAGGGTCGTACATGGTGTCGCGCATGCCGAGCGGTCCGGTGATGCCGCCGCGCACCAGGGCGTCCAGCGGTTCGCCGGTGATGTGTTGCAGTACCTGTTGCAGCGTGAGCATGTTCAGGTCGGAGTAGAGGTAGGTGCTGCCCGGCGGGTTCTGCGGCGTGGTCTCCAGGATCGCGCGGATCCGGGAGGGCAGGTCGGGGTACTGCCACAGCGGCGGGCTGGGGTCCGGTGGCAGGCCGGAGGTGTGGGTGAGCAGTTCCTCGATGGTGATCGAGCCCTTGCCGTGGCTGGCGAACTCCGGCAGGTAGCTGGCGACGGTGGCGCTCAACTGGAGCCGCCCGGCCTGGAGTTGCTGTACAGCGGCGATGGAGGTGAACAGCTTCGACAGGGACGCCAGGTCGAAGAGGGTGTCGGTGCGCATGGGGACCTGCTGCGGCGCGGGCAAGGGATCGCCCTGACGGTCCGCGTAGCGCAGCGCGTAGCCGCTGGCGTGGTCGGCCACCACGACGCCGTCGTGGGCCAGCAGCGTGACCTGGCCGGAGAACATCGGATGCCCGGTGCCCGGGTCGGGCCTGGTCCAGGCGTCCTCCTCGGCCAGTGCGGTACGGATCGGGGAAGGGTCGAGCCCGGCCTGCTCGGCGGTGCCGCCGCGCAGTACGGTCCACGGTGGTGCGAAGTCGCGGTGCGGCTGGTCGAAGCGGCCGGTCGCGGGAGGCCGGGGCGGGTGCGCGGCGGCGGCGCCGCCGGGCGCGGTACCGGCGACCAGCGCGGCGGCGGCGGTCAGCGCCACGGCCGCCAGGGCGGCTCGGCGTGCGGACATCGCGGCTCTCCCCTCCTTCGGTGACGCGCCTAGCGGTACAGCAGGAACGGTTCGCGGCGCCCGCGGAACGCTTCGAGTTCGGTGTTCCAGGCGCCGACCACCTCGTCGGCCGGGGCGCCCGCGTCGACCATGGTGCGCAGTCTGCTGGAGCCGGTCAGGTCGTCGATCCAGTGGTCGGGGCGCCAGCCGAACACCGAGCGGTACAGCCGGCGGGCGGTCACGATCATGGCCACCGCGGTGCTGATGGGGTCCACCAAGCGGCGGTCGGTGAGATGCACCTGAACGCCGCCGCAGGTGGTGCCCGCGAACTTGTCGAAGGTGGGGACCGTGTAGTTCTCCCGGAAGCGCACGCCCGGCAGGTCCATCGCGCCCAGCGTCTGCGCCCAGCGCCAGTCGATGCCGGGGGCGCCGATCATCTCGAACGGCCGGGTGGTGCCCCGGCCTTCGGACAGGAGGGTGCCCTCGAACATGCACGTTCCGGGGTAGAGCAGGGCGGTGTCACCCGTTGGCATGTTGGGGCTGGGCGGCACCCAGGGCAGACCGGTGTCGGTGAACAGCATCTCGCGCCGGTAGCCGCGCACCGGTACGACGTCCAGGCTGCTCAGCCGTCGGCCGCCGGTGTCGCCGGGCAGGAAGACCGCGTCGAACATCCGGGCCAGTTCACCGGCCGTCATGCCCGGCTGCTGCACAACGGGTTTCAGCCCGACACCCGTCGCGAAGCGCGGATCGAGCTGCGGGCCGTACGCCTGGCCGCCGTTGGGGTTGGGGCGGTCGAGCACGACGAACGCGGCGCCGGTGAACACCGCCGCCACCATCGCCACGTACATCGTCCAGGTGTAGGTGTAGAAGCGGGCGCCGACACCGGCGATGTCGAACACCACGGTGTCCACGCCCGCCTTGCGGTACATGGCGGCCAGTTGCTCCGCGCTCGCGCCGTAGGCGTCGTAGACCGGGATGCCGGTGCGCGGGTCGGTGTAGTCGCCCTCGGAGCCTCCGGCCTGGGAGGTGCCGCGGAAGCCGTGTTCCGGGCCGAAGGCGGCGACCGGTCGCACCCCCGCGGCGGTCATGGCGTCCACGATGTGGGTGAGGTCGCGCAGTACGCCGGTGGGGTTGGTGAGGATGCCGGTACGGCGCCCGGCCAGCGCCCGCCAGCCGTCCGCCGCCAACGCGTCGGCCCCGGTGACCACCTGGTCCCGGCGGTGCGCCGGAGCGGCGGCGGCCACGGTCCCCGCCGCGAGCGCGCTCGCGGCGAGAAGGCCGCGCCTGCTCATGGGTGCCATGCCTGGCAACGTACGGACGTGACGGGTCCCGGTCAACGATTCTCGCGGTGTGTTTCCCACTGCCGGACTCCACCACTCGGGCCGCTCGCCGTACCGGCGGATCCCTCCCTGGCGGCAAACCTCTTTATCCACTGGTCTGTTGACGTCCCATCAGGCTTGCGGTGCAATACCGCACACCATCCCCCGCCGGGAGGCGACATGGTTCGTGCGGTCACCGCCGTCGTACTGGCCGCCGTCGCGGCCACCCTCAGTCCCGCGCCGGGCGCCGCCTCCGCGGACCGCCAGGCCAGCGCGCAGATGGCACGGATGACGCTGCCGGAGAAGGTCGGCCAGCTGTTCGTCTCCGAGGTGTACGGCGCCACCGCCACCACCACCGATCCCGCCGACGTCGCCGCCAACCACCGGCTGTACGGCGCCGACGTGGGCAACGGCGCGCAACTGCTGGCCAGATACCACCTCGGCGGCGTCATCTACTTCTCCTGGAGCGACAACCTGCGCGACCCCGGGCAGATCACCGAGCTGTCCGCCGGACTCCAGCACGCCGCGACCGCCGCCCCCGGCGGCGTGCCCCTGCAGATCAGCACCGACCAGGAGGGCGGCACCGTCAACCGCGTCGGCGCGCCGCTCGCGGTGTCGCCGGGCAACATGGCCATCGGCGCCACCTTCGACCCGGGCGCCGCCCACCGCGCCGCCTCGGTGACCGGCGCGCAACTGCGCGCGCTGGGCGTCAACATGGACGACGCGCCCGTGGTGGACGTCAACACCAACCCGCTCAACAGCGCTGACGGGCCACGGTCGTTCGGCGACCGCACCGCGTGGACCGCCCGCTTCGCCGCCGCGGCGGTACGCGGCTACGCGGCGAGCGGTGTGGGCGCGCAGGCCAAGCACTTCCCGGGGCTCGGGGACACCACCGTCAACACCGACAACGGCGTGGCGGTCACCCATGAGACCCGGGCGCAGATCATGGCCAGGGACGTCCCGCCGTTCCGGGCGGCCATCGCGGCGGGCGTGCCGTCCATCATGGCGGCACACATCGTGGCGCCCGCCCTCGACCCGTCCGGGCTGCCCGCCAGCCTTTCGCGGCCCATCGTCACGGGCCTGCTGCGCGGCACGCTGCACTACGACGGAGTGGTGATCACCGACGCGCTCAGCGCCGCCGCGCTGGCCGGGATCGCACCTGACCAGGTGGTGCTGGACGCCATCGACGCGGGCGACGACGAGTTGCTGATGCCGCCGGACCTGCCGGGCGCGGTGCACACCGTACTGGACGCCGTGCGCACCGGCAGGATCAGCGCCGCGCGCCTCGACCGCTCGGTGCACCGCATCCTGCGGATGAAGGCCCGTCTGGGCCTGCTCCAGCACCGCTACCCGGCCGCGCCCCGCGACCCGTACGACGCCCCGGGCGTCATGGCCGGGATCGCTCGCCGTTCCATCACCCTGCTGCGCGACACCCGCCGCCTGCTGCCGCTGGCACCCCGCTCGGGAACGCGGGTCCTGGTCACCGGTTGGGGGACCGCCACCACGCTGAACCTGGCGGGCGATCTGGCCGCCCACGGGCTGGCCGCCGACCGGCTGTGGACCGGCTCGCCGGACCAGCACACCATCGACGCCGCGGTGGCCGCCGCCAAGGTCCATGACGTCACCGTGGTGACCAGCTACAACGCCTGGAGCGACCCCGCCCAGCAGAGTCTGGTGCGTCAACTGCTGGCCACCGGGCGGCCGATCGTGGTCGCCTCGGTCGGCGGGCCGTACGACATCGCCTACTTCCCCACCGCCTCGACCTACCTGGCCGCCTACGACTACCAGCCGGTCTCCGTCACCGCGCTGGCGAACACCCTCCTCGGCACCACGCCGATCGGTAGGCTCCCGGTGACCATCCGTCAGGTACCGGGTGGCGCAACGCTGTTCGCCTTCGGCTCGGGGATCGGATACCAGCGATGAGACGACTGCTTCGAGTGCTGCCACTGCTGGGCGTGATCGCCGTACTCGCGCTGTCCGCCGTGCCCGCTCGGGCCCAGGGCGGCGGTGTGGCCCGGGTGGTGGCCCAGCGGCGGATCGCCGCACGGCAGCTCGACCTGACCGTCTCCTCCCCCGCGCTCGGCCGCACCGCCAAGGTACGGCTGCTCACCCCCGACGGCTGGACGCCCCGGCCGCACCACGCCTGGCCCACACTGTGGCTGCTGCACGGATGCTGCGACGACTACACCGGCTGGACCGCCAAGACCGACGTGGCGAGCATCCCGGCGCTGCGCCGGGTGCTGGTGGTGATGCCAGAGGCGGGCACGACCGGCTTCTACAGCGACTGGTGGAACCACGGAACCGGCGGCGCGCCGCGCTGGGAGACCTTCCACCTCACCGAGCTGCGGCAGCTTCTGGAGCGCTCCTACGGCGCCGGGCCCGACCGGGCGGTCGCCGGGCTGTCGATGGGCGGCTTCGGGGCGCTGTCCTACGCCGCCCGGCACCCGGGGATGTTCCGCGCCGCCGCCTCCTACAGCGGCGTCGCCGATCCGCTCTACCAGCACGGCGGCCCGGACAACGTGCTGGCCATCGTGCGCGGCCAGGGCGCCGACCCGTACGCGCTGTGGGGCGATCCGGTGGCCGACCGGACGATCTGGGCGGAGCACGACCCGTACCTGCTGGCCGGGGCGCTGCGGCGGCTGCCGGTCTTCCTGTCCTGCGGGGACGGCACCGCGGGCCCGTTCGATCCGCCGGGCGTGACCAGCCCGTACGAGACCCTCTTCCTTGCCGAGGGCCGCCACGTGGCCGCTCGGCTGCGCGCGCTCGGCGACCACCGTCTGGTCACCGACTTCTACGGTCACGGCACGCACAGTTGGCCGTACTGGCAGCGTGAACTGCACCGCTCGCTACCGCTGTTGCTGGGTGCGATGGGGGTGCGCGGCTGAGGTCAGTCCTCGGCGGTGCCGGTGGAGCGGGCGATGAGCAGCGCGACGTCGTCGTGGTCCTCGGGGTGGCGCAGCACCCGTAGCAGGACGTCGCAGGTGGTCTCCAACGGCCGGGGCGGCCCGGAGAGCACGTCGAGCAGCGCGCCGAGCCGGGTGTCGATGGAGGTGTCCCGGGTCTCCACCAACCCGTCGGTGTACAGCACGAGTTGGTCGCCGGGAGCCAGGTCGACGACGGTGGTCTCGAAGGGCACGCCGCCGACGCCGAGGGGGGCACCGGTGGGCAGGTCCAGGAGCTGCGGGGGCTGGCCGGGGCGCATCAACACCGGTGGCAGATGGCCCGCGTTGGAGATCCGGCACTGCGCCCGCTGCGGGTCGTGGACGACGTAGACGCAGGTGGTGGAGCGGCCCAGGCCGTCGGCTATGTGGTCGAGGTGGCCGAAGAGGGCGGCGGGGTCGAGGCTGAGTTCGGCGAGTGCGCGGGTGGCGGTGCGCAGTTGGCCCATGGTGGCCGCGGCGTTGATGCCGCTGCCCATCACGTCGCCGACGACCAGCGCGGTGCGGTCGCCGGTCAGCGGGATGACGTCGAACCAGTCGCCGCCCACCTCGCTGGTGCCCGCGGCGGGCTGGTAGCGGTAGGCCACCTCAAGCCCGGGGCGGCGCGGCGGGGGCGGCGGCAGCAGGTCGCGTTGCAGGGTCAGGGCGGCCCGGCGCTGTGCCTGGTACCAGCGGGCGTTGTCGATGCAGACGGCGGCGCGGGAGGCCAGCTCGGTGGCGAGCACGGCGTCGTCCTCGGTGAACGGCACCGGGTTGCGGGCGCGTTTGAGGTCCAGCGCGCCGACCACCGCGCCCCGGGCGATCAGCGGCACCGCCAGGTAGGAGTGCACCCCGCAGCGGGCCAGCACCTCGGCGGCGGCCGGATCCCGGGCGATGCGCGGCAGGTCCTCCGGTCTCACCCGGGGCACCAGCACCGGACGGCCGGTGCGCGCGCACTGGGTGACCAACCGGTCCGAGTCGTACGCGGCGACCTCGCCGGTGGCGTCGGCGGCCCGGGTGGCGTCGGTCTGGTAGGCCGCCGCCACGGCGAGGGCGCGGAAGGCCGGTCGGTCGCGTTCGTGGCCCTGGTTGGCGCGCCGGTCGTCCGTGATGGAGTCCAGCACGTCGACCGCGGCCACGTCGGCCAGTTGCGGGACGCAGACCTCGGCCAGCTCGCGGGCGGTCTGGTCGAGGTCGAGCGTGGTGCCGATGCGGACGGTGGCGTCGGCGATGAGGGTGAGCCGTTCGCGGGCCTGGGCGGCGGCGGTGGCCGCGCGGTGCCGGTCGGTGATGTCCACCACCGAGGTGGCCAGGCCCAGCACCCGTCCGGCCGGGTCCTCCAGCCGGTAGTAGGACACCGACCAGGCGTGGTCGTTGTCCGGGTCGGCGGGGGTGCGGCCGGTGGCGAACTGGTCGAGCAGCGGCACGCCGTCCTCCAGCACCCGCCGCATCGAGGTCTCGATCGTGTCGACGTCCAGGAACGGCAGCGCCTCGCGGGCCCGGCGGCCGATGTGTTCGTCCGCGGGGATGCCGTTGATCCGCTCCAGCGCGGGGTTGACGCTCACGTACCGCAGGTCGGTGTCGAGTATGCCCAGGCCGATCGGCGACTGGCTGACCAGCCGCATGGACAGCGACAGCTCGGTCTCCAGGCGGCGCAGGGTCGCCTGGTCGGTGGCGATGCCCAGGGCGTAGAAGCCGTGGTGGGCGTCCTGCAGCCGCATGTTGCGGAACTCGACCAGACGGGTGCTGCCGTCCTTGTGCCGAACGGGGAACACCCCGGCCCAGTTCTCGCCGACGGCCATGACGTCGGCGAACAGCTTGAGGATCTGCTCCCGGTTCCGCTCGTCCACCAGCAGCCGGGCAGCGTACTGGCCGAGTGCCTCCTCGGCGCTGTATCCGAACAGGTTCTCCGCCTGCGGGCTCCACAGGGTTATCCGCCCGGTGGCGTCCAGCACCACCGCGGCGACGCTCAGCACGTCGAGCAGCCCGCCGGGCGGTGCGGCGGCGTCCGCGCTCTCGGGGCCGCCCAGGCCAGCCGGGAACGCGTCGGTCGCACTCATCCCGGTCACCCCTTTCGCCCGTCGAGACGGTCGTGGCCCCCGCGCACGCCTGGTGCGCTCCGTGAGACTTCGCTCCATCCTCTCTCCGCTACACCCGAGGCCGCAGCCCCTGGGCTGCGGTGATCTCGTGATTACTGGCCGTCCAGTGCCGCATTGCGTCCGGAAAGATCCCGTATGCCGGAAACATGATTTCGTTCTGCCTGGGCTTCGGGGGCCGTTCGGCGGCGCGCTACGACGGCACGGGTCCGGCCGTCCGCCGTTGCGGCGCTGCTTCGCGGAGCATGTGACGGCGGCGGACGGCGACGAGTCAGGCGGCCTGCGGCTGAGGGCGGTACGGCATGCGCCTTGCCGTACCGCCCTCAGCGATCGGTGATGGGTGCGCGGCAGGTGAGCACACCGCCGATGTCGGGCAGTGCCGCGCTCACCGGCTCCATGGGCTCACCGTAACCATCCGGCCACAGGCCGCCAAGCACGCCACACCCGCTGTCACGGGCGCCACAGCGCCGGCCCCGCGCACCGCGTGCGTTCAGGCTTCAGGCCAGCAGGCCGAGCACCGTCTCCACGGTGTCCGCCTCCGCGGCCGTCTTGTCGTCGCGGTAGCGCAGCACGCGGGCGAACCGCAGGGTCACTCCCGCCGGGTAGCGGGTGGAGCGCTGCACCCCGTCGAAGGCGATCTCCACCACCAGTTCCGGCCGCACCACCACGCCCCAGGCCTCGGCGCGCACCGTCAACTCCCGCAGCCGGTCCGTCTGCCAGTCGAGCATGGCGTCGGTCATTCCCTTGAAGGTCTTGCCCAGCATGGCGAAGCCGCCGTCCGGCCGCCGGGCACCCAGATGCAGGTTCGACAGCCGTCCGGCGCGCCGTCCGTGCCCCCACTCGGCGGCCAGCACCACCAGGTCAAGGGTGTGTACGGGTTTGACCTTCAGCCAGGAGGCGCCGCGCCGACCCGCGCTGTACGGCGCGTCCAGCGCCTTGACCAGTACGCCCTCGTGGCCGCGGGCCAGCGTCGCCGCGGTGAACTCCCGTGCCGCGGACCGCGTTTCGGGGTCGCCCGGGTCGTCGGCGACAAGGCGCCGCACCCGCAAGGGCTCGGGAACCAGCCGGGCCAGTTCGGCATGGCGTTGGGTGGTGGGCATCGCCAGCAGATCACGGCCGTCCACGGACAGCAGGTCGAAGAAGACCGGTGACAGCGGCAACGCGGCGCTCGCACCCGCGACATCCAGCCGGGAGCCGACCCGCCCCGCGGTCTCCTGGAACGGCTTGGGCCGTCCGTCGGCGCCCAGCGCGATCACCTCCCCGTCCAACACCAGTCGCTCGGCGGGCAGTTGGCGGGCGGCGCTGACCACTTCGGGCAGCCGTGCGGTGATCTCGTCGAGGGTGCGGGTGTAGACGCGTACGGTCTCACCCGCGCGGTGCACCTGGATGCGGATTCCGTCCAGCTTCTCCTCGACCGCGCAGGGGCCCAGCCTGTCCAGTGCCTCGTCCACGCTCTTGGCGGTGTGCGCCAGCATGGGCAGCACCGGGCGGCCGACCTCCAGTTGGAAGTCGGCCAGTGCGCCGGGGCCACGGGCCAGCAGGGCCTCGGCGACCTGGCCCAGCGATCCGCCCAGCATCACGGCCCGGCGCACCTGCTGTGCCGGGACGTCGGCCGCCGCCGCGAGCCCTTCGACGGCCAGCGCGTCCAAGGCGCCCTGGCGCAGCTCGCCGCCGATCAGGGCCAGCAGGAAGCGCTGTTCCTCCTCGGTGGCGGCCGACATCAGCTGCCGTACCTGGTGTCGCCGCTCGCCCTGTGCGCCCTTGCCGGTGATGGTGGCGATCCGGCCGAGCGCGGCGTCCACCTCGGCCACGTCCAACCGGGGCTCGGCCGCCGCCGGTACCCGCTCGGACAGCGTGCTCCAGCCCACCCCGATCCGGCGCTGCGGCAGCCGTCCGGCCAGATAGGTGATCACGATCGGGGCCTGTGCGGGCTCCGTCATACGGAACAACCGGGCCAGCAGCGCCACCTTGCGGGAACGCGCGGCGGCCTGCGCCACCTGTCGCGAGGTACGGGCGAGATCGGCCAGCAGCATGCCTCCATGGTCACTCGGACCACGCGGACGCGCAGTGCCGGTTCAGGGCCGTGGTCCGATGACCTCCTCCCCCTCGGTCACGGTGATGGCCATCGCCGGGCAGGAGTCGGCGGCGTCCAGCGCGCGCTCGTCCGGCGGGCCGTCAGGCCGGAGCGGGCGAGCGTGGTCGTCGTCCAGTTCGAACAGCTCGGGCGCGATGCCGGCGCACATCCCGGAAGCCATGCACTGGCGCCTGTCGATCTCGATGTGCCAGGTCATCACAGGTCACCATCCCACCGGCATGCTGCGTGGGCCACGGACCAGCATCTGCGTCTTCCACTCGACGTCGCCCGCCAGACGCAGGCCCGGGAAGCGGCTGATCAGTGCCCGGAGCGCTTCCTGCAGTTCCAGGCGGGCCAGCGGTGCGCCCAGGCAGTGGTGTACTCCATGGCCGAAACCGAGGTGCTGGTTGCCCTGGCGTGCGATGTCGAGCCTGCCCGGCGCGCTGAACCGCAGCGCGTCGCGGTTGGCCGCGCCCACGGCGACCAGCACCGGTTCGCCCGCCCGCACCAGGGTGCCGCCTACCTCGATGTCCTCCGTCGCGTACCGGGGGAAGCCCGCGCCGCTGCCCAGCGGCACGAACCGCATCAACTCCTCGACGGCGGTGGGTATCAGGCTGAGGTCGGCCCGCAGCCGGGCGAGTTCGCCAGGGTGCTCCAGCAGGGTGTAGACGAAGTTGGGGATCTGGGTGGCCGTGGTCTCGTGTCCGGCGACCAGCAGCCCCACGCACAGGTCGACCAGTTCCAGTTCGGAGAGCCGGTCGCCCACGTCCCGCGCCTCGATCAGCGCGGTCATCAGGTCGTCCTGCGGTTCGCCGCGATGGCGCTCGATCAACTGCCGCATGTAGTCGCGCAGTTCCTCGCGGTTGGCGTCGGCCTCCTCGGCCGTCAGCGAACTGGTGGACAGCGCGGCGTCGCTCCACACCCGGAACTGCGGCCGGTCCCGCTCGGGCACCCCGAGCAGTCGGCAGATGACGGCGACCGGAATCGGCAGCGCGTAGTCCTCCACCAGGTCGGCCGGTGGTCCCGCCGCCTCCAGCCCGTCCAGTAACTCCTCGGCCAACTCCATGACCGCGGGCCGTAGTTTCTCCACCTGGTGGACGGTGAACGCCTTGGCCACCAGGGTGCGCAGCCGGGTGTGGTCGGGCGGGTCCATGCTCAGGATGCCTGAGTCCTGCCGCGCCTCGCCCTGCCGGGGCGGGTCGCGGTGGACGGCCTCGGCGCGGCTGAACCGCCGGTCGCCCAGCACGAGTCGGGCGTCCGCGTACCGCGTGACCAGCCAGGCGGGTTCGCCGTACGCCATGCGTACGCGCAGCAGGCCGTCGCTCGCGCGGGCCTTTTCGTAGGTCTCGGAGAGCCCGAGGCCGATCACTTCGTTGAAGGGGTACGCCAGGGGCTCGAGGTCAGCTGTGGTCACCTTGGTCCTCCAAGTGTAAGCACGTGCTTACATAGAGCGTAGATCCGCCGGTGACGGCAGTCAACGGCGGAGATGGGCCGCTATCCTGACGGACTTCCGGGGAGGGATGCACAGATGGTCGAGATCCAGCCGAAGCGGGCGCGCGACGCCCAGGCGACCCGCCGGGCGCTGCTGGACGCGGCGGCGGCGCTGTTCGCCGAACGGGGCTTCGAACGCGCCACCGTTCGGGACATCGCGGCCCGCGCGGGCGTCAACCAGGCCCTGCTGTTCCGCTACTTCGGCTCGAAGAAGGCCCTGTTCGGCGAGGTGCTGGAGCGCAACGGCCGGGAGCAGCTGAAGGCCACGGCGCCGGAGGGCCTGCTGGAGGCGGCGCTGCGCGGAATGCTGCTGGCCGACGACGGGCGGTCGGGAGACCGCTCGCTGGAGGCGTTCTTGCGGTCGACCGGCGGCAGCGACGAAGTGGCCGCCACCGGACGGCTGTTGGGCGACGAGTACGCGCGGGTGCTGGCCACGCTCAGCGACCGGGAGGACAGCGGGCTGCGGGCCGACCTGGTGCTGTCCTGGCTGCTCGGCATCGGGCTGATGCGGGTGGTGGTCGGCAAGGAGCCGCTGGCCAGCGCCGACCCGGACGAGATCTGCGGGCTGGTACTGGGCGCGGCCCGCACTCTGCTGGAGGGGATGGCCGCGCCCGTTCCGCCGCCGGGGGCGTGACCGTTCCGGCAGGGCCGGGCGGCGGCGGTCGGCGCTACCCGGAGGGAGGAGTCGGCGAACTCGGCGCCGCGGGTCTTCTTCGGTCCCTGACTTGGTGGACCTCGTCCTCGTCGGGCGCGGCCCCGGCGCGGAACGCCGTCCTCATCGTGGACGGTCCCGGGCTGCGCACCGCGCACATGGCAGGCTTGACCAGCCATGAACAGCGACGGAGGGGACCGTTTCGTGTCGGATCACTTGATGGGCGAGGCCGATGCGTCAACCGTGGCCGCGCAGGAGCACCGGTTGCGCCGCGACCTGGGGTTCTGGGGTCTGACCGCGATCGGCTTCTCCAACATCGTCGGCTCCGGCTGGTTGTTCGCCGCCATGTACGCGGCGCAGATCGCCGGTCCGGCGTCACTGCTGTCCTGGGTGGCCGCGGGTGCGCTGTGCGCCCTGGTGGCGCTGGTGATGGTGGAACTCGGCGCGTCACGCCCCGAGGGCGGCGGTACCGTGCGCTGGCCGCTGTACGCCAGCGGACGGCTGGTGGGCACGATGATCGGCTGGTCGGCGCTGTTGTCCGTGGGCGGCACCGCGGCGGAGATCAGCGCGATCATGCAGTACGCGGCGCACTATCTGCCGGGCATCTACCACGGCCACCGGTTGACCCTGTCCGGTTTGGGACTGGCGGTCGCACTGAGTGTGCTGCTCACGGCGCTGAACTGGTTCGCGGTGAGGATGTTCGCGCGGCTGAACAACCTCGTGTCGATATTCAAGATCCTCGTGCCGATCGTCACCATGGTCGCGCTGTTCGCCTCCGGTTGGCATTCCGGTCGGCTCACCGGGCATGGCGGCTTCGCCCCCTATGGATACGCGGCCTGCCTGAGCGCGCTGGCCAGCGGCGGCATCGTCTACTCGGTCAACGGCTTCCAGGCGCCCCTGGACTTCTCCGGCGAGGCGCGCAACCCCCGGCGCACCGTTCCCGCTTCGGTGCTCACCGGCATCGGCCTGGCGCTACTGATGTACCTCGGGCTCCAGTTGGCGTTCCTGTTCAGCGTTCCGGAGAACCTGCTCGGCCATGGCTGGCACGGTGTGGACTTCGAGTCGCCGTTCGGCCAGCTGGCGTTGATCCTGAACCTCCAGTGGCTGTCCAGCATGCTGTACGCCGACGCCGTGCTGTCGCCGGGCGGTTCCGCCTACGTGGGTGTGGCGATCGACGCGCGCCACACCTACGCGCTGGCCAAGAACGGTCTGCTGCCACGTTTCTTCATGCAGGTCAACCCGCGCCATGGCATTCCGCACCGGGCGCTGGCGCTGAACCTCGCGGTGATCGTGGTGTTCCTGCTGCCGTTCGGCGGCTGGCAGAACATCGTCGCCGTGATGGGCGACATGTACCTGCTGACCTATGCGGCCTCCGCGGTGGCCGTGGCCGCGTTCCGCACCCGGCCCACCGAGACGGCGGGCTGGGTGCCGGGGGTGCGCTGGATCGCGCCGGTGAGCTTCGTGGTGTCCAGCGAGTTCGTCTACTGGTCGGGCTGGCACGACCTGCGGCTGGCCCTGCCGCTCGTGCTCGCCGGACTGTTGGTGTTCCTGGTGATGTGGCGAGGCGGCTACGGCGCGACGCTGCGCGCCGAACTTCGGCTCGGGGCCTGGCTGGTGGTCTATCTGGCGGTGCTGACGCTGCTGTCCTGGCTCGGCACGTTCAAGGGCTCCGGGCAGCTGCCCGCCCCGTACGACTCGCTGGCCGTGGCGGTGGTGTCGGTGGGCATCTTCTACTGGGCGGTGTCGTCGGGCGCGCGGCACCTCTCGCGCGCCGAGTAGGAACCGCCGCGGTGGCTTCGCAAGCGCGGGGCCACGCGGCGCCCGGTGCGGCGCGTCCCGCCGAACGGACAGCCGTCAGCGGCACGCCTCACCCCTTGCCCGGGGGCGGCGCGGGCGGCCAGCTGCCGGGATCGAGCAGCCGCAGTACGTACGCCCTGGCCACCAGGGCCGTGCGGTTCGTGACGCCGAGCAGGGTGCACAGTCGCTTGAGGTGGTAGTTGACGCCGTCCGCGCTCAGGTCCACCATCCGGGCCACCGCCGCCGTGGTGTTGCCCGCCGCGACCAGCGCCAGGATCCTCGACTCCTGCGCGCTGACCACCACGTCCGACCCGGCCCCGGACAGGCGCGCCGGGACCGCCTCCGGCTCGGCGTCGGGATGCAGGGTGACCAGCAGCGGTGGTGACTCTCCCTCCGGGTCGCTGACCGGCTCCACGATGAGCTGGCCGTCATGGCTCCTGCCGCCCGCCGTCCAGCGCACCCGCACCGGGTAGCGGGAGCGGCGTCCGTGCCGCAGCGCCTCGTCCAGCTTGCGCAGTTGGCCAGCGCTGGTGGGGGTGAACAGGTCCATGAGCTGGCGGCTGGTCAGCTGCCCTGGGTGCAGTCCCCACACTGCCGCGAAGGCGGGGTTCGCGCCCGCGATCACGCCGTCGGTGTGGCTGATCGCTATGGGCACCGGGGAGCGGTCGAGCAGGCTGATGAACCGGTTGCGCCAGAGGGCGGCCCGCTGCTCCGGCGTGTCCGCCATCGTCCGCTCCTCTCGTTCCTGTCCTGCGTCTCCCGGTCGACCCCGGGCATCTCCCTGGTAGCACACATCACCGGCCACTGCCCACAGGGACGCGCCGGGCCGACTACAGGATTATGTAGTTCTTTGATCAACATCGCCCACGAAGTCGGCGATCGTGGTCAGCAACGGCCCCGACACCACCGGGAGAGGCATCGGCCATGATCGACACCAACACCGCCAAGATCCAGGCCCTCCGGGCGTACCCGGAGCTGGAGTTGCCCACCGTCGACCTGACGGCGGCGGAACCCACCGGCACGCCGCTGCAGCGCGCCATCGCCCTCGCCCGCCGCCACGGCCCGTTCTTCGTCCAGCGCTTCCACGAGCGGGACACGGCCTTCGTCACGTCCGTGGAGCTGGTCGAGGAGCTCTCCGACGAGACGCGGTTCCGCAAGGGCATCGGCGTCGCGCTGGAGGCCGTGCGCGGGATCACCGCCGACGGCCTGTTCACCGCGTACCACGACGAGCCCAACTGGGCCAAGGCGCACGACATCCTGCTGCCCGCGTTCGCGCTCGGCTCCATGCGGACGTACCACCCCACCATGCTCAAGGTGGCGCGGCGGCTGATCGCCTCCTGGGACCGGCACCTGGCCGAGGGGCAGCCGGTGGACGTCGCGGACGACATGACCCGGATGACGCTGGACACCATCGGGCTGTCGGGGTTCGGCTACGACTTCGAGTCCTTCGACCGCACCGATCCGCATCCGTTCGTCCAGGCACTCGTGCGCGCGCTCGCCCACAGCCAGGAGAGCCTGGCCCGGGTGCCGGGAGTGGACTACACGGAGCAGGACGAGGCGTTCCAGGCCGACGCCGACTTCCTGGCCGAGGTGGTCGACGAGGTGATCGGCAAGCGCAAGGCCAACGGTGACACCTCCACGGACGACCTGCTCGGCCTGATGCTCGGATCGCCGCATCCGGTCAGCGGAGAGCTGCTGGACGAGGCGAACATCCGGAACCAGGTGATCACGTTCCTGATCGCCGGGCACGAGACCACCTCCGGCACCCTGTCCTTCGCCCTGTACCACCTGATGAAGAACCCGCAGGTGCTGCGGCTGGCCCAGGCCGAGGTGGACGCGCTGTGGGGTGACACGGCCGACCCGGCGCCGACCTTCGAGGACATCGGCAGGCTGCGCTACGTACGCCAGGTGCTCAACGAGACGTTGCGGCTGTGGCCCACGGCCGCCGCCTTCCAGCGCGAGGCCATCGCGGACACCGTGATCGGCGGGCGGTATCCGATCAAGGCCGGGCAGTGCATGGTGGTGCTCACGCCCATGCTGCACCGCGACCCGGTGTGGGGCGACAACGTGGAGGAGTTCGACCCCGAGCGCTTCGCGCCGCACACCGAGGCGGACCGCTCCCCCAACGCGTTCAAGCCGTTCGGCACCGGTGAACGCGCCTGCATCGGGCGGCAGTTCGCGCTGCACGAGGCCACCATGCTGCTCGGGCTGCTGATCCACCGCTACCGCTTCTTGGACCACGCCCGATACCAGCTGCGGGTCAAGGAGACGCTGACCCTCAAGCCCGAGGGCTTCACCCTGGCCCTGGCGCCGCGCACCGCACAGGACCGGCAGCGCGGCACCGCCTCGCACCCGGTCGGCCAGCCCACCGCGGCGGTCCCGGCGGACGCGGGGCTGCCGTCCCGGGTCAAGCCCGGTACCGCCCTCACCGTGCTGCACGGTTCGAACTTCGGCACCTGCCGTGAGTACGCGGCCCGGCTCGCCGACGTCGCGGGTGACCTGGGCTGCGAGGTGATCGTGGCCGCGCTGGACGACCGCACCGCGGCGCTGCCCACCGACGGCCCGCTGGTGGTCGTCGCCGCCTCGTACAACGGTCGGCCCACGGATGACGCGAACGCGTTCGTCGCATGGCTGTCGGAGGCCGAACCGGGCGCCGCCGAGGGTGTGCGCTTCGCGGTGCTGGGAGTGGGCGACCGCAACTGGGCGGCCACGTACCAGCGGGTGCCCACCTTGATCGACGCCCGCCTCGCGGAGCTGGGCGGCACCAGGCTGATGCCGCGCGCCGAGGCCGACGCGTCCGGTGACCTGGCCGGATCCGTGGAACGCTTCACCTCGGCGCTGCGCGGCACACTGCTGGAGCGGTACGGCGACCCGGACGCGGCGCCGGAGGCGGCCGAGGGCCCCGGCCACACCTACGAGGTGAGCGAGGTGGTCGGCGCGCCGCTGGACGCGCTCGCCGAGCGGCACGGCATGGTCGCGATGACGGTGGTGGACACCGGCGACCTCGCGGACCTGCGGCACCCCCTGGGCCGCTCGAAACGCTTCGTACGCGTCGCGCTGCCTGAGGGCGTCAGCTATCGCACGGCCGACCACCTGACCGTGCTCCCGGTCAACGATCCGCGGCTGGTCGAACGGGCGATCTGGCTGGTCGGCGCCGACCCCGGCACGCTGCTGAACATCCGCGCGCACCGGCCGAACCGCGGCACGCTCCCCCTCGACCGCCCGGTCGCGGTCCGCGAACTCCTCAGCCGCTACGTCGAGTTGCAGGACTCCCCCACCGCCCGGCAGCTCGCCCTGCTGGCCGACCTCAACCCCTGCCCGCCCGAGCAGGCCGCGCTACGGCGGCTGGCCGCCGACGGCACGAAGGCGACCCTGCTCGACGTGATCGAGGACCATCCGGCACTGCACGGCCGCCTGAGCTGGCCGGTGCTGCTGGAGCTGCTGCCCGCGATGCGTCCGCGGCACTACTCGGTGTCCTCCTCGCCCGCGGCCGACGCGCGCCACGTCGACCTGATGGTGTCGCTGCTCAGCGCTCCGGCCCGGTCCGGGCGCGGCACCTTCCAGGGCGTGGGCTCGGGGTATCTGCACCGGGTGCGGCCAGGGGACACGGTGTACGCGCGGATCCAGCCGTGCCGTGACTCCTTCCGTATCGACCCCGCCGCGGCCGCCCCGGTCATCATGGTCAGCGCCGGTACGGGTCTGGCGCCGTTCCGCGGCGCGATCGCCGACCGGCTCGCGCTGCTGCGCCAAGGCGCGGAGCTGGCACCGGCGTTGTGCTACTTCGGCTGCGACCACCCGGAGGTCGACTACCTGCACCGCGCGGAACTGGAGGGCGCCGAGGCGCAGGGCGCGGTCTCGATGCGCCCGGCGTTCTTCAAGTCCCCTCACAACGACCGCCCGTTCGTGCAGGACCGCATCGCCGCCGAGTCCGACGAGGTGTGGCGCCTGCTGGCCCGCGGCGCCACGGTGTACGTCTGCGGTGACGGTGCTCGGATGGCGCCCGGCGTGCGCACCGCGTTCCAGCGCCTGTACGCACAGCACACGGGCGCGGACGCGGCGCGGGCGGAACTGTGGTGGCGGGAACTTGTGGACCAGGGCCGCTACGTGGAGGACGTCTACGCGAGCCGCTGACGCACGACGGCCCTACCGCTGGCGCGGTAGGGCCGAAGGTGTCCGGTCGCAGCGATCACACGGTCAGCGACTCGCGCTGGTCCACCGCGGCGGAGCCGACCGGCTGGGGTGCCGTGCCGCGCAGCGGGACGTGGCGGATGAACCAGGAGAGGACGAATCCGACGACGGTGATCGCCGCGCCCCAGGTGAAGATCGCGCCGATGCCGTTGACCACGGCGTGCTGGAACAGCTGGCGGGCCGCCTCGGGCAGGGCGCGCAGCGCGCCCGGGGTCATCTGGGCGGCCGAGCCGGTGCGGTGGGCGGTGGCGGCGCCGTGGGTGGCCAGGTAGTCGCTGAGATGCGTGCTGTAGAGCGCGCCGAGCAGGGAGACGCCGAGCGAGCCGCCCATGTTGCGCAGGAAGGTCGACGCTCCGGTGGCGGCGCCCATGTCGCGCATCGGCACGCTGTTCTGGGCGATCAGCGAGGTGGTCTGGAGCAGGCCGCCCATGCCCGCGCCGATCACCACCATGTAGATCGCGGTGGTGGTGCTGGAGGTGCGCACGTCCATGGTGGCGAACAGCGCGAGCCCGACGACGACCAGGGCGCTGCCGACGATCGGCAGGGCGCGGTAGCGGCCGGTCCGGGTGATGAGCATGCCGCCCACCAGCGAGACGGCCATGACGGCGATCATCATGGGCATCAGCAGCAGACCGCTGTTGGTGGCCGAGGCGCCCTGCACGAACTGCTGGAACTGCGGCAGGAACGTCACCCCGCCGAACAGCGCGAAGCCGGAGATGAAGCTGAGCGCCCCGGCCAGCGAGAAGTTGGCGTCCTTGAAGACGTTCAACGGCATGATCGGGTCCGCCGCGCGCCGCTCCACGGCGACGAACGCCATGAAGGCGACCACGGTGCAGACGCCGAGCGCGGCGATCTGCCAGGAGCCCCACGCGTACTGGCTGCCGCCCCAACTGGTGATCAGCACAAGGGCGGTGATCCAGACCGTCAGCAGCGCGGCACCGCTCCAGTCGACGCGCGCCGCCCCGCTGCCGGAGGGCAGCCGCCGCAGGGTGAACCAGCACACCACCAGGGCGATGACGCCCAGCGGCAGGTTGACGTAGAACGCCCAGCGCCAGGTCAGGTGGTCGGTGATGAAGCCGCCCACAAGCGGCCCGCCGATCATCGCCACCGGCATGACGGCCATCATCACGCCCGAGTACTTACCGCGCTCGCGGGGCGGCACCAGCTCGGCCATGATCGCCATCACGCCGACCATCAGGCCGCCCGCGCCCAGGCCCTGGAGGGCACGGAAGCCGATCAGCTCGGCCATGTTCTGCGACATACCGGCCAGCGCCGAGCCGACCAGGAAGATCACGATCGAGGTCATGAAGGTCGCTCTGCGGCCGAACAGGTCGCCCAGCTTGCCCCACAGGGGGGTGGCGACCGTCGAGGCCAGGATGTAGCCCGTGGTGACCCAGGCCAGGTGGTCCAGACCGCCGAGATCACCGACGATCGTCGGCAGCGCCGGGGCCACGATCATGTTGTCGAGCTGGGCCAGCAGCATGGCGATGACCAGGCCGCTCAT
The DNA here is from genome assembly GCA_037034305.1 of Streptomyces sp. PLK1-5. Classification (GTDB taxonomy): domain Bacteria; phylum Actinomycetota; class Actinomycetes; order Streptomycetales; family Streptomycetaceae; genus Streptantibioticus_A. The sequence goes on from JBAGJY010000012.1 coordinate 179,776, forward strand.
GGCGACGAGGATCTGCCGACCGCTGAACCGACCGCCTTCCGGCGCCGCGCCGTCCGCGCCCGCCAGGGTGTCCTTTGCCATGAGGTCCGTCCAAGGGTTGTATGAGAGCCAATCGCGCTTACTTACCGTCCGGTCAGTAAGCGTTACGATGAGACGGTAGCTTACTTACCGACCGGTCGGCAAGCTGACCTCGGGATGAGAGAAGATCGAGGGCGACGGAGAAGAGATGGGGCACGAAATGGCAGAGCGGCGGCGCAAGGGCAGCGACACCAAGGCGGAGATCCAGGAGATCGCGCTGGAGCTGTTCACCGAGAACGGCTACGAGGCGACCTCGATGCGGGAGATCGCCGAGCGCCTGGACATCTCCAAGGCCGCGCTGTACTACCACTTCGCGGGCAAGGAAGACATCATCCGCTCGCTGTTCGACGAGTACGTGGAGGAACTCGACGACCTCCTGTCCTGGGGGCGCACCCAGCCCCGCGGCGGCGCGCTACGCGACGAGCTGCTGGCCCGCTGGGTGGACATGGCGGGCCGCCGCGGCCTGCAGATCGCCCGGTTCGCCGCCACCAACCAGCACGTCATCCGTGACCTCGCCCCCGACCGGGGCGGTGTCAAGGGCCGGATCACCGAACTCGTCGCCCTCGTCCTCGGTCCGGACGCCGCACCCGCCGACCAACTGCGCGCCCGGGTCGCCCTGTTCAGCGTCAATCTCGCGAGCTTTGCCGCGCAGGACCTCTCGCTGCCCGCCCCGGACATCCTCACGGTCGCCCGCGAGGTCGCCAACACGCTGATGCCGGGAGGCGAGGGCTGACCCGGGCCGCCCGTACGTCGCGCGGCGCGCCCGTGCGACGCATGGAGACTCAGATGACCGGCGCTCGGCCCAGCCGGGTCATCCGCCACACCGTCGCCCACCGCATCGGACGGCGGGGCGGGCACGGGGTCCGCAGCCCCTCGGCGAAGCCGCCGAACCATGAGCGCGTGCGCGCGAGGGTGAGCGCGGTCCAGAGCCCCAGATAGACGGGTACGAGGACAGCGGGAAGGTGCCGCTTGGCCAGCCAGACGCGGTTGCGGGCGACCATGCGGTAGAAGACCGCGTGCCGCGTCGGCGACGTCCACGGGTGGCGCAGCACCAACTCCGGCTCGTAGAGCACCTTCCAGCCCGCGTCCAGTGCCCGCCAGGCCAGGTCCGTCTCCTCGTGGGCGTAGAAGAACGACCCGGGCCAGCCGCCGATCTCCTCCAGCATCCGCATGGACAGACCGTGTCCACCACCGAGGAACGTCGTCACGTAGCCGCGCCGCATCGGATCCGCCGCACGCAGCCGGGGGACGTGACGGCGCTGGGTACGGCCCAGTTCGTCGGCGATGCGGAAGCTGACGATGCCCAGCCGTTCGTCCGCCTCGTACAGCTCCGTGAGCCGGGTGAAGACGTCCGGGCTGATCAGCAGCCCGTCGTCGTCCAGGTCCACCACCACGTCGACGTCCCCGAGCTCCCGCAGCCGCTCCAGGGCCGCGTTCCGCCCACCGGAGATGCCCAGGTTCTCCGGCAGTTCCAGCGCGGTCACCCACTCGGGCAGAGGGGGCAGCGGCGAGCCGTTGCCGACGACCACCACCCGCGCCGCGGGTATGTCCTGCTTGGCCACCGAGTCGAGCAGGTCGGCCAGCTCGACGGGCCTGGTGCCCATGGTCAAGATGGCGACGCCGACACGGGGGTGACGCACGAGTGAACTCCGTCCCTCGGACTGGGGTGTTGGTGATGCTAGCCGCCCGAGGGCAGGCGACGCGCCAACGGTGCGGGGCTACGGCCGGTGTCGGGGGCAACGACCGTTCCGGCAGGGCCGACTGAGGGTACGGTTCTGGGTGCATGATCTAGACGGAGGGTGGCATGCCCGATCTCTCGGACGAGCACACCGGCACTCGCGTGGCGCGGTACCGCAAGCAGCGTGGGCTGACGCAGCAGGGACTCGCCATGCGGGCCAACATCTCGAAGTCGCTGCTGTCGAAGGTCGAGGCTGGCCACAAACCCGCGTCCCCCTCGCTGATCGCCGCGTGCTCCCGGGCGCTACACGTCACCACATCCGAGTTGCTCGGACAGCCCTACGCCGACGAACTGCGCCGTGACCGGATGGACGCCCTCATCCAACCGATCCGCTCGGGCATGGAGAACTGGGACGTACCCCTTGACTGGGAGACGCCGCCGCGCCGCGTCGCGCTCATCCGGGCGGACGTCCAGACAGCCCTGAAGCTGCGCCGTCAGGCGGAGTACACGACGATGGCCCAGGCGCTGCCAGCCCTCATCGACGAGACCGTGCACGCCATCCACACCACCACGGACGAGGAGCGCAGGCAGGCTCACGAATGCCTCGCGGGAGCGTTCCGCTGCGTCTTCACGCTGGCGTGGTCCTTCGGCTACATCGACCTGGCGACGGTCGCTCTCGACCGGATCGCGCTCGCCGCACCAGGCGCGGACGAGGCGGGACTTCCCGCCATCCATGCCTACCTGCGGGCGCAGACGATCCTGTCGTCCGGACGCTACGACGTGGGCTTGCGGGTGATCGATCGGGCGCTGCGGGACCTGGACGGCCAGGACGCACGGCGGCCGGAGAGCCTGGCTGCGCTACGCGGCAGCCTGCATCTGCGGGCCGCGGTGATCGCTGGCCGCGCCAAGGACCGCGACCACGCCAACGAACGTCTTGCTGAGGCGGACGCCATCGCGAGGGACACCGGCGAACTGCCCGACTACGGGCTCACCTGGGGAACCCCCAATGTCGGTGTGCACGCGGTCGCCATCGCCTCGGAGCTGGAACTGTGGGGAGAGGCCCTCCAACTCGCTCAGGAGGTACACCTCCCGCCCGTCTGGTCACGATCTCGTGCCGGGCATCACTGGATGGACCTCGGGCGCGTGCACGCATGGGCCGGGCAGCCCGAGGAAGCCGTCAACTGCCTACTGAAAGCACGAAAGATCGCACCCCAGCAGACCCGCTACCACCCGACGGTGCGGGAGACGGTCATCTTGTTGAAGCGCCGTGAGCGGTCGCGGAGCGGGTCTCTGGCGCAGATCGCCGACTGGGTGGGCGTGTAGCGCGCCCAGGGCACCAGAAGTTGCACCCTTCGGTGAAACCCGCCGCACATGTCCAGCTACACCATGTGATGGCCACTGAAAGCCACACTTGGGAGCCCGACATGCCTGCCCAGCCCCCCACCCTTGCCTTCATCTACGACCGTCAGGCCACCAGGAACCCGCTGACCCTCGAACTGCGCCTGCGGGCCTGTGCGGAGTACGTGGACAGGCAGGGGTGGGGCTACGGCGGGTGGTTCGTGGACCGGGGAGACAACGCGCTGGCGCTCGACCGCCGTCCGGCGCTCGACCATCTGTGCAACACCATGCGCGCGGCCGGAGCCGACAAACAACGTGTCTGCCTTGTCTTCAACTGGGAGCGCTTCGCGTACGACCCGGCGGTGCGCGCCCTACTGACACGGCGCGTCTTCGCGCTTGGTGGCTGGGTGGAGACCTGCCAGGGTGAGCGCCGCACCCCGTCCGCCAATCGCAACCCCGCTGCGCACACCTCTTGAAAGGACTACACCACTTCTGCTTGGCTTCGGGTCAAAACCTGAACGTGGCGTCCGCTCACCCCACATGAATGGCCGTCACACCCCCACATCTCAGGGAATGAGCCATGCTCAAGCGACGATCGTTTCTTCTCGGACTGGCGGGAGCGACCATACCCACCGCCGCTGTCTTCACTTCCCGTGCGTTCGCCGGACCGGCGGCGGGCAGCGGCCTGCCGCTCACCGTGGTGAACAACTCCGGGAACTACGCAAACTCCTCGGTGCGGATCTACATCGTGGGCACCGACCTGGCCACCGGAAAGCAGTCCTACGTCAAGCCGGACGGCACGCTCGCCGCGGTGTCGTTGAGCGACAACGGGCCGGACGGGTACACCGACTACGCCATCGCGCTGGCCGCCTCCGGTGCCACCCGGCTCACGCTGCCGAACATGTCAGGGCGGATCTACGTCGCCCTCGGCGACAAGCTGAAGTTCAAGGCGGTCACCGACGGCGCTGGGCGTCCCGCGCTCCAGTACCCGGCGGGCTGGGTCTCGTCCGACCCCAACTACAAGGTGCTGCACGACTTCTCGGAGTTCACGTTCAACTCCGGCGGGATGTACTGCAACACCACGGCCGTCGACCAGTTCAGCGTGCCGCTCGCCCTGCGGCTGACCGGTGCCGCCGACCAGACCACCGGCACGATCCGGCAGGGCGGCCGGGACGCCGTCTTCGCCGCGGTGGCCGCCGCGCCCGGCTTCGGCAAACTGGTCGTCGGGGACAAACTGCGGGTCATCGCACCCGGACACGGGCTGGACGCCGGGCTGTTCTCGTCCTCGTACTACGACTCGTACGTCAACAAGGTCTGGGACACCTACCGGAGCACGGACCTGACGGTGACTGTCAACTCCGGTACGTTCACCGGCCGGGTAAGCGGTGACACGCTCACCTTCAACGGGCCCCGCACGGTCTCCTTCTCCCGCCCCTCCACCCGTGACGTGCTGTTCTGCGACGGTGCGCTCGCCGCGCCGAACGACGGCACGACCGGACCGGTCGCGGCGGTCCTGGGGGCCGGGTTCAACCGCTCGGTGCTCGCCGCCCAGCACGCCGAACCGGTCACCGATCCGGGCGCGTTCTACACCGGTGACACCACCAACCACTACGCGAAGGCGGTGCACGCGGCCACCGTGGACGGCAAGGCCTACGGCTTCGCCTTCGACGACGTCGCCGGGTTCGCCAGCTACATCCAGGACTCGGCGCCGACGGGGCTGACGCTCACCCTCACGCCCTGGTGACGTCTGTCGCCAACCGGTACAGCAGACACGGTCCTGACGGGCCGTCACTTACTCGGCCGGGCGAGCGGCACGATGGAGGCGCCAACCGATCGGCCTCCTCGTGCCGCCCGCGGCGACATCAGTCGCACGTACCGCCGTCCGCGGGCGTCAGGCCGGTGCGCAGGAAGCGGTCGGCGCGTTGCCGGACGCACTCGCTGAGCCGGTACGCACCATGGCCCTGCCCGCGGTAGGTGAGCACCACGCCGACACCGGTCGCCTCCGCCATTCGGCGCGCACCGCCGTGTGGGGTGATGGGGTCGATGGCCGTCGCCACCATCAGGACGCGCGGCGCGCCCTCGGCCCGTACGTCACGCCAGGAGTCGTCCCCGCCGCCCACCCAGCCGGTGCACGCCAGCAGTTCGTGCACGCTCAGCGGGCCGAGGATCGGTGAGGCGCGCACCAGGCTGGGCAGTACCGCCTGTGCCTCCTGCGGGGTGTAGCGGTCGGCGGTGTCGCGGCATCGTACGGCCAGGCTCACGGCGTACGCGTTGTCGGCCGGAGGGTCACCGGCGCGAGCGGGACGGGCCACGCCACCGCCCGGCCCGGTGGCGCCGCCGAGCCGGGCGAGCGGTAGGCCGTTGTGACGGGCCAGCAGGGCGGCCAGCGCCGACCGCAGCGCGTGCCACTCACGCTGGTCGAAGACGGAGTCCGCGACGGCGCGGCGGAAGGTCTGCTGGTCGAGTTCCGCGCCGCCCGCGGTCAGCGGATGGCCGTCCAGCGCGTCGTAGCCGCGCCGCAGCCGGGCCTCGGCGGTGTCCACCGTGCCGTGGAAGGGGCATTGCGCGCGGTGCTGGCGCAGGCAGTCGGCGAGGAAGGCACGGATGCCGCGTTCGTCCTCGTTGGCGCGGGCGAGGGCCGTCCGCTTGGTGTCCAGGGTGGGGTCGGCGACGCCGTCGAGCACGAGGCGCCCGGTGCGGTGCGGGAACTGGTGGGCGTAGACCGCGCCGAGTTGCGAACCGTACGACGTCCCGAAGTAGTTGAGCTTGCGGTCGCCCAGCGCCTGGCGCAGCACGTCCAGGTCGCGGGCGATGTTGGTGGTACCGGCGTACGGCAGCATCGTGCCGGACAGCCGTGCGCAGTCGCGTGCGTGATCCGCGTACTGCTGGGCCTCGGCGCGCAGTTGTACCGCGGTGTCATCGGCCGGATCGGCGCCGCCCGGCGCCGCCGTGTCGGCGGACGCGGCGACGGAGGCGGCGCCTCGCGGATCGACGCAGGTGAGCGGATGGGAGCGGCCCCAGCCGCGCGGGTCCAGCCCGATCAGGTCGTACGAGTCGCGCAGCCGCGCGAACGAGCCGATCCGCGCGGCGAGTTCGTCGACGCCCGACGTGCCGGGGCCACCGAAGTTGAACACCAGTGAGCCCAGCCGGTGCCGCGCGCCGCGCGCCCGGAAGCGGCTCACGGCCAGCGAGACGGTGCCCTTCGACGGGGCGGAGTAGTCCAACGGCACCTTCAGCCAGGCGCACTGCATGCCGGAGACCGCGGCGCCGACCCGTACACCTCCGCTCACCCCGCCGCGGCCGCAGTGCGTCCAGGTGAGCGGCTGCTGGTAGTAGCGGCGCAGGTCCGGCCGGGGGTCGCGGGAGTCGGAGGGCGGGTTGAACGGCGCGTAGGGCAGGGTGGCCGCGTACGCCAGCGCGGCGAGCACCAGCACCGCCACGGCGAGGACGGCGAGCACGGTGATCCAGATGCCGCCCGGTCCGCGGCGTCCCGGAGTACCGGGCAGCGCTGAACGTGACCGGACGAGACCCATGCCGTCACAGTAGGTCGCACCGCCTGGGCGCGCGAGCGGGACGCGTCCGATAGGGCGACGCACCCTGACTTCACGCTTTGAACGCGGCAACCGCGTTCCGCTGAACTGTGCTTGAAGTCTTGACAGGTACGCGTCGCAGAAGGAGGCTCACACAGCACCGTTCCCGCACTTCGGGACGGTGGCGCTCCCTGCGGCGCTTCGATCACGTTCGACGTCGTGTGAGGTCCCCCACCCCTGGCGACCGAAAGGCATAAGTGCAGCGATATGTTCAACATGTCGAGCAAGCGGCCACCCCGGCACTCCATCAGGCCACCCGGCAGATCACCGTCGTGGCCGCGTAGCGCGAAGGTGCTGCGGAGAACCTCACTGCTCACCGCCGCCGTCACACTGGCCGCCGCCGCGCTCGCCGGTTCCGCGGGTGACGCGGTCGCCGACCCCGCGCCCGGCGCACCCGGTGCGAACGCGTTCTGGAACGAGCCGCACGTCCAGGGCTTCGCCGACGCGCTGTCCGCCCAGTCGAAGGTCTGGTACACCATCGGCGACGGCGAGTTGCAGAACGTGTTCTATCCGCAGGCGGACACCCCGGACACGTTCGGACTGCAGTACTACGTCACGGACGGCTCGTCCTTCACCGACAACGAGGTGGCCAACACCAGCCACGCCGTCTCCCTCGTCGATCCCACCTCGCTGGAGTGGCAGCAGACCAACACCGCGAGCAACGGGAAGTACAAGATCACCAAAACGTACGTGGCCGACCCGGCCCGCTCGGTGGTCCTGGTACGCACCACGTTCGACAACCTCTCCAGCACCGCGCTGTCCCTGTACGCGCAGTACAACCCGGCACTGGGCAACGACGGGATGGGCAACACGGGGGCAACCGACAGCGGCACCGGTGATCTGACCGCGGTGAACGGATCGGTGGCGAGCGCGCTGGCGTCGTCCACCGGGTTCACCGCGTCCTCCTCCGGCTACGCGGGCACCGCGAGCGACGGCGCCAGCGAGCTGACCGTAGGTCACCGGCTGAGCACCGCGGGACAGACCGCGCCGACCGCCGGACACATCGCGCAGACCGCCCAGATCCCGGTGGCCGCCAGCGGCAGCACCACCTTCACCCTCGCCCTGGCGTTCGACAGCAGTGCCAGCGCGGCGGTCGGCGATGCCAGCGCCTCGCTGGGCGCGGGCTTCGACACCGCCGAGAGCGGGTTCAGGTCCGGCTGGCACGACTGGCTCGGCGGGCTGAACGCACCGCCCGCCTCGGTGACTTCGAACGCCAAGCTCAAGCAGCAGTACCAGGTTTCGCTCATGGAGGTGAAGGCGGACGAGGACAAGAACCACGTCGGCGGGTTCGTCGCGGCGCCGCTCACCCCGTGGGGCGGCAGTGTCAGTGCCGACAGCGCCGGGACGCACGGCTACCACCTGGTGTGGACCCGCGACGAGTACCAGATGGCCACCGCAATGCTGGCGGCCGGTGACACCACCGACGCCAACGACGCGCTGACCTACGTCCTCGACCACGAGGAGACCTCCAGCGGTTACGTCAAGCAGAACAGCTGGCTGGACGGCACCCAGGAGTGGGGCGGCGTCCAGGAGGACCAGGTCGCCTTCCCCATCGTGCTGGCCTACCAGTTGGGCAGGACCGACGCGGCCACCTGGTCGAAGGTGAAGCTGCTGGCCGACTACCTCGTCAGCAACGGTCCGGCGACCGGCGAGGAGCGGTGGGAGGAGAACGGCGGCTACTCCCCGTCCACGATGGCAGCCGAGGTGGCCGGGCTGGTGTGCGCCGCGCAGCTCGCCACGGCCAACGGGGACGCCGCGGACGCGGCCACCTATCTGGCCAGGGCCGACACCTTCCAGTCGGCGGTGGACAGCGACACCTACACCACCACGGGGCCGATCGCCGGTGGCTCGTACTACGTGCGGATCACGCCGAACGGCAATCCCAACAACGGCGACACCGTCTCCGTCGCCAACAGCGGTGGAACATACGACCAGCGTGCCGTGGTCGACCAGGGCTTCCTGGAACTGTCCCGGCTCGGGGTCAAGCCCGCCTCCTCGCCACGGATCCTCAACTCGCTCGCGGCCGTCGACGCCACGATCAAGACGGTCATCCCCGGCTACGGCACCTACTGGGGCCGCTACGACCACGACGGCTACGGCGAGACCGCTTCCGGCGGCGACTACACGGGGTCGGGCGTCGGCCGTCCGTGGCCGGTGCTCAGCGGGGAGCGCGGCGAGTACGACGTGCAGACCGGCGACCTGACGGGCGCCCAGTCCATGCTGGCCTCGATGGCCAACGCGGCGAACTCCGGCTACCAGATCTCCGAGCAGATCTGGCCGGGCGCCGGAGCGGACGGCTTCATCCAGGGGCAGCCGGACAACTCCGCGACCCCGCTGATGTGGGCCATGGCGCAGTACGTGCGGCTGGCCATCGACATCTCGGCGGGCAGGACGGTGGAGACCCCGTCGGTCGTGGCCCAGCGGTACGCAGACGGGAACCCGCCGAACCAGGTCTCGGCCACCTTCGACGAGAACGCCACCACGTACTGGGGCCAGAACGTGTTCGTCGTGGGCTCCATTCCGGCACTGGGCTCCTGGGACCCGGCCAAGTCCGTGCCGCTGTCCTCGGCGTCGTACCCGGTGTGGAGCGGCACGGTCTCGCTTCCGGCGAACACGGCTGTCCAGTACAAGTACATCAAGAAGAATCCGGACGGCAGCGTCACCTGGGAAAGCGATCCCAACCGCTCGTATACCACCGGCGCTTCGGGTTCGGTCACCCTGAACGACACCTGGCGCTGATCCGCGCGCGCCTCGCCCGGCGGCCCGTCCCGTTCATTCGGGACGGGCCGCAGCGCTTTCCGGGGGCCGCCGCTTATACCACGGCTCCGGCCCGGCGGTATCCCGGCGGCCCGCGAGCACGATGCGGAATGGGACCGGAAGGGGTGGTACCGTTATTGCACTGTGGGGACATCAAACGGCCCGCGCACACCGCGAGTTGGCCAGAATTCAACCATTCACCTGGCGCATTCCTTCCAGCCGCGACCGGCTGGAAATCGCCTGCTCGCCTGCCCCGGTCACCGCGGCTACAGCTAGCGTGCTCCCCGCCCGCCGGAAATACTCCCGAAATATGGGGGACGGACCGCTGCCATCGGCGTGAAGCGGCCCGTACGGCGGCACCGCACCCGCCAAGTGATCTCACAACTGTGACATCACTCTCCTTCGCATGCCTCAAAGCAGGAATAGATGCCCGTTCAACAAACAACGGAACTCATACGCTTCGTGCGTCGCAACTCACCGTTCTACTCCGAGCTCTACGCCGATCTGCCGGACCGGGTGGCCGAGCTGTCGGACCTGCCGGTGGTGCCGCAGACCGAGTTCTGGCGAGCCAACTCACCGCGCGGCAATCGCCTGTTGACCGGCCCGCTTGCGGAAGCGGTGGTCTTCAAAAGCGGTGGCACCACCGGAGCGCCGAAATTCTCCTTCTACACCCGCGACGAGTGGCGGGAATTCACCACCGCGTTCGGAGAGAACCTGGTCGGGGCCGGGCTGCGCCCGGGCCACCGGGTCGCGGACCTGTTCTACTCGGGCGAACTGTACGCCAGCTACACGTTCATCCTCGACTCGCTCCAGCACTCCCCCGTCGACAACGTACGGCTGCCGATCGGCGGCGCGGCGCCCCTGGAGTCGACCGCGCACACACTGGAGGAGTTCGACGTCGACGTGGTGGCCGGTACGCCGACCACACTGTGCTCGCTCGCCGAGCACCTGATCACCGCCGGACGCCAACTCCCCCGTGTAGAGCTGCTGTTCTTCGGCGGTGAGAGCCTCTTCAGCGACCAGCACCGGCTGCTGGCCCGGGCCTTTCCCAACGCCCTGCCCCGCTCCGTCGGTTACGCCAGCGTGGACGCCGGACTCCTCGGCGCCGCCGTACCCGGCGGCGACCCCAGAGTGCACCGGACGTTCGCGCCGTACACCGTCATGGAGATCCTGGACGAGCACACCGGGCAGCCCATCACCGCGGACGGTGTGCCAGGCCGGGCCGTGGTGACCGATCTGCGGCGGCGGCTGATGCCGATCCTGCGCTACCCCGTCGGGGACCGGGCCGAGTGGGTGGACGCCGCCGCCGGGCACTTCAGGATCCTCGGCCGCTCCGAGGAGGGCGTGCGGGTCGGCCCGGTGTCGCTGTACACGCAGGACGTGCACGACATCGTCAGCGCCACCGACCTGGCCGGACGGGTGGCCGGAGTCCAGCTGGTGACCCGCCGCTGGGACGGACGCGACGGCCTGGTGCTGCGGCTGGCAACCGACCAGGACACCACAGGACGCGAGGAGTTGGCGCGGGCCATCGTCAAGGAACTGCTCGCGGCACGGCCGCTGTACGGCGAGGCGACGCGGGCCGGGCACATCCACCCGCCGACGATCGAGTGGGCCAGGATGGGCGAGCTGGCGGTCAACTCCCGCTCCGGCAAGCTGATCCGCGTGCTGGACGAGAGGCCCCGGTCATGACGGCGACTCGGCAACTCCCCTTGGTGCTGCGCAACCGGGCGTTCGGCGCGGTGTGGGGCGGCCAGGTGCTCACTCAGGCGGCCAATCGGATGTTCCAGGTCGGCGCCGTGTGGTGGCTGGTCGGCTACGCCGTCGGCGGGGACCGGGGGCTGGCCTCCGGTGCCTTCCTCGCGGTGAGCACGCTTCCCGCGGTGGCGCTGGCCCCGGTGGTGGCCCGGGTGATCGCCCGCTGCCCGCACCGTGAGGTGCTGCGGACCTCGGCGGCCGTGGCGGGCGTGGCCGCGGCCGGTGTGGCGGGCTGGGCGTATCTGCACGCCCTGCCGCTGCTGGCCGCGTACGCGGCGGCGCTGGTGCTGGCGGGCTGCCAGGCCCTCTTCGACCCGTGCCTGACCACCTCGGTACCGGAGTTGGTCGATGACGCGGACATCGAGGCGGCCACCGGGTTCGAGCTGTCCACCCAGTCGCTCGCCGGGCTCGCGGGCGGACTGCTGGGGCCGCTGGTGGTGGACGCCGGTGGCTTCCCGGCGGTGCTCGCCGGTTGCGCGGCGGCGTACCTCGCGGCGGCCGGGCTGCTCGGCCTGGCGCGCTTCGCGGTCTGCGGGGCGCCGGGACCGGACGAGGAGCAACGCGCCGTCGAGCGGCGGACGTTGCGGCAGGTGCTCACCGGACATCCGCTGGTGCGCCGTGTGCTGCTGTGCCTGGCGGCGGCGAACCTGTTCACCACCTCCGTCTACGTGGTGATGCCGCTGTACACGCGCTCGGTGCTGCACTCCGACGGCAGCACGGTGGCCGCCTTCGAATCGGCCCTGGGCATCGGGGCCTTGGTGGGATCGTTCACCGGCCGACGGCTGCCCGGCGGCCCCGCGACCACCGGCGGCGCCTGTCTGGTGGCGATGGCCGCCGCGCTCGGCCTGCCGGGTGTGGTCGCCGACCGGGCCGCCGCCGCGGGCGCGCTGGTGGTCGCCGGATGGTGTGTGGGCGCGATCGGGGTGCGGTTCGTCGCGCTGTTCCAGCGGCTGGTGCCGACCGCGGACAAGCCGGTGTTCTTCGCCGCCATGCAGGCCCTGCTGGGTGCGACGTTCCCGGTGTCCTCGCTGGTGTTCGGCTTCCTCGGCGACCACCTGTCACCGAGCTCGCTGTGCCTGCTGCAGGCGGCCGGGCTGGTCCCGGCGGCCCTGGCACTGTGGCTGCTGGGCGGACGCGACCGAAGTGAACCCTACGGGCACGACGAGCCGCGGGACGCGGCCCTGGCGATGGCGGGTGAGCGGTGACGGCCATGACGATCGCGTCGGCGACCCCGCGCGACATCGCCGATCTGCGGCAGCTGTACTTCGACGTGTACGGCCACGGCTATCCGGTGGCGCTCGGCAGCGATCCGGCCGTCATGCGGCGGCTGATCGCCGACCCGGAGACGTTCTGGCTCACCGCCCGCCGTACCGGCACCGGTGAACTGGCGGGCTCCGCGGTCGTGCAGACCGATCCGGGCACCCGCGTCGGCAAGCTCGTCGGGCTCGCCGTGCATCCCACGCACCGCCAGGCCGGGCTGGCCGGAGAGCTGACCGGATCCGTGTGCGCGGCGGCGTTCGACGGCGGCAACGTGGACTCGGTGTACGCCACGGTCCGCATGGTCACCCGCGGCCCGCAGAGCGTGGTGCTGCGCAACGGGTTCCGCCCGGTCGGGCTGATGCCCAACGCGGCCGAGGTCGAGGGCTGCGAGAGCCTGGCGCTGTTCGTGCGCTACGCCGACGGGGTGCTCTCCCGCCGGGAGCGGGTGGCCGAGGTGCCGCGGGCGCTGCTGCCACTGCTGCGTGCCTGCGAGGACAGCACCGGCATCGGCTTCGGCCCGCTGACCGCGACACCGGACGCCGCCAACCCGGCGCGCTCCGCCCGGCGTTCGGGCGTCGACTTCGAACTGCTCGACGCGCCCGGTTTTGTCCGGCGCCGGTTCCTGGAGCTGTTCCCCGATCCGGCCAGCCGCTTCTTCCCGCTGCACACCCCGAACGCCGTACTGCTGCCCGCAGACGGCCGTTTCGAGGCGTACGCGCAGCTGGACCGGGCGGCCGGAAGCTGCGCGCTGGTCGCCGTGCATCCGCACCTCGGCGCCGTCACCGACTCTCTGGAGCCGCTGATGGACGCCGTGGCGCGGGCCGGTGCGGACTACGTGGAGGCGCTGCTTCCGCTGGCTGACACCGCGGGTCTCGCCGCCTTCCTGGCCCAGGGGTTCGTTCCCGGCGCCGTGTACCCGGCGATGCGCCGCGCCGCCGACCGCTTCCACGACTACGTGGTGCTCTCCCGCACCAGCCGACAGATCGACTTCCGCGACGTCGCCGCGGACGGTCTGCTCCAGCCGTATCTGACGGCCTATCTGACGGCCTGGACTTCGACGTACCTGCCCCTTCCCGAGGTTGTCTCATGACCCCCGCCAATCCGCCCAACCCGCACCTCGCCCCCGTCGAGGTCCCCGACCCCGCGGCGCTGCCGCACGTACAGCGGCTGTGCGACCTGGCCGACCCGTACGCGACCGACGCCGACGAGCTGTTCCGGGCCGCCATGGACGAGGCCAACGCCTGGCACGCCGAACGCTCGCCGTTCTTCCGCTCACTGCTCGCCGACACCCCGCACGGCACCCTCGGCCCGGTGCGCGCCCCGCTGGTGCACGCCAACTTCTTCAAGCTGCACGAGGTGCTGTCCATCCCGCGCGACGAGGTCTTCCTCCATCTGACCTCGTCCGGCACCAGCGGCCAGAAGTCGCAGATGTTCTTCGACGAGTGGACCATCCGCGCGGCACAGCGCATGGTGGCCCGGATCTTCGACTTCTACGGGTGGATCACCCCCGACCAGCCGGTCAACTATCTGCTGTACAGCTACGAACCGGCGCCCGAGATGCGGCTGGGGACCTCCTTCACCGACAACTACCTGTGTGACTTCGCGCCCGCCCGCCAGGTCACCCATGCCCTCAGGCACACCGGCAGCAGCCACGAGTTCGACGTCTTCGGCGTGCTCAAGGCACTCCAGCGCTACGCGGACGAGGGGCTGCCGGTACGGATCCTGGGCTTCCCCGCGTTCTTGCACTTCACTCTCGAGCGGATGCGTGAACTGCGCCTGCCCGCCCTGCGGTTGCCCGCGGACTCGCTGGTGGTGCTCGGCGGCGGCTGGAAGGGGCACTCCGACCGGCAGATCCCCAAGGACCTGTTCTACGCGGCCGTCACCGAGCAACTCGGCATCCCCGGCGAGCGGATCCGCGACACCTACGGCTCCGTGGAGCACTGCGTGCCCTACGTGGAGTGCGAACGCCACCGGCTGCACGTCCCGGTGTGGTCCCGGGCGGCCGTGCGCTGCACGCAGACGCTGGAGCAACTGCCGTACGGCGAGCGCGGCTATCTGCAGTTGGCCTCCCCGTACATCACCTCCGTTCCGGCGCACAGCGTCGTGATGGGCGACCTGGCCTCGCTCCAGCCGGGCGAGTCGTGCGAATGCCCGTTGGGCACCGACTGGTTCACCATCCACGGGCGCGCCGGACTGAGCCGCAACCGCAGCTGCGCGGTGGCGGCGGCCGAACTGCTGAAGGGAGCGGCGTGAGCGACGCACGCGCGGCCACCGGGCCGCAGCAGGCAACGAACACCGCAGGCGCGCCGCGCGGGCGGAGAAGCGAACGAAAAGACACCGCGAGCGACGCACGCGCGGCCACCGGGCCGCAGCAGGCCACGAACACCGCAGGCGCGCCGCGCGGGCGCGCCTGCGCGCAAGAGGGCACTGTGAACGGTCACTTCTGGCAGGGCGAGTTCATCGATGACGCCGAGGCCGCCAAGCGGTTGGTCGACCTTCCGGTCACCGTCGAGCGCGCGCTGGCCGAGCCGTTGGACAGCGAGACGGTACTGGCCGCCTGCGACGCGCTCAGCACGGCGCTGCGCGACCCGGCGCGAAAGGTACGCGCCCGGCTGGCGCGGCCACTGCTCGACGCCGGTACGGCCGCCGAGGAGGCGGACGCGGTGCTCACCGAGATCGGCGAGGCCGTCAGCCGGACCGCGCTCACCCGCAAACTGCGCCGGGAGCTGGGCGCTCCGGCACCGGAGCGGCTGACCCGGCCCGACGCGCGCAGCACGGTGTTCGAGGCCTGGGCGCCGGTCGGCCTGGTGGTGCACATCGCGCCCGGCAACTCGGCGGGCGTCGCCCCGCTGAGCGTGATCGAGGGCCTGCTCGCGGGCAACGTCAACGTCCTGAAGACCAGCGGCGGCGACACCGCGCTGGCCCAGCTCCTGCTGGCCGAACTGGCCGCAGCCGACCCGACCGGGGCCATCGCGGCCCGGCTGATCGCGCTGCGTTTCCCGTCGTCGCGGCAGGAGTGGCTGCGGGACATCTGCGCGCCCGCGGACGCGGTGGCCGTCTGGGGCGGCGAGGCGGCCGTCGAGGGCGTGGCCGCGCACGTTCCGGCGGGCTGCCGGTTGGTGGAGTGGGGTCACAAGATCTCGTTCGGCTATCTGACCCGCGACGTCTGGGCCGATCCGCGGACGCTGGGCGCGCTCGCGGCCGACGTGTGCCGCTTCGAGCAACAGGCGTGCTCCAGCCCGCAGGTGGTCTACCTCGACACCGACGACACCAAGGAGGTCTTCGACTTCGCCCGGCGGTTCGCCGACGTGCTCGGCGAGGTGTCGGCGCAGCGCCCGGTGCCGGAGATCGACGGGGCCGCCCGGGCTGAGATCACCACCACCGAGCTGGTCGCCCGGCTGGAGAGCCATCTCGGGCTGACCCAGGTCATCACGGCGCAGGACGGTTCATGGCGGGTACTGGCCGACTCCCGGCCCGCGTTGACCGCCTCCCCGCTGCACCGCAGCATCTGGGTCAAGCCGCTGCCCCGGGCCCGGATGGCCTCCGTGCTGCGGCCGATGCGCCGGTACCTGCAGACCGCGGCGATCGGCGGCAGCAGGTCCGACGTCGCGGTACTGTCCCGGGCCGCCATCGCGGCCGGGGTACTGCGGGTGACCCCGGTCGGCGCGATGCCGGACAGCTACCACGGCGAACCGCACGACGGTGTGTACGCCCTCCAGCGCTACAGCCGACGGGTCAGTGTGCAGGCGGACGACCGGTTCGCCGACGTCGCCTGCCTGGACGACCTGGTGCGCCCGATCACCCCGCCCCCGCCGCCGACCGGGCCGCTGCTGGACAAGGCGGGCGTCCAGCGCGCGCTGCGCGACATCGCCGCGGACGACGCCCAGTTGTACTTCCGCAGTGGGGGCACCACCGGTTCGCCCGCGCTGTCGGTGTTCACCCACGACGACTACGACACGCAGATGCGCGCCTGCGCGCACGGCCTGCTGGCCGCCGGTTTCGACCCGCGGCACGACCGGGCGGCGAACCTGTTCTTCTGCGGCGGGATGTACGGGAGCTTCATCAGCTTCTTCTCCGTCCTGGAGCGGTTGACCGCCACCCAGATCCCGATCGCCGCGGGCCCGGACCACCGGGCGATCGCGCAGGCGCTGATCGAGTACCGCGTGGACACCGTCTTCGGCATGCCGTCCTACCTGTGGCAACTGTTCCACTCCCAGGCCGATCTGCTGCGCCCGTACGGCGGGATACGCAAGGTGTTCTACGGCGGTGAGCACTTCACCGCCGAGCAACGCCGGACGCTGGAGGACGACTTCGGGGTGGAGGTGATCCGCTCGGCCGCCTACGGCAGTACCGACCTCGGGCCGCTGGGTTACCAGTGCGCGTACGCCGAAGGCTCGGTGCACCATGTGCTGACCGAACTGCACACCCTGGAGGTGCTCGACCCACGGGAGGACCGACCGGTGCCGGACGGTCAGCCCGGTCGGCTGGTGTTCACCAGCCGGGTGCGGCAGGGGCAGCGTCTGGACCGGTACGACATCGGCGACCTGGGCCGCACCGTGCCGGGCGAGTGCGGCTGCGGCAGCCGCACCCCGCGCGTGGAGTTGCTGGGGCGGCACGGCGATGTGGTACGGGTGGGAACGTACTTCTACAACTACCGCCAGTTCGTCCGCACCGCGCAGGAACTGCTGGGATACCGCGGAGAGTTGCAGATGGTGCTGGACCCCGGCACCGGCCGTGAGCGCCTGACGCTGCGGCTCGACCGCGGCTACGCCCCGGATCCGCGGGTGGCGCGTACCGCGTTCCTGGACGGCTGTCCGGAGCTGCGGGGCGCGGTGGACGAGGAACTGCTGGACTTCTCGGTGGAGTTGCTCGGCACGGACGACTTCGAGCGCACCGCGACCAGCGGGAAGCTGCGGTCGGTGATCGACCGGAGAGGCTGAGTCGGCCGTCGCGCCGCCGCGGGCTGGTGTCCCTTCCCGTGGCGGCGCGGCGGGGTGCTCTCCCGGAGCACGAGCGGTGGCGCTAGTTTTGCCCCATGACCGGCACCCCGCTCGACTTCCGGCAGGACGCGGCGGCCGTCCACGAGGCGACCGCCCGCCTGCTCGTGTCCCTCGGCAAGCTGGACGACGCCGCCGTCCGCGAACCGTCCCTGCTGCCCGGCTGGACCCGCGGCCATGTGCTCGCGCACCTGGCACGCAACGCCGACGCCCTGGTCAACCTGCTCAACTGGGCGCGTACGGACGTGCGTACGCCGATGTACGCCAGTGCCGACGCCCGCACCGCGGACATCGAGCGCGGCGCCCACCGGCCACTGGCCGAGCAGCTGGCCGACCTGCGCGCCACCGCCGACCGTTTCGACGCGGCCGCCGACGCGCTGCCCGACGACCGCTTCGGCTACGAGGTAGAGATGCGCAACGGCGTGGTGGAGCGGGCGGAGCGGCTGGCCCTGCGGCGGCTGGCCGAGGTCGAGCTGCACCATGTGGACCTCGACGTCGGCTACACCGTCGACCAGCTCCCGTCCGAGTTCGTCCACGCCGAACTGCGCTTCCTGGCAACGGTGAAGTTCGCCGGGCACGCCGAGCTGCCCGCCCTGGTCCTGGTCACCGACGACGGCCAGCGCTGGCCCACCGGTCGGCCGCGCGGCCCGCACATGACGGTCTCCGGTTCCGCTACCGCTCTCGTCGGCTGGCTGACGGGCCGCGCCGACGGCACGGGGCTGGACAGCGGGGGTGTGCCGCTGCCGGGGGTGCCGCCGCTGTGAGGAACGATGGGCCGCATGACGCAAGAGGACGGATATCTGCTGGACAACCGGCAGCGCGAGGCCGGGCGGCGGTTCGACGCCTTCGCGCGGATCTTTGATCCCTGGACGGTCGCCCACCTGGAGCGGCTCGGGCTGGCGGCCGGATGGCGCTGTTGGGAGGTGGGGGCGGGCGGGACCTCGGTGCCCGGCGCCCTCGCGGAGCGCGTCGGGCCAAGCGGGTACGTACTGGCGACGGACATCGACACCTCGTGGCTGACCGGTCTGGCCGCCCCGGTCGAGGTGCGGCGGCACGATGTGGCCAGGGACGAGCCGCCCGCCGGGGGCTTCGACCTGGTGCACGCGCGCCTGGTGCTGGTGCATCTGCCCGAGCGGGCCGAGGTGCTGCGCCGGTTGGCCGCGGCGGTGCGGCCCGGCGGCTGGCTGGTGGTGGAGGACGCCGATCCGGCACTCCAGCCGCTGGCCTGCCCCGACGAGCGGGGCCCGGCCGAGGAACTGGCGAACCGCATCCGCCGCGGATTCCGTACGTTGCTCGCCCAGCGCGGCGTGGACCTCGCCTTCGGCCGTACGCTGCCCGCACTGCTGCGCGGCGCCGGGCTGAGCGACGTCCGGGCCGAAGGCTTCTTCCCGCTCACCTCACCGGCCTGCCGGGAGCTGGAGGCCGCCACCGTGCGCCAGCTGCGCGAGCGGCTGGTGTCGAACGCGCTCGCCTCCGAGGCGGAGATCGACCGGCATCTGGCCGGTCTGCGCGGTGACGAACTGGATGTGACCACCGCCCCGCTGATCACCTGCTGGGGCCGCCGCCCCGAGTAGGCGCTGCGCTGGGAGTGCGGCGATGTGCGACAGCGGCGGCGCAGCCGCCGCGCCCGCGCGACCGGGGTGGACGCGGGCGTGTCGCCGTCCCGCGCGCGGCCCGGGTTGACGACCTGAGGCAGTCGGCCTGACTCCACCTCGATCGCCCTGTGATCGGCACCCAGAAGCGATAGAAATAGGGTTATGCGCGGAGGTTTGGGTCCCTTTGGCCATCGGTCGTCCGAAGGAGCCCATGCGTCCGGTCGGTCTTCCCATCCGAGACCTGGCGACCGGGCGCACCAGGGACGCGGCCAGCCGCATCGGGGCAGGCCGCGGTCGCTGCTACGCCGTGCGGGTTCCGTGGTGGGCGTACACAGCCTGGCCGGGCAGATGTTCCTCCTGCAGTCGGCGGTGGTGCTGCTGGTCGTCGCCGCGGCGCTGGTCGCTCTCGTGGTGCAGGCCCAGCGCGGCAGCATGACCGACGCCCGGCGCCGGACGCTCGCCGTGGCGGAGTCGTTCGCCGACTCCCCGGGGATCCTGGCCGCACTGGCCAGCCCCGACCCCACCGCGGTGCTTCAGCCCAGCGCCGAGGCGACCCGGAAGGCCGCCGGTGTCGACGCGATCATCGTCTACAAGCTGGACGGCATCACCTTGACCCACAGTGACCCGGGCCAGATCGGGAAGCGCGTCATCGGCCCCTACGCACAGGCCGCCGCCGGACAGCCGTTCACCAGGACCTTCCAGGGCTCCCTGGGCCTGTCGGTGGTCTCGGCGGTCCCCGTCAAGGACGCCCACGGCTCGGTCGTCGCCATCGTCTCCTGCCCGCTGACGGTCGAGAGGGTGCAGCAGAGGGTGAGCCAGCAGGTGCCGGTCCTGATCGGGAGCGCGGCCGGGGCCCTGGTCATCGCCGCGGGCGGGGCAGGTCTGGTGAGCCGCCGGTTGCGGCGGCAGACGCACGGCCTGGGGCCGCTGGAGATGACCCGGATGTACGAGCACCACGACGCGGTCCTGCACGCGGTGCGGGAGGGGGTCCTGATCATCGGGGGTGACGGCCGGTTGGTGCTGGCCAACGACGAGGCGCGGCGGCTGCTGGACCTGCCGCCGGACGCGGAGCGCCACCACGTCGGCGAGCTGGGTCTGGAGGCGGACCTGGCCGAACTGCTGGCCTCCCAACGGGCGGCCAACGACGAGGTGTACCTGGTGGCGGACCGGCTGCTGGCCGTCAACAAACGGCTCGCCGCCCCTTACGGGCCCGCCGGCAGTGTGGTGACGCTGCGGGACACCACCGAGCTGCGCGCCCTGTACGGCAGGGCCGAGACGGCCCGTGAGCGGTTGAAGCTGCTGTACGACGCCGGGGGACGGATCGGCACCACGCTGGACGTGACACGTACCGCCGCGGAACTGGCGGACGTGGCGGTGCCCCGGTTCGCCGACATCGTCACCGTCGAGCTCCTGGATCCGGTACTGCGGGGCGAGGAGCCGCCCGGCACGGACACCGGCATACGCCGCACCGCCGCCGCGGGCATGCCGGGGGACGGTCCCTTCTACCCCGTCGGCAGGCTGGTCCGGTTCACTCCGAGCCATCCCATCGCCGCGGGGGTGACCAGCGGTCGGGCGGTTCTCGTGCCGGATCTGAGCGCCTCCGACGAGTGGCGGGCCCAGGATCCCGAACGTGCCCGGCGGATCCTCGACCGCGGCGTCCACTCGCTGCTCGTGGCGCCGCTGCGGGCCCGCGGAGTGGTGCTCGGCTCGGTCGCCTTCTGGCGGGCCGACGCCTCCCCGCCGTTCGAGGAGGAGGACGTGTCCGTCGCCCGGGAGCTGGCCGCGCAGGCGGCGGTGTGCATCGACAACGCGCGCCGCTACACCCGCGAGCACGCCATGGCCGCCACGCTGCAGCGCAGCCTGCTGCCCCGCGAACTGCCCGTGCAGACCGCCCTCCAGGCGGCCTACCGCTATCTGCCCGCCCACGCCGGGGTCGGCGGGGACTGGTTCGACGTCATCCCGCTGTCGGGCACCCGGGTGGCCCTGGTGGTCGGCGACGTCGTCGGCCACGGCCTGCACGCCGCGGCGACCATGGGCCGGTTGCGTACCGCCGTTCTCAACTTCTCCGCCCTGGACATGCCTCCGGACGAACTGCTGGCCCGGCTGGACGAGTTGGTGGCCCGGATCGACGCCGAGGAGACCGCCGGTGCGCAGACGCCGGGGATCGTCGGGGCCACCTGCCAGTACGCCGTCTACGATCCGGTCTCCGGACAGGTGGTCGCCGCCACCGCGGGCCATCCGGGGCTGGCGGTGGTCCAGCCCGACGGCACCGCGGGCTTCCCTGAGATGCCCATCGGCCCGCCGCTGGGCCTGGGCTCCCGGCTGCCCTTCGAGAGCGCCGAGTTGACCGTGCCCGAGGGCTCCCGGCTGGTGCTCTACACCGACGGGCTCATCGAGACCCGGGATCGTGACCTGGACGCCGGGCTGGCCGCCCTGCGCGATGCCCTGGCCGGGCCCGACCGCAGCCCGGACGCGACCTGCGCGGCGGTGATGGAAACCATGCTGCCCACCCGGCCCAGGGACGACGTCGCACTGCTGGTGGCCCGTACCCGTCGGCTCGACCCCACACGGGTCGCCGAGTGGGACGTGCCCCGTGACCCGGCGGCGGTGGCACCGGTGCGCAACGCGTGTGTGCGCCAGCTGGAGGACTGGGGCCTGGGGCAGATCGCGTTCACCGCCGAACTCGTCCTCAGCGAGCTGATCACCAACGCCGTCCGCTACGGCAGCGAGCCCATCAGGGTCCGGCTGCTGCGCGACCGCACCCTCATCTGCGAGGTGTCCGACGGCAGCAGCACCTCGCCCCGGCTGCGCCGCGCCCAGGCCACTGACGAGGGCGGACGGGGCCTCTTCCTGGTCGCCCAGCTCGTCGAGCGCTGGGGCACCCGCTACACGCCCACCGGCAAGGTCATCTGGGCCGAGCACTCCCTCGGTGACGCCGTCGCCTCGGCGGCCGACGACCTGGAGTCGGCGGTCGTCCGCTTCCCCGGCCTGGAGCTGTCGTGAGCACACCGCGCGCCCGAGCGGCAGCCGTCGTCGGCTGCCTGGCCCTGGCGGGCCTGGGGCTGAGTGCCTGCGGCCCCACTCCGCCCGCCAGGCCCGTGAAGCCGTCGGTGGCCACCTCCGCCGAGGAGGTGGGCGGCATGGCCGCGCTGATCACCGCGGCCCGCAAGGAGGGCAGGCTCAACGCGATCGCCCTGCCGCGCGACTGGGCCAACTACGGCGGGCTGATCGACGGCTTCGAGAGGAAGTACGGCATCAAGGTCACCGACGCCAATCCGTACGGCCACAGTCAGGACGAGGTGGGCGCCGTGGCGCAGGGCGGCAGCGGGCCCGGCGCCCCCGACGTGATCGACCTGGGGGACACGTTCGCGCGGACAGCGGCGGGCCAGCAGCTGCTCGCCCCCTACCGGGTCGCCGAGTACGACTCGATCCCGAGCAGCCAGAAGGACCCGCAGGCCCACTGGTACAACAACTACGGCGGCTACATCTCCATCGGCTGCGATGCCAGGCGCATCAGGACCTGCCCCCAGACGTTCGCCCAGTTGCTGGGTCCGGACTACAAGGGAAAGGTCGCGCTGGAAGGCGATCCGACCCGCTCCGGAACCGCCTTCGCCAGCGTGTACGCCGCCGCCCTGGCGAACAACGGGTCGTTCGACGACATCCAGCCTGGTCTGGACTTCTTCGCCGAGCTGAACAAGGTCGGCAACCTCGACACCGCCGTGGCCACCTCGGCCACGGTCGAGAGCGGCCGCGCGCCCATCGCCATCAACTGGGACTACGTCAATCTCGACTACACCGGCCAGCTGCGCGGCAAGGGCGTCGACTGGCAGGTCTCGATCCCCTTCGACGGCAGCTTCGCCCAGTACTACGCGCAGGCGATCAGCAAGCACGCGCCGCACCCGGCCGCCGCGCGCCTGTGGGAGGAGTACCTCTTCAGCCCGGAGGGCCAGAACCTCCGGCTGCTGGGCTACGCCCGCCCGGTGCTGATGGCCGTGATGGACAAGAACGGCACCCTGGACAGGGCAGCCGCCGCGAGACTGCCGACGGTCGAGGGCACACCGCAGTTCCCGACGGACGCGCAGTTGGAGAAGGCCCGCAAGACCGTCGACCAGGGCTGGACGAAGGCGGTCCCGGGCGGAGGCCCTCCGGGCCGCGAAGCGCACCCCCTGCCACCGGGGCGACCGGAGTTCTGACTCGCCGCCCGCCCCGGTCACCCCAGTCCCAGTTGCGGCACGCCAATTCGACGCGCGGGCCCGCAGACTCCTTCTCAGGTGCGCCCAGCCCCTGAGTCGCGGATCATCGACATCAGCTGCCCGTGGGTCTCGGCATCGGCGGCGACGACGAGCCCGCGGCCCGCCTGCCCTGTCGCAGCGCCGTCGAGCCCGCTGACCACGCACCCCGCGGCCCGGCACAAGGCGATGCCCGCGGCGAAGTGCACGCTTGCGGACAGGTCGCCGCCATCGGTGACGTAACCGGCTCGCCTTCCGGCGGCGACCCAGGCCAACGCCAGCGTCGTGGACACCACCCGCGGCCGGAACCGCTCGCCGAACCGGGGGTGCGCCAGCAGTTCAACGGCTCGGAAACCGGGCGCGCTCGGGAAGGGCGGATCGAGGTTGACGTCCACCAACTGGCTTGCGGCCGTGGGCGCCAGTCGTGTGTCGGCTCCGTCGTGCCGCAGCCAGGCGGTCTGACCGTCGGTGTGGAAGATCTCGCCGCTGAACGGGTCGGCCACCGCCGCCGCTCCGTCGCGCAGCGCCACGTTGACGGCCACCAGCATGCTGCCGACGGCGTAGTTCAGCGTGCCGCACAGGGGATCCACCAACCACTGGCGCGTGGCATCGGCGGCGCCCTGCCGCCCGCCCTCCTCGCCGAGCACCGCGTCATCCGGCCGGGCGGCGCGGATGATGCCGACGATGGTCTTCTCCGCCTCCACGTCGGCGGCGGTGGCGAAGTCACCGGCGCCCTTGCCGATACGGGTGAGCCGCTGCCCGTACATCTCGCGCACCACGGCCGCCCCGGCACGTGCCGCGGCTATGGCGACCCCGGCATCGTCAAGTGTCCACGATGAGTTGACCACGTCGTGCAGGGTACCGGCGTCCTGCGCACCGCTGCCGCGCGGCGGTTCGAGCCAACGCATGCCCTGGGGCGGGCAGTTGAACCGTGAACCAGCACGTCGCATCCTCGACACCACAACACCTTTTGTTTATCTTGCGGTTACCTGAATGTCCGTTCGAGCCCGGGCCGTACGTCCCGAGGCTGGTGCAGAGTGCATGGGTCGGCGAGGAGCGCCTTCGCCGCTCGGTCATGTTGAAGGAGCGTTATGGCAGGGTTCACGCTCGGCCGCCGGTGGCAACACCTGGCCGCCGGGGTGGCGTTGGCGATGGCGGCGGTCACACTGGCCCCGTCGTCGGCCTCGGCCCAGGAAGACAACCGGCCAACTGCCCACAAGGTCGGCCACGTCTGGACGATCATCCTGGAGAACAAGTCCTACGAGGCGACGTTCACCGGCCTGAACCAGAACAGCTACCTGTGGAAGACGCTGCCCAGATACGGGGAGTTGCTGCGCCAGTACTACGGCACGGGCCACTACAGCCTGGACAACTACATCAGCCTGGTCTCCGGCCAGGCTCCGACGCCGGACAACCAGAACGACTGTCCGCAGTACAAGAACGTCACCCCCGGCACCCCCGCCGCGGACGGCCAGACGCGTGCCTCCTCCGGGTGTGTCTACCCCAGGTCGGTCAAGACGCTGTTCAACCAGCTCGACGACAAGCACGTGCCCTGGAAGGTCTACGCCCAGGACATGGGCAAGAACCCCACCAGGGAGAACGCCTACCAGTGCGGCATCCCCGGCAACCCCTCCGGCGCCGGTGTCCCCGACCCCGGCAGCGCCACGGCCACCGACCAGTACATGCCGAAGCACAACCCGGCCGCCTGGTTCCACTCGGTCATCGACAACCCCAGGGACTGCGCGCGGGTCGTCCCGCTGGACGGACTGCCCGCGGCCAAGGGCCACCCCGCGCAGAGCAGCCTGGTC
The DNA here is from genome assembly GCA_037034305.1 of Streptomyces sp. PLK1-5. Lineage (GTDB taxonomy): Bacteria > Actinomycetota > Actinomycetes > Streptomycetales > Streptomycetaceae > Streptantibioticus_A. The sequence continues at coordinate 204,861 of JBAGJY010000012.1, forward strand.
CAGGACCTCAGGCACGAGTCCACCACGCCGAAGTTCTCCTGGATCACCCCGGACAACTGCTCGGACGCGCACGACGCCACCTGCAAGGGCGACAACCTCTCCGGTGACCCGAACAACCACCAAGGCGGCCTGTACGCCTCGGACCTGTTCCTGGAGAGGGTCGTCCCGCAGATCATGTCCTCGCCCGCGTTCCAGCACGACGGCCTGATCCAGATCGTCTTCGACGAGGCCTTCCCGCCGTACAAGATGTACGGCAACTCCATCGCCGACTACACCGGCAACGCCGACAAGTCGCTCAACACACCGACGGACACCTCCCAGTCCATCGTCGCGTGCTGCAACGAGTTGCCCGGTCCCAACACCACCCAGCCCGGTTTCCAGGCGTTCGGTCAGGACACCACGCCCGGCGGTGGCATCACCGGCTCCGTGCTCATCTCCCGGTTCATCAGGCCCGGGTCCATCAGTGACCAGCCCTACAACCACTACAGCTGGCTGCGCAGCATGGAGGACCTGTTCGGCATCGACCACGGCGGCACCGACGGCCACGGCCACCTCGGCTACGCGGCCGCCGACGGTCTGCGCCCGTTCGGCGCCGACGTCTACAACAACCCCTCGGGTCGCGCCCTGCCGCCCGCGCCCTCGGGTAGCGTCGTCTATCCGGCCGTGGCCAGCAGTCACGAGGCGGAACGCCCGATCGTCAACCCGTCACCCGCCGGGCAGTGACCGACCCGCAAGGACCACGCAACTGATGAACGCTGCGCGCACCGCAGCGCCCCGCCGGGCCGACCGCGGTCGGCCCGGCCTCCGGCGCGCCCTCCCCCGCCTGCGTCTCGCCCTGCCCAGCTGCGCCCTGTTGGCGCTGCTGGCGGGCTGTGCCAGCCATCCGGCGTCCACCGACGGCGGCAACGGCGACGCCGCCAGTACGGTGCGCAGTCTGGGCGCCGTGCCGATCCCGTCCCAGCCCGCCGGGCAGGCCACCCCGACCGCCGACGAGCACCATCTGCAACTGGTGGCGATGGGTGCCCCAGTCCGCGCCCAACTGCCCGGCGGCACCGCCCTGGTGGTGGCGAGCGGACCGGTGGAGGACCTGCCGTCGACGGGCGGCAGGATGCCCGACCAGACGAAGGGGACGATCACCGTCACCGTCAGCCAGGCCACCGCTCCCCTGACCCTCAAGGCCGACGACTTCACCTCCCGCGACGAGCAGGGCAAGGACGTCTCCCTGGCGCCCGTGGGCTCCCCGGCTGTCACCGCCAGCACGGGAAAGTCAGCGAACCTGGTGCTGTCGGGCACCTACCACTCGGGCGCCGCCCAACTGACGTGGCGCCACGACGGCAGGGTCGTGGCCATCTGGGACTTCAACATCGAACTCGACTGACCGCGAACGGCTCCGCGCGGTGACATCCGGTACGGGTCACCGCGCATCCGCTCGCCCGTCTCCCACACGCCCCGACCCACCCCTGTGCGCGACGCCGCGGTCGAAGCGGGCGATCCGCCGCGGCGGAGTGCCAGGCCTCCCGGAACTCCGCCGGAGTAGCAGCGCGCGCGCCTGATCGTTCCTCAGCGTACAAATGGAGAGGAGCTGAGACGACAGAGGGAAGTGGCTTGGGATGCGGATCGTCGTGGACCTCACCCGCTGCCAGGGCTACGCCCAGTGCGTGTTCCTCGCGCCGGAGGTGTTCGAACTGCACGGGGAGGAGGCGTTGCTGTACGAGCCCGACGTCCCCGACGGCCAGCTCCCCCGCGTACGCCAGGCCGCGGCGGCGTGCCCGGTCCAGGCCATCTTGGTGGGCGAGGCGGTGAGCGTCGGTGCCCGGTGACCTTCGGGACGGCCGGATCGTCATCGTCGGCGCGTCGCTTGCCGGACTGCGGGCCGCCGAGACGCTCCGCGAGAAGGGCTTCAGCGGCTCACTGACCGTGGTCGGGGACGAGCCGCATCCGCCCTACGACCGCCCGCCGCTGTCCAAGCAGGTGCTGCTCGGGAAGGTGGCGGCAGCGGCCACCGCCCTGCCGACGCGTCGGGACCCGGACGCGCGGTGGCGGCTCGGGGTGCGCGCCACCGGGCTGGACCCGGTCGGCAGGCGGGTGCTGCTGGCGGACGGCGAGCCGCTGCCCTACGACCGGCTGCTGATCGCCACCGGAACCCGGGCGCGGCCGTGGCCCGATGCCGACGAGGCCGCGCTGGACGGGGTGTTCACCCTGCGCACCCGCGAAGACGCCGCGGGCCTGGCCGAGCGGCTGGCCGCCGGGCCGCGCCGGGTGCTGGTGATCGGCGCGGGATTCACCGGCTCGGAGATCGCCTCGGCCTGCCGGGAGCTGGGCATCGACGTCACGGTTGCCGAACGTGGCCCCGGACCGCTGGTGGGCGCGCTCGGCGGCACGCTGTCGCGGCTCGCGGCCGGTATGCAGCGGAACCACGGCGTGGACCTGCGCTGCGGGGTGACGGTGACCGCGCTGCGGGGCGACCGGAACGGGCGGTTCACCGGCGCTGACTTCTCCGACGGCGGCAGTGTGGACGCGGATGTGTGCGTGGTCGCCATGGGCGCGGTGCGAAACGTCGAATGGCTGGCGGAGTGCGGGCTGGCCGCGGGGCCGCGCGGGATCGCCTGCGACGCGGGGTGCCGTGCCTTCGACATGTACGGGATCGTCACCGACGACATCTTCGTGGCGGGCGATGTCGCGCGTTTCCCGCACCCGCTGTTCGAGTACCAGATGCTCTCCCTGGAGCACTGGGGCAACGCGGTCGCACAGGCCGAGGTGGCGGCCCACAACATGGTGAACCCCGGGCCGCTGCGGCGTCCGCACCTGTCCGTCCCGGTGTTCTGGTCCAGCCAGTTCGGGCTCAACATCAAGTCCGTGGGCGTTCCGACCTTCTCCGACCAGGTGGTCATCGCCCAGGGCTCGATCGACGAGCGTCGCCTGGTGGCGGTCTACGGCTACCGGGGCCGCATCACCGCGGCGGTCACCGTCAACATGGCCAAGTGGCTGGAGCACTACCAGAGGCTGATCGAGGCCGCGGCCCCGTTCCCGCCCGGGCCCGGCGCGGCCGACCGCCGGGCCGCGGCCGACCTCCCGATCCCCTCCGACGTGCCGGATCCCAAGGTGTTGTCCCACGGCCCCACGGTCGCGCTCACCGGCCACCTGCCGGACCGTCGGCTGACCGTGGTGCGGCACCCGGGTTGACCCGGTCACCCCACCCACGAGGAGCGAAGCGCATGGCCGCCGAGACCCTGCTGGAACGGATCACCGACCCGGCCAACCGCCCCGACCCGTACCCGCTGTACGCCGAACTCCGCGCGGCCGGGGTGGTGCGGCAGACGGACGGGAGTTACCTGGTCGGCACGTACAACGAGATCGCGGCCCTGCTGCACGACCCACGGATCAGCGCGGACCCCCGCAACTTCGCCGACTCCTCGCGCGGCCTGACCGGAGAGGGCCTGCCGCAGCCTCCGTTCCTGCGGCTCGACGACCCCGCGCACCAACGACTGCGCGGCCTGGCCATGCGCCCGTTCGGCCCCCCGCACAGCCCGGGACGGGTCGACGCGATGCGCGGCGAGATCGCCGCGATCACCCAGGAGCTGGCCGAAGCGCTGGACGGCCGCGAACAGATCGACGTCGTCGACGACTTCGCCTACCCGCTGCCCGTCACCGTCATCTGCCGCCTGCTCGGTGTCCCGCGGCAGGACGAGCCGCTCTTTCGGCGGTGGTCCGACGCCATCGTGGAGTCCGCCGACTTCAGACCCGGTGAGGACGCCACCGAGCGCCACCGCGCGGGCCAGCAGGCGCGGGCCGAGATGGGCGGCTACCTCGTGGACCTCGCCGAGCGGCGCCGCGGCGGGTCCGGTGACGACATGCTCTCCGCGTTCGTCAACGAGCCGGACCCGGCGATGCGGCTCAGCCGCGAGGAACTGGCGGAAACCGCCGTGCTGCTGCTCATCGCCGGGCACGAGACCACCGTCAACCTCATCACCAACGGGGTACTGACCCTGCTGCGCCATCCCGAGCAGCTGGACCTGCTGCGCCGTGAACCCGGCCTGCTGCCGAGCGCGGTGGAGGAACTGCTGCGCTACGAGCCCCCGGTACAGATGCGCGACCGCAGTCCGCTCACCGACGTGGACGTCTCGGGCACCACCGTTCCGCGGGGCGCGACCGTGGTACTGGTACTGGCCTCGGGCAACCGGGACCCCGAACGGTTCCAAGCCCCCGACCGGTTCGATCCCACCCGTGCCGACAACGAACATCTCGGCTTCGGCAGCGGTGTCCACCTGTGCTACGGCGCGCCGCTGGCCCGCATCGAGGCCCAGATCGCGCTCGGCGCGCTACTCCCCCGCCTCGGCACCGCACGCCTCGTCGAGGATCCACCGCCCTACCGCACCAACGCCATGCTGCGCGGCCCCCGCCACCTGCGCGTCGAACTCTGAACGCGCCGACATGACACGGCGGGGCCGCCGCCAGGCCGACGGCGAGTGGTGCGGCGGTGACGGTCAGCGCCCCGAGGACAGGTCGTAATTGCGTGGACAGCTTCCCGGCGCGCCCGGCAAAGTGGCCGTCCGTGACGAGCAGTGAGCTGTGGACCCGTGCGACCGCCGACCGCTACGACGCCGAGGAGACCGAGATGTCCTCGGCGGCTGTTCTCGGACCGACTCTCGCCTTCCTCTCCGAACTCGCCGGAGACGGCCGGGCGCTGGAGTTCGCCATCGGAACCGGACGAGTGGGCGTCCCGCTCCGGGAACGCGGCGTGCCCGTCGCGGGCGTCGAACTGTCCACGCACATGGCAGCGGTACTGCGGCGCAAGATCTCCGAGGACATGCTCCCGGTCTCCATCGGGGACATGGCCACGACCGTCGTCCCCGGCGAGTTCACCCTGGTCTATCTCGTCTACAACACGATCACGAACCTGCTCACGCAGGACGAGCAGGTCGAGTGCTTCCGCAACGCCGCACGTCACCTGACGCCTGGCGGCCGGTTCGTCATCGAACTGGGAGTGCCGCCCCTGCGGTTCCTGCCGCCCGGGCAGGTCGCGGTGCCGTTCGACGTCTCCGAGCGGCATCTGGGCTTCGACACCTTCGACCTTGTCGAGCAGGTCCTCGTCTCGCACCATCTCACCCGCGACGGCGACGACGGCCGCTACCGCCGCAGCAGGTCCCGGCACCGGTACGCGTGGCCCGCGGAGCTCGACCTGATGGCGCGGATCGCGGGGCTCGAACTGGAACGGCGGGTCGCGGACTGGGACGGGGCGCCGTTCACCCAGGACTCCACGAAGCACATCTCCGTGTGGCGCAAGCCCGCCTGAGGCGGTCCCAGCCCGTTCCTGGTGGCAGCGTGCACCGGATGGAAAACCGCTGGTGCCAGCCCTGCGCCCTCCCTAAGCTGCGCGATGGTCAGGAGCCGTTACATCGGGGGTCATCATGCGTGCTGTCAGACGTGCCGTCAGCGAGACGGTGTCAGGGCTTCCGTCAGCCTTCTGGTGGTTGTGGACCTCCACCTTGATCAACCGCCTCGGCGGATTCGTGGTCACGTTCCTGGCGATGTACCTCACGCTCGACCGCGGCTTCTCCGCCACGTACGCCGGGCTGGTGGCCGCGTTGTACGGACTGGGCGGGGCGGTCGCGGCGATCGTCGGCGGAGTGCTCACCGACCGCGTCGGGCGTCGCACCACCATGCTGCTCGCGCAGGTCGGGGCGGCCGTCACCACGGCGGCGCTGGGTTTCGTGACCCACCCGCTGGCCATCGCTGCCGTCGCCTGCGCGGTGGGCGTCACCAGCAACGCCTCCCGTCCCGCTGTGCAGGCGATGATGGCTGACCTGGTCCCCGCCGAGGACCGGGTGCGTGCCTTCTCGCTCAACTACTGGGCGATCAACATCGGCTTCGGCGTATCCGCCGCGGTCGCCGGACTCATCGCGGCCCACGGCTATCTGTCGCTCTTCCTCGGCGACGCCGCGACGACCCTGCTGTGCGCGCTGGTCGTCTACGCCAAGGTCTCCGAGACCAGGCCGTCAACCACTCAGCGGGACAAGGCGGTTGACGTACCGGAGGCGGGGCTCGGCCAGGTGGTGCGTGACGGCCGGTTCATGGCGCTGGTCGGACTGACGTTTCTGATCGCGACCGTACTGCAGCAGGGGTCGACCACCCTGTCGGTGTCCATGGGCGACGCAGGGCTGACACCCAGTCAGTACGGCCTGGTGATCGGCCTGAACGGCCTGCTGATCGTCCTGCTGCAGATCCCGGTGACCCGGCTGATGCGCGACCGCAGCCCCGCGGCACTGCTGGCGGTCGCCGCACTGCTGGAGGGCTGGGGCTTCGGACTGACGTACTTCGCCGGGACGGCCGCCTGCTACGCGCTGACGGTCGTGGTCTGGACGCTGGGCGAGATCATGTCGGCGCCGACCTCGATGGCGGTGGTCGCCGATCTGTCACCGGCGCACGCCCGTGGCCGCTACCAGGGCATGTACTCGCTGGCGTGGTCCGCGGCCACGTTCCTGGGCCCGATGGCGGGCGGTGCGGCGCTTGACCGCTGGGGACCGGCGATGTGGCCGGTGTGCGGACTGGTCGGCACGGTGTCGGCCGTCGGCTTCGGCCTCCTGCTGCGCCGGACGCCGGTACGCCCGGCGGCGGACACCAGCCCGGTCCGGGCCGCCGCGCGGGGTGACGCGGCGCCCGCCGGTTCGCTCGACTGAGCGCTCCGCTGGGAGTGCGGCGATGTGCGTCGCCAGCTGCGGCGCCGTTGTGGCCGGCCGCGCCGTTTCCCGCACCCCTGTTACTTCAGGGTGGTCTTGGACCACCGCGAGGCCCGGTGAGCCGCGGGCCGGGGTACCGGCGTCGCCGAGAGGCTGAGGTGGCAGGGTGGTAGGCATGTGTGGCCGATACGCATCCACTCGCCGCCCGGAGGATCTGGCCGGGCTGTTCCACGTCACCCGCTGGAGCGCGGAAGAAGTCATCGAGCCGAGTTGGAACGTCGCTCCGACGGACGCGGTCTGGGCGGTCCTGGAACGGCCGCATGAGGACACCGGCGAGGTCGAGCGCCAGCTTCGCCCGCTGCGGTGGGGTCTGGTGCCGTCCTGGGCGAAGAGCCTCAGCGTCGGATCGAAGATGATCAACGCCCGGGTGGAGACCGTGCACGAGAAGCCCGCGTACCGGCGGGCCTTCGCCAAGCGCCGCTGCCTCCTGCCCGCCGACGGCTTCTACGAGTGGCAGACCATCCCGGCCACCAAGGACGGCAAGGCCCGCAAGCAGCCCTACTTCATCGCCCCGCAGGACGAGTCGGTGATGGCCATGGCCGGGCTGTACGAGTACTGGCGCGACCCCGACACGCCCGAAGACGACCCGGCGGCATGGTGGATGACCTGCACCATCATCACCACGCAGGCCACCGACGCCGCCGGTCGCGTCCACCCGCGCATGCCGCTGGCCGTCGCCCGCACCGACTGGGCCTCCTGGCTCGACCCCGCCCACCAGGACACCGACGAACTCCGCGCGCTCCTGACCACTCCAGCCGCCGGACACCTCGCCGCGCGAGAGGTGTCCACGGCGGTCAACAACGTCCGCAACAACGGACCACACCTGCTCGACCCGCCCACACCACAGACCGGGTGAGCAGGCGCGGCCTACTGCCTGTCAGCGCTGCGAGGGCGACGTCAGGCTAGTGGTGTGCGAGGCCGTCGATCATCAGAGCGAGGGTGAAGTCGAACCGGTCGTGGCCCTCGCCAGCGGTGAGCTCGGCGGCGTGGCGGGTGGTGTGCGGGAAGGTCCCGGCAGGCAGGGCGGTGAACCGGCGTAGCAGTTCGTCGCGGTCGAGGACCCAAGCGGTGTCGTCCTGCGCTGATCGCTGGCGCGCGATCGACACCTCAAGGCAGTAGGCGGCCACGTACAGCAAGAGGGCGTCGATGGCCCAGGCGGCGGACTGCGGGGCGACGCCACCGGCGAGCAGGATCGCCAGCATTCCCTCGGTGACGCGCACGGTCTCGAGGTCGGAGGGGGCCATGGCGAGCGCGGCGCGAGAGATTCCGGGGTATTTCAGGTACTGGTCGCGTAGCTGGGCGCACACGCCGCGGATCTGCTCCCGCCACGCCGCGGGGTCGGGCTCGGGCAGTACGAGCTCGGCGCACAGCCGTCCGATGAGCAGCTCGTCGAGGTCGGCCTTGTTGACCACGTGCGCGTAGAGCGAGGCGGGTCCGGTGTCGAGCGCGCCCGCGAGCCTGCGCATCGTCAGTGCCTCGTAGCCCTCCGCGGCGATGACGCCCAGAGCGGTGTCGATGACCTGCTCCACGGTGATCGGGGCCTTGCGGCGCCGCGGCCTGGGGTCGGCTTCGGCCTCGGGGTTCGGCGGCTGGTGGCGCGCCGCGCGTCGCTCTCTCGGGTTCACCCCACCATCGTAACTTGACACGAACAGTGTTCGTTTATAGAACAGCGTTCGTGACAACGAATGTGAGCGAGAACGTCGATGTGACCGTGGTCGGAGCCGGGCCGGTGGGCCTCGCGCTCGCCGCGGAGCTGGCGCTGTGCGGGGCGAGGGTGCAGGTACTGGAACGACGGACCGAGCCGGACGAGGCGGTCAAGGCGGGGGCGATCAACGTGCCCGCGGCCGAGGCGCTCGACCGCCGCGGCCTGCTGTCCGCCGCCGAACAAGTGCAGCGGGAGGTGCTCGACCGGGTGGGGTCGTTCGCCCGCAAGGCCGACGACCAGCCGCCCGGCGGCGGCCAGCGAGCGGGCGAGTCGCGATTCACCGGACACTTCGCGGGGATGGCCCTCGACGCCGACCTCGTGGACTGGTCCGATCCCGACCTCGCCACGCACACCGCGGTCGCGGGGGCGAGGATGGTGCCGCAGCGTGAGCTGGAGAAGTTGCTCGCCGACCATGTCGCGCGGCTCGGCGTACCGGTGCGTCGCGGAGTGGAGGTCACCGCGCTCGAAGTCACCGGCGAGGGCGTGCGCGTCGGCACGACCGCTGGCAGTGTGCGCACCGGATGGCTGGTCGGGTGCGACGGCGGGCGCAGCACCGTGCGCCGCCTCGCGGGCTTCGACTTCCCCGGGACCGACCCCGAACTCAGCGGGCTCCTGGCGGTCGTCGACATCGCCGACCCTTCGATGCTCGTGAACGGGTGGTCGTGGTCGACCCGAGGGGCCTACCGCTACGGGCCGCAGCCCGGCCGGGTGGTCACCGTCGAGGCCGACGGCGCTCCCGCCGACCGCTCGGCGCCGGTGACCCTTGAGGAGTTGCAGACCACTTTGCGCCGGGTCTCGGGCAGCGACGTCACACTGACCGCGCTGCGCGGCGCCGCGACCCGCTGGACCGACAACGCCCGCCAGGTGGCGACCTACCGGTCGGGCCGGGTGCTCCTGGCAGGCGACGCCGCGCACGTGCACTCGCCGTTCAGCGGTCAGGGACTCAATCTGGGGATCGGCGACGCGATGAACCTCGGTTGGAAGCTCGGCGCCGTGGTCGCCGGATGGGCGCCCGAGGGCCTGCTCGACACCTACGACGCCGAGCGTCGCCCCCTCGGCGCCTGGGTGCTGGACTGGACACGGGCCCAGACCGCAGTGATGCGCGGCGACGCCAAGTCGGCCGCGCTCCGGGAGGTGGTCGCCGACCTGCTGAGCACCCGGGAGGGCGCGACCTACGCGGTCAAGAAGATCTCCGGCGTCACACAGCGCGTCGACCTGCCCGGCGACCATCCGCTGGTCGGCCGAAACGCGCCCGACCTGTGGCTGAGGGACGGCTCCCGGCTGACCGACCACGGTCACACAGGCGGGTTCCTGCTGCTCGACCGCACTCCTGACGGCGCGTTCGCGCGCCTCGCCGCGGGCTGGACCGGGCGGGTGACCAGCGTGACCGACGACCGCGGGACGCCGGCCGGGGTGCTGGTACGCCCGGACGGGGTGGTCGCCTGGGCCAGCGACAGCACCGACATCGCCGCCGTCACCGGCCTCGAATCCTCCCTGCGCCGATGGGCCGGTACGCCGTCGCCCGCACCCGAGCCGGCGGGCTGAACCGCCGTCCGTGTCGAACCATGTGGGGCGGCACCACCGGCTCCTGACGACACGTCAGGCCGGATGGCCGGATTCCACCCACGCAACCATCTCCGGGCGCGCACAGTCTTTACACATAGCCTTCACAAGCGGCTACGCTCCCGGCACATCCAGTGATGTGAATGGCATATGCCTCCACGTGACCGTCTGGGGATTGGCATGGGCCTGCCATTCCTTCATTCATCGAAGGCCGGAAGGAGTGTCTTCGTATGACACGATCCAACTGTGCTTCTCGTGGCCGGCGCCGCCTCCGGGGCGGCCTCGCCGCAGTTGGCATCGCCGCGGTCCTCGCCGCAGTGACGCCCGCGACTTCGGCCTCGGCCGCTGCGCACGCCCTGCCCGGGACCGTGATGATCGAGAGCGGCACGTTCCACGGCTATGTGCTGTGCGCCAGCCCCAACGACGAGTCGGTCTGGCTTGCGCCCATCAACACCGGTAACCCCTACTGCTCGTGGATGGAACTCGGGCCCGCCTACCAGTTCACGTTGTTCAACCCGACCAAGGGGCAGGTGATGGCCTACACCGGCGGCAACGAGGGCGCTGTCGTGATGGAGGCGCCCGGGACCTCGTCTCTGGGCGCGAACGGCGAACTGTGGTCGTGGGGTGGCCAGGAGGACTGGGGGGCCGCCGCCCTGCAGTCCTTCTGGGACAGCGGACAGAACGTCGACGCCAAGTCCCCGGACGGCGACTCCCCTCGCACCGATCCGGTGCACACCCGCGGCTGGCGCCACGGCTACCAGCGTGAACTGACCTGGAACGCGATCACCGCGGGCTGACCTCCGTAAGGCCCACCGCCGGTTCGAGCCGAGTGCGTCGCGCTCGACTCGAACCGTGGGTTCGGTCTGTGCGACCCCTTCAGCACGGTGGCGCGTCCCGGCACTCGGCAGCCATCGGCTGCGCGCCATGGGCGCCGGGGCTCAGACCCGGTCGGCGGCCTTGCGATGGGCGACGACACTGTCGGGCCCAGGCGACATGATCGTCTCGTGGCCGTTCTCCGCACGCACTCGGTAGGGAGGTGCGCCATCGGCGCCGAGCACCTCGACGATCTCCACGACGTGGTCCTGCTGGCCCACGACTCGGCCGTGTACGACGAGACGGTCGCCCTTGCTGGCGTGCATATCGGCTCCTAGCGGTTCGCGCCCGGTCCAGCGCTGCAGCGCTGCTGACACCAACATATCCCTAAGTGATGACATCGTCGCTGGATGTAGCCGCTCATTCCGGTGCGGCGGCGAGGAATCTCCGCCACGGTCGCCCTGTCGGGCGGGCTTGCTCGCGGCGGCCTCGCCCGGTGGGTGCGTTCTTGACGGGGTCCTCCACAGCGCCGGACCACCAAGCGGGCCAGCTCAGCGGCGGGCGAGGCGGACGGACAGGTTCCGGGATCGGTGTGAGACTGATCAACTGCGGCCACCCGCCGCCGCTGCTGATCCGTGGTGACCGAGTCCTCGACGGGGCGATGGACAGTCCACCGCAGCCGCCGATCGGCCTGGCCGCTCAACTCGCCCCGGCCGCGCGGCAGGTGCACCAGACGACACTGGAACCTGGCGACCGCGTCCTGCTCTACACCGACGGCGTAGCTGGTGTGCCAGTTCCTGGTTGGTGGGATTCTCCAGGAACTGGTCGGGCCGGTAGACCACCACCGGCCAGCTCCTGCGGCCGTCCAGGCCGTAGCGGCTCAACAGCTCTTGGGCGCTTGGGCCTCCGGCGGGGTCGATGGCGGTGACGGGGTAGCCGTTGCGCTCGAGGAACCGCAGCACGCGCAGGGTGTCGGCGGTGGCGGGCGGTCCAGCGACCAGCACGGTGGCCTGACCGTGCTGGATCAGGCCGAGGCGGCGCAGGATGAGGGCGCGCATCACCGTCTCGGAGATGTACGGTTCCGCGGCCAGGAGTTGGCGGAACTGCGGCCGGTGCAGGCGCACCACTCGCCCGTCCTCTCCCATCCGGCCGTTGACCAGCGTCTTCCGGTCGTTGAACAGGTCCAGCTCGCCGGTGAACTGGTGGGGGCCGTGCACCGTGATGACCTGGCATGTGCCGTCCGGGGCTTGGTGGTAGACCTCGATGCTGCCCCGCAGAACGACGAAGAAGTCCGCACTGCGCTCTCCGCGCCGGAACAGTGCGGTACCGGCGCGGAGGTCCTCGACCCGCCCGAAGGCGCAGACCCGGGCGACCTGCTCGTCGGTGAGCGGAGGGAAGGTCTGCGCCATCCGCCGGTAGGGGTCAGCCGTGTCCGCGCCGGTCTCGCCCGAGATCCGCATGCCACTGCTCGTACTCATCAGCCCCACCGCCCCTCCCATGGCACCGGCCCGGCGTTTCCTGCGGCCAGCGCCTGGCTGGATGCGCTGCCAGGACCTCTCCAGTGTCCCTCCGCACCGCACAGAGCGCCCTTGCTGACCGCCCCGGGCAGCCGCCCCCCGCTGCGGCGCTCGCGCGGAGAGGCTCCTCGTGCGATGCGGGCTGACCGGAGCAACGATGGAAGTACGCACCGCGAAGGAGACAAGTCATGGCCGAGCACCGCGGCATTCCCGGCATCGATCCTTCGGTGCCTCCGAGCGGAGACGGCTGCGCCGAGTGCCTGGCCGGCGACGGTCCCGGCTGGTGGTATCACCTACGCCGCTGCGCCGCCTGCGGCCACATCGGCTGCTGCGACTCCTCCCCCGCCCAGCACGCCACCCGCCACGCGCGCCAGTCCGGCCACCCCTTCCTCGCCAGCTTCGAGCCCGGCGAGGACTGGTTCTGGAACATCGAAACCGAGCAGTTCTACACCGGCCCCCGCCTGGCCCCGCCCGCCAACCACCCCACCGCCCAGCCCACCCCGGGACCGCGAGGGCGCGTACCGGGAGACTGGCAGCATCACCTCCACTGATACAGCGCTTCGCCTCCTGAGAAGCCATCTCGCCGTCGAGGGCGGCCGTCTCGTGGGGTGGGTCCGCGACGGATGGTGCCTTACTGGATTACTTGGATTCGACCCGTCCGAGCGGGTTGGTACCGGCCGTCAGCGCGTCACACGCCGTCTGCCAGGCGGGGTCCCCGGGGTGGAGCCTGCTGCGGAGGTAGGCCGAGGTGAGCCGCTGGACCGCGGCGACTCGCTCGGGGTTCTCGTCCGTGGTCTCGGCGACGTCGTATCCGGACACCCCGCCGAGACCGTGCTCCGCGCCGAACAGCGTGAGCAGGGACTTCGGGCCCGGTGCGAGGTGATACGGATCGGTGTGCCAGTCCGCGCCCCGAACCGTCAGGTGCGCGGAGGTGTCCTTGTCACCGGCGACCACGAGCGTGGGCGTGGTCATTTCGGAGAAGTCCATGGTGAGCATGAAGGGGTAGTTCTCGGCCACGGCCTTGGTCACGGCGTCGCCGCCGCTGCCTGGTGCGGCAAGGAGGACGCCTGCCTTGATCCGGGGCTCGGCCAGGTTGACTTCGGTTCCGTCACGGGGATCGGTGAGCCGGGCACCGAGCAGCAGGCTCGCGGTGTGCCCGCCCATCGAGTGCCCGGCCACGGCGATCCTGCTCCGGTCCAGGCGTCCGGGGAGCTGCGGGACGGCGGCCTCGACCACGTCGAGCCGGTCGAGGACGCGCTTCATGTCCTCGGCCCGCGATCGCCAGTACAAAGGCGCCTCGGGGTCATCGGGATTCAGGCGCAGCGTCCGCGAGCTGAGATGGGTGGGCTGGATGACGACGAAGCCGTGCGCCGCCCAGTAGTTGGCGAGTGGGGCGTAGCCGTTCAGTGAGGACAGGTTGTTCGATCGCCCATGGCCGTGCGAGAGGAGGATGACCGGCAGCTGGCTTCCGGTCATGGGCGCGGAGACCCGTACCTGCAGGTCCACGGCGCGGCCGGGGGTGGGCAGCACCACCGGACTGACCGAGATGACGGTCGTGGGCGCGCCAGTGGTGTCGGCTGCGGAAGTTGGTTCCCTCATGGTGTTGTCTGCCTTTCCAGGGGTTTGGCTGCCGGTCTCGTCCGGCAGGCGGTAGTGAGGCGGGCCGGGGAACGCCGCGCTGCCTGCGATCTCACGGATCAGCGGCGGCGCAGTGACGGGTCGAGCAGCGCGGGTGGAGTGTCGTGCTTCTCGTGTGCGGCGAGGTCGGTGCCGGGGGCGACGATGGCGTCGATCGCGTCGAGGACGTCGGCGGACAGCACGGTGTCGGCGGCGGCGAGTTGCGAGTGCAGGTGGTCCAGGGTGCGCGGGCCGATGAGTGCGCTGGTCACGGCGGGGTGGGCGGTCACGAATCCGAGGGCGAGCTGGATCATCGTCAGGCCGGCCTCGTCGGCGACCTCGGCCAGTTGCTCGACGGCGTCGAGCCTGGCGCGGTTGGCGGGTATGGCGGTGTCGAAGCGTTGCGGCATGAACGTTGAGCGGTTGGTCGTGATGGCCTGGCCCGCGCGGATCGCGCCCGACAGCCATCCCGAGGCCAGTGGGCTCCAGGCCAGCACCCCGAGCCCGTACTGTTCGGTCACCGGCAGCACGTGGGTCTCGATGCCGCGCTGGAGTACGGAGTAGCTGGGCTGTTCGGTGACGTAGCGGCCCAGGTGGTGTTCGCGGGCGGCCCACTGGGCTTGGACGATGCGGTGGGCGGGGAAGGTCGAGGAGCCGAAGTGGCGGATCTTTCCCGCGCGTTGCAGGTCGGTCAGCGCCGACAGTGTCTCCTCGTCGCTGGTGCGCGGGTCCCAGCGATGGATCTGGTAGAGGTCGACGTGGTCGACACCGAGGCGGCGCAGGCTGTTGTCCAGCGCGGTGACCAGCCAGCGGCGCGAGCCGCCCTGGCGGTTGCGCTCGTCGCCCATGGGCAGGCCCGCCTTGGTGGCCAGCACGATGTCGTCACGGCGGCCGATGATGGCTTTGCCGACCATCTCCTCCGACTCACCGGCGCTGTAGACGTCGGCGGTGTCGATGAGGTTGATCCCGCCCTCCAGGGCGGCGTCGACGATGGCGGTGGCCTCGTCCTGGGTGGTGCGTCCGGTCTCGCCGAAGTTCATCGCGCCGAGCGCTAGGGAGCTGACCTGCACACCGGTGCGGCCCAAGGTGCGGTACTGCATGACCGTTTTCCTCCATGGCGAAGAAGCGTGAAGGGAAGGGGTGAAGTGGTTGCCAGGCCCGGGCTCTGGCATCATGAAGACAAGCGGAACCTCGTTCCGGTTCAACGATACGGAACGTCGTTCCGTTTAGCAAGCGAGAGTGCGGAGAGGAGCAGCGGCGCGGTGAACGACAGCGACGAGGGCGCGGGGCGCGCGGCCCAGTCCAAGCGGAAGGACGCCCGGCGAAACAAGGAGACCTTGCTCGACGCGGCCGCCGCGGTCTTCGTCAGGTCAGGCGTGGAGGCGCCGGTACGCGACATCGCGGCCGAAGCCGGGGTCGGCCTGGGCACGATCTACCGCCACTTTCCGACGCGGGCGGATCTCATCATCGCCGTCTACCGGCACCAGGTCGACGCCTGCGCCGAGGCCGGTCCCACCCTGCTGGCGACCAACGCGAGTCCGCACGCCGCGCTGGGGCGTTGGATCCACCTCTTCGTTGACTTCCTGGTCACCAAGCACGGCCTCGCCGCCGTGCTGCAGTCCGACAACGCCGCCTTCGACACGCTGCACGCCTACCTCCTCGACCGCCTCCTGCCCGTGTGCGGCCAGTTGCTCGAAGCCGCGACCGCCGCGGGAGAGATCCGGTCCGACGTGCAGGCCTACGAGCTGATGCGCGGCGTGGGAAACCTCTGCATCGGCGCGGACAGCGACTCACGCTACGACGCACGTCGACTGGTCGACCTCCTCATCGCAGGACTCCAACGACCCCACTGACCGCCGGGCGGCCGCTACGCCGCCTTCGGCACCGGGGGAGCGGGCGACCGGGCCGCCGGAACCCGCCACGCCCTGCCGGACACGCCGCGCGACCAGCAGCGATACCCTCCCCCACCCCCGCGGACCGGCGGGCGGCATCGTGGCGCCCTGAGGGCCGCGAGGCGGGCGAGCCGGTGTGAGCTGGAGCACACGGCTGCGGGGCTTCCGATGCGGCCGGAAGAGGCGTACGTTCCGTTTCACCTCGCGACGGCTCCTTCCGAGGGGCCGGCCCGCCAGTCCCGGGATGGCGGGCCACGCGGGGGCCAACCAGTGCGGGCAGCGCGGCGCGCAGGCGGATTTCTCGCGGGCGGACCTACGGGGGGGCGGACCCGCGCAAGGCGCGTGCCACTGACGCCATGTTCGCCGGTGCGGACCTGCGGATGGCCGACCTGCGAAGCCGCGACCTGGCGGTTGACGATCGGCCCCGCCCCTGAGGTGTAGCCCCGAGCAGGGCACGGCCGCGCTGTCTCAGTGTGACGCGCTCGGCGTCACGTACCGCCGTGATGTGTCGTGGTGAGTTGGTCGACCGGGAACGATGTTGAGGACGGCCATCATGCCCTTGTCCTCGTGATTGAGCAGGTGGCAGTGCAGAACCGTCCTCCCCACGAAGTCGGTGAATCTGGTGCGGATCACCGCGCTGCCGTGCACCGGGATGTTGAACGTCTCGTACCACGCGTGTCCGCGCGGCGCGGGGGCGCCATTGACGCTCATCACCTGGAAGTGGTCGGTGTGCAGGTGGAAGGAGTGCTCCTCCGCTGTGTCGTTGCGGACGGTCCACTCCTCGACACTGTTGAGGGGGGAGGTGAAGTCCACCCTGTTCGGGTCGAACTGCCTGCCGTTGATGTAGAACTCGGTGCCCGCTGCGTTCTCCGTGTACACCACGGAGTGCCGAGCGGTGATCCTCGCGCGGCTGAGGTCCTCGTTGGGCGCGAGGTCGGTGGGAATGCGGGCCGGGGGTGACGGCGTGCCTTCGGAGACCACCGTGGCCAGGTCTACCTGCGGG
The DNA here is from genome assembly GCA_037034305.1 of Streptomyces sp. PLK1-5. GTDB lineage: Bacteria > Actinomycetota > Actinomycetes > Streptomycetales > Streptomycetaceae > Streptantibioticus_A. Next base: position 221,708 of record JBAGJY010000012.1, read on the forward strand.
AACTGGTTGCCCGCCGGGCCGGTGTTGTAGGCGAGGGTCCTAAGCGGGGATCGACCCGCCGGGCCGCCCTGCACCAGCACGTCGAAGCGGGCGGCGGCTGGGATGACCAGGGAGTCGGCGGAGTAGACCCGTTGGACCGGATAGCCGTCCTGCGCGATCACATGAAACCTCACCCCCGGCAGGTGCAGCTTGTAGTAGATGTTGGCGCCGATGTTCGCCAGCCGCCACAGTTGGGTCTCTCCCGGGTGGATACGGATCAGGGGTTTTTGTTGGCCGTTGACTGTCCGGTTCGTCGGTGCTCCGATGGTCAGCCCTTCGGTCTTGATCGAGTCGCCCTGGATCTGGTCGTCCTTGAGCGCGATGACGTGCTCGGTGACGTGGCGCAGTGACGTCGGAAGGTACCTGCTCAGCCCGTCGACGACGATGACACCGGACTCGCCTCCGGCCACCTGCGGGGCGGATCGCCCATCCTCGTGTGAGTGGTACCAGTACGTACCGGGCGTGATGCTGGGCGGGAGTCGGTAGGAGTATTTGTAGGTCTGGCCCGGCTTGATGGTGATGAAGATGTTGTCGGCGGGACTGAGCGGCGAGACATGGAGCCCGTGCACGTGCAGGTTGGTGCCTTCGCCGGTCCGGTTGGTCACGGCCAGGTCCAGTCGGTCGCCGGGCCTCAGTCGCAGGGTGGGCGGCGTGTAGGAGCCGTTGTAGGTGAGGGCGAACAGTCTGCGGGCGCCTACCTGGACCTTCCGCCGCTCCACGACGATCCGTGTGCTCAGTACACCGTGGCGGCTGGTCAGCTCAGGCGGGTCCTGTAGCGGTTGTCCGACGTGCGCGGCTGACAGCGGGTCCGCCCCGCTGGACGGCACAGACCGTGACGGGGCATTGGCCGGGGATGTTCCGATGGCAAAGGCGACCAAGGACACGGGAATGCCCAGTGCGATCACGAGCCAGACCACGAGCGATCTGCGATGTGCCATGCCGTCCTCCGTCGCGGGACCGAGCCGCTGGCCACGGCCTCCGGCGCGGCACTACACGGCCCACCAACTGCCTGCGCGGCCAAACGCTGACATCACACCGCGTGCCCGCTGGCCACGCATCAGGTGATCGGCCATCGCGGTCTACGCCACGTGGGTGCGGTACTCGCCGCGTGGCACGCCGCCACAGCCCACGTCCTTCGCCTCCGGCCTCGTCCAGCCCCTCGCCCCTGCCACGGCCAGGGACGCGCTGGCCGACCTGCGTTCAGTGACCGGCCGGTAGAGCGTGGCGGCGCGTACGCTGGCCAGCCCGGTTCTCGCGGTTCGCGGCGTGGGCGTGCCGGGGTCACGGCCTCCTGCGGCGTGTTTCAGTCCGCTGCCCGGCGCAGCCAGTCGCGTAGCGGCAGGGTGCTGTGCTCGCCGCGCATCGCCTCTCGGATGGCGTGGGCGCCGTCGCGTAGTCGCTGGTCCGAGCGTGCCTGTGTGATCGCGGCTGCGAGGAGCGGGCCGTTGACCTTCTTGGCCTGGACGGGTTCGGTGGCCGCGCCGAGGGTGGTCAGACGGCGTGCCCAGAAGGGCTGGTCCGTGTGCATCGGGAGTGGCACCGAGGGCACTGCGGCTTGCAGGCACGCCGCGGTGACTCCGGCTCCTGCCTGATGGACGACCGCGGCGGCTTGGGGAAGTAGCCAGTTGTGCGGTACGTCCCCGACGTGGATGACGTCAGGGTTGTCGAGTTGGTCGACGATCGTGCGCAGTTGGGGGCCTTGGACGATGGCGCGCTCCTTGCCTGTTCGCAGCGCCTCTTCGACGGCCCGCAGGACAGCCGAGTTCGGCGGCAGACTGCCGAGTGTGATGACGACGGGTGCCGGTCCGGCGTCGAGGAATTCGCGCAGTTCGGTCGGGGGGCGCCAGTCCTCGGCGGTGGGCGGCCACCAGAAGCCGTCGAGGGTCAGGTGGGCGGGCCAGTCCGCCGGTCGGGGCAGCACGGCGGGACTGATGCCGTGATGGACGGGCATGCCCTGGGCGCGGCGTCGGCGCTGCGCGGCACGACGGGTCTCGGGAGGCAGCCCGAGTTCGCGGCGTATCCGTGCGCAGGCGGGGTCGTAGGGCGTCGGTATCCGCTGCGCGATCCGTCCGGCGAGCCGGTTGCCGGTCCGGCCGAGGTCGCGCTGGCTGAGGATCATGGGCGGGTACGCGGCGCTGGGCAGCCAGGGTTGCAGCAGGGCTTCGGCGGACGGTACGCGCAGGCTTTCGGCGATGTCGTGGCCGTAGGGGGAGATGGCGTTGGCGAGTATGGCCTGCGCGCCGGGTGCGGCGTCCAGGGCCGCGGTGGCGGCGTGGTCCATGTACGTCCGCATGGCGGCAAGGTAGTCGCGCACCCCTGACGGGGCGTCGGCGCTCTCTTCGCCTTGCGGCCCGAGTGACGTGGTGATGGGGGCGAGGGTGCAGCCAGCCATGGTCACCAGCGGCTCGTACTCGGTGTTGGCCACGATCGTGACCTCGTGTCCGTCGGCGACGAACGCCGCCCCCAGCCCGGCCGCGGGCGCGACGTCACCTCGGGTGCCGGGACTCAGGATCAGGACCTTCATCGGGCCTCCATCTCGACCATTTTGCGTTCACCGTTCGCGAACGCCGTTCTCGAAGATAGCGCAACGCGTACACTGTTCGCAAAGAAGTGGGTCACGGAGGCACCATGGAGTCGGATCTCATCTGGATGAGGCCGGGCAAGTCAGGAGTCGGCCGCCCGGCCGGTCGCACCCGCGCCGAGATCACCGAGGCGGCCGTGCGAGTGGCCGACCGGGACGGGCTCGACGCGGTCTCCATGCGGAACGTCGCCGCCGAACTGGGTACGGGGGCCGGGTCGCTCTACCGGTACGTCGACAACCACGGGGACCTGCTGGACCTGATGGCCGACCATGTCTGCGCGGAGTACGACCTCGGCGAACCCTCCGGCGACTGGCTGGCCGACCTGGTCGGCCTCGCCCTGCAGAGCCGCGAGATCTACCGGCGCCATCCCTGGCTCGCCGAACTCACCCTCACCAGGCCGGTGGTCGGCCCCCGCGGCATCGACGTCACCGAGCACTTCTTCGCCGCGCTCGCCGACCACCCCGCGAGCGACGCGGACAAACTGGTCGCCCTCGGCATCCTCAACGCGGTGGTCGCCGCCGCCGCACGCGCGGAGGCCTCCCCCGTCGACACGCTGCGCAGCGCCCGCTACGTCGCGCACGTGGCCGCCCAGGGCAACCATCCGCACCTCGCCGCCCTTGATCCCGCCCCCGCGAACGGCGACCCCCTGCCGGAGGCGCTTCGCCGGGTCCTCACCGGCCTGCTCAGCCGACAGACCGCCGACGACAGGCAGGCCTGAGGACGCCAGCGACCAAGCCGAGCCGAGGACACGCGAACCCGCGGCCAACCACCGACAGGCCGAGCCGCGTTGACTGGAGTCCCGTCACGCCCCGCATCGGCGCCTCGGCCCGCGGCCCACGCCATCGGCCGGGTGGCCTGTTGGGGCGTCAGGTGTGCAGGATGCTGTTGCGGCCGTCATAAGCGTCAGCGTCCTCCTCGTCGAACCAGTGGTCGCCGTGCGCGAGATAGCGGAAGCCCAACTGCTGGCCGACCGGCAGAGCGACCGTGACCGCGCGGCTGCCGTCCGGGCGCGGGGTGAACGGGTGGGCACCTGGCAGCCAGTCGTTGAAGTCACCCACCACACTGACCTCACCCGCCGGATGGCCGGGTGGAAGGATGAAGGTGACGTCAGTCTGCTTCTTGTTCCGTGTGCGCTCCAACATCGGGATCACTCCTTTGGGCGTTCGGGTGGGGCGTGCCAGCCGATCCTCTCCTGCGCTGGGGGCTGACGCCGCGTCGTGCTGGACCACATGGGCCGTGCTGTCAACCGTCTGGACGCGTCAACGCCGCCGAGATGCCGCCAGCGCGCGCCGTCCTCACCTCCCGGATGGATTTCCTGGCCGCCCGCGACAGCGTGCAGGATCCGCCAACGCGCCGCCGACCGTGCCGTTCCCACCACCCTCCACAACGGAGGTGGTCCCGCCCGGGCGGGTCGTACTCGGCGCCTCGCGGAAGTCCACGGTGGACGCGTCCTGGTCTCCGATCGGCCGGTGCGACATCCGTTCGCTGCCGGAAAACCGAGCCCGCTCGGGCGATCCGGGCCTGTGTCGTGTTTATCCGTCCGCGCTTTCGGACACGTGGGGTGACACCCCGGCCCGGAGGCTGACGCATGCGCCTGTTGCCCGTTCGTCCGAGCGCCCTGACGTACTCGGAGCTTTTCCCGCGCCTGGGGCCTTCGAGGCTGGAAAGCACCCGAGTGGCCGCCGCTCAGCAAAGGCCGGTCATCCGCCAGCGCGTCCCCTGGCATCGCGGATGACAACGGGAAGAGGGCCGCGCGGCATGCGGTCGGCCTGTCGCACCGCCCAGGTCGTCACCATGGCGATGATCGCGGCTCTCGTCTGCGCGAACTGCTCAGGCGCGGGCGACGAGGAGCCGTCCCCCACCGCCAACCACCAGGCGCAGCCCTTCGGGCCCGGTTGTTCGTCGATCCCGCGCACCGGCGTGGGCAGCTTCGCGGAAATGTCCAAGGACCTCGTGACGACGGCGTCCTCGCATCTGCCGATGCTGACCCAGTGGGTCCACGCCGTTGACGAAGCCAATATGCACAGAACGCTTGAGGAAGCCCAGCACATCACTGTCTTCGCACCCGACAACGCCGCCTTCGGCAAGATCCCCGCAGCCCGGCTGGCGCACATGCTGGAGAACAAGGCAGAGCTGAGGGCGACTCTCCTGTACCACGTCGTCGGCCATCGCATCACGCCCGACGCCCTGTCCGCAGGCGCGGTCACGACCCTGGGCAAGGGCGCGTTGGTGACGTCGGGGTCAGGCCAGTCGTTCGAAGTCAACGGTACGGCGAACATCGTGTGCGGGAACATCCAGACCGTCAACGCGAACCTGTACATCATCGACAGCGTCCTGAGCCCGCAACCGTGAAATCGCCGCGGCCTCCGGCTCCCAGCGCGCGTCGGCCGCCCTCCGCCGTCCGGCGCCACCGGTTCGGGTGATGGGTTTCCTATCGGTGCCGGGCGGAGGCGCTGGCGCGGTGCCAAGAGACACCGGTGTCAGCCGAACCGCATCCGCACCGCGAACCGATCGAACGCGTCCTGTCACACCAGTAGGCCGAAAGGCTCAACTCCGTGCCGGGCGCGGTCCGGTCACCTGACCCGAATGGCGCCCGATGGGAGGGTGACCCGCGTGATCAGAGCATCCGATGACGTTCCGGGAGCAGGGCAGTGAGCATTCTCAACGAGCCGCAGGGTGCCGCCGGTGGAGCCACCGAGCTGCCGCCGGTACGGCGAAGGCAACCGGGCAACGCGATCGTGAAGTGGCTCACCACCACG
>JBAGJY010000013.1:0-214411 GCA_037034305.1 Streptomyces sp. PLK1-5
ATCAAGGACAACGAGGGAAAGGTCCCCGGCGACATCAGGAGCGAGGTCGAGGCCGCGGTGAGCGAGCTGAAGGACAAGCTCAAGGGCCAGGACGTCGCCGAGATCCGCACCGCCACCGAGAAGGTCGCGGCGGTCAGCCAGAAGCTGGGGCAGGCGATGTACGCCGCGGCGGGCGAGGGCGCCGGGGCCACCACCGGTGGCGACACCGGAACCCCAGGTGCCTCCGGCGAGACCGGCGGCAAGGCGGAGGACGAGGTGGTGGACGCCGAGATCGTCGACGAGGACAAGCCCCAGGGAGGCACCGGATGACCCACCCCACCGGCTCCCCGCCCGGGACGCGGCTACCGGTACCGGTGTCCGCCCCGTACGACCCGCGCGCCCACTGCACGGACCCGGTACTGCGGCTGCGGCCCCCGTCGGGCACGGTCAAGGAGACCGGGCCCGGCCAGCTGACGGCCCAACTCGCCGAGCGCACCGCGGACTTGCAGCGGGTGAAGGCGGAGTACGACAACTACCGCAAGCGGGTGCGCCGCGACCGGCTGGCGGTGCGCGAGATCGCGGTGGCCAACGTGGTGCGCGAACTGCTGCCGGTGCTGGACACCGTGACGCGGGTGCGGCGGCACGGCGACATGACCGACGGGTTCATCGCGGTCAGCGACGCGTTGGAGACGCATCTGGCCGCGCTCGGCCTGCGGTCGTTCGGTGAGCCGGGGGAGGCGTTCGACCCGACGGTGCACGAGGCGCTGTCCCAGGACCGGTCCGCGGACGTCGACCGGCCGACCTGCGCGCGGGTGCTGCGGCCCGGCTACCGGCTGGGCGACCAGTTGTTGAGCCCGGCGCTGGTGATCGTGGCGGCTCCGTCCGAGCCCGGTTGAGGCCGGCTCGCCGGTCGTGCGCCGCCGCGGCGGCGGTGTGCCGGTGACGCGTCCCCGGCGCCGCCGACCCGCGGTCAGCGGGCCACGGCCGCCGGGCTGCGTACCGTCTCGCCGCCCGGCACCGGGGCGGAGGGGTCCGTGCCCAGTTCCACGACGCGGTTGCGCGCGTCCACGTGCACCACGCTGGGCCGCAGCGCCCTGGCCTCGGCGTCGTCCACCTGCGCGTAGCTGATCAGGATGACCAGGTCACCGGGGTGCACCAGGTGCGCCGCGGCACCGTTGATGCCGATGACGCCGGAGCCCCGCTCGCCCTCGATGACGTAGGTCTCCAGCCGGGCGCCGTTGGTGATGTCGACGATGTGGACCAGTTCGCCCGGCAGCAGGTCCGCGGCCTCCATCAGTTCGGCGTCGACCGTCACCGACCCCACGTAGTGCAGATCGGCCTCGGTCACCGTCGCCCGGTGGATCTTCGACTTGAACATGGTGCGCAGCACGGTGAAACGCTCCTGTGGACGAAGGGTCGCGCCCTCGCCCCGAGGTACGCGCCAGCGCACCCATGGTACCGAGCGGGGCAAGGGGCGACCCGCGCCGTCAGGACGTGCGGTGCGCACCGCCCGCGTGGGCGCTGGCGCCCCTGCGGCGGGTGGCCCGGTGCTGGCCGCTGGCCCCGCGCTGCCTGCGGTGCCGACCGCGCACCCGGCGGCGGGTGGCGCTGCGGCTGGTCGCCGCGGCGGCCGCCATGGCGCCGACCGACAGCATGACGGAGAAGCCGATCATCGCGGGCTGCAGTTTGATGTGCTGGATGACCATGCTGAACGCGATCGAGGGCGCACCCATGCCGATGTAGGAGATGACGAAGAACATCGCCAGCACACCGGCGCGGGACGTCGGGGCGGCGGCCATCGCGACCTGGCTGACCGCGCCCTTGAACAGCAGGCCCGCGCCCGCGCCCGCGATCCCGGCGGCGATCAGGAACAGCGTCAGCGTCGGGTGGTAGAGGGAGACCGAGGTCAGCGCCATTCCACCGGGGAAGAGCACCACCCCGATCTTCATCAGCCGCACCAACGGCAGGGTGCCCAGTGCCAGTTGGGCGATCGCGGAGGCGGCGAACATGGTGAACGGCGCGACGCCCGCGATGGCGTGCGAGGTGATGTGCAGCTGGCCGCGGATGATGATCGCGCCGAGCGAGGAGAACAGGCCCAGCGCCGCGAAGGCGAAGAACCCCACCACGGACGCGGCGGTGAACGCCGGTGCGGCTCCGGGCCGCAGCGCGAACCGCACCGGCTGCTGCCGCGCGGGCAGTTCCAGGTCGACGGTCTCCGGGGTGCTCAGCACCAGGACCAGGAAGACCAGCATCGCTACGGCCCACAGCGCGTACGGGGTGATCAGCGGCGCCGGTGCCCACTCGGCCAGCAGTCCGGCCGCCAGCGGGCCGAGCGCCAGACCGCCGAGGTTCGCGGCGGCGGCCACCAGGCCGGGCACCGGTGAGCCCTCACGGTCCGGATGCGCCTCGTGGTAGAGGTCGGCCAGGTATGTGGTGGCCGTCGAGGCCATCAGGCCCACCGCCACACCGGTCAGTGTGCGGCCGACGAGCAGGCCGGGCAGCGCGGGCCAGGCGAGCAGGATCGCCGACGCGAGGGTGGCCACCAGCAGGGCGGGCACCACTATGCGCCGTCTGCCGAAACGATCCGACAGATGGCCCAGGGTCAGGAAGCTCGCCGCCGCGCCGACCACCATCACCGCGAACGCCACCGTGACGACGGTCGGGCCGAAGTGGTCGCGCGCCTGGTACAGCGGCCACAGCGGAGTGGGCAGGGTGCCGAAGGCCATCAGCGCCATGAACGCCATCGCCACGAACCAGAACCCGGTGCCGTGCGACGCCCGGGAGGCTCGCGGCGGCTTCATGGCCGGAGCACCGCTGTCCGCGGTGGCTGGCTCGTACTGGTAGGCCACTGGTTCGGTCGTGGTCACTTCTGTCGTCTCCCGTTGTCTCCGTGACGGCCGGCGCGCTGTTCGGGCCGTACATATGAGTCAACAGGCCTGTTCCCACTACCTGTTTCAACTCAGCGGGATGGGGATCGCATATCTTCCATCTCTGCCAGAGATAATGGCGTGATGGAGCTCCGTCATCTGCGCCACTTCGTGGCCCTCGCGGAAGAACGCAACTTCACCCGCGCCGCCGCCCGTGAACTCATCGTCCAGTCCGGACTCTCCTCCTCCGTAAGGGCGTTGGAGAAGGCGCTGGGCACGGTGCTGTTCGTCCGCGGCACCCGTCCGGTACGGCTCACCGTGGAGGGCGAGGCGCTGCTGCCCGCCGCACGGCACGCGCTGGAGGCCGCGGAGGCGGCCCGCCAGGTGGTGCACGACGTGAAGGGCGTGCTGACCGGTCAGTTGCGCATCGGCGCGTTGCAGAACAGCCAGCACCTGGTGCCGTTGGCGCGCTGGCTGGCCGAATTCGCCCGCGCCCACCCGGGCTTGGACATCACGTTGCAGCAACTGGCCGCGCTGCCCATGCTCCAGATGGTCACCGAGGGCGAACTCGACTGCGCCCTGGTCTCGGCGGTGCCCGGCCGCACGGCCGAACTGCGGGTAATCCCGCTGGCCGCCGAGCCGCTGCTGCTGGCCTGCCGGTCCGACCATCCGCTCGCCGACGCGGAGTCGCTCACCCTGGAGATGCTGGACGGCGAACGGTTCGTGGAGACCCGCCCGGAGTGGGCCAACCGGGTCCAGGTGGACGCCGCGTTCACCGCGGCCGGACTGACCCGCCGGATCACCTGTGAGGTCACCGAGTGGGCCATGGTCCTCGACCTGGTGTCGGCGGGCCTGGGCATCGCGTTCGTGCCCAAGGGAGTCGACCCCGGTGCCGAGCCCGGGTCGGCGGACGCCGGGCTGCGGCTGATCCCGGTCACCGGTGTGCACCTGGAACGCCGTATCGACCTGGTGCTTCCGAAGGGACACGCGGCCAGTCCGGGCGCCCGCCGGTTCGCCGAACACATACGCCGAATGCGAACCGCGCGCTGACCGCGGCTGACCAAGCTGACCGTGCTGACCCCCGCTGACTCTTCATTTCCCGGCGTTCCGCCACGTTCCATGGAGCGCACACCGGTTCACCACCGTGTCTTGCACTCCTCCGGGTCGCCGCGCGACCGGAATCGTCGTGAGCCCGCCCCTGCCGATTTCCGGCACCGGCCCTTTCTGCCGGGCGGGCGTGAATCAGAGGGATCAGAACATGAACAAGAACTACGTGGTGCCCTGGGGCAAGCGGGGCAGTGTGCTGGCGGCACCCGAGATATCCGTGCTGACCGAACTCGTCGAGAGCGGGGAGCCGTTGTCGATGGGATCGTGGCGGGACCGTTTCGAGCGCTCCTTCGCCGATCTGGTGGGCAGTCGGCACGCCATCTCGGTCACCAGCGGAACCGTCGCGCTGGAACTGGCGATCGAGATGCTGGACCTCACCCCGGGCGACGAGGTCATCGCCACCCCGCAGACCTACCAGGCCACCGTGCAGCCGCTGTTGGACTACGGGGTGCGGGTCCGGTTCTGCGACGTCGAGCCGGGCACGCTCAACCTGGACCCGGCGGTGCTGGAGTCGCTGATCACCCCGAGCACCCGGGCGGTGCTGCTGGTGCACTACGGCGGCTGCCCGGCCGAGATGGACGAGATCATGGCCATCGCCCGGCGGCACGGCATCACGGTGCTGGAGGACTGCGCGCACGCGCAGGGCGCCAAGTACCGCGGCCGCAGGCCCGGTTCGCTGGCCGACATCGCGACGTTCAGCTTCCAGAACGCCAAGAACATCACCACCCTCGGCGAGGGCGGAATGATCACCTGTGACCGCGACGACTGGGCGCAGCGCCTTGACCGGCTGCGCTCCAACGAGGTGGACGCGTTGATCGACCAGCAGTACTGGACCGGGGTGGACGAACCGGTGGTGCTGCCGTGGATGAAGTACTCCGCCTCCGTCTACACCGACCAGGTGCGACGGCTGCGCCGGGCCGGTACCAACGCCACCATGTCCGAGGCCGCCGCCGCGGTCGGGCTGGTACAACTCGACCGGCTGGAGCAGGTGGAGCGGGCGCGCCGGTCGGTCGCCGCGCGGATCGACGAGGTGCTCGGCGGCTACTCGTTGGTGACGCCGCAGTCCGCGCCCGCGCACAGCGAGCACTCCTACCACCTGTACACCTGCTTCGCGCAGACCCAGGAGCTGCGCGACCAGTTGCTGCTGGCGCTGGACAGGCGCGGGGTGCAGATCGAACTGCGCTACTTCCCACAGCACCTGCTGCCCGAGTGGCGGTACCAGGGGCACGGTCCCGGTGAGTGCCCGGTGGCCGAACGGCTCTGGTTCGAGCAGCACCTGAACCTGCCCTGCCACCCGGGGCTGTCGGACTCCCAGGTGGACTACCTCGTCGAGGCGTTGGACCTCTCGCTGGCCGAGCTGAACGGCTCCGCGTCGCCCCGGTTCAGCGTGGCGTGACCGGGCTGACCGGCGCTGACCAAGCTGACCGGACCAACCTGACCAAGCTAACCGGCAAAACACCTTCCGGCCCGCCCGTCCGGCCGGGCAGCATTTCATCCGACGCGGATCGCAACCGCCAACGGGCCTGATTCCAGCGGTAATTCGCCGGGCCGTCACACCATCCCCCCTTCGATGGGAAACCGATGCCGTTCATCTCCGTGCGCATTCTTGAGAAGCGCCTCGATCCGGAATCCGAGCAGAAGCTCATCGCCAACCTCACCGACGCGGTGGTGGAGACCTTCGGCGAAGAGGTCCGCGAGCACGTGTGGATCACGCTGGAGCCAACTCCCGCGCACCGGTGGGGAATCGCCGGAAACCCGGTCGGACCGCCGAACGAGTAGTCCGACGAAGAACGTGACGCCACCGCAGGTCAGTGAGAAAGGGTAATCGTGGAATTCGGGCTCAACTTCTTTCCGGTCTTCACTCCGGAGCGCAAGACCGCGGCGGAGTACTACCGGGAGGTGCTGGACCTGTCGGTGCTCGCCGAGCGGCACGGCTTCGAGCACGTACAGACCGTGGAGCACTACGGCTCACCCTACGGCGGCTACAGCCCCGACCCGGTGACGCTGCTGACCGCCATCGCCGCGCGGACCGAGCGCATCCGCATCACCACGGGCGCGGTGATACCGGCGTTCACGCACCCGCTGAAGCTCGCGGGCAAGTTGGCGATGCTGGACAACCTCTCCGGCGGGCGGCTCGACGTCGGTTTCGGCCGCGGCTTCCTGCCCGACGAGTTCGACTGGTTCGGCATTCCGATGGACGAGAGCCGCAGGCGGTTCGCCGAGGGCGTGGAGGCCTGCCGTCGGCTGTGGTCGCAGGAGAACGTCAGCTGGGAGGGGGAGTTCTACCGCTTCGGCCCGATCACCCTGCTGCCGCGCCCTGTGCAGACCCCGCACCCGCCGATCTTCGTGGCCTCCGCGTCCAGCCCTCAGTCCTGCGCCCAGGCCGGGACCGACGGATACCACCTGCAGATCGTGCCCTCGATCGTCAGCCACGAGGTCATGCTGGAGATGCTGGACTCCTACCGTAAGTCCTGGGCCGCGGCCGGACGGCCGCAGGGCGCCGGGCGGGTGCAGGTCAAGTACACCTGCTACCTGTCGCAGGACCGGGCGCGGGCGCTGGAGTGGGGCGAGCGGTTCGAGAACAACTACATCGACCTGATGACCGACGCGATCGCCTCCTGGGCGGCGACCACCTCCGCCGACTACAAGGGCTACGAGAAGCTGATCGAAAAGGTCCGCACCTATGACTTCACCAAGTCGCTGACCGACCACAAGGTGCTGGCCGGAACCCCCGCGGAGGTCACCGAGCAACTGGCCACCATCCGGGACTGGTTCGGCGACGACATCACCGTCAGCCTGCAACTGAACCCCGGCTACATGCCGTACGAGGACAGCAGGCGCGCGCTGGAGCTGTTCGCCGACCAGGTGGCGCCGCACTTCAGGACCGCGAATGGCTGAGCTGGCGGCGGATGTCGCGGTCGTCGGCCTCGGCGCCTGGGGGTCCACCGCGCTGTGGCAGCTGGCCAGGCGCGGGGCGCGGGTCATCGGCGTCGAGCGGTACGGCCGCGGGCACGCGTTCGGCGCGTCGCACGGCGGCAGCCGGATGTTCCGGGTCACCTGCCTGGAACACAGCGGTCTGGTACCGCTCGCCCGCCGCTCGCTCGACCTGTGGCGGCAGCTGGAACGCGAGTCGGGGCAGCGGCTGTTGCTGGACAGCGGTGGACTGCTGATCGGCGCCCCGGACAGCCAGGTGGTGGCCGGAACCCTGGCCGCCGCCCGGCAACACGCCATCGAGGTGGCCGTGCTGGACCGGGACGAGCTGGTCCGCCGGTATCCGCAGCACGCGGGTCTGGCGGCGGGCGACATCGGGGTGTGGGAGCCGTCGGCCAAGCTGATCCGCCCGGAGGCGGCGGTACGCGCGGCGCTGGACCTCGCCGAGTCCGCTGGCGCCACGGTGTTCACCGACACCCGGGTCACCGGAATCGAGCCGGACCGCGAGGGTGTGTGGCTGCACACGCCCACCCGCAGCCTGCGGGTGGGGCGGGTGGTGGTCACCGTCGGATCGTGGCTGCCGTCCCTGGTGCCGATGCCCGCGCTTCGGGTGGCGCGGATGCCGGTGACCTGGTTCAGGCCGCTGCCCGGCGCCCTGCCGTACAGCCTGGAGCAGTTCCCGGTGTTCATGCGGCAGATCGGGGAGGACACCGTGCTGTGGGGCTGCGGTTCGGAGGGGCCCCACGACGTCAAGCTGGGGCTGGAGCAGTTCGGCGGCACGGCGGTGGCACTCGATCCGGACAGCAGCGACCGCTCCGTCAACTCGGCGGACTGGCAGGAGCTGTGCGGGTACCTGCCGACATCTCTGCCGGGGCTTGAGCCGGTTCCGTCCCGGGTCGCGGTGTGCATGCTCACCCTCTCCCCCGACGGCCAGTTCGTGGTCGGCGCGCTGCCGCACGCCCCCAACGTGATCGTGGCGGGCGGTGACAACGCGCACGGCTTCAAGCACGCCACCGGTCTCGGGGAGGCGCTGGCCGATCTTGCGGTGGGCGCGTCGCCGCGGGTCGACCTGTCCTTCACCGATGTCAAGCGTTACTTGTGAGGGGAGGGTCCGGTGACACTCGACATCACGGGCATGGGCGCGGTCGCCTCCGTCGGGTCCAGCCCGGAGGAGATCCACCAGCGGTTGTGCCAGGGCCGGTTGGGGTTGGCCGAGGTCACCTCGTTCGACACCAGTGGCTTCCGGCAGAAGCGCGCGTATCCGATCAACGACCAACCGCCCGGCTCCGACTCCCCGATGAGGGCCAGCGGGTTCCTGCACACCGCGGTGCGCCAGGCGCTGGCCGACGCGGGGATCACCGACGGTGCCGCGTCCTGCCCGGTGCTGGTCGGCACAACCCACCGTGAGCAGCGGTCGGTTGAGCTGTGGTGGCGGGAAAAGCACCCGCTGCGCTTCCACGACCTCGACTTCGCCGCGGGGCTGCGTGCGGAGTTCGGGTTCACCGACACCCACACCTTCGCCAACGCGTGCTCGGCCTCGTTGACGATGCTCGCGATGGCGCAGGACCTCATCGAGCACGGCCTGGCGGACACCGTGGTGGTGGCGGGCACGGATGTGATGACGGAAAGCACCTTCGGTGCCTTCGACCGGATCCAGAACGTCCCCGACCAGGTGCGGCCCTTCGACAGCTCCCGCAGGGGAATGATGATGGGTGAGGGCGCGGTCGCGGTGGTGGTGGAGCGCCCCGGCCCGGACCGCGGACGGGCGCGCGCCAGGCTGCGCGGCGTCGGCATCAACTGCGACGCCGCCCACGCCACCGCCCCGGACGCCGCCAGCGTCAAGGCCGCCGTCCAGCAGGCTCACCGGCGGGCCGGGGTCACGCCCGACGATGTCGGCCTGGTGATGCTGCACGGCACCGGCACCGTGCTCAACGACCAGGCCGAGGCGGCCGTGTTGCACCAGGTGTTCGGCCAGGTGGCGCGGCAGCCGATGGTGACCGGCATCAAGTCGATGACCGGCCACACCCTGGGCGGCTCCGGGCTGCTCAGCCTGATCGTCGCGGCGCAGTCGATGCGGCACCGTCTGGTGCCGCCCACCGCCGGGCTGGACAGGTTGATGGACGAGGCCGCGGGCCTGGACCTGGTGTACGGCGAGGCGCGGTCCGCCGAGGTGGCACTGGCCCAGGTCCACTCGATCGGCATGGGCGGCCTCAACGCGATCGCGATCGTCGAAGGAGCACAACGGTGACAGCGGAGCGAAGCTCCTCGGTTGAGGGCGGTGGCGGGCGACGGGCGGCGTGGATCACCGGTGTCGGGCTGGCGGTTGACGGGCTGCGCGACGCCGCCGACCTGCTGGCGGAGTACACCCGCCACCCGGACGGCTTCGATCCGGGAACCGCCCTGACCGGCCGGGAGATGCGGCATCGCGACCGGGCCTCCCGGCTGGCCCTGCGCTCGGCGGGCGCCGCCCTGCGGGACGCCGGACTGCTGTGCGCCGACGGCTACATCGGCCCGGCGGCGCGCACCGCGGTGGTGGTCAGCAGCAACCTCGGCAACCTGGACACGGTCTGCTCGTTCCTGGACACCATCGACCAGCAGACCTCCAAGGGGCTGAAGGCCACCGGGCTGCCGCACACGTCAAGCAACTCGATCGCCGGTTGGGTGGCCATCGGCTACGGTCTGACCGGCCCCAACCTGACGTTGTGCAACGGCCCGAGCAGCGGTCTGGACGCCCTGCACTGGGCGCGGATCCTGCTCGTCACCGGCCGCGCCGACCTGGTGCTGGTCACCGGTGTGGAGCCGGACAACGAGTACACCGCGCGGCTGCTCGCCGACGAGGGTGAACGGCGCTGGCCGGACGGCGCGGCGTCGGTGCTGGTCGAGGCCGCCGAGCACGCCGACTCCCGTGGCGCACGGCCCCGTTCGGTGCTGCGCGGGTACGGCAGGGCGGCGCAGGTGGGCGCGGCGATGGCGGCCGCGGCCGAGGGCGGCGGACCGCTGGGACTGCTGGCGGCCGAGCACTCGGCACGCGACGCACTGCCCGACGCGGCCACGGCGCCGGTGGCGGACCTGTCCCGGTGGGCCGGTCGGCAGTCCGGCGCGCTGGGCGTACTGCAGGCCGCCGCGGCCGTCGCCCACTTCGACCGGGGCGCGGACGGCGCGGTGCTCGCGGCGTCCTGCGCACTGCCCGGCAGCACCGCGGCGGCCGTGCTGTGCGCGGCCCCGACCCCGTAACGACACGACTTCCTCGAAGGGAAAGTGACTTCTGCCATGCCCAACTCCCAGCAGACCACGGCGGACAAGGACGAGCTGCGCGCGATCGTGGCGCGGGTCCTGGAACTGGACGTCGAGGAGGTCACCGACGACGCCGGGTTCCGCGACGACCTCGGAGTCGACTCGCTGGCGCTCCTGGAGATCGCCACCCAGGTCGAGTCGGCCTTCGGTGTCAGCCTCACCGACGACGACATCAGCACGGCGGACACCCTCGGCGAGATCCAGCAGTTGCTGGACAGGGCGCGGCGGAGCGACTCCTGAGCGGGACCGCGCACGCCGCCAGCCGTTCGTACTCAGCTTCTGTGACGCAAGGAGACAACTCGATGCCCCTGGAAACCCCACCCGTATCCGAAGGGGTACCGGCAGCGTACTGGGTGCGGTGGCCGGAGAAGGAGGCCGCGCGGTACCGGGAGGCCGGTTACTGGCGTGGTGAGACCTTCGGGGACCAACTCGACCGGTGGGCCGTCGAGTTCGGCAGACGTACGGCCCTGGTCGATGGCGGCAGCCGGTGGAGTTACGCCGAACTGCACGCCGGTGTCGAGCGGTTGGCCACCGGCCTGCGGGAGCTCGGTCTGCGCCGGGGGCAGCGGGTCGTGGTGCAGCTGCCGAACCGCGCCGAGTTCGTGATCGTCTGGTTCGCCCTGCTGCGTCTGGGCGTGGTGCCGGTGCACGCGCTGCCCGGCCACCGGCGCAACGAGATCACGCATCTGGCGACCCTCGCCGAGGCGACCGCCTACTTCTTCCCCGACCAGCACGACCGGTTCGACCACCGCGAGCTGGCCGAGGAGGTGGCGAGCGCCTGCCCGACGCTCAGGCACCTCGTGGTGCTGGGCGATCCGCAGGGCCGGGCGGGCTTCACCTCGTTGAACGGCCTGATGGCCACGCCCGCCGACCCCGAGGGCAACCGAGCCGACCCGCCGACCGCCGATGACATCGCGCTGCTGCTGCTGTCCGGGGGCACCACGGGCACGCCGAAGCTGATTCCGCGTACCCACGACGACTACGCGTACAACGCCCGGCAGTGTGCCGAGGTGGCCCGGATGGACGCCGACTCGGTGTATCTGGCGGTGCTGCCGATCGCGTTCAACTACACCATGAGCTGCCCCGGGTTGCTCGGCACCCTTCAGGTGGGCGGCACGGTGGTGATGGCGTCGAACCCCTATCCGCGCACCGCGTTCCGGCTGATCGAGCGGGAGCGGGTGACCATCACCTCGCTCAACCCCACCCTGGTGCCGCACTGGCTGGCCGAGTTGGAGCGCGGCCCGGCCGATCTGTCCAGCCTGCGGGTCCTCCAGGTGGGCAGCGCGCGGCTGGCCGACGATGTGGCGGCCACCGTGGTGGAGCGGCTGGACTGCACGTTGCAGCAGGTGTTCGGGATGTCCGAGGGACTGATCTGCCTGACCGGGCTGGATGATCCGGTGGAGTTGCTGCGCACCACCCAGGGGGTGCCGGTGTCCGAAGCGGACGAACTCCTCATCGTGGACGGCGACGGCCAGCCGGTGCCGGACGGCCAGGTCGGGGAGTTGCTCACCCGCGGCCCGTACACGCTGCGCGGCTACTACCGCGCCACCGAGCAGAACCGGACCAGCTTCACGCCGGACGGCTTCTACCGCACCGGCGACCAGGTGCGCAGGCTGCCCAGCGGGCATCTGACGGTCATCGGCCGGGTGAAGGACCAGATCAACCGCGCTGGGATGAAGATCGACGCCACCGAGGTCGAGGGCCATCTGCTGGCCCACCCGGACATCGTCTCGGCGGCGCTGGTGCCGGAACCGGACGAGAAGCTGGGCGAGCGCTCGGTGGCGTTCCTCGTGGTCGGCGGCCAGCCGCCGAGTGTGAAGGCGGTCGGAGCGTTCCTGCGGGAGCGCGGGCTGGCGCCCTACAAGGCGCCGGACCGGGTGGAGATCGTCGCGCGGATGCCGCTGACCGCGGTGGGGAAGATAGACAAGAAGGCCCTGGCCGCCACATACATCGGCCGTCGGCCGTAGGAGTCTGGTCAAGCTCGTGAACACACTGATGTCCGAAACGGTTTCCACCCCGGCGGAGGTCTTCGCCGAGGCGATGTCCAGCCTGGTGTCGGGCGTGGCCGCGGTGACCGCCCGCACCCCGTCCGGGGATCCCTGCGGTCTGCTGGTGTCCTCGATCTGCTCCTACAGCGCGGCTCCGCCGTCCGTCCTGGTGGCGGTGGACCGTTCGTCGCGCTCCTACGACGCGCTGTTGCGCGCGCCGGAGTTCGGGGCGCATCTGCTGGGCGCGGACCAGCGGGAGCTGGCCCGGGTCTTCGCCAGCCGCAGTGACGACAAGTTCGGTGGCCGACAGTGGGACTGGGACGGGGCGGTGCCCCGGCTCGCCGGGTCCCTGGTGTATCTGCGGTGTGCCACCAGCCGGATCGTGGAGCACGGCGACCATGCCGTGCTGATCGGTGAGGTGGCGTCCTGCCGTACGGCGCCCGGGGAGCCGCTGGTGTACTTCCGGCGCGCCCTGGACTGGCGGCTGGACGTGAACTGATCCGGTAAGTCCCTTGGCGGGCCGGGGCGTTGCCCCGGCCCGTCGTGCGTCAGGTCGCGGTCGGGTCGGGGCTCGGGCACAGCGCGAGCGGCTGGTCCACCGGCTCGGGCGGGCCCGCCGGGGCCGCGGCGGTCGCGCCCAGCACCCGTTCGGTGCGGCGGACGGTGCGGCGGGCCGCCGCGCTGTCGATGCCGCGGAAGCGCTCGCACAGTTCGGTGAGCCGCCGCCGCACCCGCATCGAGGTGATCTCACCGGCCAGTTCCAACGCGGCGCCCGCGGCCAGCGCGGCGCCTTCGGCGTCGCGCAGCGCCAGCCGCGCCTCGGCCAGCGAGACGTAGTTCAGCACCCTGGTGCGCGGCTGGGCGTCGTCGAACAGTTCCAGGCCGCGCGCCAGGCAGCGCTCCGCCTTCTCGTACCGCCCGAGTTCCAGCCATGCCCGGCCCGCGTCGGCGGTCAGCACCGCGGAGTTGACCCAGTACGTCCAGGACGGGCTGTGTCCGGGCCGAACCGATCCGGCCAGTTGCGTGGCCTCCTCCAACGCCAGTCGGCAGCCCTCCTCGTCGCCGATGGTGGCATGGGCGAGCGCCTGGCGGGTGGCGAGCAGGGCGTGGGCGATGCCGATGGGCTCGCCCACCGACCCTTTGCGGGCGATCCGGGCCAGCCGTAGTGCCTCCTCGCCCCGGCCCTGCCATCTGGCCTGGTCGCTCATGCAGGAGATGATGTGCGCGGCCAGTCCCCGGTCGCCCGCGGTGCGGGCGGCGTCCAGCGCGCTGAGCAGATAGCTCTGGCCGAGCCGTTCCCGGCCGAGGTCGGCGGCCACCCAGCCGACCAGCTGGCGCAGTTCGGCGACGGCCCGGTGCAGCCGGGGGTCGATCGGTCGGCCGGTGGAGAGCTGGGCCAGCAGCGATTCGGCCCAGCGCAGTTCGTGCAGCGCCCAGTCCAGGACGAGTTCGCCGCCGTGGGAGTCGTCCAGTTGCCGCAGATGCGCGATGCGCGCGGTGAGGACGCCGAGCACCGCCGGGTGGAGTTGCGCTACCGGTTCCTCGGTGACCGGCCTGGGGTCGGTGCCCACCAGCCAGTCGACGGTCACGGTGATGACCTCCCGCTCGGCGAGGGGGCTCGGCTGCGGTCTGTGTGCCGGGTGGGCGTCCGGGGCGCTGCCGGTGGGCTCCCGCGGCACGGGTCTGACCGCCCAGATCGCCTCGACGGTGAGCGGCTCGCCTAACTCCTTGGACAGTATTCTCGCCACCACGTCGGGCAGTTGGCCGCGGGGTCGGGCGCCTTTCAACCAGTTGTAGGGCGCCTTGACGCTGATGGTTCCCGGGCCGCAGGACCTGTTGATCTCGCGGGCCAGGCGCTCTGGTGACCAGCCCAGACGGGCCAGGCATGTGGTGAGCACGGATGTGTCGTTCTTCGTGTGTGAGTCCATGACCTCGGTGCAGCTCGCTGGCGTGGGGACACGTGTGGGGCCGACCGGACCACCCGGCGCCGTGCTCGGCGGTCGAGTGGGTCGGACGGTCGGCGGTGCTGCCGCCGGTCGGTACGGCCGGTGCGGCGCGCGGCGTCAGGCCCCGGCGGGACCGGACCTCCGGCAGGTCGGCATGGCTCCACGTCGCGGGACGTGCCTGGTCAACACCTCTGTCATGGCTGCTCTTCCCCCGTCGGCCAGTAGTGGCTCGTGCCCCCGCAACACGCTCGGTGCCGGTCCGGATCCCCCGTCAACTGGTGAGAACCCAGCCATCGTTGGCATCCAACATGAGTCGAAGGCCATTACGATCAAGAACCTAAGCAGCCAACCCAGCAGTGTCAACTCATGTTTGCCCGCACGGCCCATCGCCTCACACAGGAGTCGGCGCTACATTCCCGGGGAGGAATGAGGTGTGACCTTGACCAACTCCAGCGGTACGCCGGTTCGTACACTGGCCGAGAAGTTGAACCATCTGTTCGAGACCGTGATTCCCGCCGGTCGCGGCCCCTACAGCAGCGAGGAGGTGGCGCGGGCCATCACCGAGGGCGGTGTGTCCATCTCCGGAAGCTACATATGGCTGCTGCGCAGAGGGCAGCGGGACAATCCGACCCTGCGCCACGTCGAGGGCCTGGCGAGGTTCTTCGGCGTACCGCCCGCCTACTTCTTCGACGACCGGGTGGCGGACGAGGTGAACGCGGAACTCCGCCTGCTGGTGGCGCTACGCGACTCCCAGGTGCAGCGGGTAGCCCTGCGCAGCGCGGGCCTGTCCGCGCAGAGCCTCAGCTCGATCGCAGAAGTCATCGAGCGCGTACGCGAGTTGGAGGGCCTGCCCCGGGACCCCACGGCGGAGCAGCCGTAGGGTCCCGGGCGGCGGTCAGTGGCCGACGCGGCGCAACGCCTGCTCCGGATAGCGTTCGCCCGCGACCGCGGTGGGCGGCACGGCCTGGCGCAGCCGGTCGACCTGCTCGGGGCTGAGCCGCAGTTCGGCCGCCCCGACGTTCTCCTCCAGGTAGCGCAGGCGCTTGGTGCCGGGGATGGGAATGATGTCGTCGCCCTGGGCGAGCAGCCAGGCGAGCGCCGCCTGCCCGGCGGTACAGCCGATCTCGTCCGCCAACTCTCCGAGGACGCCGACGAGTTCGAGGTTCGGGCCGATGTTCTCGGCGGAGAAGCGCGGCCAGCGCAACCGGTTGTCGTCCCGCGTCAGATCCTCCCGGGAGGAGATCGCGCCGGTGAGCATGCCGCGGCCGAGCGGGGAGTAGGCCACCACGGCGATGTCCAGTTCCCGGCAGGTGGCCAGCATCTCGCCCTCCACCACGTCCCGGGTGAACAGCGAGTACTCCAACTGCACGGCGGCGACGGGGTGTACGGCGTGCGCCCTGCGCAGGGTCTCGGCGCTCACCTCGGACAGCCCGAGGTAGCGCACCTTGCCCGCCTCGACCAGCGCGGCCATCGCCCCGACGGTGTCCTCCACCGGCACCCGGGGGTCCCGGCGGTGCGCGTAGTACAGGTCCACGTGGTCCACGCCCAGTCGGCGCAGCGAGGCGTCACAGGCCACCTGCACGTACTCCGGTGAGGTGTCGACGTCGCCGACCCGGCCGCTCGCCGAGTCGTGCCGCAGCCCGAACTTGGTGGCCAGCACCACGCTGTCCCGGTCCCGCCCGCGCAGCCATCCGCCCAGCAACTCCTCGTTGGCGCCGCGCCCGTACGCGTCGGCGGTGTCCAGGAGGGTGACGCCCAGCTCACCGGCGCGGTCCAGGACCCGCCTGGCCTCGGCCTCGTCGGCGGGGCCGTACGCGACCGACATGCCCATGCATCCGAGCCCGAGCGCGGAGACCGCCAGACCGCTGTTGCCCAGCCTGCGCTGCTTCATGTGGTGCCCCTTCTCCTAGACGACGACGGCCAGGGCGAGTGTCCAGCCCAGGCAGAACGCGATGCACGCGACGCACAGCAGCGTGCCACGCCTAATCGTCCACGCTGTCAGCCGGCGCACTCTGCCGCCCCTTCCTCACGCAGATGTGGCAGGGGAACGGGCACGGCGGTACGGGCTCACTCTGCGGGATGCGCGTCACGTGTGGCACGGTCGCGCAGGGCAGCGCCTCGACCGCGGCGGCGGCAGCCTCCGCCGCGCTCTCCCGCGCCACGCGCTCCGCCTCGTCGGCGGTCACGGCCGCACCACCGACTCCACACCGTGAACCGTCCGCAGGTGGCGCCGCGCCAACACGCGGGAGTCGACTTCCCGGCTCGGGTCCCGATCCAGCCTCGCCGACCGTTCCGCATCCTTGAGCCGGGTGCACTCCTCGCACCGTTCCTGGTAGGGCAGTTGCGGTGTGCTCATCGCGACGCTCCCACGGACGCACTGGTGGTGACCGCCGGGGAACAACGCTCCGGCGGATGCGGAGTCGGGAGTTCAGTGATGTGCCCGATCCAACGGGCGGTGGTCCGTGCCACGTTGACGCTCCTCGCAACTCTTCGTAGCGATTCCGCTACCAGGAGGCCTCAGCGTGGCCTACAGTCGGAACGCCTTCAACTTCCACCGTTTGACCGGAGAGTTGGCCACCCGCATGGTGAACCGCAAGGAACTGGACCCCGACGAGTCACCCAGTGCGCGTTTCGGACAGCGTTTACGCATGTTGCGGGACGAGCGCGGCTGGACGCAGGACGAACTGGCGGAGCGCATTGGGTGTTCCGGCACCCACATCTCAGCCGTGGAAACCGGCCGTCGTCCTCCAACTCGCCGGTTCGCGGCCAGTGCTGACAGGGTGTTCGGCACCGGGGACAGACTCGAACGCCAGAGCCAAGCGGTCCGGTACACAGCACTGCTTGAGGGGTTCCCGGAGTACGTCACGCATGAGGCACGGGCAGCGGAGATCCGCCTGTACGAAGTGGGTGTCATCCCGGGCCTGCTCCAGACACCGGAGTACGCGGCAACTCTGGAAGCCGACGCAGTGCGGCGGGAAGCCATCACCCGTGAACAAGCCGAAGAACGGGTTGAGCTGGTGGCGCGTAGGCAGGCCACTCTTGCACGGACCCCATCGCCCTTGATTTTTGCGGTGCTTGACGAGGGTTGCATTCGCCGACCGATGGGCGATCCCGCGATCATGGATGCCCAGTTCGAGCGATTGCTGAAGTTCGCCGAGCGACCCAACACCGTGCTGCAAGTAGCGCCGTTCTCCATGGGCGCGCGGCGACCGTTCAGCCTGCCCGTAACCGTGCTCACTATGCCGGACCGCTCGATCATGTCGTACGCAGAGTCCGCCCAGCGGGGCCACCTCGAACGGGAAAGCACGTTCGTACTGCCCATACTGACGGCCTACCATCAGTTGCAGGCCGAAGCGCTCTCCCAGGCGGCCTCCGTGGTCTTGATCGAACAGCTTCGAAAGGGTTCCCCGTGACGACCGAATCCCCCCGTTGGTTCAAGTCCTCCTACAGCGGCAACGGCGGCCAGTGCGTCGAGGTCGCCCGCAACCTCGCTTCGCCCCGCGGCGTCGTCCCCGTACGGGACAGCAAGGACCCCCACGGGCCCGCGCTGGCCTTCTCCCCCACCGCCTGGTCGGCGTTCGTGGCCGGAGTCAAGGCAGGTCAGTTCCCGACCGTCGGCTGACCGCGCAGCCACACCAGGCAGCCAGCCCCGGCACGGGCAACCGGCCGGGGCTGAGCACTACCTGAACCGCGCGGTGTCAGGCGCCGCGCGACTCCCGCCGCACGAGGTACAGGCCCGCGCCGACCGCCACGATGACGGCGGTGAACACCACGGCGCCCCACTGGAAGTACCAGTGGTCATGGCCGTAGACGGCCGCCCGGGGCCATGCCAGGTTGACGGTCATGGCCGCCCCGTACAGCACCGCGAAGGCGTTGACCGGGGTGCCCCAGCGGCCCAGGTTGAAGTACGGGCCGTGGTCCGGGCGCGGCCACTGGCCGCGCAGCCGACGCAGCAGCATCGGGCCGGTGACCATCAGGTAGGGGATGTAGAACAGGATGATCGCGACCGAGGTCAGGATGTAGAAGACCCGCTGGTTGCCGATGTTGACCAGAAGCAGCGCGATGGTCAGCGCACCGGTGAGCACCGCGGGGACGATCGGCGTCTTCGAGCGCGGCGAGACCTTGGCGATGGCCGCGCCGAACGGCAGCCGCCCGTCCCGCGCCATGGCGAACATCAGCCGGATCGCGGCGGTCTGCACGGCCAGGCAGCACACGGTGATGGCGATGGCCGAGCAGACCAGGAAGACGTTGCCGAGGCCGTTGCCCAGGGTCGACTTGATCAGGTACGGCATGCCGAGGGTGCCGAGTTCCTTGGCGTTGATGTCGCCGACCGCCATCATGCCGACCAGCATCAGCAGACCGCCCGCGAGGAAGGCGGCGGT
The DNA here is from genome assembly GCA_037034305.1 of Streptomyces sp. PLK1-5. Lineage (GTDB taxonomy): Bacteria > Actinomycetota > Actinomycetes > Streptomycetales > Streptomycetaceae > Streptantibioticus_A. The sequence continues at coordinate 18,495 of JBAGJY010000013.1, forward strand.
GAGCGCGCGCAGGATGGCCCGCGGCGCGTGGCGCCGGGGCTCCCTGGTCTCCTCGGCGAGCGAGCCCGCGGTGTCGAAGCCGTAGAAGACGTAGGCGCTCATGATCGAGGCCACCAGGAAGGCACCGAGGTACCCCCATGACTGCCCGGCGCCGGTGCCCTGGGTGTGGGTGACGATCTGCGGACCGCGCTTGATGTGCAGCGCCAGCATGACGATCAGCAGGGTGACGCCGATCAGCTCCACGGCGACGCCGAGGTTGTTGATCTTCGCCATCAGCCGGACCCCGACGATGTTGACGACGGTGGTGAAGACCACCAGGCCGAGGGCGAGCAGGATGGCGTTCTTCGCGCCGTTGGGCGTGGCGGTCTGCCCGGCGTCGGAGGCGCCGCCGACGATCTGGAAGGCGAGCGAGACCTGGGGCAGGATCACCTGGTACGCCACGGCCACCGCGGCGGCGGTGACCACGGCGCCGATGGTCATGATCCAGCCGGACATCCAGGCGGTCGCGGGCCGGGCGATGTTCTTGGACCACTGGTAGACGCCGCCCGCCAGCGGGAACTGCCCCGCCACCTCGGCGAAGCACAGCGCGACCGCGCCCTGCCCGATGAAGACCAGCGGCCAGCTCCAGATGAACGCGGGCCCGCCGGAGGCGAACCCGAAGCCGAACAGCTGGAAGACTCCGGTCATGATCGAGATGTAGCTGAAGCCCGCGGCGAAGCTGGAGAAGGATCCCAGCGAGCGCTCCAGTTCCTGGCGGTATCCGAAGCGTGCGAGGTCGCCGCTGTCATCGCCCGGCGGCGCGGGCGGTGCGGCGACAGCTGTTGCGGTTTGTCTAATTTGACCGGAATCAGGCATATGACGCTCCAGGACGGCGGTCGGCGGGCCGTGATTTCCATGGCTGGTACCCATCTGCCGACCGGCAAACGCGTTGAGACGGACGCCACATGTTGCGCGAGATGAGACATCCGCCATGATCCGCAACCGACAACCCGGCTCGAACTGGCTCTCGCGGGCGTCCTGCCGCTGCCTTGACACTGGTTCCGAGCCGCCCCCACACTGCTGGGCGTTGCGGCTCTCGCAATTCGTTTCACTATACGCACCGAGGTGTCATGATGATTCCCGTGTGCCGTCTCGTGGACCTCCCGCGGGGCGAGGCCTTCCGGCTCGAAACGGTTCCTCCCGTCGCGGTGTTCCACACCGACGATGGCGAGTTGTTCGCCATCGACGACACCTGCACCCACCAGGACGCCGCGCTCTCCGACGGCTGGCTGGAGGGGTGCGAGATCGAATGCCCGCTGCACGCCGCGAGGTTCGACCTGCGCACCGGCCTCGCCGGTGGACCACCGGCCCGGCTTCCGGTGCGCACCCACCACGTGCTGGTGGAGGACGGCATGGTGTACGTGCTGCTGTGTGACGCGCCGCCGCTGCCGCGGGGCACGATGCCACAACCGGTCAAGGCGTCCGAGTAGCGCCCCCAGGGCCACGGACCTGGGACTTGCCCCTCCGGGGGGCCGGGGCTTGCCCCAAGGGGATTCGGGGACTTGCCCACAAGGGGGTTCGGGGGCTTGCCCCCCGAGAGGAATCCGCCGCAACGGCGGGTCACCACGACGGCGGGGCCCGGCGGTGCCGAACCGCCCGCCGCCCGACGAGAACGCACCGCAGGGGGGCAGCCAGTGACTCCGAACAGCCTGCCGGAAAGCCTGATCCCAACCCTGCCCGGTGAGCACTACACCGGGCAGGACATCTTCGCCGCCGAACAGCGGCTGATCTTCGAGCGGATGTGGTTCTGCGCCGCCCGCGCCTCGGACCTCGCGGGTCCGGGCGCGTACCGCACCGTCCCCGTCGGGCGGGAGAGCGTGCTGCTGGTCCGTGGCCATGACGAGGTGCTGCGCGCGTTCCTCAACGTGTGCAGGCACCGCGGCGCGCGGCTGTGCGCCGAGGAGTCCGGCAAGGTCCGGCGGGCGTTCCAATGCCCGTACCACGCCTGGACGTACGGCCTGGACGGCACGCTGCTGGCGGCGCCCAACCTGGCGAGGATGCCGGACGTCGACCGCACGACGTACGGGCTGGCCGGTGTGGCGGTGCGGGAGTGGCTGGGCTACGTGTGGGTCTGTCTGGCGCAGGAGCCGCCGTCGTTCGAGGAGGAGGTGATCGGCGAGGTGGTGGCCCGGCTCGGCGACGCCGAGGCGGTCGAACCGTACCGGGTGGCCCAGTTGGTGGTGGGCCGCCGGATCGGCTACGACGTGCGGGCGAACTGGAAGCTGATCGTGGAGAACTTCATGGAGTGCTACCACTGCGCCACGATCCATCCGGAACTCACCGAGGTGCTACCGGAGTTCGCCGAGGGCTACGCGGCCCAGTACTACGTGGGCCACGGCGCGCGGTTCGGGCCGGACGTGAAGGGCTTCACGGTGGACGGCTCCGAGGGGGTGACCCGCATCCCCACGATCCCCCCGGAGCGGGACCGTCGGTACTTCGCGATCACCATCAAGCCGCAGGTGTTCGTCAACCTGGTTCCCGACCATGTGATCTGGCACCGGATGTATCCACTCGCCCCCGACCGCACCCTGGTGGAGTGCGACTGGCTCTATCTGCCGGAGGTGGTCGCGGCGGGCACCGACCTGAGCCGCTCGGTGGAGCTGTTCGACCGGGTCAACCGGCAGGACTTCGCGGCCTGTGAGCGCTGCCAGCCGGGAATGTCCTCCCGGCTGTACGCGAACGGCGGGGTGCTGGTGCCCAGCGAGCACCACATCGGCGCGTTCCACGCCTTCGTACGGGACCGGCTGGGCGACCGGCAGCCCGGCCTCAGCCCAGGTACCCCAGGCGGCGGCTGATCTCCTCGGCGCCCTCGACCAGCAGCGGAGCGAGCTGCCGCATCCGCTCGTCGGTGAACCGGTAGCCGGGGCCGGACGCGCTCACGGCCGCCACGACCTTGCCGCCCCGGGCGTGGATCGGGGCGGCCATGGCGTTCAACCCGATCTCGAACTCCTCGTGCGTGGTGGAGTATCCGCGCGTCCGGACCTCGGCGAGGTCCTTCTCCAGCCGCGCCTTGGAGGTGACGGTGTGCGGTGTCAGCTTCTTCAGACCGGCCGCGGCCAGCAGTTCGGCGCGGCGCTTGGCGGTGAGCTGGGCGAGCAGCACCTTGCCGCTGGACGTGGCGTGCAACGGGGTCAGCTGGCCCACCCAGTTGTGCGCGGTGACCGCGCCGGGGCCGCGCACCTGGTAGAGGTTGATCGCGTAGGTCTCCTCCAGCACCGCGATGTTGACGGTCTCGCCCAGTTCCTCGGCCAGCCGCTCGCAGATCGGGCGGCTCTGCTGGGTGATGTCGATGCGGTCGGTGACGGCACCGGCGAGCCGTACGATGCCGAAGCCGAGCCGGTACTTACCGCGCTCCCCCGCCTGCTCGACCAGCCCTCGCGCCTCCAGCGCGCCGAGCAGCCGGAACGCGGTGGACTTGTGCACGTCGATCTCCGCGGCCACCTCGCTCACCCCCGCCTCGCCGCGCTCGGCGAGGATCTCCAGGACGCTGACGGCACGGTCGACCGACTGCACACCACCGGCGGACGGGGACTCCGCGGCCCCACTGAGGTTGCTCATGGCGAAACTATAAGTGCGATCGACAACAGGGCCGCCTGCCCGCCAGGTTGCGTGGATCGCAACCTGGTGCGCATTGCGATACCCGTACTAGCATGCCCGCCAATCGACGGCTCTCAGGAGACGGTTCGAAGGAGACGAGGCAGCCATGGCTCTCCCCAGCTACGACTTCGTCATCGTCGGCGGCGGTTCGGCCGGAAGCGCGCTGGCCAACCGCCTCTCCGCGGACCCGGGCAACCGCGTGCTGGTGCTGGAGGCCGGTCGCTCCGACTATCCGTGGGACGCGTTCATCCACATGCCCGCGGCGCTCACCTTCCCCATCGGCAACCGCTTCTACGACTGGATGTACGAGTCGGAGCCGGAGCCGCACATGGGGGGACGCCGCATCTACCACGCCCGGGGCAAGGTGCTCGGCGGATCCAGCAGCATCAACGGGATGATCTTCCAGCGCGGCAACCCCATGGACTACCAGCGCTGGGCCGCCGATCCCGGCATGGACAGCTGGGACTACGCGCACTGCCTGCCGTACTTCAAGCGGATGGAGAACTGCCTGGCCGCGGCGGACGACGACGCGTTCCGCGGCCGGTCCGGACCGCTGGTGCTGGAGCGCGGCCCCGCGTCGAACCCGCTGTTCGGCGCGTTCCTCAAGGCCGCGCAGCAGGCGGGCTTTCCGCTCACCGACGACGTCAACGGCTACCGGCAGGAGGGCTTCGCCGCGTTCGACCGCACCATCCACCGCGGGCGGCGGCTGTCGGCGGCGGGCGCCTATCTGCGTCCGGCGATGGGCAGGCGCAACCTGACGGTGCGCACCCGGACCCTGGTGACCCGGGTGCTGTTCCAGGGACGGCGCGCCGTCGGCGTGGAGTACCAGCACGGTCGCGGTCCCGCCCGGCGGGTAGCGGCGGGCGAGGTGATCCTGTGCGGCGGCGCCGTCAACTCCCCCCAGGTGCTTCAGCTTTCCGGGGTCGGCAACGCGGACGAGCTGCGCGCGCTCGGCGTGCCCGTGGTGTCGGACCTGCCCGGAGTGGGCGAGAACCTCCAGGACCATCTGGAGGTGTACGTGCAGTACGCGTGCAGGCGGCCGGTGTCGGTGCAGCCGTACCTGAAGTGGCGGCACCGGCCGTGGATCGGCCTGCGGTGGCTGCTGCTGCGCGGCGGCCCAGGCGCCACCAACCACTTCGAGGCCGGTGGCTTCGTCCGCGGCAACGACGACGTGGCCTACCCGAACCTGATGTTCCACTTCCTGCCCGTCGCGGTGCGCTACGACGGTTCGGCGCCGGTGGGCGGCCACGGCTACCAGGTGCACATCGGGCCGATGTACTCCGACGCCCGGGGCTCGGTGAAGATCCGCAGCCGCGACCCGCGTTCCAAACCGGCGCTGCGCTTCAACTACCTGTCCACCGACCAGGACCGCCGGGAGTGGGTCGAGGCGGTGCGCACCGCCCGCACCATCCTCGGCCAGCGCGCCCTCGACCCCTACAACGGCGGAGAGATCTCACCGGGCCCGGCGGTCCGCAGCGACGAGGAGATCCTCGACTGGGTGCGCCGGGAGGCCGAGACGGCGCTGCACCCCTCGTGCACCTGCAAGATGGGCACCGACGCGATGGCCGTGGTCGACCCGGCGAGCATGCGGGTCCACGGAGTTGACGGGTTGCGCGTGGTGGACGCCTCGGTGATGCCGTACATCACCAACGGCAACATCTACGCCCCGGTGATGATGACCGCCGAGAAGGCCGCCGACCTCGTCCTGGGCAACCAGCCGCTGCCACCGGACGCGGCGCCGTTCCACCGGCACACCGCCCGGGAGCACCGGGCGTGACCACTGGCACCGCTACGAGCAGGAGGTTCGTGATGGCCGGACCGCGTGTGGTGATCATCGGGGCGGGCGTCGTGGGAGCCGCGCTGGCCGACGAACTGTCGCGGCGGGGCTGGACCGAGGTGACCGTCGTCGACCAGGGGCCGCTGCCCGCCACCGGCGGGTCCTCCTCGCACGCCCCCGGCCTGGTGTTCCAGACCAACCCGTCCAAGGCCATGACCGGCTTCGCCCGCTACACGGTGGAGAAGTTCTCCGCCCTCGACGTCGCCGGGCAGCCGTGCTTCCTGCAGGTCGGCGGGCTGGAGGTGGCCACCACGCCGCAGCGGCTGGCCGAACTGCACCGGCGGCACGGCTGGGCCACCGCGTGGGGCGTACCGGCGCGGGTGGTCGGCCCGGACGAGTGCGTGGCGCTGCATCCGCTGCTGAACCGGGAGCGTGTGCTGGGCGGACTGCTGGTGCCCGGTGACGGTCTGGCCAGGGCGGTGCTCGCGGTCGAGGCGCAGACCCGGGCGGCGCGCGGCCGTGGGGTACGCCTCCTCGACCGGCACGAGGTGCTGGACATCCGCACGGTGGGCGACCGGGTCAGCGCCGTCGTCACGGACCGGGGTGAGCTTCCGGCGGACGTGGTGGTGTGCTGTGCGGGCATCTGGGGGCCGAAGGTGGCGCGGATGGCCGGGATGGAGCTGCCGCTGGTGCCGCTCGCCCACCAGTTGGCCTGGACCGGCCCGGTGCCCGCGCTGGCCGGGCAGACCGCGGAGGCGGTCCGTCCCATCCTGCGGCACCAGGAGGCGGACCTGTACTTCCGCGAACGCCATGACCGGTTGGGCATCGGCAGCTACCGGCACCGCCCGATGCCGGTGGCCGTGGACGACATCGCGCCCTTCGGCACCGGCGAGACCATGCCGTCGGTACGGGCGTTCACCGAGGAGGACTTCGCCGAGGCGTGGGCCGAGACCCGCGCACTGCTGCCCGCGACCCGGGACGCGAAGGTGGAGGAGGGCGTCAACGGGCTGTTCTCGTTCACCACCGACGGGATGCCGCTGCTGGGCGAGTCACCGCGGGTGCGCGGCTTCTGGGTGGCCGAGGCGGTCTGGGTCACCCACTCCGCGGGCGTCGGCCGGGCGATGGCCGAGTGGCTGGTCGACGGTCACTGCTCCTCGTTCGACCTGCACGAGTGCGACGTCAACCGGTTCGAGCCGCACCAACTCGCGCCCGACTACGTGCTCACCCGGGGCTGCCAGAACTTCGTGGAGGTCTACGACATCATCCACCCGCTGCAACCCCCGGGCGCGCCGAGGCCGTTGCGCACCAGCGCGTTCCATCCGCGCCAGCGGGAACTCGGCGCGGTCTTCCTGGAGGCGGCGGGCTGGGAGCGCCCGCAGTGGTACGAGGCCAACGAACCGCTCACCCGGGGCCGGGAGATACCCGTCCCCAACGACTGGGCGGCGCGCCACTGGTCGCCCGTCGTCGGCGCCGAGGCGCTGGCCACCCGCGAGGGCGTCGCCCTGTACGACATGACGGGGCTCAAACGGCTGGAAGTCACCGGCCGCGGCGCGGCCGGGTACCTGGACCGGCTCACCACCGGTGCCGTGGACCGGTCGGTCGGCTCGGTGACGTACACCCTGCTGCTGGACCACGACGGCGGCATCCGGGCGGACGTGACCGTCGCCCGGCTGGGCCCGGAGCACTTCCAGGTCGGCGCCAACTCGAACCTGGAACTCGACTGGCTGCGCAGGCACCTGCCCGACGACGGTTCGGTGGTGCTGCGGGACATCACGGCCGGCACCTGCTGTATCGGCCTGTGGGGGCCGCGCGCCCGTGACGTGCTGCAACCGCTGGCCGACCGGGACTTCTCCGGCGAGGCGCTGCGCTACTTCCGCGCCCAGTGCGCACACATCGGCCCGGTGCCGGTCACCGCGATGCGGCTGAGCTACGTCGGCGAACTCGGCTGGGAGCTGTACACCACCGCCGACCTCGGGCTGAAGCTGTGGGACACACTGTGGCGGGCCGCCCGGCCGTACGGCGGCATCGCGGCCGGGCGCGGGGCGTTCAACAGCCTCCGCCTGGAGAAGGGTTACCGGTCCTTCGGCACCGACATGACCTTCGAGCACGACCCGTACGAGGCCGGTCTGGCCTTCGCCGTCAAGCCGGGCAAGGGCGAGTTCATCGGCCGGGCCGCGCTGGAGCGGCGCGCCACCCGGGTGCGCCGTCGGCTGACCTGCCTGACCATCGAGGATCCGGCGTCGGTGGTGATGGGCAAGGAGCCGGTGTACCACGGCGGGAGCCCCGTCGGCCATGTGACCAGCGCCGCCTACGGCTACACGATCGGCAAGGGCATCGCCTACGCGTGGCTGCCCGCCGAACTGGCCTGCGTGGGACGCACGTTGGAGATCGGCTACTTCGAGCGCCGGATGGCCGCGGTCGTCGCCGAGGAGCCGCTGTTCGACCCGGCGATGCGAAGGCTGCGCGACCCGGACCGGGGAGCCGCCCGGTGAGTCCGCGCCCCCCGGGCGCCGACCTGCCCGAACACCCCGACCGGCTCTGGCGCAACCCCGAACCCAGACGCCGCTACGACGTGGTGATCATCGGCGGCGGCGGCCACGGCCTGGCCACCGCGCACTACCTCGCCCGGGACCACGGCATCACTGACGTGGTGGTGCTGGAGCGCGGCTGGCTGGCCGGGGGCAACATGGCGCGCAACACCACCATCATCCGCTCCAACTACCTGTGGGACGCCAGCGCCGGGATATACGAGCACGCGCTGAAGCTGTGGGAGGGGCTGGAGGAGGAACTGGACTATCCGCTGCTGTTCTCCCAGCGCGGTGTGCTCAACCTGGCGCACAGCCCGCAGGACGTCCGCGACGGCGTGCGCCGGGTCGAGGCCAACCGGCTGAACGGCGTGGACGCGCAGTGGCTCGACCCCGACCAGGTCAAGGAGGTCTGCCCGATCATCAACACCTCGCCGGACACCCGCTATCCGGTGCTGGGCGCCACGTACCAGCCACGCGCGGGCATCGCCAAGCACGACCACGTCGCCTGGGGGCTGGCCCGCTCCGCCGACGCGGCCGGTGTCGACCTCGTGCAGAACTGCGAGGTCACCGGCATCGAGGTGCGCGGCGGCCGGGTGACCGGGGTGCGCACCTCGCGCGGCCCGATCGCGGCGGACCGGGTGGCGCTGTGCGCGGCGGGCCACTCCTCGGTGCTGGCCGCGATGGCCGGTGTGGAACTGCCGTTGAGCAGCCACCCGTTGCAGGCACTCGTCTCCGAACTACTGGAGCCGGTCCATCCGACGGTGGTGATGTCGAACGCGGTGCACGTGTACGTCAGCCAGGCGCACAAGGGCGAGTTGGTGATGGGCGCCGGGATCGACGCCTACCCCGCGTACACCCAGCGCGGCGCGTTCCACGTCATCGCGGACCAGATGGCCGCCGCGCTGGAGCTGTTCCCGGTGTTCGCCCGCGCCCACGTGCTGCGCACCTGGGGCGGGATCGTGGACGTGACGCCGGACGCCTCGCCGATCGTCGGGCTGACCGAGGTGGACCGGCTGTACCTCAACTGCGGTTGGGGCACGGGCGGTTTCAAGGCCACGCCGGGGGTGGGCTCGGTCCTCGCGCACACCATCGCCCACGACGAACCCCATCCGCTGGCCAGGCCGTTCCACCTCGACCGCTTCACCACCGGCGCGCTCGTGGACGAGCACGGCGCGGCGGCGGTCGCCCACTGAAACCCCGCTGACGCCACTGAGGAGCCCGACGATGCTGCTCATCCCCTGCCCGTGGTGCGGGCCGCGCGACGAGGCCGAGTTCGGCTACGGCGGCCAGGCGCACGTACCGTACCCACGGGATCCGGCGGCGCTCACCGACCAGGAGTGGGCGCGCTATCTGTTCTTCCGCGACAACCCCAAGGGGCCGCACGCGGAGCGGTGGTGCCATTCGGCGGGTTGCCGCCGCTGGTTCAACGCGGTCCGCGACACGGCGACCAACGAGATCCTCGCCGTCTACCGGGTCGGTGAGCCAAGGCCGGTGGTCGGATGACCGCGCAGCCGTTCCGGTTGCCCACCGGTGGCCGGATCCGCCGGAACGAGCCGCTGTCCTTCCGGTTCGACGGCGTGGACCACCAGGGCTACCGCGGCGACACCCTGGCCTCCGCGCTGCTGGCCGCCGGGGTGCGGCAGACGGCCAGCAGCGTCAAACTGGGCCGCCCACGCGGGGTGTTCACCGCGGGCAGCGCGGAACCGAACGCGATCGTGCAGATCGAGGCGCCCTTCCCCGAGCCGATGCTCACCGCGACCACCGTCGAGTTGTACGACGGCCTGGTGGCCAGCGGACTGTCGGGACGCGGACGGCTCGCCGACGAAGGCGACCCGGCGCGCCATGACGCGGTGCACGCGCACTGCGACGTCCTGGTGGTCGGCGCGGGCCCGGCCGGGCTGGCCGCGGCGGCCGCGGCGACCAGGACCGGGGCGCGGGTGATCCTCGCCGACGAGCAACCCGAGTTCGGCGGCGGCCTGTTGGACACCGGTGAACTGCCCGACTGGCTGGCCAGGACCTGCGCCGAACTCGCCTCGGCGGCGGAGACCCGGGTGCTGAGCCGTACCACGGTCTTCGGCCACTACGACGACAACCACCTGCTGGCGGTGGAGCGGCGCACCAACCACCTTGGCGCACAGGCCCCCTCGCATCTGTCACGGGAGCGGGTGTGGCGCATCCGGGCCCGGCGGGTGGTGCTGGCGACCGGCGCGCACGAGCGGCCGATCGCGTTCGCGGACAACGACCGCCCCGGCATCATGCTGGCCGCGGCGGCCCGCGCGTACCTCCACCGGTACGCGGTCGCGCCGGGGCGCCGCGCGGTGGTGTTCACCACCGGGGACAGCGCGTACGACGCGGCGCTGGACCTGGCGGCGGCGGGGGTGGACGTCGCCGCGATCGCCGACGCCCGGCCTGGGCCGGGAGCCGCCGCCGAGCGGGCCGCGCGGGCCGGGATCGAGGTGCTGGCCGGGCACGCGGTGGTCGGCACGGCGGGCGGACGGCAGCTCACCGAGGTGACCGTACGGCCGCTGCGGGACGGGGAGTTGACCGGGCGGGCGGTGCCGGTCGCGGCCGACCTGCTGCTGGTGTCGGGCGGTTGGAACCCCGTACTCCAGCTGTTCGGCCAGGCGGGCGGCCAACTACGCTACGACACCGGGCTCGGCGCCTTCCTGCCGGACGGATGCCGCCAGGCGGTACGGGTGGCGGGCGCCGCCCGAGGCGTGTTCGACCTGCCGGGGTGCCTGGCCGACGGCGCCGCGGCGGGCCGCCGGGCGGCCGAGGACGAGGGGTTCACGGCCGCCCGCCCGCTGCCGCCGCCGGAGGCGTCCGCGGCGGCCGAACCGGGTGCGCCGTCACTGCCGTTGTGGGTGGTGCCCGGCCAAGGCGCCCTGGACCGCCACTTCGTGGACCTCCAGCGTGATGTCACCGTCGCCGACCTGGCCCGGGCCACCGGTGCCGGGCTGCGCTCGGTGGAGCACCTCAAGCGGTACACCACCGCGGGCACCGCCCACGACCAGGGCAAGACCTCCGGCGTGCTGACCAGCGGCGCGGCGGCGCTACTGCTCGGCGTCGAGCCAGCCGGGCTGGGCACCACGACGTTCCGCCCGCCGTACACCCCGGTGGCCTTCGCCACCCTGGCCGGGCGGAACCGCGGGGTGCTGCACGACCCGGTGCGGGTGACCGCGCTGCACGACTGGCATCTCGCGCACGGCGCCCGGTTCGAGGACGTGGGCCAGTGGAAGCGCCCCCGGTACTACCCGCGAGGCGGCGAGGACATGACGGCCGCGGTGGCCCGCGAATGCCGGGCCGCCCGCCAGGGCGTGGCGCTGATGGACGCCAGCACGCTCGGCAAGATCGACGTACGGGGGCCGGACGCGGGCGAGTTCCTCGACCGGCTCTACACCAACATGATCAGCACGCTGAAGGTCGGCATGATCCGGTACGGGGTGATGTGCCGGGCCGACGGGATGGTCTTCGACGACGGCACCGTCGCCAGGCTCGCCGACGACCGCTTCCTGATCACCACGACGACCGGCAACGCCGCCGCGGTACTGGACTGGCTGGAGGAGTGGTCGCAGACCGAGTGGCCGCGGCTGCGGGTGCACTGCACCTCGGTGACCGACCAGTGGGCCACGGTGGCGCTGGTCGGCCCGCGCTCCCGCGAGGTGCTGGCCCCCCTCGCGCCGGAACTCGCGCTCGGCGCCCGGGACTTCCCGTTCATGGCGTGGCGGGACGCGCCCGTGGCCAGAATTCCGGCCAGGGTCTGCCGGATCAGCTTCTCCGGCGAACTGGCCTACGAGATCAACGTGGCGTCGTGGTACGCGACGGCGCTGTGGGAGGCGCTGTACGCGGCGGGGCGACCGCTGGGCATCACCCCGTACGGCACCGAGACCATGCATGTGCTGCGGGCCGAGAAGGGGTATCCGATCGTCGGGCAGGACACCGACGGCACGGTGACCCCGCAGGACCTGGGCATGGGGTGGGTGGTGTCGAAGAAGAAGCGGGACTTCGTCGGCAGGCGCTCGCACTCCCGCGCCGACACCAGCCGGGCCGACCGCAGGCAACTGGTGGCCCTGCTGCCGCCGCCGCTGGTGCTGCTGCCCGAAGGCACCCAACTCCTCGCCAGCGAACGGCTTCCGGCGCCTCCGGTGCCCATGGAGGGCCATGTCACCTCCAGTTACCGCAGCGCCACCCTCGGCCGGACGTTCGCGCTGGCCCTGGTCCGCTCCGGCCGCCAGCGGATCGGCGAGCGGCTGTACGCCCCGGTGGACGGGGAGTTGGTCCCGGTCACGGTCGCCGACCCCGTTCTCTACGACCCGGAGGGCATCCGCCGTGATGGCTGAACACATCCGAGGGCGCAGCCCGTTGGAGGGCTTCGCGGCCCGTTTCGCGGCCACCACCCGTGCCAGCGGCGGGGCGGTGAGGCTGGCCGAAGTGCCGTTCCTGAGCCAGGTGAACGTACGGCTGGACGCCAAGGGACCGGCGGCGGACGCGGTGCGGCTGGCGCTCGGCGTCCCGCTGCCGGTGGCACCGAACACCATGGTGCGCGGCGGCGGGCTGGCCGCGCTGTGGCTCGGGCCCGACGAATGGCTGGTGGTGGGACCGCCCGGCGCTTCGGGCGGCCTGGAGGCTCGGCTGCGCGGCGCGGTCGGCGGGGCGCACGCCGCGGTCACCGACGTGTCGGCGCAGCGCACCACCGTGCTGGTCGCGGGTCCGCGCGGCCGCGACCTGCTGGCGCACGGCATCTCGCTCGACCTGCACCCCCGGTCCTTCGGCCCCGGCCGGTGCGCGCAGACCCTGCTGGCCCGTGCCCGGATCGTGCTGGCCGCGCGCGACGAACCGCGGCCCGGATTCTGGGTGTTGGTGCGCTCCTCGTTCGCCGGATATCTGGCCGAGTGGCTGCTGGACGCGGCCGCCGAGTACGCCGGGCCACCGTCCTGAGATCATCTGGTGCCGGGACGCGCGGTGGTCGCGGACCGTGGACCTCCTCAGGAAGGCGAGATGACGATAGTTCCGTTGGTCTTCACCAGCGGCTGGGCCAGTGGGATCAATGCCTACGGCGTGGTCATGCTGCTCGGGCTGTTCGGTAGGTACGGCGGGGCGACCGCCGTTCCCCCGGTGCTGGAACGCACCGATGTGCTGATCGCGGCGAGCGTGCTGTTCGTGTGCGAGGCAGTTCTCGACAAGATCCCCTACGTGGACACCGTCTGGGACGGCATCCACACGTTCATCCGGCCGATCGCCGGTGCCACGGTCGCCGCGCTGCTCGCCAGCCACCACCCCGGATCCCTCGGCGAGGTGGCGGCCGGTGCGCTGGGCGGGGCGAGCGCGCTGGCCAGCCACGCCGTCAAGGCGTCTTTGCGGATGGCGGTGAACACCTCACCGGAACCGGCCAGCAACATCATGGTCAGCCTGCTGGAGGACCTCGCGGTCGCCGGGCTGGTCACGCTGGCGATCTTCCATCCCTGGGCGGCGGCGTCGATCGCCGCGGCGCTGCTGGTGCTCGGACTGGTGCTGGTGGCGTTCGCGGTCTCCCGCATCCGCCGCTTCCTGGCGCGGCGCCGCGAACGCAGGGCGGACCGGGCCAGCAGCCGCGCCCTGCGGGCGGTCAACAGCTGACCGAAGTGCCCTACGCTGGGCACGCGAGAAGACCGTACGCACAGTCACCGTGGAGCCATGTCCCGACGCACGCCGCCCGCCAGCCGCCCAGCCGAAGCACCGTGCCCCTGCGGGCTGCCCTCGGCGTACCAGGACTGCTGCGGCCGACTGCACCAGGGCACGGCCCGGGCGGCGACCGCGGAGCAGCTGATGCGCTCCCGGTACAGCGCCTTCGCGGTGCGCGACGAGGCGTATCTGCTGCGCAGCTGGCATCCCGGCAGCAGGCCGCCGCGGGTGGACTTCGACCCGGGGCTGCGCTGGCAGCGGCTGGAGATCCTCGGCGGCACCGGGGGCAGCGCGTTCCACACCGAGGGCACCGTGGAGTTCCGTGCCCACTACACCGACCGCGGTCGGCCGGGCGAGCTGCACGAGAACAGCCGCTTCGTCCGGCACGACGGCGACTGGGTGTACCTGGACGGCGTCGTCAGCGACTGACCGGCGACCGGTTCAGCGCCGCGGCGGGTGGCCGCTCCCGCAGCGCGCCGTAGCCGAAGAAGTACGCGGGGGCCCGCTTCAACCAGGGTGCGGCGGTGAGCACTTGGACCAGCCGCACCGGCCGGTCCCGCTCGACGTCGCGGGAGCGTCCGGCGAGCAGCGGTTCGATGACCCGGGCGTGCGCGATCCGCTGCAGCGCCTGGGTCGCCGCCGCCGTCGGCCACCGGCGGCGCTGCACCCGCCGTACGTCACCCGGCCCGACGCGGCCCGCGCGCAGCGGTCCGGCCAGATGGCGGGCGGTGGCGACGGCGTCCTGCACGGCGAGGTTGATGCCGATGCCGAACACCGGCGACATCGCGTGCGCGGCGTCGCCGATGCACAGCAGGCCCGGCCGGTACCAGCGCCGCAGCCGGTCGAGCCGCACGTCCAGCAGCTTCACCTCGTCCCATGAGCGCAGCGCCGCCACCCGGTCGGCCATCCACGGGACGGCCGCGGCGAACCGGGCGCGGAACGTCTCCAGACCGGCGGCCCGCCGCTCGGCATCGGTGCCCTTGCGGATCAGCACCGCGCACTGCCAGTACTCGCCGCGGTCGATCATGGCCACCAGGAACCGCTCCCCCAGGGCGCCGACCAGTCCGCGCGGATCGCCCGCCCGCCGGGGCAGCCGGAACCACCAGGCGTCCATCGGGCAACGGAACCGCCGCAGCCGCAGCTCGGGCAGTTCCCTGGCCAGCGAGCCGCGGCCGTCGCAGGCCACCGTGAGGGTGGCCGCCAGCTCGCCGGTACGGCCGTCCGCGGTGCGGTAGCGCACCCCGGCGACCGCGCCGCGCTCGTACCGGAACCCGGTGGCCGCGGTGTCCATGCGCAGCCGGAACGTCGGCTCCCGGCGGGCCTCGTCGGCCAGCAGGTTCAGCAGGTCCCACTGCGGCACCATCGCCACGTAGTTGTACTTCCCGCGCAGCGAGCCGATGTCGCCGACGGTGAACAGCGTGCCGGCCGGTCCGATCGGCAACTGCACGGTGCTCACCCGCCGCTGCGGCAGTTCGGCGAACCGCTCGGCCAGGCCCAGGTCGTCGAGCAGCGCGAGGGTGGAGGGGTGGACGGTGTCGCCGCGGAAGTCGCGCAGGAAGTCCCCGTGTTTCTCCAGCACCGTGACGTCCACTCCGGCCCTGGCCAGCAGCAGGCCGAGCACCATGCCCGCCGGGCCGCCACCCACCACACAGCACGCGGTCCGCTCCATGGCCCTGCCCTCCGTGTCGCTTCCGCTCCCAGCCTGCGGCGCCCCCGGCTCTCACGCAATCGGCGGCCGCAGCAGACCCGCCGCCGGGGCGGGATTCCGCTAGCGTTGACGCGGCCTCACAGCAGGCGTGCGGCGGCCCCGCCACCCGCACCCGTCCCGAGTAAGGACGACCGATGAGCGCAGCAGCCCGTGCCGCGGCCTCCTACCACGCGTTGCAGAAGTACCTCGCCGTGGGCGACGGATCCGGCCTCTACCACGAGCGGTATCCCGTCGTCTCCGGTGACAACGCCTACTCCTACGAGTGGCCGTTCTCCCAGGCGCACACCGCCACGCTGGACCTGACCGGGATGCCGGGTCAACAGGGCGAGGCCTATCTGCCGGACCTGGTGGCGCGGGCGGTCGGCCAGCAGCGGTACTGGAAGGCGTCCGGCGGCACCACCGGCAGGCCCGGGTACGCCTCCTACCCGGTGGCGCCGTACGGCGGCGGGGGTGACTTCTTCTACGACGACAACGCATGGGTGGGGCTGCTCGACGTCCAGCGGTATCTGATGCGCGGTGACCGCGAGGCGCTGGCCCGGGCGGAACAGATCTTCCAACTCGTCGTCTCGGGTTGGGACCACGACACCTCGCACGCCGACCCCGGCGGGGTGTTCTGGACCCAGGCGAGCTGGAGCCAGGACCGCAACACCGTCTCCAACATGCCGGGCGCCGAACTCGGCCTGCGGCTGCACCAGATCACCGAGCAGGCCTCCTGTCTCGACTGGGCCCGCCGGATGTACGACTGGACCAACCGCTATCTGCTCAGCCCCGACGGCCTGTACTGGGACCACGTCAACCTGAGCGGCACCGTGGAGACCACGTTCTGGTCGTACAACCAGGGCGTTCCGGTGGGCGTCAACACACTGCTGTACGAGATCACCGGCGACCGGGAGTACCTCGACCGCGCGGAGCGGATCGCCGGGGCGGCGCACTCCTACTACGTCACCGGCGGAAGGCTGTTGGGGCAGCCGCCGTACTTCAACTCGATCTACTTCAAGAACCTGTTGCTGCTGGAGTCGGTGACCGGGGGGCACGCCTACCGCGACGCGATGGCCGAGTACGGGGACACGGTGTGGAACCGGTTCCGCGATTCCTCGACGGGGTTGTTCCGCTTCGACGGCAACGCGCAGACGGAGACGTTGCAGCAGGCGGCCATGGTGCAGGTTTACGCTGCGCTGGCTTGGGAGGTTGGTGACTGCCGTCACTTGTACTGAGGGATTTTCTGGGGGCCAGCCCCCAGACCCCCGGCCGTCTCGGGGGCAAGCCCCCGGGCCCCCTTGGGCCAGCCCCCAGACCCCCGGCCGTCTCGGGGGCAAGCCCCGGGCCCCCTTGGGCCAGCCCCGGACCGCAGCCGTCTCGGAGGCCAGCCCCCGGGCTCCCCTGAGCGAGCGCCGGACCCCGGCCATCTCGGGGGCGAGGCCCCGGCGCTGGCTTGGGGCGGGCGTTTGGTGTTCATGGGACGTAGAAGCGGCGGCGGGTGGGGTCGGTGCCCTTGGCGTAGGCGGTGGCCTCGGGGTTGAGGTCGGCCGCGCGCAGGCAGCGGATCACGTCCGTGTGGTCGACCCTGCGGCGGGCGCCGACGTAGCGGCAGATGTCGGAGAGGTCCTCTTGGGGGCTGCCCGCGTCGTGCAGGGCCTGCAGCACGGCGGGGACCCGCTCGGGCGGCACCCGGGCCGGGCTGACCAGCGCGGCCATCGCGATCTCCTGGACGATGGTGAGCTGCTTGGCCTTGAGTACGCCCGGCAGCGCGATCAGCGCGTCCGCGTCGAAGTGCCGCACCACCGCGTCGCACAGCGCCTCGTGCAGCGGGTGGTACTCGTCCGCGCCGACGAGGCGGTCGACCAGCCGCATCACCTGTTCCGGGTCGCGCTTGGCCGCCAGGCTCACCACCAGCTTCTGCGACGCCTTCTTGAACGCCCGCCGCTCCAGGCGCCGGCGCAGCACCAGGATGAGTTCGGCGATCTCCGCACCCTGGGGGCGCCGTTCGGCGAAGACCTCGATCGCCTCGGCCATCAGCCGCCGGGCCAGCGCCCCGTAGCTCTCGTGGTCCATGAGGTTCGCCAGGTCCTCCATCCGCGCCACCGGCCAGATCCGGCACACCCGGTTGAGCACTATCTCCTCACCGGCGTGACAGCGCGGCCGGACCCAGGTGACCAGAGTCCACACCTGCTGGGCGGTGCAGAACTCGGTGAGCGCCCCGAGCAGCCAGGGCAGTTGGTCGTGCACGGCGCCGGGCAGCGTCGTGAACCCGTTCAGCGCGCCGACCAGGGCGTCGTGCGCGCCGGAGGCCGCGGGGCCGGACAGCGTACGCACCACCCGGCGGACCAGTGCGCGCGCCAGCTGGTGGAATCCCAGATCGGCCAGTCGGCAGGCCACCCGCAGGGCGCTGTCCGCCCGCAGTCCCCGCGCCGCCCGGTTGAGCATCGCGGCGACCATCAGGTCCTGCCCCGCCTCGTGCAGCAGCCGCATCACCTCGATGGTCTTCTCCACGGCGGGCGCCCCGGCCAGCACCAGCCGTCCGCTCACCAGGCCGGCCAGCCGTCGACCGCCGTACCGGTACAACTGCACGGTCATCGCGGCCAGTTGGTCGGGCGCCCGGTGCTGGATCGCCGCGTCCAGGGCCAGCTCCAGGGTGTCGCCGCCGCCCTCGTGGTGGAGCAGCAACAGCAGCCGCGACAGATCGCGTACCGACAGCCCACGCTGCTGCTCGGCCGCGCAGCGCAGCAGCGCGGCCCGCTGACCGTCGGGCAGCGCGTCCAGTACCGGCAGCAGGAACCGCGGCGGATGGCGCCGCAACGCGGTGAACCGCAGCAACTCGGCGAAGTCCGGATCCGCCGCGGCGAGTCGCAGCAGCTCGGCCAGGTCGGCCGTGCCGCGGCAGTCGGCCGCCGCCTCCAACAGGGCGTTCGCGAGCTCCCGTTGGCCGTTTCCGGCCATCTGCGACGCCAGTTCGTACAGTCCCGCGGGCGGTGCCAGCTCGGCGACGCGTTCCACGGCGTCCAGCGCGTCCCGGCGGCGCTCGGGTGGCATGCCCCGGTGGTCGTCTGACTCCCACAGGTACGCGGCCAGTGCGCTGAGCCGGTCGGTGGACAGCGCGCCGAGCACATGGTTGCGTGGCGCGTCGGTTCCGGTGCCGCGCCGCAGCAGGGCGAGCAGTTCGAGCAGTTGGCCGGACGTCCAGTCGGCGACGGTCGGGCTGGCGCACAACTCGTCGGCGACGCGCGTGCACTGCTCGCACCCTCTGAGCAGCAGTCCGCCGAGCACCACGGCGAAGGTGCCGACGGGGCGACCGGCCAGCACGTCCAGCACGGCGTCGTCGCCGTGCGACAGATGGATCAGGGCGGCGAAGTCGGCGCTGTCCCGTTGGGCCAGTACCCGCCGCGCGGTGGCCGTGGCGTGGTCCGACCGGCCGCCCGCGGTGAACTCGCCGATCAGCAGGGCGATGTCGGCGAGCGTGCGGTGGTCGACGAAGCCCGCCAGTAACCGTTCGTCCTCCGGTGACGGCGCGTCGTCGCACGCCGCGGTCAGCTGGTCGGCGAACTCGGCGGGCGTCAGGTCGAGCAGCGGGGACAGCTCCGCGGTGGGCTGGTCGGCGGCGTCGGGTCCCGGCCGGAACTCCGGGTTGCGCACCAGGACCAGCCGGTCCGCGTCGCCCCGCATGCCCGGCTGCGGCAGTCCGGCGGCGACCATGCGGGACTTGAGAGCCTCGAAGACGTCGCTGATCGTCAGCTCGGCGGGCCCCTGCGCGATGCCCTGCTCCAGCACCTCCAGCAGCGCTCCGGCGAAGCCGGTGTACCCGGTCTCCTTCCACACCGAGCTGGCCTCCACCCGGTACTCGGTGGCCGCCAGGGTGCACACTCCGACGACTTCGAGCGCCGTGGTGTCGCGGCGTGCGCCGAGGAAGGAGTCGTCGGCGTAGCAGCAGTCCAGGAGCAACAGCTTCCGGCGCGCCACCGCGTTGCGCAGGATCTCCTTCACCTGCCGGAAGGACAGATGGAGGTTGAAGTAGTCGAAGTCCGAGTCGGACAGGGCCAGTTGGAGTTCGTCGGGGTTGCTCATGAAACGGCTGCCGTGGCAGCCGAGGTAGACGATGAGCAGATCGGTGGGGACGGCGGCGGCTTCCTTGAGGGCGTACAGGCACTCGCGCACGGTGACGAAACCGGTCAGTACGGTGCACCTGTCCTCGGGGAGCGCCCAGATGCCGTTCTCCCCGCCCAGTGCCTTGGCCAGCGCCCTGGCGCTGCTGGCGCACGAGTCCCGGTCGCCGTAGTGGGGATCGGGATACTCGGAGACACCGATGCTGAGCAGATGGGCGGCATCCGCTGGGTCAGCCGTCATCGCGGGAGACCACGGGCAGGGGCTCGCCGGGCAGCGTGGTGACGGTGACGGTCACCGGCCCGACCACCACCGTGGTGACCGTGGCGGCGCCGTCCGGCGCCGGGCTCCGCTGGACCTTGGGGCTGGTGTCGACATTGCGTCCGAAGCGGTTGTGCACCCATCCGGCCACGGCGGCGCACAGTGCCACCAGGTCGGCGGCGGCGCTGATCCCGGTGAGCACCTCGGTCACCAGCTCACCGCCCAGATGGTCCGGGGAGCTGTCCTGCCTGTCGAGGTCAAGGGCGAGTTCGGGGTCGGCCTTGGGCAACCACTGGCGTAGCAGGCGCAGTTCCTGGCCCGGGTCGGCGCCCGCGCACGTGATGGCGATGTCCAAGGGTGGCTCCACAGGTCCGGTGAAGTTCGGAACACAACCAGCGTACTTACGGTGCCCGTGCTAAGAAGTGGGAACCAGGAAGGAGGGGTTGACGCTCCGTCGGACGCCGGGCGAGCAGCGGTGGCCGCCCTTGCCGAAGGCCCAGCACCGTCCACTGGCTCACGGGGGAGATCCGATGGCGACGACAACCAGAACAGGCGTCAGCAACGCGGCGAGCGACCCCGGCCTGCGCAGGGCGCTGGGATTCTGGCATCTCACCGGTATCGCGCTCGGCGGCATCCTGGGTTCCGGTTGGCTGCTGACCCCGATGTACGCGGCCCAGGAGGCGGGCCCCGCCGCGTTGTTGACCTGGGTGATCGCGGGGATCGCGCTGGTGCCGATGGCGCTGGTGCTGGTCGAGCTGGGGGCCTCGTACCCGATGTCGGGCGGGCTGGTGCGCTGGCCGTTCCACAGTTCCGGGCGGCTGGTGGGCACGTTCGCCAGCTGGTGCATCTGGCTGGCCTACGCCACCAATCCCCCGGGTGAGGCGACCGCGGCCATCGCCTATCTGCGGCCGCACTGGCCGTGGTTGTACCACGGCTCGCAGCTGGCGGTGTGGGGCTACCTGCTCGGGCTGGGGCTGATGGGCGGCTTCGTGCTGCTGAACTGGTTCGGGGTGCGGCTGTTCGCCCGGTTCAACCTGCTGATCACCGTCGGCAAGATCGCGGTGCCCACGGTCACCGCGCTGGCGCTGCTCGCCGCGCACTTCGACCGGCACAACCTCACCGGGCACGGCGGTCTCGCCCCGAACGGCTATCCGGTGGCGCTGACCGCGGTCACCACGGCGGGGGCGGTCTTCGCGTTCACCGGTTTCCAGGCTCCGCTGGACTTCGCGGGCGAGGCGACCGGCCAGCGCCGTGACATCCCGCGGGCGGTGGCGACCGCGCTGCTGGTGTCGCTGGTGCTGTACGTGGTGCTGCAGTTGGCCTTCCTGGGCGCGATACCGCAGTCCCGGCTGGTGCACGGCTGGTCCTCGGGCATCAACCAGCAGTCCACGTACCTGTATCTGGCCAAGATCCTCAACCTGTTCTGGCTGTCGATGCTGCTCTCCGTGGACGCCGTGGGCTCTCCGGCCGGTTCCGCGCTGGTCTACACGGCCGAGGGCAGCCGCGCGGCCTACGCCATGGGGCTGCCGCACTACGGGCTGCTGCCGCGGCGCATCGGCGCGGTGCACACCAGGTCCGGCATCCCACGCAACGCCCTGGCGGTCAACTTCCTGCTGGGCGCCTGCTTCCTGGTGTTCCTGCGGGACTGGCCGCACATCATCGCGGTCACCAGCATCCTCACGCTGCTCGGCTACTCGATCTCTTTGGTCTCCGCCCAGGCGATCCGCCGCTCCGGGCGCCGGATGGCCTGCCTGGTGCCGGGGGTGTCGGTGCTCGCCCCGGCCAGTTTCACCGTCACCGCGCTGATCTTCTACTGGTCCGGCTGGGACCGGCTGCACTACGTGCTGCTGGCGCTGGCCGTGGCCACCGCGGTCGGCTACTGCTGGCACGCCTGGGAACACCGGCGGGACGGCTTCGACTGGCGGGACCTGCTGCACGGCCTGTGGCTGGTCGGCTACCTGGCGGCGCTGGCTGCGCTGTCCAAGCTGGGCAGCTTCCACGGCGCCGACGTGATCGCGGCGCCGTACGACTCGATACTGGTGGCCGCGACCGCGCTGCTCAGCTACTTCGGCGGACTCGGCGGCGCGGAGCGCCACTTGAGGCAGCGCGGTACCCAGCGCTATCTGGACGGGGTCGGTCCGGACTGAGCCGGGCGGTCGGCCTCGGTGGCGGCGACGGTGTGCCGACGCCGCGCGGGGCGATCCGGCGGCGCGGTCGGGCCAGCGGGGGCGGTTGACCTTCGGCTGGGCGCCTTCGGCGGGGATTCCACCGAAGGGAGTACCCGCTGTTTGCCATCGATTACGGCGGGTGCCAGGATCGCCGCGTTCCTGGGAAATCGTGGTGCCACACGGCGGCCAACCGCCTTGTGGCGCAGGCGATTTCGGGTGGCGGGCCGGGGGGATTTCGGATCGGTGAGTCGATGAGCGCGAGCACATACCAGGCCGGTCCGCCGCAACGGGCGATCGCGGTGATCGGGGCGGCCTGCCGACTGCCCGGCGGCATCGTGGACCTGGACGGTCTGTGGGACGCGCTGCTGCACGGGCGCGATCTGGTGACCGAGGTCGGCGAGGAACGCTTCGAGGTCGCCCGGTTCGTGGACACCAGCATGCCGCGCCCCGGCAAGAGCTACACCGGCGCGGGCGGCTTCCTGACGGACATCGGCGGGTTCGACGCCGCGTACTTCGGCATCTCGCCCAAGGAAGCCGCCCAGATGGACCCGCAGCACCGGCTGCTGCTGGAGATGGCGGTCGAGGCGTGCGACGACGCCGGGCTGGCACCGGCGTCCCTGGCCGGTTCCGACACGGCGGTCTTCGTGGGCGTCTCGGACAACTCCTACGGCGCGTTGCAGATGTTGACGCCGGAAGGCATCAACGCCTACACGATGTCCGGCGCCGCCTCGTCGATCGCCGCCAACCGCCTATCGCACTTCCTCGACCTGCGCGGGCCGAGCCTGATCGTCGACACCGCCTGCTCGTCCTCGCTGGTGGCGCTGGTGCAGGCCTGCCAGACGCTGCTGGCCGGAACCAGCCGCAGCGCGCTGGTCGGCGGCGTCAACGTGCTGCTCAGCCCCTACCACTTCGTCGGCTTCTCGCAGGCGGCCATGCTCTCGCCGAGCGGCAGGTGCCGGTCGTTCTCCGCCGGTGCGGACGGGTACGTACGCGCCGAGGGCGGCGGGGTGGTGCTGCTCAAGCGGTTGGCGGACGCGCTCGCCGACGGTGACCGGGTGCACGGCGTGATCGTGGACGGCGCCGTCAACAGCGACGGGCGCACACCGGGGTTGGCGCTGCCGCGCGCCGACGCGCAGGAGGCGCTGCTGTCCGAGGTGTACCGGCGGGCGGGCGTGGCGGCCGACGACGTGGCCTACCTGGAGGCGCACGGCACCGGCACCCCGGTGGGCGATCCGGTCGAGTGCCGGGCCATCGGGCGGGCGTTGGGCGTGCACCGCGCGGACGCGCTGCCGATCGGCTCGATCAAGTCCAACCTGGGCCATCTGGAGCCCGCTTCGGGCATGGCCGGTCTGTTCAAGGCGCTGCTGGTGCTGCGGCACGGTGTCATCCCCGCGTCGCTGCACGCCACACCGGCGAGCGAGCACATCGACTTCGCCGCCCTGCGGTTGACGGTGCCCACCCGGCGGCGGCCGGTGGCGCTCAACGAGCGGTCCGTGGTGGGCGTCAACTCCTTCGGCTTCGGCGGCACCAACGCGCACGCCATCCTCGCACCGCCCCCGCCGCCCGCACCGCGGCCCTGGGCACCCCCGAGCGACCTGCGGCCCTTCGTGGTGTCCGCGCGCTCCCGTACCGCGTTGGACGAGGCGGTGCGGCGCGCCGCGGACCGGCTGGCCGACGCCGCGCCGCAGGAGTTCTACGACCTCGCGTACACCGCGTGCCGACGCCGCGGCCAGCACGGGCACCGCGCCGCCGTGCTCGCCGCCGACCCCGCGCGGGCCGCCGAACAACTGCGGCTGCTGGTGGCGGGCACCGGCGCGGAGGGAGCCGCGACCGGTGAGGGTGTCGAGAACGGCGGAGTGGTGTTCGCGTTCTGCGGCAACGGAGCCCAGTGGGCCGCAATGGGCGCCGACCTGCTGGCCGAGGACCCGGCCTTCCGGCGCGCGGTGGAGTCCGCCGACGCGCTGCTGGCGCCGCTGATGGGCTGGTCGGTGGTCAGTGAGCTGCGCTGCCCGGCGGAGCGGCCCCAGCTGTCGGCGACCGACGTGGCCCAACCGCTGCTGTTCGCCGTGCAGTTGGGCCTGGTGGCGGCGCTTCGCCAGCGCGGCGTCGAGCCCGCCGCGGTGGTCGGCCACAGCGTGGGCGAGGTCGCCGCCGCGCACACCGCGGGCATCCTCACCCTGGAGGACGCGGTACGGATCGTGGTGGCCCGCGGCCGGGCGCAGGCCGGGACCCGGGGCGACGGACGGATGGCCGCCGTGTCCCTGCCGCCCGCCCGGGCCGCGGAACTACTGGCCGCCCATCCCGGCCTCACGATCGCCTGCGTCAACACCGACCGGGACGTCACGATCGCCGGACCGGCGGACCGGCTCGGCCCGCTGCTGGCGGAACTCGCCGACGGTGGAGTGGCGTTCGCCGAGTTGGAGTTGGAGTACGCCTTCCACAGCCCGGCGATGGACCCGGTGGAGGAACCGCTGCGTGCCGCCCTGTCCGGTCTGCGCCCCGGCCGCGCGCGCGTCCCGCTGGTCTCAACGGTCACCGGTGCCCCGGTGGAGGGCACCAAACTGGACGCCGAGTACTGGTGGCGCAACGTCCGTGAACCGGTGCTGTTCGCACCCGCCGTGGACCATCTGCTCGGCGAGGGGCACCAGGTCTTCGTGGACGTCGGCCCCCGACCGGCGCTGCGCCCCTACCTGCGCCGGGCCGCCGCCGGAGCGCGGCAGCGGACCGTCGTCGTGCCCACCCTCGACGAGGGCGTGCCCGGACGCACCGCGTTGCGCACCGCGGTCGCCACGCTGCTGGCCGCCGGTGCGCGGGTGGACTGGGACAGGCACTTCCCGCACCGCGGGCGGGTCGCCGACCTGCCCGGCTACCCCTGGCAGCGGGAGCGGCACTGGAACTCCTCGCCGCGGGCGTGGACCCCCTCCTCGCGAGACGAGCCGCGTGAACACCCGTTGCTGGGCGGCCGGTTGCGGCTGCTGGAACCGACCTGGCGCGGCCCGGTCGAGCCGGTCGCCGTGCCCTGGCTCGCCGACCACCGGGTCGGCGGCGCGGTCATCATGCCCGCCACCGGCTATCTGGAGATGGCGCTGGCCGCCGGTCGGCGCGCGCTGGGCAGCGCGGTGGAGGTGGAGTGCCTGGAGATCCCCCGGGCGATCGTGGTGCCGTGGGACAACCCGGGCAGTGTGTGGTTGGAGGTGGCGCTCTCCCAGGAGGACGGGGTGCTCAGCATCGCCAGCCGCGACGGCCGGGAGGGCGGGCCGCCGCGCCAGCACGCCAGGGGCCGGGTCCGCACCCTGCTGCGCAGGCCTCCTCCCCCGGTGGACCTCACCGCCGCGCTGGCCCGCTGCGGCAGGCGCGTCGACGCCCGCGAGCATTACGCCGCGCTCGCCGACGCCGGACTGCGGTACGGCCCGGCGTTCCAGCCGCTGTGCGAACTGCACGCCGGGGGCGGTGAGGTGGTCGCCGCCTACCGGTACGACGCGCCGGGCGACGAGTACGAGGCGCATCCGGCGCTGCTGGACGGCGCGCTGCAGGCCGGGGCGCCGCTGCTGCTGGCCGACGCCCAGGCGGGCGGGCAGGCGTACCTGCCCGCGGCGATCGGTGCCGCCCGGGTCTGGCGCAGGCCCGCCCCCTCGGGGCTGGTCCACGTACGGGAGCGCGGGCGCTGCCAGGTCGAGGTGTGCTGGGACATCACGGTCTGCGACGAGGACGGCACGGTGGCCGTGGAGTTGGAGGGATGCAGGCTGCGCCGGTTCCGCAACTCCCGTGCCGTCCCGGTCAGCCGCACCGCGACCGTGCTGCGGGCGGCCCCTCGTCCGGACGTTCCGGCCGACCGCTGCCCGTTGCCCGGTCCCCGGCAGATCCTGGAGGCGTCGCGCGGCCGGATCGCCGAACTACAGGCCGACTGGCGGCGGTTGCGCTACGGACGGATGCGCCGGGACCTCAACGCCTTCTTCGCACACGGTCTCGCGCGGGCGTTCGCGGCGTTGCTCCCCGATCCGGCCGCCGCGTTCACGATGGAGGACCTGGTCGCCGCGGGCATGGCCCCCCGACACGGGCGGCTGTTCGAGCTGACGGGCCCGCTGCTGTGCCGCGAGGGGCTGCTGGAGCACCAGGCGGACGGCGGCTGGCGGATTCCGGCAGGCGACTCGCGGATGGATGAGCTGGGCCGGCGGCTGGTGCGCGACTTTCCGGCGTTCTGTGTGGAAGTGACCTTGTCCAACCACCTTCTGCGCCGGTTGCCCGCGCTGCTGCGCGGCGAGTGCGACGCGTGGGAGCTGCTGGCCCCCGAGGGCAGGACGGACACGCTCGACCAGCTCTACGACATCGCGCCGCTGTGCCGCTTCCACAACCGGGTGCTTCAGGCGCTGCTGCGCACCATGGTGGAGCGGTGGCCCACCGACCGGCCGCTGCGCGTGCTGGAGATCGGCGCGGGCACCGGCGGCACGACGGCCGCCGTGCTGCCCCTGCTGCCGGGCGAGCGCACCCACTACGTGCACACCGACGTCTCGGCGGGGTTCGCGACGCGCGCCCGAAAGCGCTTCGAGGCCTACGACTTCGTCGAGTACCGCACCTTCGACCTCGATGCCGATCCCGCCGGACAAGGCTTCGCCGACGGTGGTTTCGACCTGGTCATCGCCGCCAACGCGCTGCACACCGCCGCCGATCCGGCCCGCTCGCTGCGCTGGGTGGCCCGGCTGCTGGCTCCGGGCGGGCAACTGCTCGCCCTGGAGACCCATGATGCGGAACTGCTGGCTCCGTTCTTCGGGACGCTGGACGGCTTCTGGCCGTCCACCGATCGCCACGGGACGCTGCTGCCCGCCGCCAGGTGGCCCGCGCTGCTGTCCGACTGCGGGTTCTCGCAGGTCGTGCGCACCGGTGACGGCCACCGCTCCCGCCAGGACATGTCGGTACTGCTGGCCGCGGTCCCCGACCGGCCGGTCGAGCCAGCCCCGCTGCCCGAGGCGGACGGCCAGACGGTGTGGCTCGTCGCCGGTGAGCAGCCGGGCGCGCTGCCCGAGGCGGTCGCGGCCGCGCTGTCGGCGCGCACCACCGCGTTCAGCGAGGATCCGGACCACTGGCGGCGGCTACTGCCCGAGTCGGCCACCGACGTGGGCGTGGTGCTGCTGCTGGGGGACGGCCCGCGGCAGCCGGAGGCCATGGTGGAGTGCACGGCCCGGCGGGCGGCCGTACTGCGCGCGCTGGCGGTCGGCTGGGCGGGGTCGGCGCAGACGGTACGGCGCACGGTGTGGCTGGTCACCCGGCCCTCCGGGGCGCTGCCCGCCCCCGAGCGCCCGCTCGCCCCGCTGGACGCCGCCGTGTGGGGGGTGGCCCGGACGCTCGCCAACGAGCAGCCCGAACTGCGCCTGCGGCGGCTGTCGTTGGAGCGCTCGGCGGACCCGGGGCAGGACGCCCGTCGGGTGGTGCGCGAACTGCTCACCCCCTGCGAGGAGGACGAGATCGCGCTCACCGCTGGCGGCCGTTTCGTCCCGAGGACGGTGGAACTGGCCGCCGCCCAGGGCACGGTGGACGGCGCCGAGGTGGCCTCCCACGCCCTGCGGGTGCGCGACCCCGGCCTGACGTACAAGCTGGCCTGGGTACAGGGCGACGCACCGCGGCCCGGTCCCGGCGAGGTGGTCATCGCGGTGCGCGCGGCGGCGCTCAACTACCGTGACGTGATGCGGGCGGTGGGCCTGCTGCCGTTCGACGCCGACGAGGGCGCGGGGGGCGCGCCGGGACTGGGGATGGAGTGCGCCGGGGTGGTCGCCGCGGTGGGCGAGAAGGTGACCTCGGTGGCGGTCGGCGACCGGGTCTTCGGGGTCGCCCCGGACGCGTTCGGCTCGCACGCGGTGACCGTGGAGCACGCGGTCGCCAAGCTGCCCGGCCGGATGAGCTTCGCCGAGGCCGCCACCATGCCGGTGGTCTTCCTCACCGTGCACTACGGCCTGGGCCAGTTGGCGCGACTGGCGCCCGGCGAGACGGTGCTGGTGCACGGCGGCGCGGGCGGCGTCGGCCTGGCGGCGCTGCAGTACGCGCGGCGGTGCGGCGCGCGGGTCATCGCCACCGCGGGCACCCCGGCCAAGCGCGACCTGCTGCGGATGCTCGGCGTCGAGCACGTACTGGACTCGCGCGGCCTGGACTTCGCCGAGGAGGTCATGGCGCTCACCGGCGGTGCCGGGGTGGACGTGGTGGTCAACTCCCTGGCGGGCGAGGCGATCAGCCGGGGCCTGGAACTGCTGCGCCCCGGCGGCCGGTTCGTCGAACTGGGCAAGCGGGACATCTACGAGAACAAACCGCTGCTGCTCCGTCCGTTCCGCAGGAACATCGCCTTCTACGGCGTGGACCTGACCGCGCTGCTGCACCAACCCGAGCTGGCGGCACGGCAGTTCGCGCAGGTCGCCGGGCTCATCAGGTCCGGCCGCTACCGGCCACTGCCACACTGCGTCTATCCCGCCTCCCGCGTCGAGGAGGCGTTCCGGCTGATGCAGCACTCCCGGCACGTCGGAAAGGTCGTGGTCGCCTTCGACCCGCTGGACGAGCCGCTCGCGGTCGAGCGGCGCGAGGCCCCGCCGAAGCTGGACCCCGAGGACACCTATCTGGTGGCCGGTGGCCTCAGCGGCTTCGGCGCGGCCACCGCGCGCTGGCTGGCCGACCGAGGCGCCCGGCATCTGGCCCTGGTGGGCCGCCGCGGGGCGGACAGCCCGCAGGCGCCCGCCCTGCTGGCGGAACTCGCCGGACGCGGTGTGCACGGGATCGTGCACCGGGCCGACGTGACGGACGCGGCGGCGATGCGGCGGGTCGCCGAGGCGGCGGAGACGGCCGGGCGGCCGCTGCGCGGCATCGTGCACTCCGCCATGCACCTGGACGACGCGGCGCTGACCGACCTCGGGGACGAGCGGTTCCGGGCGGTGCTGGCGCCGAAGCTGGCCGGTGGTGCGGTACTGGACGAGCTGGCCGACGGGCGGGCGCTGGACCTGTTCCTGGTGCACTCCTCGGCCGCCACCACCATCGGGAACCTGACACAGTCCCCCTATGTCGCCGGGAACCTGTTCCTGGAGGCGCTGGTGCGCCGGCGCCGACGCGGCGGCGGCGCCGGTACGGCGATCTTGTGGGGCGCGATCGGCGAGACCGGCTATGTGGCGCGCAGCGGCCTGACTGAGGCGATGACCAGGATGGGCCTGGCCCCGGTGCTGCCCCGGGAGGCCTTCCGCGCCGCCGACGACCTGCTGTGCTCCGGGGCCGATGTGGCCGGAGTGGCCAGGTGCGACTGGCTGTCGCTGCTGCGGCTGCTGCCCGCCGTCGACGTGCCCAGGCTGGCGGCCCTGCTGCCCGCCGAGGTGGCCAGGCGGGGGCAGAGCCGTGAGGACGTGCTGCGCGCGCTGGCCGGGATGTCCGCCGAGCAGGCCCGGCAGTTCATCGCCGACTCCTTCGCCGCGTCCCTCGCCGAAGTGCTGCAGCTGCCCGTCGAGCAACTCGACCACCACCGGCGGCTGGACGAGTACGGCGTGGACTCGCTGATGGCCACCGAGGTGCTGGTGACGCTGCGGCAGCAGTACGACGTCGACATCCCGCCGATGGAGCTGCTGCGCAGCAGCGGAACGATCGCCGATCTGTCCCGCATCGTCCATGTGCGGCTGGGGCTCGCCGCCGGGGAGGACACCGCCACCCCGATTCCCCAGCAGCGGCGGGCGGAGGCCGCCGATGAGGTACGGCCGACACACCAGCCAGCCGAACAGGTGACCGACACGTTGCCCCCGGCAACGGACTACCCTGGCGGGTGAGAGGGCTTGCTCATGGGTCGGCCGCTCGGGGGACGGTCGTGTGGCCGACTCGCCGGTGGAAAGGAGCGCCGCCCGTGTCCGTCACATCGCCCACGCCGTCCCCGGTCCCGTTGCCCAGCCGCCGCGGCTGCCCCTTCGACCCGCCCGAGGAGTACGGTGAGCTGCGGCGCAGCCAGCCGATCAGCAGGCTCGCCTTCCCGGACGGGAAGGTCGGCTGGCTGCTCACCCGGTACGAGGACGTCCGGACGCTGCTGGCGGACGTACGGTTCAGTTCCGACCGCCGCCGCGCCTCCTCGCCGGTGCGGGCGTTCCCGATCCGCGACGGCGACCCTCGGGTGCCGGGCTCGCTGATCGGCATGGACCCGCCCGAGCACACCCGGTACCGCCGTCTGGTGACGCGCTGGTTCACGGTGCGGCGGATGCGCGAGCTGGCGCCGCGCATCGAGCGGATCGTCGCCGACAGCCTGGACGCGATGGAGCGCACCGGCCCGCCGGTCGACCTGGTGGAGGCGTTCGCCCGGCCCATCCCGTCGCTGGTGATCTGCGAGCTGCTCGGCGTGCCGTACGCCGAGCGGGCCGACTTCCAGCGGTGGACGGCGACCCTGTTCCGGCTGGACGAGCCGAAGGAGTCGGTGTACGCGGCACGGGACGCGCTGTGGGAGTACATGCGGCGCCTGGTGGCGATCAAGCGCCAGCTTCCGGACGACGCGCTGCTGTCCCAGCTGATCAACAGCGAGGACCCGTCGGCCGGGTTGACCGACCGGGAACTGACCGGGCTCGGCCAGCTGCTGCTCATCGCGGGGCACGAGACCACCGCCAACATGCTGGCGCTGGGCACCTTCGCGCTGCTGTGCCGACCCGAGCAGGCCCGCGTCCTGCGGGCGCACCCGGATCTGGTGGACAACGCGGTCGAGGAACTGCTGCGGTACCTGACCATCGTGCAGTTCGGTGTCGTACGGGTGGCCCGGGAGGACGTCGAGTTCGCCGGGGTGCGGATACGCCGGGGCGAGACCGTGGTCGCCTCGATCGCCGCAGCCAACCGGGACCCCGAGCGGTTCCCCGACCCCGACGTCCTGGACATCACCCGTGGCGCCGCGCACCACATCGCCTTCGGCCACGGCGTCCACCAGTGCCTGGGCCAGCAACTGGCCCGGATGGAGATGCGCATCGGCTATCCGGCGCTGTTCCGGCGCTTCCGCACGCTCCGGCTGGCGGTACCCGCGGACCAGGTGCCGTTGCGCGACGACATGTTCATCTACGGCGTGCACCGGCTGCCCGTCGCCTGGCAGGAGTGACCACCATGCGCATCCGGACGGACCGCGGCCGGTGCCAGGGCGCCGGCCAATGCGCCCTGCACGCCCCGGAGTTGTTCGACCAGTCCGACGAGGACGGCCTGGTCGTCGTGCTCGACGACCAGCCGCCACCCGAACTGCGGGACAGGGCCCGACTGGCCGAACGCCTCTGTCCGAACAGCGTCATCCAGGTCCTCGAGGAGGAACCGGTCCACGAGGAGGGGCAGGAGGACGGCTGACCGTCAGGAGTGCAGCGCGCTTCCCGCGACCCACTGCGACCAGTCGAGGTTGTAGTCGGCGTAACCGTTGTCCGGCGCCGCGTTCTTCGGCTCGCCCTTGACGGTGACCGGGTCGCCCTGCTTCACGGTGTCGTAGAACCACTTGGCGTCGTCCAGCGACAGGTGGATGCAGCCGTGGGAGTTGTTGTCCACTCCGGGGTCGGTGTCGCCGGTCGAGTAGTGGACGTAGGTGCCGGAGTCCGTCAGGTGCACGTCCCAGGGCAGCTTCAGGTCGTAGTAGTTCGGCCCGTTCTTGTCGCACTGGATGCCGACGCTGCACGAGGTCATCTCCACCACCGGCTGCTTGTCGATGACCGCCATGGTGCCGCCCCAGGTGGAGAAGCCCGACTTGCCGCTGTCCGCGGCGAGCGAGCGGACCAGCTTGCCGTCCTGGTAGACGTTCAGCTTGTGGTTGGCGGTGTCGGAGACGGCCTCGACATCGCTGCCGATGGTGAAGCTGTGCTCGTAGTCGTGCGTCCCGTAACGGCCGTTGCCGTCGTTGACGCCGTTGAGGTTGGCGTCGACGGTCACATGGGTACCGGACTTCCAGAACTGCTGGGGGCGCCAGTCCACCCGCTCGTCACCGAACCAGTGCCAGGAGCCGGTCACCGCCGGGCTGGCGGTGACCTTCAGCTGCTTTTCCACCGCGGCCTTGGCGGAGTCGGCCACCGGGTGCGAGAAGACGATCGAGATCGGCATGGCGACCCCGACCACCGCGCCCTTGGCCGGGGTGATCGAGTCCAGCTCCAGCGCCTTGCCCGGTGTCTCCACCGTGAAGTTGACCTGCTGGGTGGCGGGCCTGCCGTTGTGGCCGGGGGTGGTGGCACTGGCCCGCAGCGTGTAGTTCAGGCCGACGCCGAACGGCGAGCTGGGCGTCCAGGTGCCGGTGGCGGCGTCGAGGCTGCCGGGGATCGCGTCGCCCTTGGAGTCGGCCACGGTGACCGAGGCGAGCTTGCCGTCCTGGACGGAGATCTTCAACGGCTTGTCCGGCACCACGTCCCCGGAGGAGTCCTTGTCCATGGACACCGTGATCTTCGCCGGGTCCACAGCCGCCGCGTTCCCCGATCCCTGCCCGTGAGCGGGAGTTGAGCAGGCGCTCAACCCGAGCGCCAACGCCGACAGCCCCATAGCGGCGGCCACGGCGCGCCCGCGGTACGCCACGGCTCCGTTCGCTCCCCCGACCTTCGATCCCCCAACTGTGCGCTTCAACGCCCTGCCCCTCGATCACCCTGCACAACCCGACAACACCCAGGACATCCGGACCGTGTGTTTCGGTTGCGGCCCAACTCGCCCGGAACGCAAGACGTTACCGCCGTCAGCTGTGAGTGCTGTCATCCTCGTACCCCAGGCCCCGGCGCCGAGAGGACGGAGGAAAGACGACATGTGCCGACTCTTCGGCATGAGCAGCGCGCCGCAGCGGGTGGGCGCGGTCTTCTGGCTGCTCCAGGCTCCCGACAGCCTGCGCACGCAGAGCCATCACGACCCGGACGGTACCGGTCTGGGGTTCTACGACGCCTCGGGAACGCCCCAGGTGCACAAGGCGCCTATCGCCGCCTTCCGGGACCGCGCCTTCGCCGAGGAAGCCAGACGGGTGGAGTCGGCCACCTTCCTCGCGCATGTGCGCTACGCGTCCACGGGCGCGCTGCTGGAACGCAACACGCATCCGTTCCTCCAGCAGGGACGGCTGTTCGCGCACAACGGCGTCATCGAGGGGCTTGACTCACTGGACCGGCACCTCGGCGACGACCTCCACCTGGTGCGAGGTGACACCGACTCGGAGCGCTTCTTCGCGCTGATCACCCGGGAGACCGCGGCGCACGGCGGCGACTTGGGGGCGGGCATCGAGCACGCGGCCCGCTGGATCGCCGAGAACCTGCCGGTGTTCGCGCTCAACCTGGTGCTGATCACGCCCGACGAGCTGTGGGCGCTGCGCTATCCGGACACCCACGAGCTGTACGTGCTGGAGCGCGGCACCGGCCGCCACCTGGAGCACATCGGCAGCGGCGGCCGACTGCGGGTTCGCTCCCACGACCTGGCCGACGCCCCGGCCGTGGTGGTCGCCAGCGAGCGGCTGGACGACAACCCGGGCTGGCGGAGCCTGGGTTCCGGTGAACTCCTGCACGTCGGGCCCGGACCACGGGCCACCTCCCGGCTCGTGCTGCCGCAGCCGCCCGCGCACCGACTGTCCATGGCCGACCTGCGTCCTGAGGCCGCCGCCTCGCAGAGCACGGCGTAGTGGGCGGGTGCCTCGTCGCTCGCAGCGTGGTCTGGGATGATCCCCCAAGGGCGGATGGCCGACTACCATCCGCGACGCGCAGAGCCGGATAGCTGGGGGTGTTCCATGCGAGCGAAGCATCGCCTGGTCGGGGCCGTGGTGACGTTGACCGCCGGTGTCGGGGTGGCCGCGTGCGGCCCCACGGCCGCGCACGGCAGTCCAGCGGGTCCACCGGCCGTGCCCCGAGCCAGCCAGTCCAGCCTTCCGACCCCCCCGGCGGTGGCGCACCAGTCCCTGCCCAACTGCCGTACGCACGCCCTGAAGTGGAGCTTCACCCTGCTCCAGCTCTCCGACGCGCAACTGTCGGCGGTCAACGGGGGCAAGGGCCGCTGCGTGTTCGGCGGCTTCCCGGTGGTGGCCGTGCACAACGGCAAGGCGAACGCGGTCAACGGTGTCGGCCGCGGACGCACGGCGGCGGTCACGCTGTCCAAAGGCGGGGGCGTGACGTTCGACCTGCGCTACACGCCCAGGGGCGCGAAGGGCGCCAGCGACCTGTGCGTCAGCGAGAGCGAGGCGGTGGTGGGGGCACCGCGCGACGCGGTGCGGGCGGACGTCCCGATCACCGACGCACGCCACCGCAAGGCCAAGTTCCGTGCCTGCGGTGAGACGATGCAGGTCAGCCGGTCGGCGTTGCAGCGCTGAGCGCTCCGCTGGGGTTCGGCGACCTGGCGTCGATCATCTGCGGTTCCGCTTTGGCTGGTCGCGCGGTTCCCGCGCCCCTTCAAAGCGCTGCCGATCTCGTCTGAGCTGCTCAGGAACCCTGGCCGTGGATGCGGCGGTGGGCCAACGCCCACCAGATCTCGGCCAGATCGGCCGGATCGCGCAGGCTGGTGCCCGTCGTCTCCTCGAACCGGCGCAGCCGGTTGCGCAGGGTGTTCGGGTGCACGAACAGCGTCCGCGCCGCCGCCTCGATCCGCATCCCGGACCGCAGATACGCCGCGACGGCCTCCTCGAGCTGGACGCCCTCCTCGCCGCGCTCGTGCAGCGGGGCGAGCCGCTGCTCCACCAGTTGCTGGCCGAGCGCGGGCGCGCTGACCACCGCCGCCCGTAGCCCCAGCTCGTCGCGGGTGAAGGCGCCAACCATCCCGAAGCACACGGCGGTTGTGAGCGCCTGTGTGGCCTGGGTGAACTCCGCGACCAGCCGGTACGGCGGCACCGCCGCGCCCAGCCCGACGACCAGGTGGCGGCGCAGCCCTCGGGGCCGGGCCACCAGCAGTCCGGCGATGTCCCCGTCCACCACGGTTACCAGTGGCCCGCCCGCCGCGTCCACCGCGAGCCAGGGCCGAAGCAGTTCCACCACCTCGGCCGGTACCGTGCTGCCGGAGACCGAACGGGCCCGGAACGGCAGCCGGATCGCCGCCTGGTCCAGTCCGTCGCCGTCGGCGGAGGCGGCGGCCGGGTCGAGCAGCAGGGTGCGCACATACGCCTCGCGCCGCCGGTCCGCCGCCCGCTGCCCGTCGCTGTTGGCGCGCCGCACCAGATGCACGGCGACCGCACCGGCCCAGGCCCACACGCTCTCCCCGATGGCCAGCAGTTCCTCGGCGGGCGCGTGGCGCCTGGTCATCTCCGCCTGGAAGCGGGACCACACGGTGTCCACCCCGATCCGGTACGCCGCGATGACGTCCTCCACCTTGGGCGCGTGTTCCGGCGGCCATGCGGCGCGCTGGCCGAAGTCCAGTTCGCTGCCGGGCAGTTGCGCCAACCGGCGCACCGCCGATATGCCGCCGACCAGCGCCCGTCGCACCCGCAGCTTGAGCAGCCCGGGCGGTATCGCCGCGTACGAGGGCAGTCTCGTCCTGAGACGTCCGGCCACCAGATCGACCAGGTGGTCGAGGTCGGCATGAAGCGCCGCGACGGCCTCCCGCACCGTTGTGGAAACCTCCACGCCGTCCTGGCTCAACTCGCTGTCCTTCTCCATGGCTCCCCAAGATCACCAACCGTCATGCTATGGGAGTCCGTAGCCCCTCCGGAGGGACCTCTTCATGGCCGTTTCCTGGCGCCGCATAGCGGTGCCCGTCGCAGCGCTCGGCGTGCTCGTGCCCGCCGCACTCGGCGCCCATGCGCTGCTGCCGTCGTCGCACGACTCAGGCCACGGCACGCTGGCGGCCGACGCCAGCCCCTCGGCGCCCGCCACGCCGGACGTCCCCCTGGACGCTCCGGTGGACGGCGCCGACGCGGGCGCCGCGGTTGCCGAGACGCCCGGCAACTCGCCGTCCGCGGACGGTGGTTCGGCCCCGGTGCGGCTGACCTCGTACGACGCCCGGGGGCATCGGGCGGTGCTCAGCGCGCCGAAGACCTCCTCGGTTCGCACCGGTGACGTGATCGCGTCGGCGCCCAACCGGAAGGCGCCGTCCGGCGCGCTGTTCAAG
The DNA here is from genome assembly GCA_037034305.1 of Streptomyces sp. PLK1-5. Lineage (GTDB taxonomy): Bacteria > Actinomycetota > Actinomycetes > Streptomycetales > Streptomycetaceae > Streptantibioticus_A. The sequence continues at coordinate 54,324 of JBAGJY010000013.1, forward strand.
GTGGCGAAGGTCGTCAGCGCCACCAAGGGGAAGACAGAGGTGACCACCGCTCCCGCGACCATCTCGGAACTCCTCGGCGACCAGCGGGTGGACCGGCGCACACTGCTGACTCCCCGCCAGTTGCGGGTCAGGCCGCTGTCGGCGGGCGTCACCACGAAGGACGACCCGGGGCAGGCCCCGGCCACCCCGGCTCCGTCAGGTTCCGCCAGCCCGGCCGCCCCGCAACACCCCACGCTTCGCCTGGCGTTGGACGTACCGCTGCCCAAGGACGTGGCGGCGACCGACCGTTCCCCGGCCCGGCTGGGCGGAGAGGTGGACTTCAGCCCCGAGCTGGTCTTCCAGTACGAGCGACGCGGCACCCAGGACCTACGGCCGGAGCGGGCCGCGGTCGGGCTGGGCGGCACGTACGGGTACGGCTGGAGCCTGCACGGCAAGGTGCCGGGCCACGTCGACACCGGAACCGTCTCGGTTCCGCTCGCCGCGGTGACCGGCCAGTACACCTTCTGGGTGGGGCCGGTGCCGGTCGTGGTCAGCGCGGAGGTGACGTTCTCGTACCGGTTCACGGCGGACGGCCGCATCGTGCTCGACGCCGAGCGGCACACCACCGGCTCCTTCACGGTGGGGGCGCGGTACGACCGTAAGGGGGGCTGGCAGCCGCTGCACGAGGTGGACCAGCGCACCGACGGCGGGCAGCCGCGGATCGCCGGTGCCGCCACCGCGACGGCCCGGATCGGCGCACAGGCCAGCGTCTTCCTGTACGGCGCGGCGGGCGTGGGCGGCGACCTGTCCGTCTACCTCAAGGGCCAGGCATCCGGCTCCAACGACGCGAAGCCCGCCTGGGCGCTGTACGCCGGATACGACCTGAGCACCCAACTCACCCTGCGCCTGCGGATCTTCGGCGTGGACCTGCTGAACCTGCACACCACGCCGTTCGCCCTACACGACGAACGCAAACTGTGCGGCACGGGCAAGCCCTGACAACTCCCGGGGAGCTTCGCCCCCCGGGACCCCCGCCCCCGCGCCCCGGAGCCCGGGGGGCGCAGCCCCCGGGAGCCCCCGAACCCCGCGCGGCCGGGCGAGCGCACAGCCCACAGGCAAGCCCGCCCGGCGCGCGGTGACCGAGCTGGCCGTCGCGCCCACGACGGCTCACCGCTCGCCCGGACGCGCCAGCCCGGTTACGGGCGCCCGCGCACGTGCACGGACGCACCGCGTCCGCCCATGGGCGCCCCGGGGGCGAAGCCCCCGGACGACCCGCACCCGCGCCGCCGGGCGAGGGCACAGACCACGGCAAGCCTGCCGCGCGCGATGGGGGCCCGGGGGCGAAGCCCCCGACAACTCCCGCCCCCGCGAGACAGGGCCCCCGGGGGCGGAGCCCCCGGGAAACCCCTGACCCCGCGCGGGAGGCGCTACCGCGCGGTGTTCGCCGTCGTCTGATACGGCGCCGCGGCGTGCTGCGCGGCGTACATCAGGGCTGGCTTCATCTTGGGCCAGAAGTAGCTGTCCTGGCAGGAGAACGGCGGGGTGAACCCGTCGCAGCCGCGGTTGTCGACGTCGCCGATCTCGATGGTGAAACTGGCCAGACCGAGCTTGTCGTACGTCCAGTCGTCGGTGCCGCCGGATGCGTTGTAGAGGATCTCACCGGCCTGCCCCGACTGGTAGCCGGTGATCGACCCCATCTGGCCTGCCAGCGCGCGCAGCGCGGCGTCGTTGCCGGTGTGCACCGTGCTGTCGAACTCCCAGGGGAACAGCACCATGCTGGCATCGCTGTGCAGGGTGATCATCATGCCACGGGCGTCGCCCGGCGCCGGGTCCAAGTCGCCGGTGCCGGTGCGGACCGCCGGGTACAGCTGGCGGAACAGCCCTTCCAGCGCGGTGTTCTCCACCTCGGAGTCGGCGGCCGGGCCGAGGTAGACCTCGTCGCACGGCTGGTCCGAGGTGCCCGCACCACCCCAGTGCGTGCCCGCGTTGCGGTTGAGGTCGACGCCGACCTGGCCGCCCTGGCCGCACGAGGACCCGTTGGAGTCATCGGCGTTCTTGCGCTGGAGGACGGGGTTGTCGCCGCCCTGCGCGACCATGTCGACGCCGTCCGGGTTGGCGATCGGCACCACCCACATCTCGGTGGTGTCCATCAGCTTGGTGACGTCCGGATCCTTGCCGTAGTCGTTGGTCAGCTCGTCGATCCAGCGCCAGGAGACCTCACCGGTGGTGATCTCCCGGGCGTGGATCTGGCTCATCAGGAAGAACCGCGGCTTGGGCGAGCCGGGGTTGAGCTGGCAGTCGCCCTGCTGCTTCTTCGTGATGCAGATCGCCTTGAGATCGTGGCCGCCCATGCCGTTCTGCTTGAGCCAGGACTGGCCGTACGTCACGACCGTGGCCAGGTCGGGGTGCTGTGAGGCGACCTGGTCCAGGTGCGCGTAGTGGGCGTCCACCGTGTGGTAACCGCCGTCGTAGGTACCGCTGGAGTCGCCGGGCAGCCGTCTGGCGGCCGGGTGCTTCGCCACCTTGACGACGGTCGGGGCGAAGCCGAGGTGGCGCAGCTGGCCGCCGGTCGTGCGGTCGCCGAGCACGAACAGGTCGTTGCCCTGGCGCCGTTCCATGAGGTCGTACCCGGCGCGCGTCAGCGTCTGGGCGTCCTGCGGGCGGTGGGTGGGGACGCGGTAGACGACGGCCGTGTCCTGGGTGGCCTCGTTCGTGGTCTGCGGGGGGTTGGTGCGGGCGAGGGCTGATGATGCCTGCGGGAGCGTTGCCGCGGCGACCGCGACCACCGCTCCGGCGGCTATGCCCGCCAGGCGTTTCCGGGACATGCGAGGGCCTTCCGTGGGGGGATGGCTACGCGTTGACGACAGCGCCTTCACTGCCGTGTACACGTCAGAATTACTCGCATGATGGCATGCCCATGTTGCCCAAAGAAGAGGGATGTTCGAATTTCGCGGGACCCGCCAACCACGTCGGGCGAAGTCCGCCGCGGTTCGGCAGCGCCCTCAACGGGCGCAGCGGACCGCGCGACCAGCCACAGTGATGCCGCCGATGATCGACCGCACACCACCGCGTTCCCGGCGGAGCGCTCAGCAGGGCGAGGCGGAGCCCGCCCAGAGTGAGCAGCCAGCACAGAGGAAAACCGCCTCATCCGGATTTCCACGCGCCCGCACGGGCCCTATCCGGTCACCCTGCCGCACACCTCGCACACCGCGACGAGCGCCACCGAGCCGTCGAACTCGACGGATTCCCGGTATTCGCCCAGTCGCATGGCGACATGCGCCTCCAACTCGGCGGCGCTCCACCGCCGCACACCGAAATCCGCCACCTCGCGCAGCACCGCCAACAGGATGCGGCGGCGCCGTGGTTCCGGCCACTGGGCGGGAATGACGGCCAACGGGTCGCAATCCGGCACGAGTTGTTCCAGCGCGGCGGCCAACTGTGCGGCGGTGTAGGCGACGTGGCGGGCGCCGCCGGGGAGTTCACTGTCAGGCCTGTAGTAGCTCACTTCGGCATCGCATCCACGGAAGGGCGCACGGACTCGGTCAGGGGGATCGGGCGTAACGGCCGCCCGCCCCGGGGCAGATGGTGCCTTAGCGCGCGCCGCGTTCGTAGTCGCAGCAAGATCCCATCATTTACCTTTTGACGACCGGCCGCCCGGTTTTCCATTTCACCCGCCATACGAATACGGCCCATCAGGCTCCCGCACACATCCGGCCCGGTCGATTGGGGCATGATCGACCTGCGTTCGGACCGTGCCGAAGGAGTGGGGATGGACTCTCAGCTGTTAGGAAAGACCGCCGTTGTCACCGGCGCCAGCCGCGGAATCGGCCTGGCCGTGGTGCGGGCCCTGGTGGCCGAGGGCGCCCGGGTGATCGGCGCCGCACGGACGATCACCGCCGAACTGAAGGACGCCGCGGCCGACCAGCCGTACGGCGAGGTCATCACGATGGCGGTGGATCTCAGCACACCGCAGGGGGCCGGGCAGCTCATCGAACGGGCCAGGGCCGAACTCGGCGCCATCGACGTGCTGGTGAACAACCTCGGGGGCGGTGACGCCTACGCGCGGGAGGGGTTCCTGTCCGCCGACGACGACATCTGGCAGCGGACCTTCGACGTCAACTTCTTCAGCGCGGTCCGGGTGACCCGGGCCGCGCTGGCGGGCCTGGCCGAGTTCGGCGGCCCCTGGTCGGTCATCAACGTCTCGTCCATCGCCGCCCACGTCCCGTCCGCGGGGCCGATCAACTACAGCGCGGCGAAAGCCGCCTTGGCCGCGGTGAGCAAGGGCGTGGCGGAGGAGTTCGGCCCGAAGGGCGTCCGCGTCAACACCGTCACCCCCGGCCCGACCCTGACCTCGGTGTGGGAGGACCCGAACGGCTTCGGCGCGACGATGGCGGCCGTGCGGGGGTACGGCCACCAGGAGTACGTCGACATGACGCCGAACAGGCTGAAGATGACCACGGGCCGCTTCATCACCCCGGAGGAAGTCGCCGACGTCATCGTCTTCCTGTCCAGTGACCGCGCCCGCAGCATCACCGGCGCCGACTACGTGATCGACGGCGGCGCGGTCAAGGGCCTTTGAACCAGCGGCGGTTGAACCGGGCACCCGGCCTGGTCGCGGTCGACCGTCCCCGCCACGGCGGGGACGGTGCTGCCACGGCATCCGGCAGCGGCCCTCGGCCGAACCGCGACCCGGCCGCCTGTCAGTCGTCCGGCAACCAGACCAGCTGCATCACGGTCACCGCGCCCCGCGCCCCGCGCGGCTCCATCACATGCAGCCGGATCCTTCCGCGCCTTCCGGTGGTGCCGTGCACCATCGGCCGCAGGTCGGTGTCGCTGTGCACGAACGGTTGCAGCCGCCCCCGGTAGATGGGGCCGACCACCGGGTCGGCCAGCAGATCGGCGTTCAGTTCGGCCAGCGACTCGTTGTCGGGATGGGCGGCCCACGCCGCGCGGACCGCGGGCAGGGCGCGGCGGACCCACTTGTCCTCCCAGTCCGGTAGATACGTGGTGCGGGCGTCCTCGTCCAGCAGCAGCCAGCGCATCGTGTTGTCCGGCACCCGCCCGCCCGGAAACAGCCGGTCCGCCTCCTTGTTGCTGGCCAGCACCTGCCAGCCGACGTCATTGGCATAGGCCGGACCGGTGTAGAGGTCGAGCATTTCCGCATAACCCTCGGGCAGTGCGGGTGCGGCATGCAACGGCCTGGGCTCGTTGCCGTCGCGCAGCAACACGTTGAGGTACTCCCACTCGTTGTCCGAGAGGTCCAGCAACTCCCCTATCCTGCGCAGCACCGCGTACGGGGGATTTTCTATCCGGCCGCGCTCGAACCGCCCGTAGAACGACCCCTCGGGGCGGCCGAGCAGCCGGTCCATGTCCCACTGCGTGAGGCCTGGGCCGTGCGCCCGGCGCCGGTACGCGGCGGGCACCGCGTCCGGATGCTCCCGTTCGAAACGCTCCCGGTCGGCCCGTTGCCGGGCACTGGCCAGCAATCCGCCCAGATGTTCGCGGAATTCAGGCCGCATTCCCAACCCCCGTCTTCCGGTTGCCCGTTGTGAGCGGCGACTACCCCCTGGTCGGCATGGTGCCGTAGGCGCTGCCCACCAGGCCTTCCGGTGGTGCCGGGTCCGGTGCGCCACCCTTGCCGCGTTCCGGGTCGGTGCTGAGGTAGGGCATCAGCTGGGGCACCGCCAAGGACGGCAGCAGATACTTCCACAGCACCGCTATCCGGCCCGGCAGCGCCTGCCGCCGCTCGTACACCTGGGACATTATCTGGATTCCGGTGAACGCGCCGACCAGTGTTCTGGCGACCTCTTCCGGATCCACACCGGGCAGCAGTTCGCCGCGGTCCGCGGCTTCCTTCAGCAGTTCCTCGGCGAGGTTGATCGGTTCCTGGTAGGGCGCCCGGTTCGGGTTCTTGTTGGACGCCTGGTCGACGCCGAGCCGAACCGCCGCCCGCAGCACCACGTCGTTGCGCAACTGTTCGGCGAAAAGCAGGGTGAGATCGATGACGGCCTGCAGCCGGATTTTGCGTACCGGGGGCACCAGCGACTCGGACTGGACCGCCATCACCGCTTCGGCGAGCGCTTCCTTGGACGGGAAGTGGAAATACAGCGCGCCCCGGGTGAACCCACCGCGCGCGATGATCTCGGTCGTACTGGCGCCCTCATAGCCGAACTCGTCGAAGACCTCCGCCGCGGCCTGGAGAATCATCCGCTTGGTCCGGATCGCCCGCGCCTGCTGAGCCATTTCCATCTCCCGACTCGCACGAACTGGCACCGCTTCACCCTAGCCCAACAAGGAAAGGGGGATCCGGACGCCGCCGCACTCAGCCCGGCTCGACGGGCCCGCGGGCGGGCGAGGGGGGTCAGCTGCCCGGGCGCGGCCAGAGCACCCGCAGCGGAACCGCGCGGGCCATCGCCCGCTGGCCCGCGTCGCCGGGGTGCAGATGGTCGCCCGAGTCGTACGCGGGGAGCATCCGGTCGGGCTGCTGCGGGTCCCTGACCACGGCGTCGAAGTCGAGCACGGCGTCGAACAGGTGGCTGTGGACGATGAACGCGTTGACCGCGCGCCGGGTCCGCTCCCCCGCCGGCTGGTACGCGGGGAAGCCGCCGTACGGCGCGATCGTGCCCGCCACGACCCGCACATGGTGGGCGTGCGCCCTCGCCACGAACTGTCCGAGCCCGGCCTCGATCACCTTCGGGTCGTAGACGTGCGGGGTCTGCTGGATGTCGTTGATCAGGTCGGTCAGCACCAGGGTGTGCACGCCCGGTACGGCCAGTGCCGGGCCCTCGCGGTGCAGGGCGCTGGTGCAGGGGTGGCCGGGGCTGTCGGTGAGCAGTCGGGCGGCGCTGATGCTGTCGTTGACGATCGCCACCGGCACACGGTCGTGCCGCAGCCGCGCGGCGACCAGATGCGGCCAGGCGGTCCGCTCGCCCTGCGAGGTGCGGTACCCGGCCGCGATCGAGGCGCCGACCACCACCGTGCGGCCCCCGGCCGGAACCCGCGGCGGAGCCGGTACGGCCGGGCAGTGGCCGAAGGTGGGGGCGGCTGCTCCGTCGGTGGCGGCGCGGACGGCGGCGGGCTCCGCCTCGCCGCTGCTGGCCCACGGCAGCGTCAGGGCGACGATCGCCGCCGTGACGGCGCCCATCCGCACACCCGCTCTACCCATCAGACCTCCGCGGCTCCGGCAGGGGCACGTGGCGCCGGGGTCAGCGGCCTGAGCAGCAGCCTCCGGCACGGGCGCTCCACGCCCTCGTACAGTACCCACGCCAGTGCCAGCGACACCGTGAAGGCGACGCCCGCGGCGGCCACCGCCTCCAGCGCGGGCAGGTGCGGCGACGCGGCGAACAGCCGGGCACCGGCGTACAGCACCAGCAGGTGGATCATGTAGAAAGCGAACGACAGTTCACCCAACCGCACCAGGACGCGGTGCCGCCACATCGAGGGCTCGCCGTTCATGTCGGCGCGCGCCGCGGCGGGCATCAGCAGCGCGAAGCCGATGATGGTCCCGGCCACGTGCTCGGTGGCGCCGCCGAGCCGGGGCGCCAGGAAGTACCCGATCAGCGTGACCGCCAGGGACGCCTCAAGCCCGGGTCCGCGCCACCGGCCGAGCAGCACCAGCCGGGCGCTGGCCGCGCCGAGGATGAACTCCGGCACCCGGGCGAGCGGGAACGAGTAGATGTGCCAGCCCAGGTGGAAGTGGCTGTTGGCCCAGGGCAGCGCCATAACGGTGAGGACGCTGGCGACGGCCAGCAGCGCCAGGGCGCGCACCGAGGCCCGCCGCAGCAGCCAGGCCAGCGCGGGGAACAGCAGGTAGAAGAAGGCCTCGCAGGCCAGCGACCAGCTGACCGGGTCCAGGGTCTGCCACCACGCGTACGTCCACGAGTGCACCAGCAGCACGTTGGCGGCGGCCTCCTCGCCGGTCGGCCGCATCTTCGGTGCCATGGTGTACGCCATCAGCAGCGCGATCAGCACGGTGACCAGGTGCACCGGGTAGATGCGGGCGAACCGGCGCCGCCAGAAGCCGACGGCCTTGTCCCTGGGGCGGGCCGACCACATCAGAACGAAGCCGGAGAGCACGAAGAAGAAGGAGACCCCGGTGTCGCCCGCGTCGAAGCCCCAGGAGACGAAGCCCTGGCCCTCGCCGCCGAAGTAGCCGAAGTTGTGCACGTGCAGGCCGAAGACGAGCAGCGCCGCCATCCACCGCATCCCGGTGAGGGACGGCAGGTTGGACTTGGGGGGCACGGCGACGGGCTGTGCGGACTGGTCGGCGGGGCTCGGCCGCGTCATCACCGCGATCACTGCCGCACCTGCCGTTTTGAGCGAGTGAGAAACATGGCGAAACCAATCGGTCTTCTTCGTGGGGGGAGTTCGCGACCGCGACCACCGAAGAACGACTGGGGGTAACACCCACACCGCGAGTAACGGCTCCAGGCACAGCTCACCAGGGCGCGTGGCCTTGAGGGGGCCAACAAGCGCATATCGTTACCTAGCGTTACGCATCGGGGTCACTGCCTGTCACCGCCCCCGGATGCCCAGGTGGCGGCCGGGCATCATGGTGTCAGGTGGAACGCCCCGCGACAACCGACGGTGTCCGTCCGGGTGCTCAACCGGTGGCGCGCCCGGGGTCGGCGCTCGGTCCGGGAAGCGAGGAGATCTTGGTGGGCGGGTCGAAGGGCCCACGGGTGGTGCTGGCGGTCGCGGCGGCGGCCGAGGTGGTGCCACTGGACGCCCACTGACCTGCGCTTTCCGTCGGCTTGGTGGACGCCAGCGCCATCCGGGAGGACGCCGTGGCCGGCTCGGTGCGGTCCTTCGTCGCGGTCGTGGTGCTGCGCCGGGTGCTCAGCCGCTGGCTGGCCGCCTCGTCCAGGCTGACCGGACGCTGGAGCTGCGCCGCGAGCCGCGCCGCCTCCCGTCCGAGGGCGGCCACGTCCTCCCAGCGCAGGTGGAGGACGACATGGAGCTCGGCTCCGCCATCGGGGTGGGTGGCGATCGGAAGGCTGTTCTGCTCGCTCATCGGTGGTCCTCCGCGGTGTCCGGCCGGTACGGGGCGTGCTGCGTCAGAGGTGCGACCTTGCGAACAGTGGTACGGGTTCCGGTGCCGCACGGTTCACCGGTGCGGCACCGGAACCCGGCGCGGCGGTGTTACGGCCGCATCTCGTAGGCGCCGGACAGCGCCTCGACCCGGGACCAGACGCGGGCGGTGCGCTCGGCGTCGGCGACCGGGCGGCGGACCGCGCCCAGCGCCCAGCGCTGCTGGGCCTCGGTGGCGGACTCCTTGCCGTGCAGTTCGACCGCGTACCCGGAGAAGTCGCGCACCAGCACGCCGAACAGCTCGTCGAGCACGTCCCGGTCCAGACCGGTCAGCCGGGCCTGCTCCAGGATCAACTGGCCGTGCACCACCAGGGCGAACAGCTGGCCGACGGCGAGCAGCAGGTCGAGGTCCCCCCGCTGCGCCTCGTCGGGCGCGGCGGTGGTGACGAACTCGCACAGGGCGTCGGCCTGTTCGCGCAGGCGCGCCACGTTGGCGAGGTCCGCGTACTCCTCGTAGGCGGCGCGCCAGTCGTGGAAGCGGATGGCGCCGAGGCCGCGGGCCGGTCCCTGACGGAACAGGAAGTCGTCGTCAGCCGCGTCCAGTCGGCTGGGCACGGGGGCGTACTCGGTGGGCGCGAGCAGGTAGTTGCCCATGAACTTCAAGATCAGCGCCAGGTTGACGTGGACGGTGCCCTCCAGCTTCGGCAGGCCGCGGATCTCGGTGGCGGCCTGGGCGAAGTAGGTGTCCTTCTCGAAGCCCTTGGCGGCGATCACGTCCCACATCAGGTCGATGACCTTCTCGCCCTCGGTGGTGACCTTCATCTTGGTCATGGGGTTGAACAGCAGGTACCTGCGGTCGTCGGGCCCCGCGGTGCGGAAGTAGTCAACGGCGCGGTCGCTGAACAGCTTCATGCCGACGAGCCGGACGTAGGCGTCGGTCAGCTCCCTGCGGACGTGCGGGAAGTCGGTGACCCGGCGGCCGTACAGGATCCGGTTGTGGGCGTGGCTGACGGCCTCGTACATCGCGTGCTCGCAGATGCCCACCGAGGCGGTGCACAGGTTGAACTTGCCGACGTTGACGGTGTTCAGCGCCGCGTCGAAGGCCGCGCTGCCGGTGTGCAGCACGTCCTCGGGGCGCACCGGGTAGCGCTCCAGCCGGAACTCGCTGACGTACTTGGAGGAGTCCACGACGTTCTTGACCAGGTGGTACGCCGCCTTGCTCGGGTCGGCGGCGAAGAAGACGTAGCCGTCGGGCCCCTCGATGTCGCTGCGCCGCCCGAAGACGGAGACCAGCCCGGCGGCGTTGCCGTTGCCGATGTAGTACTTGGAGCCGGTCGCGTGGAAGCCGCCGTCGGCGTCCGGGGTGAGCACCATGTCGGTGGAGTAGATGTCCGCGCCGTGCGCCCTCTCGGACAGGCCGAACGCGAACACCTCGCCCTGGTCGAGGAGTTCGGCGGCGCGGGCGCGGACGGTGGCGTTGTCGCTCTGCCAGACCGGGCCGAGGCCCAGGATGGTGACCTGCCAGGCGTACCAGTAGTCGAGGCCGTAGAAGCCGAATATCTCGTTGAGGGCGGCGATGCGCGCGGTGTCCCAGCGCTTGTCCTGGTGGCCCGCCGCCTCGGCGGCGGGGGTGAGGAAGGTGGCGAACAGTCCTTCCTTGGCGGAGAAGGCCAGGAAGTCCTCCAGCCAGGCGCGGCTGCGGTAGTCCTCGATGAGCCTGCGCTTGCCGCGCTCCTCGAACCAGTCGACGGTGGCGCGCAGCAGTCGGCGCGTCTCGGGGTCGAAGTGGGCCGGGTCGTAGGTGTGCGGGTTGAACAGCAGGGCGTCGGCCATGTGCGGGTGCCTTTCTGCGCCGGGGGCGGTCCTCAGTGCGGGTCTGGGTCGGCGCCGCCGAGGCGGCGCAGGGTGGCGAGCACGTCGTCGAGCCAGTCGAGGGTCATCCGCTCGTAGGCGATGCCGCCGCGCAGCACCACGTGCTGGAGCCGTTGTCCGGCGTCCAGTTCGGCGGATCGCGGGAAGTCCCTTTGCTCTCCGGCGAGATAGCGGGCCAGCCGCTCGGCGTGCACCGCGCGGTGGCGCTCGGTCTCGGCGATCAGCCCGGCGGGGTCGCCGAAGGCGGCGCCGCGGATCTTCACCGCCAGGCTGTGCCGGACGCTCTCCGGTTCCACCGGTTCGGACAGCCAGTCGGACAGTGCGGTGCGGCCGGGCGGGGCCACGGAGTACACCTTCTTGTCCGGCCGCCCGTCCTGGGGTACGTCGCGGACCTCGACCCATCCGTCCCGCTCCATGCGCCGCAGCACGCGGTAGATCTGCTGGTGGGTGGCGGTCCAGAAGTAGCCGATGGAACGGTCGAACCGCCGGGCCAGCTCGTAGCCGGACCCCGGCTGCTCCAGCAGGGAGACGAGGATGGCGTGCTCAAGTGCCATGCGCCGCATCCTGCTATGCAACTCGTTGCATAGGCAAGGGCGCCCGCCCCCGGTGAGACACGGCTCACCCCGCACCGTGTCCGACTCCGCACACCACGTACACACGAGCCTCACATCAGGGAGGGCGAACCGGAGCGACAGATTCCGCCAAATCCGGGCACAGCCGAATGCCACTACCTCGCCAATGCGGGAGAACCGGGCAAAGGATCTTGTGAAGAATTCGTCACCACCTGGTGCCCGCCGCCGCACATCACCCCGCTGACGTGCCGAAACGTTCACGGAAACACCCGGAAGCCAGCTGGCCGGGCACCCCGGCGACGTGATTGCATTCTGCGACGTACGGGTGTTGTGAAAACCGGTTTCCGGCTTACCGTCCCCGTTCAAAAGCCGGTTCGAAAAACACCAGAGCTACGAAGGGAAACGCACGTCATGCGTAACGACTTCACGCCCCAGGTCGAGACCCGTGAGATCGACGACGCCGAACTGGACAACGTGTCCGGCGGCCTCGGCGTTCTCGGCCTGAACGTCTCGGGCGTGGTCGGCTCCGTGGTCGGCACCGTCGACAACGTGGCGCCGGTCGCCGCGCCGACCCTCGGGTCGGTCACCGGCCTCACCCCGGGTGTCACCGGGCTCGCCGGCATCTGACGGCGACGGACCCCGGAACCGGTGTTCCGGGGTCCGCTCACGCCGTGGGCCAGCCGAATCCCCCTGGCCTTCGGCAAGCCGAACCCGAAAGCAGTTGAAGGAATAGGTACGTGCAGTTCCGGCAAAAGGCGCTTGCGAAGCTGCAATCCCCCGAGGAGCTGGACGTACCGGTGCGTTTCGCCCGGCCGCAGGGCTGGCTCGTGCTCATCGTCACCGTTGCTGTGATGGCCGTCGCGTGTTTCTGGGCGGTCACCGGCTCGGTCTCCGCGAAACTGAACGCACCGGGCATTCTGACCCACGCCGAGGGCAGTTACGTGCTGCAGAGCCCGGTCGCGGGTCAGGTCACCGCCGTGTTCGCGAACGAGGGCGACACACTCCCCGGCGGCGCACGGCTGTTCGGCGTCCGCACCGGCCAACGGACGCAGGTCGTACGCACGGTGGCCGCGGGCCGGGTGACCACGCTGGACGCCCGGATCGGCGCCGTCGTCAGCACCGGCGCGGACCTGGCCACGCTGGAACGCGTCAACAGCGCCAACGACCCCCTGGTCGCCGTGCTCTACGCGTCCGCCAGCGGCGCGCCCACCGTCCCGGTGGGCTCCCCGGTGGACCTGACCGTCCAGTCCGTCCCGACCCAGCGGTTCGGGGTGCTGCGCGGTCGTGTCCAGGCGGTCGGCCGGGTACCGCAGTCCCGCCAGCAGATCAGCGGCTTCCTCGGCGACAGCCAACTGGCCGAGCAGTTCTCCGCGCAGGGCCAACCGGTCCCCGTGCTGGTCGAGTTGGACCGGTCGGACACCACCAGGTCCGGCTACACCTGGTCGTCCGCGAGCGGTCCGCCGTACCCGATCGACTCCATGACGCTGGTGAGCGCCGCCATCCGGCTCCCCGCCCAGCGCCCGATCGACTGGCTGCTGCCATGAGCGGACGGCACCGCCCACAGCCCGCTCAACTGGTGCCGCCGCCGCGGGGCAAGCGGCAGAAGGCGGTGCGCACCCCCACCGTGCTCCAGATGGAGGCGGTGGAGTGCGGCGCCGCCTCACTGGCCATGGTCCTCGGCCACTACGGGCGGCACGTACCGCTGGAGGAACTGCGCATCGCCTGCGGTGTCTCCCGCGACGGCTCCAAGGCCAGCAACGTGCTCAAGGCGGCCCGCGGTTACGGGCTGACGGCCAAGGGCATGCAGATGGAACCGGCCGCCCTGGCCCAGGTGCGGACACCGGCCATCTTGTTCTGGGAGTTCAACCACTTCGTCGTCTACGACGGCATGGCACGGCGCTTCGGCCGGTACGGGGTGCGCATCAACGACCCGAGCCGGGGCCGCCGCTTCGTGTCGCTGGAGGACTTCGACACCAGCTTCACCGGTGTGGTGCTGACCTTCGAGCCCGGCGAGGGCTTCAGCCGCGGCGGCCGCAGGCCGGGCATCACCGACGCGCTGCCCGCACGGCTGCGCGGCACCTCGGGCACGATGCTGGCGGCGGTGCTCGCCAGCTTCCTGCTGGTGCTGGTGGGTGCGGCGGTACCGGCGCTGAGCCGTACCTACATCGACATGTTCCTGCTGGGCGACCAGAGTTCGCTGCTGCCGGTGCTGTTCGCCTCGCTGGCCACCACCGTCGCGCTGACCGCCGTGCTCACCGCGCTGCAGCAGGCGAACCTGCTGCGCGGCCGGATCATCTCCTCCACGCTGAGCAGCGCCCGGTTCCTGCGGCACCTGCTCACCCTGCCGGTCACCTTCTTCGCCCAGCGCGACCCGGCCGACCTCGTGCAACGCCTGCAGTCCAACGACGCGGTCGCCGAGACCCTGGCCAGGGACCTGGCGGCGGCCGGAGTGGACGCGGTCGTGGTGATCCTCTACGCCGTCCTGCTGTGGACGTACGACCCGCAACTGACCGTCATCGGAGTGCTGATCGCGCTGCTGAACGTGGTGGCGCTGCGGGTGGTGATACGGATCCGGGCGAACGGCGTGCAGAAGTCCCGCGCGGACAGCGCCCGGCTGATCAACACCTCCTACAGCGGGCTGCGGTTGATCGAGACGATGAAGGCCACCGGCGGCGAGAACGCGTACTTCCGCCGCTGGGCCGGGCAGCACGCCAGCACCCTGGACGGCCAGCAGCGGCTCGGTGTGCCGAGCGCGGCACTGGCCGTGGTGGCGCCCGCCCTCGCCGCGTTCAACAGCGCGCTGATCCTGCTGATCGGCGGGACGCGCGCGGTGCAGGGCCATATCTCCATCGGTCTGCTGGTGGCCTTCCAGGCGCTGGTCACCAGCTTCACCGCGCCGGTCACCCGGCTGAACGGGGTCGCGGGCCGGGTACAGGACTTCGCCGCCGACGTGGCCCGGCTCGGCGACGTGGAGCGCTTCCCCGCGGATCCGCGGTACGCACGGCGCGAACCGGACGACAGCGTCCGCAGGTTGAGCGGCCATGTGACGCTGGAGAACATCACCTTCGGCTACAGCCCGCTCGACAAGCCGCTGCTCACCGGCTTCTCGCTGACCGTGGGACCGGGCCAGCAGGTCGCCCTGGTCGGCGGTTCGGGCAGCGGCAAGTCCACCGTCTCCCGGCTGGTCTCCGGGCTGTACCAGCCGTGGGAGGGTGAGATCCGCATCGACGGGCGGCGGTTGGCGGACATCCCGCGCGGCGCGCTGTCCGCCTCGGTGTCCTTCGTCGACCAGGACGTCTTCCTCTTCGAGGGCACCGTGCGCGACAACGTGGCGCTGTGGGACCCGTCCATCCCCGACGAGGCGGTGGTCGCCGCCCTCAGGGACGCGGCCGTGTACGACGTGGTGGCCAGGCGGCCCGGCGGCATCCACAGCCGGGTGGAGCAGGACGGCCGCAACTTCTCCGGCGGCCAGCGGCAACGCCTGGAGATCGCGAGGGCGTTGGTCCGGCAGCCCAGCGTGCTGGTGCTGGACGAGGTGACCAGCGCGCTGGACGCGGAGACCGAGCAGGTGATCATCGACAACCTGCGGCGGCGCGGCTGCGCCTGCGTGGTGATCGCGCACCGGCTGAGCACCGTGCGGGACAGCGACGAGATCGTGGTGCTGGAGCACGGGACGGTGGTGGAGCGCGGACGGCACGAGGAACTGCTCGCCGCCGCGGGACCGTACGCCCAGCTGGTCAGGGAGCGTTGAGATGACATCTGTCGCCGCCAGTGGCGATGTGGTCGTGGGCGCGCTCGGCGGCCTGGGCCAGCCGGTCGACACAACGGGCCTGCGCAGCCTGCCGCTTGACGGGCCGCATGTGCTGTGGCTGCTCGTGGACGGCGCGATGGACCTGTTCGCGGTGGACACCGCCGGTCAGGGCCGCTGGCACTTCCTGGGCCGTATGGAGGCCGGGACCCTGCTGCTCGGCCCGGTCGAGGGACCACGGCACACCCTGCTGGGGCGGCCGTTGACCGGTTGCGCGCTGCGCCGCATCCCGCTGAGGGAACTGTACGACCACACGTACTACCAGAGCCCGGACACACCGCTGAGCCCGCTGGAGGACGCGTTCGCGCTCGGTGTCGGCCGCGGGCTGCGGCTGCTGTTCGAAACGCCGGACGAACACGGCCGGTTGGCGCCGGAGGACGACGACATCCTGTGGATGTCCGTGGACCCCGGCAGCCTGCGGTACGGCGCCGAGTACGGCCCGCAGACGGCCCAGGACCTGCTGATCGACGGCGCGATGTGGCAGCGCCTGGTCAACCAGCAGGGCCGCCTGCTGTTCGCGCTCGACCGCTGGATCGAGGGACTGGAGCGGGCCCACGAGGACCGCGCGGCGGCCGGTGTCAAGGCCGGTGAGGCGGTACGCGCCCAGGCCGACCAGGCGCTGCTGGCCTCCATCGACAAGCGGCGCCGCTCGGCGGCCGACCCGGCCGCCGGGTCCGACGACGCCGCGCTCGCCGCGTGCCGCGCGGTCGCCGCCGCGGCCGGGATCACGGTCACCGCGCCCACACGCGGCGGCGCGGTCAACGACCGGCTGGACCCGGTGGAGCGGATCGCGCTCAGCTCCCGGTTGCGGACCCGCACGGTCCGGCTCACCGGGCGCTGGTGGCGGGAGAACTCCGGTCCGCTGGTGGGCCGCCTGGCCGCCACCGACGCTCCCGTGGCGCTGCTGTGGCGGCGCGGCCGGTACGAGGCGGTGGACCCGGTCAGCGGCGCCCGCACCAGGATCGGCCCGGCGAACGCCGGACGGTTCGCCCCCGACGCGGTGATGTTCTACCGGCCGCTGCCCGAACGGCCGCTGCCCGCCTGGCGGTTGTTGCGCTTCGGGCTCCACGGCACCCTGCCCGACCTGCGCAACCTGGCGCTCGGCGGGCTGGTGGCGGTCGTCCTCGGGGCCATGGTGCCGATCGCCACCGGACAGGTGCTGGGCTCCTATGTGCCCAACGCCGAGACCAGTTTGATCGTCCAGACCTCGCTGGCCATCGTGGCCACCACCATCGTGTCGGCCGCCTTCTCCCTGCTGGAGAACATCGCGCTGCTGCGGCTGGAGGGACGGGTCGAGGCCAGTTTGCAACCGGCCGTGTGGGACCGGCTGTTGCGGCTGCCCACGAAGTTCTTCGCCGGGCGTTCCACCGGCGAACTGGCCACCGCGGCACTGGGCGTCAGCGCGATCCGCCGGGTGCTGTCGGGCATCAGCTCGGTGGCCGTGCAGGCAGGTACGGTCGGCGCGGTCAACCTCGTGCTGCTGCTGTGGTACAGCCTGCCGCTGGCGTTGACGGCGCTGGGCATGCTGGTGGTCATCGGCGTGGTGTTCCTCGCCCTCGGGCTGTGGCAGGTGCGCTGGCAGCGCCGGTTGACGGTGCTCAACAACAAGCTGAACAACCAGGCGTTCCAGACGCTGCGCGGACTGCCCAAGCTGCGCGTCGCCGCCGCCGAGGGCTTCGCCTACGCGGCCTGGGCGGGCGAGTTCGCCCGCAGCCGGGAACTCCAGCGGCGGGTGGGCCGGATCAAGAACCTGATCACCGTGTGCAACGCGGTCTACCTGCCGCTGTGCACGCTGATCATGTTCGCGCTGCTCGCCGGTCCGGCCCGCGGCGCGCTGTCGGCCAGCGCCTTCCTCACCTTCAACACCGCGGTGACGATGCTGCTGACCTCGGTGACCCAGCTCACCGGCGCGCTGATCTCCGCGGCGTCCGTCCTGCCGCTGTACGAGCAGATCAAGCCGGTGCTGGACGAACTGCCGGAGGTGCGCGGCGGCAGCACCGCGCCCGGCGTCCTCTCCGGTGCCGTCGAGGCCAGGGGCCTGTCGTTCCGGTACTCCGAGGACGGGCCGCTGGTGCTGGACAACGTCTCGTTCCGGGTGGCGCCGGGCGAGTTCGTGGCCGTGGTGGGGGCCAGCGGCTGCGGCAAGTCGACGCTGCTGCGCCTGCTGATCGGCTTCGACCGGCCGCTGACCGGCAGCGTGCTGTACGACGGCCAGGATCTGGCGGCCCTCGACCAGGCGGCGGTGCGCCGCCAGTGCGGGGTGGTGCTGCAGAACGCCCAGCCGTTCACCGGCACCATCCTGGACTGCGTGCGCGGCGCCGAGTCCTACTCCCTCGAAGAGGTGTGGCAGGCCGCCGAGATGGCCGGGGTCGCCGAGGACATCAGGCGGATGCCGATGGGGCTGCACACCATGCTCTCCGACGGCGGCGGCAGCGTCTCCGGCGGCCAGCGGCAACGCCTGATGATCGCCCAGGCGTTGATCCGCCGCCCGCGCGTGCTGTTCCTCGACGAGGCCACCAGCGCACTGGACAACGAGACACAGCGCGTCGTCATCGAGAGCACCCACGCGCTGAACGCCACCCGCGTCGTGATCGCGCACCGGCTGTCCACCGTGCTGGACGCGGACCGGGTGATCGTGATGGCCGACGGCCGGATCGTCCAGCAGGGCCCGCCCGCACAACTGCTGGCCGACACCGGCGGACTCTTCCACGAACTGGTGCGCCGCCAGATCCACTGACCGGCCATGGTGGCCGGAAAGGGTCCCTGTAGCATGACCGCGGAGTTCAGGGGGGGTTGCCGTGTCGTCGGACGATGCGCTCATTCGCAGTCTGCGCGCCGCGGTGGCCGCGGCGCCCGAGGACCTGGCGCTGCGCCTGCACCTCGCGCAGTTGCTGGTCGACGCGGGTGAGGGAGCCCAGGCGGTCGCCGAGATCGCGGTGGCGCTACAGCAGCAGCCGGACTCCGTCCAGGCCCGGCAGCTGATGGCACGCGCGCTCGCCCCGCCGCCGACCGGCGAGTCCCGGCCGAGCGGCGAATCCCGGCTCGCCCCGGAGTCCGAGAAGTCCCCGCGGACCACCGCCGCCGACGCGTTCGACTGGCGGGCGGCCGAGGAGCAGGTGCGTGACCTGGCACCGGCGCCGTTCCTCGACGACCCCGCGGCGGCCGACGCGCGCCCCACCGTCACCCTCGCCGACGTGGGCGGCATGCAGGAGGTCAAACAGCGCCTGGACGCCGCCCTGCTGGCCCCGATGCGCAACCCCGAGCTGAGCCGCCTGTACGGCAAGAGCCTGCGCGGCGGACTGCTGCTGTACGGCCCGCCAGGCTGCGGCAAGACGTTCCTGGCCCGTGCGGTGGCCGGTGAACTCGGCGCGCACTTCGTCTCGGTGGGCCTGTCCGACGTGCTGGACATGTGGCTGGGCAACTCGGAACGCAACCTGCACGAGACCTTCGCCGCCGCCCGCCGCAACGCCCCCTGCGTGCTGTTCCTGGACGAGATCGACGCCCTCGGCCACAAGCGCGGCAACCTGCGCAACAACGGCCTGCGGCCGATCGTCAACCAGTTGCTGACCGAGATGGACGACGTCCAGGCGTCCAACGACGGAGTCTTCGTCCTGGCCGCCACCAACCATCCGTGGGACGTGGACACCGCGCTGCGGCGCCCGGGGCGGCTGGACCGCACCCTGCTGGTGCTGCCGCCGGACCGGGAGGCGCGCAAGCACATCCTGCGCACGCACTTCACCGACCGCCCGGTGTCCGGCATCGACCTGGACGCTCTGGCGGGCGCCACCGACGGGTTCTCCGGTGCTGACCTGGCCCATCTGTGCGAGTCGGCCGCCGAGCGGGCCCTGCTGGACTCGGCGCGCAGCGGGCGGGTACGGATGATCGAACAGCGCGACACCGAGGCCGCGCTGGCGCAACTGCGCCCGTCCACCGGCCCCTGGTTCGAGGCCGCCCGCAGCGTGGCGCTGTTCGCCAACGAGGGCGGCGCCTACGACGAGTTGGCGCGGTACCTGCGCGACCACCGGATGCTGTGATCCCGGTGGACGGTCTCGATCCGCTGGACGCTCAGGTCGCCAAGCTCGACCAGTTGCGGGCCCTCGGCCGCACCGACCGGGCCCGCGCCGGACTGGCCCGGGTGCTCGCCGCCGATCCGCAGCACGCCGGTGCGCTGTGGACGCTGGCCGCCCTGCACTTCGACGCGGGCGAGTACCACGACAGTGCGCGCGCCGCCCGCCAGTTGGTCGCCGCGTACCCGGACGACCCGGACGGCCACGTCGCGCTGGCCAAGGCGCTGGTCTGGCTGGACGACCCGGCAGCCGCCGAGGCCGCCGCCCGCCGGGCGGTGGAACTCGCCCCGCACGACAGCGCGGCGCTCACCGCGCTCGCCTGGGCGCTGCGGGATCAGGGCACCTTCGGTTCGGCGGGCGACGGGCTGGACGCGCTGGCGGTGCTGCGCGAGGCCACCTCGCTGGACCCCGACTGGAGCGGCACTTACGTCGAGCGGGCGAAGGTGCACTACGCCCGCTACGAGTTCGCCGAGGCGCAGGCCGTGCTGCTGGAGGCGCTCCGGCTCTCCCCCGGCGACCGCGTCCACCTGGCCTACCTCGGCTGCGTGCTGCTGCGGCAGGCGCGTGACGAGGAGGCCGTCGAGGCGTTCCGGGAGTCGCTGCGCCAGTTGCCGGGCCGCGAGGTGATGGAGTTGATGGAGCGCACCATCAGGGAACTCACCGGTGTCGCCGCCCCGTACACCGAGGTGCACCGAGCGCTCGTGCGGGCCCTGGGGCTGCCGCCGTGCGAGGACGGCGACCTGCCCGACACGGAGTTGGCGCGGCGGCTGCAACTGCGCGGCTTCCACCCCTTCCGGGCCAGCGGGTTGGAGCGGATCAGCGCCGGGACCGCCGCCGAGTGCGCCCGGTTGCTGCACCGTTCGCTGTCCCTGAACCCCGGCGACTTCGGCTCCGCCGACCTGCTGCTCGACGTGCTGCACCACCACGGCCCGCAGCCGATCCCGCCGGACGAGGCGCCACTTGAGGTGTCCCAGCGGTGGGCCGACGTCCGCGCACGGGTGGCGGCGGATCCCGACGACCACGACGGGTGGATGCGGCTGGTCTCGCTGGCGCTGCTGGCCCGCGACTACTTCCGGATGGCCGACGCCGCCCGGGCGGCGGGCATGGCGCATCCGCAGGACGCGGACTACGCCATGCTGGAGGCGCACGCCTACCTGCTGATGGGGCTGCCGTTGGAGGCGGTCGAGTCAGCGGAGCGCGGGTTGGCGGTGCACGAGGGGCATTTCGGCTGCACCATGCTGCTGGGTGTCGCCCAGCGGCGTGCCGGGCTTGAGGACGCGGCCCGCCGAACACTGGGCCGCGCGGTCGAGTTGGGCGACCAGTCGTCGGGACGCCACCTGCGGATGCGGGCCCGCCGCTTCGCCGAGACCGCGGGCACGCCGCCGCCCGCGGACGACCCGCAGGCCACCGGGGCCCGGCTGAAGGTGCTCGGCGACTACGTGGCCGCCAGCGACGAGGACTTCCGGCACAAGGCCGTCCGCTACTGCGTCGCCGAGGCCGACGCGGGCCTGCTGGCCGATGAGGTGCTGGCCGAGCTGCGGTTCGCCGCCGCCTGCCTGCTGCTCGGCTTCGGCCGCACCTGCGAGGCCCTCCAGCAGGCCCGGCAGGCGGCCCGACTGGCCCCGGAACGCGCCGACGCGCACGGCGTGCTGGGCACCGCCGCCCTGGTCTGCGGCCAACTTGCCGAAGCCGAGGCGGCGTTGCGGCGCGCCTGGGAGCTGGACCCGGACGATCCCGAGCCCGCCGTGCTGCTGGCCGTCGCACTGCGCCGCTCCGGGCGGGCGCGGGACGCCGACGCGCTGTTCCGCCACGCCGTCGCCCAACGTGACTGGCCGGAGCCGGTGTTGCGGCGGCTCGCCGAACGGCTGACGGAACTGGACGAGGACGGCGACCCGCCCGGCTGGCACAGCGCTGTGGCCGAAGCCCGGCGGCTGGGACCACAGCAGCCGGGGCCGCCCCACAACGGAGCGGCCCCGGCCGGGATGTGAACGGACGTGGTGTCAGTTGACGGTGTAGCTGTACGGGATGGCCGCCAGGACCGAACCGGTGGTGCCGATCTGGTTGTTGGCGGTGGCCACCCCGCCCGGAGCGGTCACCAGGTACAGCACGCCGTGCACGGTGCTGCCCTTCGCGCCGCGCGGGGTGATGGTGACCTGGAGCGATCCGGTGGCGCCCGGCTTGACGGTGACCGGGCTGAGCGCCGGGGCCGAGGCGTTCACCGCGACCGCGAACGGGTCGTTGGTGCTGGAGGCCAGCGCCGGGTCGAACGCCTGGGTGTGGGCGCTGGCGGTGATGGTCGACGTACCGGCCGGGGCACCTGCCGCCGGGAACGGGCCGATCTGCTGGACGTAGCTGCTCCAGAAGCCCGGAACCACCGGTTGCCCGGCGCTGCCGTGGGCCTTGACCACCGAGACGGTGGAGCCGTCCTGCGCCTGCTTGAGGTCACCGAAGGAGTCCGGTGAACCGGCGGTGGCGCTCAACTCCAGCTGCGCGGGCGTCGAGGAGGACGCGACCGAGGTCAGCCTGTCGGTGCCCGGGGGCACCAGGAAGCCGGGGGTGGTCGAGGTCGGGTGCAGCGGCAGCGCGACGGTGGCCGAGGCGCCCTGCGGCACCAGCGGGACGTCCACCATCGTGGTGAGCCGTCCGTCGGCCTGCACCAGCTGGGTGGCCGCTGTGTTGTTGGTGTAGGTCACCCGCACCGTGGTGGGCTTGTCCGCCGCCAGCTTGGCGCTGGTGCTGTGCGGCAGGCCGGTGGCGGTCGCCTGGTCCTGGTCCAGGCCGACGGTGCCATGGAACGGCTCGTTCAGCTCGGCGCCGCTGACCGGGTTGAGGACGTTCAGCACGAACCGCCAGCGCCCGGCCGCGGGGTTGATCGCGGTGGCCGACACGCCCCGCGTGGTGCCGGTCAGTGCACCGGAGGTGTTCAGCAGCGCGTTGCTCTCGATGTCGACCGGAGTGCCGTTGGGGCTGATCAACGCGCCCTGCACCAGCACGTTGGGGTCGCTGAGCGTCACCCCGGCGCGGATGTCGCGGTGGCCGGACGGGACGTCGAAGGCGTAGGTGAAGGACTGCGCGGGCGAGGCGTCACGGGCGTTGCCGCCGGTGATGGTGCCGGTGAAGTCACCGCCCTTGCCGGAGAGCGGGACCACGCTGCGCAGGATCACCGGAACGCTGGTGGTGCGGCCGCCGGAGCTGGCCACGGTGATCGACTCGGCGCTGTCGCCACTGGTCTTCGGGGTGGTGAGGTGGACGTGCAGGGTGCCGCTCTGCCCCGGTGCCAGCCTGGTCACCTGCGGGCTGACCGAACCGGCCGGCACCGCGCGCTGGGTGGCGGTGTCCAGCAGCACCGGACCGGTGAAGCCGTTGGTACCGGCGGGGGTGTAGAGGATCGCGGTCCACTTGCCCGCGACCGGGTGCGGTACGTCGGCGATGCCGAAGTTGGCGGAGACCGGGCCGCCCTGCGGACGGGTGTTGGTCTCCAGCTTCCCGGACGGGTCCAGCAGGGTGAGCCGTACCACCGGGGTCACGGTGTTGGCGCCCGACTTCTGCGCCTTGCCCTGCCAGGCGATCGACGCGGCGAGCCGGTCGGCCCCCGGCGGCACGGTGAACTTCACCTCGTGGTGCACCCACGTCGCACCGTTGGTCGCGTAGGCGAACTTCGGGTCGGTGGAGGAGTTCAGCTGCACGGTCTGCCGGGAGTTGGCCAGTGGCGCGAAGGTACGGGTGGCGCCGGTGACCGTCTGGGTGGTGTGGCTGGTGTTGACCACGGTGACGTCGGCGGTGTGGCCGGAGCCCGGGGTGCCGGAGATGTCCTGCTGGCCGGTGGTGACGGCGACGGTGTCGCTCTGCCTGGCGCCCGAGGGGCTGTGGTAGCCGCGGGCCGCCTCGACCGCGGCGCGCACGTTCAGCAGCCCGGCGCCCTGCTCCTGGGCGGGCAGGCCGAGGTCCGTGGCGGTACCGGTGAGCAACTGCTTGACCAGCGCGGGAGTTGGCGACTGGCCGTGGTGGCTGTCCCGGTAGGCCTGGATCACCAGGGCCGCCGCTCCGGCGGTCAGCGGCGCGGCCTGGCTGGTGCCGCCGAACGGCTGCATCGCGCTGCCGGTGCCGTTGTAGTTGGTGCACTCGGTGTACTCGCTGATCTTGGGCGAGCACAGCGCCCAGTCCGCCTCACCGGGCGCGACCAGGTCGACGGTGCGTCCGGCCTGGGTGAAGCCGCCGGAGGACAGCGCCGAGATGCGGTTGTCGGCCCAGGTGCCGTTGGAGAACTGGGATGCCGCGTAACCGGTCTGCAGATAGCTCTGGTTGTCCGTCGAGGCGCCCGCGGAGATGATGTGCGGGTCGGTGGACGGGGTGCCGATGGTGCTGTTGATACCGGCGTCACCGCTGGAGACGGTCACCGTCACACCGGCGGCCACCGCCTGGTCGTTGAACAGCGAGATGGTGTCGTGCGCACCGCTGTCCGGGGTGACGTTGCTGCCGAACGACTCGTTGAGCACGTCGACATGGGCGGTCGAGACGGCGTAGTCGATGGACTGCAGGATCGCCGAGTTCGGGAACGTGGTGCCACCGGCCTTGAGCGCCACCAGGGAGGCGTCCGGGGCGAAGCCCTCGACGCGGATGTTGCATCCGGCGGGCAGCGGGTGGGTGGGGTTGACGAACTTCGACAGGTCGTAGCTCTCCCGGCCCTGCGCGATCATCGCCGAGGCGTCACCGAACGCCTCCGCGGCGCCGCTCGGCGCGTCCCATCCGTCGCCCGAGAAGTCCTGGTGGTCGACGACGGCGTGGGTGCCGTCCGGGCGTATGAAGTCGGGGTTGTCGGGGTCCAGTCCGTCCGCGATGTAGGCGACCTTGACGCCCTTGCCGGTGGCGATCTGGTGGGCGCCGGGCGAGCCGGGGGTGCTCTCGACGTGCGTCGAGTAGAGCGCCTCGGGCTCCAGCAGGGGCTTGGCCGGGTCGCTGGGGCAGATGGCGTACGGGTTCTTGCCCTTGCCGTTGCCCCGGGCGTTGGGGGTTACGGCCTGCGGGCCCTTGGCGCCGCCCTGGGTGCCCGGTGCGGTGGCGCTCGGCGGGGTCACCCTCACCATCTCGTCCGGGACGACCGAGGCGACCGCCGGGTCGGCGGCCAGTGCGTCGCGCAGCGCCGGGCTGACCGTGGCGGAGAAGGCGTTGCCGACCACGAAGCTCTTGATGTGGGTGCCGCCGTTCGCCTTGACCTTGGCCAGCAGCGGGGCCTGAGCGGCGGCGGCCTGCCGCGCCCGGTTCTTCAGGTGCCCGGCGTCGGCCGGGGTGTTGGAAAGCTGGTCCTTCAGGACAACGATCACAGGTGTTGGCGCTCTGTTGTCCGCGAGCGCGGAAGCGTTCGGTGCAGGGGTCAACTCAGCGCCGTTCGCGGTGGTCCCGAAGGTCAGGACCATGGACGCGGCGGCCAGTGTGACGCCTGCCAGCTGCGGGTTCCGCCAGCCGAACATCGACATCCTCTCGTCTGGTAAGACGTCAGGGCGCGTGCCAGGCCCACGCGTTCCGCTGTCGGACGCGCGCGTGCTGCTGGAACACCCGTCCCGACAAGCTCACGCATTCCAGCGCATCGATGACTTCCCGACAAGGGGGTAATCGCGCAGATGTGCCCGGACCAGCTCCACGACGCGGTCCAGCTGCGGTACGAGGTAGAAGTGGCCGCCGTCCAGGGCGTGGCTGCGGAACGCGGCGGTGGTCAACCGCCGCCACTGATTGACCGATTCGGCCTCGACGGAGGTGTCCTGACGTCCCGTCAGCGCGATGATCGGCACGTCGAGCGGTGGCCGCCGCGCCGCGGGGCGGTGGGAGTCGAGCAGCAGGTAGTCGTTGCGCAGTACCGGCAGGAACAGCTCCCTTGCCAGCGGCTGGTCGAAGATCTCCATCGGCGTACCGCCGTGCCGCCGCAGCGACTCCAGGATCTCCTCGTCGGTGCGGGGCCGCGGCGGCCCATCGGGCGCCGGCCCGCTGCCGGGTGCCCGTCGCGCGGAGACGAACAGCGCGTCCAGCCGCAGACGGCCGGTCAGCGCCACAGCGGTCTCGTACGCGATGGTGGCGCCCATGCTGTGGCCGAACAGGGCGGTGCCGCCAGGCGCGTTGCCGGTGGACAGGAGTGCGGCGGCTGTCTCCGCCACCACCGCGTCCAGATCACTGACCAGCGGCTCGGCCATCCGCGACTCCCGCCCCGGGTACTGGACGATCCGCACCTCGACGTCCGGGCCGAACCGCTCACCCCACGCCCGGTAGAAGTTGGCTCCGCCGCCCGCGTGCGGAAAGACGACGAGTCGGCGCACGGCGGTGGGCCTGGGGGACGGGATCACCAGGCAGTCGGGGGTGGTGGTCATGCCGCGTTCGCTCCTCCGTGAAGTACCTGGCGTGGGACGGGAGACGGCGTGTCCCACCACCGACATCCTCACCTGAAGGCCTGGTTGGGGCACGCGGTTTGCGGTCAGCGGTCTGTCAGGAGCGCTCGGTGTTGATGCCGGTGAACAGCCAGTGCAGGGCTTGGCCGAAGAGTTCCTGCGAGACGCGGTCGGGGTCGATGCGCCGCTGGCGGACCAGTCCGATGAACAGCGCCGCCACCACCGTGGCCACGTCCTCGACGGGGCCGCCGTCGGGCGCGCCGTGTCGGGTCATGGCCGCGCCGACCAGGCCTTCCAGAGCCTGGCGCGATTCGCGCACCGAGGCCGCCATCGCGTCCATCACCTGCGGGTTGCGGATCGCGTAGAGCCAGAACTCGGCCTGCAGCGCGGCGAATTCGATGTCCTTGTCGGCGACGTCGACCAGCAGCCGCCCCAGTTCGGTGACCGCCTGCGCGGAGTCCGCCCCGTGGGCGTCCAGGGCCTGGGCGGCTGCCGCCAGGCGGTCTCGCCTGCGGTCCGACAGCAGCTCCAGGAAGAGCGCTTCCTTGCTGCTGAAGTTCGAGTACAGCGCGCCCGTGGAGAAGCCCGCCGCCTCGGCGATCTCCTCCACCGAGGCACCGGTGAAGCCCTTGCGGGCGAAGGTCCGCGCCGCCGCGTCCAGCAGCAGGGCGCGGGTGCGGGCCTTGGTCTCGGCCCTGGTGAGCCGCCGCCGCACCGGTTCCTCAGGCTGTGCATCCATGTCAACGAGGCTATTCAGATAGTGACCGCTACGTCAAAGCTCGAAAGAGGTGTACAGTCCAAATAGCAGCCACTATCTGAATTGCGTCTGCAATGTCGAGCCCCGTCCGCGCCGGGACGAAGGCCCCGGCCAGCGGGCAGACGCCGCCCTGCGGAAAGGGAGAACGATGACCACGCAGTCCCCACCGGACACGCTGCGGCTTGTGGTGGACCTGAACCGTTGCCAGAGCTACGGACAGTGCGTCCACGCCGCGCCGACGGTCTTCCGGTTCCACGGCGAGGAGTCGCTGGAGTACGACTACGCCCCTGGCGAGGCGGCCCGGCGCGAGGTCGAGCGGGCCGCCGCCGCGTGCCCGGTCCAGGCCATCGCGCTCGGCGCGGCCACCGAGCCGTCGCCCCTGGCCGCGGGGAGGAAGCGATGAGCACCGACCGGATCGTGGTGGTCGGCGCCTCGCTGGCCGGGCTGCGCGCCGCGGAGGCGCTGCGGGACGAGGGATTCACCGGCGAGCTGACCCTGGTCGGCGACGAACCCCATGAGCCCTACGACCGCCCTCCACTGTCGAAGGCGGTGCTGTCCGGCTGGCTGCCCAGCGACCACACCGTGCTGCCCCGGCTGCGCGACGTCGACGCGCGCTGGCTGCTGGGCACCGCCGCGACCGGGCTGGACGTGCCCGGCCGCCAGGTCACGCTGGCCGACGGGCGCCGCGTCCCGTACGACCGGCTGCTGATCGCCACCGGCAGCCGCGCCCGCCCGTGGCCCGATTCAGCCGGGGGCGGCCTGCGCGGCGTCCACGTACTGCGCGGGCGGGACGACGCCGACCGGCTGCGGGCGGCCCTGCTCGCCGGTCCCGGCCGGGTGCTGGTCATCGGCGCGGGCTTCACCGGCGGCGAGGTCGCCTCGTCCTGCCGGGACCTGGGACTGGCCGTGACGGTGACGCAGCGCGGCGCGGCCCCGCTGGCGAGCGCGCTGGGCACGGTGGTCGGCCGCGCCGCCGCCGACTGGTACCGGGACGCCGGGGTGGACCTGCGGCTGGGCCGCACGGTCCGGGCGCTGGAGGGCGACTCCCGCGGCCGACTGCGGCGCGCGGTGCTGTCCGACGGCAGCACGGTGGACGCCGAGGTGGCCGTCGTCGCCACCGGCGCGGTCGCCAACACCGAGTGGCTGGCGCACCACGGTCCGGCCGCCGACGGCAACGGCGTGACCTGCGACGCCACCTGCCGGGTACGCGCCGACGACGGCACCGTCGTACCGGACGTCTTCGCCGCGGGCGATGTCGCCCGCTGGCCGCACCCGCGCTACCCCGGGCGGCTGCTGCGGCTCGACCACTGGGACAACGCCGTATCCCAGGCGCGCACCGCCGCGCACAACATGACCCATGACCCGGTGGACCACCGGCTCCACCAGCCGCTACCGGCCTTCTGGTCCAACCAGTTCGGGGTCAACTGCAAGTCCGTGGGCCTGCCCGCCGTCGCCGACCAGGTCGTGATCACCCAGGGCTCCCCGGACCAGCGCCGGTTCGTGGCCGCCTACGGGCGCGCCGGACGGCTGGTGGCCGCCGTGGCGGTCAACTCCCCCCGGGTGCTGGACGGTTACGCGGCGCTCATCGAGGCCGGCGCCGCGTTCCCGCCGCGGCTCAACGCCCCGGACGGCCCGCCCCAACTCACCCCCGTGGACGCCGGTTTCCCGCACCGGCCGCCCGCCGGGAACCACACCACCGGCCAACTCGTCCCGACCGCACACCGTTAAGGGAGCACGCTGATGACCACCACGACGCGGCTTTCGGCCACCGACCTGTTCGCCCAGGTCATGCGGTACGAGAACCGGCCCGACCCGTACCCGTACTACGCGCTGATGCGGGAGCGGCCGGTGACCCGCATGGACAACGGGGACTGGCTGGTCAGCGGCCACCAGGAGATCGCCCAGCTGCTGCACGATCCGCGCATCAGCGCCGACCGGCTCAACCCGCGGGCCGCCAAGCCCGCCCAGCGCAGCCTGCTGGTCCAGGACCCACCGCGGCACGACCGGCTGCGCCGCCTGGTCACCCAGGAGTTCATCCCGCGGATCACCGGCATGCGCGGCCACATAGCCGAACTGGTCGACCGGCTCCTCGACGCCCACACCAGCTCGGCCCCGGGCCGACTCGACGTGGTCGCAGACCTCGCCTACCCGCTGCCGGTCACCGTGATCTGCGAACTGCTCGGCGTACCGCGCGAGGACGAGCCGATCTTCGGCTCCCTCTCCCGTCGGCTCACCCTCGCCCTCGATCCCGTCGAGTCGCCGACCGAGGAGCAGATCCGCGACGCCCAGCAGGCCCGCGACCAACTGCTCGACTACCTGGAGGGCCTCATCCAGCAGCGCCGGGCCGAGCCGGGTGACGACCTGCTGTCCGCCCTGATGTCCAGCGGGGACGACGAGGGGCCGATGGGCCCGGTGGACCTGCGTGTCACCCTCGTACTGCTGCTGATCGCCGGTCATGAGACCACCGTCAACCTGATCGCGAACGGCACCCTCGCCCTGCTGCGCGACCCGGACACGCTGGCCCGGCTGCGCACCGACCCGGACCTCGCCACCCCGCTGGTGGAGGAGGTGCTGCGGTACGACCCGCCGGTGCAGATGACGGGCCGCAGCGCACTCGCCGACATCGACATCGCGGGCACCACGATCCCGAAGGGTTCGAGGATCCGCGTCATGCTCGCCGCGGGCAACCGCGACCCTGGCCGCTTTCCCGACCCCGACCGCTTCGTCCCCGACCGCCGGGACAACACCCACCTCGGCTTCGGCGGCGGCATCCACTACTGCGTGGGCGCCACCTTGGCCCGCGCCGAAGCCCAGTTGGCTCTCACCGCACTGGCCCGGCGCCTTCAATCCCCCCGGCTGCTCGCCGACCCGCCCCGCTACCGCGAGAACGCCGCCCTGCGCGGCCCGGAACACCTACCGGTCGCCTTCGACCGCCTCAACCCGGCCAGCTGACCCGCGCACTTGGGACACCATCCACCGCCCGTCCCGCTACAGTTTCCGCTGAGGCTGTGGAGAGACGGCGGTGGGGCAACAGGTGGGGCGTCGGTACTTTGTCGCGTTGGGCAGCGGTCGCTACCGCCACCTCCCGGACGACGAGCAACTGCACCACGTCCCCGCCGATGTCCGGTCGATGACGGAGCTGTTCACCGGCTTCGGGTACCAGCCGGTGCTGCCCGGCCTCGGTGAGTACGACAGCGCGGAGCAGATCCGGCAGAAGCTGCGCCACTGGTCGGCCGACGCCGCCCTCACGCCGGACGACGTGGTGGTCCTGTACTTCGCGGGACACGGCGTCGTGGCGGACCGGGACCGGCACTACCTGATGTGCTGGGACTCGCACGACGAGGACCCGGCGACCACCGCACTGGCCACCGAGGACCTGGTGCGCATCCTGTGCCGTGGTGAACTGCGCCACCTGTTACTGGTCCTCGACACATGTTCAGGTGGTGCGGGCGGTGCGGAAGCCGCCTCGCTCGCCCTGCACACCATCGCCTACCGGCACGGCTCCGGGACCTCGACCGGCCTGTGGTTCCTGGCCTCCGCCCGCCGCAAGGACGTCGCCGAGGACGGCGTGTTCGTCGCCGCCCTCACCGAAGCCGTGCAGACCACCACCAGCCGTACCGGGCAGCGCCAGCAGTACCTGGACCTCACCGAACTGGTGAAGGCGGTCAACGAGCGCTGGGAGAGCGAACGGCGCGGGCAGCGCGCCGAGTTGGCCAGCAGCCTGGTCACCGGTCTGGCGCCGTTCCTGCCCAACGCCGGGTACCGGGAGGAACTCCCGCCCATCGGCACCGATCTCGAGGTGCAGCGCCGGGTGGCCGAGCGGGACCTGACCGAGCACTTCGGCCCCCGATCGCGCGGCGTGGAGTTCGAGTCCGAACAGGGGCTGTACTTCAGCGGACGCGTTCGTGTGCTGACCGAGCTGGTGAGCTGGCTGACCGCCGACAACGGTGACGGCAAGGGCAGGGTGGTCACCGGCAGCCCCGGCTGCGGCAAGTCGGCGGTGCTCGGCCGGATCGTGGCGCTGTCCGCTGGCCAGTACCGGTCCAGGATCGACCTGTCGGACGTCGATCCGGCGACCGTGGTGCCCGAAGGCTGTGTGACGGCCGCCGTCCACGCCCGCCACAAGCGCCTGGAGGACGTCGTCGAACGGATCGCCTCCGCGCTGGGCGTCGCGGCGGAGGGCACGGCCTCCCTGCTCCAGGAGCTGACCCGGCGCGGACGCCAGTCGGCGCCGGTGGTCATCGTGGTGGACGCGGTGGACGAGGCCGGGTCCGACACCGCGGCGGACGCGGGAGGCCACGGTGAACCACGGCGCATCACCCGGGAGTTGCTGCGCCCCATGTCGGAGATCCAGGGCGTACGGCTGCTGGTCGGCACCCGCCACGAACTGGTCACCGCGCTGGGTCCCACGTTCGTCTGCCTGGACCTGGACGAGCCCGACTACCGCGCGGGCACCGAGGACGTCACCGGATACGTCACCAGGGTGCTGCTCGCCCCGGACGAACCCGAAGTCGCCACCCCGTACCGCGACCGCCCCGAACTCGCCAGGACGGTCGCCCGGGGCGTGGCCGGCAAGGCCGCGGGCGTCTACCTCTACGCCAGGACCACCGCCCGTACGCTGCGCTCGGATCGGGACGTGGTGGACGTCTGCCGCCCGGGCTGGGACGAGACGCTGCCGAGCGAGGTCGGAGAGGCGTTCGACGACTATCTCGCCCGCTTCGGCCCCGACGAGCCACGGGTGCGCAGGATGCTGCTCGCCCTCGCCTTCTCCGAGGGCAAGGGACTGCCGCGCGGCCAGGTCTGGACGACGCTGAGCACCCTCATCTCCGGCGTCAACTGCACCGAGGAGGACGTCTCCTGGGCGCTGGACGTCGCCGAGGCGTACATCGCGGAGGTCATCGACGACGACCACCGCTCCGTCTACCGGCTCTACCACAAGGCCCTGGCCGAGCACCTGCGGGCGACCGCCGACCGGCCGCCGGAGGAGATCCAGCGCCTCGTCGTCCAGGCGCTGCTCTCCCTCGTTCCGGCGGCGGCCGACGGCAGACGGGGCTGGTTCGCGTCCGCCCCCTACGTACGCCAGCACCTGGCCACCCACGCGAGCGCGGGCGGCAGGCTCACCGAACTCATCACGGACCCCGGCTTCCTGCTCGCCTGCGAACCGCTCGCCCTGCTGACGGCGTTCGCCTCCGTGGACGGCGAGGGCGCACGGCGGATCCGCAGCTCCTACGAGCAGATCGCGCACCGGCTCACCCCGGACCGGCCACTGGGCAGCCGGGCCGCCGACCTCCAGCTGTCCGCCCGCCGCTGCGAGGCCGACCAGCTCGCCGACCGCATCGACGATCTCGGCATCTGCCTTCCGTGGAGCGCGCGTTGGGCCTGGTGGTCGGCGAGCGGGGTGCACCGGCTGCTGAGCGGGCACGCCAAGCCGATCGGCTGTGTGGCCGTCGGGAAGCTGGACGGACGGCCCATCGCGGTCACCGGCAGTGCGGACAAGACCGCCAGGATCTGGGACCTCACCACCCAGCAGCAGATCGGCGAACCGCTGCGGGTCGGCGTAGCGGTGCGCGCCGTCGCCATCGGCGAACTCGGCCACTACACAGTGGCGTTGACCGGTGGCGTGGACGGCACGGTCCGGGTCTGGGACCTGTCGGCGGGGCAGGAGTACGGTTCGTCGCTGACCGGGCACACCAACAGCGTCGAGTCCATCGTGATCGGCGCGCTGGCCGGAAAGGCCGTGGCGCTCACCGCGAGCACTGACGGAACGGCCAGGATGTGGGACCTCACCCACAGAAGACAGCTCGGCGGTGACCTCGCCGCGCACAGGCGCACGGTGCGCAGCGCCGCACTCGGTGAGCTGGACGGGTTGCCCCTCGCGGCCACCGGAGGGGACGACAAGGCCGTCCACGTGTGGAACTTCGGCCCGCTGTCCACCGGAGCTGACCCGCTCCTCGACGGCGCTCCCCTCATCGGAGCGGCGGAGGCGGTCACCGCGGTGTCGGTGGGATCGATGGACGCGCGAACCGTGGCACTGGTCGGCGACAAGGCGGGCATGCTGAGCCTGTGGGACCTCGCTCAAGGCCGCCAGATCGGCGAACCGGTAAGGGCGCACGTCTACTTCACGCGCAGCGGGGTCGCCTCGGTGGAGATCGGAGAGTTCGACGGCCGTCCCGTCGCCCTCACCAGTGGAAGACTCGAAGCCCGGCTGTGGGACCTGCGTTCGCTGCGGCAGATAGGGCAACCACTGCGCGGGCACGTGGACGACATCAACGCCGCCGCCTTCGCCGACGGCGTCTCCCTCGCGGTCACCGTCAGCGACGACCGTACCGCGCGGATCTGGGACCTGGCGACAGACCAACCCGCCGAAGGCCATGCCGGTGCGGTGACGTCCGTCGCGTACTGCGATGTCCAGGGGCGCCCCTTGGCCGTCACCGGTGGCGAGGACGGCACCGCCAGGGTGTGGGACCTGCGCACCCGCAGGCAGGCCGGTCCTCCTTTGGAAGGCCACTCGGGACAGGTACTGGCCGTGGCCCTCGCGCAGTTCGGCGGGCGGACGGTGGCCGTGACGGGCGGCTCCGACACCATGGTGCGGACGTGGGGCCTTCTCGATGGCGCTCCGGTGAGCCGGTCCCTGGAGGGGCACACCAACGCCGTGCGGTGCGTGGCGCTCGGGACGTTGGAGGGCGCGCCGGTCGTCGTCAGCGGCAGCGAGGACGGAACCGTCCGTGTCTGGGACATGCTCACCGGGGAACTCGTCGTCCCGCCGCTGACGGGACACATCGGCGGGATCCGGCACCTGGCCGTCCGGGAGACGGGCCAGGCACTGGAGATCGTCATCGCCACATCGCTGGCCCACACATACGCGTGGCGGCTGAGCGGGCGTGGGCTGCTGCCCCCCACCCATCCGTACGCGCACTTCAATGTCGAGGACCTCGCGCTCACCGCCAGTTCGCTGGCGGTCGCGTTCGAAGCGGGCCGGCCGGTGGTGCTGGTCACCCGTGAGGGCAACGGCGTCTATGTGTACGACATCGTGACACGCTCCGCCGTGGGCCAGCCCATGCTTGGTCACAC
This sequence comes from Streptomyces sp. PLK1-5, assembly GCA_037034305.1. Classification (GTDB taxonomy): domain Bacteria; phylum Actinomycetota; class Actinomycetes; order Streptomycetales; family Streptomycetaceae; genus Streptantibioticus_A. Next base: position 87,854 of record JBAGJY010000013.1, read on the forward strand.
CTCGCGCGTTGTGGTCGGCAGCCTCGGCCGCCTCGGCGGGAGGACCGTGGTCGCGTCCGTGTCCTTCGACAGCACCGTGCGCCTGTGGGACTTGGCGACGGGCAGAGCCATGGGTCCTCCACTGGAGGGCGACACCACCGTCGGATTGCTGGAGTACCACCCCGCGCCGGTACTGGGGGAGGTGGACGGGGTGCCAGTGGCGGTGGTCCGGTACTCGTACGAGGTGCGGGTCTGCGACCTTGACTCCATGCGTCCCGTCGGCGAGCCGTTGTGCGGTGCGGAGCAACGCCTGATCTCGGCGAGCATCATCCGCACCACTGACGGCAGTACGGCCGTCGTCACCGGCGGCCTGAACGGAACGGTACGGACCCACGATCTGGACGACGGGCGGCAGATCGCGGCTCACATCATCTCAGTCACCCAGGCCGCCTACGAAGTGTCGGCCACCGAAATGAACGGGGCCGTTCTCCTGCTGCGCACCACGGTGTTGGGGGCCGAAGTCTGGGACCTCGGGACCCGAAAGCGGCTGGGCGGGCGCTCAGGCGTGACCTTCGCAGGCTGCCTGTGCTCCCTCGACAACCGTCCCGTCGCGGTGTCGGTGGCGCGGGACTACACCCTGCACGCCTGGGACGTCCACACCCAGGCACCGGTGTGTCGTCCCATGGCCGGACACACCTCGGACGTCCTGGCCGTGCGTGCCGCGACAGTCAACGGTACGCCCGTGATCGCCAGCGCCGCCTACGACGGGACGGTACGGCTGTGGGACCTGAGCACCGGCCAGCCGTTCCGGCCTCCACTCGGCCACCACGACAGGGGCGCCTACTGCGTTGACTTCGCCCATCTCGACCGGGAGCTGGTCGTCTCCGGTGCGGGTGACGGGCGGGTGCGCGTCTGGGACGTGGCCGACGGGACCGACGTCAGCCCGGACCTGAAGCCGTTCGCCTCCGCGATACGGGCCGTCCGCGTGGCACGACTGCAGGGCACCCCAACGGTGATCGCGGCCGACCAGTACGGGACGTTGCGGGTCTGGGACATGAAGTCCACCGCCTGGAGCGCCGAACTGGACATCGGCAGCGGCATCAACGACGTCGCCTGCGACGACGACGGCCGCATCTGTGTCGCCACCGACATGGGCGCGGTCGCACTGCGCCTGAATCTCACGCCGCCCCCCGCGAAGGGATTCGCATGAGCCGGATCGTCCTCGTCCACGGCATAGCGCAGCAGCTCAAGGGAGCGGAAACACTGCTCGCCGACTGGTACCCCGCGCTGTCCGACGGCCTCACGCTGGCAGCCGCAGGGGTGGACCGCGGCGATGTCGCGATGGCCTTCTACGGTGACCTGTTCCGGCCCCCGGGCCATCGCGGGCTCGGCGTACCGGAGTTGGACGCCTCCGACGTCGAGGACGGCATCGAGCGCGAACTGCTGCTGCTCTGGTGGGAGTCGGCCGCCCGCCATGAGCCCTCGGTCACCGGCCCCGAGGCCGCCGTACGGCTGCGCACGCCCAACACCGTGCAGCGGGCACTCGACGCGCTCAGCCAGTCGTCGTTCTTCGCCGGGCTGAGCGAACGCCTCATGATCTCCAGCGCGCGGCAGGTCCGCCGCTACTTCACCGAGCCGGAGACCCGGGCTCGGGTCCAGGAGCGGCTGGTGCGGGAGGTGACCGACGAGACCCGGGTGATCGTCGCCCACTCGCTGGGCAGCGTGGTCGCGTACGAGGCGCTGTGCGCCCATCCGGAGTGGCCGGACCTGACGTTGGTCACGTTGGGCTCGCCGCTCGGCGTGTCCAACGTCGTCTTCGACCGGCTGGTACCGGCACCGGCCGACGGGCACGCCCGGTGGCCGGTGCCGGTGAAGCGCTGGACCAATGTGGCGGACCAGGCGGACACCGTCGCCCTGACGAAGAGCCTCGCGCCCATGTTCGGCGAGCGGGTGACCGATCTGCTGGTGCACAACGGTGCCAGGGCCCACGACGTGCGGCCGTACCTCACGGCGGTCGAGACGGCGCGGGCCGTCGCCACCGGGCTGGGCGGGTGACCTGACGTCGCTCCGCGACGCCGCCGAATCACCGGGAAATCCAGGTAACCCTGAATTCATCGCGACGGCCACGTGGGAGGTCCGTGGCCGAGTCGCCAAAGCCGTCGGTTTCGAACTCTGCTTTCCGGGACGGGGGTTACTCCCCGACAGCGCTGGTCGAATTCCCTTCTGCCTTTTTCCAGGCGGCGAAGCGGGGGAAGCCCAGGCCGCTGGCAAGCAGGCCGGGCGCGGTACCGCCCCGACCGCTGTGTCGTGTCACGGACGCCACGGCAGCCACAACTCCCTTGTCGGGTATGGGGGATGGCAGGATGGGGGCAACCAACGGGAGGGGTTGTCCGAGGTATGGCCGTCATCTACCGCACCACGTTGTCGCCGACCAAGCTGGAGCTGCTCACCGCGTGGCTTCCCGGGCAGCCCTGGTACCTCGCGACCGGCGGGCGTACGCCCGAGCTGAGCAAGGCGGGCGGTTTCCGGCTCGACGACCCGCGGGGCGAGGTCGGGATCGAGTTCATGGCGGCCACCGACGTGTCCGGGGGCTCGCCGGTCAGCTACCATGCTCCGCTCACCTATCGTGGGGCGCCGCTGGACGGCGCCGAGCACGCGCTCATCGGCACCGCCGAGCACGGGGTGCTGGGGCGGCGGTGGGTCTACGACGGCGTCCACGACCCGGTGCTCGTCGCCCAACTCCTCGCCCTGCTCGTGGGCCGGGCCGAGCCGCAGGCGCAGAGCGTGAACGACACCGCGGACCCGACCGTCGCCGCCCACCTCGCGAACGGCGGCCACCCGGCGCGGGTCGACTCCTCGACCGTCTCCGACGGTCCGCACGGCACCGACCTCCTGGTGAGGACCGACGCCGGGCCACTGCGTGTCGGGGTGAACCGGGTACTCCGCGCCGAACAGGGCGCATCACCGGACGCGTTGGGACATGTCACAGCGAACTGGATGCTGCCGGACGGGTCCGAGGCCCGCGGCCTGTTCGCCGTCGTCCACGGGCAGGCGACCGAGTAGCCGACCCTCGGCTCACCAACCCGCACCACCGACCGGCCGCGCGCCCACCCCAGCGCGCACCACCGACCGGCCGCGCGTCCACCCGACGCGCGCGGCCGATCCGCACCGCCGCGAGCGCCACCCCCGGCCCGCGCCAGCGACAAGCCCGGATCGACCTGGTCACCCCAACTCGCAGCCGGAAATCCCTTTTGCCCCTCATCGCGCAGGTGCGCCCGCGATTCACACCCCCCGTCATCGCGGTCATGACACCTCCGGACGCGCGACCGGATATCAAACACGCCGCAATCCGGCAAAGATCCTCCACACAGGGCCTACATCCCCTGGACGACCCGCTTCATTCCGGTTACCGTCATCGCTTCTCAGCCACCTGTTCACTTTTCGGCCACGAAACTGCTACGTACTGAGCCCGTCACTTTGCACCGCAGCCTGGCCCCTTCATAACCCCGCAAGGAGAACCCGTGAATGTGCCCCGTAACCGGGCGATCGGCGCTACCGGCGTCCTGGCCGCGGCGGCGCTCACCCTGAGCGCCTGCGGTTCCACGCCCGCCGCGAGCACCACGGCGAACGACAAGAGCGCCGCCACCGCCACCTCGGCGGCCGACCTCGGCGGTATGGACGCGCTGGTCGCCACCGCGAAGAAGGAGGGCACGCTCAACGTCATCGCACTCCCCCGCGACTGGGCCAACTACGGCGCGATCATCGACGGGTTCACCAAGAAGTACGGCATCAAGGTGCAGGACGACAACCCGACGGGATCCAGCCAGGACGAGGTCAACGCCCTCACGTCCCGCAAGGGCCAGTCGAACGCCCCCGACGTGCTGGACCTGGGCTCCCAGTTCGCGCTCAGCGGCGCCCAGCAGGGCCTGTTCGCCCCGTACAAGGTGGCGTCCTACGACCAGATACCCGCCGCCCAGAAGGACGCCAACGCCGACTGGTACAACGACTACGGCGGCTACATATCGATCGGCTGCGACGCCAGACGGGTCAGGGAGTGCCCGAAGACCTTCGCCGACCTGGCCAAGCCGGAGTACCGCGGCCAGGTCTCGCTCAACGGCGACCCGACCAAGTCCGGTGCCGCGTTCGGCGCGGTGTACGCGGCGTCGATGGCGAACGGCGGATCGTTCGTGCAGATCCAGCCCGGCCTTGACTTCTTCGCCAAGCTCAAGCGGATCGGCAACTTCAACCCGACGTTCGCCACTCCGACGTCGATCGCGAAGGGCCAGACGCCGATCACCATCGACTGGGACTACCTCAACGTCGGCTACGCGGACGCCTTCAAGAGCAAGGGCGTCGACTGGCAGGTGAACGTCCCCACCGACGGCCTGTACGCCCAGTACTACTCGCAGGCGATCAACGCCGACGCCCCGCACCCGGCCGCCGCCCGGCTGTGGGAGGAGTACCTCTACAGCAACGACGGCCAGAACCTGTTCCTCAAGGGGTACGCCCGCCCGGCGCTGATGGACGCCATGGAGGTCAGCGGCAGCCTGGACCCCGTGGCCGCGGGCAAGCTCCCGGCGGTCTCCGGCTCTCCCGCCTTCCCCACCGAGGACCAACTGACGACCGCGAAGAAGACGGTCGCCGACAAGTGGGCGCAGACCATCTCCTGACGCAGCATCCGTCAACCCTTCAGCCCAGACTGACCAGGTGAAACTGGACAGGCTGGGCTGAAGGATTTAGCGTGAGGGCATGGACGGGATCACCGAGGGCGCCCCCGGGTCAGCCGCACGCGCCGCACGCGACGTGTGGGTGGCCTTCAGCCGCCTACGGCGGCGGCTGCGGGGCATCGCCGGCACCCAGGACCTCACACCTTCCCAGGTGTCCGCGCTCACCCTGCTGTACAAGCAGGGACCCGCGTCGGCCAGCGGACTCGCCGCCGCCGAAGGCGTCCGGCCGCAGTCGATGGCCACCATGCTCGCGGCGCTCGACAGGCAGGGGCTGATCCAGCGCCGACCCGACCCCGACGACGGCCGCCGACAGCTGGTCACGCTGACCGACGCCGGACGCGAGCGCGCCGCGGGCGACCGGCAGGCCCGCGAGGAATGGCTGACCCGGGCCCTCCAGGACCACTTCAGCGAACAGGAACGGCAGACCGTCATCGAGGCGATGGCCCTGCTGGAACGGCTCACCGAGCTGTGAGCGCGGCACCCGCGCGCCCTTGGTGCTGACCGTCACGGCGGCAGCGGGCCCGGCGCCTCAGCGCCGGGCACCGGCCGCCGCCCCCGACCCGACGCAACGGAAAGACCTCCCATGGCACTCAGCACACTCGACGCGCGCACCGCGCTCGTACTGATCGACCTCCAGAACGGCATCGCCGCCGCTCCCACCACCCCGCACACCGGCCCCGAAGTCGTGGCGCGCGCGGTCGAACTGGCCGACGCCTTCCGCTCCCACGGCCTGCCGGTCGTCCTGGTACGGGTCACCTTCGCGGCCGACGGCTCCGACGCCGTACCCGGCCGCACCGAGGCCCCCCGGCCCTCCGGCGGCCGGCCCGAAGGCTGGGACCGGATCGTCGACGAACTGGCCGGGCACCCCGGGGACATCACGGTGACCAAGCGCAACTGGGGTGCCTTCCACGGCACCGACCTCGACCTGCAGCTGCGCCGCCGCGGCATCACCCAGATCGTGCTGGCGGGTATCGCCACCAGCATCGGCGTGGAGTCCACCGCCCGCGCCGCCCACGAGCACGGCTACCACGTCACGTTGGCCACTGACGCCATGACGGACCTCAACGAGGAAGCCCACCGCAACAGCGTCGAGCGCATCTTCCCGCGGCTCGGCGAGACCGGCGGCACGGCCGAGATCGTCGAGCTGCTGGCCAGGACCCGCCCCTGAGCGAACATAGGGCATCGGCTGCGGGCCCGACGGGCCCGCAGCCCGCCCGCACGGGCGACGAACGCGCCGCGCACGGATGAAACGGCTGGAGGGGACGGGCTTGACCGCGGACCGGACCGGATGGATACGTGTACCGGTCGGCTACGACTCGGCCCGCTGGACCACCCGCGGGCGGTGCCGCAAGGTCCTGCTCGTCATCCACAACGTGACGTCGGCGACCCGGCTGCTCGACGTCCTGCCCTTGTTCCGCGACGACCTGAGGGTGCAGTTGCTGGCGACGTGTACGGGCTCCTCGCCGTTCCAGGCAGGGGTGACCGAGCTGCTGGCCACGCTCGGGGTGCCCGTGCTGCCCTGGGAGCAGGCACTGGCGACACCGGTGGACCTGGCCTTGTCAGCCAGCTTCGGCGGTGAACTCCACGCGATCCAGGGGCCGTTGGCGATCCTGTCGCACGGCGTTGGATACAATAAGACGCTCGCCACGCCGAACGCCGAACGCCGAACGCCGAACGCCGAACGCCGAACGCCGAACGCCGAACGCCGAACGCCGAACGCCGAACCGCAGGCGCCTGTGTTCGGGCTTTCGCGGGAGTGGCTGCTGGCGGATGGCGTACCCGTGGCGGACGCACTGGTCCTGTCCCATCACGAACAGGTCGAGCGGCTACGAGCCGCCTGTCCGCAGGCGGCACCGACCGCCGTGCTCGCCGGAGACCCCTGCTTCGACCGGATGCTGGCCGCCCGGCCGTACCGGGAACGCTTCCGCAGGGCGCTGGGCGTCCGCCGCGGCCAGCGCCTCGTACTGCTGAACTCGACGTGGAACCCCGACTCCCTGTTCGGCGACGGTGACGGCGACGTACTGCCGTTCCTGCTGCCGAGGCTCACCGGTGAACTCCCCGTCGACGAGTACCGGATCGCGGCCGTGCTGCATCCCAACATCTGGCACGGCCACGGTCCGGGACAGCTGCGGACCTGGCTCGACCGGGCCCGACGTTGCGGACTTGCCCTGGTGGACCCGCTGGTGGGCTGGCGTCAGGCGCTGGTCGCGGCCGACGCCGTACTGGGCGACTTCGGTTCCGTCTCCTACTACGCCGCCGCCCTGGGCACACCCGTGCTGCTCGGCACGCCCTCGCCGACGTCGCTGGGCGCTGGCACCCCGGTGGCCGACTTCGTGGCCGAGGCGCCGCGGCTGTGCCCGTACTCGCCGCTACGGCCGCAGTTGGCGGCCCTGCTGGCCGAACACCGTCCGCTGCGCGGACCCGCGCGGCTGACGACCTCCGCGCCCGGTGCGGCGGCGGCCCTGCTCCGCGGCGCCTTCTACCGGCTGATGTCGCTGCCCGAGCCCACCGGGCCCGCGCTGCTCGATCCGCTGCCGCTGCCGCCCTACGAACCGCCGTCCCACACCGCGCCGTTGCGGGTCCTGACCCGGCTGTTGGGTACGGCGGAGGTGGCGGTCACCCGCTTCGCGGACCCCCGGTACGAACCGGATGGCGAGGGGCAGGCGCACACCGCGGTGCCGGAAGACACCCTGGATCCGGGCCTGTTGTCGTTCGCCGACGTCATCTTCCGGCACGGCGCGCCGGACGACCCGCGGCTCGGCCCACCCGAGCAGTGGGCCGCGGAGGTCCTGGAGCGCCACCCGCACTGCGCCGCGGCGGCGTACGTCACCGATGCCGGAGGCTGCACGGTGCGCACCCGGCGGCGCGGGACGTTCCGGCTCGCCTGCGATCCGTGGTCCGCGGACCCGGCGGCCTACGCATCGGCGCTGCACGCGTGGCTGGCCGCGGGCAAGGAACCGGCCGACCTGGCGGGCGGGTTGACCGTATGGACCGGCGGTGCCGCCCACCAGGTGTCGGTCACCGCTACCGGCCCGGCCCGCTGACGCACTGCTCGCGCAGCGCACGCAGATGTGCCACGTGGTAGTGGGCGTTCTCGCTCGCCAGCGCGTCGATCGCCTCGTCGATCAACGACAGCGCTTCGGTGCGGCGCCCGGCGAGCATGTGGGTCTCGGCGAGGTCGGTGAGCGTACGGGCGGTGTTGTACGGCTCCCGGGTCTCGCGGAAGAAGCGCAGCGCCGCGGTCAGTTGCTCCTCGGCCTCGGCCCAGTCGCCCATACCGCGCAGCGCTCGGCCCCGGTGGCGCAGCAGCAGAGCGCGGGCCCGCGGGAGGTCCCTGAAGCCGATGTCCTCCTCGCCGATGCCGTCCAGGATGCGATCCGCCTCGCTGAACAGTTCGTGGGCGTCCCGGAAGCGCCACTGCGCCAGCCGTACCAGCCCCAGCGTCTCGGTGGCGGTGGCGTGACCGCGTACGTGGTCGGCCCGCCGCTCGGCCTCGGCGGCGCCCCTCGCCGCCGCTTCGGCCTCCTCGAACCGGCGGGACGGGATCAACGCCATGGCCAGCAGCGTGCCCATGCGCCCGGCCATCAGCGTGTCGGCGGGCAGCGTCGCGGCGGCCCGCACGGCGGCCCGTAGTGCCGGAAGCACCTCCTCATGCCGTCCGTCCTTGAGCTGCGCCGCCCACAGCGCCTCGCAGAGCTGGCACGCGGTGTCCGCCAGTTCCAACTCCTCGGCGGCGAGCACGGCTTGCACGAGGTTGGCCAGCTCGCCGCCGAGGGCGGCGAGCGCCGCGCCCTTGGTGGGGTAGTCGCCCGGCGGGAGTTCAGCGGCGGCCCGGCCGACCCGCCAGCTCTCCGGCAGTGCGGCGCGGGCGGTCCGTACGGCGAAGGTGAGGTACCACTCCACGGTGCGCTTGAGTGCCTTGCGGCCGCCCGTGATGCCGTCCGCACGCGCGACCATCTCCTGCGCGTGGCGGCGCACGGCCGGGCGATAGCGGTAGCGGCCGGGTTCGATGCGCTCCAACAGTCGCCGGTCCGCGAGTTCTTCGAGCAGTTCGGCGGCCGTGGACTGCGGGACCTCGGCCGCCGCCCCGGCTGCCGCCGCGCCCAGCGCGGGCCACGGCCACAGTGCCGCCCGCCGGTAGACCAGCGCCGCGTCCGGCGGGAGCTGGCGGTACGTGTCCTCGGCATGAGCACGGACAGGGTCGTCGATGGGCACGTCGGATCCCCCTCCCGGCCGGGGCGGCTCGGTCAGTCGCGGTGCGACCGCCCACAGGGCGTACGGCGAGCCGCCGCAACGGGCGAGCACCGACGGCAGGGTGTCGCGGGCCTTGTCCACCGCCTTGCGACCGGCGATGTCGGTGAGCAGTTGGACGGCGTACTTCCTGGCCAGTGGTTCCACTTCGATCGGTACGGCGTCCAGGTCGGGTAGCCGCCGATGGGCGGCGATGACGGTGAGGACACCCGGGCCGTCCGCGAGCAGCGGTTTGACCTGCGCGGCGCAGTGCGCGTGATCGAGCACGACGAGCAGCCGCAGGTCCGCGACGAGTTCCCGGAACAGGCTGGTGCGGTCCTGCGTACCGGGCGGGATCTCCTCGTCGCGCAGTCCCAGTTGGCCCAGCGCCCGGTGCAGGGCCACGGCGCCGTCCATCCCGCGGCCCGCCACGCCGTCGCCGAAGTCGACGTACAGCTGCCCGTCCGGGAAGCGCCGCAGTTCGCGCCAACCCCACTGGACGGCCAGCGCACTGCTCCCGATCCCCTCCGGCCCGTACAGCAGCACTCTTCGCGGCCGTCCGTCGAGCCTGCGGGACGCTTCACGGTCGAGCAGCCGCATCGGTTCCCGGCGGTCGCTGAACAAGGTCACGGCGCCCGGCAGTTGCGGCCTGCGGCGCACGACAGGTCGGCCCAGCGTGCCGCGTACCAGGGCTTCCACTTCGGCCAGCGCCGCGGCGAGTTCCGCGTCCCGCGACGCGCCGTCGAACAGCCGCCGCGCCAGTGCCTGCCGGTCCGAATCCGTCTCGGGTGCGCTGACCTCCCGCCCCACGATCCGCCGGGCGAGGCCGCCGATCAGCTGCGTCGCCTGTTTGCCCGCCTCGTTGCCCATCCCCGCGTACGCCGCCCCGAGCATCGCCGAAACGGCTCCCAGCGATACGGGTTCCACCATGCCGCCCCTCCCCCACACCACTACTCCGACCTTGAGGGCAACGGTAGCGGGCACCCCGTGCGGGCGGCACGGATCGTGGTACGGCCCGCCACGCCGCAAGCTCCGACGGGCAGCCGTACAACCCTCGGATCGGGTTCATGGTCAACATCAGGAACGGCCGGTCGGACACCAACAGGCCGAAACCAGCTGTCCGTGAGCGTTCCGCAACTCCTCGCCTGACGCTACGGATTGGGGAAAGCCGCTCCTTTCGCGCCGTACAGGGGGGACGCAGTGAACGTGGGCTCGGGACTGCAACGGGCGAGATCGTTCATGATCCTGGCCACGATGCTGTATCGGGTGAGCCATCTGGTGGTCGGCCTGTTCGCCGTCGCTCAGCACCAACCGGCGTCGCCTGCCGCGTGGTTGGTGCTCGCGGCGGCGGTGGGATGCAGTGTGTGGGTGTGGGGCGGGGCGCTGGCCCGGGGGGTCTTCTCCGGTCGGCCGGTGTGGGCGGACGTGGTGGTCAGCGGGTGCGTGCTGCCGGTCGTGGCGTGGGAGTGGGGTGGGCCGCTGGTGCCCTCGGCGGGCGGGTGGGTGATGTTGCTGGGCACGTCGGCGAGTTCGGCGGCGGCCGTCGCCTTCGGGCGGATCGCGCTGGCCGGTTCGATGCTGTTGCTGACGGCGACGCATGTCGCGGTGTGCCGGGCGGTCGGTGCGAGCGCCGTGGACCTGGACGGCCACCTCGTCTCACTCGCCTCTTCGGCCATCATGGCCTGGGTGTTCGGGTGGTACCTGACCCGCCAGGGCCGCTCGCTTGACGACGCCAGTGCCCGGGCGATCGCCGCCGAGGCGCACCGGGCCCGGTACGCCGAGCGGATCGGCCACTACCGGGCGCTGCACGACACGGTGCTTGCCACACTGACCGCCATCGCCGGTGGCGTGGACGCCAACTCCCCGCAGGTCAGGGAGCGTTGCGCCATGGAGGCCGCCTATCTGCGGCGGCTGATCCAACGCACCTCCGACGAGGAGTTCCACCCGCGGCTCGGCGCGGCCCTTGAGCGTGCCGTCCGCTCCGCCGAGAGCCTCGGCCTGCGCGTCACCACGCAGTACCACCACCTGCCCGAGGTGCCCGCCGAGGTCGCGGCGGCCGTGGCCGACGCGGTCACCGAGGCGCTCAACAACGTACGAAGACACGCGGGCACCGCACGCGCCTGTCTGACCGCGGCGGGGGACGGCGGTGCGCTGGTGGTCACGGTGGTGGACCGCGGCCGTGGCTTCGTGCCGGACGAGGTGGCCGCAGGGCTCGGCCTGCGCCGTTCGGTGCGCGACCGGCTGGCCGAGGTGGGCGGCCGTGCCGTGGTGGACAGCTGCCCCGGTGAGGGTGCGGTCGTGGAGCTGCGGTGGCCGCGGTGATCACGGTCGGTGTGGTGGACGACGACCGGATGCTGCTCGACGGCATGCGGTCATGGCTGCGCGATGTGCCGGGGCTGCGGATGGTGGCCGCGACCGCCACGGTGCCCGAGTTCCTGGCGGGCACGCCCGAAGCGGTGGACGTCGTGCTGCTCGACCTGGTGCTGCGGGACGGGTCGGTGCCGGAGCGGAACATCCGGCTGCTGCGGGAGGCCGGAAGCCGGGTGCTGGTGATCAGTACGGCGCCGGACCGCTCCCGGATCGTGGCCGCCATCGCGGCGGGCGCCGACGGCTATCTGACGAAGGACAACGACCTGCCGACGCTGGTCGCGGCCATCGAGGAGATCGCGGCGGGCGGCACCGCGCACTCCCCGGAGATGGCTTTCGCCTGCGCGCACGACGACGACCCGGCCCGGCCCCGGCTGTCGCCCAGGGAACTGCAGGTCCTGCTCGACTACGCCTCGGGCATGACCCTCAAGTCGACGGCGCGGCGCGCGGGCATCACCGCGAACACGGCGAAGGACTACCTGGACCGGGTGAAGGCCAAGTACCAGCAGGCTGGTCGGCCCACGTACACCAAGACCGACCTGGCCCGGCGGGTGCGCGAGGACGGACTGGAGGGCCGCTGACCGCGCAAGCCCCCCGAACTGGTGGCGCCGCAAGGGAGGTTGCCGCCGCTAGCGTCGTTCGGCGGCACCCGTACGTTCGAGAGAGTGGGAGCACATGAAGTCAATGGGCATGTGGCTGGCCCGCCTGTTGTCGGCGCTGGCGCTGGTCGTCGGTGGCGTCGTGTTCTGCGCGGGCGGCGCACAGGCGGCCACGGTCTGCGGCGACAGACCGGTGCCGCCGGGGCAGGTCATCACTTCCGAGACGCTGACCGCCAGTTGTACCGGCGGCTACCTCACCGAGACGATCCAGCCGCCGTACGACGGTATCCAGGTCTGCGGCAACTCGCCGGTCCCCACCGGCTATGTCTTCACCTCGCTGTACACCACCAGCAGCTGCGGGCCCTACCAGACCGGGCGACTCAACACGGTCCGGGCCGGGCTGCGCATGTGCGGCAACTACAACGGTTCCCTCCCCGACCGGTATGTGATCACCAATGAGGGCCCGGACGGCGCCTGTGCCCAGTGGTACGGCGAGACGATCAACCCCGTCTACGACGGAATCCAGATCTGCGGCAACTCGCCGATGCCGTCGGGCTATGTGATCACCGCGAACTCGCAGAACAGCGGTTGCGGCATCTACCAGGGCGCACGGATCAACGCGGCCTACGACGGAATCATCTTCTGCGGCAACTCCCCGGTACCGCCCGGCTATGTCATCACCGCCAACAACCAGAACAGCAGCTGCGGGATGTACCTCGGCGGGCGGCTGAACCGGCCGTACAACGGCATCAGGGTGTGCGCCAACTCCCCCGTCCCGGACGGCTGGTGGGTTTCCGCCGACGGCCTGCAGACGCCTGCCTGCGCACCGTACATGGCGGAGACGTTGAGGAACCAGTGAGCCGACGACAGCGGCGCTGGCCACGGCGAGGCCGTCCAGCCAGCGCGGCTGTCGTGTCCCCAACCGTCAGTCCGCCGCTGCTGGTTGGGGCCGCGCGGTGGGCAGGCCGCGCAGTCCCGGTGTGGTCAGGCAGACCAGTGCGACCGCCGCGATGCCCAGCAGGCCCCCGCTGACCAGGGCGGTCGCCCCCGAAGTCAGACCGGCGACGATGCCGCCGCGCAGGTTGCCCAGGTCAGGTCCGGCCTGCCCGACGATCTGCTCGGCCGCGCCGACCCGGCCGAGGAGCGCGTTCGGGGTGCAGCTCTGCACGATCGTGCCGCGGGAGACCACGGCGACGGTGTCCGCGGCCCCGGCGACCGCCAGGCAGGCCAAGGCGGTCCACGGGTCGGGTGCCAGGCCGAACAGCGCGAGTGCCGCTCCCCACACCGCCGATCCGCCGAGCATCACCCCACCGGGCCGGGGCAGCCGGGTGAAGATCCCCGAGAAGACGGACGCGATGACGCCGCCGACGGCGATGGCACTCAGGAACAGTCCGAGGGTACGCGGGTTGCCGCCGAACCGTTCGGCGTTGACCAGCGGAAACAGGCTGATCGGCATCGACAGTACGGTGGTGGCCAGATCCGTGAGCAGTGCGCCGCGCACCGCTGGCGTACGCACCAGGAAGGCAACTCCGTCCAGTACACCGCGTAGCCCTGGCCGGGGAGGTTCGCCGTACGGCCGCGTCGGCGGCAGCCCGAAGGCACCGTGGAGCGCCATCGCGAAGGTGATCGTGTCGACCGCATAGCATCCGGCGGCGCCCCACCAGCCCAGCACCACCCCGCCCAACGCCGGTCCCAGCAGCATCACCGCCTGGGAGGCGATCCGGTTCAGCGCCAGTCCGGCCGCGAGTTGCTCCTTGGGCAGCAGCCGTGGGACGAAGGTGCGGGCGGCCGGACCGCCCCCGGCGACGAAGCACGACTGCGCCGCGACCAGCGCCAGCACGCCGACCACCGGCAGTCGCCCGACAGGCCCCTGCAGGGCCAGCAGGAGGGAGCAGACGGCCTGGCCGGCGGTGGTCACCAGGTAGAGCCCGCGTCGGTCGAAGCGATCGGCGAGCGATCCCGCGAACAGCGCGAACGCGAGCACCGGCACGGCATGGGCCAGGCCAACCGCCCCGGTCCACACGGTACTTGAGGTCGTCCGCCAGACCTGGAACAGCACGGCGACCGTCGTCATCTGCCCGCCGAGCGCGCACAGCGCCTGCCCGATCCACAACCGCCGGAACGGCGGCGAGGAACGCAGCGGGGTGATGTCCACCAGCGCACGGCTCAGTCCCACTCGGGATCCTCCGCGAGCTTGTCGGCGATCCGGTCATGGAAGCTCCTGCGCCGCAGCGCCTGCTCGATGTCGGTGACGACCTGGCTGAGCGGATAGGGGATCTCCGCCTCGATCTCGGCGAGCGCGGCCTCGGTGGCCCGCCACTCCGCCGCCAACCGGCCGACGATGCGGCGGGCCTTGGGGGTGAGCGTCACCTTCTTGCTGCGTGCGTCGGGCCCGGCCACGGTCCGCACCAGTCCCGCGGCGCGCATTGCGGCCACCTTCTGGCTGAGTGCGGAGTGCGTACGCCGCACCGATTCGGCCAGCTCCGTGATGGTCATCGGCCCCTGGGCGTGCAGCCTGAGCAGTTCCATGACGTAGCTGGGTTTGAGCCCTTCGATCCGGGCGTCGGCGTAGATCCGTGCGATGTCGGCGTCCATCGCCGCCTGCAGCAGCCGCAACGGCCGCCAGCGGCTGTGCCAGGTGGGGTCGAGCGCGTCGTCCTGTGGCATGGCACGAACCGTAACAGCACTTATATAAGTGCTGTTGGAATTTCGGTGTGCCGTGCGGAAACGCGGCGGGGCCCCGGCCGCCAGACCGGGGCCCCGTTCACTGGGGTGCCGCGCCGCTCAGCTCTCCGCCTCCGCGGCGGTCGGCCTCGGGATCAGGAACGATGTGCCGATGGCGGCGGCCAGGATGATGACACCGGCGACCATGCTGGCGGTGTAACCGGCGGACGACGTCGGGTCCGTCGGCAGGGCGGCCGTGTTCACCGCGTAGAGCACCGCGAAGCTCAGGCCCGCGCCGAGGTTGAACGCGCCCGCGTTCAGGCCGGGCAGGAAGCCGGGGTTCTCGCTCGGCGAGAGCACGATGCCCAGTCCGTTGAGCACGATGTTCGCCACACCGGCGTAGGCGATGCCCACCAGCAGCGATCCGGCCAGCAGCATGACGTCCGAGTGGGCGGGCAGCGTGGCGATCATCAAGGCGATCGACGCCACGGCGCCGACCAGTCCGATCCGCAGTACGCGCCCGTACCCGAAGGTCGCGGCGAGTCGGCCGGCGAGCGGCCCCATGGCCAGACCGGCCAGTGCGTACGGGGTGAGCGTCCACCACGCCGACTGCTCGGCGGTCATGCCCAGACCTGCCTTCGCGTCCTGCGCGAAGGCGGGGATCAGCCCGTTCATGACGGCGAACACACCGGTCATGGTGAGCACGGTGGTCAGCAGGATCGCCCAGGTGGAACGCACCTTCAGGTGCCGGGTGGCGACCAGCGGGTGCGAACTGCGGCCCTCGGTGCGCCAGAACAGCCCGAAGGCGACGGCGGCGATGACCGTGAGCCCGGCGACGAGGGACCAGTTGGCCGCGGCCAGCTTCCCGGCCTCGTTCAGCGCGATGAGCAGCGACCCGACGGACACCACCAGCAGGCCGACGCCCGGCCAGTCCATCCGCCTGGCGTCGGCGACCTTGCTCTCCGGCGTCATGGTGGCCGCCATGACGGTGGCGATCGCCGCCACCGCGGCCATCGCCCAGAACACCGCCTGGAAGCCGTGGCTGTCCGCGAGGAAACCACCGGCGAGGGAGTCGACACCGGCGACACCGCCGTTGACCGCGGTGAGCACCCCGAGCAGGGTGCCGTACCGCTTCGGCTCGGTCACCTCGACCCGCAGCATGATCAGGCACAGCGGTACAGCGGGCCCGGACGCGCCTTGGAGGATCCGGCCGACGAACAGCATCGGGACGCTCGTCGCCAGCGCCGCCACCACGCACCCGACGGCCATCAGGGCCAGCATCCCCACCAGCACCTTGCGGCGGCCGATCACATCACCGAGCCGCGGCAGGAACAGCGAGAACAGCGCCGCCGAGGTGAAGAACGCGGTCTGGGTGAGCCCGACCTCCGCGGCGGTGGCGTGCAGGCTGTCCTGGATGTTCTTCAGCGCGGGGCTGAGCATGCTCGCGTTGAGCTGGAAGGCGATGCAGGCGGTGAGCAGCGCGGTGACGAGGACGCCCACGCGGACGGTCCGGTTGCCGGTCGCGTCGGTGCCCCGGGCTATGCCGCTGTCGGGTCCGTGGGCATGGTCGAAGGTGGTCTTTTCGGGCAAGGAGAAGTCCCTGTGCTCGGCTGAACGGTGTTGCGGTGATCACCGGCAGCGCGGCACAGGGAGTCCCTGGCAGGCGCGCCGGTCTGTGGACAAAGGTACCTTCTGCTGTCAAATCGCCAGCACCGTGCGCGTCCCCGCGCGCACTGCGCGTATCCGCCAGGCGCACCGCGCCTCATGCGGCGGCGGACGCCACCGGTGCTCCAGCCGTACCGCGCGGGCGGCGGGAGCGTGGTCAGGAACGGGGTCGCCGGGCCGGTTCGCCCTGCCGCACACCCTGCGCCTGCTGCTTCTCCTTGATCCGTGCCGTCTCCTTGCGGACCTCGGCCTGGGTGGCGCGCTCCTTGCGCAGCCAGTCGGGAAGGTCCCGCTTGAGGGCGTCGATCTGCTCCGTGGTGAGCGGCTCGGTGATGCCGCCGCGGGCCAGCCCCGAGATGGAGACGCCGAGCCTGGCGGCGACCTCCGGCCGGGGGTGCGGGCCGTTGCGGCGCAGTTCCCTCAGCCACTCGGGCGGGTCGGCCTGCAGGGCGTTGAGTTCGTCGCGCGAGACGACACCCTCCTGGAACTCAGCGGGGGTGGCTTCGAGGTACACACCCAGCTTCTTCGCCGCCGTGGCGGGCTTCATGGTCTGGGTGCTGTTGCGCGACGTCATGCCCGCAAGGATATCGAGCGCGTGCGGCGGCGCCGACCACGCCCGGTAACCTGGCCATGTGACAGGCTCGGCAGAACCCCCATCGTTCCGGCTGGCGTACGTACCGGGCGTGATCCCCGGCAAGTGGGTTCGGATCTGGCGCGAGCGGCTGCCCGACATCCCACTGGACCTCGTCGAGGTGCCCGCCGCCGAGGCGCCCGACGCGCTGCGGCGGCTTGACGCCGACGCCGGTCTGGTACGGCTGCCGTTCGACCGGACGGACCTGAGCGCCATCCCCCTCTACACCGAGACCACGGTGGTCGTGGTGCCGAAGGACCACATCGTGACCGCGGCGGACGAGGTGTGCGCGGCGGATCTCGCCGACGACGTGGTGTTCCATCCGCTGGACGAGACACTGGAGTGGGACCGTCGGCCGGGACGGCCCGCGATCGAGCGCCCGGCCACTACGGCGGACGCCATCGAACTGGTGGCGGCCGGGGTGGGACTGCTCGTCGTCCCGCAGTCACTCGCCCGGCTCCACCACCGCAAGGACCTCACCTACCGTCCGGTGGCCGACGCTCCGCAGTCACGGGTCGCGCTGTCGTGGCGCGAGGACGCCACCACCGACATGGTGGAGGACTTCATCGGGATCGTCCGCGGGCGGACGGTCAACAGCACGCGGGGGCGCCGCCAGGCGGCTCCGGAACCGCGGCAGAAGAAGCGCTCCGAGACCGGCACCGGCACCCGGCAGAAGCCCTCGGCGGGGAAGTCAACGGGCGGGAACCCGCGCAGGGGTTCGGGCGGCGCCAAGCGCGGCAGGCCGCGCCGCCGCTCGTAGCGGGAACGGCGTTTCGGCAGCCGCCCGGCACCGGCGCCACCGCGCGATCCGGGAACTCCCTTGTCACCGCGCCCGGTTCCGTGCGCTCCTGGCGGTCAGGCGCCGGGCTCGTCCGGCGAGGCCGGACGATCACATCTCGTGATCACTGCCTTTCCCGATCACATCTTGGTCGGCGCCGCGCGCACCGCTTGACTTGCAGTCGGGCGGAACGGCCGCCCGAAGTCAAGGGGAAGGCAGGGACACATCATGACCGGCAGCGAGCCCAAAACGGTCGTGCGGCGCTACTTCGACGCGCTGGCCGCGGGTGACCAGGAGGCGATCTGGAACTCCTGGGCCGAGGACGGAAGTTGCTGGTACGGCGGCGACCTGCCGATCTCGGGCACCTGGCAGGGCCGGGACCAGGTCGTCAACGGGTTCCTGGCGACCGCCTTCGCCCACCTCGACCCGGGCAAGGAGGTCGGGCTGCGCATCACCAACCTCTTCGGCGAAAGTGAGCAGGTCTTCGTGGAGTGGGACTCCTGGGCCACCGGCCGGACCGGCAGGCCGTACGAGCAGAAGAACAGCGGTGTCTTCACCGTCCGGGACGGAAGGATCACCGCCATGCGGGAGTACTCCGACACGCAGAACTGGGAGCGCGCCCTGGTCGATGACCCGTCGTGAGGTCGCGAAGTCACCCGTGGCTCGCCGCGCCGGTGGACCTGGCGCGCACGTCACGCCACGAGCGGGAAACGGTCCGCACCCGGGCGGGGTGCGGACTGTTTCCGGCGCGCTGGGTCAGCGGGTGTGCCGGGCCGGGGCGGTCACCTGCATCTTGTACGTGGCGGCGGTGATCGCCGTGCACTTGTGCGCGGCGTCCTGGTAGAAGCCCGCGCCGAGGGCCATCGCCTTGCCGATCGGGGCGTTCTTCTTGACGTTGATGCGCATCGGCACGTTCAGCTGGCTGTGCCCGCTGAGCCAACCCCAGGCGAAGTAGCCGTCGGTGTGGCCCGCGGTGTCCGTGACGTCCATCCACCGCTTGTTCTTCGGGAAGTACGCCTGCAACGAGACCTGGCTGGTCGGGAACGCCTTGAACCCGGCGTAGGTCGAGCTGACGCCCGCGAACAGGTGGACGTTGGAGATCCTGGACTGCGACGGGTTGTCGATGGTCAGCGTGAAGTCATGCCAACCACTGCCAGCGGCGATCTTGTTGGGCAGGCCCTTGAGCTCGGTGCGCAGCACGGGCCGGTACGTCGGGTGCCCGGTGGTGCACAGGCCGGACGCGAGGGACGTCGCCGCCGGGTGCGCGGCGGACGAGGCCGACGGCACGACGTCGGCGGTGGCCGGGGACCCGGCGCTGGCGGCGAAGGCCGAGGGCGCCGCCATCAGCGCGGCGGGGGCGATGGCCGCGGTCGTTGCGACCGTCGCCAGGGCGCGGCGGAACTTCATGGAGACCTCTTTCTGGGTCGGAAGAATGCAGAATGAGAGGCCGTCGCGATGGTGGGGGGAGGCTCGCGGTGCGGCAAGCCAAGATCGTAAGGCCAAGTGAAGGTTGTGTGACGAGACTTTTTCGCACCCGCCGCCCGCGACCGCCCGGGCGCACGACACCAAACCCGGGCGGTTGCCCACATCCACGCCGTATGCCGGTGACCAACCTCACAGGAGCGGCTGGCAGTTGGCCCTCCGGCGGCGGAAGTCAGGAGCGTGCCGCGGTCAACAGCCCTGCCAGGTGCACGACGGTGCGGTCCGCCAGGTAGGGACCGATGAGTTGGACGCTGAGTGGCAGGCCGTCAGCGGTGCGCTCCAAGGGGACGGTGGCGGACGGTAGGTGCGCCAGACCGGCGAGGTTGAGCCAGGTGGTCTGCTGCCAGTAGCTCCGGCGCTCACCGTCCACGGTGATGTGGCGCTCGGGCACGGGCACCCCGGTCTGGTCGGGAACCGCCGCGGTGGGTGCCGCGGGGGTGATGAGGACGTCGATGCCGTCGAAGTAGGCCGCCCACTTCCTGCGCAGCCGCTGGCGTTCCTCGTTGGCCAGCAGCCAGTCGCGGTGGCGCATGGTGCGGGCGCGCGGGTAGAGCGTCTGGGGGGAGCGGTCCTCGGGGTCCAGTCCGGCCGCGAGTTCCACCTCGGCGGCGAACGCCTGCGGGGACGCGCTGGCAGATGAGTTGGCGAACATCAGTGACTGGAAGAGGCGGTCGGAGTCGGCCATGTCGACGGGCCGTGTGCTGTGGTCGACGCGGCTGCCCGCGTCGTGCAGTTCCTTGGCCAACTGCTCAAGGAGCGCGCCGGTCTCGCCGTCCACACCGCAGTACGGGTCGTCGGCCCAGATGCCGACCCGGTGCTCGCAGAGCCGTTCATGGCGTGGCGCGGGCAACTCCACCCGCCATGCGGGGCTTTCGTCGGGCGAGGGGCCGACCAGGACACCGAGCGCGAGATCGAGGTCGGCCGCGCCGCGGGCGACCGGGCCGAGGGTGAGCATGTCCGATGTGGACAGCCAGCCGGGTGGGCGGGGGATGTGGCCGCGGGTGGGAATGACGCCGTAGCTGGGCCGCAGGCTGTGAACGCCGCAGTAGTGTGCGGGCAGCCGCAGGGATCCGGCGAGGTCGCTGCCGATGTCCAGGGGGCTCAGCCGGGTCGCCACCGCCGCGGCCGGGCCGCCTGAGGACCCTCCGGCCGTGCGCCGCGGATCGTGTGGGTTGGGGGTGGTGCCGAACAGCGGGTTGGCGGTCTGGAGGTCCTGGCACATCGGCGGTGTGTTGGTCTTGCCCAGGATGACCGCGCCCGCGCCGCGCAACCGCGCCACGGCGTCCGCGTCCTGTTCCGGTACGTGCTCCGCCAGTTCGGTGGCGCCGCACGTGGTGCGCAGTCCCCCGGTCTCCAGCGAGTCCTTGACGGTGACCGGCAGTCCGAGCAGTGCGCCACCGGTCCGGCCGCTGGCCCTGCGCTGGTCCGCGGCCGCTGCCGCGGCCAGCGCGCCCTCGCTGTCGACGGTGACGACCGCGTTGTGTTCCGGATGGCGGGCGATGCGTTCCAGGTGCGCGGTGGTCAGTTCGCGACTGGAGACCTCCCCCCGTTCCAGGGCGCGCAGTTGCTCACGGGCGGACAGTCGCGTCAGATCCATGCGGTGCGGATTCCTCTTCCGTTGGCGGGGCTTCGAAGTGTGCGGCGATCCTCAGCAGCGCGCGGACGTCGTCCTGCGGGGTACGCACGTCCTCGCGGGTACCGGCGTCGGCGTACTCGGTCGGCGTCTGCGGGGACTGCTCGCGGCGGTGGGCGACCAGCGCCGCCCGGAGTTGGTCGGCGGTGACGGCCGACGTCAGTTCGGTTCCGGTGAGCCCGGCGGCGCGGTGCCGCTGCTCGGCGGCGCTGCGTACCGACTCCTCAAGGTGGCTTTCCAGGGCGCACTGCCCGTCGCGGATCTCCACCGCGCGGCGGTACAGATGCCAACTGGTGTTCCACAGCCGGACGCGGGCCGTCACGGTGGTGCGGGCTGGCTGGAGGGCGAGCGTCGGCACGGCGCGGTGCAGCGCCTCCCACAGCGGTGCCAGGCTCTGGTAGTCGCTGTTCGCCCGTGCCCAGGTGCGGACGTTCGGCACGACGTGCACCGCCATGGTGGGTACGAAGAAGCCGACCAGCGACAGGGTGGTCCCGCCGTCGGCGCACACCCACGCGAGGTTCTCGATCGCCGCGGACGGCGGGCGGACATGGACCAGGGCGCTGCCGACGTCGGCGAGTCGCACGGCGCTGTAGCCCAGCGTCAGCAGCGCGCCCACCCCGACCACGTGCAGGCCGCGGGCGATCCACACCTGTCCGGTACGCCGGGCGGCCTGCCAGCAGCCCACGGTGAGCACGCTCTCGCCAACGGCGTAGACGACGACATAGAGCGTCAGGTACGCCTGGTAGGCGGCGGTGTGGATGTAGTTGGCGGTGAAGCCCTGCGGGGTGGTCCGGCCGACGGGAGTGAGCTGGAAGAACAGCAGCGCCAGGGCCGCGATGACCACCGCACCCGCGGCCAGGCACAGGCGGGCCCGCCCGCGGGCCCGGTCCGCTGGAAGTGCCCAGTAGGCGAGGACGACCGGTTGCAGGGCCAGCAAGGCCACCACGGAGCCGAAGGCCGCCAGGATGCCGGTGGAGGGGCGGCCGGTGACCTGGTCCAGAACCTTCCATACCGGGTCGAGGGACACCAGGAACGAGACCGCGGAGAAGCCGTAGACACCGACGAGCGCGGCCAGTGCCCGGTCCTGGCGCACGTGTCGCGGAGGCCAGAGCAGCAGGAGGAATCCCGCGACGGCCAGGGTCAGGCACAGTGGATGGAGGAACTGCTGCACGAGCCGCCCTACCTCCTGGTCCGCAGCAACGTCTCGGCCATGCGGTCGCCGTCCCCGACCGGGCGGTGGGGGCGGTGAACGTGGCGTTGGAGGTAGGAGCCGATCAACTCGGCCTCCCGCTCGTCCTGGTACTCGTAGTCGCTGCGGCCCAGCATCATCTTGATGGCCGCCGGTTCGAGGTTGGAGATCAGTCGGCTGCCGACCGGCTTGCCCGCCGGGAGGGCCGGACCGTCCTGGTGGTTGCACAGGATGTGGGCCAACTCGTGGGCGATGATGTGGTCCTGGTGGGCCCGGCTTGTCTTCTCGTGGACGAAGATGTAGTCGAAGCCGTCCGCCGTCCGTATCCACATGCCGCACAGGCCGTACTTGCCGCCCAGTTCAGGGGCGGGTGCCAGGTGGATCGCGTAGCCGGTGCGTTCCGCCACGGCGGGCAGCAGTTCCCGGATGCTGTCGGCCGGTGGCAGGCCCAACTCGCGTACGAAGCGGCGGCTGTCGCGCCGCGTGGTGTCCCAGCGCCTCACGACGGCTCGCCTCGTTTCCCGCCGCTCGCACCGCTCCGCAGCGGGTACGCGCTCCGGCGTCCGCCGAACCCCTCCACTGGCAGCGACCTCCCCGGCGGCGAATGTGATGTGTGTCGACACTGCTACCGAGAGTGTCTCAAAGCCACCGCTGGTAAGGCCAGCCGAGGCCGATCGCATCAGCACAGGCGGCCTCGCCTTCCGGCCCCCAACCCGGGCCACCGGCGCGCGCGTCGGCGGCGCCGTTGTCCTTCCGTCTTGATTGCGAATTGGCCCGAGGGGGCCGGGGGTTCGGAACACCGCCCGCGCCGCCGAGCGGCAAAAGCCGCGGCGACGGCATTGCGCCGGGACGCTCCCTCGGCATGAGCGGTTGACGGAAATCGGCACTAGATGCGCGATGAACGTACTTCGTGGCCGCACGTCGGCCGGGCCCCGTCCGGCCGTCCGCGGGCCCGAGGGCCTCGCTCCCCCCGGCCCGGTGAGACGTCCGCCCGCCAGCGGTCGCGATCTGGCCGTTTTCGGGTACGGGCAGGCCGCTCATCCGTCCGCCGATGCCCGAACGGACACGCCCGAATGGCCAATCAGACCCGAAGCATCAAGGTCGGACGAGGCGTTGACCGGAGTACGCCCGTTCCCGGCCTGGCTGCGTGTTGTGGCCGAGAGGTGACCGTTCGGACCGTTCGTGTCTGTGAACGCGAGCGCGGCGGGCACGAGCGGGCAACGAGCGCGTCCCTGCCGGGCCGGTCTTCGAGCACACAGAGCGACCACTGACACACCCAGGGTGGAAGAAGCTGTCCGACAGCTTGTGAATGTCCGTATTGGCGGAACGGCCGAAGTCAGCGCGTACTTTCACAGGTTGGGAACGAAAGCCCCCCACAGCAATTGTTCGGAAAAGGAAGCTACCTACCATTGCCGCACTTGAAGCCACGGGTGGGGAGGTGCCGGGTGGAACGTGTGCCCGTAGTGGTGGAGGCGGACGATCCGATATCGGCGGCCGGAGCGGCCGCCAAGATTCGCGAACAGCCCGAACTCGAACTCGTCGAGTCACCCGCGACGGGGAGCGTCGTGGTGGTCGTGGCCGAGGAAGTCGACGAGGTGCTGACCGGGCGGTGCAAGAAGCTGACGCGCGGCAGCGACGCGCGACTGGTGCTGGTGGTCTCCCGGATGCGCGAGGCGGAACTGCTGCGTGTCATCGAATGCGGGGTCAGCACCGTGCTGTGGCGCCGGGAGGCGACCTCCTCGGCGCTGCTGGCCGCGGTCCAGGGCGCCCACCGGGGGGACGGCGCCATACCTTCGGACCTGCTGGGCCGCCTGCTGGCCCAGGTCGGCCGGATGCAACGCGGCATGCTCCAGCCGCAGCCGCTCGGCTACGGCGGGGTCTCCGAACGCGAGTTGGACGTGTTGCGGCTGATCGCCGAAGGCCTGGACACCGGGGAGATCGCGGCGAAGCTCTCCTACTCGGAACGCACCATCAAGAACATCCTTCAGGGCCTGATGGGCCGTCTGCAACTGCGCAACCGGGCGCACGCCGTGGCGTACGCGCTGCGCGAGGGATTCATCTGAGGAGCCGCCGGGCCACCGGGAAGGGAATCGGGAGGAGTTCGAGTGATCCACGAGGTGGACGCCGCCTGCGGCGCCTCGAAGAAGGCCGAAGTGGCCATCGTGGAAGTGGAGTTCTTCGGCCGCAGCACTGCGGGCACCGCCGGTTGACCCGCGGGCTGTTGGTGGAGCGGCTGGCGCGCACGCCGTCGACGTGTGGCTGAACGCGTTTGGGCACAGGGGCCCTGTTCACTACTGTTTCATCCCTGCCTGCGACGCTCTGTCCGACCACCACTGACAGGCCGTTGAAGGGAAAACGCGTGCGCAGCAGACGAGTTGTCGGTGTCCTCGCCGGAATCCTCGGGGTGCTCATGGCGATGACCGGCGTGACGGGCGCGTCCGCCGCCCCGGCGGAAGCCGGAAAGCGTGTCCACAACGCCATGCAGATCATCTTCAGCCCGGACCTGCCCAACGCCTTCTGCACGATCGGGGCGGTCGGCACCGACAAGTACGGGCGCCGGATAGCCGTCTCCGCCGGGCACTGCCTGCGCCCCGACCCGAGGTACTCCGACCGTGACATCCCGGAGAACATCCAGCCCGTCTACGACCGGGCCGACGTGGCGTTCGGCCCCATCGGGTACGTGCGGTACTTCAAGGACCCCGAGGGCTCGACGGTGGGGCACCCCACCAAGGACTACATGATCATCGAGCTGGTGCCCGGTGTGACGCCCTCGGCGCAGGGGCCGTATCTGAAGGAGACGGGCGAGGTGGAGGCCGCCGGGGGACAGCCCAGCCCCAACGCCCTCACTCCCCCGCTGGACAACGAACGACTGCTCGGCGCGGGCCTGTTGGACGACAACGAGCTGGTGGTCTCCGGTCAGCTCGGCGTCTTCTACGGGCGCGTCACCAACAACTCAGGCGGCGTCTACCAGTGCTGGGCCGCGCACAAGGACGGCGACTCGGGAGGCCCGGCGATCTGGCACGTGCCCGGCAGCGCCTACCCGTCGGCCCGGAACAACTTCCAGGCGGCAGGCCCGTGGGCGGGCATAACCAAGGCGGTCGTCGCGGGCCTCCCGCCGTTCGTCTACACCAGCTCGGCGAACATCCTCGCCGACCTGCGCGCCCGGGACACCGCCCACCCCGGCGTCTACGGCGCGGGCTTCCAGGTCACCGCCAACCCGTAGGCCGCACCGCACCCACCGAGCACCCCTGTTGGAAGGAGCACGCCGCATGAGACCGCAACTGACCGGCACGCGGAGCCGCTTCACGGCGCGCGCCAAGACGGCCGCCGCGGCGACCGCGGTGGCGGCGCTGACCATGTTCGCCGGGCCGGTCGCGCACGCCGGCACTCCCCCGATCCCGGGCTTCACCGACGGCTACGGCCTGACCCAGGTCGCCGGTGCCACCGAGGTCCACTCCGCCACCGACTTCACCCTCACCGTCACCACCGCGCAGCTGTCCGGGCAGCACAGGATCCGCATCCTCCTTCCCCGTGACTACGCGGCCGATCCCGGAAGGCGGTGGTCGGTGGTGTACTTCCTGCACGGCGGTGGCGGCACGGTCGACGACGCCGCGGCGGCCCCGGCGCTGCACTCCGACTCGGCGATCACCGTGGTGCCGGACGGCGGCCTGAAGGGCTGGTACGCCGACTGGCTCATGCAGAACACCGCCGTGGGAGCGGCGAACTGGGAGACGTTCCACATCGACCAGGTCGTCCCCTTCGTCGACGCCAACCTGCGCACCCTCGCCGACCGGGCCCACCGGGCCGTCGTCGGGGTGTCGATGGGCGGCTACGGCGCACTGCACTACGCCGAGTCGCACTCCGACCTGTTCGGGCACGTCGCCTCCCTGTCAGGCGGCGTCGACTTCGGCATGCCCGCGGTGCGCGGGGCCGTGCTGGCCACCGAACTCAACCTCACCGGCGCGTGGTGTGCCGTCAGCACCTCCAGCCCCTCCGGCACCGGCAGGTGCACCGGTTACGGACCCTACGTCGACAGCGACGCGATCTTCGGCTCCCCGTACCCGGTGTTCAACGCCGACCACGTCTGGAACGAGGTCGACCCCGCCGCCCCGGCCAACCTGGCCAGGCTCGCCGGAGTCGACGTGACCCTTTACACCGGCAACCAGGGGCCCATCGACCACTTCACCGAGATCGCCAGCCGGAACGTCAAGTCCGGCCTGGACAAACTGGGTTACCCCAGCCGCCTCGTCGACTACACCAACGGCGCGGCGCTGGCCCCGACCTGCGACGGCGGACACGACTACGGGTGCTGGGCGCCCGCCGTCGCCGACTACATGGCCCATCTGCGCGACGCGTTCGGCACGACCGGCTGAATTCGTGACGGCCGTCGGCCCGGCCCGTCGTGCTGTGCCCGCTGGGCGGACGTCCGCCTGACCGCTCCTGCCCGCCGCGCACACAACGTCATGGACCCGGGTGTGTAGGGTCTTTCTCCGTGCCGTCTGCCTTCCCTCGCCGCCCGCGCTGGCGCGCCGTCACGCTCATCGCCGCCCTCGCCGTGGTGGCGGTGGGCGTGGTCGTCATCTGGCAGTCGCGGAGCGGTCAGGAAGGCAAGCCCGTGGCCCCGTCCCACGCCGTTGACTTGACCCGGCGGATCGGTGAGAACATCTCGGCCCTCCCCAAGGACGGTGGCTACCGCACACCCGACCGCGCGGAACGCACCGCCATCGCGACCGGGGTGGCCCTGGTGCTGGACGGGCGCCTGGACCCCGCGCGCCGACGGCTTTCGGCCGTCGGCTACACGGTGCGCACGCTGCGCTTGTCCGGAGCGGACGGCGCGGTCGCCGAGATCGCCGAGTCACCGGCCACGCACCGGGGTTGGGGCTGGGTGTACGTCGACCTGGCGCACCCCGTGCGGTGGAGCGTGCAGGCCCCGCACCCGCGTTCCGACCTGTACACCGAACTGCTCGCCGGTGACCTGTTCAGCAGGGTGCCGGGCGGGGTTCTGGTGCTGGCGGGCGCGCCGCGCAACGCGGGCCAGGGGAACGCCGCTGACATGGCGCACCGGGAGGACTCCGTGTTCAACGCGGTGTGCGACGTCCTGGTGGCACGCGGTCTGCCCGCGATCCAGGTGCACGGCTTCGCCGACGCCAGTTCCCCCGGCCACGACGTCATCGTCTCCCCCGGCCCCGCCGAGCCCAGCCGCCCGGTGCGCGAGGCGGCCCGGCTGCTTGCGGACAAGGGGTTCCGGGTCTGCCGCGTGTGGCAGCAAAGCTGCGGCGGCCTGGAAGGCACCACGAACGTGCAGGGCAACAAGGCGAAGCAGGAGGGGGTGCCGTTCCTGCACATCGAGAACAGCTTCACGGTACGAGCCGATCCGGCGTCCCGCGAACGGCTCGCGGACGCGTTGGCTGGGGTGGCCCGCGGGTGGGAGTGAGGCTGTGCGGGATGGCGGGAGCGGACCTGGCGCGGGGTGGCCGCCGGGCTCGCCTCACGAGGTGACACGGGCTGGCCAGTCGATGCGGTAGTCGAACATCCAGGCCGCCTTCTCGGGCTTGGCCAACCGGCAGACCGCCCGCAGCAGCATCGCGTTGGCCACCCGCCCCACCGGTCCCGCCGCTTTCGCGCTGTTCTTGCGCGCGGTGGCCGCGATGACCTTCTCGACGCGGGGACGGCGCAGCCGCTCGTAGGCGGCGAAGGCCTGGTCGTGCGGGAGGTCCCGCAGGCAGCGGGCCAGTTGGACCGCGCTTTCGATCGACAGGGAGGCGCCCTGGCCGGAACTGGACGACGGCGCGTGCGCCGAGTCGCCGACGAGGACCATCCGGCCCCGGCGCCAGGCGGGCACCCTCGGCATGTTCTCCATGGGGCCGACGACCAACAGGTCGGCCGGGTCGGTGCGGTTGACCAGGTCGCACGCCGGGGTGCGGTCCTCGGCGAACCTGTCGGCCAGCAGCGGCAGCCAGTCCTCGGCCGTCGTGCCGCGGGCCTCGGCCGCCGACATCGGCTCGCGGTGCGGGACGTTGGCGAACCACACGGCGGTGCCGTCGTCGAAGACCTGGTAGCCGAAGAAGGCGTGCCTGCCGAAGCTCATCAGCATCTTGCCGCCCGTGGACGGCACTGCGGGATCGTCGACCCGGGCGCCGAAGCTGATCAGTCCGGCGTACCGGGGGGCGGGGGCGGACGGTTCGATCAGCGAGCGGACGGTCGAACGGATGCCGTCCGCCCCGATCAGGATGTCGGCCGAGGCCCGCGTACCGTCGGCGAAGCGCGCGGTGACACGGTCCGGCCCCTCCTCCACACCGACCAGCCGCTTGCCGTGCTCGACGCGGACGCCGCGGCGGGCCACCTCGTCGTACAGCGCCTGGTACAGGTCCGCGCGCCAGACGAACCGCATGGGCGGCACGCCGGGCGGGTTGCCGAACTCCCCGAGCCGCCGACCGGCCCAGTCCTGCATGACCATGCCGGTCATGGGGTGGCCCAGCGGCCGTACCAGGTGGCCGACGCCGATGGCGTCGAGGGCGTCCATGCCGTTCGGGGCAATGCTCATGCCGCCGCCGGTGCCGTGGGCGGTGTCCGGGTGCGCCTCGTGGACGGTCGCCTCGATCCCGGCCTTCCGCAGGGCCAGCGCGGCGACCGGTCCGGCGATTCCGCCGCCGATGATCAGCGCGGTGCGGGTGTGGCTGGACATGACTGCTGCCTTTCGTCGGATTCGGTGGCTGGGGTGGGCGCGGGTGCGCGGAAGGCGGCGCGGCCGGTTCACCCGCTCTCGCGCGCCGGGTCGTCGACGCTCGGGTAGCGGCCCGCCTTGTGGGCGGCTCGCAGGTCCCGGAGGTATTCGCGCGAGCACATCGCGGACAAGGCCGCGACACCTCCCCGGTGGATCCGGATCTCGCTGTCCTCGGCGAGGCCGGTCAGCCGGATGCGGCGGGGGGTCGCGCCGCCGGGCGCCGTGGCGCCGTGGGCGTCCTTGACCCTGCCCTTGGCGGGCAGGCTCAGGTCCCAGTGGTCGACGGTGGCGTCCTCGGGGACCAGCAACTTGACCATGGCGCGGCGCAGTTGGAGGTGGATCTCGATCTCGTCGGGGAGGTTCGGCGAGCGCAGGTCGAGGACGACGGCGCCGCTGCGGGCCCGCACCTCGACGTGGCCCGAGTCGGTCCAGTGGCCCAGGCGCTTGGTGACGGTGTGGTCGGCGTGGACGCGTTCGGTGGTGATGGACATGACGGTCCCGTTCCTCTCGGTGGGCTGCGGTGGGTGTGCGTCGGCTTCAGCGACCACTTCTAGATAGTTGCACTGAAACTAGAGTCGACGCAACTAGTAATTTCCGGAGTAGTATCGATGGCATGCCGCTTCCCCGTAGCTCACCGCTCGCCCTCACCGTCCTGTCGCTGCTGCAGTACAAGCCGCTGCACCCGTACGGGGTGCAGCGGCTGATCAAGGAGTGGGGCAAGGACCAGGTCGTCAACGTGGGTCAGCGCGCCAGCCTCTACCGGACCATCGACCGTCTGCTCGCCGCGGGCCTGATCGCCGTCCGCGAGACCGAGCGGGACCAGCAGTACCCAGAGCGGACCGTCTACGAGATCACCGACGCGGGCCGCGAGGCCGCCCGCACCTGGCTGATCGAGATGCTCAGCACTCCCAGGCAGGAGTTCCCGGAGTTTCCGGCCGCCCTGTCGCACCTCCTGTTGCTGCCCCGGGAGGAGATCCAGGCCGCGCTGGAACGGCGGCTGTCCCTGCTCACCCAGACCCTGGCGGGCCTGGAGTCGGGACTGTCCGAAGCGGGCGACCACGGCCTGCCCCGCGTCACGATGGTGGAGAGCGAGTACCTGCGCGCGGTGACCGGCGCGGAAGTGGAATGGCTGCGCCAGATCATCGACGATCTGCGTACCGGCCGACTGGCCTGGTCGACGGAGCAGTTGCTCGCCTACGCCGCGGGCCAGGAGACCGCCGACGAGGCGTAGTCAGCGGCGCGGCGACGCCAGGGCGAACACCGCTGCGCTGGCACGGCCGCACAAGACGACCGCGCGGCCGACGTGACGCGCGGGCCGCCTCAGCCGCCGGACCGCACGGCCAGCGCCGGGACGGTCGTGGCGAGTCGGGCGAGGGCGGCGGCCTCCCGGCTGCCCTGCTCGGCGCCGAAGACGTGCACCACCAGGCCGGTCTCCCCGGGCGCGGCCGGGACATGCATCGTCTCGTAGTCCAGGGTGAGCGGCCCGGTCACCGGATGCCGCAGTGTCTTACGGCCCGCCGCGCACATCACGACCTCGCCGCTGCTCCACAGGCGCCGGAACTCGGCGCTGCGCGTGGACAGTTCGCTGATCAGTGCGGTCAGTCGGGTGTCACCGGGGTAGCGGCCCGCCGCCACCCGCAACTGGCCCACGGCTTCCGCTGCCCTGGCCTCCCACTCGGGGTGGACGGTACGGGACGCGGCGTCGAGGAAGAGGTACCTGGCCTGGTTGCGGTCGCGGCGGCCGGGGTCGCCCAGGCCGCCGATCAGTTCGGCGCCCAGCCCGTTCCAGGCGACCACGTCGAGACGATGGTCCGTCGCGAAGGCCGGCAAGTGGGCCATGGCGTCCAGCATCCGCCGCAGCAGGGGGCTGACCCGCGCCCTGGGCGCGGGACCGCTCCTGGCCCCGGCCAGGGTGGCGAGGTGCCCGCGCTCCGCGGTGTCGAGGCCGAGCGCGTCGGCGAGCGCTTGTAGGACCTCGGCGGACGGCTGGGTGGCCCGGCCCTGTTCGAGGCGCACGTAGTAGTCCACGCTGATCCCGGCGAGCTGGGCCAGTTCCTCGCGGCGCAGCCCGCGCACCCGCCGTCGGCCGCCCCCGGCCAGTCCGACGGTCTCCGGCGCCACACGCTCCCGGCGGGCGCGCAGGAACGCACCGAGACCCCACCGGGGGTCGCCGGTCCTCTCGCTGTTCTCGATGGGGTGCTCAACGCCGTTCATGGGCTCAAGTATGTGGGTGGCCCTCGCGGTACCAGGACCGCGGTTCCGCCGGTCGAACAGGGTGCTGGCTACCGTGTCGCGGCCGGGGGAAGGTCGCGGTATGACCGACGCAACGTCCCGGAAGAAGATCCTTGTTGTCAGCGCCCACCCCGAACCCCGTTCGCTCAACGCGTCGTTGGCCGCCTTCGCGGTCGATCACCTGCGGGCGGCGGGGCACGAGGTGCGGGTGTCCGACCTGTACGCGATGAAGTGGAAGCCGGTGGTGGACGCCGATGACTTCCCCGAACACGGCGCGGACCGGCGGCTGGACGTGCTGGAGGTGTCGGGGCGGGCGACGCGCGCCGGGCGGCTGTCGGCGGACATCGCGGCGGAGCAGGAGAAGCTGCGGTGGTCGGACGCGGTGGTCCTGCAGTTCCCGATGTGGTGGTTCTCGGTGCCCGCGATCCTCAAGGGCTGGATCGACCGGGTGTTCACCTACGAGTTCGCCCACGGGCCGTCGGTGCCCCCGCCGTACAGCGAGGGCGCCCTCGGTGGACGGCGGGCGCTGCTGTCGCTGACGATCGGCGCCCGCGAGTCGGCGTTCTCCGACCGGGGCATCCACGGCAGGCTGGCGGACGTCCTCTACCCGCTCCAGCACGGCCTGTTCTGGTTCACCGGGATGGCGCCGCTCGAACCGTTCGCGGCGTACGACGCGATCGACGTGCGAGCGGACCGGTTCACAGCGGTGCGGCGGGAGTACGGGCGGCGGCTCGACGCGCTCTTCACCGCCGAGCCGATCCCGTTCCGCCCGCTTCCCGGCGGCCAGTACGACCGCGGCATGCGCCTGCTGCCGGGCGTGGAGGCCCCGGGGACCGGCGGTCTGGACATCCACCTCCGGTCGCGGCGTCAGCTCTCCACGTAACGCAGTACGGGCATCATCCGCAGGTCGTCCGAGGCGGCCGGCTCGCCGGTCTCGACGCAGTTGCCGAGTTCCTCGGTGAGGGACCGCGCGTCCAGACCGGCGCCGATGAAGACCAGCCGGGTGCCGCGCGGCTCGCCCTCGGCCCACCGGCCCAGGCGGAAGCGCAGATACCTGCCGACGGTGTGCAGGGCGTACTTCTGCCTGGCGCCGGTTTCGCCGAAGTCGACGAACCCCTTGATGCGGTAGACACCCGCGCGTCCGCCGTCCAGGAAGTCCATCAACTTGCGCGGACTCATCGGCCGCTCGGAGACGAAGGTGACCGTCTGGTAGGCGGAGTGCAGGTGGCCGCAGCCGTCGGTGGAGTCATGGCAGTGGTCGTCGTTGCGCAGGTCGTCGAAGGACAACTGCCGTGCCGCCGGCTCCCGCGCCGCCCGCTGCCTCCGGTCGAACAGCAGCTCCGGATCGATCCGTCCGTACTCCGTCGCCACGACCGGGGTTCCCGGGGTGATCCGGGAGACGGCCGCCAACAGCTCCGCGCGCCGCCGTGCGCCGATGCGGTCGCTCTTGTTGAGAACGATCAAGTCGGCGCACTTCAGGTGGAGTTGGATCTGCGGATGCCGGGCGCGCGTCCCGTCGAACTCGGCGCCGTCGACCACTTCCACCAGGCCCCCGTAGGCGATCCGCTGGTTGTCACTGGCCAGGACCATGCGGATCACCTCCTGGGGTTCGGCGAGTCCGCTCGCCTCGATGACGATGACGTCGATGCCCGCGCTCGGCCGGGTGAGCCGACCGAGCATCTCGTCCATGTCGCTGGTGTCGACGGCGCAGCACAGGCATCCGTTTCCCAGCGAGATCATCGAGTCGACCTGACCGGCCACGCTGAGGGCGTCGACGTTGATGCTGCCGAAGTCGTTCACCACCACTGCGATGCGCACCCCGGCCGCGTTCCGCAGCAGGTGGTTGAGCAACGTGGTCTTACCCGATCCCAGGAACCCCGCGAGGATGACGACGGGGATCCGGTGCTTCGACAACGTGGGTTCCTCTTCGCGACGGCGTGGCGGGCGCCTTGAAGGCTACTACCCGCCCGGCGGCGCGGCCCTCGCCAGCTGCGGACGGCACCGCGCCGCCGACCAGATGGCGCCGAACGTCCAGGTCGGCCCCGGTGCGGGCCGACCTGGACGTGGTGGTCAGACGAGGTCGAAGCGGTCGAGGTTCATCACCTTGTCCCAGGCCGCGACGAAGTCGTTGACGAACTTCTCCTTCGCGTCGTCGCTCGCGTAGACCTCGGCGACCGCGCGCAGTTCGGAGTGGGAGCCGAAGACCAGGTCGACCCGGCTGCCAGTCCACTTGACCTCGCCGGTCGCGGCGTCGCGGCCCTCGAAGGTGTTCGCGTCCCCGGACGTCGCCTTCCAAGTGGTGCCCAGGTCGAGCAGGTTGACGAAGAAGTCGTTGGTCAGCACACCGGGAGTCGCGGTGAACACGCCGAGCGGCGAGCCCTGGTGGTTCGCGCCCAGCACGCGCAGACCACCGAGGAGCACCGTCATCTCCGGGGCGCTCAGGGTCAGCAGGTTCGCCCTGTCGAGCAGCAGGTACTCGGCGGACAGGCGGTTGCCCTTGCCGAGGTAGTTGCGGAACCCGTCGGCGGTCGGCTCCAGCGCGGCGAACGACTCCACGTCGGTCTGCTCCTGCGACGCGTCGGCGCGGCCGGGCGTGAAGGGGACCTCCACGGGGAAACCGGCGTCCTTGGCGGCCTTCTCGACGGCGGCGGCGCCCGCGAGCACGATCAGGTCGGCCAGCGAGATCTGCTTTCCGCCGGTCTGGGCGGCGTTGAAGGACTGCTGGATTCCCTCCAGGGTGCGCAGCACGGTCGCCAACTGGTCGGGGTCGTTGACCTCCCAGCCGCGCTGCGGCTCCAGGCGGATGCGCGCACCGTTGGCGCCGCCGCGCTTGTCGCTGTCGCGGAAGGAGGAGGCCGACGCCCATGCGGTGGAGACCAGTTGGGACACCGACAGGCCCGAGGCGAGGATCTGGCCCTTGAGGGAGGCGATCTCCTCGGCGCCGACGAGCTCGTGCGTCACCGCGGGGAGGGGGTCCTGCCACAGCAGCGTCTCGGTCGGGACCTCGGGGCCGAGGTAGCGGGCGACCGGGCCCATGTCACGGTGGGTCAGCTTGAACCACGCCCGGGCGAAGGCGTCCGCGAACTCCTCGGGGTGCTCCAGGAAGCGCCGTGAGATCGGCTCGTAGACGGGGTCCACGCGCAGCGCGAGGTCGGTGGTCAGCATCGTCGGGGCGTGGCTCTTCGACGGGTCGTGCGCGTCGGGCACGGTGCCCGCTCCGGCGCCGTTCTTCGGCCGCCACTGGTGGGCACCGGCGGGGCTCTTGAACAGCTCCCACTCGTAGCCGAAGAGGATCTCGAAGAAGCTGTTGTCCCACGCGGTCGGGGTGTTCGTCCAGGTGCCCTCGAGGCCGCTGGTGATCGTGTCGCCGCCCTTGCCGGTACCGAAGGAGTTCTTCCAGCCGAGGCCCTGCTCCTCGATCGTGGCACCCTCGGGGGCGGGGCCGACGTTGTCCGCCGGGCCCGCGCCGTGGGTCTTGCCGAAGGTGTGGCCGCCCGCGACCAGGGCGACGGTCTCCTCGTCGTTCATCGCCATCCGGCGGAACGTCTCACGGATGTCCCGGGCCGCGGCGAGCGGATCCGGATTGCCGTTGGGGCCCTCCGGGTTGACGTAGATCAGACCCATCTGGACCGCGCCGAGGGGGCTCTCCAGCTGCCGGTCGCCGGTGTAGCGCTCGTCGCCGAGCCAGACGGACTCCGGGCCCCAGTAGACGTCCTCCTCGGGCTCCCAGACGTCCTCACGGCCACCGCCGAACCCGAAGGTCTGGAAGCCCATGGACTCCAGGGCGACGTTCCCGGCGAGGACGAGGAGGTCGGCCCAGGACAGGCTGCGGCCGTACTTCTTCTTGACCGGCCACAGCAGACGGCGGGCCTTGTCCAGGTTCGCGTTGTCCGGCCAGCTGTTGAGAGGGGCGAAGCGCTGCTGGCCCGCCCCGGCGCCGCCGCGGCCGTCGCTGATCCGGTAGGTGCCCGCGCTGTGCCACGCCATCCGGATGATGAACGGGCCGTAGTTGCCGAAGTCGGCGGGCCACCAGTCCTGGGAGGTGGTCAGCACCTCGGCGATGTCCCGTTTCACGGCCGGCAGGTCGAGCGTCTTGAAGGCCTCGGCGTAGTCGAACTCCTCGCCGAGCGGGTTGGCCACGGCGGGGTTCTTGGCGAGGATCTTCACGTTGAGCCGTTCCGGCCACCACTGGCGGTTTCCGCCGCCCTGCGTCGGGTGCGGGGCACGCCCGTGCGCGACCGGGCAGCCACCCGCGCCCTCCGTCTTCGTGTCTACGACGTTTGCCTCGTGGTTCTCAGACATGGGAATCCTTCCGGACGAGCGGATCACGGTGTTCCGGAACTGCGGGCGGTGGAACAGTCGGGTACAGGCAGGCATGGCCCATGCGATCGCGCGCCGTGGCGTCACCCGCAGGCCGGCACCGCGCGGTTCCCCCGCGGTGGTCCGTCATGCCGCTGTCTCCTGCCGTACTGGAGCCTTCCTGTCCCTTGGTTATCACCAGAAGTGATCCTACAATGGACAGAATCCAAGTCAAGAAGCATGCGAAACCCATATCCAATCGGACCGCGGACGTCGCTGCTGGACGTCGGGCGCCCCACCGGAACTGATAGGTGAACCGATATGAGTGACCTGCTGGAGCGACTGCGCGGGCGTGGCTGGCGAATGACCTCCCAGCGGCGTGTCGTTGCCGAGGTCCTCGACGGCGACCACGTGCACCTGACGGCCGACGAGGTGCACAGCCGCGCGGCACAGCGGCTACCCGAGATCTCCCGGGCGACCGTCTACAACACCCTGGGCGAGCTGGTCCTGCTCGGCGAGGTGGTGGAGGTCTCCACCGACGGCCGCGCGAAGCGCTACGACCCCAACGCGCACCACCCCCACCAGCACCTGGTGTGCTCCGGCTGCGGCACCATCCGCGACGTCCACCCGACCGGCGATCCGCTGGCCGACCTGCCGGAGCGGGAGCGGTTCGGCTTCGCGGTGTCGGCGGCCGAGGTCACCTACCGCGGGCTGTGCCCGGCCTGCGCCCGGCGCGCGTAGCGCTGCGCGGGAGCGTCATCGAAACCGGCCCGCACCGCCGCCGACATGGCCGCGGTGCGGGCCGGACCGCTCAACCGGACCGCCGGGACGGACGCCGTCAACCGGCAACCGCCTCCAGCGGTTCGCTGTGCTCGGCGACCGGCGGCCGCACCGTCCGGTGCTCGACCAGGCGCAGCAGCGGAGCCGCCATCAGCGTCGTGACCAGGGCCATCAGCACCATCATGGTGAACACGGTGGAGTTGATGATGCCCAGTTGGAGGCCGACGGACAGGACGACCAGTTCGGTGAGGCCGCGGGTGTTCATCAGGACGCCGAGGTTGAGGGCGTCCGTCCACTCCTCTCCGACGGCGCGCGCGGCCAGCGCCGTGCCGCCGAGCTTCCCCACCGTGGCGACCGCGATCACCAAGGCGACGACGCCCCACACGCCAGCCGTACGCAGCCCCTCCACATGGGTTGACAGGCCGGTCAGCACGAAGAGGACCGGCAGCAGCAGATGGATCACGACCACGTCGAGCCGCTCGTGCACCGAGCGCTGCCACCGCGGCCGCCGCGGCATCACGGCACCCGCCATGAAGCCGCCGAAGATGACGTGGATGCCCGCCCGGTCCGCGAACCAGGCGGAGAGCAGCGCGATCACCAGCGCCAGCCAGATCGGGACCGTGTCGAGCCGGGCGAGCAGCGGCCGGACCACACCGAGCATGACGGCCAGGTAGCCGACCGCCAGGACCAGTGTGCGCAGCCCGCCGCCCGCGCCGGTGGCCCGGCTGAGCGCGATGACGAACGCCAGCAGGCACCAGGCCACCACGTCGTTGACGGCGGCCGACACCAGGCTCAGCGAGCCGACCCTGGTGTCGGTCAGCCCGCACTCCTGCAGCAACCGGGCCAGGACGGGGAACGCGGTGATCGCCATCGCGGCACCGATGAACAGGCAGAAGACCAGTTCGTCCCCGCGGCCCCCGTACGTGGGGTACAGGAGCACGGCGAGAGCGACGGCCAGCCCGAGCGGCACGGCGATCGACGCTCCGGCGATGGACGCCACCCGGGTGCCGTGCCCGCGAAGCCGCCCGAAGTCCAGCTCCAGGCCGATCATGAACATGAACAGCACCAGGCCGACCTGGGCCAGCACGCCGAGGGCGGTGACCACGGACGACGGGAACAGGTAGGAGCCGACCGAGGGCGCGACCAGGCCCAGCAGGCTGGGGCCCAGCAGGATTCCGGCGATGATCTCGCCGATCACCGCCGGTTGGCCGATCCGGCTGACGAGCCTTCCGACCGCCCAGACCGCCAGCATGATGACGCCGAGCGAGAGCAGGGTCCAGGCCTTGGGGTCAACGGTGTTCATGGCGTGGGGACTTCGTCAGTTCCGCGCCAGCTGGGCGGCGGGGATCCAGTCGTCGTCGACGATGCCAGCCGCGCGGTCCTCCTCGTAGATCTCGACGAAGCGCGTCAACTCACCGTCGGCGCGCCACCGTTCGGCCTGCGCGCGCATCGGCTCGTTGCCCTCATCGGCGCTTGCCTCGTCCAGGATCGTCTTGATCAGCTGGCCGGAGATCCGCTCGACCAGGCGCACGTTCTCCTCGAACCGGGCCTCGAACTCCTCGTCGTCCATCTGCGCCACCAGGCCGATGTGGACCCGCTTCATGAAATCGAAGTGGTAGAAGCTGGCGAACGAGTCCGTGAGCTGCGACCGGTCGACGGCGTCCCACTCGCGGAAGAACCGCTGGACGTGGTTGATCGCGGCGTGGAACCGGGCCAGGCCCCAGACCAGCCGCGGGTGGTCGATCAGGCGGCGGATCTTGTCGTGGAAGTAGAGCAGCGACGGGACGGCCCAGTAGACGGCCGTGTCCCAGATGACCTTCGACTGCATCACCCGGGCGTTGCCCATCAGCGGATACTGATGGGTGTAGATCTTGAACCAGCCTTCGCCTATGGTCAGGTACATCTGGTTGTGGATCGCGGCGAGTTCGGTGATGTCCTCGCCGTCCAGGTCGCGGGTGACCAGGTCGGTGATGAGCCCGTTGCTGATGGAGATCATGTCGAAGCCGGGTGAGTAGAACGGGTCGAGGAAGAGTCCCGCCTCGCCGGTCAGGGCCCAGCGGTCGGCGGAGTACACCTGCTCGACGCTGTAGGGGTAGTTCCGCAGCACCTTGAAGTCCTGCAGCTTGTCCTGGTGTTGCTCGACGACGCGGGCGCACTGCGGCTCGTGCTCGCGCAGCCATTCCAGTGCCCGCTCGAAGCGGTTCATCCTGTCGAACGGGTGCAGGTCGGGGTCGGCGACGATGCCGATGCTGATCGAGTCGGAGGCCAGCCGGATCAGCCAGACCCAGTAGCCGCGGCCCAGCAGGTGGTTGGTGGACAACTCCCGGCGGCCGGAAAGGATCCGGCCCTGCCACTGCGGGTCGTCGGACCAGTCGTTGATGTCGATCGGGTGACCGATGCGGAACCAGACCGCCTCCGCCCGGTGCTCGGACTCCTTGGTCAGCCCGAGCTTGCGCTTGAGCAGCGAGTACCGGCCGGTGGCGTCCAGCGCCCAGCGCGCCTCGACCTGCTGCCTGCCGCCGTCGGTGCGGGCTATCGTGACGCGGTGCCGTTGCTCGGGCCGCAGCTCGACGTCCTCCACCTTGCCGTAGACGATGCTGACGCCGCGCTGGACCAGGTCGCCGGCGAGGTGGTTCTCCAGCCGCCCGCGGTCGAGTTGGAAGCTGCTGACGTCGTACGGCGGCAGGACCGCGTGCCCGACCTCCGCCCGGCGGGTGATGTCCTCGTTGCCCTCGGCGCTGAAGAACATCCGGATGCCGAACTTGTCGAGCTGCTGCTCCCGGAGGTGTTCGGTCAGTCCCAGGACGTCCCGAAGGTATCGGCCACCGATCTCGACCGTCGACTCACCCACCTTGTGGGCCGCTTCGGGAACCGGGTGCTGCTGGCGCTCGACCACCAGGATGCTGGTGTCCGGGCGCGCCTGCTTGATCTGCAGGGCCAGCGTCAGACCGGCCGCACCGCCACCCATGATGACCGCGTCGTACCGGTCGGTCTGCGGCGGGTTCTGCTGCGTGTGACCGCCAGTGGCGTCCTGCGGCATGGGCGTTCTGTCCATCGTGCCAATCTCCTTGGAATGCCGGGCTGTGGGCGCAGGGTGGAGTGGAGGTTCAAGGCGGGGGCCAGGGCCTGTGTCGGAAGTCCTAGGACATGTCCGGCTGCGGGCCGAAGATCTCGGCGGACCGCGTGGCGAGCATCAGGTCGCCGACCACCTTGAGCCGACCGGTCATGAAGGCGCGCATCGCGTCCTGACTGCCCTGCGCGATCGCGATCCAGGTCTCGGCGTCGGTGGTGAAGGTGGTGTCCGGATCCTCCACGCCGCCGGGGACCAGCCGTCCCTCGCCGTCGACGATCTCGAAGGCCCAGACTCCGGGGTCGGCGTCCGTGATGTTCCACTGGAGGGTCTTGGTCAGACCTGTCGCCGCGGACGGGTTGTAGCGAGCTGGCAGGGCTTCGAAGAACTGGTTGACGTTCATGGCTCAAACGTTCCTTCTACTGGTTCGCCGCATCGGCTGACCGCCGGACGGCAACGCGCGACGGCGGGCGGCCACGAAGCGTGGCGTGGGTCGGAACCAGCCACCTACTGAGGGGCTGGCTGATTTCCACCCTTGCCGCGTACCGCCGGACGTTAGCCGCAGCGCGCGACGGCCAGAACCCCTACCGTGCCCCTACGGGCCAGACCTACTGACCGGTTAACTCTGTGGCCTTTGCGACCGTTTTGCCGTGCGGTGAACGGGCGTCGTGACCGCGCCCGGCGTAGCCGACGACAACGCGGCCCGGCAGTTGGGCCGCGGGCCGCACGCTCTCATCAGGGTCGGCTCATGAACAGTGCGGTCCCACCCGCTGATCCGTGCCCGTTCGGGCTCCGCTGCCGCCCGCGCCGCGCTCGGCGGGGCCGGTGGGTAGGGCTCGCGGCTCACGGCCGCTGGGTGACGAAGACGATGCGCTGATGGATCCGGTTGCGACGTGGGGTGAGCGGTTGCGTCGCCCCCGAGCGGGTTGTCGCGCGACAGGCGAGGATGTGTTCGCCAACCGAGGCAGGCGTCCAGGCGAAGCTGAATCCCTGCCACTCGTACTGGGAGCGGGTGGCCACCTCAGCCGGGCTCCAGTCGTGTCCGCCGTCAGTGGTGACCTCGACCGAGGTGACCGGTTCGCCGGCCCAGGCCCATCCGCGGATCTCGACCGGTTCGCCGACGTGCACGGATCCGTCGACGGGGGCGACGAGGCAGGAGTTGGGCGCCAGCTCCCACACGGGAGACGCGGCGCCGACACCGTCCTCGGGCGGGTCCATGTAGTAGGTGGTGGTGAAGGCACTGGTGCTGCGCCGGTCCGAAACGGTGAGTGAGTCCAGCCACTTGGTGGAGTTGGTGCCGTAGTAGCCGGGCACGACCAGGCGTACCGGCCCGCCGCGGCGCACGGACAGCGGGGCGCCGTTGACCGTGAGGGCCACCAGTACGCTGCCGTCGAGTGCCTTGGCGAGCGGAACGTCCTTCTCGTACCGCTCGTGGCGGGCGCCGTCGTAGACACCGTGATCACGACCGGTGGAGATGACGTACGCCGCGCCGTCCTCGACGTCCGCGAGGCGGAGAAGGTCGCTGAGTCGGACACCGCCCCACCGGACGTTGCCCACCCGCCGCTGCGGAACCGTGCGGGCACGGGGGCTGCCGGCGCATTCGTGGACGCAAGTGATCTCTGTCCGCGGCAGGCTCGTGAGGTCCCGCAGGGACAGGGTCAGCGGGCGGGCGACCGCGCCGCCGACGGTCAGTGTCCAGGTGTCGGTGGGGACGTCGGGGATGCCCAGGTGCCAGACCGAGAACAGGTCGGCTTCCGGGGTGACGAAGGACGTCATGTCCTGCGGCCGCAGGGTCTGGACCAGGCCGAACCCCTCCCGGAGCATGGTCGGAGCCTGCGCTGCGGAGCCCGGGGCGGCACCGGGACGGTGAACGGACATGGGCGATGAGTCCTCGTTGGGTGGGTCGGCGGCCTGCTGTGGCGACCGCCGCGGACCAGGCCGGAGGAAGCCGCCCGATGGGATCGACCCGCACAGCACGACGCACCCCGCACGGCGCTCGCCACCACAGTAACTCTTGTAAGGATCAGGTGAATTGGCGGTCGGGCGGCGGCCGCGTGCGCGTCGGGAACGGATGCGGTGGGAAGGCGTGCCGAGTGTGGAGTTCGCCTTCCTGCCCGATGGCAGGCCCTTCACCCGCCGCTTCCGGACGCCGCGCTGCCCGCGGTCTCCTCCGGAACCGCGGCGCGCGACGGTGTGTCAGCCCGTGGTCAGGCCGAAGAGCACGATGAACGACGCCCAGCACAGCGCCACCAGCGCCGCGCCGGCCACTTGGGTGCGCGGCGACCGTGCGCGGCTGGGCATCAGCCAGAACGCCAGGAGCCTGTTCAGCAGTGGCATCAGCCCCCACGTCAGAATGCTGACGCTCATCGCGTTCGAGATGAACAGTCCGAGATATCGGGGCACTCCGAGAGCGGTGAAGGCGGGACCCAGCGCAAGGGTCAGGACCTGGACGGTGGGATAGAGGGCCAGCAGCACGCACATCGCCTGTTTCCAGTCGGGCGGGGCGCTTTCCTCCGAGCCCGGACCGAAGCTGAACCAGCGGCCGAACGCCGAGCCGACCTTGCGTACGTCGTAGGAGACGAACAATTCGCGGCCCTCGTCCAGGAGTTTCTCGCGCGCGGCGGATCCCAGCCACTCGTCGAGGTGTTGCGGAGTATCGAACCGGAACACGGCCACCCATCTGTCCTGGACGCCCTTCACCGGTCGGAACAACTCCGAGCCCATGAAGCCGGGAAACCCCTGCTGCGCCTCCAGGACCCTCTCCTGCCAGTGCACGAAGGCCTGCTCCTGTTCAGGCCGTACCTCGTGGGAGATCACCGCGGTGACGGAATCGCGGACCGGGGTGCCGCCGACGAGCACTTCCTGGGTCGGCGGCTCCTCGAACAGGACCCGTCCCCGGTCGATGAGTTCCCGGCGCGCGTCGGAGTCCAACCACGCCGTCAGCTGATCCAGATGAGAGAAGCGGAACACGACGACCCACTCGTTTTCCCCGGTGGAGCTGGGCGGGTACTGTTCCGTGGCCTCGAATCCCTCGAAGCCCCGTGCGGTCTCGTTCGTCCGGTCCTGCCACCGCTGGTAGTCGTCCTCGCGGCCCGTGCGGACCTTCTGCGAGGTCACAACGGTCGCGGTGTCGCCGCGGGAGCCGCGGTTTGCACGGGAACTCACCCTCACTAGACTAACTACGGACAAAAAATTCCAGCAAATTGCCGATTCTAAATATTGAAGTTTCTCTCAGTATTTCGAACGCCTTTTCCGGATGGCCCCTCCTCGTCGGGGGACCAAACGCGACGCTCTGATCGGAGGCGCTGAGCATGGGCCACAAGGAATTCATCGCCGAGGCGGTCGCGTTGGCCACCGAGTCCGTCGAGAAGGGCTGGGGCGGCCCGTTCGGGGCGGTGATCACCCGCGACGGCGAGGTCATCGCCCGTGGACAGAACCGCGTCCTGCTGACGGCGGACCCGACCGCGCACGGCGAGGTGGAAGCCATCCGCAAGGCCATCCAGCTCCTCAACCCCGATGCGCCCACGGTCTCCGAAGAGCATCAGAACCAGTACACACTGGAGTTGGTGCCCCGCCCCGAGGGATCCCCCGACGTCCTGCCGGAGCGTGCTCGCATGCTCCAGGGATGCTCGATCTACACCAGCGGCGCACCCTGTCCGATGTGCATGAGCGCCATCTACTGGTCGCGCATCGGCGCCGTCTACTACAGCTGCGACTGGGACGCCACCGACGAGATCGGCTTCAGCGACGCGTTCCAGTACGAGGACTTCCAGCGGCCCACGGCCGAGCGGAGCATCACGATCGAGCAGGTCCACCCCGAGTTGGGCGCACAGGCCTACCAGGCGTGGACCGACAAGCCGAACCACCACCCGTACTGAGGGCCTTGCCTTCCGTACCCCCGGGGGGTGCCGGATGGATCTCAACACCATCATCTCGGTCGTCGATGTGCCCACGCGCGCCGACCAGGCGGCATGGCAGCCGGGCGACGCGTGGCTTGCCGGAGGCACCTGGCTGTTCTCCGAGCCGCAGCCGCGGCTTCGCCGACTGATCGATCTGAGGGGGTTCGGCTGGCCGCCGTTCCGGGTCGACGCGGACGGCCTGGAGATCTCCGCCACCTGCACGATGGCGCGGCTCTTCGAGATCAGGACGCCGGTGGAGTGGACGGCGGCCCCTCTGGTCTGCCAGTGCCGTCAGGCGTTGCTCGGTTCGTTCAAGGTCTGGAACGAGGCGACCGTGGGCGGCAATCTGTGCCTGTCACTGCCCGCCGGTCCGATGATCTCGCTCACCGCGTCACTCGACGGCGTCTGCACGATCTGGACGCCCGACGGCGGGCAGCGGCAGGTGTCCGCGGCCGACTTCGTGACCGGTCCGCAGCGCAACGTGCTGGCACCCGGTGAACTGCTGCGCTCGGTCACCCTCCCCGCTGCCGCGCTGCGCTGCAAGACCGCGTTCCGCTGGATCTCGCTGACGCCGAACGGCCGTTCCGCGGCGCTGGTCATCGGCAGGCGGTCACCTGACGATGGTTCGTTCGTGCTGACGGTGACCGCCTCCACCGTCCGCCCGGTCCGGCTGGCGTTCCGCGCGCTGCCCGCGCCGGCCGAACTGTACGCCGCCGTGGAAGAGGCGATCCCCGCCGAGCTCTACCACCGGGACGTGCACGGAGCACCGCAATG
This sequence comes from Streptomyces sp. PLK1-5, assembly GCA_037034305.1. Lineage (GTDB taxonomy): Bacteria > Actinomycetota > Actinomycetes > Streptomycetales > Streptomycetaceae > Streptantibioticus_A. The sequence goes on from JBAGJY010000013.1 coordinate 131,576, forward strand.
GCGGCGGCGCATGACCGTCAGGTTCGCCGAGGAGGTACGGACCGAGTTGTCGCGACGGGAGGAGGGGTGACGGCGATGCGGGTCGAGGTGAACGGAGAGGTCTTCACCGCTCAGCCGCGCCCCGGGCAGTGTCTGCGCACCTATCTGCGGGAGCTGGGCTGGTTCGGCGTGAAGAAGGGCTGCGACGCGGGTGACTGCGGGGCGTGCACCGTGCACGTCGACGGGCGGCCCGTGCACAGTTGTCTGTATCCCGCGTTCCGCGCGGACAGGCACCGGGTGACCACCGTCGAAGGGCTCGTCCGCGACGGGGAGTTGCATCCGGTGCAGCGGGACTTCCTGGCGGCGCAGGGCTTCCAGTGCGGCTTCTGCACCGCGGGCCTGATCATGACGTTGGCCGGTCTCGACCTCGATCAGTCAGCGGACCTGCCCCGGGCGCTGAAGGGAAACCTGTGCCGGTGCACCGGATACCGCGCGATCGAGGACGCCGTCGACGGTGTCGTACGCATCGAGGAGGACCCGCAGGGGCAGCCGTTCGGACGTAACCTGCCCGCGCCCGCCGGGCCGCAGGTGGTGACCGGAACGGCCCGCTACACCCTGGACGTCCGCATCGACGGCCTGCTGCACATGAAGCTGCTGCGTTCGCCGCACGCCCACGCCCGGATCACGGCGGTCGACACGAGCGCCGCACGTGCCGTTCCCGGGGTGCGCGCGGTGTTCACCCATGAGGACTCGCCGCGGCGGCTGTACTCGACCGGACGGCATGAGGACCCCAGGTTCGACCCCGCCGACACGCGGCTGTTCGACGACGTCGTCCGCTTCCGCGGGCAGCGCGTCGCGGCCGTAGTGGCCGACAGCGTGGCCGCCGCGGAGGAGGGCTGCCGCCAACTGGCCGTCAACTACCAGGTGCTGCCCGCCGTGTTCGACCCCGAGGAGGCGATGGCGCCCGGCTCCGCGCTGCTGCACGGCGAGAAGGGAGCGGAGCAGTACGTCGCGGATGCCGGCCGCAACATCGCCGCCGAGGTGCACGGGGACATCGGCGACGTCGAGGCGGCCTTCACCGCGGCCGACGTCGTCCACGAGCACACCTACACCAGCCAGCGCGTCCAGCACGCGCACCTTGAGACGCACGCCTCGATCGGCTGGCTGGACGAAGCCGGTCGGCTCACCGTGCGGACGAGCAGTCAGGTGCCGTTCCTCACCAGGAACGCGCTGTGCACCCTGTTCGACCTGCCCCCGGAGAAGGTACGGGTGCTGTGCTGCCGCGTCGGCGGCGGCTTCGGAGCCAAACAGGAGATGTTCACCGAGGACGTGGTCGCCCTCGCGGTACTTCGCACCCGGAGGCCCGTGCAGTTGGAGTTCACGCGCGAGGAACAGTTCACCGCCACCGTCACCCGCCATCCGGTCAGCGTGCACGTCAAGGCTGGCGCACGGCGCGACGGAACGCTCACGGCACTGCAGGTGCGGGTCGTGTCCAACACCGGCGCGTACGGCAACCACGCCAGCACCGTGATCCACGGCTGCAACGAGGCGATCGCCGTCTACCGCTGCGCCCACAAGAAGGTCGACGGCTACGCCGTGTACACCAACACCGTGCCCGCGGGGGCGTTCCGCGGATACGGGCTCAGCCAGACGATCTTCGCCGTCGAGTCGGCGATGGACGAACTCTCCCGCGCGCTCGGCATGGACCCGGTCGCCTTCCGGGAACACAACGTGATTCGTCCGGGCGATCCCATGGTGAGTTTCAGTACGGAACCGGACGACGTGGAGATCGGCAGCTACGGCCTGGACCAGTGCCTGGCCCTCGTCGGCGAGGCGCTGCGGCGCGGCAACGGCGTACAGGCACCGCCGGGAGAAGAGTGGCACGTCGGGCAGGGCATGGCGCTGGGGATGATCGACACGATCCCGCCGCGAGGACACCGGGCCGACGCACGGGTCTCGCTGCTGGCCGACGGCGGCTACCAACTGGCCGTGGGCACGGCCGAGTTCGGCCAGGGCACCGCGACCGTGCATCGGCAGCTCGTGGCGAGCGTGCTCGCCACGCGTGCCGCGCGGATCCGCACCGTGCACGCCGACACGGACGTCGTCGGCCACGACACCGGGGCGTTCGGCTCGACCGGAACCGTGGTCGCGGGCCTGGCGGCCACCCGTGCCGCGCAGGCGCTGCGTGAGCGCGTCATCGCCGCGGCCGCCGAACGCGCCGGTACCGAGGCGGCGGACTGCGAGCTCACCGAGGACCATGTGCGTTGCGGCGGCGTGCGTGTCCCGCTCGCCGAGATCGCGGCCTCCCGGGCCGCGGGCGAGGAGTTGTGCGCGGCCGGGTCAAGTGACGGCTCCCCGCGTTCGGTCGCGTTCAACGTGCACGGTTTCCGGGTCGCGGTGCATGCCGGGACCGGTGAGATCCGGATTCTGCAGAGCGTCCACGCGGCCGACGCGGGCCGGGTCGTCAACCCGATGCAGTGCCGCGGCCAGATCGAGGGCGGCATCGCGCAGGCCGTCGGGGCGGCCATGTACGAGTCGGTGGTGCTGGACGAGGAGGGACAGGTGGTCACGGCGACCTTCCGCAACTACCACATCCCCGCGTTCGGCGACGTGCCACGGCCTGAGGTGTACTTCGCCGACACCTCCGACGTCCTCGGGCCGCTGGGGGCCAAGTCGATGAGCGAGAGCCCCTTCACCCCGGTCGCTCCCGCCCTGGCCAACGCGGTGCGGGAGGCCACCGGCATCCGGTTCGACACGCTGCCGTTGGCCCGCGACCGCGTCTGTCTCGCCATCGCCGCCGATCGTTCGGCAGCCACCGCCGCGTGCGAACGGTGAGGCGGCAGGCGCGACTTCGGGTTTTCGAAGGAACGCTGGCGCGGCGGGACGAGCCACCGGGAGGTGAGCCGTTCACCGCCCGCTCCCGCCGGGGGCGCGGCGGGGCGCTGGTCACAGCAGCGTCACCAGGATCAGCAGCAGGACCACTCCGGCCAGGACGAGCACGACCGGCACGCTGATGGTGACCGCCCGCCCCCAGTCCACGCCCGGTCTCGCGGTGCGGCTGTCCCCGCTCTCGGGCGAGGGCGGCGGCGGTGGCTGGGCCGGTGGGCCGGGATCGGAGTGCTGGCGGTCGATGAGGTCGCGGATGAGTGACTGCCACAGGACGGCGGGCAGATCGGGGACCACGTCGGCGGGGGCGCGCAGGATGCTGTCGTACAGCAGGGGGGCGGCTGCCGGATGCCGTTGACGTGTCATCAGGTGCAGCACCTCGGTGAGGGCCTGCTGGTGCCGGGGGTCCCTGGCCCGGGGGGCGACCGCCCAGGAGAAGAGCCGCGCGGACCAGCGCGCCTGTTCGGATTCGGATTCGGTCCGGTGGCCGGGCGCGCTCGGCGCGAAGTAGAGGTTGTTGTCCAGCACTTCCCCGCACAGTTGTGACGCCATGTCCTCGTCGCGGTCGCGGATCCGGTAGTCCCTGCCCAGTTCGTCGAGGACCAGCCGCTGGGAGACGTAGGGCAGTTGCGGATCGCGCAGTACTTTCAGCAGGGTCGCGTCGGGCGACAGGGCCAGCTGGCCGACCAGTTGGCGCAGTGGTCCGGACGGGGTGCCTGGGTGCAGGGCGAGCAGAGCGCCGTGGAGGCGGTGCGGTTCGGGGGTGGCGGCGGGTGATACGGGGCGTGGGCTGGTGGGGGGGTCGTCCTCCCGGGGCGCCTGCACCGGACGGGCCTCGCCCAGCGGTTCGCGGTGCGGCTCGCGCGGTGGTTCCCGGTGCGGCTCGGCCGGTGGTTCGCGGTGCGGCTCGCCGGGCGGAGCTGAGTAGACCCCGGTCAGCGGTTCGCGGTGCGGCTCCGCCGGTGGTTCCGGGCGTGTCGCCCGTACGGGCTGGCCCGTGGCCTGGCCGTGGCCCGTGGCACCGCCCGGGTGCCACGGCGGGTCCGGCGGCGGGGAGGAGGCCGGGCGGCCGTGGACAGGTGGTGGTGTGGCGGTGGCCGGAGGGAGCCGCCGCAGCGAGGCGTCCAGTGCCCTCAGCCGCTCCTCCCGCCCGGTACCGCCGGGCCCTGCGGCCCGCAACTCGGGCCTGCCCGCCGGCCGTTCGGGGTCGGCGAGATAGCGGCGGACGAGTTCGGCGGCCACCTGGTGGGCGAGATCCGGTGTCGGGGCACCAGGGTCGACGCGCACCAGCGGGCTGGGCTGGCCGGAGGCGGGCTGCCATTCCGGCAGGCACATCAACCGCAGCGGATGGGTGTCGGTGACGTCATACGTGGCGAAGGTCCACGGTTGCCCGCACCAGCCGCCGAAGACGCCGAAGAGTCCGAGCAGCAGCAGCGGCGAGAGGTTCTGCTCCGGCCACTTCGGCAGCCCGCTGGCCAGCAGGGAGATCCTCGGCCGCGCGTCGCGCAGCCACTCGGCGGCCACCGTGACCAGTTGGGGCTCCACCTGCGGCACCGCCGCCATCATGGCGCGCATGCGCCGCTGCTCGTCCGCGAGGAGTCCGTCCCTGTACACCGGCGGCAGTTGCCCCACGGCCGTCTCGGCGAACGAGGGCGTGCTCCAGTCCCAGCCGACCAGCGCCAGGGACCGGCGCATGTTCAGTGCCTCCCTGCTGCCGACCAGCACATGGCTGGCGGTGCTGGGACGCCCGTTCTGGTCGTGGGTGGGCCAGCGCTGGATCAGCGCCACCTCCTCGGTGGCCAACGTGGCGCGCACCAGGCTGCGGCGGGCTCTGCCGCCCTCCACCCAGAGCAACGACCCGAGCTCCCGCCGCAGTTCGTCGGCGCGGTCCCGGCCGCAGGAGTGGGCCACCGGGGCGAGCCCGGTGCCCTGGCGGCCGTCGTTGTTGCCCTGCCAGCGGAAGACGAGTTGGTGGATCCGCTCCGCTCCCTCCGGTTCGGCGATCTGAGTCACCGTCTCCCCTCCCCGTTGCCGTGCCGGTGGGTGGCGCCGCCCCGGTGGGTTGCGAACGCCTCGGACCCGCCGGGGACCTCGATCAGGCCGTGCATCGCCAGCAGCGAGAGCAGCGGCTCCAGGACCCGGCGCGGCCGGACGCCGTGTACGTAGCGGCCCTTGTCCTCCCGGCCGCCGGTCGCCGAGGCGACGTGCAGGGTGCAGCGGCGGACCGCGTCGAAGGGGCGCAGCCAGGCCTTCCCCGCGTACCGGTGCAGCAGGGCGTACACATCACGGCTCTCCTGCTGCACCAGTGCGGGGTCCAGCGGAGCCGGACGCGGCTCGTCCAGCCAGCGGGTGACCGGCGGCTCGAACTGCAGCAGGTCGGCCTTGCCGAGCACCACCGCCGAGGCCACGTCGATGTACGGGCCGCTGCGCGGCAGCCGGTCCAGGACGGTGTCGAAGGCCACGTCCCCGTCGCGGTTCACCTCGACGCCCACGCGCTCGCGGGTGGCGTCGAGGTGCGGCAGCGGCAGGGCGAGGGCGGGGTCGACGACGAAGACCATGGCGTCCACCCCCAGCAGGAAGCGCAGCAGGGCGTCGGTCCGCACCAGGTCCTCGCCGCCGAGGTCGAAGAAGGCCAGCGGCCTGACCTGGCCACGCCGGTCGGTGATCAGCAGTGCCTCCGCGAAGTGGGCGAAGCCGTTCTCCCCCAGGCCCGCGGTGTGGGCCAGGACCCGTCCGTTGCGCAGCGGGGTGACCCGGTCGGCGATGAACCGGGCGTGCTGGCGGCGGTTGACCGACTGCCAGCTCAGTCCGTACGGCTTCAGGCCGCCGTCGGCGATCTCGCCGATCATCTGCGCCAGCAGATGGGTCTTGCCCGCGCTGGACTGGCCGATCATGGCGACGGTGAGCGGGCGGCCGTGGGTCAGGTAGGGCACCGGGATGTAGTGCTCGCCGAAGTCGGGGTTGGCCAGGCAGCGTTGGAAGGCGCCGCCCATCAGGTCGGCGCGCAGCCGGGGGTTGTCGAGCCCGGCCGGGTCGAGCGGCTGGTACTGCTGTCTGGCATCGGTGGTGAACAGCGCCGACAGGTCCAGGCGGACCTGTTCCAGACACGACGGGCACAGCACCTGGCCGGGTTCGGGCTCCTCGGCGGGGGCGGGCCGCGCACCGGCCTTGAGGCGCAGTGCCCGGTCGTACGCCGCGCGGTGCGGTTCCAGGCCGTCGCCGGAGACAGCCAGGCCCGCCTGGACCGACCGCTGCGCGGCGAGCACGTCGAGCAGGGCGGCGGGGCGCGGCCGGGCGGCGGCGGTGGGAGCGAAGGCCTGGCGCAGCGTCTGGTCCAGCACCCGGTGGTCGGACAGGTCGGCGGGGGCGTGGTCGGGGTGCCCGGGGCGGCCGGTGACCAGGTGGTAGAGCACCTGGGCGCTGCTCCACACCGCGTCCCTGGGGTCGGTGAGCCCGCGTCCGTCGCGCTGCTCCGGCGGGGCGTACGGGGCCTGGCCGCAGGCGCTGCGGGCCCGGCCCGCGGGCAACACGGCGTCCAGGCCCCACAGTTGGACCGATGTGCCGTCCCACAGCACCGTCGCCGGGGTGATGGCGCGGTGCACGAGTCCCTCGCCTTCCAGCAGGTGCACCGCGAGCAGCAGGTCGCGGGCGATCACCCGCTGGTCGGTGGTCGAGATCCCGTGGTAGCGCGCCACCGGGGTGCCCCGCGGCGGGGCGTAGAGGACGAACGGCTCGGCGGCGTCGACGTCGTAGCCGATGGCGGTCGGGAAGAGCCGGGCGAACTGCGTTTCGGCCAGGGCTCTGCCCATGCGCAGCGCGGCGCCGATCTCGGCGTCGAGAAGCGTGCGGGCGGCCGTGCCCCGGGCGTCCGCCGAGGCCAGCCGGACCTGCACGCAGCGCCGGGGCTCCGGCCCGCCGAGCAGGACGTTGCGGATGAGCTGCGGGCCGCCCGGGGCGCGGCGGGAGTCGGGGCCGTAGCGGGCCGGGAAGGCCCGTCGCTGGCCGTCCGGGGTGCTGAAGGCGAGGGCGGGTGGCGGCGCCGGATCCGACGCCGCATGCCGCCCGCCGCCAGCCGGGTGGACGTTCACCACGGGTTCCCTCCGGTCTGGACGCCGTACCCGGGATCCTCGTCAGGCTGGCGCGGACGGACCGTGTGCACCACGCCGACCCGCAGCGGCGTGAGCCGCAGCAGGCCGACGTAGCGCCCGGACGTCGTCCACACCGCCGTGGCCTCGGGGGCCGTCGGCTCGCTCCCGGTGGCCGCCCGCTCGATCTCGCCGCGGACCGCCTGCGGCGCGAAGCGCAGCCAACTCACCGCCGACGGGTCGCGGTTGAGCAGCGTCGACTGTTCCGCCGAGGAGAGCTGGACCACGGCCTGCCGGTCGGCGTTCGGGCCCGCCGCCTCGGCGATCCGCTGCGAGCCGATGCCGAGGAGGTTCGCCGAGCCGCTGCGGGTGCGGTGCGCCGCCGCATACGGCGGGGCGGGCACGACTCCGTTGCGGCGCAGGTGGTTTCGGGCGACCGACAGCAGTTCGCGGACCCGCTCCTCGATCCGCGGCAGGGCGGTGGCACCCGCCTGACCGCGGTCGACGGCGCCCCAGTAGGGCCCGAGCGCGGTCATCGCGGCGTCGGTGAGGTCACCGGCAAGGGTGGCGACGAGGTCCGGTCCGCCCTCCCCCGCCTCCCGGTCCAGCCAGCGCGGGGCCCCCGGGGCCGGACCCTGCCCGGCGCCCGGCGCCGGATCCTGCACGGCTCCCGGCGTCGGGGCCGGTTCGGGCGCTTGGCCCTCGTCGGCGCCGGGCTGGCTCTCCCAGGCGTAGCGCGCGGTCCAGTCGGCGTCCTCGTCGGGGTCGGTGACGTCGGTGAACTCCGGCCCGCCCAGCGGCGTTTGGGCCAGCAGCCACTCCTCGTCACCGGGCGCGGCGGGATCCGGCGCGACCGGGGAGGCGGTGGACGGCAGGCGGGGGCCGTCCGCGACCGCCTGGCCGGTCGCCGCCTCGGTCTCGGCGGCTGCGGCGGTGGCGCGCAGCACCGTCGCCACCGAGCGGGCCGCGTCGGCGCAGTACAGCCGCTCCTCGGCGGCCCAGTGCTCCGAGACGGCCTCGGCCAGCAGCGCGTCCAGCCCGTTCAGCGCGTCCTGTACCGCGTCCGTACCGCGCGACCTGCTCCACTCACCGGCCTGATCCCGCCAGTTGGCCAGCGCCACGCCTTCCGCGATGCCGAACCCGGCCACCAGTGCGACCACCCCCAGCCACATCGGCGCTGCCCACGCCGCCCCGGCCAGTGCTCCGGCCACGCCCCCGGCCAGCGCCGCCACCCCGGACCGAGCCGCCTGCCATCGGCCTCGGGGGCCGAGACCGGCACGCGGCCCCGCGCCCGGCTCGGCCAGCCGGGCGGCGCCGAGCAGTGCCGCGCCGAGCAGCAGCAACGGGACCAGCAGTGCCAACGGTGTGGTCGGCCAGCTCCACAACCCGCCCAGCACACCGGCCAGTACCGTCAGCGCGGTACGCCGCCCGGGAACCGGTGGAAAGGGTGCTCCCTGCGCTGAGGGCACCGCCCTTTCGGCGACCGCCTCCCGGGAGTACCGGGCGAGCCGGGGCAGCAGCACGGTGTTGGGCACCGGTTCGACCCGGCCCGCCAGGTAGACGAAGCGCTGGGCCACCGAACGCAGCGCCAGTCCCTCGCCGAGCAGCCTTTCGGCGTACTGCCGCAGGCCCTCACCCACACGTTCGCCGGCGCCGTCGGACGGCGGCACCCGCAGGCCCAGCTGGGCCAGCCGACCGTGGCCGTCGGCTGCGGACCGGCCCGCCGCGGGCCCGGTCTCGCTGCGCAGTACCCGTTCGGCCAGCTGCCGGTACTCGTCCAGGGTGGCGCGCGCGTGCTCCAGTGCGGTCTCGAAGGCCCGGCGTGCGGCGGGGCCGAGCAGCCCGCGCCATCCGGCCAGGACGGCCGCTTCGTCCTCCGCCTCGGCGAGGGCTTCGGCGCAGGCCCGGTAGGCCCGGTCGGCGGGGCCGCCGGGCAGCCGGTGGTGCTGTATTCCGCCGGGTCGGCCGGTGAGCAGGTCGGCGAGGTGCTTGGGCAGGTCGGCCGCGGTGACCGTGCCGCCCGTCGTGCCGTCGGCGTCCTCCCCGGCGAAGCGCAGCAGCGCCTCCCGCCAGGCGCGGTCGCGCACCTCCTCGGCGAGGTCCTGTTCCAGCAGCCGCACTGCGGGGGCGGCGACGCCGTCCGGCATCGGGGCCAGGGCGTCGAGCACCTCGTCGAAGAGTTCCGGCACCAGCAGCAGGTCGACCAGGACCGCGAGGGCGTGCGGATCGTCCACCGGAGCCTGCCTGTCGGCGACGCGCGCCGAGCGCAGGTCGCCCACCCACAGCAGGCTGGTGGTGGAGGAGCGCAGCACCGCGGGCCGCACCAGTCGGCGCTCGGCCGGGTACGGGTCGGCCGCACCGGGTTCGGCGGCGGGCAGGCCGCCGACCAGCAGGCAGAGCACCCGTACCTCGCCCACCGTCCGGTAACCGCTGATCAGCTCGTACTGCTCCTGATGTGCCGTCAGCCCGGCGGGGGTGTCGACCACCAGGAAGCGCTGGTCGTCCGGTTCGGCCAGCCCCTGTGGTGCCAACTGTCCGGCGACGAGGGCCCGCAGTGCCGCCTGGCTCACCAGCCGGGGCGCGTCGGAGCGCAGATCGAGCCGGGCCACGACCGCCCGGCTCAGCTGATGGGTCGTCACTCGCCTTCACCTGCCCAGGGCTGTGTGTCGTGGTCCTCGTCCCATGGCGCCCAGGGCTGGTCCGCGGGCCGCTCGACGACCCGCGGGCCGTCCTCGACGTCCGCCTCCGGCTCCGTGCGGTGCAGCGGGGCGGTCCCCCAGTCGTCGTCCTCGGACACCGGACGCGGCGTGCGCGGCGCGGCCTGGCGCCGGGCCGTGCGACCGCCCTCCGGGCTGCCGCCGCGAGCCGCCTCCAGCAGGGTGCGCAGGCTGGGCTGGAGCGCCCTTTCGTCGCCGAACTCCTTGTCCAGCGCGGCCGGAAGGGTCTGCGCCCAGAACTCCCACAGCGGACGCAGCCAGCCCTCGGCCCGGTCCCCACCGCTGTGCCGCCGGGCCCGGAGCATCTCCAGCTGTTGCGGTGCCACCTTCTCGACCAACTCCACGAACAGCGCGTCGGGTTCGCTGCCTGAGCGGGCCAGGCCGATGGGCTGGGCGGCCATCAGCTGGCGGCAGTAGTCCTCCACGGTGCGCTCGTCGTCCAGGATGGTCCAGCGCTCATAACTGCGCAGCAGTTCGGCCCAGCTGGAGACGCCGTCCGGTAGGTCGGCCAGCCGCAGCCGGACGCCGGGCACGTCGGGGCCGCGCTCGGGGAACAGCCGCAGCCGTACCCGCTGCGGTGAACCGCTGTCCCCCTCCACCACGTCCACCTGACCGTTCCACATGCAGCACAGCAGCCGGTGGAGGATGACGCGGCGGTCCTCCTCGTTGCTGACCAGCCAGTTGTCGCGGTAGCCGAGCCGCTGCCGCCAGCGCAGCACGTCCTCGGTCTGCTCGTTCTCCTTCGCCCGGGCCCACTGCCGCATGATCTTGCAGACCTCCGGCACCTGGGTCAGGCTCATCTCGCTGCGGAAGAGCACCACCGAGATGGAGTTGGTCTCCACACCCCGGTACTCCACCGACTTCTTCGCCTCCTTGGGCAGCCGCAGCGCCTTGCCCAGGTAGTCCTGGACCTCGTTGACCGCCGCCACCCGCGGGTAGACCACCAGCGCCTTGAGCGGCCCGGTGCCCTGCGGGGTGAATCCGGCTGGCAGCAGGCCGGTCAGCTTCCGCCCGAACAGGTCGAGCGCCTCCTTGCTGACCTGCTCGGTGGCCTCCGCGCTGCCCGCCGCGGCGGCCAGCAGCACCGCCATGGACGGCAGCAGCGGGCGCTCCTCCAGATGCTGCCCGCTCTCGGCGAACAGCTTGGTGATCCGCCCCTCCAGCAGTGCCTTGACGATGCCGACGGCTCCGTCGGGGTTGCGGCGGGCGGTGGCGTTGGCGCGCTGCCAGGCGTCGGCGTCGACCAGGCGCATCAGCAGGGCCGACTCCTCGTCGGTCTCGCGCAGCCCGGCCCGGGCGGTCAGCCGGGTGACCAGGTCGTCGTAGAAGTGGTTGAGGGTGCGCTGCGGCGGCAGCAGGTACGAGATGCCGGTGCGGTCCTCGTAGAGTTCGCGGGCCTTCATCGCCGAGGCCTTGGGCTCCTGTTCGGCGTGCTTGCGGAACGCGGTCACCAGGCGGGTGAGTTCGGCCGCCGCGGCGGCGGCGAGCTGCTGCCAGCGGTGCTGCTGCTCCTTCCACGCCTCGTGCCAGACCACCCGGCTGCGCCAGGTGTACCAGAGGTCCTGGGCCCGCAGCGCGGCCTGCACGTCGTCATCGCCCCAACGGGCCTTGGACAGTCCGCCGATCCGCCCCTTGACCCGGGGTGCCTTGGGCGGCTGCTCCTCCACGCCGGGCTGCCGGGTGGGGGTGCGCGAGCGGTTCTCCAGCATTCCCAGGAAGCCGAGTTCGGCGATCGGGTCGCCCGCCTTCGGGGTGCCCTTGACGATCCGTTCCGCCTCGAACGGGTCGACGGCACGCAGTAGTTTGTCGATGGCCTGCCGCGGTGCGAACTGCTCGGCCATCAGGGCCGCGCTGTGGTCGGCGCGGCGGCGCAGGTCCTGCAGCAGCGCCTGCATGTCGCCGAGCCGGGCGCGCAGTGCCTGTTCGATGGCCTGGCCGCCGCGCGGCAGCGGGTCGGGCTCGGGCACCGGCAGGGCCTTGCGCTCCCACAGCTCCTCCAGGCCGGAGTCGGCGAACATCCGCTGGACCAGCTGCTGGGGGGACTGGTGCAGCACCCGCCGGGTGGCGTCGGTGAACTGGTTGACGGAGGTGCGCAGCAGCCTGCCCGCGACCAGCCCGGCGAGTTCGTCCATCGGCGCGGTCATCGAGGCGACCAGGCTGGTCGACACGCCCTGGCGGCCGATGCCGGAGGCGGCCGGTGCCGCCCGGTGCACCCCGCGGTTGATGAAGCTGGCGGCGAAGGTCTGGTAGTCGTCATCGACCGATGCCCGGCCGTGCCGGTCCTCGCCGAGTTCCGTGCCGATCAGCGACATCACCAGCGAGACGATGGAGCGGCGCAGGTCGTCCTGGCGTATGCCCGCGGTGCGGCTGAACAGGAAGGCGGTCGGCAGGATGCCGGTGCGCAGCCGCAGCGGGGCCATCCCCGGGTAGCGGATGTGCTCGGCCGGGTCCAGGTCGAGGTCGCCGATCTCGGCCCCCGCGGTGGGCGCGTTCTGCTGGTCCACCAGCCGGAACAGGTCGACCAGGGCGCGGGCCGCGTTGAGTTCCGCCTCCCGTCCGCCGCCGCCCGACAGCGGGAACGACGAGGGCATGACCACCAGCGGATAGATCTTGACGCCCTCTACCCGCTTCTCCTTGAAGGCCTGGTTGATCAGGTAGAGGTAGTCCAGGAAGATCCCGGCTCCGGTGCCGCCCGCCACCGAGAAGGCCACGAACACGTCGCAGCCGGACATCGGCCCGCCGCCGAGCTGGCTCAGTTCGCCGCCGCTGCGGGCGATGGCGTCGATGGCGTGGGTCAGCGGGTCCAGGACCGGCTCCAGCCCGTAGCGCAGGGTGGCGAAGAGTCCGGCGCGGCCGACGGTGGGCAGTTGTCCGGCGCCGTTGCGCAGCGGGGTGACCTTGGGCTCCCCGGCGCGCGGCGGCAGCCAACTGCCCACCTCCTCGCGCATGGTGGCCCGCAGCATCTGGGTGACCTCGGGCGAACTGTCGAAGTTGGGCAGCAGGTTGTGGGTGGCCCGCGAGGTGCGGCCGTAGGCGGCGCGCAGTGCGGCGTCCACGGTGAACTGCGGCAGTCTGTTCAGGTCGGACTCGCTGAAGTCCGCGTACACGAACTGCAGGCAGTCGGGCAGTTGGTGCGGTGTGGGGCCGGTGATGTGGGTGAGCGCGGTGCCGTCAGGTCCGCACAGCTCCGAGCGCAGTCGGCGTTCCAGTTCGGAGCCGACCAGGCCGCCGGTGCCGCCCAGGCCGACGAAGAGCATCGGCTGGAAGATCTTCATCTGCTTTCCTCCCCGTGAGTGATGGTGCGTCAGAGGTAGTCGTGGTAGCCGGACTCACCGTCCTGGGGAGTCGCAGTGGGTTCCGGTACGGGCCCGAGCCCGCCGGGTCCGGGCTTCGGCCTGCTGCCCGCGCCGAGGGCGAGGCTGAGGCCGTGGGACAGCGTCGCCTGGCCGCCGAGCGGCAGATGCGCCTGTCCCGCGCCGCGGCGGCGCAGTACCGCACCGCCGTCCGGGCTCCGCTGCACCCGGTAGGGGCCGCCGGGGCGGCGGACGATGCGCGGGTGCGTGCCGCCCGGCTCCGCGACGTCGAACTCGTACCAGCCCTTGCGCCCGGACCTGGCGAGGTGTTCGTTGACGATCTGGCCTTCGTCGGAGACCAGTTGGAGCGACAGTCCGGCCGCGTTGGTCTGGATGATCCGGATCCGGTGCCGGTTCACCAGGCCCACGGCGACCAGGGCCAGCAGCGCCGCCCCGCCGATCAGCTCCCACCGGTACGACTGCCAGAAGCCGGGCGGCGGGGTCACGGTGAGGGACAGCGGCGTGTCGGCCAGCACCCGGTCGCGGTCGGAGGCGTCCTGGGCGGTGATCTTGCCACCGAGCCGCAGGGTGCCGCCGCTCAGCCGTCGGCCCAGGGCCGAACGGGAGGCGACGGTGAGGGTCACCTTGCGCACGGGTGCGTCACCGGGCGCCGCCGTCAACCGCTGCGGGGAGACGGTGAGGATGCCGTCGTCCAGGTCCTGGACGACCAGGCTCAGGGTGTGCGGGCGGCTGTCGCCGTTGTGCACGGCGAGTGTGCCGGTGATCCGGCCGCCGGGGTGGACCTGGCTGCCGCCCGGGATGGTCAGCGTGGCGGTGACCAGCAGCACCGCGGGGGCGACCAGACCGCCTTCGGAGCGGTCGGCGTCGGCGGTCAGGCCGACGGCGGTCAGCGTGCCGGAGACCTTGAGCCTGCCGCTCGCGGTCGTGGGGATCGTCACGTCGCCGGTGAACGCCCCGTCGCCCGCGCGGGCGTCCGGCGCCCTGCCGTCGTCCGCCAGGCGCAGCGGAACCGGGCTGAAGCCGTCGCCGGTCAGTTGCGCGCTGACGGTGAGGCCCTGGTAGTCCCGCGGGTCGGTGATCTCGTAGCCCTGCCGGGTCTGCAGCCGCAGGGTCACCACGGCCTTGTCACCGGCGTGCGGCGAGGGCGGGTCCAGCGTGATGGAACTGCGCAGCTCGCCGTGCCACAGGACGCTGACCGAGGCCAGTTGGTCGCGGTGGCCCTGCGGTGCCTCCAGGTGCACCTTCCAGACGCCGGGCAGCGGGTCGGTGATCCGCAGTGCCTCCACCGGCTGTCCGGTGCCCGCGAGTTCGAACCGGGAGCCGTCGAAGCTGCCGTTGCCCGGCACCTGGTGGCCGTTGGGGTCGGTGTAGGTGGCCGTCACCTGCGGGTCGCCCTTGGCGACCACGATGCTGCCGACGGTGGCCAGCGGGGAGATCCGCACGCTCAGCGTGGTCGGCGGGTGGCCGCTCGTCCCGGTGTCGTCGCGCAGGCAGTGCGCGGCGGCGAAGGCGGTCTGCAAAGCGCCGCCCACCGCGGCCGAGTCCGGGACGGCCTGCGCGCGGGGTTTGGCGTCGGGCAGGCTGACGCATCCGTCCTGGAAGCCGGAACCGGCCATCTGTCGCAGGGTGTTCATGTCGATGTCGGAGCCGAAGCCCAGCGGCCAGATCTGCACGTTCGCGTCCGCGGCCTCCTTCAGCGCGAGGCCGAGTTGCCGCTGCCCCTCGGCCTGGCGGTGCGCCGGGTCACCGTAGGCCGGGCTGTCGGAGACGTCGAGTTGGCCGTCGGTGAGGATGAACAGCACCCGCGGGACACCCGGGTCGGTGCCCTTGCTGAGGTCGGCCACGCCTTGGCGGATGGCGTTGGGGAAGTCCGTTCCGGCGCCCTTGTCCTGGGCGCGCTTGGTCAGCCTGCCGACGCATCCGCCGATCTGGTCGCGTCCGGCGGTGTCCAGCTTGGTCGCGGGGCAGACCGGGTCGACCGGGCTCTCACCGGCGCTCTCGGCGTCGGCGAACCCGTAGACGGAGACGGTGGACGCCGCCGACACGTCCCCGAGTGCGATACGTGAGGCGGCGGCCCGTTCGTCCGCCATCTCCTGCGGTTGGATGCTGCCCGACTCGTCCACCGCGACGGCGTAGTTGACCGGCCCGATCGCGGTGGCGTCGGTCGGCGCCATGGCGGCCGGAGCCGCGGCCGGGCCGCCCGCCACGGCCAGTAGGAAGCCGAACGCGGCGACGGCTCTGCCGACCGCGGCGCAGGCGTGCCGCAGCGCCGTGCACCAGCCGCCTATCCGGGTGTTCTCGCTGTGTTTCATGACACTCGTCCCCCATGTTCCAGTCAACTCGGATCGATGCCCCGGATACGCGGTGCGTCAGGTGGTTCGGGCGGCCTTGCGGTGGGTCAGGCGGGTACGGTCGGCTGCTTCGTCCCCGGGCCGGGCCGGGCCGTGGGTGCGGCGGTCAGCCGTCTTCCTCGGTCCACTCCCAGGCGTCGTCACGGCGGCGGCGCTGCGGCGGCGCCTGGTCGTCGTGCACCCAGTCCGGGGTGAATCCGTCGGTGTCGGTGTCGGTGTCGGGGGCGCGGTCGAGGGCGCGCGGCGCGGGGTCCCGGCGGGCCGTCAGCGGGCCGATCGGGCCGTCGACGCGGTACGGGCCGCGATTGAGCTGCTCGCGCACCTGCTGCTCCAGATCGGCGGAGTGGACCACTCCCTTCTCGATCAGGCGCAGCGCGTGGTTGAAGAACTCCCGGTGGTCGGTGCGGCCTTCCTGCCGCAGCTGCTCCATGAAGGCACGGGCGTCGCCCGGGTTGTCGGCGAGCATGAAGCTCAGCTGGTCCCACTGGTCGCCGCTGAGCATCTCGCGGAACCGGGCCATCCGCAGTTGCAGCAGCTGCGTTTCCTGACGTTCCGTCAACAAGGTGCGCTCGTGGTCGAGTTCCGCCTGCCGACTGCTCCAGGTCTTGTCCCGGTAGTCCTCCTGCTGGGCGATGGTCTTGGCGTCCACGGTCAGCCGTACGTACAACCGCACCCGCAGGCCGATCTCGCTGCCCAGGTCGTCCCACTTGCCGCTGGCGCACTCGGCGGTGATCGCCTGGTTGGCCCGGGTGGCCTCGTGGACGGGGAAGTCGACCGAGACCTGGCGCAGCCGTTCCAGGATCGGCGCGGTGAGCCGGGCCGCCACGTCGGTGACCACCTCGACCGCCACCAGATGGGGGTCGGCGGCCGACCAGTGGATGTCCACCTCGGCCTGGAAGAAGGTGGCCCCGCCAGCTGCCGGAAGCCGCAGCTCCAAGGTGGTGACGTAGGTGCCGAGGAGGATCTCGCACACCGTGTGGGGCCTGGCCAGCAGCCGCTTGCCGTGGTGCTCGGCCCCGGTGACCGTCACCACGCTGTGGCCACCGCCCCGGTAGAACAGCACCGAGGCGAACTTGGCGCCCGGGTGCCGGAAGCCCGCCGTGGGCTGGTACTCCCGGGCGAACGGGCCGACGGGCCGGGCCGGTGCGGTGCTCTCGTCACTGTCGGCCATGGGCCTCCCCCTTCGTCTCCGCGCCGCGCCCGGGGACCGCCATCCGCCAGAGCGTGCGGGCGCGGCCGTCCGGTATCGGATCGTCCGGATCGTTCATCATGCGGCGCAGCAGCCAGTCCAGCCGCCGCTTGTCGTGCTCCTCGGTCACCAGCGCGGGCAGCAGCGCCGCCAGCCCCGGCCGGGTCCCTTCGGTGCCGTCGCCCGGTGCCGCGCCGCGCAGCCAGGACTCCAGTGCGTCCAGCGCCGCCTGTTGCGACCGCGGTGTGTTCAGCGCCGTCCACAGCACGTCCGCCAGTGGGGCGACCAGTTCGGGCCGGGCCGCGGCGAGCGCCAGCGGCAGCGGCCAGTCCTGGTAGGGGCCCAGGTCGGGGGCGGTCTCGTCGTCCCAGACCTCGGCCACGGCGGTCGCCGCGAGCCGGACCGCGGCCAGCAGGCCGAGATCCTGGTACGCGGCCCGCCGGTCCGCCGTCCACTCGGTCATCCGCCGCAGCACCGCGCCGCTGTCACCGCCGCAGACCAGCAGCCGCACCACGTTGAAGGACGCCACCGGCAGCTGCTCGCCCTCGCCCCGCACCCCGATCCCGGCCAGCCCGTCCAGCGCGGCGCCGACGGTGGCCGCGCCACGGCCGTACCCCAGGGCCATCGCGGCGGTCCAGCGCAGCGCCTTGGAGCCGGAACGGGCCCAGTCGCGCAGCAGGGTGCGGACCACCTCGCGGTGCGTGTCGTGCCCGACCGCCTGGTCCAGCACGGTCGCGGCGAACAGCCTGCGCCGGTTGGTGGTGGCGGTGGCCATCGGCCGGATGAGTTCCTCGTAGCCGTGGCCGAAGTCCCGTACGCACAGCTCCCCGGCGGTGACCGCCGCCCGTACCCACACCTGCGGCCGCGGATCGTCGGCGAGCTGCCGCATCCACCGCACGATCGGTGCCCGAGCGGTGAAGTGCCGGTCCCAGACCTGGGCCAGGACGGCGACCGGCAACGCCGCACCCCGGTAGCGCACCAGCCGGGCGGGGGCGGCTATGCCCGAGGTCTCGATCCGCCCGTCGACCAACTCGGCGCGGCACAAGGCCAGATCGCCGACCGGGTCGTCCCGGAACAGCGGCCGGGCGGGGGTGGTGTCCGGGTCGCACTCCACCGCCAGCTCCCAGGTCAGCAGCTGGGCCGCGGCGGCGACCGCGCTGTGCGCGGCTCCGCCGAGGGTGGCCAGCGCGATCCGGAAGGCCGCCGGATGCAGCACGGTGGCGGCGGACGGCTGGCCGCGGTCGGCGCCGTCCGCCAGGGCACGGTCCACGTCGGCGAACCACTCGCGCACCTGACGGTAGGCCAACTCGCGGCATTCGGCGAGCAGTTCGTCGTGGGACAGGCCGCCGAGGAGGTGTTCGGAGAGCAGACCGGCCAGGAGCTCCGCCTCGGCCGGTCGCAGTTCGTCCAGGCCGACCGCCGCCCGGACCTCCGGTTCCACCACCAGCCGTTCGGCCCTGAGCAGCAGTTCGTCACGGCTGGGGGCGGAGTCGGCCGCTTCGCCGCCCTGCTCGGTCCCGGTCTCGGCCAGGCGCTCCTCGATCCGCTCGCCGAGCCTCGCCCGCAGCAGCGCCTCGGTCGGCGCGGGCGGGCACAGCGCCCCGTAGCGCCCGGACAGCGGCGCGCTGGCCGCTGTTCCCACGGAGACGACCACGATGGCGTACGAGTCGCGTTCGGCCAGCACCGCGGCGAGCGCGTCCAGGTCCAGTTCCTGCGGGGGGAGTTCGGAGCGTCCCTCGGCGCGTGGTTCCAGCAGGAATCCGCCGCGCAGCGACTTGTCCCGGGACAGGGTCTCGGTCAGGTCGGCCACCCCGCCCGCCGGGTCCACCCGCAGCACCCGCTGCCCCTTGGGCTCCGCACCGCCCTCGTCCCGCTGATGGCGTGTCACCTCGTCCAGCAGCGAGAGGGCCGTGCAGGTGCGTCCTGTGCCGGGCGCCGCGCCGAGCACCATCAGCCTGCGCAGCCGTAATGCCTGGCGCAGCGCCACGTAGCCTTCGGGCTCCACATAGCCGCGGCGCAGCCTGAGCAGTTCCGCGTCGGGGACCGGGCCGCTGCGCATGGTGGCCGACCGTCCGGCGTCCAGCCGCAGATGGACGTCGCCGATGTGGGCGCTGTGGAACACCGTCCGGTCGAAGGAGTGCAGATCGCGGGCGACGTCGAAGTGGGTACGGGTGGAGCGGCGGGCACGGGACGCGGCTGCCAGGTCGGTCGCGTCCTGGTCGCCCTGCTCGTCCAGCAGCGGATCGCGGGTCAACTCCCGGAAGCGGTCGGCCGCCCGCTCCCGCTCCTGCCTCTCCTTCTTCTCCCGGTCGTCGCGCTCCTGGTCCTGCTCCGCGCCAGGCTGCCCTTCGGGTTCCGCGGTCGCGCCGTCCTTGGGGTCGCGGGCGTCCGCCTCGCCGTCGGGCGGGGGCGCCGGGGCTGCTTCGCCGGGGGCCTTGTCCAGCTCAGGCACGGCCATCGCCGCCCTTGCGGCCGATGTGCACCGGCGCCTGGTAGAGGTTGCCGGAGTGGGTCGACATGTCGCCGTGC
The DNA here is from genome assembly GCA_037034305.1 of Streptomyces sp. PLK1-5. GTDB lineage: Bacteria > Actinomycetota > Actinomycetes > Streptomycetales > Streptomycetaceae > Streptantibioticus_A. The sequence goes on from JBAGJY010000013.1 coordinate 150,626, forward strand.
ACCATCACCTGGACCTCGCCCGGCGGTTGACCGCCACCAGCCAACCGGTCCGGGGGCCGGTGCGCGGTGCCGGGCCGGGCCGGTGCGGGGGCGGGGCCGGTCCGAGGGCGTCCCGGTAGTAGGTACCAGGCGCGGGCCTCGCCCTCCTTCACCCGCAGCCGCGCCTCGGTGTACTGCTCGGGCTCCACGAACTTCCCACCGCTGCGCACCACGTCCTCGTAGAGCGATTCGGAGACCACGACGATCAGGTCGGCTCCCGCCGCGGCGTCCAGCGCCTGCCGCACGGTGTCGGAGTCGGCGAGTCGGCACGCGTGGTCCACGGCCCGTCCGCTGATGCCCTTGGCGTCATGCCGTACCGGGCCGACGTGCATGCCGATCCGCAGGCCCAGCGGGATGCGCAACGCCCCGTTCTCCGCCCGTAGTTGCTCGTGGACCTCCACCACCCACAGCCCCAGCAGCAGCGTCGGCGGCACCCGCCCCGCCACCGCGGCGAGCACGCCGTCGCCCCGGTCCTCCAGGTGGACGGCCGACATCGGCACCCGGGCCTGTGTGAACGCGCCCTCCAGCACCCGGTACAGCTGCTCCCGCATCCGTGTCTTGCCGCTGTCGTCGTACGCTCCGGAGCGCCGGGCGTCCACACTGATCACCAGTTCGTAGGTAGCCTCGGTGGCACCGCCCGCCTCGCTTCGCACTGTGTCTCCCCCTTCGCCCCGTGTGCTCACCCGGCCAGCATCCGCCTACCCGCCGCCGGTGTCTGTAGCCGTTTACACAGGCCCCTCAGCCCTCAACCACCCGTCTCATGGCCCTCGGCGAGCAGTGCCAGCAGCGCCGGATCGAGGATCTCCACCAAGCGGTTACCGGTGCGCACCACCCGCTGGTCGCGCAGCAGCCGAAGGGCCTTGGCCACCGCCTCACGCGTCGCCCCGACCGTCGCGGCGAGTTCGTCCTGAGCCAGGTGGACGACGCGCACGGGCAGGTAACTCACCTTCGCTGGTGTCGAGTTGGGGCCGTCGGCCGGGGCCGAGTAGGGCCCGGCCGTCTCGGCCGTGCCGAGTTCGACGAGTCTGCTGGCCAGCCGTTGGAGCACGGTGAGCGAGGCGAGGGCGGACCGCTCCCGGTCCGCGCTGCGCAGCCGCGAGGCCAACTGGTGCATCACCAGACTGCTGACCCGCGGGTTGCGGGCCAGGAACCGGCGGAAGGCGTCACCGGGTATCACCACCGCCTCGATCGGGCCCAACGCCCGTACCGTGGCGCTGCGCGGCCGACGGTCGAGGGCGGCGAGTTCTCCCAGCAGTTCGCCGGGCCCCCGTAAGCCGAGGATCAACCGGGTGGCACCGCGGTCGGTGACCACCGACACCGTGGCCCACCCCTGGAGGACGACCACCACGTGGCTGGTGCGGTCACCTTCCGTCAAGAGGCACTCGTCGGCCACAAACCGTTTTCTGCTGCCGAGCGCGATGACACCCTCGCGCTCCTGCGCTGTCAGTGCACGTGCGAACGGCAGGTCTTCGCCGAGCAGCCCCATCACACCCCCAAGCGAGCCGCAACAGCTGGGTCCTGTAGGGGACGATGGTGGCAGAGTCCCGCCCGGGCCGGAACGCAATCGTCCTAACTGACATCCATCAATTGCCGAACCTACACAGACAACGACGGTACGAACGCGACTTCATCCGCTTGGCTGTTGTCGCTGGCAGCACACACAGCGAAAGCCAGTGCGAATACAGGGGCGACAACTTGGCCGAAAACCGGGCGCGACTGGGGCGCGTCGCGGCCCGGCACTAATGGGTGCGGCTCCGCCGATTCGACCGCCCGGACGGGCGCGGGGGCCTACGTCAGCACCAGGTCGGCGTAGGGCGCTGGCCTGCGAACTTGCCTGGTGAGGTGGTTAGTTGACGGGGCGCGTGGCGGCGCACGCCGGGGGGCGCGACACCCCGGCGTGCGCCTGTCCGGCGTCGGGACGGCGCCGTCGGCGCCCCGTTTTCAGCGGCCTTTTCGGCAAGTGATCAATTGCCGTCCCCGCCAGCGCCACACGACTTCGCGTGGACAGAATCCCGATGCAAGAACATGCTCTCGAAGAAGGCGATCACCGCGCCGTCAGCGCAGGGCGATCCCTGCGAGACGACTTCCGTGAATGTCGCGCGAACCGTTTGGAAGATCGAATTCGGGAGCGTTGCGGATCGCCTCGGCGTGGCTGCCTTTTGGTGGGCGGCGCACCGCGTACAGCCAGGCGCCCTCACGCACTGACGCGGTCGTTGACGCGGTTGCTGTCCCGGCCGGGCACGGGGCCGCGCGGGCCAGCCGGGGCGCGGACCCGCGGGGCCACTGGCGCCAGGCTCACTTGCCCGCGCCGACCGGGTCCACTGTGATGGTGGGGGCGTTGCTGGTGACGGGGATGTTGATGCCGAGGGGCATGGTGTGCGGGTGGGTCTCGTTGGGGGGCGTGATCACGGCGCTGGTGAACGTCACTCCGCTGCCACCGGAGTTGTTCGGCGGGTAGTGCAGGGTGAAGTGGGTGGCCTGGCCGGGAGACAGCTTCACCGTGGGCGCTGTCATCCTGCTGCGCGCGGCGCTTACCGTACCGTCTCGGCCCTTGAGGTCGACGCCGGGGAAGCCGTGCATCGAGCAGGTGGCGGAACCGACGTTCTTCAGGTTGATCAGCACCTCGCCCTCCGCCATACCTCCGGAACTGCTGAAGGACAGGTTCGCGGTCCGGCAGGCCGCTCCTGTCGTGGAACCGCCGCCCGCGCCGGAGCCGTGCCCCGTGGAGCCCGAGGTGTCGCTGCTTCCGGTGGTGCTGCCGCCCGCCGATGATCCGGCGGTGGGCTGCGTGGAGTTGGCGGCGTTGGAGGACGCCGGATCGTTGGGGCCACACGCGGTCAGCGCCATTCCGGCGGCGGCGATCACGACAGCCGACAGGCCCCAACGGGCGGTCCTGGTACGCATGGTGTCCTTCTCTCCGGTTTCGACGATGTCGCCCCGCACTCGCAGGCGATGAGTGCGTTCCCGCCCCCGACGCGCACGGCCACCGGCGGCAGCGATGAGCTTGGCATGTACAACCGGCCAGGTGAGTGCCTGTTACACGCTCGTGGCGCAACGCCAGCCACCCGACGACATTCGCGACCGGCGCATCGCCAAGGCGCAGACCGAACACACGAGGGGTACTCCGGTCGGCAGCGCGCCGTTCCGGGCTCCCGGCTCAACGCCACGGCCGACCGGTGACCGCAATTGCCGCGGAGAGCAGATCACTTTCCGTGCGTCAAGGCGGTGTTCGTGCAGACCAAATTACCGAGTCCACGTCAATACCCTTTTGGCGGCCCGTAGTTACGGCTCTCCCGCGACCGGTGAAGTAACGTGGTGCGCTAGCATCGGCCACCGGACGCACCTGGCCCTGCCCGCAATCACCAAGCAATTTCTCTGACATCTCCGCCAACTCGCCCCGAGGAAAGTAGAGGCCTTTACAGATGACCGCTGTGCGTGGAACATCCGTGGACATCCCCACACCGGACGGCACCGCCGACGCCTACCTGGTCCACCCCGAAGGCACCGGCCCGCATCCGGCAGTCCTGTTGTACATGGACGCCTTCGGGCTGCGTCCGCACCTGCGGAAGATGGCCGACCGGCTGGCCTCGGCGGGATACACCGTCCTGGTTCCCAACGTCTTCTACCGCCATGGGCGGGCACCGCTGTTCGACCTGCCCGAGTTCCTCGACCCGGCGCAGCGCCCGGAGATCTTCAAGCAGGTCATGCCCGTCGCGCGGTCGCTCACGCCGGAACTGGCGATGCGCGACGCCGGGGCCTACCTGCGCTGGTTGGCCGACTCCCGCACGACGACGGACGCGCCGATCGGCATCACCGGCTACTGCATGGGCGCGGGCCTGGCCCTGCGCACCGCCGCCAGCCACCCGGACCAGGTCGCCGCGGCGGCTGGCTTCCACGGCGGGAACCTGGCCACCACCGCGCCCGACAGCCCGCACCTTCTCGCCGACAACATCAAGGCCGAGCTGTACTTCGGCCACGCCGACCAGGACCAGTCGCTGCCGCCCGAGCAGATCGAGCGCTTCGAGAAGGCCCTCACCGAGGCGGGCGTACGCCATGTCTGCGAGGTCTACACCGGCGCTCACCACGGCTACACCCAAGAGGACACCGCCGCCTACAACGCGGATGCCGCCGAACGGCACTGGACGGCGCTGCTGGACCTCTTCGGCCGCACACTGTGACACGCGGTCGCGCGAGGCGGCGCAGGTGAATTCAGCGCCACCTCGGGCGAATAACCCGAGTTATCGACACGGGAGTAGTTGCATCCGACACGCATACCGGTCAGCCCGCGCCGGTACTTTCGCCGGGACATACCGCCAGCAGTCCAGCGGTGGAACGATCCACGGCCGTCGATTCGGGTGATCGCCCAGCGACTGTTTCGCCAGGTGTATCCGCCACCACGCGCCGACGCCGCCCACGCAGGTCAGGTGCGGCCCGCGCTCAGCACCGTGGTGATCCGGGCCCGGGTCGCCCTGGTGGCCGGGACCACCGAGACGCAGGCCGCCACCGCCACCGCGAGGGCACCGGCCATCAGCAGGGTGCCCGGTGCGGGCATCCGCGCGATGCCCGCACCGACGCCGCTCGCCTGGCCCTCCATGTTGATCAGGCGGTTCGACAGCAGCACCCCGAGCCCGGTCCCGGCCAGCACCGCCACGGTGGTGAGCAGGCCGGTGCTGGTCACGATGATGGCGGTGACCTGTCGTGGCGTCAGACCCATGGCCCGCAGGACGCCGAGGTCGCGGATGTGGTCGCGCAGCCCGGAGGCGGTCGCGGTGACCAGTTCGGCGAGGCCGATCAGCGTCAGCACCCCGACCAGCCCGATGACCACGACGCGGACCATGCCGAGTTGGTCGGCCGGGTTGGCCACCGAGCGCACGTCCAGGCGGCCGTGCGACGCCGCGATCAGGTCGGCCCGCACCGCGTTCGGGTTCGCCCCCGGGCGCAGTACCAGGGCGTAGTACTGCGCCCTGGGCGGCCCGCCGGGTCCGGCCAGCGCGCCCAGGTCGACCGAGAGCATCTCCCCGTTGTGGTCGGGCTCGATGTCCCGGCCGACGATGTGCAGGATGTGCGGGGTCCCCTCGGCCATGACCCTCACCCACTCGCCCACCCTGGCGTGCATCAGGTTGAGTGCCCCCTGCCCGGCGACCGCTTCGTCCTCGTCGTGGATGAGGTGGCCCGCGGCGAGGGCGAAAGGATAGGGATGGTCAGCGGTGCCCAGCGCGCGGACAGTGATCGTCGTGGTCTCTCCGGGCACCAGTGCCGGTATCTCCACGCCCGGATAGGCGGCTGCCACCGCGGGCTGCCGGGTGAGCAGACGGCGCGCTGCCGCGTCGTCGACGCCACTGGTCCGCGCGGTCAGGCTCGCCGCCAGGCCCAACTGCCGGGGATGGTCCTGGAAGCCGTCCAGCGTGGCCCAACTGCCCAACGCCACCGTGATCATCATGATCGGGATGGCCAGCCGGGCAACGGTCAGCCCGGCGCGCAGCGGGCGGTGGAACGCCGCCCGGCTGCCCAACGCCAGCGCCGGAGGCAGCTTGAGCAGCAGTGCCAGTCGGGCCAGTCGGGAGATCCCGCTGGCCGGGCGGTCGGCCCGTACCGTGGGCGCGGCCGGAATCCGTCCTGCACGCCAGGCGGGCAGGGCGGTGGCCAGCGCGATGCTGAGTACCACCCCGGCGCCCGTCGCCGCCAGCGCCCCGGCGTGGGCGGGCTCGGCCTGCCACAGGCCCATGGCCTCTCCGAGCGCCCCCGGCAGCAGCGGCCCGAAGAGGCTGGCCGCGCCCGCCCCGAGGGCCATTCCGGCCACGGCCAGAGCGGTGTGCTCGTACAGGAAGAGCCGCACCACCTGCGCCGGGGTGAAGCCGATGGCCTTGAGCATGGCGATGTCCCGTACCTGCGCCAGCACCCGGCCGCCCGCGGCGCCCGCGGTGGCCAGCGCCGCCGCCACCAGTGCCACCAGGCCGAACACTCCGAGCAGCAGGCCGAGGAGCCGGTTGTCCTGACCCATGGCGGAACGTACCTGCTGCCAGGTGGTGACCTGGGTCACCTGGTCACTGCCCAAGGTGGTGACGGCCTGTTGGGCGGTGAAGTCGGCGGCGCCCGGGTCGCGCAGCCGCAGCCCGACCGCCTGCTGGGTGTGGGCCGGGTCGGGCTCGACGCGGTCCAAGGTGGCGGGCAGCACCCAGCCGAGGCCGGGCGTCCAGTCCGGGTAGGAGCCCTGGTCGGCGCTGTCCGCGATGCCCAGCACGCGCATGGACCGCGTCGCGCCGTCCCGGGCGCGTACGGTGACCGTGCCGCCGACGTCCGCCCGCACCGCGCGGGCGAGCGAGCTTTCCAGCACGATGCCGTCGGACCGGCCGGGGTCCAGCCACCGGCCGGAGCGCACCAGTGGGCGGGCCACCGACGGGAGCGCCGGGCCTGCCGCGCGCAGTTCGAGGGAGACCTTCTCGGCGCCGCGAACCAGGTCGGCGGGGGCGGTCCGGTACGGTCCGGCGACCCCGGTGACTCCGTCGAGGCGGGTGAGCGGCGCGGTGTCGGCGCCGGAACGCAGATGGACCCACACATGCGCGCCCCGGGACTGCAGGAAGACGCGCTGCCAGGGGTTGGCGGTGTCCTGCAGCAGGGCGTTCGCCAGGATCAGCGAGACCGCTATCACCGCCGTGACCAGAACCATCAGCGCGGCCTGGCCGCGGTGGGCGCCCAGGTCGGCCCGTACCCAGCGAAGCAGCGCGCGCATCCGCTCAGCCCTTCAGCCGGAGCACGTCGGCGACGGTCGTCGGGCCGTCGGCGGGGGCACGCAAGGCGGTGTCGTCGGATATCTCGCCGTCGAACAAGCTGATCACCCGGTCGGCGCTGCTCGCCACCCGGGCGTCGTGGGTGACCAGGAGGATCGTCTGGCCGTTGGCGTGGTACCGGGCCAGCAGGCGCAGCACGTCGCGGGTGTTGCGGCTGTCGAGGTTGCCGGTCGGCTCGTCGGCGAGCAGCAGTCCGGGCTCGTTGACCAGGGCTCTGGCGAGAGCGACGCGCTGCTGTTCGCCACCGGAGAGTGCGGCGGGGGTGCTGCCCGCGCGGTGCGCCAGGTCGAGTTCGGCGAACAGTTCCTCGCGGCGGGCCCGGGCCTGCCGCGGGGACATCCCGGCCAGCAGGGCGGGCAGTTCCACGTTGTCGGCCGCGGTCATGTTGGTGACCAGGTTGAAGAACTGGAAGACGATCCCGACGGACCTGCGCCGCAGCAGCGACCAGCGGGCCTCCGTCAGGCCGTCGACCCGCTGGCCGTCCAGCCAGATCCGGCCGCTGTCGGGGCGGTCGAGCCCGCCGAGCAGATGCAGCAGCGTGGACTTGCCCGCGCCGGACGGACCCATGATCGCGACGAACTCGCCGCGGTCGACGCGCAGGTCCACATGGCGTACGGCGTGGGTGGCGGTCTCCGCGCCGCGGTGGACCTTGACCAGGTCCCGGGCCCAGAGCATGGCTTCGGCGGGCGGGAGGACCTCGTCGGGGTCCGTGGTCGCGGCGGTGTCCGCGGTGTCGGGGCCCGAGCGGCTCAATCCAGTTCCTCCTGACAGCGCTCCAGCCAGTCGAGGTCGGCCTGCAGGTGGAGCATGGCGCCCTCGATGAGCAGTTGTGCGACGCGGTTGTCCCGGTCCTGCGCGGCGAGCCGCGAAAGACCCCGCATGACGTTCAGATAGTGGCGGCGCTGTGTGTTGATCAGCGCGAGCCGGTCGGTGCCGCCAGCACCGGGTGCCAGGACCAGCTTCATGAAGAACTCGTCCCGTACCCGGGGCCCCTCGGTCGCCTCGGCGAACCACGCGGCGAGTTCCTCGCGGCCCGCGTCGGTGATCTCGTAGACCCGTTTGTTCGGCCGGTTCGACTGGTCGACGTCCTGGCCCTTGATCAGCCCGTTCTTCTCAAGTCGCCCCAAAGTGACATAGATCTGTCCGATGTTGGGCTGAGGGTACGCCGCACCGAAGGTTTGCTCAAGGGCTTGTTTGAGCTCGTAACCGTGGGCGGGTTCCTTGGCGAGAAGCGCCAGCAGGGGCAGGCGCACGGGCCTCGACTCCTCCTCATGTGCCGGTCGGACACGATCTCTGCTCGGTCTCCGCGCGACCCATGACAGGCCCCGGCGCGGGCGTTATGGTTCGGCCAGCACCACGGCCGCACGACCCGGTTCGCGTGCGTGCTCCCGGTGCCGCCGCCGTCGGGCGCGGGTTCGCCACAACGGCTCCGAGTCGTCCTCGCGGATCGTTGCCCTGTTCCCCCTCATGGATGCGAGGTATACATAACCGCATACTACCGCCTTTACGCAGGACGGCGGTGAGCTGGAGGAACGCATGCGGTGGGTCAGGGTGACGCACTTGCTGGTGGCCGGGTTGCTGCTGCTGGCCGGGTGCGCCCTGCCCGCGAGCTGGGCCCATGGCGGCGACGCGGACGGAACGGGTCCGGTGACACTGGTCACCGGACAGGACCTCACCGGCTATCTGCACGGGCGGCTGGCGGTATGGAACGCCGCCCACCCGGACCAGAAGGCCACGCTGATCCAACTGCCGCCCGCCGCCGACGACGTGCGGGCGCAGATGATCAGCAACCTGCAGGCGAAGAGCGACCGCTACGACGTGCTCAACATGGACGTGGCCTGGACCGCGGAGTTCGCCTCCGCCGGGTGGATCACCCCGCTGGACGCCCAGGGCTTCCCGCTGGGCAGGTTCCTCAAGCCGGTGGTCGACACGGCCACCTTCCGCGGTCGGCTCTACGCGGTCCCCTACGTGACCAACGCCGGAATGCTCTACTACCGCAAGGACGTCCTCGATCAGGCGCACCTGCCGCCGCCGCGGACCTGGGCCGAGCTGGCGAGCGACGCGCGGACGGTGGCGCCGAGGTACGGGCTGAAGGGCTACGCGGCCCAGCTGCTGCCGTACGAGGGGCTCACCGTCAACTACGCGGAGGCGGTGCAGTCGGCGGGCGGGGCGATCCTCTCCGACGAGGGACGGAAGGTCGCCGTCGACTCTCCCGCGGCCCAGCGGGCGCTGGACTTCCTGGTCAACGGGGTGCGCCAGGGCTGGATACCGCGCGAGTCGCTCAGCTTCACCGAGGAGGAGTCGCGGCAGGCCTTCCAGAACGGCGGCTACCTGTTCATGCGCAACTGGCCGTACGCGTACGACCTGGCCGAGGCGCCGGGCTCCAAGGTCGCCGGGAAGATCGGCGTGGTCCCGCTGCCCGGCCCTGACGGCCCGGGGTCGAGTTCGCTGGGCGGTTCCAACCTCGCGGTCAGCAGCTACTCACGGCACCAGAAGACCGCCCGCGCGCTGATCCGGTTCCTGACCGGGCTGGACAACCAGCGGCAGGTGCTGCTGAAGGGTTCGCTGCCGCCGGTGTGGGCGCAGCTGTACACCGATCCCGCGCTGGTCAGGCGGTTCCCGTACCTGCCGGTGCTGCGGCAGAGCATCCTGTCGGCCAGGCCCCGCCCGAAGAGCCCGGAGTACGACCAGGTGAGCCTGGCGGTGGCCGGTGAGGTGCATGACGCCCTCACGCTGCGGCGCTCCCCCGCCGCGGCGACGGCCGCGCTGGCACAGGACCTGAAGGGGATCCTCCGGGCTCCCTGACGGCGGCGGACACCGTCCGCCCTCCCGCCTTCCGTCCAAGGCCGACAGTCCCCGGGACTGTCGGCCTTGGACGCGTGCCCGGACGCCGTCCACCGGCGCCGGAAGGGGCCGCTGCAACACCGCCGACACCTGCCCGTCATGCATCCGGCGTGGCCGCCCCCGGTGACCTGGGCTGTCGCCGTCCCCGGAAATCTCTGTTCTCACCGTTGACATCTACTCGACAGCTATACATAACATGCATGCACCTCGCGGCGGTCCGGTGAGTTCACCGGGCCCCGGGGACATCGCGCACCCGCGCGGCAGCCCGGCTCGCGCGTGATCCCCGGAGCAAGGATCGGCGCCACCGCCTGGGCGAACAGAACAACCGACGGCCCCTGTGCGGGCCGTACGACGGGCCAGGATGGTGACGGATGATCGGCGCGCCGGTCGAGGACAACCCGCCAAGAGCGACACCGCGGTTCGGGCCGCTGCACAACCCGAGCATCCAGAGCACGTCACCGTCGACGCCCCACCGCTGGTGGCGCGACGCGGTGATCTACCAGGTCTACGTCCGCAGCTTCCTGGACAGCACCGGCGACGGCATCGGCGACCTGGCGGGCGTCACCGCCGGACTGCCCTACCTCAAGCGCCTTGGCGTGGACGGCGTTTGGCTCACCCCGTTCTACCCGTCACCGCAGCACGACCACGGCTACGACGTCGCCGACTACTGCGACGTGGACCCGGTCTACGGCGACCTGGCCGCGTTCGACCGCCTGGTCGCCGACGCGCACCGGCTCGGCCTGCGGTGCCTGGTCGACATCGTGCCCAACCACTGCTCGCAGCAGCACCCCTGGTTCCAGCAGGCACTGGCCGCCGGACCGGGCAGCGCGGCACGCGGCCGGTTCCACTTCGCCCCGGGCCGCGGCACGGACGGCGAACTGCCGCCCAACAACTGGCGGGCGATGTTCGGCGGTCCCGCCTGGACCCGCGTCGTCGAGCCCGACGGCACCCCGGGCGAGTGGTACCTGCACATGTTCACCCCCGAGCAGCCGGACTTCAACTGGCGCCACCCGGACGTGGCCGGGCACTTCGAGCAGGTGCTGCGGTTCTGGCTGGAGCGCGGCGTCGACGGCTTCCGCATCGACGTCGCGGCGGGGCTGTACAAGCACCCCGACCTGCCGGACTCACCCGACCCGGGCGCGGACGAGCGCTCCCGCGACTCGGTCAACCCGCTGGCCTGGAACCAGCCGGAGGTCCACGAGGTGTGGCGCTCCTGGCGGGCGATCTGCGAGGAGTACACCGCGCACGACGGACGCGAACGCCTGCTGGTCGGCGAGGTGTCGGTGCCGACCGCGGCCGAACACGCCCGCTACGTACGCCCCGACGAACTGCACCAGGCGTTCTTCTTCCACCTGCTGACCGCGCCCTGGGACGCCGGGACCTTCCAACAGGTCATCGCCGACGCGCTGCGGGACATCGCCGGGACCGGGTCCACCATCACCTGGGTGCTCAACAACCACGACCAGGTCAGGTCGGTCACCCGCTACGCCGCACCGGCTCCCGCCGACGGCGGCGACCTGTCCGACCTCGGCGCCGCCCGAGCGCGCGCCGCCGCCCTGCTGATGCTGGCACTGCCCGGCGCCGCCTACGTCTACCAGGGCGAGGAGCTGGGCCTGCCCGAGGTGGTGGACCTGCCGGACGAGGCACTGACCGACCCGATATTCCGGCGCACCGGCAGCCGGGCCAAGGTACGCGACGGCTGCCGGGTCCCGCTGCCGTGGTCCGGGCACGCCTCCCCGTTCGGCTTCACCGCGGGCGACGCCCCGGCGCAGCCGTGGCTGCCCCAGCCGGACTGGTTCGCCGCCCACACCACCGAGCGGGCGCTGGCCGACACCACTTCCTTCTGGCACCTGTACCGGGACGCGCTCCACCTGCGCCGCGGCCTGCCGCAGCTCGGTGAGGGGCCGCTGCGCTGGCTCGAGAGCGCACCGCGGGTGCTCGCCTTCGAGCGTGGCGAGGGCCTGGTGTGCGCCGTCAACTTCGGCGACCAGCCGGTGCCCGCCCCGGTCGACGGCGCCCCGCTGCTCGCCAGCCGCCCCTGCCCACCGGGCACCCTGCCAGGCAACACGGCCGCCTGGTGGGTCACCGCAACGCCCTGATCCCGTACCGCACTTCACCACCCCCATCAGGAGAACGCCATGAAAAGAACCGTCGCACTGGCGGCCACCACCTGCGCCCTGGCCCTGCTGACCACCGCCTGTGGCGGCAGCGGCGGCGCCAACTCCGCCGCCCCCAGCGGCGCCACGGCCTCCGACCTCAACCTGCCCGACCTGCACGGCCAGCACCTTGAGGTGGCCGCGGTGTGGACCGGGCCGGAGCAGCAGAACTTCATGAAGGTGATCAAGCGGTTCGACCAACTCACCGGCGCCCAGACCGACTTCGTGCCGACCGGCGACAACGTCTCCACCTTCCTCGGCACCAAGATCCAAGGCGGTGGGGCGCCGGACGTGGCGTTCCTCCCGCAGCCCGGTGTGCTGGCCCAGTTCGCCAAGTCCGGCTGGCTCAAGCCGGTCAACGCGGCCGTCGAGAAGCAGCTGAAGGGCAACTACAGCACCGGCTGGCAGAACCTGGGCGCCTACCACGGCACGCAGTACGGGGTGTACTTCAAGGCCGCCGACAAGTCCACGGTCTGGTACAACACCAAGGCCTTCTCCACCGCGGGCATCACCACGCCGCCGGCCACCTGGTCGGACTTCCTCAAGGACGCGCAGACCATCTCCGACTCCGGCACCCCGCCGGTCTCCGTCGGCGGCGCGGACGGCTGGACGCTGACCGACTGGTTCGAGAACATCTACCTCAGCCAGGCCGGTCCGGCCAAGTACGACCAGCTGACCAAGCACCAGATCAAGTGGACCGACCCCTCGGTCGGCAAGGCCCTGACCACCCTCGGCCAGCTCTTCGGCAAGCCCGCGCTGCTCGCCGGTGGCACCCGCGGTGCCCTGGCCACCGAGTTCCCCGCCTCCGTGGACCAGACCTTCGCCGACCCGGCGAAGGCCGCCATGGTCTACGAGGCCGACTTCGTCGCCACCAACATCACCAGCGACACCAAGGCCAAGATAGGCACCGACGCCAAGGTCTTCCCGTTCCCGACGGTGGACGGCGGCCAGGCCCCCATGGTCGTCGGCGGTGATGTCGCCGTGGCGCTGAAGAACAGCAAGGGCGCCCAGGCCCTGCTGACCTACCTGGCCTCAACCGACGCCGCGCGAACCGAGGTCGAACAGGGCGGCTTCATCTCCCCCAACAAGTCCCTGGACCTGTCCAGCTACCCGGACGAGACCGAGCGGTCGCTCGCCAAGTCCTTGACTGCCGCCGGTGACAACTTCCGCTTCGACATGTCCGACCAGGCTCCGGCGGCGTTCGGCGGCACCAAGGGCCAAGGCGAGTGGAAGGACCTCCAGGACTTCCTGGCCAACCCCTCGGACGTGGCCGGTGCGCAGGGCAAGTTGGAGGCGGACGCCGCCGCGGCGTTCGCCAACGCGGGCTGAGGTGACGGGTCATGGCAGCACAGACCGCGCCCCCCGCCACCTCCCAGGTGCCACCGCTCCCGCCCGACACCGCCGGTCCCCGGCGCGGCGGACGGCCCACCACCCGCCGCGTCCGCTCGGCGATCGGCGCCCACCCCTGGGCCGCCGCCTGCTTCCTGCTCCCGGCGCTGGTGGTGCTCGGCGCGCTGGTGGTGTATCCCATCTGCTGGACGGCGGCGCGCAGCCTGTTCGGTGCGGACGGCTTCGGCCACTTCGTGGGCCTGGGCAACTACACCAACGTCTTCCATGACCCGCAGACGCTGACCGCGCTGCGCAACAACGCCCTGTGGGTGGTGGCCGCGCCCAGCGTGGCCACCGGGCTCGGCCTGATCTTCGCGGTGCTGACCGAGCGGGTCCGCTGGGGAACCGCCTTCAAACTGGTGGTCTTCATGCCGATGGCCATCTCGATGCTGGCGGCCGGGATCATCTTCCGGCTGGTGTACGACCAGGACCCCGGCAAGGGCGTGGCCAACGCGGTGGTGGTCGGTGTGCACGACACGTTCGCCAAGGCGTCCGCCTACCCGGGGGCCAAGCCGCGCGTCGGCGGCGGCCTGGCCCCCTCCGGCGGCGGCTACGCCACCACCGCCACGGTCGCCCCGGGTACCGGTGCGGCGGCGCTGCCGCTGGTCGGCATCCCGCCCGCCACCCTCTCCGGGGCCCGGCAGGCCGCCTCGCCGACCCACTGCCCCACCGGCGCCATCTGCGGAACCGTCTGGCTGGACTTCACCGCGGGCGGTGGTGGCACACCGGGCCGGATCGACCCGGGCGAGAAGGCCCTGGCCGGGGTCCAGGTACAGGCGGTACGCGACGGCCGCGCCGTCGCCACCGCCACCTCCGGCAGCGACGGCACCTTCGTGCTGCCGGCCGACAAGGTGGGCACGGCTCCGGTGCGGCTGAGCCTGCCCGCAGCCAACTTCACCGCGCAGTTCCAGGGCGTCAACTGGCTCGGCCCGACCCTGGTCACCTGGTCCATCATCGGCGCCTACGTGTGGATGTGGACCGGCTTCGCGATGGTGCTGATCGCGGCAGGACTCGCCGGAGTGCCACGCGAACTGCTGGAGGCGGCGCGGATGGACGGTGCCAACGAGTGGCAGGTCTTCCGCCGTGTCACCGTCCCGCTGCTGGCCCCGACGCTGGTCGTGGTGTTGGTGACGCTGGTCATCAACGTGCTGAAGATCTTCGACCTGGTCTATGTGATCGCGCCGGGATCGACCCAGCAGGACGCCAACGTCCTGGCGCTCCAGCTGTATCTCGCCTCCTTCGGCGGCGGCAACGACCAAGGCGTCGGCAGCGCGCTCGGCGTGCTGCTGCTGGTGCTGGTGCTGCCTGCCGTGTTCTTCAACATCCGCCGCTTCCGGAAGGAGCGCACCCGGTGACCGCCATCGACACCCCCGCCCGGCGCGGCCCCGGCCCGGCCGCCCGTCTGGCCGCCCGGGCCGCGAGCGGCGCGGTCCGTGTCGGCCTGCTGCTGACCGCCCTGTTGTGGCTGGTGCCCACCATCGGCCTGCTGATCTCCTCGCTGCGCGGCCCCGCCGACATCAGCACCTCGGGCTGGTGGCGGGTCTTCACCACCCCGGCCCAGCTGACCGTGCACAACTACGCGGCCCTGATGGGCAACGGCGCCATCACCCACGCCCTGCTCAACAGCGTGCTGATCACCGTTCCGGCGACCGTGCTGGTCATCGTCATCGGCGCGATGGCCGGATACGCCTTCGCCTGGCTGGAGTTCCCCGGCCGGGACTGGCTGTTCCTGCTGCTGATCGCACTGCTGGTGGTCCCGATCCAGGTCGCCTTGATCCCGGTCACCAAGCTGTACGCGGCGTTCGGCATCTTCGGCAGCCTGCTCGGCGTCATCCTCTTCCACACCGCCTTCGGCCTGCCGTTCGCCATCTTCCTGCTGCGCAACTTCTTCGCCGAGATACCGCGTGAGCTACTGGAGGCGGCTCGCCTGGACGGTGCGGGCGAACTGCGGCTGTTCGCCCGGGTGGTGGTGCCGCTGGGCGGCCCGGCCATCGCCTCGCTGGCCATCTTCCAGTTCCTGTGGGTCTGGAACGACATGCTGGTGGCGCTGATCTTCGCCAACAGCGGCTCCGCCCCGCTCACCGTCGCGCTGCAGGAGCAGACCCGCCAGTTCGGCGACAACATCGACGTGCTCTCCTCCGGTGCCTTCCTGTCCATGGTGGTCCCACTCGCCGTCTTCTTCGCCTTCCAGCGCCAGTTCGTCAGCGGCATCACGGCGGGCGCGGTGAAGTAGCGCCACCGGTCGGCCAGTCCGGCCCCACCCCACCCGGCAACGCCTCGACAATCCCTACCCGGGCCCGTACGGCCGACCAGCCGTACGGGCCCGAGGGCGGAGTGTGCCGGATGGGAAGGGCGGCGATACCGACTCACACAATGACACATCAGGGATGAACGGGATAAATAGGGCAATCGCCAGCATTCTTTGATGAGTTGGCGGCCAGCACCCCCAACGAGGCGTACCCGTACACCGACCCACCTGCCTGTTTCACCGGAAAGACACCGACTCCTCCCTGTTTGACGGCGCGATATTTGCCTGCGTAGGACACTGTCAGGAACCATGCGGGGCCGCAGGGCGTCGTCGTCCCTGTGCCGCGTGGCCCGGAAGGGCCGCATCCGGGGGTACGGATGTCCATCGCCGCCTTCAGGCGCGACCGCCTGTCCGAGGAGCTGGAAGCATGAGTGAGCACCGGCGAAAGCCGCCACAGTCGCGCGGGCACGGCCGCTTCGCCCTCCCCGGAGCGCTCCGCACACCAACGCCCGAGTCACTCCCGGCGGAGTCCGGCCCGAACGACGACCCGCACACGGCTTCGGGTCGCCGCGCTCCCGGCGGATCGATACGGCACCGCGCCCGGTCCGGCGTCCTCGCGCGGCGCGGCGTCAAGGGCGCGCTCATCGGCGGAGCCTGCTCGGTCGTGGTCGGGGCCGCGGGCTACGGGTGCTACGCCCTGCTCCAGGGCCCGTCGCACGGCAAGCCGCTGGCGCACGCCACCTCGGCCATGGCGCGAAGGCCCCCGCGGAAGGCCAGCACCGCCCTGTCGCCCGCCGAGGTGACGCGGACCGCGAACGACTTCCTGGCGGCCTGGTCCTCCGGCGACACGGCGAAGGCCGCGGGTCTGACGGACGACGCCGGGCAGTGCGCCGACCAACTCGCCGCGTTCCGCACCCGGTTGCACATCACCTCGCTCACGCTGACCGGCCAGTCGGCGAAGGGCACCAGCGTGCCGTTCTCGGTGAACGCCCGGTTCGATGCCGACGGCCAGCAGTCGAACTGGGGCTACCGCTCGGGACTGACGGTCATACGTGACGCGTCGGGGCGGCCGGTGGTCAAGTGGGCCCCGTCCGTGCTGTATCCGACGCTCGGCACCGGCGACAAGCTGGTCGCGGACCACTCGGCCGCCCCGCCGCTCACGATCCTGGACCACAACGGAAGTACCTTGACCGCCGCCGAGTATCCCTCGCTCGGCTCGGTCATCAGCCAGCTGCAGTCGGCCTACGGCACCGCGACGGGTGGTTCCGAGGGCACCGACCTGCGTGTCGAGGGCGCGGACGGGAAGCCGGGTCCGGTGCTGCACCAGCTCTCCCGGGGCAGGGCGGGAAGGCCGTTGACCACGACGATCGACGCGCATCTCCAGGCGGCGGCCGAGCAGGCGGTCAGGACCAAGGGGCCGGACGCGTCAACGGTGGTCATCCAGCCGAGCACCGGCGCGATCCTGGCGGTCGCCAACCAGCCCGCGTCCGGCCCCGACAAGGCGCTCAGCGGCACGTACGCGCCAGGCTCGACCTTCAAGCTGATCACCGCGTCGGCAGCGCTGGAAACCGGCAGGGTCTCCCCCGACAAACCTCTCGACTGCCCGAAGAACTACCAGTACGGCGGCGGCAGCTTCCACAACGTGGACAACTTCTCGCTGCAGAACGCCACGATGGCCCAGGACTTCGCACAGTCCTGCAACACGGCCTTCATATCCACCGCGACGTTCATGCCCGACGACGCCGTCGCCAACGAGGCGCACGACGTCTTCGGCACAGGGCTCAACTGGACTGTCGGGGTGCCCGCGTACAGCGGCAGCGTGCCCGCCGCCAGTGGAGCGATGAAGGCGATGTCGTACATCGGCCAGGGCGACGACCTGATGAGCCCGCTGGCCATGGCGTCAGTGGCGTCGACGGTCAAGGCCGGTGGGTTCCACCAGCCGTTCATCGTCCCGCCGTCGGTCGACGGGCGAACGCTCGCCCAGGCGCCGCGGCAGTTGAGCGCATCGGTGGCCTCACAGGTCCGCTCCATGATGCGGCTGACCGCGCAGTCGGGGACGGCAGCCCCGGCGATGGCCGGGCTCAGCGGCGACATCGGGGCCAAGACCGGAACCGCCGAGGTGGACGGGCAGGCCAAACCCAACAGCTGGTTCGTCGCGTACCGCGATGACGTGGCCGCGGCGGCCACCGTCCCGAACAGCGGCGAGGGCTACAAGTTCGCCGGGCCGATCGTCGCGGCGATCCTGAAGTCCGCTGGCTGACCGGTTACTTGAGCATGTCGTTGAAACGGCGGGCGAACAGGTAGGCGTCGCCCGGCCAGCGGGCGGACAGGTACCTGCCGTCCTGGACGACGAACGCGGGCCGGTCGTCCGTGGCGGTACCGCGCCGCGTCAACTGGCGCGGGCCGCGTTGGAACTGCGCGGGGTCGTCCAGGCAGGCGGTCACCTCGTCCTGGACGTAGGCGGGGTAGGTGCGGTAGTAGCGCCCGCGCCGCCAGGCGGTGAGGTAGTAGGCGGTGCGCTCCATGTACTTGGGCAGGCAGGTCGTACGCCGGTCGGCCAGGACGCTGCGGCCGGTGACCGGATCGGGCGTCCGGGCGAGCACCAGGACGCCGTGGCAGATGGCCGCCACGGGGCGGCCGGTCAGCCAGAAGCAGGCGACCTTCTCCCGCAGCACGCCGGAACCGAGGTACTGGCGCATGCCGGGCGCGTGCCCACCGGGCAGCAGGAGGCCGTCGTACTCCTCGGGCGCCAGGTCGGCCCAGCTCAGCGGGCGGCGGTAGGCGGGTTCGCCGATCATCCGGCGGTAGAACTCCTTCGGCTCGGCCCGCGCGCCGAGTTGCCCGAGGACGACTCCGCCGAGCAGCAGCGGGTCGGCCTCGGGCGGCTGACCGCCGCGCTCGGTGGCGAAGACCACCTCGTGGCCCGCGTCGCTCAGCAGCCGGTACGGCACGGCCACCTCGGTGACGTCGAAGTCGCGGTCAGGCAGCGGGAGAAGAACGCGCATGGGTCCTGGCTACCACGGCGACATCCGACAAGCACCGCCGGGGCCCCAAGCCGACCTCACCCGTCGTCCAGCAGGTCGCCGCCGAGGAGTTGGCGCAGCAACCGCTCGTCGTCGGCCGACAGGGCGTCGACGAAGCGGGAGAGCACCGCCTCCCGGTCGGGGTCGCTGTCGAGTACCTCCCGCATCCGCCGGGCGGTCATCCCCTGGGCGTCCGCGACCGGGGCGTAGGCGTAGGCGCGGCCCTGCTTGGCGCGGGTGAGCAGCCCCTTGTCGTACATGCGGGACAGCACGGTCACCACCGTGCTGTACGACAGCGCGCCGTCCAGGCGTTCCAGCACCTGCCCGGGGGTGAGGGCCCGCGAGGCGTCGTGCAGCACGGTGAGGATCTGGGCCTCCAGCGCCCCGCCCGGCCGCCGCGAGCCCGCGGGACCCGCCGCGCCGTGCTCGCCTGCCGCCATTGGTTGGCCGACCTTCCGTTCATGATCTACAGAGCCGCGAACTTCTACTCGCGGGTAAAAGCTTTCTCGGGCCCCGAGTGTGCCACGGCCCCAGGCACGCCGCACCGCGGCGGGAAGCCCGCACCGCCATTAACTTCTACAGAAGCGTAGATGTTAGTCTCCGGTTCACCTTGCCGCGGCTGGCAGTTCGCGCGGCGGTTTCCTCGGCGACTTCGAAAGAGCGGGCCCGATGACCCTTCACCCCGTAGCGCAACTGGCCTTCGACGGCTCCGGCATCGACGGCTCGCTGTTCACCTCCGTCACGGACTTCGCCCGCGCCACCCCCTGGCTGAACACCCCCATGCAGGTGTGGACCAACCTCGGCCTGGGAGTCTTCGCCGTCCTGATGGTCATGGGCTGGTGGAACGCCCGCCGCCGGGACACCACCGCCATGACGCTCGCGCTGGCCGCGCCGGTGTGCGTGGGGGCGGCGTTCGCCGTCGCCGAGGTGGCCAAGAAGCTGGTGGCGGAGGTGCGCCCCTGCTACTCGCTGCCACACGACTTCTACGTCGACTCCTGCCCGGCGCCCACCGACTACGCCTTCCCCAGCGGCCACACCACCACCGCCGCGGCCACCGTCGCCGCGCTCTTCCTGCTCGACCGCCGCCTCAGCGCGATCGCCGCGATCTTCGCCGTGATCGAGGGCTTCACCCGTGTCTACGTCGGCGACCACTACCCGCACGACGTCCTCGGCGCCGCCGTCCTCGCCCTGCCCGTCGCCTTCCTGACCAGCCTCGCCCTGCGCCGCCTGGCCACCCCGCTGGTCACCAGGCTGAGCGACGGCGCGCTGCGACCGCTCCTGGTCGCAAGGCCCGCAGCGCACGCCGCCCGCTGACGATCAACCCAACGGCACCGCAGACAACCACCGCCCCCCAGCGAAGCGCCTGGCGCCGCGGCTCGACAGCGCCCCCGAAGGGGCGCGGGGAGCCGCACGACCAGCCCCAACGGCACCGCGGACAACCACCGCGCCCCCAGCGGAGCGTCACGGCGGGCAGCCGCAGGAGCGGCGGTGCACCAGGGTGGGCGCCAGGCGGATGGCGTGCGGCGGGGCCGTCTCCCCGGCCATCCGGTCGAGCAGCCTTCGGGTGGCCTGCCGCCCTATCTCCTGCCACGGCTGGGCGATCGCGGTCAGCGGCGAGGGCAGCAGGTCGCCCCACTCGACGTCGTCGAACGCGACGACGGCGATGTCGTCGGGCACCCGTACCCCGCGGTCACGCAGCCCCCGCAGCACACCCACCGTCATGTGGTTGTTGGCGCTGACCACGGCGGTGGGCGGCTTGTCCAGTTCCAGTAGCCGGATGACCGCGTCACGCGCCGAGGCGACGTCCGAGGCGCCGTCGGCCTCCAGCGCCGGATCGTGGTCGATGCCCTGCTCGGCCAGGCCGCGGCGGTAGCCGGTGAGCCGTTCGGTGGTCGTGGTGAGGCCGTGCCGCCCGTGGACCATGCCGATGCGGCGGTGTCCGCGCTCGGCGAGGTGGGCTATCAGCCCGGCGGTCGCCTCCTCGTTCTCGACGCCGACCTGGTCGAAGCCGTCCGGCAGGAGGCGGTCGATGAGCACCACCGGGGAGGACTGCCCGGGCAGCTGCGCCAGGCAGCGCCGCAGATCGGCCTGGGGCATCGAGGTGGCCAGCAGGATCCCGTCGACCCGGCGGTGGTGCAGGGCGCGCAGTACCCGCGCCTCCTGGTCGGGGTCGTCATGGGTGTCCGCGAGCAGCACCGTGTATCCCGCGGCCACGGCTGTCGACTCGATGGCATGGGCCAGCTCGCCGAGGTACGGGTTGGTGAGCGCGGAGACGGCGAGCCCGATGGTGCGGGTGGTCGAGGTGGCCAGCGACCGGGCGACCACGTTGGGAACGTAGCCGGTCTCCGCGATGGCGGCCTCCACCGCACGGCGCGCCGCATCACTCACCGAGCGTGTGCGGTTGATGACATGCGAGACCGTGGTGACGGACACCCCGGCGCGGCGCGCCACGTCATACATGGTCGGCACCGATCACCCCCTCCCCGCCGGATCCGGATCGTCCGGCTGACTGCGTTGGCGGCTGTGCTGCGAAATTCTATCCCGCAACCGGTTGCGCAACCGGTTGCGCACTTCTAAGGTCATCCCCAATCAGCGCGCAACCGGTTGCGCACCCGCTCGATCACCCCCCGGATCCTTCCGAATCGCCCCGGCCGACCGGCGTCCGTCCCGACGCGGTCCCGTGACAGCGGCAGCGAGGAGAGACGAACGATGCGAATCCGCCAGCCTCGGCGACGCGGCCGACCCACCAGAGGTTCCCGGCAGCCTCGGACGTCCCGGCGCGCTTTGGCGGCCACCGCGTCGGTGGCCGGACTGCTGCTGACGGCGGGCTGTGCCGGCGCCGGCGCGGTTGGCGGTTCCGCGTCAGGCACCACCCTCACCGTGGCGATCGTCGCCAATCCGCAGATGGCGGACGTGGAGCGGCTCACCCCGTACTTCGAGCAGCAGCACCCGGGCGTCCACGTCAGGTACGTGACACTGCCGGAGAACGAGGCACGACAGAAGATCACCGAGTCCGTCGCCACCGGCAGCCACGAGTTCGACGTGGTGATGATCAGCAACTACGAGACACCGATGTGGGCGAGGAACGGCTGGCTGGTCGACCTGCAGCCGTACGCCGACCGCACGGCGGGGTACGACCCGGGCGACTTCATCGGCCCCATCCGCCAGTCGCTCTCCTACCGCGGGGACATGTACTCGGTGCCGTTCTACGGCGAGTCGTCGTTCCTGATGTACCGCAAGGACCTGTTCGCCGCCCACCATCTGACGATGCCCGCCCACCCCACCTGGGACCAGGTGGCCGCGTTCGCCGACAAGCTCGGCGACCCGGCCCACCACGTCGCCGGGATCTGCCTGCGCGGCGACCCGGGTTGGGGCGAGAACCTGGCGCCGCTGGACACCGTGATCAACACCTTCGGCGGTCGCTGGTTCGATCCGCGGTGGAACGCCCAGCTCACCTCACCGGCGGTGCAGAAGGCCGCCTCCTTCTACACCGGCCTGCTGCGCCGCGATGGCGAACCGGCCGCGTCCAGCGCGGGGTTCACCGAATGCGGCACGGACATGGCGCAGGGCAACGCCGCCATGTGGTACGACGCGACCGTCGCCGCCGGATCGCTGGAGGACCCCAGCAGCAGCAAGGTGGTCGGCAAGATCGGATATGTGCCCGCGCCGGTGGAGAAGACCAACTCCTCGGGCTGGCTGTACTCCTGGTCGCTGGGCATCCCCAGGACCAGCGGACACAAGGACGCCGCATGGCAGTTCATGTCCTGGGCCACCTCGAAGTCCTACATCAAGCTGGTCGGCGAGAAGCTGGGCTGGTCGCGCGTGCCGCCGGGCAGCCGGGCCTCGACGTACCAGATCCCGCAGTACGAGAAGGCCGCCGCCGCCTTCGCCGGACCCACCGTGCAGGCGATCAGCAGCGCCACCCCGCTCCACCCCACGGTTGACCCGGTGCCCTACACCGGCGTCCAGTTCGTGGGCATCCCCGAGTTCGAGGACCTGGGCACCCGGGTGAGCCAGCAGATCACCGCCGTGATCGCCGGGCAGAAGTCGGTACATGACGCGCTGGCACAGTCCCAGCAGTACGCGCGGACCGTCGGCCGCTCCTACCAGCGCCCCTGACCCGCTCCACCCGACAACCACCAGATGGGAGGCGTCATGGCGACACTCGCCCCGCCCGTCAGCGGCCCGGCGATGTCCGGGGCGCGGCAAGGGGCCTCGCCGCGCCGCGAGGCCTGGCAGCGGCGACTGCCGCTGACACCGGCGCTGATCTTCATGATCATCGTCACCCAGATCCCGTTCGTCTTCACGGTGATCTTCTCGTTCCAGTCCTGGAACCTGGTCCGGCCCCACTCCCAGCACTGGGTGGGCCTGGAGAACTACGCGAACGTCCTCACCGACAGCGCCTTCCGCGACGCGCTGTTCACCGAGATCGCGATGACCGCTCTCGCCGTGGCGATCTCGATGCTGCTGGGGATGGGACTGGCGGTGCTGCTGGACCGGAAGTTCCCCGGCCGCGGTGTGGTCCGCACGCTGCTGATCGCGCCCTTCCTCATCATGCCGACGGTCGCCGGACTGCTGTGGAAGACCACGATGCTCGACCCGGTCTACGGCATCGTCAACTACCTGCTGCGGGGTGTGGGCATCGGCCCTGTCGACTTCGTCAGCCAGTACCCGATGGCCTCGATCGTGACCGTACTGGTGTGGCAGTGGACGCCGTTCATGATGCTGATCGTCCTCGCCGGGCTGCAGAGCCAGTCGAACGAGGTCCTGGAGGCCGCCAAGGTCGACGGCGCCGGAGCGTGGACCACCTTCCGGGCCATCACCATGCCGCATCTGCGGCCGTACGTGGAACTCGGTGTGCTGCTCGGCGCGATCTACCTGGTCAACACCTTCGACGTGATCTACATGATGACCCAGGGCGGCCCCGGCACCGCCACCACCAACCTGCCGTACTACCTCTACCAGCGCGCCTTCCTCGGCTTCGACGTCGGACAGGCCTCCGCCCTCGGCGTGGTCACCGTCGCGGGCACGATCCTGGTCGCCTCGGTCGCACTGCGCATGCTGTTCACCGTCTTCGCCAACACCGAACGGAGGGCGTGATGGCCACCGCAACCCCCGCCGCCCCGGCCACTCGCACGGCGAACGGCCCCGCCTCCCGCCCGCTGCGCCGGACCCTCGGCCGCGTGTCGTGGGCGGCGGGCGCCTGGCTCGCGGCGCTGGTCTTCTTCTTCCCGGTGCTGTGGATGGTGCTCACCGCGTTCAAGCAGGAGGCCGACGCCTACACCACCACCCCGCACCTGGTCTTCTCGCCCACAACGGCCCAGTTCCGCGCGGTCTTCGACAGCGGCATCGGCCCCTATCTGGCCAACTCGGCACTGGCGACGGTGCTTTCCACCCTGCTGGTGCTGGTGCTCGGTATCCCGGCCGCCTACGCGCTGTCGATCCGCTCGGTCCGCAAGTGGCGCGACGCCCTCTTCTTCTTCATCTCCACCAAGATGCTGCCGGTGGTCGCCGCCATCGTGCCGATCTACCTCGCCGTACGGGACATCGGCGCCCTCGACAACATCGGCACCCTGATCGTGCTCTACACGGCGATGAACCTGCCGATCGCGGTGTGGATGCTCCGCTCGTTCTTCATGGAGGTGCCCGGCGAGGTACTGGAGGCGGCCCGCGTGGACGGTGCGACGCTCCGTCAGGAGATCGTCAGGGTCATGCTGCCCATGGTCGCCCCGGGCATCGCGGCGACCGCCCTGATCTGCGTGATCTTCTCCTGGAACGAGTTCTTCTTCGCCCTGAACCTCACCTCGGTGCGGGCCGCGACGATGCCGGTCTTCCTGGTCGGCTTCATGACGAGCGAGGGCCTGTACTGGGCGAAGCTCGCCGCCGCCGCCACGCTCGCCTGCCTGCCGGTGCTGCTGGCTGGCTGGGTCGCCCAGAAGCAGTTGGTCCGCGGCCTGTCGATGGGAGCGGTCAAGTGACGAACCGAGGACGATGGGCTGCCTGGTGAGACCGCGACACATCCACGAAGGGACGACACCACATGGACAACCGCGCGGCGGTGCTGCACGGTCCCCACGACCTGCGGGTGGAGGACCGCCCCATGCCCGCGCCAGGGCCCGGCGAGGTACTGGTCGAGGTGCGGGCGGTCGGGGTGTGCGGATCCGACGTCCACTACTACGAGCACGGCCGGATCGGTGACTTCGTGGTCAGCGAACCGCTCGTCCTCGGCCATGAGGCGATGGGCGTCGTCGTCGGCGGCGGCGAGCGGACCGGACGGCATCGACCGGGCACCCGGGTGGCGTTGGAGCCCGGAGTACCCTGCGGGCGGTGCGCCGCATGCCGCGGCGGGCGCTACAACCTCTGCGCCGACGTGGCCTTCTTCGCCACCCCACCAGTCGACGGCGCCTTCGCCCGCTACGTCACCATCCACGAGGACTTCGCCCACCCGTTGCCCGACCGGGTCTCCGACGAGGCCGGAGCGCTGCTGGAACCGCTGTCGGTCGGGCTGTGGGCCACTCGCAAGGGCGGTGTCCGGCCGGGTGACCGGGTACTGGTGACCGGCGCCGGACCGGTCGGGCTGCTCGCCGCACAGACGGCCCGGATCGCCGGTGCCGCCGAGGTGGTGATCACCGACGTCAACCCGGAGCGGCTGCGGGTGGCCGAGGAACTGGGCGCGGCGACCGCGCTCAACACCGCGGAGCATCCGCTCGACCCGGAAATGGGCGCCGATGTGCTGCTGGAGTGCTCCGGCGCACCGGCCGCGGTGACCGCCGGAATCGCGGCGCTGCGCCCGGCCGGTACCGCCGTCCTGGTCGGCATGGGACCGCACAGCGAGGCCCGGCTGCCGGTCCAGCTGATCCAGAACCGGGAGATCACGCTGACCGGTACCTTCCGCTATGCCAACACCTATCCTCAGGCGGTGGCACTGGCCGCCGCCGGGCGGGTGGAGCTCGACGCACTGGCCAACCGCCGCTTCCCCCTGGACGGGACCGAGCAGGCGCTGCTCGCCTCGCGCACCGACACCTCGGTGATCAAGGCCATGGTGATGCCCCGTGAATGAGTTCAACGGTCCCGGGGCCATCGCGGTCTGCGGCGAGGCGCTCGTCGACCTCGTCGGACAACCCGACGGTACGCAAGCGCTCTTTCGTGCCCACCCCGGCGGCAGCCCGGCCAACGTGGCGGTGGGGCTGGCCCGGCTCGGTGTGCCGACCCAGTTGCTGGCCCGGCTGTCGGGCGACACCTTCGGCAGACTGCTGCGCGACCATCTGACGGGCAACGGAGTGCGGCTCGAACACGCCGTCGCGGCAACGGAACCCAGCACGCTCGCCGCCGTCTCCACCGACGCCGACGGGGTCGCCAGTTATGACTTCTGGCACCGAGGCACCGCGGACTGGCAGTGGCGCGTCGAGGAACTCCCCGACCCGCTCCCCTCCCACGTGGTGGCCGTCCACACCGGGTCGCTCGCCCTGGCCCTCGAACCGGCGGCGAGCGTACTGACCGAATGGCTGCGCCGGGTGCGACGCGACCAGCGGGTCACCATCAGCATCGACCCCAACATCCGCCCCGCCTTCGACACCGATCCCCCGGCGGCACTGCGCCGGGTGGAACGCCAACTGCGGCTGGCCGACATCGTCAAGGTCTCGGCGGAGGACCTGGAACTGCTGGCGCCCGGCACGTCACCGGCCGCGCTCGCACGCGCCTGGCGGCAGTTGGGCCCCGCCCTGGTGGTTGTCACGCTCGGCGGCGACGGGTGCCTCGCCATCGGACCGGACGGCAGCGAGATCCACCGCCCCGCGGTGCCCGCCGAACTGGTCGACACCGTCGGCGCGGGCGACGCGTTCAGCGCCGGACTGCTGGCCGGACTACACCGCGTCGGCGTGCTGGGCGGCACGGCTCCATGGCCCCTCGCCGCGCTCGACGCCGCCGAACTCACCGCCCTGCTCGACGAGGCCGCCTTGGTCGCCGCCCTCACCTGCGCCCGCGACGGAGCCGACCCACCCACCCGCGAGGCACTGCACCAGGCCCAACGATCCCGTGACCGGAGGAAGTTGGTCCCCCGGCTGCCCTGAACAGGACCACACTCGGCGCCGAACGCCCGGGCAGCGCACCATACTTCAGCGGATCGAACGTCACGGCCGGACCACCCCCGGCGGGACCGGCCTGGGCATACAGGCTGCCCGGAACGGCGGCGCCGCTACACCCAACAAGGTCAGGGAGGCGAAGAGGACCGCCCCCACTCGCCCGCACCCCCACGCTCCCAGCACCCCGCCCCTGAACAAGCTCCTCGCCCCGGGGCTCGGCCTGGTCGACCGCGTCCGCGACTACACCACCGGCCGTGGCCGCAGCAGCGACAGCTAGGCGGCCTCGGGGATGTCGGGCCCGCGCCGTTGCCCGTGCTCCGGCGTGAACCCCACCCGTCGTAGGGTGGCTGACCGTGGAAGACGCCAAGGACGATCTCGCCGGTCTCGTATGGGGCCAGGCCGCACAGCGCGCCGCGCGGGGGGACGCCCTGTACGTGCGCGAGCTGGGGGCGCGGCTGGCCGACCGGCATGCGGCCGCTCTCGAACAAGTACGGGAGTACCAGCGCCAACTGGTCCATGTGGTGCGGGTACTCGCCGTCACCCCGGGCCGCGACAGCATCGTGCGACTGCTCCAACTCCTCGACGAGAAAAGCTCGTGCGGCGCCCTCGCCGGTACCGTGCCGTCGTTCGCCGCCTCGCTCCTGGCGGAGCACCAGCAGGTGGACGACCTGGTCTCCATCGTCTTCGACCGAGGGGAGTGGAAGCAGCTGGACGAGCTGCGGGCCTGCCTGTTCCACGAGTTGGTGCTCCGTGGCGTGGACGCCGAGGAGTGCTGGCCGATGCGCTCCTGGCGGTACGCGCTACCCGGCTACCACGCCCTGGCCTGGCTCCCGGCGCGACGCCTCGGCCTTGAGACCGCCGTCGACTTCCCCAGCCGCTCGGTGAACGGCTCCGCCAGGGGGGTCTCGACCGTGCTGCCGGACAAGGGCCGGGTGGACCCCCCGACTCCACGCACGAGCGAGCGGTCCGCCCTGCGGGACGTCGCGACCGTCGACGTCCACGAGACCATCGTCTGCGCAGCGCGTGCGGGCGGCTGGGGTGACTGCGGGGCGTGGGTCTTCGTGCTGGACGAGGCCATCGCACCCGACCGGGTGCCCGCCGCGCTGCCGACCCTGCCCATGCGCTGCCTCGAAGGGCTCGGCCCCACGGACCGCTTCGAGATCGCCGTTCGTCCGGCGGACGAGATCTGGCGCATGCTCTTCGGCACCGCGTCGATGGGCGGCATGTACAGCTCGGGAGTGCACGGCGCCTACGGCCGGCGGTGGGCGTGGAGGTCGATGGCGGGCCTGTGCGGCGCCCCGGCGGACGCGAGCGTGGAGGAGGTGGAGCAGCAGGTCCGGCAGAGCACGTGGTTCCATTTCGAGGCCGACGCGGAGTGGTTCCACAACGACGTCGGCACCGACTACGGCATAGCGGCGCTCTCCCCCGACCGCCGCCGAATCGCGGTACTCGCGGCGACGGACACGGACTGAGCAGGCCGGGCGAAGTCCGCCGCGGTTCGTGCTGCCAGGGCGGGCTCGGGGCCGCCCAGCAGGCCCACGATCTCGTTGACCGCCGCGCGTCCCGCCCGGTTGGCACCGATGGTGCTGGCTGACGGGCCGTAACCGACCAAGTGGACGCGCGGGTCGGCGACGGCCCGGGTGCCGTCCATCCGGATCCCACCCCCCGGGCCGCGCAGGCCCAGCGGGGCGAGGTGGGTGATCTCCGCGCGGAAGCCGGTGGCCCAGATGATCGCGTCGACCGGCAGCTCCTCCTCGCCCCAGACCACGCCGCGTTCGGTGAGCCGGTCGAACATCGGACGGCGGTTGAGCGCCGCCAGTTCCTCGGCCCGCCTGTACGCGACGCTCGGGCCCAGGCCCGTCACGCTCACCACACTGCGCACCGGCAGCCCCTGCCGCACCCGCTCCTCGACCTTGGCCACCACGGCCCGGCCGTACTCGGGGGTGAACGGTGCGTCGTGGTAGACGGGCGGCGTCCGGGTCACCCACACGGTCCGCGCCACCTCTGCCACCTCCGACAGCACCTGGATCGCCGAGGCGCCCCCGCCGACCACCACGACGCGCTGCCCGGCGAACTCCTCGGGCCCCCGGTAGTCGGCGTAGTGCAGCTGGCGTCCGGCGAAACGCCCGGGGTAGTGGGGAAGGAAGGGGCGGGTCCAGGTGCCGGTGGCGTTGATCAGCGCCCGTGCCGTCCAGTCGCCCTGATCGGTCTCGACCCGCAGTCCGCCGTCGTCCAGCGAGCGCACCGCCCGTACCCGAACGGGCCGGACCACCGGCAGTGCGTGCCTGGCCTCGTACGCGGCGAAGTAGCCCGGGACCACGTCGCGCGCCGGGGCGGTGGGGTCGGGTGTCGGCAGCTCGAAGTCGGGCAGGTCGTGGAAGCCGTGCACGGTCGCCATGCGCAGCGACGGCGAGCGGTGCGCCCAGGCTCCGCCGGGCGCCGTGGCGGCGTCCAGCACCACGAAGCCGTCGTACGGCGCGAAGCCGCGCCGCCGCAGGTGGTAGGCGGCGGACAGGCCAGCCTGCCCTGCCCCGGCCACCACGACGTCGACATCACGATTGGTTGCGCCGTAAACAGTCACGCCGGTGAAACATCGGCCGGTCGCGAGCTGTTCCCGGCGCCGACGCGGGCGTTTCGCGGCGCCGCGGGTTCGCCCGTGGCGAGCCGCCGTCGCACTCGCGTCGTCAGACTCCGACGCTGTCCATCGGGGCCGGTTCCCGCGGGGCCGGGGTTCGCCTGGTCGGTGTGCGCTCGAAGAGGCCGAGCGTCACGCCGAGGATGATGACCAACCCGCCGCCGAGCTGTACGAGTTGGACGTGCTCGCCGTTGATCAGCACCGCGCCGAGCACTCCGAACACCGGTACCAGGTTGAGGATGTTGACCGCGACGCTCGACTTCATGCTGCGCAGGCCGTAGTTGTAGAGCAGGAAGCCGCCCACCGAGCAGGCAACGGCGAGGTAGGCCAGCAGGGCCGAGCTGGTCACCGTCGGGACGTGCCAGTCCCGTACCTCCAGCAGCGAGGCGAGCAGGAAGCCACCGGCACCGGCGAGCGTCTGGTAGTAGGTCATGCCGAGCGCGTCCTGACCGGTGCTGGAGAGCTTGGTGAGGACGTTGTACCCGGCCCACACCAACCCGCCGAGCAGCAGCAGGATGTCCCCCAGCCAGCGGCTGTCGCCGCCGACATCCGCTCCGTTGCGCACCACCAGCGCCGCGCCGAGCGCGGCCAGCAGCACCCCGGCCACCCGCAGCAGCGGGATGCGGGACCGGAACACGACCAGTTCCAGCAGCATGGTCATCAGCGGGTAGGTGGCGACGATCAGCGACGCGTCGGAGGCGGCGGACAGCTTCACGCCGATGTTCTCCAGGATGAAGTACACCGTGATGCCGAGCAGTCCGCTCAGGTAGATCATCCTGCGCTGCCGGGCGTCGGGCCGCGCCGCGGACTGCCGACGCAGCCGCACCATGCCGACCAGCAGCCCCGCGGCGATGGTGAAGCGCACCGCGCCGATGGTCAGCGGTCCCACGTCGCTCAGCACCTGTTTGGTGACCGCGTAGGAACTGCTCCAGAACAGTGCGGCCCCGACGACGGCGCATATGGCCCAGATCCTGGTTGTTCGTTCGCTGCCCACTGTGGTGCCCCTCTCCGGCCAGCCGTCCCCGTGCCTGCTCAACTCCCGCCGATCCGGCGAACGTTGAACGGATGTTTACCGGGAAAGCTAGCAGAATGATTGGCTATTTGCCGTACACTCCGAATTTGGTTCGGTTCGCGGGAGGTGGCGGGAAGCATGGACGAACTAGATTCGGCGCTGGTGCGGCTTCTTCAGGAAGATGGTCGGCGCAGCAATCGGGACCTGGCGCGGGAGTTGGGGATCGCGCCGTCCACGTGCCTGGAGCGGGTGCGCTCACTGCGTGAGCGCGGTGTGCTGAAGGGCTTCCACGCCGAGGTCGACCTGCACGCCATGGGCCGGGGCCTGCAGGCGGTGATCGCGGTACGGGTGCGGCCTCCGACGCGTGCGGTGATAGAGGCGTTCCAGCGGTTCGTGGAGCGGATGCCGGAGGTGATAGCGGTCTTCGTGCTGACCGGCACCGACGACTTCCTGCTGCACGTGGCCGTCCGGGACACCGACCACCTGCACGCCGTGGTCCTGGACGAACTGACCAAACGCCCGGAACTGGCCGACGTGCGTACGTCGATGGTCTACGGGCACATGCGCAAGCAGGTCATCGGTCCCGCCTGAGCCCGGCCGCGACCCGCACGAGCAGGTCGTTCGCCGCCCGGTCGCCGACCGTGACCCGCACCCCGGATCCCGGGAAGCCGCGGGTCAGCAGGCCGTGCCCCTCCAGTTCCGCGGCGAAGCGGGCAGAGTCGTCGCCGAGCGGCAGCCACAGGAAGTTGGTCGCGCTGGGCGGCACCGGCCAGCCCTGGCTGAGGAGTCGGGCGCGCAAGGCTTCGCGCTCCTCGATCAACTGGTCCACCCGCTGGAACAGTTCGGACTCGGCGGCCAGCGAACACAGCGCGGCCTCCTCGCCTATACCGCTCACACCGCAGGGCACCGCGCACTTGCGCAGCGCCTCGGCGATCACCGGGTGGGCCACGCCGTAGCCGACCCGCAGCCCGGCCAGACCGTACGCCTTGGAGAAGGTGCGCAGCACCACCAGGTTGGGGCGGTCGTGGTGCAGCGCCACACCGTCGGCAGCGTCCGGTGAGCGGTGGAACTCGTAGTACGCCTCGTCCAGCACCACCAGTACGTCGCTGGGCACCCGGTCCAGGAAGCGCTTCAGCTCCGCCTCGCCCACAGCGGTGCCGGTGGGGTTGTTCGGCTCGCACAGCAGGACCGCGCGGGTGCGCGTGGTGATGGCCGCGGCCATCGCGTCGAGGTCGTGGACACCATCACGCAAAGGCACCTCCACGGGCACCGCGCCGGCCGTCCGCACCACGATCGGGTACGCCTCAAACGACGGCCAGGCATAGACCACTTCGTCGCCCGGTGACAGCATCGCCTGGCCGATCTGCTGGTAGATGCCCACCGATCCGGGCCCGGTGAGCACATGCTCGGCGGGCACCCCGAGCCTGTCGCAGAGCGCGTGGACCAGTCGCTGCGGGAAGATCCCGGGATAGCGGTTGGTCCGTACCGCGGCCTCGGCCATCGCCTCGCGCACCGAGGGCAGCGGCGGATAGGGGTTCTCGTTGAGGAAGAGGCGGTGCGACGGTCCTGTGGCGGGCGGCTTCGGGGGCGTGGGCACATACGCGGGGATGCCGTCCAGGGCGGCGCGCGGGGCGGGTGAGCGAAGGTTCACGGCACTGTTCTCCTCAGGCGGCTCTCGTGGCTCGTACGATGCGGGTGGTGCACCACGGTTCAGTGCAGGGTGAACCGCTGTCCCCGGCCCTGTGCCTCGGCGGCCTCGGCGATGGCGAAGCCGGACATGATGTCCTGTACGCCGAGCCCGAGCGACTTGTAGACGGTGATCTCGTGTTCGGCGCGGCGACCGGGGTGGGTGCCGAGCAGCACCTCGCCGAGTTCGGCCGCGATATGGCCCTCGTCCACCAGTCCCTCGGCCAGCGGGGCGTGCAGGTCGCCGGACTCGGCCACCGCCGACTCCCGGCTGTCCACGAAGAACGCCGCCCGGGCCACCGCCTGCGACGACAGCTCGCGGTGGTCGGCGAACGAGGCGCCCACCGCGTTCACATGGACACCCGGGGCCAGGTCCTCGGCCTCCACCAGGGGCTCCTTGGTCGCGGTGGTGGTGCACACCAGGTCCGCACCGGCGAGCGCCTCGGACGGCGTGGCCGCGGTCTCCACCTCGATGCCGAGTTCGGCGGCCGCCCATTCGCGGTAGGCGGCGGCGTTGCGCGGGGTACGGCTCCACACCCGCACCCGGCGCAGCGGCCTGACCAGTCGGATGGCCTCCAGATGACTGCGGGCCTGCACTCCGGAGCCGAGCACCGCCAGGTCCCCCGCGTCGGGTCGGGCCAGCGCGTCGGTGGCGACGGCGGAGACCGCGGCGGTACGCACCGCGGTCACCGCCCCGGCGTCCATCAGCGCCACCGGGACACCGGTGCGCGGATCGAAGACCATGACGACGCCGATGTGCAGGTCCAGCCCGCGCGCCGGGTTCTCCGGCTCCAGGAGCATTGCCTTCAGACCGAACCCGGCCAGGTCCTCGCCCGCGACGAAGCCGGGCATCGTACCGAGCAGGCCGCTGGCCGCCGCCGGGCGCAAGATGGTGCGCAGCGGCTGGTCGACAAGCCCTGCGCTGTACCGGCGCATCGCCTCGGCCATCACCTCGATGGCCCGCTTCATGGGGTAGACCTCGCGCACGGTGGCGCTGTCGATCAGGAGCATGAGGGCTCCATCGTCCTTTCGTCGGTTGGTCGTTGACCGGCCCGTGGTGCCGGGCCGCGGTCGCGGTCAGTGCGTGGCGGTCGTGCCGCCCAGCGCGAACACCGACCACAGCATGCGGATCGGCCGGGTGCGGGAGATGAACTCCAGAGCGTGGGCCTTGGCCGCGGGCTGGGTGGTGAGCGCCAGGTCCGTCTCACGGCGGCGGGCCTGGCTCGCGGCGGCGCTGGTGGAGGTGGCGTAGAGGATCTCAGCCACCGAATAGCGCTCCGGCAGCAGTTCACCGACCAGGGCGACCGGCGCCGGGTGCGTGGCGATACGGGCCTGCGTGGGCACCCGGTGGCCGGGTGAGACGGCGATTCCGTAGTGCGGGGTGTCGAAGAGGAACGCACCGGCGAAGAACAGGCCGGGGTCCATGTAGAAACTGTGCACCCCGGCATAGGCGTTGGCGATCACCAGGTGGCTGACGGCTCCGCTCCGCAGTGCCTCACCCGCCTTCTCGTAGGTGTCGTACAACCGGATCGCCGGGCGTGCGGCCTGGCCCCGGTCCGCCCACAGGTACAGCGCCGCCTGCTCGCTGCTGGTGCCCGCCGGGCCGAGGGTGCCGATGGATGTCAACTCCGGACCGGTCGTCAGACCGCTGTCTATCCAGCCTGCTTCCTGCAGCATGGGATCCCCCTGGAAATGGTGTGGTCAGGACGCGGCGCGGCCGACGGGCTGCAGCCAGTGGTGGTACCGCGGCTCCCGGCCCCGGACCACCGCGTGGTACGCGCTGGCCAGGGATGTGGTGAGCGGCCCGGGTGTGCCGGTGCCGATGGTGCGTCCGGCGATGCCGATCACCGGGACGATCTCCGAACCGGTGCCGGTGAGGAAGACCTCGTCGGCGTTGAGCAGGTCGTCGCGCTCCAGGTCGTGGAAGTCCGTCGGCACTTCGACCAGGTCCCGGGCGAGCGTCACGACGGTGTCGCGGGTGATGCCCTCCAGCAGGTCGGCGGTGGCCGGGGGCGTGACGAGTCGGCCTCCGATCACGGCGAAGACGTTGGAGGTGCTCGCCTCGGCCACCTGCCCGCGGCTGTTGAGCAAGATGGCGTCCGCGTAGCCGCCCGCGTGCGCCTCGTCCACGGCCAGGGCGTTGTTGACGTACCCGCCGGTTATCTTCGCGCGCACCGGTAGCACCGCTGCCTGTGGTCTGCGGTAGGAACTGATGGCGCACCGGATGCCGGAGCGGTCGGTGTACGACCCCATCCGGAAGGCGTTGACGGTCAGCGCGTCGGAGACGCCCTGGAGCCGGACTCCGGGCGGGGTGCCGGGCAGCAGGGCGCGCTTGTACGCCAGTGGGCGCACGTACATGTCGGCGTCCGAGCCGATGCGGCGCAGCAGTTCGGCGGTCAGCTCGCACAACTCCTCGGCGCTGTGGCCGACTTCGATGTGCAGCATCCGGCTGCTGCGCAGCAACCGCCGGTAGTGGTCGAGGGCCCGGAAGAGCAGCAACTCACCGTCGGCACCCCGGTAGGCGCGGATCCCCTCGAAGACACCGGTTCCGTACTGCAACGCCTGGGTGGTGACGGGGACCTGGGCCTGGTGCAGCGGGACGAACCCACCGTCGTGGTAGGCGACGTCGGCGATGGCCGGTGCGGCGGGCGCCTGGGCGGGGGCGGTCACTGGGCCCTCCCGGCGACCAGGGCGAGCGCCGAGGCGCGTTCGGCGTCCGCGGCGGTACGGCGGTCCTCGACGCGGGCTGCCTTCCAGCTCACCATCGCGCCGGTGGTGGTCACACCGCCGAGTTCCCCGTAGGCGATGCGCACCGGCACGCCCAGCCGTTCGTGGACGGCGGCGGCGATGGCAGCCTCGTCGACGCGCGCCCCGGCGCCGTTCGGCGCGAGCTCCAGCTGGAGGGTCAACTCGTCCTGGCCGTCGGGGGCGTCGATGACGATCTGGTAGTCGAGGTAGCCGCGCGGCTGGCTCAGCAGTAGTTCCTCCAGGTCGTAGCCGCTGATCCGGTGGCCGCCGATCGACAGTTCGTCGCGGGTGCGGCCGAGCACCTCCAGGGTGGCGGCGGGCAGGGTGCGGGCGGGGTCGGCCGGGCTGAGCCGCACCAGGTCGCCGGTGCGGTAGCGGACCAGGGGCTTGCTGCCCTGGTACAGCGCGGTGACGACGAGCTCACCGGTGCGCACGCCGTGCGGGCCGGGCGCCACGGCCTCGCCGGTGCGCGGGTCGACGATCTCGTAGAGGTTGAGCAGGGGCGCCGTGTACAGGCCGCCGTCGGCACCCGCGGCGCCCATGACGGACGCCTCCTGCGAGGCGTACAGCGCGTTGTACACCCGGGCGCCCCACACCGCCCCGATGTTCTCCAGCAGGCTCGGCGAAGCGAGTTCGCCCGTGCACATCAGCACGTCGAGTTGGAAGTCCCGGCGCGGGTCGAGGCCTGCCGCGTACGCCTTCTTCGCCAGCGACAGGGCCATGCCCGGTGTGCTGAACAGGCCGGTGGCGGGCAGGACGCGCAGCGTCTCCAACGCGCGGTCGTAGCCGACCATGGGTGAGTGCGGCCACATCTTCGCCACGGCGTGGCCCAGGTTGCGGCACACCTCGCCGAAGGTGTCCCCGAAGGCGTGCAGTTCGGTCGGGCCCGAGACGCCGATCACCTGCTCGTCGCCGTACTGCCGGAAGACGGTGTCGTAGTACACGGTCAGCGCCGTGTTGTTGTGCAGTGAGTCGGTGTTGTTCCGCGGGCAGGGGGTGCTGCGGCCGGTCGTGCCGGTGGTCTCGTAGAAGATCCAGGCCTTCGACAGGGGCAGGCAGAGCACCTCCTGGAACTCGCGCCGCAGGTCGTCCTTGGTGGTGAACGGCACGGTGGACAGTTGCTCCGGGGACAGTGCGGTGAGCGCCTCGGGATCGACATCGGCCAAGTGGCGCGCGTAGAAGGCCGAGTGCTCCTTCACATAGGCCAGGGTCCGCCGGAACTCGGCGAGTTGGTACTCGGCCAGCGCCTCCTCGGTCCACTTGCCCTGTGCGAACGCCTGGTGCCGGTCGCGTATCTCGCGTGCGGTACTGGCGAGTTCCTCGTTGAAAACCGTGAACATGGTTCCTCGTGTCGTGGCTCGGCTGATGGGCCCGCGGTTCAGCGGTAGAGCGGCAGGCTGCCGGTGAGCTTGTTCACCGCGGCCCTGCTGCCGCAGACCGCCACACCGATGTACGGCAGCTGTGCGGTGGGCAGTTCGAAGGTGCGCCGGGTGTACTCGTCGTAGGTGCGCGACGACTGGGCGATCGAGGTGAAATCGACGAGGAACACGTCCGGCAGTTCGGCCGCCTTCGCGACGATGTCTGTGAGATCGGCACCGCCGCCCTTGAGGATCGGCAACGGAATCGCGGTGATTCCGGTGTGCGAGCGGCCGTCACCGTCCTTGACCGCATCGCCGACAATTCCGTCCACGAACTTTCCCACGGACAGCGAAAGCGCCGCCACGGTGTTCATCGCCAGTCCGGGAGCCAACTCCTTGTCGACTACGATGGCACACTTCTCGAAGGTATCGCCCATCATTTCATCCTTGCTGTTCCGCAGTTGTGCTTCGGTTCACCCGCGAGCACCGCACCATTTGGCAACCGCGCCCGGATCACTCCTCGACATCGGCGATGACCCAGTCGCTGATCTCCCGCCAGAGCCTGATCGCCTGCTGGTGGAAGTCGTCGACGAGGTAGCGGTCCAGAGCCGCCTGGTCGTCGACGAGGCCGACCGCGAGGAAGTCATAGGCGATCTCGCGGGGCGAGATGTTGCGGCCGACGCGCCACTCGCGCAGTTCCGGGATCTCGCTGCCGCACTTGGCGGCGATCCGCTCCGCCTCCTGCGCGCGGGGATCGTCCCAGGAGACGCCCGGCTTGAACTTGAACAGTACGACGTGGCGGATCACGGATGTCCTCCATGGAAGGCCGGATACGGACGGGGAACGGGGAGCGGGGCGCCGTCGCACAGGGCCGGGGCGAACAGCGGTCGGGCGTTCGCGGGCACCTCGCCGCGCGCCGCGGCGCGCCGGGCGAACTCCCGTATCGAGGCGAGGTGTCGCGCACCGAGGCAGTAGTCGAGAGCGGCGTAGTAGTCGGCCAGCACCCGCTCGTCGAGGCGTCCGCGGGGGGACGCGGCGCACTCGCGGGCCGCGGCGGACGCCACCGCGTCGGGGTTGCCGCGGGCCAGTGCCACGGCGTCGAGCAACGCCGCGTGCACGCCGCGCAACCGCTCGGGCTGGTCGAGGGCGAACGACCGGCGTACCGCCCAGACGGCGAAGACCATGGGCAGCCCGGTCCAGTCGCGCCACAGCTCGCCGGTGTCGTGCACGGTGTACCCCGGCCGCCCGGTCGTGTTCAGGCGCAGCGCGTCGTCCCCGATGAGCACCGCGGCATCCGCGCGGTCCAGCATCGCGTCGAGATCCTGGCGGTGCGGGAGGTAGACCGGGCGGGCGCCGAACGCGTCCTCCAGCAGCATCCGCACCAGGAGCACCGTGGTCCGGCTGGTCTCGGAGAGCGCCACCGTACGGTCGTGCAGATCGGTCAACGGGACCGGACTGACCAGGTGGCAGGACTGGACCGGCCCGTCGCTGCCGATGGCCAGGCCGGGCAGCAGGAGCAACTCGTCGGCGTGCCGCAGGTACTCCACCAGGCTCACCGGTCCGACGTCGAGCCGTCCGGTGCGCAGTTCCGTGGCGATGCGCGCCGGAGGCGCGGACAGCGAGTCGAACCTGTGCGCCTGCCCGCTGGCGGCCAACCCCCAGCGGATCGGCGCGCAGTTGAGGAAGGAGAAGTCACCCACGCGGGCGAGGGAGTCGAGGGAGGCGGCGGAGGACGGGACGGGAGGGGTGTGTCGTGCGCGGTACGCCGACCGGTGTGCGGTCATCCGGTCTTCTGCGCCACTAGATCCGCCGGTGGGGCGGGGACGGCAGCGGTGCCGGTCGCGGGGACCGGCTGTCCCGCGGTGCCGCGGCACAGTTCAAGGACGTTGATGGCGATGGCCGTACCAGGTGCGCCGAGTTCCTCGCGGTAGCGGTGGAGAATGGCCATCTCCCGGGCCAGCACCATGCGCGGACCGCCACCGCTGACTCGCCGCTGCTGAATGCGCCGGGAAGTCGCCATCCGGCGCCGCAGGAGTTCGATGATGCTCGCGTCGAGGCTGTCGATCGCCTCGCGGTCGCGCTGGATGTGCGGATCGGTATCCCGTAAAGAACTCATCTGGAGACTCCCCCGGCTTTCCCGCTAAAAGGTGGGTTCAGGTCACATGTATCGGCTGGCGGCTTCCGGAGCGGTAGTAACTTCCGCTGATTCCCGCAGTTTCAGCCCTGAGCCGATGTTAGGCAGACACCGACGTCCGATGGCAAGGCTTTGCCTGCACGTCTTGGATTATGAGACGGGGAGCTGAACTCACCTGCAAGGGCCACTGATTGATTCCCGAACCCAGAACTATGGCCGAAAACAATGGGGTTGGCCGAATGTTTTCGGTCAACGGCGACAGAACACGTCCGCCCAGGCCAGGGGGACGGGCGGGGCTGCTCCGTGCGCGGATCACGGAGCGCCTCGGTGCCACGCGCCCAAATTGATTGTTAATTCTGCGTGTTGTTTCGCCGTGCCGGTTGTCCGGTCGGGCACGTGCCGCGCATAACGGATTCCCTTTCGGGCAGTCGCCGTGCGCGTTCCGCACAATGGATCCCTGCCCGACCGGGCGTCCGGCCTGCCCTCGGCAACGGGACGATCGGGCACGGCGTGAGTTGGGCGCCGCCGCGGCGGCGCGGTCGGCGCGGGTGGCATCAGGTGGTTCGCCGGTGAGTTGCGCGCCGCCGCGCCGGTGTCGGAGCGAAGGGCCGCTTGCCGGAGCACATCGCGGTGGCCCGGCCGCGTCGGGCGAAGGTCGCCGCGGCTCGGCAGCGTCCCGGAGGGGCGCGGGGAACCGCGCGACCGGCCACAGTGGCGCCGTAGATGATCGAAACAGCGCAGCGCCCCACCGTCGATGCCCTCGGTGCGGCCCAGGAGTGTCGGCGAGGACACCTCGCGGGCGACGAGCGGCCCCTCACAGCTCGCCGAGACATCCGGGCCCAGCCCGCGGGAACGGCCGGGCGGCAGGCACGGCGGTATCATGTTGATCATGGGCAGGGGCCTTTTCGCACCGTCCGCCGCCGAGTTGCTTCTGGAGAGCGAGGGCGACTCGAAGGTCATGCGGTCGGGCAAGGCCTACTCGATCGGCCGCGACCCGGCCAGCGACATCGTGTACACCGATCCCCGGGTCTCCTGGCACCACGCGGTGATCCGTGCCGACGAGGGCCACTGGACCCTGGAGGACCTCGGCAGCGCTCACGGAACGTACGTCGACGGCCGCCGTACCCGATCCGTGCGGGTACGGCCGGGCACGGTGCTGCGCTTCGGCGACCCGTTGAACGGATCATGGGCGACGGTCACCGGTGTGCCGCGCTCCCCCGCGCCTCCGCCGTGGTCGGCGCCCCCGCCCGCACCGCCGCCCGCCGAACGACCATGGCCGACCGGATCATTTCGCCGTCCCATCTCGGTGCGGCCGCTGCCGCTGCGCAGCGTCCACATCGGCCGGGCCGCAGACAACGACGTCGTCGTCGATGACCTGCTCGCCTCCCGGTACCACGCGGAGCTGCGGACGCTGCGCGGCGAAGGCTACGAGATCGTGGACCTGGGCAGCCACAACGGCACCTTCGTCAACGGCCAGCCGGTCGAGCGGTGCGCCGTTCGGACCGGCGACATCGTCGGCGTCGGCCACTCGCACTTCCGCCTGGTGGGCGACGAACTCCAGGAGTTCGTGGACACCGGTGAGGTCTCGCTGACCGCGGAGGGACTGTCGGTCTCGGTGGAGGGCGGCCGCAGGACACTGCTGGACCACGTCTCCTTCCCGGTGGCTGAAAAGTGCCTGCTGGCGGTGGTCGGACCGAGTGGCGCGGGCAAGTCGACGCTGCTCAACGCACTGACCGGGCTGCGCCCGGCGGACCAGGGCACGGTGCTGTACGACGGCCGGGACATGTACCGGGACTACGCGGAGCTGCGCCAGCGCATCGGCCTGGTCCCGCAGGAAGACATCATGCACTCCCAGCTGACCGTTCGCCGGGCGCTGAGCTACGCCGCCGAACTGCGCTTCCCCGGGGACACCGCGAAGGCCGAGCGGCTGGCCCGGGTCGACGAGGTGATCTGCGATCTCGGACTGCAGGCACGGGCGGACCAGCCGGTGCAGACCCTCTCCGGCGGCCAACGCAAGCGGGTCAGTGTGGCACTGGAGTTGCTGACCAAGCCGTCGCTGCTGTTTCTCGACGAGCCGACGTCCGGCCTGGACCCGGGGATGGACCGCTCCGTCATGAACATGCTGCGGCGCCTCGCGGACGAGGGCCACACGGTCATCGTCGTCACCCACAGCGTGCTCAGCCTCGACGTCTGCGACCGACTGCTCGTGCTCGCTCCGGGCGGGAAGATCGCGTACTACGGCCCACCGCGGGCCGCGCTGCCGTTCTTCGGTTTCCAGGAGTGGCCCGAGGCGTTCGAGGCGTTCGAGAACGACACCGAACGCGACTGGGCGGGCCACTACCACGCGTCCGACCTGCACAGCAAGTACATCGCCGACGCTCTGGAACGGCCGCGTCCCGCCAGTGTCCTGGCGGCCGGCCTCGGCAAGC
Source organism: Streptomyces sp. PLK1-5 (assembly GCA_037034305.1). GTDB lineage: Bacteria > Actinomycetota > Actinomycetes > Streptomycetales > Streptomycetaceae > Streptantibioticus_A. Next base: position 191,196 of record JBAGJY010000013.1, read on the forward strand.
TGCCGAAGCCCCAGGGCTGGCCCGGACAGCTGCGCACCCTCGTCCGCCGCTACGCGTCGGTGCTCAGCGCCGACCGGACGTTCCTGGCGGTCATGGTGGTACTGCCGTTCATCATGGGCGCGATGGCCCGGGCGCTGGCGGGCAGCAGGCTGACGCCGACCACCTCGGTGAACGCGCTGCTCATCCTGTGCGTCGGCGGTGTACTGACCGGCGCGGCGAACGCGGTACGCGAGCTGGTCAAGGAGCGGACGATCTACCAACGGGAGCGGGGGGCCGGGCTTTCCCGATCGGCGTACCTGGTCTCCAAGGTGGCGGTGCTGGGCCTGGTCACGGTGGTGCAGGCGGTGGTGCTCACCATGGTCGCCCTCGCCGGTGTCGATCTGGGGGTCAAGGGTGGTGGTGCGGTCGGCCTGCCGCCTCTCGCCGAGATCACGGTGGCGGTCGCGCTGCTGTCGTTCACCGCCATGATGCTCGGGCTGCTGGTCTCCGCGCTGGTGCGCCGGGAGGAGGTCACCATGCCCCTCCTCGTGCTGGTCACCCTCGTCCAGGTCGTCTTCTGCGGGGCGCTGCTCAAGCTCAACGGGGTGCCGGGACTGCAACAGCTGTCCTGGCTGGTCCCCGCGCGCTGGGCGCTGGGCGCCTTGGCCGCGACCGTCGACCTGCACCGGATCGTGCCGGGGGCGCTGACCGCGGACCCGCTGTTCCGGCACTCCCCCTGGGTGTGGGGGCTCGACGTCGGCATGCTGATCGCCCTGGCGGTGGCGCTCGGCGGCGTGGTGCGCAAGCTGCTGTGCCGCTACGAGCCAGCCGTCCTGCGCAGGTGACGCGAACCCGACCGCTCACCGGTGCGAACCCCACGCGTCCCGCGCCGCCTCGTGCGCCTTCCCTGCTCAGGGAGTGTCATGGACGGTGGCGGCCATGGTGCCCGCCGCCCCGGCAGGTCCGGCGAACCCAACCTAGACTCAAGGGGACGACCCTCACCTAGGGACCGCCCTGCTGATGACTCGACCGCCGGTTGGCGCGCAGGGTAGGGGACGCAGATGCCAGGTCCACCGGAAAGACGCGCACGTGTGGGGCTGGTGCCCCTCACCACCGTCGCCGGTGGGCTGCTCGTCGCGCTGATCGGGGTCGCCTTCATGCTGCTGCTGTGGGCGGTCATCAGCCTCGGCGAGTCGACGGCCACCGAGCGCCATGCCCATACGGCGCTGACCCAGGCGAGGACGGTCGAAGGACTCGTCGTCGACCTGGAGACAGGCCAGCGCGGCTTCGTCATCACCCGGCAGCAGCAGTTCCTCCAGCCGTGGCAGACCGCCCGGACCACGTTCCCCGGCCAGGCACAGCAACTCGTTCAACTCAGCACCACTCCCAGCCAGAAGAGGCTGGCGCAGCAGATCAGCCGGGCTGGCGAGTCCCTCATCCACGACTACTCGGTTCCGCTGGTCGCGGCGGCGAGCCGAGGGGACCCCTGGGCGCGCGGCGTGGCGGCGACGCTGGAAGGCAAGCATCGTGTCGACGCGCTCAGGAAGCAGTTCGACCGCTACGACTCGGCGCAGGAGGCGCTGGTAGCGGCGCGGGAGAGCGCGGCCGACGATGCCGCCCAGGACGCGGTCGTCATCGCCTCGGTCGGCCTCACCGGCTCGATACTCCTGATCGCGGCCTTCGCGGGGTACGTGATCCGGGCCGTTGTCTGGCCGGTCCGCAAGGCGGCCAACGTGGCGTCCCGGCTCGCCGGTGGCGACCTCACCGTACGCATGCCCGAGACCGGCCAGGGCGAGATCGGCCAGCTCGGGACGGCGTTCAACACCATGGTCAGTTCACTTGCCGAGAGCCGTGAGCAGGCACGCCACGCTCACGAGCGCCTCAAACTGCTGTACGAGGCCAGCATCGTCATCGGCACGACGCTGGACGCGGAGCAGACCGCGCAGGAGCTGGTGCGCGTGGCGGTCCCCCGGTTCGCCGACTTCGTCACCGTCGACCTGACCCTGTCCGTCCTGCACGCCGACGAACCGCTTCCGGACCAGGGCGCACACGCCCGCCGTGTCGCCCTGGGCGGGATCCGCGACGACCCACCGCTCGACCCCGTGGACTCACCGATCACCCTCGCCTCGTTCGCCCCGCACATCCGCGACCTGGCCGGTGCGAGCGCGACCTTCGTGCCGGACCTTCGTATCGCCTCCGCGTGGCAGAGCCGCCACCGCCACCAGGCCCGCAGACTGCTGGACTACGGCATGCACTCGCTGATCACCGCGCCGCTGTACTCACGGCGCATGCTCATGGGCGCGGTCGGCTTCTGGCGCTCGCGGAACCCCGACCCGTTCGAGGAGGCAGAGCTGTCCGACGCGGAGGAGATCGCGGCGAAGGCCGCCGTGGCGATCGACAACGCCCTGCGCTACGCCCGCGAGCACGAGACCGCCTTGACCCTGCAGCGCAGCATGCTGCCCCGCAGCTTCAACCCCCCTGGCGGTATCGAGATCGCCCACCGCTACATGCCCGCTTCCGACGCCACCGAGGTGGGCGGCGACTGGTACGACGTGGCCGCCCTGAGCCCCGACAAGGCCGCCCTCGCCATCGGCGACGTCATGGGGCACGGCATCCCGGCCGCCGCCGTCATGGGGCAGATGCGCAGCACACTTCGCGCCCTCGTCCGCCTGGACCTGCCGCCCGACCAACTGCTTGACCACCTTGATCAGGCCATGCAGGACCTGGACGGCTCCATCCTGGCCACCTGCCTGTACGGAGTCTGTGACGCGGCGGCGGGCCGCTGCTGGCTCGCCCGGGCCGGTCATCCGCCGCCCGCCCTGATCACCCCCGACGGCACCGCCCGCCTCGTCGAGCTGCCCTCCGGCGCGCCGCTCGGCATCGGCGGGATCGCCTACACGACCACCGAGGTCCCCCTCACTGCGGGAACCGTGCTCGTCCTCTACACGGACGGGCTCGTCGAAGCCCGCGGACAGGACCTCGACGAGCGCCTGGAGGAGCTCACCCGCGTCCTCAGCGGCAGTCATCCGTCCCTCGACCAGCTCGCCGACACCCTCATCGACCGTCTCGCCCCAACCCCCGCGCAGGACGACATCGCCATCCTCATCGCCCGCGTCAACGCCCCGAACCCCCGGTGAACGCCCGACAGGGCCGAGCTCCCGCACCCGGGGACGCCCGCGCCCGTGGTGTGTCAGCCCAGCAGGGCCGAGCCGAGGTGGTCCTGCGGGCCGGTGACCCCCGGTAGGGCGAAGAAGTAGCCGCCGCCGGTCGGGGAGACGTAGTCGACCAGCGGCTCACCGGCCAGGCGGTGCTGGATGGTCTGGAACTGGCGGGCCACGTCCTGCTGGTAGCAGCAGAAGACCAGGCCGACGTCGAGGTTGCCGTCCAGGTCGAGGCCACGCTCGTAGTTGTAGGCGCGGCGCAGGATCTGCTGGTTCGCGGTGGCCGGGGTGCGCGGGTTGGCGAGCCGGATGTGGGCGTTCATCGGGGTCAACAGGCCCAGCGGGTCGGCGTGGTAGTCGGGCGGGTCGGACTCCCGGGTGCCGTCCAGCGGCGCACCGCTGTCGCGCCGCCGCCCGATCATTTTCTCCTGCTCGTGCAGTGAGACCCGGTCCCAGAACTCGACCAGCATCCGGATGATCCGCACCACCTGGTACGAGCCGCCCTCCACCCAGGCGGGTTCGCCGGACGATCCACCGTGTGTCCACAGCACCGCGTCCGCCACCGGGCCGGAGCCGACGTCGGGGTTGGCGATGCCGTCCTTGAAACCGAGTTGGTTGCGTGGGGTGCCGCTCGGACGCGGTGCCGCGTGGAAACCGTCGATCTTCCAACTCGCCTGCATCGCACCGCGGGTGTGCCTGGTGATGTCGCGCAGCGCGTGCATCACCGTGTCCCGGGAGTCGGCGCAGATCTGCAGCATGAGGTCACCGTGCAGTTCCCTGGAAGCCACCATGTCGTCGTCCGGGAAGACCGGCATCGGAACCAGCTTCGCCGGTTTGCGCGCGGCCAACCCGTAGCGTCCGTCGAAGAGCGAGGCGCCCACGCCGACCGTGACGGTCAGCCCGTCGGCGGGCAGCACCGGGCCGAGGGTGGCACTGTCGGTGGGTGGTGAGGCGAGGTCGGTGGCGGGCACCGGGCCACCGGCGGTCAGCGCGCGGATCCGGTCGGTCAGGGTCTGCAACAGCCTTGACAGACCGGCCCGGTCGGACGCGGTGACGGTGCACGCGACGAACGACGCCGCGGCCTGCTGCGGGGTGGTGATGCCTGCCTGGTGCGGTCCATGGAAGGCGATCCTCCGGCCGGACGGTCCCGGTCCTGGTTCCGCCTCCGCCACCAGCGCCCCGGCGAGCGCCGCCGTGCCGACCGCGGCACCGACGGTGGCCCCCAAGGTGGCGCCGCGCAGAAAGGAGCGTCGGCGCAGCGGCTCGGGCTGACCGGCGGCCATCGGGCAGCCGCCGGAAGGGGCGTTGGGGGGCAGGTTCATCTGATGCCTCCGAAGAGACCCCCGGCTGTCGCCGGGAGAGGAATCGGAACTGGTGCGCGACGGGTCGGGCCAGGCGTGCCGCCGTCATGGGACATCCGTCCGCCATCGCCTGTCCGCGGCGGCGTCACGGGGCCGTGTGTCCCTGCGCTCGCGGTCGGCTGCGGGGGTCAAGCGTGGTTCCGCGGGGTGAGCAGGTTGGGTACGGCGGCCAGTTCCTCCAGCAGGTGGCCGAGGTCGCCGTCGAGCCTTTGCCGCTGGGTGGCGTCGAGCCGGGTCACCGGCGTCCAGACCCCGGAGGCGGTCTGGTGTGACGTCACTTCGGCCAGGTACGCCGCCAACCGCTGGTTCAGTTCGTTGAGCAACTCGGGGGCGCGCGGGGCGAGTACCGCGGTCAGCGCTCTCAACACCTCCTGCGTGCCCTGGATGTTGGCGCTCAGGGTGGCCAGGGTGGTGCCGCTGCCGTAGTCGGCGATGCCGCCCAGCTGGAACTGCAGGGCGTTCTCGAGGATTTCGTGCGCGCGGAGCGACAGGTCGCCCGGGTCGGTGTCCTCGCTGGGGAAGTCCTGCCGCAGGTTGGCGATGTCGGTCACCAGCCGCTGGCCGAGCTGTCGCAGCAGGTTGGTGGAGGCGCCGTGCCACAGGCCGTGCTCCAGGGCGAACAAGCCGGTCCACCGCGGGCTGTCGACGCCCTGCGGCAGACCGTTCGCCATTCCGTTGATCGCGTTGTCGTAGTCGCCGAACGAGTGGTAGGCCGCCCCCAGACGCTCGTACTCCAGGTGTGCGGTGAGCCAGTCGGACCTGGCGGCGGTCAGGTCGCCGCGGGCGAGGTCGTCGTTCAGGGTGCGGGCGGCGGCCAGCAGGCCGGGGAACGCGGCCGTGACGTAAGCGCGGTAGGCCTTGACCGGTCCGGTCATCTCCAGGTCGGACAGCGGACGGTAGCCGCTCACCGCGCCGGTGGCGATGCCGGATACCACCACCGTACGAGAGGTCCGCACCGTCCCGTTGGTGAAGACGCAGCGGATGGCGTAGTCACCACCGGTCAGCGTGGTGGCCAGCGGCAGCGTCTTGTTCGGGCCGAGCCAGGGGATCTCCGCGTAGGCCAGAGCCCCGTCGGGCGAGACGACGTAGATGCTGGCGAAGACCTTGTCGCCGTTGGTGACCGCGAACGAGAGTCGACCGGCGGGCAGGTGTGCGGGAGGCGTGCCGCAGCCAGCGGTGTCCACCCGCAGCGGCCCCCCGGGCAGGGCTTCGCCGGACCCCTGCGTGGATCCGGTCAGCGCGACCGCCCCCAGCACGGACACGGCGGCCACCCCGGCACGACGCCAACGCCCTTGGCGCGAGGGTGGTTCGAGCGGCTCGGACAGCGCGGGATCCGGCATGGCGGAAGTACGGTCCCTTCGGTCGTCGGGCCGTTGTGTCCGTCTCCCGGGGAGCCCTGGGAGACGGACACAGCGGACGGCTGTCAGCCGAAGATGTCGGTGATCGGCGTGGCGTTGGCGCTCTGGCCGACCGGCGAGAGGCCGTAGAACTGCTCCAGTGTGGCGAGCACGTTGTAGTGGTTGATCGTCTCGCTGTACTGGCCGGGCTTCACACCGGCGCCGACGATGATCGTGGGGATCTGGTTGCTCTCGGTGTAGTCGTCCTCGTCCCATGTGACGACGAGCAGGCTGTTGTTCTGCTGCGCCCAGGTCGCGTAGGAGGAGATGTTGTTCTGCAACCAGTTGTCCGCCTGGTTGATGGTCCCGTCGTGCATGTCGTCGTCGAGGTTCGGGATCACGAACGACACGGTGGGCAGCGTGCTGTAGTCGCTGGGAAAGGAGCTGAACGGCAGCGAGTCGGAGCCCGGTACGTTGCTGAAGTTGACCCACGGCGAGTGTTTGCGCGCGTATGAGCCGCTGTTGCAGACGGTCGAGCCGGTGCTGGGCAGATCCTCCGAGTAGCCCTTGAACGTCTGGCCCGCGGCGAGCAGTTCGGAGCCGAGGTTGGGTGTGTCGCCCTCGTCGGTCGGACAGGCGTCGGAGCTGAGCCCGAAGTCACTGCCGCCGAACAGCGCCATGTAGTTCGGCTCGCTGGGGTGCGAGACGGCGAACGACTGGGTCATCAACGCCCCTTGTGATGCCAGGGAGTTGATGTACGGGGCGTCACTGGTGTCGCCGATGACGTCGTCGTAGGAGTGGTTCTCCTCCACCACGACGACGATGTGCGACGGAGCGGGAACGGTGCTCGACGCCAGCTGGGTGCGAGCGGCGGCCGAGTTCTGCGGGAACAGGGCGAAGCACGTAGCGGCGGCGGTCGTCAGGGCGACCGCGGACAGCCCGGCAAGACGCGACCTCGAACACATGGACACTGACACTCCAAGGAGAAGCGGCCGACGTTCGGTAGCCGGCCCACAGGGGAGGTGCTGGAACCCGCGGCACCGGTTCGTGACGGGAGCCGCGAACCGGTTCAGGGCGGGGCCGGGCATCGCGCGTCCCGGCTTCGGTGCCGTCGGGAAGTATTCCCCGCACAGACGCCGCCATGTTGTCGGTGGACTGTCAATTTCGTGAACTTGTGGGTGCCGAACCGCCCTTCGCGCGACAGGGCGCGCCTACGTGCTCTTCGCCCTGGGCCAACCCGGCCTGTTCCGGGCGGACATGGACGGCGATCCGGCCGGGTCGTGGGCCCGCGCCCTCAGTCGGACAGGTCGAAGCCGAGGGATGCCAGGGCCGCTTCCGCGGCCTGCTGGTCCTGCTCGTACGTGCCGCCGGAGATGCCCAGACCGCCGACGCACCGGCCGTTGTCGATGACGGGGTAGCCGCCGCCGACCGGCGTCAGGCGCGGATGCTGGGCCAGCGGTGCGACCCGGGGGTTGGCGACGTAGTCGTTCCAGACATGGGTGGAGGTGCGGAAGGAGGCCGCGGTCCACGCCTTGTCGACGGCGACCTCGGCGGTGAGGAACGGGCAGTCGTCGCCGCGCTCGAACGCCTTCAGGTGGCCTCCCGCGTCGGTGACGGCGACGGCCGCCGCGAAGCCGATGCGGTCGGCGACCTCGTGCACCGCCTTGATCAGGGCGTCGGCCGCGGCCTGGGTGATCGAGAAGGCGGGGGACGACTTCAACGTCTGCGTGCTCATGGGAATGTCCTTCAGGTTGGGGGTGTGGTGATGGCGCTCAGGCGTTCGGCGCGGCCGTCGGAACCGGGGGCGCCCCGAGGTTCCCCGGGGCGCCCGGTGCACGCTGGCAAGCAGCGCGCGTACTGGTCCCGGCGTCGTGCGTCACGGACGCCGGGACCAGGTACGCCGGGTCACCGCAAGGGGGAGGCGGGCGTGGGGGCGACGCGGGTGACGACGGACTTCTCGGGGACCAGCAGCCCGTAGACCACCGGCCCGATCTCGTTCTTCCAGCGGTCGCTGTCGTAGACGGCCGCGTACTGCACCTCCCGCTGGGCCTCATCCGCGAAGCGTCTGATCCACACATAGCCGTCCTCGTCCTGCTCGTCGGTGAACGAGGCGACGACCGCGACGCCCTTGGACGCCTGGAACGGGATGACCACGTCCTCCATGTACCGGATCCACTCCTGGCGGCGTCCGGGCTGGCTCTGGTAGTAGCGGATCTCGTAGAACACGGGCTGCTCCGATCTTTCGGAATCCGTCGCGGGTCCGGGAGGGCGGGTCAGGCGGTGGCGCGCAGGACGAGCTTGCCGCGGGTGCGGCCGTTCTCTCCCCGGATGTGCGCCTGGGCGGCCTGCTCCAGCGGGAAGACCTCCTCGACCTCCACCAGCACCTGCCCTGCGTCGATGAGATCGGCGATCCGGCCCAGGGCCGGGCCGTCCGGCTCCACCAGGAACGGGGTGACCCGCACCCCGCTCGCGTTGGCGGCATCGGCCAGTTGGGGTGAGACACCGGCCGGGATGGCGACGAGCAGACCGTCCGGACGCAGGACCTTCAGCGAACGCATGCTGGTGTTGTCGTGGACGTCGCCGACCAGGTCGATGACGACGTCGACGTCCCGTGCGACGTCCTCGAAGCGGACGGCCGTGTAGTCGATGACCTCGTCGGCGCCGAGCTCCTTGAGCCACGGGTGACGGGCGCTGCTCGCGGTGGCGACGACATGCGCCCCCAGGTGCTTGGCGAACTGGACCGCGAAGTGGCCGACGCCACCGGCGGCGGCGTGGACCAGCACCCGCTGCCCGGAGCGGACGCCAGCGGTGTCCACCAGGGCCTGCCAGGCGGTCAGGGCCGCGAGCGGCACAGCGGCGGCCTGCTCGTGGCCCACGGTGATGGGCTTGCGGGCGAACTGCCGGGCGGGGGCGGTGACGTACTCGGCGTAGCCACCGGCGGCGCGCGGGAACCACGGCATCCCGTACACCTCGTCGCCGACCCGCAGCGTGGTCACACCGAAGCCCACCGCCTCCACCACGCCGGAGACGTCCCAGCCCAGCACGAAGGGCGGCTCACCCAGCACCCCGGCCATGCCGGTGCCCGCCCGGGTCTTCCAGTCCACCGGATTGACACCGGCCGCGTGCACCCGCACCAGCACCTCCGTCGGCAGCGGCTCGGGCCGGGACACCTCCTTCACCCGAAGCACCTCCGGGCCCCCGAAACCGTCCTGGACCACCGCGCGCATCATGCCTGCGGACATGCGTCATCTCCTGGAATCGCACCATGGGGAAGGCCGTCGGCGGCCTTCCCGTTGACGCTGGCGACGCTATCCCCGGGGGTGTAGTTACCATCAAGGACTACTACTTCCCGCCGGGAAGTGACCTGGTGAGGAGAGTTCCGATGACGACCAGCTGCCCGTCGGGCCAGCATGCGCACCACGACGTCTACGCCGCTCAGTGCCCCTGCCGTGCCCTGCTCGACCTGCTGGCCAACAAGTGGTCCGCCCTGGTCATCGGTGCGCTGGAGGAGGGAGCGCAGCGGTTCGGGGCACTCCAGCGCCGCCTCCAGGGGGTCAGCCCGAAGGTCCTGACCCAGACCCTGCGCCGCCTCGAGGACTTCGGCCTCGTTGACCGCACGGTCTACCCGGCCATCCCCCTCCACGTCGAGTACGCCCTCACTCCGCTCGGCAAGAGCGCTGCCGTCCCCCTGAACCTGCTGCGCACCTGGGTCGAGGAGAACCTCGACAACACCGGCTCGCAGGAGCCGCCCTGCGGGACCTGAACCCGACCGGACGTGCCACCGGTTGTCGAACAGGGCGGGCGTTCACGATGGCCCCCTTGAGTTCGGCGCGGCGACGGCGAGCACAGCGTTGCCGGGGGCAGTGACCGACGCCGTGAGAACGCCCTTTACAGTGGCGCATCGCGGTGCGAGCCCTGCCGTCCCGCGCACCGGTTCGCGGTGCGGCGCGCGTGGCCAGGCGATGCGCGTCTGGCGGCCTCCGGTGCCGGACACCATCCTGGGAGGGCTGCGACCGCCCGTTGGAAGGACGTTGTTCGCGTGGACGCATCGCCGGTGCTGCGGAGCCTGCGGGCTGCCGTGTTCGCCGCGCTGTGCGTGACGCTGGCGGCGGCCGGGCACAGCCTCGCGTGCGACCAGACGCCCGCGCCGTGGGCCGACAGTGCCGGTTTCGGGGCGGTCTTCGCGCTCGGCTACCTGCTGGGCGGCCGAGAACGGTCGTTGGTGGGGATCGGCAGCGCCATGGGTGTAGTACAGATCGGACTTCACCTGCTGTTCGAGTCCGCTCCCCTGCACGCGGGCTCTGCCATGGCGGGCATGCCCGGTATGGCCATGCCCGGCATGTCGATGGCGCCCCAGCACGGTGAGAGCGGTGGAGCGGTCGCGGCGCATGCCGCGGCGGCGCTGGTGGCCTCGTGGTGGCTGCGGCGCGGCGAGGCGGCCGTGTGGTCGCTTCTGCGCCAGGTGGCCGCCCTGGTCCCGGCGTTGGTGGCCTGGTGGTACACAAGCCGGGTGGTGCCGGAACGTCCGTCCCACGCGCGGGTGCGGCAGTGCGGTGTGCGGGGAAGGTGGACGCGGCAGCTTCTGTTGCGTCATGCGGTGATACGCCGGGGGCCTCCGGCGGCGGGGCTTGTACTGGCCCTGCCCGAGTGAGCCGTCCTGGTACGGCTCCGTACGTCGCCGCTGTTCCGCAGCGCGGCCGTCCCCCTTTCACTGCTTACCGACGGATGTGATGTCCGCCGGTCGACCCCGCACGGAGTCCTCGCATGTCCGCGACCCCCATACGTTCTGCCTCCCGGCGCGGCCTGCGCCGCGTGGCCGTGGTCGGCGCGCTGGCCACCGCCGGTGTGCTGGCCAGCGCCGGTGCGGCGTTCGCCCACGTCACCGTTCACCCCGACAGCTACCCGAAGGGCGCCTCCGACGGCACGCTGACCTTCCGGGTACCCAACGAGGAGGACAACGCCAACACCACCAAGGTCGACATCACCTTCCCCGCCGACCACCCCATCCCCTCCGTCCTCGTCACCCCGGTCGCGGGCTGGACCGCCCAGGTCAAGACCGTCCAGCTCAAGACCCCGATCAAGACCGACGACGGCAACATCACCAACGCCGTCTCCGAAGTCATCTGGACCGGCGGCAAGATCGACCCGGGCAACTACCAGGACTTCACCGTCGCCTTCGGCCAACTGCCCAGCGACGCCAGCCAGTTGGTGTTCAAGGCGTTGCAGACCTACTCCGACGGAAAGATCGTGCGCTGGATCGAGGAGCAGCAGCCCGGCCAGCCCGAGCCCGACAACCCCGCCCCGACCCTGAAGCTGACCGCAGCCGCCTCCGACACGTCGAACGCCGCACCGGCGGCTTCCACGACGGCGTCGGCGAAGGCCAGCGACTCCACCGCCCGAACCCTGGGCGTCGCCGGACTGGTCGTCGGCCTCCTCGGCCTGATCGCAGGCGGCATCGGCCTGGCCCGAGCCCGCGCCGCGCGGCAGTAGCCGCAGGCGAGACCTGGCCCCCGTCCGGATCGCGGTCGGGGGCAAGGCCGTCAGGGCGCTCGGCGCTATGCCCGGCTCCCGTCTGCGTCCGATGACTGCCAGACGGCCGGTCCCAGCCGCCGGTCGGCGCGGAAGTCCAGGGCGTACTGGGTGGCCAGGCATCCGAGGGCCCAGGAGCCGAGTGTCACAAGGCCGCTGGCGACGTGAGCGTCGTGGAAGTAACTGGCGCCGCGCAGCGCGCGCACCGCGGCGGCTGGAGGCATGACCTGCGACAGCGGGAACAGCCACGGCGGCAGGTAGGACGGCGGCAGAATGCCGCCGGAGGTGGCGTTACCGAAGATCAGCAGCACGATGGACGCCACCGGCATGCCGACCGGACCGCACAGGCGCATCAGCACACCAGCCGCCGCGGCGGTGGCCATGGCCAGCAGGCCCACCACGGCGACCACCACGGTGAAGGTGGCGGGCAACGCGCCCAGGGCCTGACGACCGATCAGCGCCACCATGACCCCGGAGGCTGCGGCGAAGACGGTCATGGACGCCCCCCGGGCGGCCAGGGCCAGGCGTGGGGCGATCTGGTAGGAGGCGACCGCGAACAGGAAGCCCGCCAGCACCACGCCGAACGCGGCGTAGAAGACCGACAGTCCGCGCGCGTCTCCGCCCACCAGTGGATCCACGTCCTCGACCGGCACGGGATGCCCGGCCGCCCGAGCGACGGCGGCGTCCAGGCCGGAGACGGTGGAAGGGCCCTGGGCACCGGCCGCCAGCAGCACCATGCCGTGCCCGCGCGCGACGAGCGCGGCGGGCACCCGGTCATGGGTGATGGCTTCGCGGGCGGCGGCGGCGCTGGGGTAGCGGTGGAAGGTGTAGGCGTCAGGTTGGGCGTCGCTCAGGGCGAGTTCGGTGCCGGCGGCCAGTGGGTCGGAGGCGGTGATGCCAAGTGGTTGACGGTGGGTGGTGGGTGCGTGGAAGGCCGCCAGGTACACCGCGACGAACACCGTCCCGATCGCCAGTGCGGTCACCACCGGGACGATCACGGCCTTGCGTATTCCGGCGGCCGCCCCGAGCACCGGAGTTGGGATGCCGGGCTCGGTGTCCACCAACGCGTGGCGCCCGTGGCCGCGTTGACGCTCCTTTCGTGTGTGAGGGGAGGGCGGCTCGCCGGTCGCGGCCCACGCCGACGGGCCCGCGGGCTGTGCACGCCAGGTCGCTTCGGCGGTGTCAGGATCCGGAGACGGGTGGACGGTTGCGCTGTCGTGCATCGAGGTCTTTCCGCGGCCGACGAGCGGCCTTCTTGAGGAATGTCTGCTGATCGCGTGAGCGGGGTCATGGCACCGCCCGGCGGGAGGTGCCATGTCGATCCCGGTGAGCTGCCCATGGGGTGTGACAGCGACACAGGTCGGGCGAAGCGCGGTGATGGCCGCCGCTCGCCCGCGGCACTGTTGGGGCTGGCCGCGCGGTTCCCCGCGCCCCTTCAGGGCGCCACCGAACCGCAGCGGACTTCGCAGCGCAGCGCCTAGAAGTAGCCGCCGTCGATCTGCAGGGTGCGGCCGGTCATGTACGCGGCGTCGTCGGAGGCGAGGAAGGCGTACCCGGCGGCGATCTCCGCGGGCTCGGCCAACCGGCCGAGAGCCCCGTGGACCTTCAGCCACTCGGTCAGCGAGACCTTGTCGGCCAGCTGGGGGTGCTGGTACCTGTCGGCGACGTCGGCGGCCATGTCGGTGGCGGTGCCACCGGGCGCGATGGCGTTGATGGCGATGCCGCGCTGGCCGAGTTCGGCGGAGAGGTTGAGGACCATCGATTCCACCGCGGCCTTGGACGCGGCGTACAGGGTGTGCCCGAACACCGCGCGGGAGGCGCTGACCGAGGAGGTCACAACGATCCTGCCTCCTTCGCCCATACGCGATGCGGCGTGCTGGACGGCGAACAGCTGGCCGCGGGTGTTGACGGTGAAGACGCGGTCGAAGTCGGCCGGAGTGATGTTCTCCAAGGCGTCGAAGTGCTCGATGCCCGCACAGGAGGCGAGCACGTCAAGCTGCCCGAACTCCGCCACCGCCTGCTCGACCAGCGCCTTGGTCTGGTCGGGGTCGGCCACGTCGGCCCGCATCGCGAACGCCCGCGCGCCGTCGGCCCGCAGCGCGGCGACCAGCTTGTCGGCGGCCTCCTGGTTGCCCCGGTAGCCGATGGCCACGGCCGCGCCCTCGCTGGCCAGCCGGGCGGCGACCGCCGCTCCGATTCCCCGGCTGCCACCGGTCACCACCGCGGCCTTGCCCGCGAACCGCGCGCTTGCCATTGCTGTCATCTCTTCTCGCCTCTTCGTCGCATCGAAATCAGAGGGGAGCCGCCTGCTGGGCGGTTCCCCGCAAGGGGGACCAGCCCTGCTGCGCGAGCACCACCTCGCCGGGAACCTCCCGTTCCGCCGCAGGGGCCGGTACTTCGACAGTAACACTAACCGCAGGAAATGCTTCACTTAATGCTCCCGTAGTCTCAGCAGGAGCACACGCACGCGCAGACAAGGAAAGTGATCGAGGTGACCGCCAGCACCCCTCCCGGCAAGGACACGGGCCCCCGGTTGCGCGCTGACGCCGCACGCAACCGCGCCCAGGTCCTGGCCGCCGCCCGCACCGCCTTCCGCGAACTGGGCACCTCCGCACCGCTGGACGAGATCGCCCGCCGGGCGGGCGTGAACATCGCCACCCTCTACCGCAGGTTCCCCGACCGCGACGCGCTGATCACCCAAGTCGTCCTGGACGGCTTCACCGTGGTCCTCGACGCCGCCCGCACCGCGGCCCAAGCCGCGCGAACCGACCCGCTGGGCGCCCTGGAGACGTTCATACTGGGCCTGGTGGACAACCGGGAGATGCTGGTGCTGCCCCTCATCGGCGGCCCCGTCACCAACGCCCCGCAGGCCCGTGACCTGCAACGGCAGATCGCAGCCGCCCTCGAGGAGGTCCTGTCCGCCGCGCGCGACCACCACGCGGTACGGCCGGACGTGACCGCGGTGGACCTGATCACCACCACCGCACTCGTGTGCCGCCCGCTGCCGCACCTCCCGCAGCGGCAGGCCGACGCGCTGGTCACCCGCCACGTCGGCATCTTCCTCGACGGCCTGCGCCCCAACACCACCCGTCAGCTGCCAACTGCCCCCGCGCACGAGGAGTTCGCCGCCCACCTCACCCCGGAGCCGCCAACGGACACACCCCCCAACACACGGGCGAACCGCTGACCACCGCACCAGCGCCGAGTTCCTCGGTGGGCGGCTGCCAACCTGCGGCTGCGCGCGGACAGTTGGCTGGACCACCTGCTCAAGGCCCTCACCACCGCTCGGCGCTCTTCCGCGGGCCCGCCGAGGCGGAGCAGGCGGCGCTGCGGGCCGGTCAGGCGTGCCGGGAGACCTACGGCTCATGGCAGAGTTCGCCGCGGGGTACGCGCTCGGCGGGGTGCTGCGCGGCGGTGAGGAGGAGTTCGAGCAGAGATACGGCTCGGTGCTCGGCCCGCACCGGATCCTCGCTCACGACCCGGGGAGCCCCTGGCGGCACATCCCCTGGCCCGGCGGGCCGACCGCGGGTTCGTGAACGCCGCGACGTAGCGGTGCGCGCGGCCGTGCTGAGCGCGGGCAGGGGGCCGGGGGCCCGACCGCGGGCCGGTGTTGTCTGGAGAGGTGGCGGTGATCTGCGGTGTGCGGGCTGTCCGGGGCGCCGCGGAGGCGCCCCGGACAGTGTTGGCGCTCAGTGGCCGAGGGCGACCTCGACGATCTTGATGACCACCAGGATCATCGCGACGAGCAGGTAGGAGCGCAGCGCGCCCATGCCCATCCTGCGGGCGGTGGACATCGCCGGGCGGGTGAGCGTCTCCAGCGGGGGCATCCGCCAGGTGTCGCGTCCGGTGCGGTCGATGGGGTCTTCCTTGGTGGCGGTGCGGCGGCGGGTCAGTGCCCAGCCGACGGCGAGGACTCCCGCCACGCCACAGCCAGCGAGGATGTCGAGGATCACGCCCGCGGTGATGTCGGGGAACAGCACCGAGGCGGTCAGGATGATCGACAACGTGACCAGCACACCGACCACGGCCGAGGTGAACGCGTTCGTCTTTGGACCGTTGACCCAGGGACCCAGCACCGCCTTGTCATTACACAACAACAACAAGAACACCGACGCCGACGGCAACAACACCCCCGCCAGAGTCTGCACACCCTCCGTCAGCAGACCCAACGGCGAACCCGGAATCAACACGATCGCCGCCGCCGCGCCGACCAACCCCGCATACACCGCATAGAACCCCTTCGCACCCTTGACCCCACGGTGCAAGGAGTGCCGCATCCCGAAAACATCACCGATGGCGTACGCCGTCGACAACGAGACCGCGAACGCCCCGATGATCGAGGCATCCAACAACGCGATGGCGAACAACACCCCGACCAGCCTGCCCGCATGAGCCTCCAGCCCGGTCGCGATCCCACCCGCGTCGGAAAACCCGCCAAACCCCTTGGTCCCGGCGAACGCCGCCGCCGTGAAACCCATCATCGCCGCGGCCCCGACCACCACCACCGCGATACCGATCCACAGATCAGCCTTCTCATACCTCATGAACCGCGGCGTGATCCGCTTGTCGATCACATACGACTGCTGGAAGAACAACTGCCAAGGAGCAACCGTCGTCCCCACGATGCCGATGATCAACAACATCACCGTCGCCAACTCACCCGAACCACCAGGCATACCCGGCACCACGAAGTCATGAGCCATCTGCGAGGCCGCCGGATGCACCATGAAGTAGATCGGCACCAGCAACAACGACGCGGCACACAAGAAGATCGCGATCCGCTCGAACCGCTGGAACGACCCGGTGAACGCCGACGCGATGATGATCGCCGCCGCCAACACCACCGACGCCGCCTTCGGCAGCCCCAGATAACCCGCCGCCAGCGTGATCCCGATGAACTCCGTCACCAGCGTCAACGCGTTCAACAAGAACAGATCGATGACCGAGAACGCACCCCAGAACCTACCGAACCGCTCCAGGATCAACCGCGCATGCCCCACCCCGGTCACCGCACCAAGCCGCAGCACCATCTCCTGGTTGACATACAACACCGGAACCAACAGCAGCAACGTCCACAGCAACTTCGTGCCGTAGTTCTGCCCCGCCTGCCCATAAGTGGCAAACGCACCAGCATCGTTGTCACCGACCATCACGATCAGACCGGGACCCACGATCGCCAGCAACGTCCTCAACCTGGCCGACAAGCCACTACGCGGCGCCGTGTCGTCCAGACGAATAGTGCCCAGCGCACCGCGGATGTCACCCACGTGCGCGTCATCCAGCACCGCGGCACGCGGCGTGGCGACGGCGGCCTCAACGGTGGTGTTGGTCATGACGTACCTCCCAATCCCCCCTCGTCGGGGAGGTCAGGGGCACGCGGCAGTCATCCGCCCTGCGCGCGGAGCGCGCACGGTGTGCCGCCGGTAGGCGCACACGCCAGGGCATGTCGCGGTCGAGGCCGCGCAGGGAAGGTGGTTACCGCGTGCCGGAAGAATGCGAGAACACGGGGATGAAGGGCCGACTGTGGCCCGGACTACTGCAGTCCATCTCTCTCGCCTCCTTCCGGCCGGGGCGCCTGATGTGCGCCAACATCGACTCGGCAAGGAGCGGACCAGCCCAATGCGGCTGGTTCACCCCAACTCGTCAGAGCTTTGGCACTCCACGGCGTGTCCCACCAGGAGCGGGAAGCCACTTGGGGTCACCCCTTAGTCCGGGGAGACCTGTCCTGATCCGGAGCGTCTCTCGACGGGTGGGATCAGTGGCCTGTGTCCGTGAAGACGCCTCACCGAACGAGGTGCCTTTCAAAAACCGTACTAACTGTAGCGCTGCCGCACACGTGCTAGCGACCGCATCGCCGTTTCTTCACCGAGCCTGTGTGCATCCGCCCGCGTGTCGTCGCGACCCCTCAGGCCGTCCGGTCCGAGGTTTCGCACAGTGCCTGCTGTACTCGGCCGATGACGAACGGCAGGGCCAGCTGCGTGAGCGCTCCAGCGCCTACGGCACTCGCGGCGCTGCCCACCACGGGCTCCGCGTAGGTCAGCACTCGCCGCAGGACCGCGGGGCGGAGCAGACCGGCGGCGGGAAGGCTGGGTACGGGTACGGTCAGCGTGCGGTTGGCGTCGGGGCGCGGCCAGGTCAGTTCGATGCGCATGGCTGTCTCCTTCGAAGGAGGGCCTGAGTGCGGCTACACCACGTGTCACTGCCAGCGCGCACCGTTGCCCCTCCCCGGCCGGAGCCGAGTACGCGGGTGAAACGGTTGCGGTTCAGCGGACACGCGGGCCGCGGTCAAGCGGGGACGGATGAGCATGCCCAGGAGTGGGCTCTGGACTGGACCAAGGACTCATGTCCCTCACCTCCTCGCGGCCAGACACACGCGGTGTCATCGAACAGGGCCGAGGAGCCCCCGCGCGGGAGGGCACCTCTCTCGTGTGAGCTTCGGCACTGCGCGGCGTACTCCCGGCCGCAGGGCCGGGGAGCCACCTGGGCTCACCCCTTGTGCCGAGGTGAGCTGTCCTGACCTGGGGCGTCTCTCGACGTTCGAGGTCAGTGGCCTGTGTCCACGCAGAAGCCTCGCCTAACGAGGTGCTGACTACCTCAACGGTCCCCGCACCCCCCGCATTCCGTCAAGCGGCGGATCCGCCACGAGGGCGATGAAAGCGGTCACATCTCGCGGTGACCTTCTGTCGAGGTTTCGTCACGGGCTCAGGGGATGATGAGGACGGGCGTGCGGGTGGTGCGGGCCAGGGAGCAGCCGACGCGGTCGGAGAACAGGCGGTGCCAGCCCTTCTTCGACGATCCGACGACGATGAGGTCGGCCTGGTAGCGGTGGGCCGAGTCGGACAGCGCCTGGGTGGGTTCCGCATCGCTGATCCCCAACCGCCATCGGGTCTCCCTTCCGGCGAGTTGTTCTTCGGCGCGGGTTAACAGGGCGCGTATCCGGCGTGTGCGGCGGGCCGCGTGGGTGGGCCACAGGCCTGGGTCCTCGCCCGCGACCATGAGGAGGAGTTCGGCACCCATGCGGGCGGCTTGGCCGACGGCGTAGGCGAGTGCGCGGTCGCCGGGCGCGGTGCCGTTGTATCCGACCAGGATGAGCGGGATGTGATCGGCCATGGGTCGCCTCCCTACGTGATGTGGTGCCGGGCGGCGGCAGCGCCCACGCCTGTGGCCGTGGGCTCTGCGCCACCGGCGGCGCGACGGCCCTCACCGTCGCGCCGCCGTCGCCAACTGCGGCCGCCCGCCGATGAGTTCGACTCTGCCAAGGATCTCGTCGCGGGTCCCCACGCTGGTGCGGTGGCCGGTTGGTTCCGGCCACCGCATCTCAACTCCTCAGCTGCCCGCCGCCATTTGGGCGATCTTGACGATGACCAGGATGACGGCCAGGAGCAGGTAGCCGCGCAGGGTGATCAGGCCCGCCTTGCGCAGCGGGGAGAACTTCGGCCGCTCCAGCGTGGCCAGGTTGGGTGTGCGCCAGACCATGCGGTCGGCGTCGAGCTTCACCTTGCGTTCGGCCGCCGCCACCGCGGCGGGCCCGGTTGCGTCCGAGGCATCCGCCGGGGTGACTTCTCGCGCCTCAGCGGCCCGGGCCGTGGAACGGGAGCGCAGGGCGACGAACGTTCCGCCGACGACGCCGACCGCCACGCCCACGCCGAAGCCGATCTCCAACTGAGCCGTGCTCAGGTTGGGGAAGAACGTGGCCGCGGTCAATGCGAGCGAGAGCAGCACGAGAGCCCAGACGATGGTCCCGGCGACGATGTTCTGCCTGACGCTGTTCACCCACGGACCCAGTACCGGGCGGTCGTTGCACAGCAGGACGAGGAAGACGGTCGCTGACGGGAGCAACACGCCTGCCAACGCCTGGACGCCCTGGGTGATGAGCCCCTGCACGTGGTCGTTGGAGACGAGGGTGATGGTGGCGGAGAGACCGATCAAGGCGGCGTAGCCGACGTAGAACACCGGGGCCTCGGAGATCTTCCAGTGCAGCGAGTGGCGCTTCTTGACCGTGTCGCCGAGGGTGTAGGTGGTGGCGAGAGCCACGGCGTTCGCGCCCACGAGAGCGGCGTCCAGCAGGAGGATCGCGAACAGCGCCCCGATCGCCCGGCTGCCGTACTTCTTCAGGCCGTCGGCCGCTCCCGCCGCGTCGGAGAACTGCCCGAACTGGTCGGTCCCGTGGAAGACGAAGGCACAGGTCGCCATGATCGCCACGGCCCCGGCCATGACGACCGCGATGCCGATCCACAGGTCAGCGCGCTCGTAGCGGATCCAGCGCGGGGTGATTCGCTTGTCGACCACGTTGGACTGCTGGAAGAACAGCTGCCAGGGGGCGACGGTGGTGCCGACGATGGCCACGATGACCAGCAGGAGCGTCGAGTTGAGCCCGCCCGGGAACTGCGGGATCAGGCCCTGCGCACTCGTCCCGACCCCGGGGTGTGCCATCAGCGCCATCGGGAACATGATCACGTTCACCGCGATCAACGCGAACAGGAACCGCTCCCAGCGCCGGAACGATCCCCCGGCGACGACGGCGAACAGGAGCACCGCGGCCAGCGGGACGGACACGTAGTTGGGGATCCCGAAGTAGTTCAGCGCCTGTGAGACGCCGATGAACTCGGTCACGATGGTCAGCGCGTTGACCAGGAACAGATCGCCGACGCTGAAGGCACCCCAGAACTTACCGAACCGCTCGAAGATCAGCCGAGCGTGCCCGACTCCGGAAACCGCGCCGAGTCGGACCACCATCTCCTGGTTGACGTAGAGCACCGGGATCAGCAACACCAAGGTCCACAGCAGTTTCATGCCGTAGTTCTGACCGGCCTGCGCATAGGTGGACACGCCACCGGCGTCGTTGTCGCCGACCATGACGATCAGGCCCGGTCCCATGATGACCAGCAGGGTGCGCGCCCGCTGCCACCAGGTGCGCCGCTGACCATCGTCGTTCTGACGGACCGTGCCCAACGCGCCGACGATGTCCCCGACATGGGCCGAATCCAGCACCGCCGTACCGCCCGCGGCAGGGCTCTCCTCAGTACCAGGGCCTTGCCCCCTGGTGGGGCGGGTGGTGTCAAATGCCATGTCACTTCCTCCCTGAAGTGCATCGGGGCATGCGAACGGCACCGCAGGAAGCGGGCATGCCGAGGACGGCCGTGAAGGCCGGTGAACGTGGTTCGTCGAGGCGCGGCGGGAGTCTGCGGGCAACGCGAAGCAGGTGATGCCTACTTCGCCGACCAACAGAAGCAGAGCTTCAAGGCACGCACCAGCGCAGCACGCGGGTGCATGGCACTCAGGGGCTCAGACGCGTACGCCGGAAGGGGTGGAAAGACTGTGGGGGCGCCTACTACTGCCAGGAATCATCTGACCACCTCCCCCGATTCCGCGCACGCCAGTGCGCTCCGTACAAGGGCAGCGCGTGTGACGCCGCCTTGATACGGACACCCCCCACGTAAGAGCTTCGGCACTGCACGGCGTATCCCCACCCGGGCCGGGCGGGAAGCCACTTGGGGTCACCCCTTAAGCCGAGGAGACCTGTCCTGATCCTGGGCGTCTCTCGACGTCGTCGGGTCAGTGGCCTGTATCCGCGCAGACGCCTCACCGAACGAGGTGTCCTCTTTCAAACCTCGACGAGTGTAGCCTCATACTTGCGCGTTCACGCAAGTACCTGGAGAACAATTGACCCGCCGTTCAGGAACCGCCTCGGGCAGGCACGGCCAGGCGGTCAGGCCCCGCTGTGCCAGTGGGCCTCAAGACGGCGGCGGCCGTCGTCGCCGGTGACGGTGCGCCAGCGGGCGTGCGGCCGTGCTGACGGCAGGACTTCGGCCCGCGCCAGGGAGCGTGCGGCAGTCATGCCCCCGAGGCCGTTGCCTGCCCGCGGGGTACCGCCCTGGCGTCGGGCGACGCGGGTCAGGAAGGCGAGCAGTGCGGCGCGGAGTCGGGCGGGCTGGGCGATGGGCTGGAAGCGGCGGTGGGTGAGTGCGGTCATGGGTCACCTCCGGGGGCGGGTGGGCGCGTGTGATTGCTGGCGTACGAGTTGAACCGGCCACGCCTCGTTCCGGGGGACGGCGCGTTGTTCCGGCGGCCTCGCCCCCGGTGTCGAAAGGGCCGGTTGGCACGGTGGTCGGGCCCGTCAGGGCAGCGTCTCCAGGAACTCCAGGCGATTGCCGACCGGGTCCTGGGTGTAGAAGCGACGGTGGCCTGACAGGGTCACGGTCCAGACGACGGGGGCACCGTGCTCTTCCAGCCGGGCGGCGAGTGCGTCGAGCCCGGTCACGCGCACCGCGGGGTGGGCCTTGCGGGGCGGACGGAATCCGCTCTCGATACCGACGTGGATCTCCACCTGGCCGCCTTCGGCGGCGAACCAGCAACCACCCCGCCGCGCCAGCCCCGGCGGCCTGGGAATCTCCGTCATCTGCAGGGCGGCGAGGTAGAAACCGCGCAGCACGTCTTCGGACCCGGCTGGAGCGGCCAGCTGGACATGATCGAGTGCGGTGAGCACGACGAAACACACCTCACTAGTGGGTGACGAACGGGGGCGATGGACTCACAGTCAGGTGTGCGGCGTCGAGGCGCCGCGCACCCGCACGGGCAGCCTCGCCCGCGACAGCGCAGGCCGTTGCGACGTGAGCCGAGTGATGGTGTTCGGTCAGTGCCGTCGCCGCGCGCCGGGGCGGGCGAGGTGGACCGTTTCGCTGGGCCTACTGTGGCCCGGACTACCACAACCGCAGTCCATGTCTCTCGCCTCCTTCCGGCCGGGCGCGCGCTGGCGCTGAACGACGCGGCAGGGAGCGGACCAGCCAGATGACCGGCTCACCCCAACTCGTCAGAGCTTTGGCACTGCACGGCGTAATCCCCTTGCCGGGGAAGCCACTTGGGGTCACCCCTTATGCCGGGGAAACCTGTCCTGACCCTGGGCGTCTCTCGACGTCGTGGGGTCAGTGGCCTGTGTCCGTACAGACGCCTCACCGAACGAGGTGCCTTCTTCGAACCTCCAGAAGCATAGACCCCTATTTGCGCGTTCACGCAACTTCTTGGCGAACTCTTGACTTCGAGCTGATGGCACGTCAGGCAAGAGCTGCACGAGGCGGCTCCTGCCTGAGTCCAGCAAGGCCTCATTCGCCAGGCCGAGGTGGGATCGACCGCTACCGCCAGCCCCAACTCAGGTACGAAGCCGGGCCGTTGATCCCCCGGACCACGCAGGGTGGCGGTGCGCGGCGCGGAGCGTCACGCCATGACGAGGAGCATCACGGCCATCCCCAGCGCCATGGCACCGTGGCAACCCGCGTCCAACGCCCGGCGCTGCGCCTGGGAATCGTCCGGCAGGGCGCCCGACGCGGCGGGGACGGACCCGGCCGCGCGGGCGGCGTCGAAGGCCCGGGAGAGCCACCACAACGCCATCACGACGAAGACGACAAGCAGGGCGACGGCGACCGAGTGTGCGGCGCCGTGCAGGGACACGGGCATCGCACCGCCGCCGGAGCCGGACATGTCCATTCCCGGCATGTCCGCCATCGCTTCGGACGATCCCCCGGAGCCTGGAGAATGCCGCATCGCGCCCGGCATGACAGTGAGCATCCAGGCCATCGCACCCGTCATCACGGCGTGCAGGACACCGTGGAGCCTCGGCTGCCCGTGCCCGCCGGGTTTCCACGCCCACCGGCCGTGCGGCAGTGCCGACGCGGCGAACCACACGGTGGCCGCGGAGAAGACAACCACCTGCGGGGCCGTCGGCAACCGCATCCCCCAGGGCCATGCCATGGCGGTCATGGCCACACCCATCAGTGCGTGCGCGCCGTGCCCCACCCGTTCCCCGAGTGCCCAGCCGCCGCAGTCGCGGCCTGGCCGCAGTGCCCGTGCCACGC
>JBAGJY010000014.1:0-200074 GCA_037034305.1 Streptomyces sp. PLK1-5
GGCCGAACGTGTGGTCGCCAAGGAGTATGCGATATCGGCCAGTTCGGCGGGCGGTTCCTGGCTCGCCCACGTCAGCAGTCGCTGCACCTGTGCGCGGAGTGCGCCCTCGTTCTTGCCGGACAGCACCACCGGTACAACCGGCAGCGCGGCCGATTGCCCGGCGGGAGCGTCGGTGTCCGGGGCCTGCTCAATGATCGTGTGGGCGTTGGTGCCGCTCAGGCCGAACGCCGAGACGGCCGCGCGGCGCGGCTGTCCGGTCTCCGGCCACCGCACCGACTCCGTGAGCAGCGAGACCGCACCCGCCGCCCAGTCGACGTGCGGCGTCGGCTCGTCCACGTGCAGGGTCTGCGGCAACACACCGTGCCGCATCGCCAGCACCATCTTGATCACACCGGCGACACCAGCCGCCGCCTGCGTGTGCCCGATGTTGGACTTCACGGAGCCCAACCACAGCGGCTGTCCCTCAGCCCGGTCCTGACCATAGGTGGCGATCAGCGCCTGCGCCTCGATCGGGTCGCCGAGCGTGGTGCCGGTACCGTGCGCCTCCACCGCGTCCACATCCGCCGCCGAAAGACCAGCGGACGCCAGCGCCTGCCGGATCACCCGCTGCTGCGACGGACCGTTCGGCGCCGTCAGCCCGTTACTCGCACCATCCTGGTTGATCGCACTACCACGCACCACAGCCAACACCGGATGACCATTGCGCCGGGCATCCGACAGCCGCTCCACCAGCAGCATGCCAACACCCTCACCCCACCCCGTACCATCCGCACCCGCCGCGAACGCCTTGATGCGGCCGTCCACCGCGAGGCCCCGCTGGCGGCTGAAGTCAACGAAGGCTTCGGGGGTGGACATGACGGTGATGCCACCAGCCAGCGCCAGTTCGCACTCGTTGTTGCGCAGCGCCTGTACGGCCAGGTGCAGCGCGACCAGCGAGGACGAGCACGCCGTGTCGACGGTCACCGCCGGGCCTTCGAGACCGAAGACGTACGAGACGCGGCCGGAGACCACGCTGGCCGCGTTGCCGGTACCCAGGTGGCCCTCAAGGCCCTTCGGCGGGGAGGTGATCAGTGAGGCGTAGTCCTGGCCGTTGGTGCCCGCGAAGACACCGGTGCGGCTGCCGCGCAGCGCGGCCGGGTCGATGCCCGCGCGTTCGAAGGCCTCCCACGCGGTTTCCAGCAGGATCCGCTGCTGCGGGTCCATCGCCAGTGCCTCACGCGGGCTGATGCCGAAGAACTCGGCGTCGAACTGGTCGGCGTCGTAGAGGAAGCCGCCCTGCCGGACGTATGAGGTGCCCTGCTGGTCCGGGTCGGGGTTGTAGAGGCGGTCGAGGTTCCAGCCGCGGTCGGTGGGGAACTCGGTGATGGCGTCCTCGCCGGAGACGAGCAGTCGCCACAGTTCCTCGGGTGACCGAACGCCGCCGGGAAAACGGCAGCTCATCGCCACGATCGCGATGGGGTCGTCGGCGGCGGTCACCCCCGTGGCCCCGGGGAGCGCGCCGCTCGCGGCGGTGTCCTCGCCCAGCAGTTCGCCGCGCAGGTAGGCGGCGAGGGCGGAGGCCGTCGGGTAGTCGTAGATCAGCGTCGCCGGAAGGCGCAGTTCGGTCGCGGCGCCCAACCGGTTGCGCAGTTCGATGGCGGTGAGCGAGTCGAAGCCGAGTTCCCGGAAGGCCCGGTCCGCTTCCACCGAGTCGCGGCTGCTGTGGCCGAGGACCGTCGCGACCTGGGTGCGGACCAGGTCGAGGAGTTCGCGGTCCTGTTCCGCCGTGGTGAGGCCGGTGAGTCGTTCGGTGAGGGTGGTGGCGGCGTTGGCGTCGGTGATGACGCGGCCGGTGGTGGCGAGGGCGCCTTGTACTTCGGGCAGGTCCGCGATGAGCGGGTTGGGTCGCACGGCGGCCGTCTGGCGTGCGTAGCGGTCCCAGTCGATGTCGGCGACGGTGACGGTCACGTCGCCGTGTTCGATGGCCTGTCGCAGGGCGCGGATGGCCAGGCCCTGTGCCATGGGTGGCATGCCTTCGCGCCGCATGCGGCGTTCCAGCGAGTCGTCGGCCGCCATGCCGCTGTCGGCCCAGGGGCCCCAGGCGATGGAGGTGGCGGCCAGTGCGTCGGCGTGGCGTTGTTCGGCGAGGGCGTCCAAGTAGGCGTTGGCCGCCGCGTAGTTGGCCTGGCCCGCGGCGCCGAGGGTGCCGGTGACGGAGGAGAACAGCACGAACGCCGACAGGTCGTGTTCGCGGGTGAGTTCGTGCAGGTTGAGCGCGGAGACCGCCTTCGCGCGCAGCACGGTCTCGAAGCGTTCCGGGGTGAGCGCGTCGAGTACGCCGTCGTCCAGCACGCCCGCGGCGTGGATGACGGCGGTCAGCGGGTGCTCGGCCGGGATGGTGGCGAGGAGTTGCGCGAGGGCGTCGCGGTCGGCCGCGTCACAGGCCGCGATGGTCACCTTGGCGCCGCTGGCGGCCAGTTCGGCCTGGAGGGCCGCCGCACCGGGCGCGTCCATACCCCGGCGGCTGGTCAGCAGAACGTGCTCGGCACCGCTGCCCACCAGCCAGCGGGCGACCTCGGCACCCAGCGCGCCCGTGCCGCCGGTGACCAGCACCGTGCCGTGCGGGCTCCAGGGCTGGGTGGCGCCGCCTTCGGCGCGGGTGAGGCGGCGGCCGAAGACGCCGGAGGCGCGTATCGCGACCTGGTCCTCGCCGTCGAGGCCCGCCAGTACGGTGGCCAGGCGGGCGGCGGCGCGTTCGTCCAGGGTCTCGGGAAGGTCGACCAGACCGCCCCAGCGTTCGGGCAGTTCCATGGCGGCCGCCCGGCCCAGGCCCCATACGGCGGCCTGCGGCACGGCGTGCACGCGGTCGGAGCGGACCACGGACACGGCGCCGCGGGTCGCGCACCACAGGGGTGCGTCGAAGCTCGCGTCGCCGAGTGCCTGGAGCAGGGTGGCGGATGCGGTCAGGCCGTTGGTCTCGTCGAGGGCGAGCAGGGACAGTACGCCGTCGGCGGTGCGGTGTTCGGCGAGTCGCTCGGCCAGTTGCGGCCGGGTCGCACCGGTGGGGTCGACGTCGAGGCGGTGGACGGTGGTGTCGCGCTGGGCGGCCAGGGCGGCCAGCACGGTGTCGGCCACGTCGGTGTGGCCGGTGGTGGGGACCACCACGAGCCAGGTGCCGTGCGGCGTGCGGGCGGTGGCTTCGGCGAGCGGCTTCCAGGTGGCCTTGTAGCGCCAGCCGTCGATCACCGAGCGGTCGCGCTGCTGCTGGCGCCAGGCCGACAGCGCGGGCAGTACCTCGGTCAACGGCTGGTCGGCGCTGATCGCCAGTTCGGCGGAGAGCGAGTCGAGGTCCTGGCGTTCCACCGCTTCCCAGAAGCGGGCACCCGCGGAGTCAACGTCGGTCGCGACGGCGCGTGTTGTGGTGCTGTCCAGCCAGAACCGTTCGCGCTGGAAGGCGTACGTGGGCAGTTCGATCCGCTGCGCGCCGGTACCGGCGAAGGCCTCGGCCCATGCCACCGCCTTGCCCCGGACGTGTGCGTGGGCGACGGCGCTGGTGAGGGTCTCCGGCTCGAAGCGGTCCCGGCGCAGTACGGGCAGGAACGCGGCGCCGCTGGTGGTGACGCACTCCTGGGCCATCGCGGACAGAACGCCGTCGGGGCCGAGTTCGATGAAGGTGGTGACGCCCTGGCCCTCCAACGTCCGTACGCCGTCGAGGAAACGGACGGCTTCGCGGGCGTGCCGCACCCAGTACTCCGGGGAGCACAGCTGTTCTGCGGTGGCGGTGGTGCCGGTGAGGGTGGAGACGATGGGGATGCGCGGCGGCTGGTAGTCCACCACCTGTGCCACGCGGCGGAACTCGGCGAGCATGCCGTCCATGTGCGGCGAGTGGAAGGCGTGGCTGACCGTGAGGCGCTTGGTCCGGCGGCCTTGTGCCTCCAAGCGCGCGGCGACCTCCAGCGCCGCGTCCTCGTCGCCCGCGATCACGATGGACGTGGGGCCGTTGACCGCGGCGATGGCGACCCGGTCGCTCAGCAGGTGGGCGACCTCGTCCTCGGCGGCCTCGACGGCCACCATCGCGCCGCCGCCGGGCAGTTCCTGCATCAGTCGGCCGCGGGCGGCGACCAGTGCGCAGGCGTCCTCCAGTGACAGCACGCCCGCCACATGGGCGGCGGCCAGCTCGCCGATCGAGTGGCCGGTCAGTACGTCCGGCCGAACCCCCCAGGACTCCAGCAGCCGGAACAGCGCCACCTCGACGGCGAACAGCGCGGGCTGGGTGTAGGCGGTCTGGTCCAGCAGGGCGGCCTCGTCGCCGAACAGGACGTCGAGAAGCGGGAGTTCGAGGTGCTCGTCCAGGTACCAGCAGGCGTCGTCCAGCGCATCGGCGAAGACCGGGTAGCTGTCGTACAGCTCCCGTCCCATGCCGAGGCGTTGGCTGCCCTGGCCGGTGAAGAGGAACGCGGTGCGGCCCGCGACGGGGGCGCCGGTCACCACGGATGGCGTCGGCGCGCCGTCGGCGAGGGCGCGCAGCGCGTCGAGGAAGGCGGGGCGGTCGCCCGCCACGAGCACCGCCCGCTGCTCGAAGGTCGCCCGGGTGGTGGCCAGCGAGAAGCCGACGTCGACGGTGCTGTGCTCGGGCTCCGCGGCGAGTCGGGCGTGCAGCCGCTCGGCCTGGGCGCGCAGCGCGGACGGGTTCTTCGCCGACAGCACCCACGGCAGTACGGCGGGCGGTGCCGCCGGGGCGGGCTGTTCCGGGGCCTGGTCGGTGTCGTCGGCGGGGGCCTGCTCGATGATGGCGTGGGCGTTGGTGCCGCTCATGCCGAACGAGGACACGGCTGCCCTGCGCGCCCGGCCGGTGTCGGGCCAGTCGCGGGCCTCGGTGAGCAGTTCGACGGCGCCCGCGGTCCAGTCGACGTGCGGGGTGGGTTCGTCGATGTGCAGCGTGCGGGGCAGTACGCCGTCCCGCATCGCCATCACCATCTTGATGACCCCGGCGACACCGGCGGCGGCCTGGGTGTGGCCGATGTTGGACTTCAGTGAGCCCAGCCACAGGGGCTGGTCGTCGGGGCGGTGCTGGCCGTAGGTGGCGATCAGCGCCTGCGCCTCGATGGGGTCGCCGAGGCGGGTGCCGGTGCCGTGTGCCTCGACCGCGTCGACATCGGCCGCTGCCAGACCGGCGTTGGCCAACGCCTGGCGGATGACGCGCTGTTGGGAGGGGCCGCTGGGGGCGGTCAGGCCGTTGCTGGCGCCGTCCTGGTTGATGGCGGTGCCGCGGACGATCGCCAGCACCGGGTGGCCGTTGCGCCGTGCGTCGGACAGCCGCTCGACCAGCAGCATGCCGGCGCCCTCACCCCAGGCGGTGCCGTCCGCGGCGGCGGCGAACGGCTTGCAGCGGCCGTCGGGAGCCA
This sequence comes from Streptomyces sp. PLK1-5, assembly GCA_037034305.1. Classification (GTDB taxonomy): domain Bacteria; phylum Actinomycetota; class Actinomycetes; order Streptomycetales; family Streptomycetaceae; genus Streptantibioticus_A. Next base: position 5,385 of record JBAGJY010000014.1, read on the forward strand.
GGCCGCGCTGGCGGCTGAAGGCGATGAACGAGCCGGGGTTGGCCATGACCGCCACACCACCGGCGAGCGCCATGGCGCACTCCCCGCTGCGCAGCGCCTGCACGGCGAGGTGCAGTGCGGCCAGCGAGGAGGAGCAGGCGGTGTCGACGGTGACGGTGGGGCCTTCGAAGCCGAAGGTGTAGGCGATGCGGCCGGAGGCGACGCTGGCCGCGTTACCGGTGACCAGATAGCCCTCGAAGCCCTCCTCGGCCTCGTGCAGGCGGGGGCCGTAGTCCTGGGTCTCCTGGCCCACGAAAACGCCGACCTGGCCGCCGCGGAAACGACCCGGGTCGATTCCGGCGCGTTCGAATGCCTCCCAGGAGGTTTCCAGCAGCAGCCGCTGCTGCGGATCCATGGCGAGTGCCTCGCGCGGCGAAATTCCGAAGAACGCCGGGTCGAACTGGTCGGCGTCATGCAGGAATCCGCCCTCGCGGGCATAACTGGTGCCCGGCCGGTCCGGGTCCGGGTCGTAGAGTCCGGCGAGGTCCCAGCCGCGGCCGGACGGGAATTCGGTGATGGCGTCGACCCCGTGCAGCGCGATGTGCCACAGCTCTTCGGGGGACCGTACGTCGCCGGGGTAGCGGCAGCCCATGCCGACGATGGCGATGGGCTCGTCGTCGGCGAAGGCGGCGGGCACCGCGGGCGTGAGCGCCTCGTCCGCGGTCAGGCCGAGGATCTCGGCGCGCAGTTGGCGGGCGAGCGCGACCGGGGTGGGGTAGTCGAAGGCGAGGGTCACCGGCAGCCGCAGCCCGGTGCCCGCGGTGAGGCGGCTGTGCAGGTCGACCGCGGCGAGCGAGTCGAATCCCAGCTCCAGGAACGGGCGTTGGGGGTCGAGGTGGTCCGGCGCCGAGTCGCGCAGTGCGGCGCGGACCAGGGTGTCCAGCCAGTCGAGCAGCGCCTGTTCCTGGTCGGCCGCGGGCAGTTCGGCGAGCCGCTGCCGCCAGTTCGGCGCGTCGACTCCGGCGTCCGCCGCCGCGTCGGGACCCGCTACGCCAGGACCCAAGCCCTTCACGTCGCTGCTTTCGGGCGTGAAATCCTCGGATCCACTCATCAACGCGCTCCATTACCGTGACAGACAGAATCCAACGACCATTTCGCAGCCTGTCACGGAGCACAGCCCTTAAGTAACCCCTCCAAACCCCCTATTCACCCCTATCCGTTGGGCCTGGACAGGCGCCTTGACGGGCTTTGGGCAACCCGATGAGAATGCGCTGGGCAAGCAGGAAAAGTCAAGAATACCGACTGCATTTCGCGCAGTCCGAAAGGAGCGCGTAGCGATGCGCGTGTTGTTCGTCTCCTATCCGGCCATCGGCCATGTTTTCCCCACGGTTCCACTGCAGTGGGCGCTGCGGGCCGCCGGTCATGAGGTGCTGGTGGCCACCGGAAGCTACGGGCTCGAAGTGCAGAACGCCGGGCTCCATGTGGCCGATGTCGCACCGGGTCTGGAACTGGAAGGCTTCTTCCAGTCCACCGTGCCGGAGTTGCTGGAGCGGGTACGCAGGCCCGAGGGCCCGGACCCGATGGCGGGTATTCAGCTGTTCGCGCACCTCAACGACCATCTGGCGGACGGCATCGTGCGCACCGCCGAAGCGTTCCGTCCGGACCTGGTCGTCTACGAGCAGATCTTCGTGTCCGGTCTGATAGCGGCGCAGAAGCTCGGGGTGCCCGCGGTACAGCACAACTTCGGCTTCGCGCGTGGCGGTGACATCCGCGCGATGACCGTGGCCCAACTCACCGAGACCATGCGCCGACACGGTGTGGACGGTGTGCCGGAGCAGGTGCGCACCATCGACATCGCGCCGCCAAGCATGGCCGAACCCGAGCCGCTCGGCTGGTCGATGCGCCCGGTGCCGTACAACAGCGGTGCGGTGCTGCCGGACTGGGTGCTGGACGAGCCGGAACGGCCGCGTATCGCCGTGACGTTGGGGACGGCGGCGGTGCATGTCACCGGGCTCGGGCCGGTGCAGCGGCTGCTGGCCGCGGCGCCCTCGGTGGACGCGGAGTTCGTGCTGGCGCTCGGCGAGGTGGACACCAGCGCGCTGGGTGAACTGCCGTCCAACGTGCGGGTCGTCGGCTGGGTGCCGCTCACCGTGCTGATGCAGACCTGTGTCGGCGCCGTGCACCACGGCGGTGCGGGCACCACACTGGCCGGGCTGAACGCCGGTATCCCGCAGATCATCCTGCCGGACGGGGCGGACCGGTTCGTCAACGCCCAGGCGGTGCACGACCGGGGCGCCGGGATCAGTGCCACCGCCGCTGACCTCGATGTGGAGTTGCTGCGGCAGCTGGTGTCCGACGACAAGCTGCGCTCCGCGGCGGTGGAGGTGCGGGAGGAGATCGCGACGATGCCGTCTCCGGCGGCGCTGGTGGAGCAGTTGGTCGAACTCGCCACCGGCTGAGCCACGGTCGGCGGCGGGACAACGGCACGGACTCAGAAGTGGGGGGCGACGGTCAGTCGCCCCCCACTTCTCGGGGGTTGGGACAGTTGGTCTGTGAGGGGTTCAGCGGCGCCTGCGGTCCCGCCGGTGGGTGGGCACCCGCTCCAGGAACGGGGTGAGCAGGTGCGGCACCGCCTCCTCGGCGAAGGCCAGCCCCTCGGTCACGGTCACGTCCCGCACCTTGTAGCAGTGCTCACCGGCCGATGTGGTGGCGCCCAGGGTGAGCAGCCCCGAACGGCGTTGGAAGAACGAGCGGGAGACGTTCCAGCCGATGATGCCCTCCCGCTGGAGCGCCACCGTGCGGTGCGCGAAGGTGCCCGAGCGGGTCACCATGTACCGCCCGCGCATACCGTGCCCGAGGGTGCGGTACGCGTCGTACGCCAGCGCCAGCGTGAGCGGAAGCAGTACCACGGCGGTGGCCACGGCCGCGTACAGCAGGGCGGTGGACAGCCACAGGCCGAGCGCGACCAGCGGGATGACGATCAGCGCGGTGACCGTCAGGGCGCGGTTGACGCGGCGGCGCAGCGCGATGCGCGGGTGCGGCCGCAGGTCGGTCAGCGAGATCGGCGACTCGGACTCGGACAGTACGTCGGCGGCGACGCGCAGCGCTTCGGCGCGCGGCACCGGAGGGGTGAGCATCCGGCGCTTGCGGTTCTCGTCCCGGTCGCCCAGGCCGCTGGCGACCGCATTGAGGCGAGCGCCACCGGCCCACCGCAGGAACATCGTCTCGCCCAACTCCACACCGCGCAGCCGCCGTTCCTCGATGGTGACCGAGCGGGTGACCAGCAGTCCGCGCAGTACCCGGAAGGTGCCGCCGTCCTCGCGCTCAAGCCGGTAGCCGTACCAGCCCTCGGTGAAGGTGGCGGTGGAGAAGACGGCGCCGAGCACCACGATGATCAGCAGCGTGACCAGGATGCCGAACCACAGGGGTACGGATCCGTACTGCGCCTCGATGGACTTGACGAACCCGAGCTGCAGCGGGTCGATCTTCATCTCGTGCAGCGTGCGGTACGCGGTGCCGACCGCGGCCAGCACACCGCCGACGCCCCAGATGGTCAGTGGCGCGTAGCGGATCCAGGACCAGTCCAGGTCGGCTATCGGGCCGTCGTCCTCGGCCGCCGCCGTGCCCAGCACGGCGTCCCTGCGGCTGAGCAGCCGCTGCCGCAGCTCGGCGGCCTGGGCCTTGCTGACGCCGTCCAGGGTGAGCTTGCGGCCCGCGGAGTGGGTCTGTTCGCCGGTGCCGATGCGCAGCGAGGTCAGGCCGAACACCCGGTGGACCGGGTTGGCGGTCAGGTCGACGCTGCGGATGCGGTCCAGGCGTATCGCCCGGTGGCTGCGGAACAGCAGTCCGGAGCGCAGTTCCACCCGGTCGTCGGTGATGCGGTACCGGGTGGTGAGGTACCGCATCATGCCGATGCTGGTCACCACCAGGAAGGTGATGAGCAGCGAGCCCAGGGTGATCAGCGCCTGGAGGTTGAGGTTGCCGCCGGTGGCCAGCGCGGTGCCCGCCCAAGAGGCGAGCGGGGCGGCCAGCAGCGCGGCGTGCACCAGGATCAGCCGGGCGTTGAGCCGCTCCCACCCGGGGGCAGCGGCGTCCGCGCGGGAGCGCACCGGGGCTCCGGCGCTCATGTCGCGTCTCCCGGAGTCGCCTGGGTGTACTTGGTGAGGTGCTCCACCACGTCGGCGGCGACCCGGTGGTCAAGTCCCTTGATCTTGACGGCGCCTGAGGCCGAGGCGGTGGTCACGGTGATCCCGGAGAGCCGGAACATCTGCTGGAGCGGGCCGCGCAGCGTGTCCACCGTCTGGATCCGGGACAGCGGCACCACGCGCCACCGCTGCCACAGCCACCCGGAACTGGCGTACACCGCCTCATTGGTGGTCTCCCAGCGGTGGACGCGGTAGCGCCAGGCGGGCATCACCAGCATGTAGGCGAGCCCGGGGACCCCCGTGATCGCCAGACACCAACCGAACCAGGTCCTGGCGGGCGGGATGAACAGGTAGAGCACCGCGAACACGATCGGCAGCGGCAGCGCGAAGATCGACGACTGCGTGGTCCACCAGGCGACGGCGCGGCGCTCGACGCGGTTCCGAGGCGGACGGAGCCTCACATCATCCATTGCGTTCCACTGCTTCCACTTGAGCTCCTACTGGGTTCCCTTGCGATGTCGGACTGGTCCGCCCCCGGTCCGGCGGGGCCCCGGGGTCATCCCCCGGGGTGCGGTAACCGACGTGTGGCGCCGAGCGGTTAGGGGACGCGAACGGCCTCGGACTGCGGGGCGACGGCGTTGCCCTGGGCCAGCAGCTTGCGGCGCCGGGTCAGCAGCACCGCGGTACGGGCCAGCACCATCGCCAGCGACATGAAGACGAAGGCGTTCGCGTAGACGTCCTGCCCGCTGAGCTTGTAGTCAATGCTGAACTTGACGATTCCCTGGCTGAACCAGTGCTCGGTCCCGTAGGCGAACACCACGCGCGAGCTGGACAGCACGATCCACAGCAGAGCGTATCCGATGCCGCCCCTGGTGTAGATCTGGCCACTGGCCGCGTCCCGTTCGGCGGGCAGCAGGACACCCGCGATCAGGCCGCAGATGGCACCCACGCCGATGCCGACGAGTTGCAGCGAGATGTCGTTGCCGCCGGTCGGCAGCGAGTGCACGAACAGTGCGATGACGATGGCGACCGCGAGCAGCGAGCGCGCCATCCGCATGTTGGTGACGCGTCGGCGACCGAGGTCGGTCGCCAGGATGATGATGAGGATCGTCGCGCTGGCGATGAGCGCGGTCAGAAACGGGCTCATGTGAGTACTGGCCTTCCCTGTCTGGCGCCACTCCCTGCGCCACTGCACTCCACGCTATGGGCGCGCACCGCTCCCGCGGGACGACTGAACGGTTGGACCGGCTGTCCACCGACCGGTGGACAAGCGGACACCCAAGGGTGGTAGGACTTGTGCTGTGCGCACTGACACGCCGGTGAACTCCCAGGTGAACGCGGTGGAACAATCCGAGGACCAGGCCCCCGAGGCGAGCAACCGCTGGTTCGGCCTGTGGGACGGGTACTTCGCCATCAGTTACGCCGTCACCACCGTGCTGCTGTTCACCACCCACGGCGACCAGACGCGCCGCGCCCTCGCCATCGGCGCGTTGACGCTTGCGGTGCCGTGGTACGCGGCGCTGGGCCGCGGTCTGATGCTGCACAACACCGTCCACCGCACCGTCACCCGGCGCAACATCGTGTTCGGGGTGGGCCTGTTCGCGCTGTTCGCGGCGGCCACCGCGTTCGACATCTCGGCGTCCTTCGCCCTGTTCGCCGCCGTGCCGATGCTGATGATGGCACTGCCCAGCACGTCGGCGATCGCGCTGGTCCTGCTGGCCAGTCTGATGCCGGTGACGGTCGTCTGGCTGACCGGCGGGGACACCGGCACCGTGCTGCCCATCTCGCTGCTCGGCATAGCGCTGTCCGTGCTGCTGGGGATGTGGATCACCCGGGTGGTGCGCCAGAGCAGGGAGCGCGGCGAGCTGATCGACGAGCTGCGGCGCAGCCGTGAGCAACTGGCCCGGCTCTCCCACGAGGCGGGGATCTCCGCCGAGCGCGAGCGGTTGGCCCGGGAGATCCACGACACCCTGGCACAGGGCCTGACCAGCATCATCAGCCTGGTGCAGGCCGCCGAGTCGGAGGTGCCCTACGCGCCCCAGCTGGCCCTCAAGCACCTGGGGCTGGCTGGGCGGGTGGCCAAGGACAGCCTGGCAGAGGCGCGTGACTTCGTCGCCGCCCGCACCCCTCCGGCGCTGCGCGAGAGCTCGCTGGTGCAGGCGGTGCGGCGGCAGGCGGAGGGGCTGGAGGCGGAGACCGGGATCGCAGTGCGCTGCGCGGTGCGGGGCACGGACCGGCCGTTGCCGATGCCGGTCAGCGTGGTCCTGCTGCGGTCGGTTCAGGAGGCGCTGGCGAACGTGCGCAAGCACGCCAAGCGGGCGCGGAACGTCGACGTCGTCCTGGTCTTCGAGGAGGCCGGGGTGCGCCTGCTGGTGCGGGACGACGGAGAGGGCTTCCAGGAGCTGCCCGCGGCCCGCGACGACGGCGGGTTCGGACTGCGCGGCATGCAGGCCAGGGCGCGCGAGATCAACGGGGTGGCGACCGTCAGCAGCCGCCCCGGACAGGGCACCACCATCGAGGTCGCGGTGCCCGCCGAGCCAACCAGCGAGGGATGAGGACGTGACGGAGCACAACGCGATCAGGGTGCTGCTGGCCGACGACCACCCGGTGGTACGGGAGGGCCTGTGCGCCATGCTGGAGTCCGCCGAGGGCATCACCGTCGTCGGGCAGGCCGGCTCCGGTGAGGAGGCGGTGACCCTCGCGGCCCGTCTGACGCCCGACATCGTGCTGCTGGACCTGCGCATGGGCGGGATGGACGGGGTGGCCGCCACCGGGCACATCCTGCGCGGCTCACCGCGCAGCAAGGTCGTCATCGTCACCACGTACGAGAGCGACGCCGACATCCTGCGGGCCGTGGAGGCGGGTGCGGCCGGGTACCTGCTCAAGGGCAGCTCCCGGATGGAACTGATCAACGCGGTGCAGGCGGCGGCGCGCGGTGAGACGGTGCTGACGCCGTCGCTGGCGACCAAGCTGTTCCGGGCGCGGGCGGTGGACACCCCGCCGCTGTCCGACCGTGAGATCGAGGTGCTGCGGCTGGTCAGCCAGGGGCTGACCAACGCGGAGATCGGCAGGAAGCTGTTCATCGGCGAGGCGACGGTGAAGACGCATCTGCTGCGCGCGTACCGCAAGTTGGACGTCTCCGACCGCACGGCCGCGGTCATCACCGCGCTGGAGCGGGGCTTGTTGTCCTGACCGCCGCGGGGGTGCCCAACAGCGCGTCGGAACGGTTCGGCACGGCTTGGGGTGCGGGGGCTCGCCCCGCACCCCAAGCCATCAGGCGATGCCCGCCAGGCTGCTCTCGGAGAGCTTCGACGGCAGGTCGCGGCGGCGCTTGACCTTCAACTTGCGGTATATCCGCGTCAGGTGCTGCTCGACGGTGCTCACCGTCACATACAGCTTGGTGGCGATCTCCCGGTTGGTGTGGCCGTGTGCGGCCAGCACCGCCACCCGGGACTCGGCCTCGGTGAGCGCCTCGGCCTCCCGTGACACGTCCGCCTGGCCCGCGGCGGCGACCTCGCCGTCCGCGTCACCGGGCATCAACTGCTGGCACAACGGCTCCGCACCACACGCCTTGGCCACGTGCCACGCCTTGCGCACCAGCAGCCGGGCCCGGTTGAACTCGCCCAGCGCCCGATACCCGTTGCCCAACTCGCCGAGCGCGGCCGCCAGTTGCAGCCGGTCGTCGCCGTTCTCCAGGATCTCCACCGCCTCCTTGAGCAGGAGCAGTCGGCGCTTGAGGTCAGCGGTGCGGGCCAGCACCAGCAGTTGCGCGCCACGGGTGCGGCTGGTGCCCGAACCGCCGCGCAACGGCTGCCGTTCGGCCAGCGCCCGGGCCTGCCCGGCCTCGTCCAGGGCGAGCCACGCCTCGGCGGCGTCGATCCGCCACGGCACCAGCTCGGCGGCGTCCACCCCCCACTCCTCCATCAGCCGTCCGCAGGCCAGGAAGTCCTCCAGGGCGGCGTGGTAGCGGCCGGTCGCCAGGTGGCTGCGGCCCCGGGCGCGCAGGTAGTGCAGCCCCGGCAGGGTGCGGAACAAGGCGGCGGGCACCGGCTGTTCGAGCAGTGCCATGGCCTCGTCGTGCCGACCCATCGCGGTCTCGGCCTGGACCAGGGTGCTCAGCGGCAGGGCGATGAGCACTCCCCAGCTCTGCAGGGAGATCCGCGCCATCGCCGAACGCGCGTGGTGCGCGGCTCCCGGCAGGTCGCCCTGGCGCAGCGCGATCTCCGCCCGTACCGCGGACAGCAGCCCGTGCCAGGCGGGCGCGCGGCGGGCCGAGCACTCGCTCAGCAACCGCTCGCACCAGGCCAGCGCCAGGTCGGCGCGGTCCGCGTACAGCAGTGCCAGCAGCGCGAAGACCAGCGGTTGCAGGGTGCTGTCACTGAGCCGGTACCGCTGCAGCACCCGCTGGGCCTCGGCCACGGCGGCGTCACCGCGCCCGTCGGCGAGCGAGGCGGAGATAGCGGAGGCCGCCTGAGTGTGGGCGTCGCCCACGGTGCCGCAGGCCCCGCCCTGTGTCGTCGCCCGGCTGATACCGGAGTCCGGGAAGGCCGACTGCAGCGGCGGGCTGATCATGACCAGCCAGCGGCGGGCGGCCTCCAGCGCCGCCTCGTCGTGGCCCGGCTCCTGCTCGGTGCGCGACCGCTCGGTACGGGACTGCAGTTCGCGGACCGCCTCGACCGCGTCGTCCAGCCGTCCGGACCACGCCAGGTAGGACATCGACATCGCCAGGTAGCGGCGCGGCAGCCGCCCCGGCTCCAGTTCCGCGGTCAGCTGCGGAAGGTGCTTCTCAGCCGCCGCCGGGCAACTGCGCCAGACCACGCTGACCAGCTTGGCCTTGATCTCAGCGCGGATGGCGCCGTTCTGGCAGGCGCCGTGGGCGAGTTCGAGGCAGCGCAGCGCGAACTCGGTGTCGTCGTCGACCAGGGCGTACTCCGCCGCCTCCTGGAGCACCGGCACCATCTCCGGCCGTACGTCCTGCTGCGCGGCGAGCAGGTGCCGCGCCACGTCGGGGGCGCTGGCGCCCTCCTTGTGCAGCAGGTGGGCGGCGCGCAGGTGCAGCGCCGACAGGGTGTCCGCCGGGGTGGCGGCCAGCACGGCGTCGCGGGCGGAGGCGTCGCGGAACGTGCCGTCGTCCAGTACGGCGCAGCGGCTGAGGTCCTGGATGCCCTGCTCCGCCGACTCTGCCTGGATCTCAAGTACCCGGCTCAGCAGGGCTGTTGAGCTGGCGTCGCCCAGTACGGCCACGCCGCGGGCCACCGTCAGCATCTCGGGCTCGCCGCGGTGCAGGCAGTCGCGTACCGCCTGCGAGAACGTTTCAGCAGGGGCGACCCGCTGGAACGGCTCGCCGCGCTCGGTGCCCTGGCAGTCCTCCAACAGGGCGCGCAGCAGCAGCGGGTTGCCACCGGTGATGTCGTGGCACTCACCGGCGAGCCGGGACGCCAGAGCCGGTGTGAAGTGGCCGGCCAGCACGGTCGCGGTGCCCTTGGGCGACAGCATGCCCACCTGCACCCTGGTGCAGTGCGGCTGGCGCAACAGCTCGGCGTGGAAGGCCAGTTGCTCCTGGCGCAGCCTGGTGGACTCGGTCAGCACGATCAGGATCCGCGCCTGGCGCACCCGTCGGGCCAGGTAGAGCAGGAACTGCAGGGAGTGCTCGTCGGCGCAGTGCACATCGTCGATGGCGATGACGACCGTCTGCTCCCTGGCGAGCTGCAGCAGCGCCCAGGAAGCGAAGGGCATCGCCCGCATTCGGGCGTGCGGCGCTGCCTCAACAGAGGCCTCGTCCAGCAGCCGAATCGCGTCGGTGCGCACCTGCGGCGATATCGAGGGGTGGTCGAAAATCTTTCTCAGGATCCCGAAGGACAGCGCGCGCTCGGCTCGTGAGCCGGTGGCGTCAAGGAGCAGCGCGGACTCCTCGATCGCCTGCTCGGTAAAGCTTTCCAGCAGTTCCGTTTTCCCACTCGCCACCGCGCCGCTGACCAGGGCCACACGGCCTCGGCCCTTCGTCGCGCTGTGCAGCAGTTCATGCAGCGCGGCCATGTGGCTCTCGCGCTCTACCAAATTGGCGGTTAGTGACACGATTTCCCCCGATTCGCATTGCGCCGGACCGCACCCGAGTTAACGTCACGGCAATGCGCGTAAATCGGAACCATTAAGGGTTCACAGGCCGCAAGGGGCCGGGAACAGGTCGTCAGATCTTGTTTTTCCAGCGATTCCTGGCACGCCGTGGGGTGGTGGACACACCATGGATTCGGATGGGTTGAGGGCCCGTGGTCAGGCGGGTCCTCGACGTGCTCCTGAGGGGTTGGGCTAGGAGACCGCGGCACTACGGTTGTTGAGCGCCTCGGACACGATCTTGACGATCTGCTGCTGATGGTTGGCCAAGAAGAAGTGGCCGCCCGGAAAAACGTGAATGTCGAACGCACCGCTGGTGTGCTCGCGCCACGCCTGCGCCTCCTCCAGACTGGTCCGCGGGTCGTCGTCGCCGGTCAGCACGGTGACCGGGGCCCGGACCGCGGCTCCGGGCTCGGCCCGGTACTTCTCGATCGCCGTGTAGTCGCTGCGGATCGCGGGCAGCACCATCCGCAGGATCTCCTCGTTGCCGAGGATCTCCGGGTTCGTACCGCTCAACACCCGCATTTCATCGACGATGCCGTCGTCGTCACGCAGGTGCACGCTCTCGTCCCGGTACCGGGAGGGGGCGCGTCGGCCGGAGGCGAAAATGGCCAGCGGAACGAAGTCCAGATCCCGCTCGAGTCGCCGGGTCACCTCGAAGGCCAGAACGGCACCCATGCTGTGGCCGAAGAAGGCCGTTGGACGGTCCAACCACGGCTTCAACTCGGTGGCGATGGCGTCGGCGTATTCGCCGATGTTCTCGATGGCGCGGTCCGTACGGCGGTCCTGACGACCTGGGTACTGCAACGAGAGAACGTCTACCGCGGGAGAGAGCGCACGGGACATCGGGAAGTAGAAGGGCGCCGACCCACCGGCGTGCGGTAGGCAGACGAGACGTACTCCGCTTTCCTCGGCAGGGTGGAAACGGCGTATCCAACGGCTGGCGTCCTGGAGTTCACCCACTGCACCGAAACTCTTTCCTGTGGTTCCCCGACCTGCGGCCGAACGCGATCGTTCCTGCGGAGTGCCCGCGCGACATGCTGCTGCGAGGGCGCCGTTGCCTTCCGGCACTTCGACATGAACTCCTCGGCCTGGCTCCATGTCTAGCAGAACGGGTGATCTAGGGGGTACCCCTACCTTTGGACCAACCACCCGGATAGTGCCTGGGGCGACCGATCGGAAGGGCCCTGTTGTGCCTGGTCGTTGGGGGTGTCCTGGGGTCCGGAGGGGGGCTGCGGGAAACCGGTTGACGTCACGGCCCCGTAAGAACTCATGACGGCTTCTTGGCGACGAGACGGGGACGCCGTCATGGGCGCGTGGGGTGCCGTGGGGATGGCAGGCGCCGGGCGGGTGCAGGGTGCGCCGGTTTGGCAACAGCGTTGCGCGCCGCTTCCGCAGCACGAGCGGTGCGGATCCTTGCCATACGCGGCCGGACGGCACCCCGGCATGGCGGGAACCGAAGCAGGCGGGCCGGGGCCGTGGGGTCCGGGAGAACCCGCGCCAGGGCGCCCCTTCCCACCGCAGACCTCTCGAAGGCCCCTCGCGGGCCCCGTGGGGTGCCGTAGGAGCTACTGGCCTTGCGGGGCACCGCCTTACACTGGGCGGGACGTACGCTGCGAGGAGGCGCGATGTCCCGGACGGACCAGCCGGAGTCAACGGAGGCTCTGGCTCAGGGCTGGTGCGCGCTCGCCGCCCTGCACTCCCGTATCGCGGGCCGCATCGAACGCGCCCTCCAGTCCGCGCACGGCCTCGGCGTGACCGAGTACTCCGTGCTGCGGGTACTCAGCCGCCAGCAGGGTTGCCACATGCGGATGCAACAACTGGCGAACGCCGTGGTGCTCAGTCAGAGCGCCACCACCCGCGTGGTGAACAAGCTGGAGGACCAGGGCCTGCTGACCCGCTACCTGTGCGCTGACGACCGACGCGGTATCTACACCGAGGTCACCGACGCCGGTCGGGCGCTGCTGGACGCCGCCCGCCCGACCAACGACAGCGCCCTGCGCGAGGCCCTCGACGAGGCGGCCCGGGAGCCGGAACTCGCCCCGCTGGTACGCGTCGTGGAAACCGTCGACCCCCTCCCCAGCCGGTGATCCCGTAGCTCTGCCGAGCTTGCAGGAGCCTCACGCGGCCTGACCGCCTGGAGGTTTGTAACTACCAGTACGTAAACTCCGGGTATGGACACCGCTGACCGTCTGATCGAAAGCACCCGCGAGTTGCTGTGGGAGCGCGGCTATGTGGGGACCAGCCCGAAGGCGATCCTGCAGCGCGCCGGGGCGGGCCAGGGCAGCATGTACCACCACTTCAGCGGCAAGGCCGAGCTAGCGCTGGCCGCCGTGCGGCGATCCGCCGAGCAGATGCGGACGACGGCGGACAGTCTGCTGTCGGCGCCCGGTACCGCTTTGGAGCGGATCACCGCCTATCTGCGCCGGGAGCGCGAGGTGCTGCGCGGCTGCCCCGTCGGACGCCTGACGATGGATCCGGACATCATCGCCAGCCCCGAACTGCGGGCGCCGCTGGACGAGTTGTTCGACTGGCTGCGACGGCGACTCGCCGAGGTGATCACCGAAGGACAGTCACGCGGTGAACTCGGCCCGGGACTGGACCCGGTGGCGACCGCGGCCGCCATCGCCGCGGCCCTGCAAGGCGGTTACGTACTCGCCCGCGCTGCCGACGCGACGGAACCGTTCGAGCACGCGGTCACCGGGGTACTGGCACTGCTCGCGTCGGCCGGATCCGAACCGCCCATCGGGAGCCACCGGTAGCGCTGGCCCCCACCGAGACCGATGACACTTCTCGCTCTCGACACGATTGTCACTATTGCGCCGATTCTCCGTCACAGGTGCCCCACAGCGCCTGCCTGACGACCGGTGGTGTCGTTGTCCGGTCGCAGGGTGACTACACAGCAGCCACTATCCGTGTGGCACTGCCTCTGTGGGAGGTGCGAGAGATGCCGGACCGAACTCTGTGGTCGTACGCGGACATCGCCGCGCATATCCGGGTGCGTACCGACACCGTGCGCTCGTATCGCAAGCACGGCCTACTGCCGCCGCCAGATGTCGTGGAGAGCGGCAGACCCTTCTGGTATGCGGACACCATCCGACTGTGGACCTCCAGACGACCGGGCAACCGGTCACGCACGAAACGGGACTGGTGAGCGCGGCGGGGGACCACACGGCACGGCGGCGTCAGGACCCTGGCGCCGCCGCCGTGTTGCGCCGTGGCAACGACTATACGCGCGTCTTATACGTTCGTATAGGACAAGCGTCAGAATCAGGCTACGATCAGGCCATGGGACATCGCGAGGATCTGCTGGAGGGCGCCAAGCGCTGCCTGCGGGAGAAGGGCTACGCACGCACCACCGCGCGCGACATCGTGGCGGCTTCCGGCACCAACCTGGCTTCCATCGGCTACCACTACGGCTCCAAGGAGGCGCTGCTGAACGCGGCGCTGACGCAGACGGTCGAGGAGTGGGGCGAGGAACTGCGCAGCGCGCTGTCGACCGAGATCGATCCCGACATGACCCCTGTCGAACGTTTTGTCGCGATCTGGACCAGGTTGATCGACTCGCTCGGCGAGCAACGGCCCATCTGGGCGGCCGGTTTCGAGAGCTTCACCCAGATCGACCGGCTGCCCGAGGTGCGGGCGTTCCTCACCGAGGGGCTGCGGCAGGCGCGTTCGGGAATGGCGGCGCTGTTCCTGGGCGTTGAGGAGAGCTCGCTGGACGAGCGGGTCTCGCGCACCGTCGGCTCGTTCTACCACGCGCTGCTCAACGGCGTGATGGCGCAGTGGGTGATCGATCCGCAGAGCGCACCCTCCGCCCACGACCTGGCCGAAGCGCTGAGCACCATCTCGGCCCGGATGGGCGGCACCCAGGCACCCACGGCCTGAACGGCGGCAGCCTCTGGGGCGCTTTGGTCATCCGGTCGCGTCCGGCGCCGCCCCCTCCAAGGCGGGAGTGCGGGCGGGCGCCAGGGCGTCAGGTCCGGTGGCGGGCGGTTCCGTGAGCGGCGCCGTGCGGGCGTGGTGGCGCCGGGCGGCGAGTTGCACCAGGCCGCCCAGCGTCGCGACGGCCAGGGAAACCCCCAGGCCGAGCCCCATCGCGTAGAGCGAGTTCCCGGTGGCCTCGCCACCCAGGTATCCGATGCCCACCGAGTACGTGGCCCACAGGGCCTCGGCGATCGACGCGCCGACCAGGAAGCGGCGCACGGGATACCGCACGATCCCGGCCGCCAGCCCGCCGATCACCCTGCCGCTCGGCAGGAAGCGGCAGCCGATGACGAACGGGATCCCGTACCGCTGTATCCGGGCGACCGCCCACTCCAGCAGTTGTCCGCGGTGGCGCCGCCGGTGCAGCCGCGCCCGGACCCGGCCGCTGACCGCCCGGCCGGTGCGGTGGATGACCAGGTCACCGGCGAGCGCGGAACCGGCGACCACCAGCAGGACGAGGAGTATGTTCAGCCGCCCGTCGGCCGCGAGGATGCCGCCGGTCACCAGCAGGGCGGAGTTCGGCACCAGCGGCGGCATGGTGGTCAGCGCCAACAGGACGTAGGCCCACAGCATGTTGCCCGTCATGTGCTGCGACAGCGCGGACGTGAAGTCCAGCGAGTCCAGTGCCGCCACAATCGATGAAACGCTCATCCCGCCGCCCCTCATTCCGGGTTGCGGCCCGGTCGCTCGGACACTCCCGCCCCGGCAGGCAGCCCAGATCCATCACGACGGTGCCAGGTGGCCCGCCGAGCAGGCAATCTCGTTCGGGCGAATCCGGCAGGTCCACAGGGGAATCCATCCACCAGTACGACACCGCGTGCTCTGTACGGTGTAGCAACGAGGGCGGAAACATCCACCCGTAGGCGGACCCCGGCGCGTTGGGGCGCACAGCACCCGCGGTGACACACCGACGCCACCGCCAACCCGCTGGAATACCCTCCGGGGGTATATGGTTCCATGGTGCGGGAGACATCATCCGCATCCCCGGCGACACCGGACACGCACCCCCGGAGGACACCTTGACCGCCATCAACTCCGACACCGACACCGTCGTATACGCCGTTTCCGGCATGAGCTGCGGCCACTGTGAGAAGGCGATCACGGAAGAACTCTCCGCGCTGCCCGGCGTCACCACCGTCGAGGCCGACGCCAAGACCGGGCGGGTCTCGGTGACCGCCACCGCACCGCTGGACGAGGATTCCGTGCGCAGCGCGGTCGACGAGGCGGGTTACGAACTCACCGGCCGCGCCTGACCGATAACCGCAGGAGCCTGGCCCGGGACCGGTGAGCGGTCCGGGGTCAGGCCCCTGCCACTGCGCTGACCAGCGGCGTCAACGCCCCAGCAGCTCGCCGCCGTTGCACTGGAGGATCTCGCCGGTGATGAACCCGGCCTCCGGCGAGGCGAGGAAGACCACCGCGGCGGCCACGTCACTCGGCCGACCGACCCGGCCGACCAGGGTGCGCCCGGCGCGGCGGGTCAACTCCGCGTCGTTGAGCCGCGCACCGAAGAACTCGGTGCCCGCGACGGTGCCCGGCGCCACGATGTTGCACGTGACGCCCTGCGGGCCGAGCTGCGCGGCCAGCGAGTGGTTCCAGGCGTGCAGCGCCGCCTTCGACGCGCCGTACGAGCCGCCGCCGCGCAGCGCGGCGAGCGAGGTCACCGTGATCACCCGGCCGTGTTCCGGGGTGAGCCGGTCGCGCACCGACTCCGTGAGCAGCACGGCGGTCAGCACGTTGCGCTCGAAGTCACCGCGCCACCGGGCCAGCACCGCGTGCGGCCCGGCGCCCGCCGCGGCCTCACGGCTGCCCGCGTTGTTGACCAGCACGTCGATGCGGTCCGGGAGTCGGCCCAGCGCCGCCTCCACGTCGTCCGGATCGGCCAGGTCACAGATGATCGGGGTGACCTTGTGGCCGTGTTCTGTGGAGAGTTCCTCCGCGGCGGAGCGCAGCACCTCGCGGCGCCGTCCGACGATCACCACGTCGTCGCCGGACGCGGCGAACCGGGCGGCCACCGCGCGCCCGATGCCCGTGCCACCGCCGGTGACCACGACGGTCCTCGGCGCCGTGCCCGCCGTACCGTCCGTCTCGTTCCGCACCATTTCGTTCGCCCGCCCCAACACCTGCTGCTGACTGGGCGTTTAACGCTACGCGATGGTCACTCACGGCTCGGCGCAGGGGGCGGTGTCGACGAGCCTCGTGCATCTGGCGTAGCCCGTGCCTATTTGCCCTCGACTGCAGCGGCGATCAAGGGAGACCTAGATCACACTCATGGCAACGTAACCATGGAGGGGGGTCGTTGGTCTAACCGATCGATCACCGGGCTCCCGGCGGACTCGGTGACGATATGGGGGTCGGCCGTCTTGGGGGACGGAAGGCCCGCGTGGCCGGGGCGAAGCCCGGAGAGCTTGAGCGGCCCTCCCGGACTGTTTCGTCCCGGCATGGCGCGCAGGCGTGGCGCCCGTCCGAACGCCCGGTACGGACCCGTGGGGGGATCCGAATCCGGGATCCAGGGCGCCCCGCGCCGGACCCGTGGGGGGATCCGGCGCGGGGCGCTGCTTCGGCTCTTTCGGGTTCACCCGCCGCCGGGCGACTTCAACTTCGCCCGGAACAGGACTACAGGCGCGTCCCTGCACGGCGGCGCCCCGCGCACGGGGTGTCGCGGGGCGTCCTCTTGGCGGGAGTGCGCAGGCGCCCACTCCGTTGGCGGAAGTCGGGTCAGCGGGCCTCGACCGGGACGTAGTCGCGGATCTCGACGCCGGTGTAGATCTGGCGCGGGCGACCGATACGGGAGCCCGGCTCCTTGATCATCTCGTGCCACTGGGCGATCCAGCCGGGAAGGCGGCCAAGGGCGAACAGGACGGTGAACATCTCTGTCGGGAAGCCCATCGCCCGGTAGATCAGGCCGGTGTAGAAGTCGACGTTCGGGTACAGCTTGCGGCTGACGAAGTAGTCGTCGCTCAGGGCGTGTTCTTCGAGCTTGAGGGCGATGTCCAGCAGCTCGTCGGACTTGCCGAGGGCCGACAGCACGTCGTGCGCCGCCGCCTTGATGATCCTGGCTCGCGGGTCGAAGTTCTTGTAGACCCGGTGGCCGAAGCCCATCAGCTTGACGCCGTCCTCCTTGTCCTTCACCTTGCGGATGAAGCCGTCGACGTCGCCGCCGGTCGCCTGGATGCTCTCCAGCATCTCCAGCACCGCCTGGTTGGCGCCGCCGTGCAGCGGGCCCCACAGCGCGTTGATACCCGCGGAGATCGACGCGAACATGTTCGCCTGCGAGGAGCCGACCAGTCGAACCGTGGAGGTCGAGCAGTTCTGCTCGTGGTCCGCGTGCAGGATCAGCAGCTTGTCCAGCGCGTTGACCACGACCGGGTCCAGCTCGTACTCCTGCGCCGGGACGGCGAAGGTCATCCGCAGGAAGTTCTCGACATAGCCAAGGTCGTTACGCGGGTAGACGAAAGGCTGGCCGACCGACTTCTTGTAGGCGTAGGCCGCGATCGTCGGCAGCTTGGCGAGCAGCCGGATCGTGGACAGGTCACGCTGCTTCTCGTCGAACGGGTTGTGGCTGTCCTGGTAGAAAGTCGACAGCGCGCTCACCACGGAGGAGAGCATCGCCATCGGGTGCGCGTCCCGCGGGAAGCCGTCGTAGAACCGTTTGACGTCCTCGTGCAGGAGGGTGTGCTGGGTGATGTCGCTCTTGAAGGAGCTGAGCTGGTCAACGGTCGGCAACTCACCGTTGATCAACAGGTACGCGGTCTCCAGGAACGTGCCACGCTCGGCAATCTGCTCGATGGGGTAGCCGCGGTAGCGCAGGATCCCCTGCTCACCGTCGAGGAACGTAATCGCGGACTTGTAAGCCGCGGTGTTCCCGTAACCGCTGTCCAGGGTGACCAGCCCGGTCTGGGCCCGCAGCTTGCCGATGTCGAAGCCCTTGTCGCCAACGGTGCTCTCGACCACCGGGTAGCTGTACTCGCCGTCCCCGTACCGCAGTACTACAGAGTTGTCGCTCACGTCATCCCTCACCGACGTTGTGCCTCTTCTTCGAGGTGCCCTGACTGCTACTACCTTCCCCCATTTGCCAGACATACGTGCACCCGGGGTCAGTCAGACGCTTGAAAGGTGGCACGCAGTGCCTATCTTCCTCCTCCTGGAACCCCTTCAACACCCAGGATCGCTCCGTGGCGCCGGGGTGTCCTGCCGCCCGCTCAGCTCCCGTGGACGGCGCCCATCAGCCGCTGGTCAAGGGCGGTGCAGCGGCGGCCTGCGGAAACGGCGCGCACCGCCTGCGCGATCGCCCGGCGCGACCCCACCAGCACCACGAGGCGTTTCGCCCTGGTCACCGCCGTATAGAGCAGATTGCGCTGCAACATCATCCAGGCGCCCGTGGTGACAGGGATCACCACGGCCGGGTACTCACTGCCCTGGGAGCGGTGGATGGTCACCGCATAGGCGTGCGCCAACTCGTCCAACTCATCGAAGTCGTAGCCGACCTCCTCGTCCTCGTCGGTGCGCACCATGAGCCGCTGCTCCTCGGCGTTGAGCGCGGTCACCACGCCGACGGTGCCGTTGAAGACGCCGTTCGCCCCTTTCTCGTAGTTGTTTCTGATCTGGGTGACCTTGTCGCCGACGCGGAAGACCCGGCCGCCGAACCGGCGCTCCGGCAGATCGGGGCGGGCGGGGGTGATCGCCTGCTGCAGCAGGCCGTTGAGCGCCCCGGCGCCCGCTGGTCCGCGGTGCATGGGGGCGAGCACCTGGACGTCCCGTCGCGGGTCGAGCCCGAACTTCGCCGGGATGCGCCGGGCCGCCACGTCCACGGTGAGCCGCCCGGCCTCCTCGGTGTCGTCCTCGGCGAACAGGAAGAAGTCGGTGAGGCCCTGGGTGATCGGCGGCAGACCGGAGTTGATCCGATGTGCGTTGGACACCACGCCGGACTGCTGGGCCTGCCGGAAAATCCTGGTCAGCCGGACCGCGGGGATCGGGCTGCCGTCCGCCAGCAGGTCCCGCAGCACCTCGCCCGCGCCGACGCTCGGCAGCTGGTCCACATCGCCGACGAACAGCAGGTGGGCGCCCGGGGGCACCGCCTTGGCCAGCTTGTTCGCCAGGATCAGGTCCAGCATCGAGGCCTCGTCGACCACCACCAGATCCGCGTCCAGCGGACGGTCCCGGTCATAGGCCGCGTCGCCGCCGGGCTTCAGCTCCAGCAGGCGGTGCACCGTGGACGCCTCGGCGCCGGTGAGTTCGGCGAGCCGTTTGGCGGCGCGGCCGGTGGGCGCGGCGAGCACCACCTTGGCGTGCTTGGCGCGGGCCAGCGTCACCACCGACTTCACGGTGAACGACTTGCCGCAGCCGGGGCCGCCGGTCAGCACCGCCACCTTCTCGGTGAGCGCCAGCCGTACCGCCTGCTCCTGCTCGGGCGCCAGCTCGGCGCCCGTCCGATCCCTGAGCCAGGCCAGCGCCTTGTCCCAGGCCACCTCACGGAAGGCGGGCATCCGATCCTCCGGGCCGCGCAGCAGCCGCAGCAGCTGACCGGCGAGTGAGATCTCGGCCCGGTGGAACGGCACCAGATAGACCGCGCTGACCGGGTCCCCGCCCTCCGGATCGGGTACCCGCTCGCGTACCACGCCCTCCTCCGCGACCAGCTCCCCCAGGCAGTCGATGACCAGCCCGGTGTCGACCTGGAGCAGCTTCACCGCGTCGGCGATCAAGCGTTCCTCGGGCAGGAAGCAGTTGCCGTTGTCGGTGGCCTGCGACAGCGCGTACTGCAACCCGGCCTTGGCCCGGTCCGGGCTGTCGTGCGGGATGCCGACCGCCTGCGCGATCTTGTCGGCGGTGAGGAAGCCGATGCCCCACACGTCGGCGGCCAGCCGGTAGGGCTGGTTCCTGACCACGGAGATCGACGCGTCGCCGTACTGCTTGTAGATGCGCACCGCGATGGAGGTGGTGACGCCGACCCCCTGGAGGAAGACCATCACCTCCTTGATCGCTTTTTGTTCCTCCCAGGCCGCGGCGATCTTCTTGGTGCGTTTGGGTCCCAGCCCCGGAACCTCGATCAGACGCTTCGGCTCCCGCTCGATCACCTCCAGGGTGTCGGTGCCGAAGTGCTCGACGATGCGGTCGGCGATCCGCGGGCCGACGCCCTTGATCAGGCCGGAGCCGAGGTAGCGGCGGATGCCCTGGACCGTGGCGGGCAGCACGGTGGTGTAGTTCTCCACCGTGAACTGCTTGCCGTACTGCGGGTGGGAGCCCCAGCGGCCCTCCATCCGCAGCGCCTCGCCCGGCTGCGCGCCCAGCAGCGCCCCGACCACGGTCAGCAGGTCGCCCGAGCCGCGACCGGTGTCGACGCGGGCGACGGTGTAGCCGTTGTCCTCGTTCGCGTATGTGATCCGTTCCAGCACGCCTTCGAGGACGGTCAGTCGGACCCCTCCCGCGGCGGCATTCTGTCCAGCCCCCATTGCCCCGCCCTCCCTCCGGCGCTTCGAACTGATACGACGTTACCGTCGGCCGCTGACAGCCAGGCCGACCTGTGGACAACCACTGCGGGTGCCTGTGGACAACGTGAGGAGTTCGAGGATGCACGGCTACGATCTGCTGGTCGTCGGGTCGGCCAACGCCGATCTGGTGGTCGCCGTGGAGCGACGGCCGATGGCCGGGGAGACCGTACTCGGCTCCGATCTGGCCACCCACCCGGGCGGCAAGGGCGCCAACCAGGCCGTTGCCGCGGCCCGGCTGGGCGCCGCCACCGGCCTGCTCGCGCGGGTGGGTGACGACGCGCACGGCCGGCTGCTGCTGGACACCCAGCGCGCCTGCGGGGTGGACACCGGAGGTGTGCTGGTCGGCGGGGCGCCGACGGGTGTCGCGCTGATCACCGTGGACCCGTCCGGTGACAACAGCATCGTGGTCTCCCCCGGCGCCAACGCGCGCCTGACGCCCGACGACGTGCGCGCTGCCGGAGATCTCCTGGCCGCCGCCCGGGTGGTCTCGCTCCAGCTGGAGATCCCGCTGGAGACCGTGGCCGAGGCGGTCCGGACGGCCGGGCGGGCCGGGACCAAGGTGGTGCTCAACCCGTCCCCGCCCGCCCCGCTGCCCGCCGACGTGCTGGCCGCCTGCGACCTGCTGGTGGTCAACGAGCACGAGGCCAGGTTCCTGCTGCGCGACGACCCCGCGGCGGCCGAGGACACCCCGGAGGCGTGGGCCAAGGCGCTGCTGGCCCGTGGACCGCGTTCGGTGGTCGTGACGCTGGGGGCGGCCGGTGCCCTGGCCGCGCCGGGTGACGGCACCGCCGTGCGCATCCCGAGCCCGCGGGTGCGGGCGGTGGACACCACGGGCGCGGGCGACGCGTTCACCGGTGCGCTGGCCTGGCGGTTGGGGGCCGGGGACGAGTTGACGGAAGCCGTGCGGTTCGCGGTGCGGGTCGGCGCGGCGGCCGTCACACGTCCCGGCGCGCAGGAGTCGTACCCGACGGCGGCGGAGGTGGCGGCGGGGCCCGACGGCCCGGCAGGCGCATGACGGCCGGGCGGTACACCGGCGGCGTGCTTTCCAGGCTGATCTCGGCGTCGCGGTGATCACCGGCTATCACGACACCCGGGACGGGATGGCGGTGTTCCACGACCTGAGCAGGAGCCACGACCTGAGCAGGATCAAGGCTTGCGCACCAACTGATCCGGTCCTGGCAGGCCAAAGGGGTCCGGCCGAGGCCGGACCCCTTCGTGTTCCCCCCTCATAGGCTCCCCGAAGCCCCCCTCGGGAACCTGACGACGTATACGACACCGCACGTAGCCGGATGGTTGCACGCGGAGACGAAGATTTTCGGCGGCGTCCTGGTACGGCGGGCAATCCCGCACACCTATCGGACGTGTTCGCGATAACGTTCGACGACCTGCTCCAGCACCTCGGTTCCGGGGCGCTGCCACAGCTGCGGGTTGAAGACCTCGACCTCCACGGGACCGGCGTAGCCAGCAGCGTCCACCCGCTGCCGGAACCCGCGCAGGTCGAGGCAGCCGTCGCCGAGTTGGCCCCGGCCGAGCAGGGCGCCCTCGGGCAACGGGGTGATCCAGTCGGCGAGTTGGAACGCCGCGATGCGTCCGGAACGCCCCGCCCGCACGAGTTGTTCGGGTAGCCGCTCGTCCCACCACAGGTGGTAGGTGTCCACGACCACCCCCACCTGCTCCGCCGGGAAGCGTTCCGCGAGGTCCAGCGCCTGGGAGAGTGTGCAGACCACACAGCGGTCGGACGCGAACATCGGGTGCAGCGGCTCGATGGCCAGCCGTACGCCGCGTTCCGCCGCGTACGGGGCGAGTCGCCCGAGTGCCTCGGCAACCCGTTCGCGGGCCGCGACCAGGTCCTTGGCGCCCGCCGGAAGGCCGCCGCTGACCAGCACGAGGGTGCTGGTGCCCAAGGTGGCCGCCTCGTCGACCGCCGCCCGGTTGTCGGCGAGCGCGGCCTCCCACTCCCCCGGATCCGAGGCGGTGAGGAAACCGCCCCGGCACAGCGAGGTGACCGTCAGGCCCGCCTGCCGAACCAGTTGGGCGACGCGTTCCACGCCGAACGCCTGGACCGGGGAGCGCCACAGTCCGACCCCGGGAATGCCCAACGCGCCGCATCCGCGTACGAGTTGCGGGATGGACAGCTGCCGGACGGTCTGCTGGTTGATGCTCAGCCGGGCGAGGTCGTCCGCGCCCGTGCGGTCGTGCGCACCGGCCCGGTTGTCAGTGGTCACTGGGAGACTCCATGTACGGCGAGGAAGGAGGTGACACGGAAGGCCGCGAGGTCGGGGTCGGGGAACAGGCCGATGCGGTCGGCGAGTTCGTAGGCACGCGCGAGATGGGGGAGGGAGCGAGCGCAGTGCAGTCCGCCGACCATGGTGAAGTGCGACTGGTGGCCGCTGAGCCAGGCGAGGAAGACCACACCCGTCTTGTAGTAGCGGGTCGGGGTGCCGAACAGGTGCCGGGACAGCTCGACGGTCGGGTCGAGAAGGGACCGGAACCGCTGGGTGTCGCCCGTGTCGAGGACGCGCACGGCCTCGGCCGCGACCGGCGCCAGCGGGTCGAAGACGCCCAGCAGAGCGTGGCTGAAGCCACTTTGGTCGCCTTCGATCAGCTCGGGGTAGTGGAAGTCGTCGCCGGTGTAGCAGCGCACGCCGTCCGGCAGGCGGCGGCGCAGCTCGATCTCGCGGTGCGCGTCGAGGAGGGAGACCTTGACGCCGTCGACCTTGCCGGGGTGTGCCGCGATCAGTGCCAGGAGGGTCTCGGTCGCCGCGTCGAGGTCGGTGCTACCCCAGTAGCCGGTCAGCTGGGGGTCGAACATCGGGCCGAGCCAGTGCAGGATCACCGGTCCGGTGCACTGGCGCAGCAGCCGCCCGTAGGTCTCCAGATAGTCCTCGGGGCCGCGGGCCAGCGCGGCGAGCGCCCGGGAGGCCATGAGCACCGGCTGTGCGCCGCACTCCTCGACGGCGGCGAGCTGTTCGGCGTACGCGGCGGCCACAGCGGCCAACGACTCTGCGGGGACGGTGAGTTGGTCGGTGCCCACGCCAGCGGCGATCCGGCCGCCCAGGGAGCGCGCCTCGGCGGCGGAGCGGCGGATCAGTTCGGCCGCGGTCGGCCAGTCCAGGCCCATGCCGCGCTGCGCGGTGTCCATCGCCTCGGCCACCGCCAGGCCGTGGCGCCACAGATGGCGGCGGAAGGCCAAGGTGGCGTCCCAGTCGATGGCCGCGGGCGCGTCCGCGGCGGTGCGATAGGGGTCGGCCACGACGTGCGCGGCGGCGAAGACGGTACGGCCGCATGGTGCGGGCCCCGGCGGATATCCGGCGGACGAGGCGCGTCCGGGGGCGTGGAGGCGCAACCGGCCGTGCTCGTCCGGGAGTCGGATCACAGGGACAGCTCCGGCACGTCGAGGCGGCGGCCCTCGGCGCAGGAGCGCAGGCCCAGTTCGGCGAGTTGGACGCCTCGGGCGCCCGCGAGCAGGTCCCAGCGCCATGGCTCGTCAAGCACCACATGGCGCAGGAACAGCTCCCACTGTGCCTTGAAGGCGTTGTCGAACTCGCCGTTGTCCGGGACGTCCTGCCACTGCTGGCGGAACGGCTCGGTGCTGGGCAGGTCGGGGTTCCACACAGGCTTGGGGGTGGTGGCGCGGTGCTGCACCCGGCAGTCGCGCAGCCCGGCGACGGCGGAGCCGAGTTCGCCGTCGACCTGGAACTCCACCAGTTCGTCCCGGTGGACGCGCACCGCCCAGGAGGAGTTGATCTGCGCCACGGCGCCGCCGTCCAGTTGGAAGACGCCATACACCGCGTCGTCGGCGGTCGCGGTGTACGGCTTGCCGTCCTCGTCCCAGCGCTGCGGCAGGTGGGTCGCGGTCAGCGCCTGGACGGTGGTGACCCGGCCGAAGAGTTCATGCAGCACGTACTCCCAGTGCGGAAACATGTCCATGGTGATTCCGCCGCCGTCCTCGGCGCGGTAGTTCCAGGACGGGCGCTGGGCGGGCTGCCAGTCGCCCTCGAACACCCAGTAGCCGAACTCGCCGCGCACCGACAGGATCCGGCCGAAGAAGCCCGCGTCGACCAGCCGTCTGAGCTTGCGCAGTCCGGGCAGGAAGACCTTGTCCTGGACGACGCCGGTCCTGACCCCGGCCTCGTGCGCCAACCGGGCGACGTCGAGGGCTTCTTGGAGGCTGCTGGCGGTCGGCTTCTCGCAGTACAGGTGCTTCCCGGCGGCGACGGCCCGGCGCAGTGCGGCGGCGCGGGCGGCGGTGACCTGGGCGTCGAAGTAGATCTCGATCGACGGGTCGGCGAGCGCCGTGTCCAGGTCCGTGGTCCAGTGCTCCAGCCCGTGCCGCTCGGCGATGGCCCGCAGCGCATGCGCACGGCGGCCGACGAGGACCGGTTCGGGCCACAGTGTGGCGCCGTCCCCGAGTTCCAGTCCGCCTTGTTCACGGATCGCCAGGATGGAGCGGACGAGGTGCTGGCGGTAGCCCATGCGTCCGGTGACACCGTTCATGGCGATCCGCACTGTCCTGCGCGTCACGGCGAAGTCCTCTCCAGCCAGAGCCCACACATAGCAAGCGCTTACTGCGCGCTGAACCTACCGTTCCGTGTCAATTCCCTTCAAGGGGCGGCGCGGTGCGCCGCGGGGCGCGGTGAGAGCATGGCGCCGAAGGGCGGCAACCCCTTCCGTGCGCAGGTGGAGGCGGAACGTCGATGACCGTGACCTTGGCCGATGTGGCGGCGCGGGCGGGGGTGTCCTCGGCCACCGTCTCCCGTGTGCTCAACGGGAACTATCCCGTGGCGGGCAGTACCCGTGCCCGGGTGCTGCGTGCCGTCGAGGAGTTGGAGTACGTGGTCAACGGGCAGGCCAGGGGGCTTGCCGCGGCCACCTCCGATCTGGTGGGAGTGCTGGTCAACGACATCGCGGACCCGTTCTTCGGCATCATGGCGGGTGCCGCGCAGGCCGAGATGGCGCACGGGTCGCGGGACGGCACCGGCGCGGGCGGCGGCAAGCTCGCCGTCGTGTGCAACACCGGGGGCTGCCCGGAGGCCGAACTGGACTATCTGACGCTGCTGCAACGGCAGCGGGCGGCCGGGGTGATCGTCACCGGCGGCGCCGCGGAGGGCACCGAGCACACCCGGGCCGTGACCGCCAAGCTCGCCCGGCTGGCCGCCGACGGCACACGGATCGTGCTGTGCGGGCGGCCACCGCTGGCGGTCGACGGCGACGTCGCCACCTTGGCCTTCGACAACCGGGGCGGCGCCCGGCGGCTGACCGGGCATCTGCTGGAACTGGGTCACCGTCGCATCGGCTGCGTCACCGGCCCACCGCACCGCAGCACCACCCGGCACCGGCTGGAGGGCCACCGCGCCGCGCTGGCCGACCAGGGTCTGGCCGCCGACGGCGAACGGCTCACGGTGGAAGGCGACTTCGGCCGCGCCGCCGGATACCGGGGCGCGCGTGAACTCCTGGCGCGTGAACCGGGGTTGACGGCCATCGTCGCGGCCAACGACACCGCGGCGCTCGGGGCCTGCGCGGCACTGCGTGACCGGGGTCTGCGCGTCCCGCAGGACGTGTCCGTCGCGGGCTTCGACGACCTGCCGTTCAGTGTTGACGCGGTGCCCGCGCTGACCACCGTGCGGCTCCCGCTGCACGAGGCGGGCGCACGGGCCGGACGCCTGGTGATGGGCCGGGAGAGCGCACCGCCCGGCGGCGTCGCGATGGTGACCGCGCGACTGGTGCGCCGGGCGTCCACGGCCCCGCCGCGTACGTCCTGAACATCTGCGAACCGGCCGTACCCGGTGCTGTCGCGCGCGGCGGAACCTAACCTTGTCGGAGACAAGGATCACGCAGGCATCATGTCCCGCGGAGGGGAGCCGTATGAGCGACACCGCGCCACTTGCCCCGACGATAGGAGCGGTACGGGCGTTCAACCGCTTCTACACCAGCCTGATCGGCGCGCTCGACTACGAGGGCCGCCTGGGGACGCCGTACTCGCTGACCGAGGCGCGGGTGCTGTACGAGCTGAACCAGGCGGCCGAACTGCCGGTGCCCCGGCTGCGGCACACCGTACGGGCGGAGGCGGCGCATCTGAGCCGCGTGCTCACCCGGTTAGAGAAGGCCGGACTGATCACCCGCGCACCACTGGCCGCCGACCGCAGGGTGCAGGTGGCCCGGCTGACCCACGCCGGGAGCACCGCGGCGGCGCTGCTGGAGGAGCGGTCGCAGCGGGCGGTGACCGATCTGGTCGGCCGGTTGGGCGACAGCCAGCGGTACCGGCTGGGCGAGGCGTTGCGCACGGTGACCGACATCCTCACCCATCCGCGGCTGGGGGTCATCGCACTGCGCCGCCCCGTGCCGGGCGACCTGGGCTGGGTGGTGCAGCGCAACGCGGCCGTCTACGCGGAGGAGTTCGGCTGGAACGGGGAGTACGAGGCGCTGGTGGCGCGGATCGTCGCGGACTTCGCGACCGGGCACGATCCGGCGCGGGAGGCCGCGTGGATCGCCCAGTTCGAGGGCGAGCCGGTCGGCTGCGTCTTCTGTGTCCAGGACAGCGCGCCGCACACCGCCCGGCTGCGGCTGCTGCTGGTCGAGCCGAGCGCACGCGGGTTCGGCATCGGCGACCGACTGGTGCGCGAGTGCGTGGAGTTCGCGCGCGAGGCCGGATACCGGGAGCTGGTGTTGTGGACCAATGACGTACTGCCCGCGGCGCGCAGGATCTACCAGCGCGCGGGCTTCGAACTCGTGGCCGAGAATCCGCACCACAGCTTCGGCCGGGACCTGGTCGGCCAGGACTGGCGGCTGGTGCTGTGACGCGCGTCCGTGACACGGCCGTGAGCGGGCGCTAGGGTCCGACCGGTGAAGATCGCGTTCTCGACCCTCGGGGTGCCCGGGATGCCGGTGGCCCAGGTGGTCCGGCTCGCCGCCGACCACCGCTTCCATGGTGTGGAACTGCGCGCGCACGCCACCGAGGAGCCGGTGCACACCGGGCTCACCCCGGAGCAACGCGCGGACATTGTCCGGGAGTTCGGCGACGCCGGGGTGGAGGTGCTGGGGGTCGGCTCGTATGTGAAGGTGGCCGCGCCGGGCGAGGACGAGCCGGTGCTGGCCGAGCTGCGGGACCATGTGGCGCTCGGCGCCGACCTCGGCGCGCCGTACCTGCGGGTGTTCCCCGGCGCGGGCGAGGCCGCCGCGGCCAGCGCCGACGACGTGGCGGCCCGGCGGCTGGCCGCCGTCGCCGGGTACGCGCTGGACCGGCAGGTGCGGATCCTGGT
Source organism: Streptomyces sp. PLK1-5 (assembly GCA_037034305.1). Lineage (GTDB taxonomy): Bacteria > Actinomycetota > Actinomycetes > Streptomycetales > Streptomycetaceae > Streptantibioticus_A. The sequence goes on from JBAGJY010000014.1 coordinate 33,351, forward strand.
GGAAACACATGACTCGCACCGCACCGCGGCCGATGTGGAGCGGATCCTGGGGCTGGTCGGCCATCGCGCGGTGGGCGCGCTGTGGGACGTGATGCACACCTGGCTGGGCGGCGAGCAGCCCTCCGCTTCCCATCCGGCGCTCGCGCCGCACCTGGGGTACGTCCAGGTCAAGGACGTCGCCTCGGTGGAGGACCGGACACCGCTGCCGCTCGGCGAGGGTGTGCTGCCGTTGACCGAGTGCGTGGAGGTGCTCAGCCGGGCCGGTTGGGACGGCTGGTTGTGCTGGGAGTACGAGAAGCGCTGGTTCCCGGCGGTGCCGGAGCTGGCGGGGCTGCTCGACGGGGCCCGGGACCATCTGTGGCGACTGCTGAACGAGTCGGCCTGACGCCCGCTTCGACGGAGTCGCTGCTTCCGGGTTTGATGGCCCGCCGCCCACAGAGAGGCTGTTACGCGTCAGCCCGGCGGCAGCGCCCCCCTTACACGTTCGGGTGCCGATCACCGCACTGATACCACGTCAGCAAGTGAGTGAATGCGACGATATCGGGGAAGTCGTGCGAGTGGGGGTCATCATGCGGAATTCACCGCGCCGGATCAGCCGTAGCGGCCCGTTGCTACCGCTCGCGCTGCTGCTGGCCGGTTGTGCGCCCAGCCAGGGGCTCACCGGCAGCGGCGCGTACACCCCGCCGTCCGCCAGCCCTTCCGGTTCGCCGCGCGCCGCCGCCTTCCTGGCCGTCGGGACCTGCGCGGCGCACGACCGGGTCGGCACCGGGGGCTCCTTCCACCAGGTCTCCTGCGGTGATCCGGCAGCGGTGGCGAAGGTGACGGTGCGCAGCAGCGCGGGCTCCGCGGCGAGCCCGGACTGCCCGGACACCACCGACTTCGTCCTCAGCGTCAGCGGCACCAGCGCCGCCCAGGCCTCGCCCGCCCCCGACGCGCAGGGCTACGCCTGTCTGCGCGACCTGCGCCCGCCGCACCCGGGCGACCCCGGTATGGGCGGCGGCCCGAACACCATCGTCGGCGACTGCGTGTACACCGAGGGGCCCGACGAGGCCGAGGAGACCGCCTGCGACGGCTCGGGCAAGCATCCGCCCCGGTACAAGGTGGTCGCCATCGTCACCACCCGCGCGGACTGTCCGGCCGCCACCTCCCTGTACGTGGGCGTACGGCACCACAAGGTGGGCTGCGCGCGGAAGTTGTGACTTCGGCGCGCGGCCCGCGCTACACCACGGCGTGTTCGTCGGTGCCCGCGAAGGTGCGCCACAGCTGCGCGTACCTGCCGTCCTGGGCGAGCAGTTCGGCGTGCGTGCCGTCCTCGACCACCCGGCCGTGGTCCAGTACCACCACCCGGTCGGCGCGCGCGGCCGTGGTGAGCCGGTGAGCCACCACCAGCGTGGTGCGCCGTACCGCCAGCCGGTCGGCGGCGGCGTTGACCAGTGCCTCGGTCGCCAGGTCGAGGGCGGCGGTCGCCTCGTCGAGCAACAGCACGTCGGGGTCGACGAGTTCGGCCCGGGCCAGCGCCAGTAGCTGCCGCTGGCCCGCGGACAGGTTGCGGCCGCGTTCGCCCACCCGGTGCAGATAGCCGTCCGCGAACCCGGCGATCATGTCGTGGGCGCCGACCGCCCGTGCCGCGGCCTCCACCTCCGCGTCGGTCGCGTCCGGCCGCCCGTAGGCGATGGCGTCCCGTACGGTTCCGGCGAACAGGTACGGCTCCTGCGGCACCACGCCCAACCGCCGCCGGTACCCGGTCAGATCGAGTTCGCGCAGGTCCGTGCCGTCCACCCGAACCGTGCCGCTGGTCGGGTCGTAGAACCGGGCGACCAGCTTGACCAGTGTCGACTTGCCCGCGCCCGTCTCACCGACGAAGGCGACGGTCTGCCCGGCCGGAATCCGCAACTCCACACCGGACAGTGCTGGTTTCGCGTCGCGGTAGGCGAAGTGCACGTCCTCGAAGGCGACTTCACCGCGCAGCCCGTCCCCGGGCACCGGACGCGGACGCTCCGCCAGCGGTGTGGCGGTCGGCTCGCGCAGCAGCTCACGGATCCGGCCGAGCGACACCGACGCCTGCTGGTAGCCGTCGAAGACCTGCGACAGCTGCTGTACGGGCGAGAAGAACAGATCGATGTAGAGCAGGTAGGCCACCAGCGCACCGGCGGTCAGCGTGTGGTCGTCGACCCGGGAGGCGCCGACGATCAGCACCAGTGCGGCGGCCACGCTGGACAGCAGCTGAACGAACGGGAAGTAGACCGAGATGTACCACTGGCCGCGCACCCGCGCCTGCCGGTACTCGGCGCTGCGTTCGGCGAACCGCCGGGCGCCCGCCCGCTCGCCGCGGAACGCCTGGACGATCCGCAGTCCGGCCACATGCTCCTGCAGGTCGGCGTTGACGACGGCCACCTTGTCGCGGGCCAGGCCGTACGCCTTCACCGACTTGCGGCGGAAGACGATCGTCGCGGCGATCAGCGGCGGCAGCGTCGCGAAGACCACGAGCGCCAGTTGCACGTCCAGGGCGAGCAGGGCGACGAGTATGCCGAAGAAGGTCAGCAGGCTGACCACCGCGGTGACCAGGCCGGTCTGCAGGAAGGTCGACAGGGCGTCGACGTCGGTGGTCATCCTGGTCATCACGCGACCGGTCAACTCGCGTTCGTAGTAGTCGAGTCCGAGTCGCTGGAGATGCGCGAAGATCTTGATCCGCAGTGAGTACAGGACGCGTTCACCGGTGCGGCCGGTCAGTTGGGTCTCGCCGATCTGCGCCACCCACTGTGCCAGGACGACGACGAGAGCGAGGCCGGAGGCGGCCCAGACGGCGCCCAGCGCCAGCCGTTCCACACCCTGGTCGATGCCGTGCCTGATCAGGATGGGCAGCAGCAGCCCGGACAGCGCGTCGACGGCGACCAGCGCCAGGCTGGCCAGCAGCGGCATCCGGAAGCCGCGTAGCAGGGCGCGCAACCCGAAGTCGTGATCGGCCTGGCGGGCGCGCTGCTCATCGATGTCGGGGGTGTCGTCGGCGGCCGGCAACGCCGCGACCCGCTCCAGCAGTTCGGGGGTGGCGGGCATTCCGGCGAGCGCGCCCGCCAGACCGGGTCCCGCGGCCACCGCGGTGGGCTGGGCGCCCGTGGCCGGGTCCCGGTCCTCCTTGGGCCTGCGCCACAGCTGCGGGGTGACGCCGTCCACAACGCGACGTACGGCGCGCGGGGCGCCGTCGGCCAGCGCCGCCTGGGCAGTCGCCGGGTCGGTGGCGGACGGGGCTGGCGCGAGCCCGGTGGCGGACGGGGCTGGCGCGAGCCCGGTGGCGGACGCCTCCCCGTCCGTGAACCCCGGCGCCTGCGCTGCCCCGGACGCCCCCGCGGGGTCGGGCGTGCGGACGTCGGCCGCGAGTTCGTCGGCGTCGGTCAGCAGCCTGCGGTACAGCGCGCAGCGCTCCTGGAGTTCCTCGTGTGTGCCGACGTCCACCAGCTGGCCCTGGTCCAGTACCGCGATGCGGTCGGCCAGCCCGAGGGTGGAGCGCCGGTGGGCGATCAGCAGCGTGGTACGGCCGCGCATCACCTCATGCAGGGCGTCGTGGATCTCCGCCTCGACCCGGGCGTCCACGGCCGACGTGGCGTCGTCCAGAAGCAGCAGTCGCGGGTCGGTGACCACCGCGCGGGCCAGTGCGACACGCTGGCGCTGGCCGCCGGAGAGGGTCAGGCCCTGTTCGCCGACCACGGTGTCGTAGCCGTCGGGCAGCGCGCGGATGAAGTCGTGCGCCTGGGCGGCACGGGCGGCGGCGAGCAGCTGCTCCTCGGTGGCGTCCGGGTGGCCGTAGAGGATGTTGGCGCGGATCGAGTCGGAGAACAGGAAGCTGTCCTCCGGTACCAGGCCGATGGCCGCCCGCAGCGAGTCGAGGGTCAGCTCCCGTACGTCGGTGCCGCCCACCCTTACGGCGCCGCCGGTGACGTCGTAGAAGCGCGGCAGCAGCAGCGAGACGGTGGACTTGCCGGATCCGGACGCGCCGACCACGGCGACCGTCTCGCCGGGTTCGATGCGCAGCGAGAAGTCCTTCAGCACCGGACGTTCCGGGTCGTAGCCGAAGGTCACGGTGTCGAACTCGACACTGGCGTCGGCGTCGGCGGGCAGTGCGCGCGCGTCCGGCGCCTGCTTGATGCGCGGCTGGGTGTCGATCAGCTGGTAGACCCGCTCCACGCCCGCGCGGGCCTGCTGGCCGACGGTGAGCATCATGGTCAGCATCCGTACCGGGCCGGTGAGTTGGGCGAGGTAGGTGGAGAAGGCGACGAAGGTGCCGAGGCTGATCTGGTGGTTGACCGCCATCCAGCCGCCCAGCGCGAGCATGGCGACCTGGCCCAGCGCGGGCACCGCCTGAAGCGCCGGGTTGTAGCGGGCGTTGAGCCGGATGGTGCGCAGCCGGGCGGCGAACAGGGTGCGGCTGACGCCGCGCAGCTTGTGCTCCTCCTGCTCCTCCTGGCCGAAGCCCTTGACGACGCGGACACCGGTGACCGCCCCGTCGACGACACCCGCGACGGCGGCGGCCTGCCCCTGCGCGTACCAGGTGGCGGGGAACAGCCGGGTGCGGCTGCGGTCGGCGAGGAACCACAGCGCCGGGGCGACGGCGAGCGCGATGACGGTCAGCAGCGGGGACAGCACCGCCATGACGACCAGGGACATCACGAACAGCAGCACGTTGCCGATCATCATCGGCAACATGAACAGCATTCCCTGGATCAGTTGCAGGTCGCTGGTCGCCCGGCCGACGACCTGCCCGGTGTCCAGTTCGTCCTGCCGGACGCCGTCCAGCCGGGAGATCGTCCGGAACATCGCCGTCCGCAGGTCGTGCTGGACGTCCAGCGCGAGCCGTCCGCCGTAGAACCGCCGCATGAACGTGAGGACGTAGACGGCGACCGCGGACAGCACCATCAGGCCCGCCCAGGGCCCCATGGAGCGGGTGTGCCGGACGATCACGTCATCGATGATCAGCCGGGGCAGCAGGGGCACCAGCGCCATGACGGCCATTCCGGCGAGCGACGCCCCCAGCGACAGCAGTACGTTGCGCCGATACCGCCAGCACTCGGCGGATATCCGCCGCAACCAGCCCCGCTCACCCTGCCGCTTGTCCGCCACCCGGAACCTCCGTCATCCGCTTCGCTACCGGTGACTGCAAACGCCATGGCGTGCGGATTTCATCCTGCGGCAACAAACGGGGACGCGACACCGGGCGAAGGATCGAGGGCCGGGTCGGGCCAGGGACGTGCCACTCACGGCCTAGGACCGGGCGTCGACCTCACCGAGCCAGACCCGGCGGCCCAACTCGTCAAGCTCGTCCCTGCGCTCTTCGCACTCGGGGAGCGCCCGGCGCAACAGGCGCCAGTAGTCACGTCCATGCCCCGCGAGCACGATGTGGGCCAGCTCATGTGCGATCACATAGTCGACCAGGTGGGGGGGCAGCTGGAACACCGCCCAGTTCAGTGCCACAAGCCCCAGACGGCCGTCACCCGGGGTGTACGAGCCCCAGCGCAGCCCCATCTCCCGCACCTCCACCCGCGGCTTCGCCACATCAAGGCGTGCCGCCCACGGCTGAAGCCTGCCGAGCGCCCAGGACCGCCCGACACGCCGATACCAGCCGATGATCTCCAGGCGCCCCCGTCGGGGGTCGGCAGCCGCCGTCGAGTCCATGGTCAACCTGCCGGACACCAGCCGTACGGGCTCGCCGGGCGCGTCCACCAGCGCCAGCCGGTGGCTCCTTCCCAGGTAACGGAAGATCTCACCGTCCACGAGTCGCCGGGCCGGGTGCAGCGGACGCAGCCGCTCCCGTAGCGCGAGCTTGCCCTCGATCCAGTGGCGGTGGTCGTGTACGAACCCCTCAGCGCGCTTGGTGGTGCAGCCAGCCGGAGCGTGCAGAGTGACTGAACCGTCCCGCTCCACGGTCAGCCCGAGCCTGCCTCGCCGGGCGCTGACGCGCACGTTCAGCGTCTGCCCGGCCGAGCGCAGGAACTGGCCGTCCACCAGACGGCGGGCGGAGACAGCGGACGATTCGGGCGCGGGAGACACGCCAGCTATTGTGCCCGTCCCCGGCGGGTGAACCAGGACCGGTTGTCCTCCGCGAAGCCAGCCAGGAACTGTGACAGTTCCTGTAGCGGTGCGAAGTCCGCTTCCTTCGGCATCAGCCCGTCGTTGATCAGCTGGTAGAAGATCTCTGCCGCAAGCGAGTGGACGTTCTCACTCCCTCCCACGTACGTCACCCTGCCGACCGTCTGGGTGATGACGTCGCACACTCCGACCGACAGCCGTCGCAGCAGCTCGGGATCAGGCGCGTCAAAGGCCGGGTGACCGGTCAGCCGGTCCTCAAGCTGGTTGTGCACCCGCTGCTCCATGACGCTGAGACCTGCCAGACGTGGATCGTCCGCTTCTTCCCGGCGGGCTTCCTCGATGAGCTCTTGCAGCCGCTCGCACTGCTCCTCGAAGCGGCCGTGCAGCTCGCGCAGTACGTCCTCCAGGGCCTTCGACAGTGAGGTGTACTTCGCGGGGTCCTCTCGCTTGACCCGCTCCTCCAGGTGGAAGCGGAGCGCGTGCCTCATCTCAGCCGCCGCCACGCGCGGCTCGGGAATGGCGCGTACGGCATCGTCGAAAGCCTCGGAAGTGATCGAGACCGGTGGAATGACCTGCTCGATCTCGGGCATCTCCAGGTGCTCGGCGATCATCGCCCGCACCTTGCGGCCGTACCCGCGAAGCGTGAAGGTGCCGCCAGGCGCGTCCCGGTAGTGGCGGCGGAGGCGCTTTTGCAACAGCGCCCAGCGGCGGGCCGCGGGAATGTGAACCAGCGCGGCCTCGTGCGGCAGCACCCGCTCCACGGATCGCAGGAACTCGCCCAGCAACTCGTCGAAGGCGTAGCGGTCGCCCTCGTCGTGGAACGCGAACAGTGCCTCGGCGATCTCGCTGGGCCGGCCGGTGTCGCCGATGCCAAGGCGCGCCAGGAACGTCTCGACTTCCTCGGCCGCCCGCTTCATCTCGGGCACGTCGGATCTGACGTTGGGCACACTGCTGACCACGGGCGCGTCGTCCCGGTACCCGGCAAGAGTCTCGGCGAGGTTCTCGAACACCCCGTGGTAGTCGACCACGTAGCCGCCGCTCTTGGCGGGCGCTGGACGGTTGACGCGGGCGACCGCCTGGAGCAGTTCGGCGTCACGGATCGGGCGGTCCAGGTACAGCACCTGCTCGATCGGCGCGTCGAAGCCGGTCAGGAGCATCGACTTGACGATGAGGAACACGATGACGGGCTCCTCGCCCTCACCACCGCGGTTGACGGCACCGACCTGCCCCATGGGCGGGCTGCTCCACGGAAGCCCGGTGGGCCGGGATGGCGAAGCCGTGGTCACGGGGGCCGAACTTCCGGCCGCCGCCCAGGGGTTGTCCGGCGGCAACTGCGGGATGTCCTCCAGAAACCGCTCGATGTGCTTCGCCTGCCGTGCCTGGTCGGTCCACTCCAGCCAGCGCTTCTCCTTCTTCTCCGCACCGGCCGAGATCACAGGTACGAAGTCGATCCGGCGCAGCACGTGCCGGTACTGCCAGGCCCGTAGCAGCAGCAGTTCGTCACGGTCCAGCTTCTCCGGGGCTCGCCCCCTCAGTGAATCCGGGTCGAATCCTTCGACACGCTGCAGCAGTTCGTCCCGGGCGTCCCGCAGTGCGTACCGGTAGCGCACGGCGGCCTCCCGGCTGACCGCCGCGACCTGGGCCTTGAAGCCGCCGGTGAGCACGGTCGTCACCCAGTGCTCCAGCATGTCGGCGGCCTTGGCCCGGATCATCGGTACGGACTCGGCGACATCCCGCTCAGTGGGCCTGCTCCACCGTCGGGCGAGCGCCGCCTGCTCCTGCGGGCTGCGGCGCCTGACCAGGTCGTCGAACTTGCGGTCCAGAGCGGCGCCTTCGCGTACCGCGCCCTCACCGGTACGGCCCTCGTACCGCACCCGGACGACGACGCCGTCCCGCTCCGCCTCGTCCATCCGGTACTCGTCCAGGAACCGCCCGCTCGGCTCGATACCGAAGATCCGCCCGGTGTCCTCCAGCCTGCCGCGCATGATCGGTGTACCGGTGAAACCGATACGCGCGGCGTTCGGTACGGCCTCGCGCAGGCAGGCGTGAAGTACGGAGGTGTGCGAGCGGTGTGCCTCGTCGATCAGGACGAGGATCCGGGTCGACTCGTTGCACTTCGGGAAGGTGGGCCGCGCGACGGGCTCAGGCCGCTCCTCCCCGGCCCGCAACTCGGACGCGAGATCACGGTCGTCGCCGTCCTCGTTCGCGTCCCTGGCGAAGGAGAAGCGCCCACCGCCGCCGTACTTCTGGATCATCGCGAAGACGACGCGACGGCCGCCGCCCCGCAGCAGCCCTTCGACCTGGGACTGTGTCTCCCCGATCTGCACCTCGCTGCCGCTGATCCTTACGGCGGCGGAGAGTTGGTCCTGCAACTGGGTGCGGTCCGTGACCACGACGATCGTGAACAGGTTGAGCGCCGGGTCCTTGTGCATGTGCAGCCGTCGGGCGAGGAACGCCATGGTGAGGCTCTTGCCCGAGCCCTGCGTGTGCCAGATGACACCGCCGCGATCGTCCGTGTCGGGCCCTGGGTCGAGCCGGGTCCGGCCGGTGCGCAGCTTGCGCAGGGCCTTCTCAACGGCGCGGAACTGCTGGTGTCGGCAGACCGTCTTGACCTCGCCGCCGTCCTTGAGCGGGAGCGCGAGGACGTAGTGGCGGACGATGTTGAGCAGGTTCGCCGGGCGCAGTACGACGCCGATCAGCTTCTGCTGCTCGGTCAGGGGTGGCGGGGCCTCGCCGTCCGGGGTGGGGCCGAGGAGTTTCGCCTTCCTCAACTCGTGGCGCAGCGTGCCCTCTTGCTCAGGCTCGATGCTGCGCCATGCGGCGAAGTGCTCCTCACTGGAGGAGATGGTGCCCAGGTGCGCGGTCTCCCCGGTGGCGGCGATGAGAAGTTGGACCGTCCTGAACAGGTCTGGGACACCGCAGGGGACATCCCGGGTGTCGCGCTCGTCGTAGTCGAGCGGTTCACCGGTGTACGCGCGCAGATCCCGGATCGCCAGCCCGAGCGGGTCACTGCCGTGCGGGCTCTTGCACTCCACGACGGCGAGTGGAATGCCGTTGACGAACAGGACAAGGTCGAGGACGGACCTCTCCCCGCCCCGAGTGCGCACTTCCAGTTGGTCCACGACGAGGAAGTCGTTGCGTTCGGTGATCAGCTCGGGCTCGTCATCGATCCGCCAGTCGATGTACTGGACGTGCGTCTCGTCATCGCCGTGGAGCGTCGGATGACCGGGGATCTGCGCACCGTGCAGCAGCGTGTCGGTGGAAGCGAGATTGGCGCCGAGCAGTCCGCGCTCACCGGTGGAGACCGCGCCCAGTTGGCCGATGGCGCGGGCCGCGTTGGCGTCCGTCATCCAGGGCGAACCGTTGTGGAGGTTAACGCGCTTGAGGGCCTCGGTGAGCCGTTGGGTGAGTAATACGTCCTCGTACCCGCGCCGTTCCTGCTTCAGATCGGGCCCGTGGACGTGGGCCCAGCCCATCGCCTTCAGCTGCTCGATGAACGGCCGCTCCACCTCTTCCCGCTCGACCGCAACCACCATCGCCCGCGCCCCTCCGACCGATCCATCAGTCGGTCCATTGTGCGCGAGGGGGTACCGGACGCACACCCGGGGTCACGAAGTGGCCTGCGGCGCCTGCCTCATCGGGACAGGCGCCGCAGCGCCGCCGCTGTCTGCGCCTGGTCCTCCTGGCGCTCGGCCCGGCAACGGCGGCACTCGCACGGTGGGAACGCGAACGGGTTGAACTCCTGCGGCCTGTCCCCGACCCTCACTTCGGACGACGACACGTCAGCGACGAGGCCGCCGCGCGGATCGATGCGGTACACCCGCAACGTCATCCGGGGCGGGCCGTCGTGGCCCTCGTGTCCGGAATCGCTCATCCGTGGTCCCGGATCCACGCCGCCAGCCGGTGGGCCTCCTTCGCCGACAGGCTGCCGAGCCGTACCTGCGGGACTCCGGTGAGGGGGAACTCGCCGTTTAGTGACGGCAGAACGAAGCCCACGAGCCTCAACGCGTCGGCCAGGTCCTCGGCCGCACGTTTGCCGATGCGAAGCGCGTCGTGGGGGGTGCTGTACATATGTGCGCCTTCCGTTGTCTCGGTCGCTGCGTGAGCGAGTTATGACTTTGTGTATCCAAAGGCTGACCGATCGGCGCTACGCTCGGCAGGGGCCGAGTAGTGACACAGCACTTGTCAAGGGGAGGGTCTGCGTAACTGTGGCCACTGAGCTGGAGGTTGACCTGGACTCGGCATCCTCGATGCTCACGTTCTACGGAGCGGAGCAGCGGCGGATCCGGACCGAGGCGAAGATGTCGCAGGCGCGGCTGGCGAAGCTGGTCTTCTGCACTCCGCCGCTCCTGTGCAAGATCGAGGCGGCGCAGAGGGTACCGAGCGAGGAACTGGCAGTGGCCACGGATGCGGCCCTGAACACGGGCGGCCACTTCGCACGCCTGTGGCCGCTGGTGATCAAGTACGCGTATCCGGCGTGGTTCCGACCGTTCGTGGAACTGGAGGAACAGGCGACGGCCATTCGGTCGTTCGAGACCCGGCTCATTCCGGGGCTGCTACAGACGGAGGAGTACGCGCGGGCCGTCCTGGCAGGCGCGCGGCCGGACAAGATCGAGGAGTTGGTCGCGGCCCGGCTCAACCGGCAGCGCATTCTGACCCGCGATGATCCGCCTCGGCTGTGGGTGATCATCGATGAGAACGCGCTACGGAGGAATCTTGGCGGCCCGACCGTGATGCGGGGGCAGCTCGCACGACTGCTTGAGGCCACCGAGGTGCCACGAATCGTGGTTCAGGTGGTTCCCGCCGACGTACGTGCCCATCCTGCGCACCACCCGTTTTGGACCCTGTCGTTCGACGAAGGCCCCGATGTGCTCTACGTGGACGGCTTCCAGCACGGCGAACTACGCGGTGAACCGGGTGCGTTGACCGAAGCGCACGGGACCTATGATCTGCTCAGGGCCATCGCCTTGCCGCCCGATGCGTCGATCGACCTGATCGCCAGAGTCATGAAGGGTCTCAGCTGATGACCAAGGCAACGAGCCTTTGCGGCGCCGTCTGGCGCAAGAGCAGCTACAGCAGCGAAAACGGCGGTGCATGCGTGGAGGTCGCTGTCGGCTTCAACAGCCTGGTCCCCGTCCGCGACAGCAAGGACCCCGAAGGCCCGGCGCTACTCTTCCCCGCCGACGCATGGACCGCTTTCATACGCGACGTGAGGGCAGGGCGCTACTCATGACTGGGCGCCACTGCGGCGGGCCAGCTTGCGATCGTTAGCTGCGCCCCATGTCGGGCCCCCATGAGCAAGTACTGATCTTGCACGTCACGCACTCGTAGGTACTGGCCGTCTCAACTGCCGATCGGCGAAGCACACCAGCACAGAGCATGTTGGACCGCCGTGGCACCCGCCTTCATCGCACTGAGAGTCAAGCTCACTGCCAGCCAGACTCGGCCCAGACTGTCTCGAAACTGTCTAGCGCTGCCGAAGGCAAGAAAATACCGTCTCTGCCATCGACAAATACCCTCAATCGCACAACAGCCCGAGGGAGATCCTGATGGACGACCAAATGCAGAGAAGGGCCACGGCCTCATGAACCAAAAAATCAGTCACCCAGCGAAACCCACTCCGACAGGCAAGCACAAAAAGATGCGCCGGAACCGGTTTACCCTGGCACTGGTGACCATCGCCGGACAGACCATAGGAGCAGTGACCTCACTCGCCGCCATCCAAGCCGCGCAGAATATTCAGCCCGCCAATCCAGGATACTGCGTAACTCGCGATGCGACTCTGAGTCCATCAGCGAATTGAGCAGTCCGCACGCCCAATAGCATTGAACCCGACCAATGGCGCCGTGCCCCTACGGTGGCACATAGGTCGGGTTGGCGTTTTTCATTGACATGAAAACCTAAGCAAGGAGATTAAGGAGTACCCCCTGCCTAATCCGCTGAAGCTTTACGCGCTCTTCAAGCAAGGCAACTTTCTGGGACTCACACTCACCCACTACCTCAACAATTTTCTGTTGCTGATGGACTCCCGGACACGGAACGGGCATACCTTTTAGCTGAGATGAGTTAATAGAGGCGAGATTTGTCGTCTGTTGGGCAATTCCCAGAAAGTATCGTCGCCCGACCGAGGAAGCCATGAACAAAGCCAGGAAATGAGGGTTCATGAATCGACCACACCGAACCCGAAATACATGATTCTGGTGCAGGCATGGATCCACGCGACCATCCCAAACGGCACCACGACCCAATTTATCGAAGTCGCCGCCTTCAGTAAGCAGCAGATCTCCCTTACGCAGTCGATACCGTTCGACCTCGCCAGGGAGAATCCGAACCTTCTTCAATTCACGGCAATCGATCGCTCCATCTTGAACATTCGCCACCCGCAGATACGGCAACTCCACACTCACTCCGCTCGGCACCTCGCGCCCAAGCGTCACGCCAGAGGCCACCTTCGCCACATCGCCCAAAGGTACATAGTTTCCTTGCACCGAGTGGACGACTAGGTCTTCAACCATTCCTTCAATTATCGCAGCCCGCTTAGAGATTTCCTCCTCGATGGACCCTTGAGCGCCGGAGAGGGCATCGACCACCTCGACGATGTGCCTTTGTTCAGCAATCGGTCGCAGCGGAAACTGCAGTGCAGAAAACCGGTCGCCGCCCAGGTGTGCGATGCTCGTGGTTTTCTTGGCGATGGACGCGAATACTCCCGTCGAGAGCCAGCGACTGAAGACCGCTTGCGCGTACTTCGGCAGTACTTCCTCGCCCGGCCGGAAGCGCACCAAGGTGTTCTGGAAGCAGAAGGCGCCCTCCGGCTGGTCGTAAATCGCGCTACGCCCAACAAGCTCCAGGCTCTGCCCTTCATTCAGCAGAATGTCCCCCGGACGCAGGCTGTAGACGTTCCGTTCCGCCTCCGTGAAGCCCATGGACTTGACGTCCGAGTAGTCGATGCGCCCGTCCAGTACGTTGGCCACTCGAAGGTACGGAAACTTCCGCCCTGCCGCCCGGCTGTCGGGAGACAACTGCTTCCCCATCCGGACTTCACCCAGCTCGCGCACCGGAATCAAGCGGACCCGCGCATCACCCGACATACCCCAGCTCCTTCAGGAAGCCCTCCAAAGTGGCCGCAGCCTCAGTCCGCCGCGCCTCGATGTCCCGCAGCGACACCGCGTACTTGTCGTCCCACGCCCGCACTGCCGCGATCAACTCCCGTCGCCGTCGGGCGACATGGCCCTCCAGCTTGGCCGCCAGGTCATCCTTCAGTACCCCGAGTACGACGCGCCGCTCCGCCTCCGCGTCGAGCGCCTCCCGGGCCCGGAACAAGCGCGGTGGCTCCTCGCCCAGTGTCGGCTGGCCTGCGGGGGGCCACGGATACCAGAAGTCCGCTTCCAACTGCTTGACGAGCGCGTTCGCCTTCGTGCGCTGCTTCTTCAGTTGGTCCAACTCGTCTTCGGTAAGCGCGGGTTCCCCTGATTCGGTCTCGGACTCGCCCTCGCCGTCAGCCTCGCCGACTTCGGCGGCCTCGGCGGCCTGCGCCGCCTTCCACTTCGCGTCGAGGTCCGCCTTGCGGGCGTCTGCCGCCGCGAGTTCCGCCAGGAACTCCGGCACGATGGCCGCGACCACCTTGTGGTCGTACGCCTGCCGCCGCTCGGCGCCCGAGCGCTTGCGCTCCTTGCCCGTACGCGGATCCGGCTCCGGTGCCAGCGCCGTCTGGACCGTTTCGACCCAGCCGTCGACCACACCGCCGAAGCCGTTCCCCGCCAGTGCCATCAGCTCGTACTTGGCCGCCTGCCACCAACCGGCAATCGCGCCGGACAGCGCGTAACGGTCAAGCAGGCCGATCCTGCCCAGTTCCGAGCCGAACGACTCCAGCAAGTCAGCCCGCACCCGGACCAGTTGACCGCGCCGCTCCGACGTGGTGCGGTCGTCGCCCTCCACCGGGGCAAGCGCTGCGATCGTTTCCGCCTCCTGCGACCACCACCGCTCGAAGGCGTCGCGCAGCGCGGCCTCACGCGGCTCGGCCAGTTCGGCAAGGCGCGCGGCGTCAGCACGCTCGGGCTGCATCGGAAACTGGAGGTAATCCGAACCATCATCGGCGAAAAGCTCACCGATGCCGATCCCGTAGGAGTCCAGTAGCTCCTTCTTCGCCTCGACCTCGGCGCGCGGAACCCCGCCCTCCAGATGCGCCCGCACATCCTGCGGCTCAGGCGGCGGAGTGTTGTCCACGTACCGGCGGATGTTGAAGTTGCAGTCGTTCTCCTCCAGTTCCTCGCGGGTGACCATCCGTGCGAAGTCCGCGTCGGGGAACTCGTCCGCGTGGAAGGTTGAGACGATCTTTTCAACGTGCTCCGGCAGCAGCACGTTCTGCGCACGCTCAGCATGGAACTCACGGTCGGCGTTGATGAACAGCACCTTGCCGTGCCGCTTGCGTACCTTCACTCCCGGCGCGCGCAGCACCAGCACGCACGCCGGGATGCCGGTCCCGTAGAAGAGATTGGGCGCGAGGCCGATGACGGCCTCGATCAGGTCGTCCTTCAACAGCGCCGCCCGGATGTCCCGTTCCGCGCCGCCCCGGAAGAGCACGCCGTGCGGCATGACCGTGATGACGGTGCCGCCCCGCTTGCCGACCATGGCCAGCATGTGCTGGAGGAACATCAGGTCGGCCTTGCCGCGCTCTGATGTCCTGCCGTGCGGCATCCGCTGGTCCGCGTCCTTGATCTCCGCGAGTTTGTAGTCCATGGAGAACGGCGGGTTGCTGAGCACGAGATCGAAGTCGCCCACGGGGTGCAGCGGATGCGTGAGCGTGTCCCCGGTGCGCAGGTCGAAGTGCTGCACGCCGTGGAACAACATGTTCATGGTGGCCATGACCCAGGACCCGCTGTTGGCGTCCTGTCCCGCCAGGTACAGGTTCTGGGATTCCCCACCATGCTCGTCGACGTACTCCATGGCGTGGATGAGCATGCCGCCGGAGCCGACGCACGGGTCGTAGATCCGGGTGGACTGGCTCGGGCGGGCCAGCTCGACCATCATCCGCACAACCGAGCGCGGGGTGTAGAACTCGCCGCCCTTGCTGCCCGCCGAGTCCGCGAACTCCTTGATCAGGTACTCGTACGCCGCACCGATCATGTCGGGGAACTCGAAGTCCTCGCCCCTGAGCGACAGCCGGTCGAAGTGCTGGATCAGCGCTCTCAGCCGCTGGTCGGCCAGCTTGGCGGCGGACGCGCTGCCGCCACCGCCGCCGATCCGGCTGAACTTCACATGGTCGAAGAGGCCCTGGAGCCTGAGGTGCGCGTTCTTCGCCACGATCTCCCGCAACGCGGGTTGCAGGTACTGGTCATTGACCTCGTCCACCGCTCCGAGGAGGCGCTCCCAGCGGGCCTCTTCCGGGACGTAGAGGATGTTCCGCTTGGTGAAGGGGTCGGAGACCTTCACCAACGCCTCGGCCATCTCCTGCGGGCGGCCGTTCGCCACTTCCTCGGCAATGATCCGTTTGCGTGCGGCCTCGAACTCGTCGTTGGCACGCTTCAGGAACATCAGGACGAAGATGTAGTCCTTGTACTCGGCGGCATCCATCGTGCCGCGCAGAATGTCCGCCGCCGCGAAGAGGTGGCGTTCGAGCTGCGCGAGCGTGAGCTTGGCCACGTACGACTCCCTGTGCTCTTGTCCCGTGTGCACAGGAACTTTACGGCGATTTCGCCACCGGTAGAAACCGATCCGGCGAACCCGGGAACCGCGGTCAGTAGCTGGCGATGCCCATGCCGTCCTCGACGAACTTCCACACGTCGGTGTAGGGGTCGCGCTTGACGCGGGGCGTGTGGTCCGGGTGCTGGGCGTTCAGGGCCTCGGCGCGTCTGCGCGCCTCCGCGTAGCGGTCGAGGATCTGTTCCTCGCGCACGACCTTGGGGCTGGGGTCGGTGGCGGCGAACGGCAGCCTTTTCGCCGCGCTGTCGCACACCCCGTTGAACGTGCCGGTGACGGGCTTGTAGTGCAGCAGCCGCCACAGCTCGAAGCAGGGATGGGAGAAGGCGACACCAACGCCATCGCTGTCGGCCTGTGCCAGGGCGGTCTCGATCTGGTCGTGCTCGTCGCGGTCGAACAGGCACCACACCTGCGGCCATTCGGCCTCCGGAAGCTTGGCGCGTTTGGCGTCACGCTTCAGCTCGGCCATGAGCCTGGTCCCGGCCTCGACAAGCTTGATCGGTTTACGTTGTGAGCCGGGCGCCTTGAGGTTGGCGACGTGGACCTCGACGGTGACCGATCCGTCCCTGGGCGTCCCGTGCTTCTTGAGGATGTCGATGTACGAGGGCTCGGTGACCGCGCCCTCCGTGAAGACATGGACGATGCGCCTGCGCTTGCCGCCCCTCTTCGGCCGCGCCAGTGTGTCCTTCCCCCTCGTCCTCGCCATCAGGAACCTTCTGCCTCCCTCTCACGAACGGCGAGGAGCCGACGACCGATCTGCCCCTCGATGACACCGGGCACCGCGCCGAAGGCGCCTGCCAGATAGGACTTGGTGAGGTCTTCCTCATCGCCCGGCTCGGCGGCGGTCAGCGGATACAGCTCAGTGGCCCCGTGATCGTCCTTCTCGGTCAGCCATACCTGTCCCGCGTCGAGCAGCCGACCGCCGCTGGGAGTGCTGAGCATCGACGGATCGTGGGATGTGAACGCCAACTGCGCACCGTGCGGGTTGACCAGCGGATCATGGAAGATCCGCACCACTTCGGCGGCGAACCGCGGGTGCAGGCTTGAGTCGAGTTCGTCGACGAGCAGGACGGCGCCGGTGTCCAGGGCGAGCAGCATCGGCCCCAGCAGCGCGAACCACGATCGGGTGCCGAACGACTCCTGGGACCAGTCGAGCGCGGTGACGGCTCCCGATTCCGCGGTGTGCAGCAGGGCCACTTGATGGGTTCCGTCCGGCCGCCGCTCCACCCGGGCCCCGGTGATGCCCAGATCCGCGACGCTGAGGAGTTCCTCGATCCGCCGCTTACGGGGGCCCTGCAGTTGCTCGGTGGTGAAGCCCTCACGGGCGACACGGTCGTCCTCGGGGTTGATCAGCCAGAGGTTGTCGTTGAACCAGCGGTAGAGGACGGACAGTTGGGGGTGGTTGTCGGTGGCGGCGCGGGAGAGGAAGAGGGCGTTGGGCCGGGTCGTACGGGCCAGTCTGGCCCGGTCGTGGATCCGGTTGCCGGGAAACGCGAACTCCTGCTCTCGTGAGGCGTCCCGGTCCAGCCACTCCTGCCGACGGCCCCTCGGATACGAGTGCAGCCATTCGGCTTCGACGCGCTGCTCCCCCAACTCGAAGCCGTACGTCCAGCGGACGCCGTCGTCGCCGACGAAGTCGACCTCGTAGAACGAACTCTCCCCGACCGACTTGGCGTCGAGGGCGAACGACTCCCGGGGAATGCCCTTGTAAGAGGTCCACTGCGCATAGGAGTTGAGGACGGCGTTGCGCATCTGGGTCAGCGCGGCCAGCACGTTGGACTTGCCCGAGGCGTTGGCCCCGAAGATCCCCACCAGGGGGAAGACCTCGACCGTGCTGCCGTCGGACAGTTTCACTGATCGCGCCGCGGGGGCGTCCTCTTCGGGGGGCACGACAAAGGACAGTTCCTGCTCATCGCGCAGGGACCGTACGTTCGCCACACGGAACCTCAGCAGCATGCCGCCCTCCTCGCCGCACACAGAGTAGTCGTACGGTCCGACATCAGCGCGGTCGGCACCGGCGTGGCCTCCGGAAACCCGCCGCCAGCGGGATCAGCCGCCGTCCTCCCGATGCGTCGGCGCGAACATGCGCAGTGTCGCCGGGAGGACCACCACGGAGGGTCCCGGGGTGGCCAGCGCCGTGCCGAGGTCGGATGCCAGGCGGTCCGGGGTGGTGCGGGCCGCGGGGACGCCGAAGGATTCGGCGAGGGCGACGAAGTCGGGCCGGGCGAGTTCGGTGGCGGTCGCGGCGCCGAAGGCGTCGGTCATGTACTCGCGCAGGATGCCGTAGCCGCCGTCGTCCACGATCAGCCAGGTCACCGGCAGGTCGTACTGGCGTGCTGTGGCCAGCTCGGCGATCGAGTACATCGCGCCGCCGTCGCCGGAGACGGCCAGTACGGGCCGGGTCCGGTCCGCCGCGGCGGCGCCCAGGGCGGCCGGGAAGCCGTAGCCGAGGCCGCCCGCGCCCTGGGCGGAGTGCATTGGGCCGGGCCAGGCGGACCATGCCCAGTAGGCGAGGATGGTCATGTCCCAGAAGCTGGGCGAGTCCTGCGGCAGGGCCCGGCGGACCGCGGCCAGGACGCGCTGTTCGGTGGCCAGATCCTGGCTGGCCAGCCGGTCCCGGACGCGGGCCAGCAGTTCGGCCGCGGCCTTCGGTGCGGCCGGGTCTTCGCGCCGCTCGACGGCGTCGCCGAGCGCGCGCAGGGCGAGCGCCGCGTCGGCGTGGATGCCCAGGGCCGGATGGTTGGACTCCAGTTTGCCCAGGTCCGCCTCGATCTGGATCACCCGGCCCCGCGGGCGGAGCGTGTGGTAGTTCGAGGACAGTTCGCCCAGGCCCGAGCCGACCACCAGCAGCACGTCGGCGTCGGCGAGGAAGTCGGTGGTGTGCCGGTCCTCCAGCCAGGACTGGAGGGACAGCGGGTGCTCCCAGGGGAACGCGCCCTTGCCACCGAAGGTGGTGGCCACCGGGGCGGCCAACTTCTCAGCGAGCGCGAGGAGTTCGGCCGTACCGCCGGAGCGGCTCACTCCGCCGCCCGCGAGGATCACCGGCCGCTCGGCGGCCGACAGCCGGGCCGCCGCCTCGGCGATCAGCTCCGGTCGCGGGCGCAGCGGACGCGGCGCCGCCTCCAGCGCGGTGACCGGCGGCACGTCGACCGCGCCGAGCAGCACGTCCTGCGGGATCTCCAGCCACACCGGACCGCGCGGCGCGGTGAGCGCGGACTGCCAGGCGGCGGCGACGGCCGACGGTATCTGCGAGGCGGTGCGCACCGGGTGCACGGACTTGACGACATCGCGGAACGACGCCTTCTGGTCGGCCAGTTCGTGCAGATAGCCATGGCGTCCGCCGCCGAGCCCAGCCACCGGCACCTGGCTGCCGACGGCCACGACGGGCACCGACGCGGCGGCCGACTCCTGGAGCGCGGCCAGCGTCATCAGGGCGCCGGGCCCGGTGGAGACCAGCAACGGCGCGGCGGTGCCGGTGACGCGGGCGAAGGCGTCGGCGGCGAAGCCCGCGTTGTTCTCCATCCGCAGCCCGACGTAGGCGAGTTGGGACCTGCGCAGGGCGTCGAAGGCGCCCAGCGCGTGCTGTCCCGGCAGGCCGAAGACGGTCGTGGCGCCGAGCGCGGTGAGCGACTCGACGACCAGGTCCCCGCCGTTGCGCACCGTCACTTGCCGGACTCCCGGGCCGCCGCGATCTGCCGGGACATGATCGTGGTCAGCTCGTACGCGGTGTGCGAGGCCGCCACCGAGGTGATCTCGGCGTGGTCGTAGGCAGGGGCGACCTCCACCACGTCGGCCGAGACCAGGTGGCAGTCGGCCAGTCCGCGCAGGATCTCCAGCAGTTCGCGGGAGGTCAGCCCGCCCGCCTCGGGGGTGCCGGTGCCGGGGGCGTGCGCCGGGTCCAGGACGTCGATGTCGATGGAGATGTACAGCGGGCGGTCGCCGATGCGCTCGCGCAGCTGCTGGGCGACCTCGTCCACACCGCGCCGCATGACGTCGGCCGAGGTGACGATGCCGAAGCCCATCTTCTCGTCGTCGTCCAGGTCCTGCTTGCCGTACAGCGGGCCGCGGGTGCCCACGTGCGAGAGGGCGGAGGTGTCGAGGATGCCCTCCTCGACGGCCCGGCGGAACGGGGTGCCGTGGGTGTACTCGGCACCGAAGTACGTGTCCCAGGTGTCCAGGTGCGCGTCGAAGTGCAGCAGTGCGACCGGGCCGTGCTTGCGGGCCACGGCGCGCAGCAGCGGCAGCGCGATGGTGTGGTCGCCGCCCAGCGTCATCAGCCGGGCGCCGGTGCCCAGCAGGTCGTCGGCGGCGGCCTCGATGGTGTCCACGGCCTCGTTGATGTTGAACGGGTTGGCCGCGATGTCACCGGCGTCGGCGACCTGGGCCAGGGCGAACGGTGAGGCGTCCTGTGCCGGGTTGTACGGGCGCAGCAGCCGGGAGGCCTCGCGGATGGCGTTGCCGCCGAAACGGGCGCCGGGCCGGTAGGAGACGCCGGTGTCGAACGGGACGCCCACGACGGCCACGTCCGCGGTGCCGACCTCGTCCAGCCGGGGCAGCCGGGCGAAGGTGGCGGGGCCCGCGTACCGGGGTGTGCGCGAGGAGTCGACGGGGCCGCGCGGCTCGGTGCTGTTCATGCGGTGAACTTCCTTCTTTCTCAACGGTTTTCGGGGCGCCAGGGCGCAGCCCGGTGGAGGTTTGGGGGCACGGCCCCCGGTCAGTGGAGCGGTACCGCCTCCTGGGGGCTTGTCCCGGCCAGCCGTGCCCGCCAGGCGGCGAGCCTGGCCGCGTCCGTCGGCCTGGAGGCCAGGCTGACGGTCACGTACGCGGCCAGCGAGGCCAACAGCCCGCAGTAGATCGGCTCGTCGGCCAGAACGCCCTGCCACGCCATCAGGCCGATGACCGTCACACCGCCCACGGCGACCGAGGCCAGTGCGCCCGCGCCGGTGCCGCGCCGCCACAGCAGGCCGCCGAGGATCGGCACCAGGAGCCCGCCGACGAGCAGGTTGTAGGCGACGGTCAGCGCCTCGACCACGTCGCGCAGCACGATCGCGATCCCGGTGACGGCCAGCCCCATCACGAGGATGAACAGGCGGTTGCCGCGCACCTCGTCGTGTTCGCCTCCGGTGCGCGCGGAACGGCCGCGCAGCCGTGCCCACAGGTCGTTGTCGGCCACCGTGGCGCAGGCGATCAGCGCACCGGAGGACGTGGACATGACCGCGGAGAGCGCCGCCGCGAGCACCAGCCCCCGTACGCCCACCGGCAGGGAGTCCTTGACGATCGTGGCGAAGGCGTCGTCGGCGCTGGCCAGCCGCGGGTACAGGACCTTGGCCGCGGTGCCGATGGCCGCGCCCGCGAGCGCGTACACCAGACAGTACGTACCGGCGACGGTGCCGCCCGCCCTGGCCACCTTGTCGCTGCGCGCGGTGAACACCCGCTGCCAGATGTCCTGGCCGATCAGCATGCCGAACGTGTAGATCAGCACATAGGTGAAGACGGTCTGCCCGCCGATGCCCAGCGGGGCGAAGTACTCGTGCGGCAGCCGCGCCCGCATCCGCGCGAAGCCGCCCGCCTTGACGACCGCGATCGGCAGCAGGAGCAGCAGCACCCCGACCGTCTTGACCACGAACTGCACCATGTCGGTCAGGGTGATCGACCACATGCCGCCGAGGGTGGAGTAGGCGACGACGATGGCGCCGCCCAACACGATCGCCAGGGTGCGGTCGATGCCGAACAGCACGTCGAAGATGGTCGCGTAGGCGATGGTGGAGGTGACGGCGAGCATCAGGGTGTACGCCCACATCACGACGCCCGAGATCACCCCGGCCGCGCCGCCGTACCGCAGGTCCAGCATCTGGGAGACGGTGTAGACGCGCAGCCGGGCGATGCGCGCGGAGAACAGGACGCTCAGCGCCAGCAGGCCGAGCCCGATGGTGAAGACCATCCAGGCGCCGGACAGGCCGTACCGGTAGCCGAGGCCGACCCCGCCGATGGTGGAGGCGCCGCCGAGCACGATGGCCGCCATGGTGCCGGAGTACATCACCGGGCCGAGCCGTCGGCCCGCCACCAGGAAGTCGCTCTTGGACCGAGCCCGGCGCATGCCCCACCAGCCCATGCCGAGCATGGCGAGCAGATAGGCGGCGATCACCACGTAATCCAGGGCCATGCGCGTGCCTCCATGTCGGGGGGAGCGATTCGCGTTGACCCTAGGTGGCCGCCGGATGGCGTTGAAGTGTACGTTTCATCCATAGGCGACCACTGAAGTGGATGGAACATCCATGCCGGAGCTGACACCCCCCACCACGGCGGTTCCCCTGTCATCGCTGCTGCTGCGCGCGGATCTCGGGCTGCGGCAGGTGGCCGGGCCGCCCGCGGACGAGGTCCAGGTGTACTGGGTGCACACCAGCGAGATGGCCGACCCGGTGCCATACCTGCTCGGTGGCGAACTGCTTCTGACGGCCGGGGTGCACTTCGCGGAAGGCGCTTCCGGAATCTCTGGTTCCGGCATCCGGGAGGCGGCTGGAATCGGCGATTCCGACGTCCGGGAGGCGCACGGATTCGGCGATTCCGGTGCCGGGGAGGCGCGCGGAACTGGCGACTCCGGTGCTGCGGAGGCGCGCGGAATCGGCGCTGCCGCCTCCGGGGGTGGCGACGGCGGCGCGTACCTGGAGCGCTATGTGACGCGCACCGTGGAGGCGGGCGCCGCCGCCCTCGGCTTCGGTCTGGCGCCGGTGCACGACACCACACCGCCCGCCCTGGTGACAGCCTGCGAGCGGCACGGACTGCCGCTGCTCGAAGTCCCCCCACGCACCCCGTTCACGGCCGTCGCCCGCGCCGTGTGGCAGGCGATGGCCGAGGCCCGGCACCGGGAACTGCGCCGGATCACCAAGGCGCAGCAGGGGCTGGCCTCCGCCGCCGCCAGACCCGACGCGGTACCGGCCGTACTGCGCCAGCTCGCCCACCACCTCGACGCGCGCGCCGCGCTGCTCGACCCGCGGGGCGCCGAGCTGTACGCGGCCGGGCCGCCGGTCGGCCCCGAGGTGCGCGCCGCGCTCAGCGCGCTGGCCGCCGTGGTGCGGCCGGACCGGCCGGGCGCCCCCGCATCCGCCACCGACGCGGTCGGCGGCGCCCGGCTGGCCGCCTACGCGCTGGCCGGGGGCGCTCCGGGCGAGGGCGGCCCGGTGCTGGTGCTGGCCACCGAGCGGCGGGAGTTCCGCGAGCAGACCATCGCGGCGATGGCGGCGGTACTGCTCTCGCTGCTGACCGGCCCCTACCGGGGCGCGGGCGACGAGCAGCGCACCGCCGCCCTCGTACGGCTGCTGCTGGGCGCCGCCCCTGACGAGGCCGCCGGGCTGCTCACCGAGGCGCCGGACAGCGCGTCGCGCTGGGTGGTGGTGCACGCCCGCCGCCGCGGCGCCACCACCTCCCGGGGGGCCGCCCCCGGCCCCGCGGCGGGATCCGCGCACCACCGCCGGGCGCCCGGCGACGCCCGGGCCGCCGGGGAGCTGGCGGCTGCCCTCGGCACCGCGCTGGTCGACGCGGCGGACGGCACCCTGCGGGCGCTGCTGCCCGAGGAGCGCGAGGTCACCGCGCGGCCCGGCTGGACGCTGGGGGTCAGCGAACCGGTACCGCCGAGCGCGCTGCCCACGGCGGACGCGCAGGCCGCTGCGGCGTTGCGGCGGGCCGTAGCGCACCGCACCGCGCTGGAGCGGCACCGGTCGGCACGGGCCGGTTTCGCCTCGCTGGTGGCGGAAGGGGAGGCGCGCGCCTACGCGGTGGCGCGGCTGGCGCCGCTGGCCGGGTCCCCCGCCCTGGTCGACACCCTGCGCGCCTGGATCTCGCTGCACGGCAGCTGGGACCGCGCCGCCGTCGCGCTCGGCGTGCACCGCAACACCGTGCGGCAGCGCATCGCCCGCGCCGCGGTGCTGCTGGAGGCCGATCTGGACGACGCCGAGGTACGCGCCGACCTGTGGTTCGCGCTGCGCTATGTGTGAGCGCGACGGTTATGCGCCGCCGTCGCGCCAAACCACTCGGTAGGGTCACGCCTTCGTTGCGATTGGCCGCTCGTCGTACGTCCGTTCCCGGGCACGGGACAATGGACCGTATGCCGACAGTTCGCACTCCGTCCCGCCAGGCCCTGATCGACCACCTCATACGGACCCGGATCGCCGGGGACGTCGCCACCAGCCGCGAGAACAACCTTGAGCACTACCGCGAGTTGGCGTCCGGAAACCGGTACTACTGGCTGGGACTGGAGCTCGGCGACCGCTGGGCCGACGAGGACGCCGTGCTGAAGGTGATGGCCGAGCGCTGCGGCGTGGTCGCCGACCCGGCGCACCGGTCGGGGCAGGACACCATCGACCCGGAGCTGACCGTCGACGCGCTGGACCGGATGGCCGTCGTGCTGCGCAAGGCCGCGGCTGGCAAGCAGCGGGTGCTGTTCGCCACCGGTCACCCGGGCGGGCTGCTCGGCGTCCACCTCGCGACGGCCGCTGCGCTGCGCGCCGTGGGGTGCGAGATCGTCGAGATCCCCGAGGGCCTGCTCGCGGACGACGGCCGGGTGCTGCAGATGGGTGGCGTCGCCATGGTGCTGCGCACCGCGGCGCTGGTGCACACGCACTCCCCCGCCCCGATGGCGGCGATCCTGGACGCCATGGAGCACGAGGGTCGCCCGCTGCCGCAGCTGGTGCTGGCCGACCACGGCTGGGCCGGGTGCGCGGGCCAGCGCGGCATCGACGCGGTCGGCTACGCGGACTGCAACGATCCGGCGCTGTTCCTCGGCGAGGCGGAGGGCTCGCTGCTGGTCACCGTGCCGCTGGACGACCATGTGGCGCCGCAGCACTACGAGCCCATGACCGCCTACCTGCTGTCCGCCGCGGGGCTCGCCGAGTAGCTGGCTCGGCACCGCCGGTCCAAGCCGTGGGAGTTGCCCGCCGAGACGGCGGAAGGACTCCTACCGCCGCCACCGCGCGCAACCGCGATGACGGTGACCGGCGGTGTCCCAACTGCCGTGCCCCCCAGGCGCGTTGTCCTCGAACGCCTGCCGGAAGGGCTCACCGCGGCACCCGCACCAGGCCCTCCTGGATCACCGAGACGGCCAGTTGGCCGTCCTGGGTGTAGATCCGCGCCGTGCCAAGACCGCGGCCCCCCGAGGCCGAGGGGCTCTGCTGGTCGTACAGCAGCCACTCGTCGGCTCGCAACGGCCGGTGGAACCACATGGCGTGGTCCAGGCTGGCGCCCACCACGTCGCCGACCGCCCAGCCGCCGCGGCCGTGCGCCAGCAGGATCGAGTCGAGCAGCGTCATGTCCGACACATAGGTGGCGAGACACACATGCAGCAGCGGATCGTCGTCCAGTTTGCCGCGGGTACGGAACCAAACCTGGGAACGCGGTTCACGGTGCTGCCCGGCGGTGAGGAACGGCGGGTCCTGCGCGTACCGCAGGTCGACCGCCGCGCGGGCCTCCAGCAGCCGGTCCACCACGGTGGGGTCCGGGAACCGGTCGGCGTGCCGGGGCAGCAGTTCCTCGGCGGTCGGCAGCGACTCGGGGTCCGGCGCGGGCGGCATCGGCTCCTGGTGCTCAAGTCCTTCCTCGTGGGTCTGGAAGGACGCCGACAGATGGAAGATCGGCTGGCCGTGCTGGATCGCCACCACCCGCCGGGTGGTGAAGGAGCGGCCGTCGCGGATGCGGTCCACGTCGTAGACGATCGGCGCGCCCGGGTCGCCGGGGCGCAGGAAGTAGGCGTGCAGCGAGTGCGCGTGCCGCTCCTCGGGTACGGTGCGGCCCGCCGCGACCAGTGCCTGGGCGGCGACCTGGCCGCCGAAGACCCTGGGCACCAGGGCGGCGCGGCTGGTCCCCCGGAAGATGTCCCGTTCGATCGGCTCCAGGTCGAGCAGTTCGAGCAGGGATCGCAGTGGTTCGTTCATCGGGCCGTGGTCACAGCCCGAGCGACTTGGCGACGATGGAGCGCATGACCTCGCTGGTGCCGCCGTAGATGCGGGTGACGCGGGTGTCGGCGTACAGCCGGGCGATCGGGTACTCCATCATGTAGCCGTAACCGCCGTGCAGTTGGAGGCACTTGTCGATGACGCGGGCGGCGACCTCGGTGCAGAACAGCTTGGCGGAGGCGGCGTCGGCGGGGGTCAACTCCCCCGCGTCATGCGCCTCCAGCGCCCGGTCGACCACCGCCTGTGCGGCGTCCACCTCGGTCTTGCAGTCGGCGAGCACGAACTTGGTGTTCTGGAACTCCGCGACCGTCCTGCCGAAGACCGTGCGCTCCCTGACGTACTCGGTCGCGAACCGTACGGCGGCGGACGCCTGGGCGTAGGCGCTGACGGCGATGCCAAGGCGCTCCTGCGGGAGGTTGTGGGTGAGGTAGCTGAACGCCTTGCCCTCCTCGCCCAGCAGGTCCTCCACCGGCACCTTGACGTCGGTGAAGGAGAGTTCGGCGGTGTCGGAGGTCTTCAGGCCCAGCTTGTCCAGCTTGCGGCCGACGGCGTACCCCTCGCTCTTGGTGTCCACCACCAGGATGGAGATTCCGCCGCGCCGGTCCTGCGGGTCCGGCGGCGAGGTGCGGCAGCACACCAGGACGCGGTCGGCCTGCACCCCGCCGGTGATGAAGGTCTTGGCGCCGTTGAGCACGTAGTGCGTGCCGTCCCCGGACAGCTTGGCGGTGGTCTTCATCCCGGCCAGGTCGGAGCCGGTGCCGGGCTCGGTCATGGCGATGGCGGTCATGATCTCGCCGCTGACGAACCCCGGCAGCCAGCGCTTCTTCTGCTCCTCGTTGGCGTACTTGAGCAGGTACGGCAGGCACAGCGCGGTGTGCACGCTGCTGCCGCCGAAGCTGACCCCGGCGCGGGCCAGTTCCTCGGTGATGACGGCGTTGAACTTGAAGCTGCGCTCGCCCGCGCCGCCGTACTCCTCGGGCACCTCGATGCCGAAGACGCCCAGCTCACCGAGCTTGTAGTAGAAGTCGCGCGGTGCGTGCCCGGCCGCTTCCCACTCGTGGTAGACCGGCGTGACCTCGGCGGCGATGAAGTCACGGATCGTGGAACGGAACGCCTCGTGGTCCTCGTGGAATACCGTGCGACGCACTGCGCCTCCCCATGGGCGAGTTTCAGCCTAAGCAAGCGCTCAGCAAGTTACTTCCCGGTTGGGGATCTGTCCAGGCCGGGCTACCCGGAATAGGAGCCGTCCAGGGCGGCGAAGGCACCGAGCGCGAGGCGGCGCAGCAGCGCGCCGGTCGCCTGCCGGCCGGGCAGCTCGCCGCTCAGGCCGAGGTGGGGCGTGGAGTTGAGCAGGCCGAAGACCGCGTGCACGGCCGCCCGCACCTCCACCTCGGTGGCGTCCGGGTGCCGCTGGCGCACCACCTCGACCCACAGCTCGACGTACTGCCGCTGCAGTTGGCGCACCAGCTTGCGGTCGGAGTCCCGCAGCCGGTCCAGCTCGCGGTCGTGCAGCACGATCAGCGGGCGGTCGTCCAGGGCGAACTCGACGTGTCCGCGCACCAGCGCGTCCAGCGCGCGCATCGGGTCGGCCGCCTCGGCCACCCGCCGCTTGCCCTCGGCGAGCAGTCGGCCGCTGATGCCGACCAGCAGTTCGGCGAGCATGGCGTCCTTGCCCGCGAAGTGCCGGTAGAGGCCGGGGCCACTGATGCCGACCGCGGCACCGATCTCGTCGACACCGACGCCGTGGAAACCGCGCTCGGCGAAGAGCTGTGCGGCTTCCCTCAGGATCTGCTCGCGCCGGGTCCCCCCGGCCTTCGTCGGCTGCATGGAATTAATTGTAGACAGATGCGTTAGCGGGCGTTAACCTGAGGTCATCAGGTTAACGACCATTAACATCCGCGCCGTGGGCAAGGGGGCTCAAGGCAATGCGTGACACCGCACCACCCGCGCTGCGCAGCGCGGTCGACCCGACATCCGAGGCCTTCGCGGCCAACGCCGCCGCGCACGCCGATCTGTCGGCCGGGCTGCGCGAGAAGCTCGCCGCGGCCCGGCTCGGTGGCGGCGAGAAGGCCCGCGCCCGGCACACCGCGCGCGGCAAGCTGCTGCCGCGGGACCGGGTGGACGGGCTGCTGGACCCCGGCTCGCCCTTCCTCGAGCTGGCCCCGCTGGCGGCGGACGGGATGTACGACGGGCAGGCGCCCGCGGCCGGAGTGATCGCCGGGATCGGCCGGGTCGCGGGCCGCGAGGTGGTGGTGGTCGCCAACGACGCCACGGTCAAGGGCGGCACGTACTACCCGATCACGGTCAAGAAGCATCTGCGCGCCCAGGAAGTGGCGCTGGACAACCGGCTGCCGTGTGTCTACCTGGTGGACTCCGGCGGCGCCTTCCTGCCGCGCCAGGACGAGGTCTTCCCGGACCGCGAGCACTTCGGCCGGATCTTCTACAACCAGGCGACGATGTCGGCGCGCGGCATCCCGCAGATCGCGGCGGTACTGGGGTCGTGCACCGCGGGCGGCGCCTACGTACCGGCGATGAGCGACGAGGCGGTGATCGTCCGCAACCAGGGCACGATCTTCCTCGGCGGTCCGCCGCTGGTGAAGGCGGCCACCGGCGAGGTGGTCACCGCCGAGGAACTGGGCGGCGGAGAGGTGCACTCCAAGGTCTCCGGCGTGACCGACCACCTGGCCGAGGACGACGCCCACGCCCTGCGCATCGTGCGGAACATCGTGGGCACCCTGCCGCGGCGCGGACCGCTGCCGTGGTCGGTCACTGAGGTCGAGGAACCGGCCGTCGACCCCGCCGGACTGTACGGCGCGGTGCCGGTCGACTCCCGCACCCCCTATGACGTGCGGGAGGTCATCGCCCGACTGGTGGACGGCAGCCGCTTCGCCGAGTTCAAGGCGGAGTACGGCACGACCCTGGTCACCGGCTTCGCCCGGCTGCACGGCCACCCGGTGGGCATCGTCGCCAACAACGGCATCCTGTTCGCCGAATCGGCGCTCAAGGGCGCCCACTTCATCGAGTTGTGCGACCAGCGCGGCATCCCGCTGCTGTTCCTGCAGAACATCTCCGGCTTCATGGTCGGCAGGCAGTACGAGGCGGGCGGCATCGCCAAGCACGGCGCCAAGATGGTCACCGCCGTCGCCTGCACCCGGGTACCCAAGCTGACCGTGGTGATCGGCGGCTCGTACGGCGCGGGCAACTACTCGATGTGCGGCCGGGCCTACTCCCCCCGCTTCCTGTGGATGTGGCCCAACGCGAAGATCTCGGTGATGGGCGGTGAGCAGGCCGCCTCCGTGCTCGCCACCGTCAAGCGGGACCAGATGGAGGCGGCGGGCCAGCAGTGGCCGGTCGAGGAGGAGGAGCGGTTCAAGTCCCCGATCCGCGCCCAGTACGAGACCCAGGGCAACGCCTACTACGCGACCGCCCGGCTCTGGGACGACGGGGTGATCGACCCGCTGGAGACCCGCACGGTCCTCGGCCTCGCCCTGACGGCCTGCGCCAACGCGCCCATTCCGCAACGGGATCCGCAGGCTCCCGGCTACGGCGTCTTCCGGATGTAGGGGGGATCACCAGATGTTCGAGACGGTCCTTGTGGCGAACCGGGGCGAGATCGCCGTCCGGGTGATCCGGACCCTGCGGCGGCTCGGCATCCGCTCCGTCGCGGTCCACAGCGACGCCGACGCCGAGGCGCGCCATGTACGGGAGGCCGACCAGGCGGTGCGCATCGGGCCGCCCGCGGCCACCCAGAGCTATCTGTCGATCGAGCGGCTGCTGGAGGCGGCGGAGCGCACCGGCGCCCAGGCGGTCCACCCGGGCTACGGCTTCCTCGCCGAGAACGCCGCGTTCGCCCGGGCCTGCGAGGAAGCGGGCCTGGTCTTCATCGGCCCCCCGGCCGACGCCATCGAGTTGATGGGCGACAAGATCCGCGCCAAGGAGACGGTGCGGGCGGCGGGCGTACCGGTCGTCCCCGGCAGCGACGGCAGCGGCCTCAG
This sequence comes from Streptomyces sp. PLK1-5, assembly GCA_037034305.1. Taxonomy (GTDB): domain Bacteria; phylum Actinomycetota; class Actinomycetes; order Streptomycetales; family Streptomycetaceae; genus Streptantibioticus_A. The sequence goes on from JBAGJY010000014.1 coordinate 63,064, forward strand.
CGACGCCCAACTCATCGACGCCGCACGGAAGATCGGCACCCCGGTGCTGCTCAAGCCCTCGGCGGGCGGCGGCGGCAAGGGCATGCGCCTGGTCCGCGACGAGGCACTGCTGGCCGAGGAGATCGCCGCCGCCCGCCGGGAGGCGCTGGGCTCCTTCGGCGATGACACCCTGCTGGTGGAGCGGTGGATCGACCGCCCGAGGCACATCGAGATCCAGGTGCTGGCCGACGGCCACGGCCAGGTGGTGCACCTCGGCGAGCGCGAGTGCTCACTGCAACGCCGCCACCAGAAGGTCATCGAGGAGGCGCCGTCCGTACTGCTGGACGAAGCGACCCGCTCGGCCATGGGCGAGGCCGCCGTACAGGCGGCCCGCTCCTGCGGCTACCGGGGCGCGGGCACGGTGGAGTTCATCGTGCCCGGCGCCGACCCGGCCGCCTACTGCTTCATGGAGATGAACACCCGGCTCCAAGTGGAGCATCCGGTGACCGAGTTGGTGACCGGACTCGACCTGGTCGAGTGGCAGTTGCGGGTCGCCGCCGGGGAGTCGCTGCCGTTCGGGCAGGCCGACATCGCGCTGACCGGGCATGCCGTGGAGGCCCGGATCTGCGCCGAGACCGCCCGGGTGAACGGCGACCGGGTGGACTTCCTGCCCTCGGCCGGACCGGTACTGGCGCTGCACGAACCCGACGGCGAGGGCGTGCGCGTCGACTCGGGGCTGGCACTCGGCAGCGAGGTGGGCACCGCGTACGACCCCATGGTGGCCAAGGTGATCGCGTACGGCCCGGACCGCCCGACGGCGCTGCGCCGACTGCGCGCCGCGCTCGCCGACACCGTGGTGCTCGGGGTCGACACCAACACCGCTTTCCTACGGCGGCTGTTGGCGCATCCGGCCGTCGCCCGCGGTGAGCTGGACACCGGTCTGATCGACCGTGACGCGGCCTCGCTGCTGGCGGCGGCGGTCCCGGACGAGGTGTACGCGGCGGCGGCGCTGCTGCGGCAGGCCGCGCTGGCCGCGACGGAGGGTTCGGCGTGGAGGGACCCGTTCTCGGCGCCCAGCGGCTGGCGGCTGGGCGGCGAGCCCGCCTGGACCGTGCACCATGTGCGGGTTCCGGGGCACGACCCGGTGGCGGTACGCGTCCGCCCCGGCCAGGTGCGGGTCGGCGACGGCGAACCGGTCGACGCCGTCGTTCGCCTCGACCGGGACCGGGCAATCGTGCACTGGGACGGCGTGACCCATGTCTTCCGGCACGCCGACGGCTGGCTGGGCCGGGACGGCGACGCCTGGCAGGTCACCGACCATGACCCGGTGGAGGCGGCGCTGCGTGGCGCCGGGGGCGCGTCGGGCACCGACACCCTGACCGCCCCCATGCCCGGCACGGTCACCGTGGTCAAGGTCACCGCCGGGGACCAGGTCACCGCCGGGCAGAGCCTGCTGGTGGTCGAGGCGATGAAGATGGAGCACGTCATCACCGCCCCGCATGACGGCACCGTCACCGAGATCGACGTCACCCCGGGCAGCACGGTCACCATGGACCAGGTGCTGGCCGTGGTCACCCCCACCGCCGTCGCGCAGGAGGAGTCATGACGACCAGCCCGCTGCCCGAGGACCACGCGCCGAAGCCCTCCGCTCTGCCCATGTCCTTCCCCGCCGAGGGCCTGCCGGAGCGGGTGCGGATCCATGAGGTGGGGCCGCGTGACGGGTTGCAGAACGAGAAGGCCGTCGTGCCCACCGAGGTGAAGGCGCAGTTCATCCGCCGCCTGGCCGACGCGGGCCTGCGCACCATCGAGGCGACCAGCTTCGTCCACCCCAAGTGGGTTCCCCAACTCGCCGACGCCGAACAGCTGATGCCGATGCTGTCCGGAGTCGACGCCCGGCTGCCCGCCCTGGTTCCCAACGAGCGTGGTCTTCAGCGGGCGTTGGCGCTCGGCGTCGATGAGATAGCGGTGTTCGGCAGCGCCACCGAGTCGTTCGCCAGAGCCAACCTCAACCGGACAGTCGACGAGTCGCTGGCCATGTTCGAGCCGGTGGTGTCCCGGGCCAGGGACGCCGGTACGCGGGTGCGCGGCTATCTGTCGATGTGCTTCGGCGACCCCTGGGAGGGGCCGGTCCCGGTCCACCAGGTGGTCGGGGTGGCGCGGCGGCTGTTCGACCTGGGCTGCCACGAACTCAGCCTCGGCGACACCATCGGGGTGGCCACCCCCGGCCACGTCACCGCACTGCTCGCCGCACTGCACGAGGCCGGGCTGACCGCCGACCGGCTCGCGGTGCACTTCCACGACACCTACGGCCAGGCGCTCGCCAACACCCTGGCCGCGCTCCAGTCGGGCGTCCGCACCGTGGACGCCTCCGCCGGAGGGCTCGGCGGCTGCCCCTACGCCAAGAGCGCCACCGGCAACCTCGCGACAGAAGACCTGGTCTGGATGCTGAACGGTCTCGGCATCGACACCGGAGTGGACCTCAGCCGCCTCACCGCCACCAGCGTCTGGATGGCGGCACACCTGGGCCGACCAAGCCCGTCCCGCACCGTTCGCGCCCTCTCCCACAAGGAGTGAACTCCATGACGATCGACCACCGGCTACCCGCCGAATACGAGGAACTCCGGCGCACCGTCGAGGAGTTCGCCCATGACGTCATCGCCCCGAAGATCGGGGAGTTCTACGAGCACCATGAGTTCCCGTACGAGATCGTGCGCGAGATGGGGCGCATGGGACTGTTCGGGCTGCCGTTCCCCGAGGAGTACGGCGGCATGGGCGGCGACTACTTCGCGCTGTGCCTGGCGCTTGAGGAACTGGCCCGGGTCGACTCCTCGGTGGCGATCACCCTGGAGGCCGGGGTGTCGCTGGGCGCGATGCCCGTCTTCCGGTTCGGCACCGAGGAGCAGAAGCGCGAGTGGCTGCCCCGGCTGTGCTCCGGTGAGATGCTCGGCGCGTTCGGGCTCACCGAGCCGGAGTGCGGCTCCGACGCGGGCGGTACGCGTACCACCGCGCGGCTGGACGAGGCCACCAACGAGTGGGTGATCAACGGAACCAAGTGCTTCATCACCAACTCCGGTACGGACATCACCGGACTGGTCACGGTCACCGCGGTCACCGGCCGGGGCGAGGACGGGCGGCCGGAGATCTCCTCGATCATCGTGCCGTCCGGCACGCCGGGATTCACGGTGGCAGCCCCGTACTCCAAGGTCGGCTGGAACGCCTCGGACACCCGTGAGCTGTCCTTCGCGGACTGCCGGGTACCGGCGGCCAACCTGCTGGGCGAGATCGGCCGGGGGTACGCCCAGTTCCTGCGGATCCTGGACGAGGGCCGGATCGCCATCTCGGCGCTGGCCACCGGACTCGCGCAGGGCTGTGTCGACGAGTCGGTGTCCTACGCCAAGACCCGGCAGGCCTTCGGCAAGCCGATCGGCGCAAACCAGGCGATCCAGTTCAAGCTGGCCGACATGGAGATGCGTACCCACACCGCCCGGCTGGCCTGGCGGGACGCGGCGTCCCGGCTGCTGCACGGTGAGCCGTTCAAGAAGGAGGCGGCGCTGGCCAAGCTGTACTCCTCGGAGATCGCGGTGACCAACGCCCGTGAGGCCACCCAGATCCACGGCGGATACGGCTTCATGAACGAGTACCCGGTGGCACGGTTCTGGCGGGACTCCAAGATCCTGGAGATCGGCGAGGGCACCAGCGAGGTGCAGCGCATGCTGATCGCCCGCGAGCTGGGCCTGACCGCCTGACCAACCAATCCACCGAAACAGGTCAAATCACCCGACTCCTTGAGCGCGTGACAGCGATATCGAGCGCTTCCTGCCCGATATCGGGCAGGAATGTTGCACTGCGGGGCCTCCCTCCCGCAGGATCGTCCGGTGCTCGAACGCCGGACTTCTCACGATGACCTCGTAGACCACCTGGTGCGGACCACGACGCTGCAACGCGGCGAGGCCGCCCGGGTGGTACTCGACGTCCTGGCGTACTTCGACGAGTCGGCGGAGGACTTCGTACGCCGGCGCCACCGGGAACTCCAGGCCAAGGGCCTGTCGAACGCTGAGATCTTCGAACGGATCACCGAGGAGCTGCCGCACCGCGCGGTGGCCCCGCCCGAGTTCTCGCTCCGCCAGCTGCGCCGCATCGTCTACGGCTGACCCCCAACGGGGGGCCGCACACAGGCCACTCGGGCACCACAAGCACCAGGCACCACCAGGGAGGGAACACCATCCATGTGCGGGATCGTCGGATATATCGGGAAACGTGACGCCGCTCCGCTGTTGCTGGAGGGGCTGCAGCGACTGGAGTACCGCGGCTACGACTCGGCGGGCGTCGCCGTCAGCGGCAGGTCGGGCACGCTGAAGACCGTCAAGGCCAAGGGCCGGGTACGCGAACTGGAGTCCCGGGTACCCAAGCGATTCAGCGGAACCACCGGTATCGCCCACACTCGTTGGGCGACCCATGGTGCGCCGAGCGACGACAACGCGCATCCTCACCTGGACGCAGCGGGCAAGGTGGCCCTCGTCCACAACGGCATCATCGACAACGCCGCCGAACTGCGCGCCAAACTCGTCGCGGACGGTGTCGAGTTCGCCTCCGAGACCGACTCCGAGGTGCTGTCCCATCTGATCGGCCGCTCCACCGCCGAGACCCTGGAGGCCAGGGTGCAGCAGGCGCTGTCGCGGGTGGAGGGCACGTACGGCATCGCGGTGCTGCACGCCGACTTCGCCGACCGCATAGTGGTCGCCCGCAACGGCTCGCCGGTGGTGCTGGGCATCGGTGAGAACGAGATGTTCGTCGCCTCCGACGTGGCCGCACTGGTCCGGCACACCCGCCAGGTGATCACCCTGGACGACGGCGAGATGGCCACCATCAAGGCCGGTGAGTACCGCACGTACACCACCGAGGGCAGCCGTACCGCGGCCTCGCCGACCACCATCGAGTGGGAGGCCGAGAGCTATGACATGGACGGCCACGACACCTACATGCACAAGGAGATCTGCGAGCAGGCGGACGCCGTGGACCGGGTGCTGCGCGGCCGGATCGACGACCGGTTCGCCACCGTGCACCTCGGCGGCCTGGGCATCGACGCCCGCGAGGCGCGCGGGGTGCGCCGGGTGAAGATCCTCGGCTGCGGTTCGGCGTACCACGCGGGACAGATCGGCGCCCAGCTGATCGAGGAGCTGGCCCGGATCCCGGCGGACGCCGAGCCCGCCTCGGAGTTCCGGTACCGCAACGCCGTGGTGGACCCCGACACGCTGTACATCGCGGTCAGCCAGTCCGGCGAGACCTACGACACGCTCGCCGCCGTACAGGAGCTCAAGCGCAAGGGCGCCCGGGTGCTCGGCGTCGTCAACGTGGTCGGTAGCGCCATCGCCCGGGAGACGGACGGCGGGGTCTATGTGCACGCCGGTCCCGAGGTGTGCGTGGTGTCCACCAAGTGCTTCACCAACACCGCGGTGGCCTTCGCACTGCTGGCGCTGCACCTGGGACGGGTGCGCGACCTGTCGGTGGCCGACGGTCGGCGGATCATCGAGGGGCTGCGCAGGCTGCCGGAGCAGATCGCGGAGATCCTGCGCGGCGAGGAGGAGATCAAGAAGCTCGCCGCCGAGTACGCGGGCGCCAAGAGCATGATGTTCGTCGGCCGGGTGCGCGGCTACCCGGTGGCCCGGGAGGCCTCGCTGAAGCTCAAGGAGGTCTCCTACGTGCACGCCGAGGCCTACCCGGCCTCGGAGTTGAAGCACGGGCCGCTGGCGTTGATCGAGCCCGAGGTCCCCTCGGTGGCGATCGTGCCGGACGACGAGCTGCTGGAGAAGAACCGCGCCACGCTGGAGGAGATCAAGGCCCGCAGCGGCCGCATCCTCGCGGTGGGCCACCAGGAGCAGGAGGTGGCGGACCACACGATCGTGGTGCCGCGCAACGAGCCCGAGCTGGACCCGATCCTGCTGGGCATCCCGCTGCAACTCCTCGCGTACCACGCGGCGTTGGCGCTGGGCCGCGACATCGACAAGCCGCGGAACCTGGCGAAGTCGGTCACGGTCGAGTAGCACCGCGCAAGGGGTTCCGGGGGCCCGGCCCCCGGTCCCCCGGCCGAAGCCGTGGGCGGCGTCAACCAGTGAGCCCGATCAGATAAAACGTTTTATCTAGGGGATCACGATCACCGGGCGCTGGGCGCGGCGGGCCAGGCGGCCCGCCACCGAGCCGAAGAGCTTGCCGATCACACCGTGCGTGCCGCCCACCACGATGGCGTCCGCCGAGTACTCCCGGCCGACCTCCTCCAGTTCGTGGCAGATGTCGCCGCCGCGCTCGACCAGGATCCAGGACACCTCGGACAGGTAGTCGGCACAGGCGAGCTCCAGGCCGAGCACCTCGGTGCGGTGGTCCGGCACGTCCACGAAGACCGGCGGCTCGCACCCCGCCCAGACCGTGGCGGGCAGCCGGTTGGCCACATGGACGATGATCAGCCCCGAGTGCAGCCGCCGGGCCATGCCGATGGCATAGGCGAGGGCACGCTCGCTGGAGACCGAGCCATCGAATCCCACGACCACGCCGTGCTGGAAGGCCGGGTCGCAAGAATGGCGCGGCTGCGCGGCCGCGTCGGGTTTCGCCGCCGAGTCGGCGAGCGGCTTGCCGTCGGCGGGGTCGTGGTGCTCGTAACCGGCCATGATGCGTTTTTCGGCGAGGGCGGCGCGGTGAGCGCCGCTAGAGCGGACACGGACAACGGTAACCGCGGGATCGGCCAGGTTGGCCGGTAAGGGCGTTGCCCTCCCGCTAGCTCCAGAGTACGGCGACGGCGCGTTCCTGGACAGATCCGTTGGACGCCCCGCCGTGGGTCTTAGTACCCGGAGTTTCCAGGAGAATGCCGGAGCCCGGCGGGAAGCGCAACGCCTCCTGCCCCTCCGGTCGCCGACCCGGGGCGCCGAGACCCCGAACCCGCGTCCCACACCTCGCCTCCGGCGGCTGAAAACCGGACGGCCGGTTGCACTTCCCAGCGGAATCCGTTTGACGCTCAACCACCTGCCGCCCTCGCGCCGCCGCACCGCCCGCCGTCGTCGGCAATCCCCGCACCGAACCGTGCCGCAGAGCGTCGCCGCCGGTGTCCGGCAGGCGGACCAACACCGAGGCGGCGCCCGGTGGGCACAGCGGCGCGAGGTGTAAATCGGGGCGCACGACGGCGCGTTGGCCCGGTGGGGCGGCCATTTCGGCGATGGTTTTAGGCCAACTTTTCTGTGGGGTACGGCTGTCCGGAACGTCCACTTCCAACACCCCCACCACCAGCGGAAACACAAACGAGGGGGGCGCGCGGCCCCAGCCGCGCCGGTGTGTTACCGGGGGGCATAACCAAGGCGCACTTCCCAGCGGAGCCGGTGAGTGGAACGCTTCGTGATCGAATGCTTCGCGCCAAGTTGTCTTGTCGACTTAGTGCCGGATGGTGAACTTGTCACCGCATCCCGAGCGAACACACAGTAGATTCGATCTTGGGTAACACGGCGGGGGAAACGTGCAGTACCGAAAGGACGTTGCGTCGACCGAGGGGGGCTCATCCGCCATGACCCAGGACTCCAGGACCGGTGCGGCGACGGAGACCGCGATCTCGTCAACTCCGTCCCTCCGCACCGCGGTACCGAGCTGCTGCGGTACGACCAGTGGTGCGACCACTGGCACGACCAGCGCGGCCACCACCATCGGCACCGGAGGCCGCAAACTCTCCGCACGGCGACGCAAGGAGGTAGTCGCCGTGCTCATGTTCAGCGGCGGCCCGATCTTCGAGAGCTCGATCCCGCTCTCGGTCTTCGGCGTCGACCGGCAGGACGCCGGTGTACCGCGCTACCGGCTGCTGGTCTGCGCCGGCGAGGACGGCCCGCTGCGCACCACCGGCGGCCTTGAGCTGACCGCCCCGTACGGGCTGGACGCGCTGGGCCGGGCCGGGACCGTGGTGGTCCCCGCCTGGCGCTCGATCTCCCAGCCGCCGCCCGCCTCGGCGCTGGCCGCGCTGCGCCGGGCGCACGAGGAGGGGGCGCGGATCATCGGCCTGTGCACCGGCGCCTTCGTGCTGGCCGCCGCCGGGCTGCTGGACGGCCGCCCGGCCACCACGCACTGGATGTACGCGCCGACGCTGGCCAAGCGCTATCCGTCGGTCCACGTCGACCCGCGCGAGCTGTACGTGGACGACGGGGACATACTCACCTCGGCCGGTACGGCCGCGGGGATCGATCTGTGTCTGCACGTGGTGCGGACCGACCACGGCGCCGACGCGGCCAACGCGCTCGCCCGGCGCCTGGTCGTACCGCCGCGGCGCAGCGGCGGGCAGGAGCGCTACCTCGACAGGTCCTTACCAGAGGAGATCGGCGGGGACCCGCTGGCCGAGGTCGTCGCCTGGGCGCTGGAGCACCTCCACGAGCAGTTCGACGTGGAGACGCTGGCCGCCCGTGCCTACATGAGCCGCCGCACCTTCGACCGCCGGTTCCGCTCGCTCACCGGCAGCGCTCCGCTGCAGTGGCTGATCACCCAGCGGGTGCTCCAGGCGCAGCGGCTGCTGGAGACGTCGGACTACTCGGTGGACGAGGTGGCCGGGCGGTGCGGCTTCCGCTCGCCGGTGGCGCTGCGCGGGCACTTCCGGCGGCAGCTGGGCTCGTCCCCGGCCTCGTACCGGATGGCGTTCCGGGCGCGCAGACCGCAGGAGGGCACCGAGCGCCAGGACCGCGCCGACCGGCCGGAGCGCACCGAGCCCCCGGCCGAGGGCGTACCGCACCAGCGGCGCGGCCCCCAGCCGCTGGACGGCCCACAGGCCGGACGGCGACTGGAGTCCGGCAAACGGCACGAGCCGGGCAAGCCGGAGTCCGACGTGTACACGGCGCGGATGCCCGAGCAGCACGGCCGGGCGGACGGTCCGGAGATGTCCGGGCTGTCCGGCGCCTCCGGGCTGACCCGGCTGCGCGGCGACCGGGGCGGGCGGCCGGGCGGGCGCCCCGGGACGGCCCCCGGGCTGCTCCCGGGATCCGCTCGCAGCACGGCTATGCCAGGTCAACGGGATCGCCCCGTAGGGTGAGACGTATGAACGACCGCATGGTGTGGATCGACTGCGAAATGACCGGGCTCTCGCTCCGGCATGACGCGCTGATCGAGGTGGCCGCCCTGGTCACCGACTCCGAGCTGAACGTGCTCGGTGACGGGGTGGACATCGTTATCCGGCCGCCGGCCGAGGCGCTGGAGACCATGCCGGAGGTGGTGCGCGCGATGCACACCGCCTCCGGCCTGCTCGACGAGCTGTCCGCGGGGACGACGCTCGCCGAGGCGGAGAAACAGGTGCTCGACTACGTGCGCGCCTTCGTGCCGGAACCGCGCAAGGCGCCGCTGTGCGGAAACTCGGTCGGCACCGACCGGGGCTTCCTCGCCCGCGACATGCCCGAACTCGAACAGCATCTGCACTACCGGATCGTGGACGTCTCCTCCATCAAGGAGCTGTCCCGCCGCTGGTATCCGCGGGCGTACTTCAACAGCCCGCAGAAGAACGGCAACCACCGTGCGCTGGCCGACATCCGGGAGAGCATCGCGGAGCTGCGCTACTACCGCGAGGCGGTCTTCGTCCCGGCCCCCGGCCCGGACACGGACACCGCGCGGGCCATCGCGGCCAAGCACGTGCTGCCCGCGAAATGAGGTCGGCCCCCAAGGCCCCGTGAAAGGCTGGCGCAAGCACCCGCCGAAACCCTGTATGCTTCTTCTCGGCCGGTGCGCAAAGCAGTCAAGCGCCGGTCGTGGTGGGTGTAGCTCAGCTGGTAGAGCACCTGGTTGTGGTCCAGGATGTCGCGGGTTCGAGTCCCGTCACTCACCCTGATGGGGCAAGGCCCGGTCTGCGGAAGCAGGCCGGGTCTTTGTCGTGGGCGCCGGGGGGCTTCGCCAGGCGGGAACGGGGTCGCTGCGTGAGGATGGCTGTGTCCGGTTGTCCGGTCCGCCATGAGGGAGGAAGGCGCCATGACGATCCCCTCCGACAATCCGAGCACCGGTGGCCCGCTGGGCACTGAGAGTCCCTACGGCAGCGGCCCCTCCGGCACGCTCCTGGCCGCCTTGGGCAGGTCGGCCTGGCAGGTACTGCTGACCGCCGGTCTGGTGGCGGTCGCGCTGGGTGTCTGCCTGCTGGTGTGGCCGAAGGCCTCGCTGCTGGTGGTCGCCGTCCTCTTCGGCATCTACCTGCTGGTGAGCGGAGTCTTCCAGCTCGCCGGGGCGTTCGGTACGCACGTACCGGGGCATCTGCGGGTGCTGAGCTTCGTCACCGGCGCGCTGAGCGTGCTGCTGGGGCTGATCTGCTTCCGCGGCCCGGCACAGTCACTGCTGCTGCTCGCCTTGTGGATCGGCTTCGGCTGGCTGCTGCGGGGCATCATGCTGACCGCGGTGGCGCTCTCCCACCCCGAGCTGCCCGCGCGCGGCTGGCAGGTGTTCCTCGGCATCATCACGCTGCTCGGCGGCATCGTGCTGATCGTCGAACCGTTCCGGTCGATCGCCACGCTCACCCTGATCGCGGGCATCTGGCTGGTGGTGCTCGGGGTGGTCGAGGTGGTGCACGGCATCCAGTTGCGCTCCCGGATCAGCCGTCTCACCTCCTGATACGCCGTCCCGCCCGGGCCGGTGCGGCTTGTAGCATTTCGGGGATGAGCGACCACGTGACCAACGGCGCCGCCTTCGACGAGCGGGCCCAGCGAGAGCTGCTGCGGCTGCGCTCCAGCATCGACAACCTCGACGCGGCCCTGGTCCATCTGCTCGCCGAGCGCTTCAAGTGCACCCAGGCCGTGGGGCACCTCAAGGCGGCCAACAACCTTCCCCCCGCCGACCCGGCCCGCGAGGTGGCGCAGATCGCGCGGCTGCGGAAGCTGGCGGAGGACGCCCACCTCGACCCGGCCTTCGCCGAGAAGTTCCTGACCTTCATCATCGAAGAGGTCGTCCAGCACCACAAGGCGATCGCCCAGGACTACTGATCGCTCCACTGGGAGTGCGGCGACGAGTCGTCGATCATCCGCTGCGCCGTTGTGGCTGAGCGCGCGGTTCCTCGCGCCAGGGCGCACCTGAACCGGGGACCGTTGCCGCCGCAGCGGCGCGGGCACCCATGCCAAGAGCCCCGGCCGGGTGGGGGTCCGGTCGGGGCGTCTTGGCCTGGGAGGCGGCCAGCTGCCCGCCGCGGCCTCGTGGGGTAGGCCGCGGGAGCTGACCTCCGGGAAGATGCCCCGGCCGGGTGGGGGGCCGGTCGGGACACCTCGACTGGGGGGCGGTCCGTCGACCGCCGGTGATCAACCGCCGTACGCCGAGAAGGCCTTGGCGAACGCGTTCGGTTCCTGGGTGATCGACGAGCAGGTCGCGTCGGCGGAGTTCTTGGCGCCCCCGGCGCACTGCTTGTCCCGCGTCGCGGACCACATCGACAGCCACGCCAGGTTCTTGGACTTGGCGAAGTCGGCGAGCTTGGTGGCGTCCGCGACGGTGAACGTCTCGGCGCTCACGTCGTTCACCCCGATCATCGGCGTGACCGCGATCTTCTTCCAGGCGTCCGCGTCGGAGACCCCCAGCACACTCTTGACCTGCGCCTGGGTGGCGGTGGCGCCGTCGATCGCGTACTGGCCCATGTCGCCGTTGAACGACGAGCCGTAGTCCATCGCCATGATGTTGACCGCGTTGACGTCCACCCCGTTGCTCTTGGCGTCGGACAGCAGGTTGATGCCGTCCTGGGTGAGCCCGGTGGGCATGGCGGGCAGGGTGAAGGAGACCGCGAGGCCCGGGTGCGACTTCTGCAGCTGGGCGATGGCCTGGGCGCGCCGGGTGTTGGCCGCGGTGTTGGCGACCGCGCCGCCCTCCACGTCGAAGTCGACCTTGGTGAGCTTGTACTGGTCGATGACCTTGCCGTAGGCGGCGGCCAGCGCGGAGGCCGACGAACAGGTGGTGGCCAGCTCGTTGCCGTTGGCGCCGCCGAAGGAGACCCGTACGTCGCCGCCCGCCGCGCGCAGCGCGCCGATCTGGTTGGCGGTGGTGTCACTGCCCAGATCGGTCACTCCGCCCCACTTGGGGGTGCAGGAGCCGCCGTCGGTGATGAAGGCGAGGTTGAACTGCTTGACGCCGGTCGCCTTCTCGGCGGCGACCAGGTCGTAGGCCGGGTAGAGCGAGGTGTCCACGTACGGGGAGAAGCCCGCGTTGGCCGAACTGCCGTTTCCGGAACCGGTGGTGGGGGTGGCGGTCGGCGTCGGGCTCTTGGTGGGCGCGGTGGTCGGGGACGAGGTGGGGGCGGTGGTCGGGGTGGCGGTGGGGCGGCCGGTGGGGGTCGGGGTGGGGCCGCCGTCCACCGAGCACTTGGCGTTGTCGATGAGGCAGTTGGCAGGTGCGGTCGCCGAGGCGCCGCTGGCGACGAAGCCGACGGTGACCGACTTCCCGGCCGGTATGGAGCTGTCCCAGTCCTCGCCGGTGACGGTGACCGTCGCGCCATTGGCGGTGTACTTCCCGTTCCACAGCGAGCTGATCTTCGTGCCGCTCGGCAGGTCGAACTTCAGCGTCCAGTTCGACAGCGCCTGGTTGGAGGAGTTGGTGATCACGTACTGGCCGGTGTAACCGCCGCTCCAGCCGCTGGTCTTGGTGAACGCGGCGCCCAGCGAGGCCGCCTGCGCTGAACCCGCGAGGGCGACCGCGGTGCCCGCGACCGCGGCGCAGACCACGACGCCGCCGATCATCTGGACCCTGCGGCTGGGGCGGCGACGGTGCGAACTGCTCATCGGTGTTGCCTACCTCTGTGTCAGGGGGTGGGGGGATGGCAGCACGCTAGCGGCTGGAAAACGGACAAAAGACCAGCGCGGGGCAGGTGCTGACGGTCTTATGGCCCGCTTAAGGGAAGGATCGGCGGGGGTTATGTTTCGACGCCGCCGAACCACGCGGGCAGCCTGCGCCGGGCCGGGCTCCTGCGGCGCCGCACCACACGGTGCCCGCGCCGCGCCTCGGCACGGGTGCGGGGTTGCAGCGCCAGCCACAGCCGTACCTCGGTGCCGCCGAGCACGGAACGGCCCACCGCCACGTCGCCGCCGGTGTTCTCGGCGACCCGGCGCACGATGTCCAGCCCGAGGCCGGTGGAGCCCGGACGCCCGTCGCCGTGCCCGCGCCGCAGGGCCGCCGCCGGGTCCTTGATGCCCGGCCCGGCGTCGGAGACCAGCACGATCACCGCGTCCTCGGAGTTGTGCACGTCGACCGCGAAAGCGGTGCCCTCCGGGGTGTGCCGGAAGACGTTGCCGAGCAACGCGTCGAGCGCGGCGGCGAGTTCGGCGCGGGCCACCGGCACCCTGACCGGCCGGTCCACGCCCGCGGTACGCGCCCGGCGGCCCTGGTCCTCGGCCAGCGCCGACCAGAACGCCATGCGTTCCCTGATCACCTCGGCCGCGTCGCAGCCCACCGCCGCGGCGCTGGCCGAGGCGGAGTGCTGGGCCCGCGCGGTGCGGATGATCTGGTCGACCTCGCGCTCCAGCTGGGCCACCGCCTGCCGGGTCTGCTCGGCGGCCGGGCCGTCGCCCAGCGATGCAGCGTTGAGCCGCAGCACGGTCAGCGGGGTGCGCAGCCGGTGCGACAGGTCCGCCGCCAACTCACGTTCGTTGGCCAGCAGTTGCGCGACCTTGTCGGCCATGGAGTTGAACGCCACGGCGGCGGCGCGCAGTTCGGACGGCCCGTCCTCGCGTACCCGCACTCCCAACCGGCCCTGGCCGAGGTCGCGGGCGGCGGCGGCCAGCCGCCGGGCCGGGCGGACCAGCCGGGTGCCGAGCCGGTCGGCGACCGCCACCGAACCCACCACGAGACCGGCGCCCACCAGCCCCAGCACCGCCCAGGCGGCGGTCACCCCGCGGGTCACCTCGCCTTCGGGCACGAAGACCTCGACCACCGCGATCGAGCCGGAGCTGACGGCGGTGGGCTGCAGCAGCGCGTACCCGCCGGGCACCCGCAGGGTCGACGCCCGGCCCAGCCTGCTGGCGGTGTCGAGGTCGGCCCCCGTCACCCGCTGCCGTCCGATCTGGACGTCGCCGCCGGATCCGGCGGACGGCACGTGCACGGCGATCCGGCCGTCGGCCCCGGCCTGGGTGGAGGCGACCGCCCGGTCCAGTTGGGTGCGGTCGGTGGTGATGGCCAGGGCCGGGCCGATCGCCGCCGCCTGCCGCTCGGCGTTGGTCAGCGCACGGTCCCGGGCCATCTCCTGTACCACCAGGCCGAGCGGCACGGCGAACGCCAGCACCACCATGGCGGTCACCGCCACGACCACCTTGACCAGCGCCCACCTCATGGCCGCGGCCCCGGCGGCTCCAGCTTCACCCCGACACCGCGCACGGTGTGCAGATAACGCGGGTTCGCCGCGGTCTCCCCCAGCTTGCGGCGCAGCCAGGACAGGTGCACGTCGATGGTCTGGTCGTCACCGTAGGCCTGCTGCCACACCTCGGCGAGCAGTTCACGGCGGGCCACCACCACGCCAGGCCGGGCGGCGAGGAAGGCCAGCAGGTCGAACTCACGGCGGGTCAGGTCCAACGCGGCGCCGTCCAGCACCGCGTCGCGCCGCTGCACGTCGATCCGCAGGCCCCCCACGTGCAGCACCGCGGACGCCTCCGCGGTGCGCGAGCGGCGCAGCACGGCGGCCATCCGCGCCGAAAGGTGTTCCACCGAGAAGGGTTTGACGAGGTAGTCGTCGGCGCCGTCGTTGAGCAGCCGGACGATCTCCGCCTCGTCGTCGCGCGCGGTGGCCACTATCACCGGCACGTTGGTGATGCCGCGCAGCATCTTGAGCGCCTCGGAGCCGTCCAGGTCGGGCAGGCCGAGGTCCAGGATCACCACGTCGAAGCCGACCTGTGCCACCTCGCGCAGCGCCTCCAGGGCGGTGCCGACGCTGCGTACGGTGTGCGAGGCCTCGCTGAGGTGGCGGATCAGCGCGGAACGCACGAACTGGTCGTCCTCGACGACGAGCACACTTGCCATGCCCGGCACCGTACGCCATACGGAGCGAGCCGTTCCCTGCCGTCCCGGCGCCCGGGGCGGGTGGTGCAGGATGGTGCGGGTGCGAAGAGGTTTGGTTCACACCGGTGCCTGGGCGTTGGCCACGGGGGCGGCGATCGGGCTGTCCTGGTACGGAGTTCACACGGTGCTGGCGGGTACCGCGTACGACCCGCCGCGTGCGCTGGCGATCTCCGGGGGCGACGCGTCGGCCAGCGCGCTGCCCAGCATCAGTCCGGAGACGTCGTCCACACACCGGCCCAGGCCGCAGGACTCCTCGGCCGCGCCGTCGCCGTCCCGGCCCGCCGCCGCCCAACAGTCGCCGCGGCAGACGCAGTCCACCGGCAACGTCAACAGCTACACCGTCAATGGCGGCCGGGTCGCCATCGACCTGGGCCCGGCCTCGGCCTCGTTGGTGTCGGCGACGCCCAACCCGGGCTGGTCGATGCAGGTGTGGAAGCAGAGCGGCTGGCTGCGGGTGGACTTCACCTCGGACGGCCACGCGTCCTCGGTGTTCTGCACGTGGAACGGGCATACGCCGACAGTCCAGACCTACGAGTCCTGACGACTCCTGGCCCTTTGCGGGGGCTTCGCCCCCGAACTCCCAGTGCGGCATGCCCCCAAACCCGATTTTTTACCCCCAAGCCCCCAAGCCCCCAAGCCCCCAAGCCCCCAAGCCCCCGATCCCGCTAGCCGAAGGCGTCGTTGGGAGGGGCCGGGGAGGACGTGGCGGTCACGTCGGTGACCGCCACCGCTCCTGCCGTGAAGTCGGCCAGGGCGCGGCCGTGTTCGACCCGGCCCGGGTGGGGGTCGGTGGCGATCCGGCGGGTCAGGTCGGCGACCGGGAGTTCGCCCGCGGTGCCCAGCAGCAGCGCGTTGCCGAAGCGGCGCCCGCGCAGCACGGCCGGGTCGGCGGCGAGCAGGCACTCGGTGAAGCAGGCCCGTACCGTGGCGACCTGCGAGCGCAGGAAGTCCAGCCGCCCGCCGTCGGTGAGGTTGGCCGCGTACCAGCCGTTGGGCCGTAGCACCCGGGCGGCCTCGGCCAGGAACTCGGCGCTGGTCAGATGGGCGGGGGTACGGGCGCCGGAGAAGACGTCGGCGATGATCAGGTGCGCCCAGTGGTCCGGGAGCCTGGCCAGGCCCTCGCGGGCGTCGCCGCCGCGTACCCGGATGCGCCAGGCGCGGTCCAACGGCAGCTCCCTGCGCACCAGTTCGACCAGGGCGGCGTCGTTCTCGATGACCTGCTGGGTGGACCGGGGGCGGGTCGCGGCGACATAGCGCGGCAGGGTCAGCGCCCCGCCGCCGAGGTGCACCACGTGCAGCGGCTGGCCGGGCGGGCTCACCAGGTCCACGACATGGCCGAGCCGCCGCTGGTAGGCGAATTCGAGCCGAGTGGGGTCGTCGAGGTCCACATGGGACTGCGGGGCACCGTCGATCAGCAGTGACCAGGCACGCGGCCGGTCGCGGTCGGGCACCAGCTCCGCGACACCGCCGTCGACCTCCTCGCGCACCGGCTCCGGGGTGCGCGCCCTGCCCTGTCTCTTGCCTGCCACCCCACCAGTATCGGCGAGGACCGGGTGTCACGGCGGTCACGGTGGGCTACCGGCCGTCAGCGGCCTGGATGCCGTTGGCGGCCTCGATGGTACGGACGGCCTCGCCGAGCGCCAGCCGCAGCATGGCGGGGTCGTTGACCGGGTTGCTGTGCTCCGGCGCGACCAGCCAGCGGGTGCCCGCGACCGGCGGCTCACCCGGGGCGGCGCGCCCCTTGCGGTGCGTCTGGATGCAGGCGCTGCCCGGCAGCTCCCAATCGTCGGCGGTGCCCGCGGGCACCAGGAAGCCGAGGGTGTCGCCGGAGACGTCGTGCAGCACCGGGCCGACACCGGTGCGCAGCCGCATGATGTCAACCGCCTCCAGGCCCTGCCGGGAGGGCACGGTCACCAGGTCCCAGGCGGCGGGCGGACGGTCACCGCCGCCGGGGGCAGCCGCGAGCCCGTCGCCGCGCGCCGTCGCACAGGACCTGTGTGCCCCACCGGTGTCCAACAACGGGAACCCTCCTCGCAGTCGGGAGCGCAACTGCCTTCGTCCGTACACCATGCACAACGCGGCGCGCCGTCAACCGCTACGGGCGTGTGCCGCCGCAAAGGATGGCACTTAATGGCGAATGCCGGATGAGATATCCGTTTTGTAGCTAAACAATGGGTGGTTGGCCGATCACAGCGGGTACGGTCGTGCCCGCCGAATCAGCCACCAGCACACGACCGCAGGACCAGGGGAGGCCCCGCCATGGCACCCTCACCCACACCGGACCGTCCCGGGCCCAACACCGCCTTCCGCCGGATGCGCGGCGACCTGTCGCCGGGCGAGTTCTCGGCGGCGGTACGACGGGCGGCCCGCGAGATCGGCGAGCGAGTGAGCTGCGACGCCCGGTACATCGGGCGCGTGGAGTCCGGCGAGATCCGGTGCCCCAACTACGCGTACGAGCGGGTGTTCAAGCACATGTTCCCCGGCTACTCGCTCGCGGAGCTGGGGTTCGCGCCGCGCGAGACGGTACGCGGCCGACGGGCGCGGGACGCCCGCCGGGCCACTGCCACAACCGGTACCGGCCCGCAGGCGTACGGGTTCGGCGCACGCGATGAACACACCCACAGTGACGAGGAGAGCGACGTGCTACGTCGCGCATTCATGACCAGCGGCCCGGCCGCCGCGCTGACGGCGGCGCTGCCGGGCGGCTCCGCCTCGGCCGCGCCCCGCCGGGTCGGCGACCCCGAGGTGCGGACCGTCGAGGAGGCGGTGCGGCAGATCCGGTTGCTCGACGACCGGCACGGCGCGGACGGGCTCTACGCGCGCGCCGGGCACTGGCTGCGCAACGCCTACGCGATGCTTGAGGACGGCGCGTACAGCCAGCCGGTGGCCGACCGGCTGCACAGCGGATCCGGCGAACTGGCCATCTCCGTCGGCTGGTTGGCGCATGACTCGGGACGGCACGCCGAGGCCCGCTCGTACTACGCGGAGGCGCTGGCCACCGCGCGGATGGCGGGCGATCCGGCGCTGGAGGCGCACGCCTTCTGCAACTCCTCGTTCCTGGCCCGGGACGCCGACCGGCCACGGGAGGCGGTACGGGCCGCGCAGGCGGCGCAGCAGGCGGCGGCCCGGCTCGGCTCGTCCCGGCTGCTGTCCCTGCTGGCGCTGCGCGAGGCGGGCGGCTGGGCCGGGCTGGGCGACCGGGTCGCCTGCGAGCGCGCGCTGCTGCGGGCGCAGCGGCTGTACGGGCGGGGCCCGGCCGACTGCGATCCGCAGTGGATGACGTTCTACGGCGAGGCCGAGATGGCGGGCCTTGAGGCGCAGTGCTGGTCACGGCTGGGTGACTACCGGCGCGCGGCGGCGCACGCACGGCGGGGCGTCGCGCTCCAGGACCCCCACTTCACCCGGAACATCGCGCTCTACAGCGCGGAACTCGCCGGCGACCTGGCCGCGAGCGGCGAACCCGACGAGGCCGCCAACGCGGGCCGCCGGGCCCTGGAGTTGCTGGGCAAGCGCGTCAAGTCCGCCCGCATCCAGGGCATGTTGGACGTGGCGGCCCGAGCGCTGCGCCCGTACCGGCGCCGGGCAGCGGTGATCACGTTCTTCGACGAGTACGCCGCCAAGCACGCGGTGTGAGGCGCCGACGCTTCGGTCCTCGGCGAAACAACGCGGCCCTAGCGTCGGTTCCATGAGCACCTGCGAGCAGACCGACCGGTTCGCGCGATTCCTGCGGCTGCACCACGCCGACCGCCCCCTGCTGCTGCCGAACGCCTGGGACCACGCCTCGGCGGCGGCGCTGGCCGATCGCGGATTCGCCGCGATCGGCACCACCAGTCTGGGCGTCGCGGCGGCGGCCGGACTGCCCGACGCGACCGGGGCCGCCCGGGAGCGGACGCTGGCCCTGGCCCGGGGGCTGGCCCGGCTGCCGGTGCCGATCACCGTGGACATCGAGGGCGGCTTCAGCGAGGACCCCGGGCAGGTCGCGGCGCTCGCCGCCGAGTTGGCGCGGGCCGGGGTGGCCGGGGTGAACATCGAGGACGGCCGGGCGGACGGGCGGCTGGTGCCGGTGGGCCACCAGTGCGAGGTGATCGCCGCGGTGAAGGAGGCCGCGCCGCGGCTGTTCGTCAACGCGCGCACCGACACGTACTGGCTGGCCGACGCACCGGCCGCGCAGACACCGGCCCGCGCGGAGGCGTACCGACGCGCGGGCGCGGACGGGGTGTTCGTCCCCGGCCTCACCGCTGAGGCCGCCATCGCGGGCCTGGTACGGGACCTCGACGCGCCGCTCAACGTGCTGTACGCACCCGGGCTCAGCTACCAGCGGCTCGCCGAACTCGGTGTGGCGCGGGTCAGTTGCGGCTCACTGCTGTTCCGTACGGCGCTGTGGGCCGCGGTACGGGCCGCGTGCGAGATCGCGGACCCGGGCTCGGCGGTGCCCGGACCGCCGTCCTACGCGCAGGCGCAGGCGCTGGCGGAACGCTTCACCGGCTGACCTCGCGCCCGGCACCACGCCGTTGGGGGCCACCCGCCGTCGCGGCGAGGGCGGCGTGGTCGCTCAGTCGAGATGGCCCGCGTCGTTCCAGCGCTCGATCGCGGGGGCGCCGTACGCCCAGCCGAGCACCGACAAGGACGCCGGGTCCAGCCTGATCGCCGCGCCGAAGGCGAGGTCCTGGCCGAGCCAGCGGGCGCCCAGCGCGCGCAGGAAGTGGCCGTGCGCGAACACCAGCACATCGCGGTCCGCCGAGCGCGCCCACGCCACGGCCTCGTCGGCCCGTGCGGTCATCTCGGCGACCGTCTCGCCGCGCTCGGCACCGTCCCGCCACACCAGCCAGTCAGGGCGGCCCGCCCGTATCTCGGCCGGGGTCAGCCCCTCGTAGGCGCCGTAGTCCCACTCCATGAGCGTGTCCCACTCCTTGGCGCGGGCGCCGAACCCGGCCAGTTCGCAGGTCTGACGGGCGCGGGACAGCGGGCTGGTGCGCACCTCGACGTCCGGCAGGCCGTCCCAGGGCGCGCGGCGCAGCCGGTCGGCGAGCAGCCGTGCGGTGCGCCGTCCCTCCTCGGTGAGCGGAACGTCGGTGCGGCCGGTGTGGCGGCCGGTGACCGACCACTCGGTCTGACCGTGCCGGACGAGGAACATGCGCGGTGCCATACCGAGGACGGGCCTTTCAGACTGCTTTTCCGGGGGCGGGCGGCCCCCGGCCGTTCACGTACGCGGGCCGGCCGCCCGGCTGGACGGGGGCCCTGGGGGTCCATCATCGCCCACCGCGTTCAGTGTCCCGCGAGCAGCCCACCGAGCAGGGCGTCCAGGCCGTGCTCGTACTGGCGCGGGCCGTCCTGGGCCGCCGCCAGTTCGGGGGCGAGGTCGACCAGGTGCGGATAGCGCTCGGCGGGCAGCGCGGCGAACCGGGTGCGCAGGGCGGCGCCCGGGTCCTCGTGGTCGGCGGCGCGCTGGCGGCCGCGAGCGGTCCACAGGGCGGCGCCGACGGTGTACTGCATGAGCGCGGTCTGCGCCCGGGCCGCCGCGGACCGGTCGAGCCCGGTGGCCAGCAGCAGGCCGACGATGCGCTCCACGACGGCGGTGCCCTCGTCGCCGTGCACCGGGCGGACGGTGAGCAGGTGGAGCACCGAGGGGTGGTCGGCGAGCAGCCGGTAGACGGCCCGGCACAGCTCGCGCAGTTCCTCGCGCGGGGCCGTGCCACGACCGGCGGGTGGCAACTCGACCTCGGCCAGCAGCCGTTCGCGGACCGCGTCGATGATCTCGTCCTTGGCCTTGAAGTGGCTGTAGACGGCCATCGTTCCGACGCCCAGCCGCTGGGCGAGCGCCCGCATCGTGAAGGCGTCGGGCCCGGCGTGGTCCAGCAGGTCGACGGCGGCGCCGAGGACGCGTTCCCGGTTGAGCGTGTTGCGCGGAACGCGGCGGCGGGCGGGCGGTGGGTTCGTCATTGGCGGCGATCTGTGTGACGGATGGGGTTGGTGTTGCGACAACCCCCGGGGTACGGCTCGGCGTCCTACGCCGTACCCGGTGGCGGGCGCGTGAACACCGGTCGAACCGCGCGACATCGGGGGCGGTGCGCGGAGTGCCTAACGTACGGCGTACGGTAGAGCGCCCGCAACCAGCCACACGTCCAGAGACGGAGATCGCCACCGATGACCAGCACCGCGGCCCGCACTGGGGCGGTACCCAGGAGCAGGCCCCGCTGGTGGGCCGAACTGGCACTCATCGCACTCGTCTACGCCGCGTACTCGGCCGGGCGGCTGCTGGTGGCGGGTGACACCGGGCGGGCCGTGGCGCACGGAGAAACGATTCTGCGGATCGAGCGGGCGCTGGACCTGGCACCTGAACATGTGCTCAACGGGGTCTTCACGCGTACGGCGTGGCTCGGGATACCGGCGTGCTTCTGTTACGCGACACTGCACTACGTCGTGACGCCGGGCGTACTGGTGTGGCTGTGGCGGCGGCACGGTGAGCGGTACCTGTTCATGCGGACGTGGCTGATGGCCTCCACGTTGATCGGGCTGGTGGGCTTCACCCTGTTGCCGACCGCGCCGCCTCGGCTGCTTCCGGCGGGCACGGGCTTCCATGACACCCTCGCGCAGTACGCGTCCTTCGGCTGGTGGGGCGGCGACGCGAGTGCGCCGCAGGGGCTCGGTGGGCTCACCAACCAGTACGCGGCGATGCCGAGTCTGCACGTGGGGTGGGCGCTGTGGTGCGGGTTCGCCCTCTGGCGCCATGCGCGCGGTCCCTGGGTGCGGGGGCTCGCCGTCGCGTACCCGGTCGTCATCGCGCTGGTCGTACTGGGTACGGCCAATCACTACCTGCTGGACGCGGTGGCGGGGGTCGCTGTCATGGGGTTCGGTGCGGTGGTGGCGCGACGCTGAGGGTTCGCTCCCGCTGGGGGTTTGCGATTCTTTCCCGCCCGCCCACCCGTTACTGTTCAGCCTTCGGCTGCTCGGGCGCGCCTCCGCGCGGGTTCCGTGCGCGGCGCGGTGCGGGTTTGTGGTGGGGTTTTTCCCACCCGCCCATCCGATTGCCGTCTCGCGGGCGCTGCGTGAGGGGGTGTGCCGGGGTGTCCCCGCAGCGACCCCGCGAAGCACTCGCACCCGACAACGCGGGCGGAGCGAGGAGTCACCCCGGCGCGCCCCCGGCCCAAAGACG
Source organism: Streptomyces sp. PLK1-5 (assembly GCA_037034305.1). GTDB lineage: Bacteria > Actinomycetota > Actinomycetes > Streptomycetales > Streptomycetaceae > Streptantibioticus_A. Next base: position 85,199 of record JBAGJY010000014.1, read on the forward strand.
ACAGAGCGCCCCGGCACGCAATCGGCCGACGGCAAACGGGCGGGCGGGTGGGCACGAACCCCCACGAACACAAACCCGCAGCGCCAGCGCGAGCGACCGGTGGGAGACTGCGGGGCGTGAGTGACCGCACCCGTACCCCCGCCCCGCTCGCCGACACCCTCACAACCCTCCGCGGCCCCGGCGTCCAGCCGAAACCGCTGGACGCCAGAGCGCTGGCCGCGCTGGCCGCCAACCCGGGCTGCGCGCGCCGCGCGCTGCTGGACGCGGCGGGCGTGGACAAGACCGCCGTCGCGCAGGCTCTCGGCGCCCCCACCCGCTTCGGCCAGTCCCGCTTCGCCTTCACCCGGGGCAACGCGTTCGAGGCCCGCGTGAAGGCCGACGGCTGCGCCGAGTTGCTCCGCCTGCTCGGCGCGGACGAGAAGACGTCGCTGCCGGACCTGTCCGCCCCCGGCCCGCAGGGCCGCGCCGCCCGTACCCGTGAGGCGCTCGACGAGGCCGCCGCGGCGGGCCGCTGGACGCTGCTCGACCACCCGCTGCTGGCCCTCGACGTGGCGGGCGCGCCCGCCTTCCTGGAGCCGGACGCGGTCGCGGTGCACCCGGACGGCTCCGCGACGGTGATCGAGGTCAAGTCGTTCCCGATCCTGGACGGCGGCGCCGACGCGGTGAAGGTGGGCGCCGCGGCCCGGCAGGCCGCCGTCTACGTGATGGCGCTGGAACCGCTGGCGGCGCCACCCCGGCACGAGGTGCTGCTGGTGTGCCCGAAGGACTTCTCCAACGTGCCGACCGCCCGCACCGTGGACGTCCGCAAACAACTGTCCGTCACTCGCCGCCAGTTGGCCCGGCTCACCCGGATCGAGGAGATCGCCGCCGGGCTGCCGGACGGCATGACCTTCGACGTGGCCGACGAGCGGCTGGACGACGCCGTGGCCGCCGTACCCGCCGCGTACGCGCCCGAGTGTCTGGACAGCTGCGAGCTCGCCTACCACTGCCGTGAGCGGTCCCGCGCCGAGGGCGCCGTGCAGTCGCTCGGCCGCTCGCTGCGCGGTGAACTGGGCACGCTGACCACGATCGAGCGGATCCTGTCCGCCGCGACCGGACCGGTCGGGGACGACGACCCGGCCGCCGCAGCGCTGCGCCGGGCGGCGGCGCTGCGCGCCGAGGCGCTCCAGGAGGCCGGATGCCGCTGATGGATACGCTGGCCAGGGCCCAGGCCGTGGCGGCCGGGCGGGCGCAGCCGTTGGCGACGGTACGGCACCGCTGGCTCTCCGACCGGCCGCTGGTGTTCGTACCGCTGACCACGGCCGGTGAGGTGGGCGCGCCGCTGGGCGCCCTCGTCGGCACCGAGCGGGACGCGCCGCGCCTGTTGGCCGTACCGCAGCCGCGCGACCGTGACCTGCGCTCCGCCTTCCTTGCCGAACTGGCCGACGAGATGCTGCCGTACCTCACCTCGTACGAGGACCGGACCGTCATGGAGCCGGGCAGGGAGACCGACCCGGAGACCGGGAAGAAGGTGGCGGTCGAGCGCGAACTGTGCGAGGACGCGCCGCAGTTGATCGTCCCCAACGCGGCCGGGGTGGAGTACGTGCGTCTGCTGGGCCGGGCCACCCGGTTCCGGCGGACCGCCGAGGAGAACCCGGCGGAACCGTACCCCGCGCCGTCCCAGGTCCCGTTGCTCGGCCGGTGGTTGACGCACTACGGCGAGCGGGCGAGGACTGCGGGCAGCTCGCTGCTGCTGGCCATGACCGAACTGCTGGCCAGGCATTGGGCCAGCGGCCAGAGCGGACTTGAGGACCAGCACCTGGGCGGGCTGCTGGCCTGGCTGGACCCGCCCGATGGCGTGGACGGCGCGCGGGCGGCGCTGCGCGCACAGGTCGGCAGGGGCGCGGACGGCCTGCTGTGCTGCCCGCCCGCCGGACCCGCCACCGACCCGGTCTTCGACAACACCGCGCTCGCACCGGCCATGGACCGCTACGACGCGGCGCGTTCGGCGGGCGCGGACCCCGGCCCGGCGGAACGGGAGATCCGCGCGCTGCTGGCCGGGCAGTTGCGTCCCACGTGGGACGACGTGTGGCGGGGCATCGACCTGCTGCGCGCCCTGCCACCGGGCGGCCATGTGGCCGACCGCTGGAAGCGGGACCGCTGGTCGTACACCGGCCACCGCGACCGGCTGCGGGCGGGCGAGCCGCCGCAGCCCAGGGTGGACGACGCGGTCGCCGCGGCGCAGAAGCTCGCGGGCCGGGAGACCGCGCAGGCGCGGCTCGACGCGCAGGAGGCGCTGGACGATCCGCTGGTGATGGCCGGACGGCGGTTGTCCGGTGAGGCGTTCGCGGGCGAGGTCACGGCGGTCGAGATGGCGTACTCCGAGGCCAAGGTGCCCAGGCCGCGCCCGCTGCTAACGATCGCCACCGGCGACCTGCCGCACCTGGACGAGGGCGGCACGGTGTACCGGGCGGTGCCGGACGGCCGTACGCAGGAGGCCCGGTTCACCGGGTGGACGGCGCCCGGTGTGCTGGTGGTGCAGGTGCTGAACGGGATGGGGCGCGGCAGGGTGCCGGACGAGGGCTCGGTGCCGGCGGTGGGCGACCGGGTGTGCTGGACGCTGTTCGAGCACGCGCCGCGCGGCGGGCCCGAGTTGCCGGACCCCGAGGACACACCGTGGACCCACGGCGGTCCCCCGTCGAGCGCCGTCACCCCCGACCCCGTGACGAGCGAGGACTACCTGTGAGCGAAGCGTCCCTGGCCTGCGGCGACCCGGCTCAGGCGGCCGCGGTCGCCACCGAGGCGATCCTGCGCGACACCCGCCACGGCCCGCACCGCGGTGTGGTGGTGGACTCCCCGCCGGGCGCGGGAAAGTCCACCCTGGTGGTGCGCGCGGCACGGGAACTGGCCGCCGCGGGCGAGCAGTTGATGATCGTCGCGCAGACCAACGCGCAGGTGGACGATCTGGTCGACCGGCTGGCGACGGCCGATCCCGAGCTGCCCGTCGGCCGGTTGCACGGCAGCGACTCGCCGCCCGATCCGGTACTCGACCGGCATCCGTCGGTGGCCCGCTCGACGAAGGTCGCGGAGCTGCGGGACCGCCAGGTGGTGATCGCGACCGCCGCCAAGTGGGGCTATGTCAAGGGCGTGGAGCCCTGGCGGCACGCGATCGTGGACGAGGCGTACCAGATGCGCTCCGACGCCCTGCTGCGGGTCGCCGGACTGTTCGAGCGGGCGCTGTTCGTCGGCGATCCGGGGCAGTTGGACCCGTTCAGCGTGGTGGGCGCCGAGCAGTGGGCGGGGCTGTCGTACGACCCGTCGGCGAGCGCGGTGGTCACACTGCTCGCGCACAACCCGGGGTTGCCGCAGCACCGGTTGCCGGTGTCGTGGCGGCTGCCCGCCTCGGCGGCACCGCTGATCTCCGACGCGTTCTACCCGTACACGCCGTTCCGCAGCGGCACCGGGGACGGTCAGCGCGCGCTGTCGTTCGGGGTGGCGTCGGACGGCAGCGGGCCCGACCGGGTGCTGGACGAGGCGGCGGCCTCGGGCTGGGGGCTGCTCGAACTGCCCGCCCGGCACACTCCGCGCACTGATCCGGAGGCGGTCGCGGCGGTGGCCCAGGTGGTGCGGCGGCTGCTGGACCGGGGCGGGGTGACGGTGAGCGAGCGGGCCGAGGAGCCGGTGCCGCTCACCGCCGACCGGATCGCGGTGGGCACCGCGCACCGCGACCAGGCCGCCGCGGTACGGACCGCGCTGGCCCGGCTTGGGGTGACGGGCGTCGCGGTGGACACCGCGAACCGGTTGCAGGGCCGGGAGTTCGACGTCACGGTGGTACTGCATCCGCTGTCCGGGCGGCCGGACGCCACCGCGTTCCATCTGGAGACCGGACGGCTGTGCGTGCTGGCCTCGCGCCATCGGCACGCCTGCGTGGTGGTGTGCCGGGCGGGGGTGGCCGGGCTGCTGGACGAGCATCCGTCGACGGAGCCGGTCCAGCTCGGGGTGACGGTGAAGTTCCCGGACGGCTGGGAGGCGAACCACGCGGTGCTGGCGCGGTTGTCGGAGCACCGGGTGCGCTGGAGGCCGTAACCGCGGCTTGGCCTGGGCGTTGGTGGTGATTCTCCCGGCCGGCTTGCCCGGTGCGGGACAATGGTAGGCGGCCCACGATCTGGAGGTACCTAGATGTCCGAGCCGCAGTCGGCTCAGCAGACGCCGGACGCCGCCAAGCACCGGATGCGGCCCGCGCGCCTGCTCTTCGAACCCGAGGCGGCGGCCTCCGACCCCGAGCACTTCTTCGACCTGGAGTCGATAGAGGACCCGGGACGGCTGCTGGACCGCTCCACCGAGCTGACGCTGGCGTTCCGGGCGGCGGCCGACCGTGCCACCGAGTTCCAGGCCATCGCGGCGGCGCAGCTCGCGGATCCCCGGCGGTTCGACCGGGTGTCGATCGCCGCGATCGCGGAGCGGGCGGAGTGGAGCGAGGACTACGCGAAGCGGATGGTGGAGTTCGGCCTGGAGCTGCTCAACGAGCAGCCGCCGCGCGAGTGAGGCTGAGGCGCTGCCCACCGATCGCCTGGTGACGCTGTGCACGTGCGGATGCACGGGATCCACAAGCCGGTGGCATATGCGAGAAGCGTAGTGCGGGGCGGGTACGGGCGTCCCGGTTTCCGCTGATCCAGGGAAACGGCGGGTGCGCCGCCGGTAGATCTTTCTGCCATGACGGATACCTGGGAGCCGGACGCCATGCTGCGCGCGGAGTACGTCACGGTCGACGGGGCGGACTGGCTCGCCTCTGCCAGCGCCTTCCCGCGCAGCGTCCACGCCCTGTGGACGGCGCGGCCCACGGCGCCCAGCGTGCTGCCGTGCGGGACCGCGTTCGACGTGGTGAACCTTCCGGCGCTGTTCGGCCGCCGGGTGCTGGACCGGTTATGGGCGGCCGGGCCCGGCTGCGGGCCGGTGGCGGTGCACCGCGGCCGGATCCTGGTGTTCGCGGTACCCGGAACCGCCGCGCGACTGCCCGCGCTGCTGGCCTGGGAGGAGTGGGGCGCCTCGGTACCGCCGCTGATGTGCCACGGACCGGGCGAGACGGTGACGGTGCCGCCGCTGGTGCCGGTGTGTGACGGACGGCACAGTCTGGGCGGGTCGCGCTGGCTGGTGGCGCCGGGCGCCCGCCATCCCTGGCTGCCAGGCGCGCCCGTACTGCTCTGGGCCTGCCTGCGGGTGGCTCACGCGGGGCGGGATTCGGGGTGAACCAGGGCGGAAGACTTATCGATTTTTCTTCTTCCGGATCCGGATGCTAAGGTCTCCGACGTTGACCGGCGCCGCTAGCTCAACTGGCAGAGCAGCTGACTCTTAATCAGCGGGTTCGGGGTTCAAGTCCCTGGCGGCGCACAACGGCCCCACATGTTCGCATGTGGGGCCAGTTGCTTTTGGCGGCACGGCGCGCTGAGCGCGCAGCCCGCGGGACGGAGAGTTCCGCCCGGAACTCGCGCACGCTCACGCCCCAGGCGCTTCGCCCCACGCCCCCGGCACGCTTCGCCACGCACCCGCACGGGCGCCCCTGTGCCCGGCTGGGTTCCGCTTGTGCGCCCGGCGGGGTTCCGTTTGCGCCCGGCGGGGGCCGAGGCCGCGGCCGGGCCCCCGGTGAGGCTCGTCGCCGCGCCCGCGCCGCCCCCACCGCGGTCGCGCCCCTGGCGGGGGCGGCGGTGGTCATGGGCACGGGCTGTCGTCAGGTAGTATTTCTTCCACCGGCGCCGCTAGCTCAACTGGCAGAGCAGCTGACTCTTAATCAGCGGGTTCGGGGTTCAAGTCCCTGGCGGCGCACCATGGAGGCCCCCACGTGATCGTGGGGGCCTACTGCCGTGTGACCCGTATCGTCCAGCCGCCGTCGGCGTCCCTGGCCAGTACGTCGACCCCTATGCCCTTGTCGTGGTCGGCGAACCGCTCGCCCGTGCGGTAGGGCGCGTCGTTGAGCGAGTTGAACGAGCCGCTGCTGAAGTCGCAGGCGGTGGTGGCCGGGTGGGCGTCGATGACCTTGATCGGTCCGTCTCCGGTCTCCACGTCCGTGCGCACCCGGTACACCAGCACTCCCTCGCTGCACGCCGACCCGTCGTTGCCCCGTGCCGTGCGCGCCTCCACCACGTACGCGGCCCTGCGGCTGTACGGGATCACCACGGCCTTGCGGCCGCCGGGCAGTTCCAGCGGCGCGAGCTGGAAGATCCGCGCCCCGCGCCTGGCCACGCACCCCACCTGTGCGTCGTCCAGCCAGCCCAGGCGCCACTTGTGCCAGGCGAACGGATCGCTCTGCAGGCCCCAGTCCAGCGACATGATGTCCCACTGGCCGGCGAGCCGGTCGGTGCGGTGGAAGTCGTCGGCGGCGTAGAGGTCGGGCAGGCCGAGTATGTGGCCGTTCTCGTGCGCGAGCACCCGCGGCCCCGCCTGGTCGTGGCCGTAGATCATGGAGACCCGGTCGAGATGGGTGCCGTCCTCGGTGCGCGCGGCGGTGCCGCCGGTCCAGGTGACGGACAGCACCGTCTCGTCCGCGGGCGGCCCGGCGTTGGGCGTGGCGATCACGTTGACCAGGTCGTAGCCGCGGAAGTCCACGCTCCGCCCGACCACCGCGGCCAGGTCCCGCATCATCGCGCGGTGCACCGACCACCCGTAGCCGCGCGTTATCCCGTACGACTCGAACGTGCGCGGCATCCGGAAGTACCGCAGCACCGGGAACACGTGGTACCGCAGCCTGCCGTACGAGGCGCGGGCGTACCACCGTGGTACGAACGGGAAGAACTCGGCGTAGCGGCTGCGCGCGCTCTGCCGGGCGGGCGCGTCGGGGAAGTCGATGAACAGGGTGAGGGCGCGCACCTCCCCGGTGGACCTGGCGTAGGCCGGGTCGCGGAGCGCGGCGAACCCCTCGGACATCTCGGTGCCGCGTTGGGCCCGCAGCGCGCAGGGCCGCACGGACGGGGCCGCCGAGACCGGGGGCGCGCTGGACGCGGTGGGGCCGATCATGGTGGCGCTGCCGCCGCCGAGCAGCAGGACACCGGCCATAGAGGCGGCCTTGGCCCATATGTGGCCCGCTCTGCGCTTCGGTGCCCGCCTCATCGCTCGTCCGCCGTGACGGTCCAGCCGCGGCGGTCGTGGCGGTCGACATGGATGTGCAGCACGTCCTGCGCCAGGCGCCCGAAGTGGTACGTGTACGACTCGCCCACGCCCAGCGGCGCGTCGGCGAGCTGCGGGTACACCGACGTGCCGTAGCAGGCGCCGGTCCACGGATGACCGTCCATCACGGTGATCGGCCCCGAGCCGGACTGGATGTCGGTGTGCACCTCGTAGAGCAGTACGCCCTGGGTACAGGCGTGCTCGTCGTTGCCGCGGGGCTCCCTGGCCTCGATCGCCAGGGCGGTGCTGACGTTGACGCGGACCACGATCAGCTTGGTGCCGCCGCGCACCTCGACGGGGCTCAGGGTGCGGGTGGTGCGGCCGGGGTGGTCCACGCAGACCACCTGGCCGGGGTCTATCCAGCCGTACTTCCAGCGGTGCCAGGCGAACAGGTCGGGGGCCAGGGCGAACTGGCTGCCCATGAGGTCCCAGTCGCCCACCCGGGTGTCCCAGGAGTCGTTGCTGCCGGGAGGCGGGCGGAAGTACAGGTCGGGCAGGTCGAAGACGTGGTTGGTCTCGTGGGCGAGGACGTTCTGGTCCGGCGGATGGTGTTCGAAGACGGTCACCAGCCGGTCGATGGTGGCGTGCCCGGAGTGGAGGGGACGGGCGAGGTTGATCACCTTGGTGGCGTCGGCGTCCACGCCGCGGGCGTCCGGGTCGGCGACGAGGTAGATCACCGGGTAGCGCCGGAAGTCGACGGCTCCGCCGACCGCGGAGACCGCGTCCTGCAGGTACTGCGCGCGCAGCCCATCGGCCCAGTCCCGGTGGATGCCGTACGCCGTCGAGGGGCGCGGCATCCGGAACCAGCGCTGCACGACGTGCGGGTGAAGCCGGAAGCGGCCGTACGAGGCGCGGGTCAGGAACGTGGTGGTGGCCGGGAAGTGATCGGCGGTCAGCGCCCGGGTGTCGACGCCGGGGACGTGGTCGGGGAACGAGAGGAAGATCATGACGGCGTTCACGTCGCCCAACGGACGCGGATAGCCGCTGTTCCAGCGGTCCACGCCCTCCGAGTGGCGTACGTCGGTGCGTTCCAGCGCGCACGGCCCTCGCATCGGCGCGGCGGCGGCGGGCCCCGCCACCAGGCTCCACGCCACCAGTGCCACGAACCCCACCAGCATGGCCACCCCCCGCCGGTTCCACCCCTCACCAGCGGCGCCGCCCACCAGCCGCCCGCCTCCGCCGCGCCCCGCGCCGCCCGCCCGCGGACGCGTCGAGAGCCCCTGTCCGCCGCGAACCCGAGCCCCCCGGACGGCGTAGCCCGGTGACCTCCACCCCGCCGAAGCGCGCCCCGCGCCCGCGACGAGTGACCGGCCGGAACCCGGCGCGTGTCCAACACCGTCCCCCGCGCCACCGCCGCCGCGCGGACCTCGCACAACCGGCGTACCCCACCCGGCCGATACGCCGGTCGCAACGGGCGCGCGACGGCTTGTGGCGGCGTGCGTGCGGGGCTGGAGGCGGTTCCGAACGCGCCATAGGCGATCTCGCACACCGCCTCCCGGACGGATCCGGCCCGGAAGGAGTCGGGCCACCTTCGCTGACCCATCCAGCCTGGGATGGTTTGGTGGTGTACGCCCTGTTCTGCTGAGCCGATTGAGGCAGGCTCAGTCAACTACGCTCTGTAATTGGCGATCCCGTTCGATCAATTGGGTGCAGCATCCGACGCGGAGGGGTACATCGATATCGAAGGAACGGTCACTCGGATTCCCGCCCCGTTCCACGTGCCAAGAATCACCACGGTGACAGTGGCTCAGGCCCGCTACGAACCTCTATGATCGCCACATTTCCAGCATAGGAACCGCTTCCGGCGGTTCCCTCCACACCTCCCCGACTACCTGTGCGAGACGACTGCGATGCGGGAGCAAGCTGAGGGCGGACCTTTGGTCAGCCGGGAAAGCGAGCCCGCGGAGTGCTCCAGAGACGTCACGGAGTGTGACAATCCGATCCCTGGAAGCGCCGCCGCGGAGCTCCGCGACTATCACGCCGCTTTCAACGCCGCGCGAACCGCGATGGCGTTGGTCGACCGCGACGGACGACTACTGGCCGCCAACCCCGCGCTGGGCTCCCTGCTCGGCGCCGACCCGGCCCGGCTGGCCGACCGCCGGGCCGCCGAACTCGTCGGACTGAACGGCGACGAACGGTCCCGGGACGCGTACCAGGACGTGCTGCGCGGCACCCGGGACCGGCTGCGCAGGACCTGTCGCCTCAAGAACCGCAACGGCCAAGGGATGTGGGCCGAGGTCACCATCGAGGCGCTGCGCCAACGCGACCAGGAGGTACCCTCCGCGGGCGCGCTGCTGTCCGTGGAGGACGTCACCGAGCGGCGCGAACTGGCGGCCCGGCTGCGCCACTTGCAGATGCACGACCCGGTGACCCGGCTGCCCAACCGCGCCCTGTTCTTCGAGCGGCTGTCGTCCGCGCTGCGCTCGCCGACCAGCGGCCGGGTCGGGATCTGCTACCTCGACCTGGACGGCTTCAAGGCGGTCAACGACACCCTGGGGCACGCCATCGGCGACCGGCTGCTGGCCGCCGTCGCCACCCGGCTGCTCGCCTGTGTCGCCGAGGGCGGCCATCTGGCCGCCCGGCTCGGCGGCGACGAGTTCGCCCTGCTGGTGGAGGAGTCACAGGACACCCAGCAGTTGGTGGCGCTCGCCGACACCGTGTTGTCCGCGCTGCAACGGCCGTTCGACCTGGACGGGCACCGGCTGGCGGTCTCGGCGAGCATCGGCGTGGTCGAACGGCCCACCGCGGGCACCTCACCCACCTGCCTGATGCAGGCCGCCGACACCACGCTGTACTGGGCCAAGGCGGACGGCAAGGCCCGCTGGACGCTTTTCGACCCGGAGCGCAACGCGCACCGGATGACCCGCCAGTCGCTGTCCAGCACGCTGCGGCAGGCCGTCGAACGCGGCGAGTTCGTACTGGAGTACCAGCCGCTGGTGGCGTTGTCCGGTGGCACGCTGCGCGGGGTGGAGGCGCTGGTGCGCTGGGAACACCCGCAGTTCGGCAGGCTCGCGCCGAATCGCTTCATCGGCCTTGCCGAGGAGAACGGTTCGATCGTCCAGCTCGGCCACTGGGTGCTCGTCGAGTCCTGCCGCCGGGCCCGGGCCTGGCAGAAGGACCACCCGGACGAACCGCTGTTCGTCAGCGTCAACGTGGCGGTGCGGCAGGTGTGGGACTCCGATCTGGTGACCGACGTGGCCGAGATCCTGGACGAGACAGGACTGCCCCCGCAACTGCTGCAGCTGGAGCTGACCGAGTCGGCGGTGATGGGTTCGGCGGGGCAGCCGTTGCAGGCCCTGCACGCGCTGAGCGAGATGGGCGTGCGGATCGCCATCGACGACTTCGGCACCGGCTACTCGAACCTGGCGTACCTGAGCCGACTCCCCGTGGCCGCGCTGAAGTTGGACGGCTCGTTTGTGCGCGGCTTCCGTTCCCCCGAACACCCGAACCCCGCGGACGAGACGATCGTGGTCGCCCTGGTGGACCTGGCACACCGGCTCGGCCTGACCGTCACCGCGGAGTGCGTGGAGAACGCGGAACAGGCCGAGCGGCTGCGGCGGATCGGATGCGACACCGGTCAGGGGTGGTTCTACTCGCGCCCCGTCGCGGCGGAGCGCATCTCCGCGATGCTCGGCGGGCGTTGAGCTGGTCAACGCCCGCGCAGGAGCCCTGTGCGGTGCGGCGTTCGGCACCGCCGGTCCGGCACGTCGTGGTTGCTCGCGCGGCGGAGTCCTGTCACCGCCGTAGCGGCGGGGACTCCTCCCTGGCGCGGAACCCTGCCTGGCGCGGACCGGCGGTGTCACGGCGTGGCTCAGCCCTCACGGGCCAAACCCGCGGAACCGCACCGGAGATGACCGCTCAGCAGGCGCCGAGGTCCTGCCAGACGCCCCACTGCCCGGTGGTGCCGGGCTGTTCGCCCTGCGTCCACCACTTGGCCTTCCAGCTGTGCCCGCCGTACGAGACGGTGTTGCCCGCTGTGTAGATCGCGGACTTGTCCCACGGCGCGGCGGTGCAGGTGCCCGGCGGTGTCGGCGTCGGAGTCGGCGTGGGAGTCGGCGTGGGAGTCGGCGTCGGGGTGGGGGTGGGGCCCGAACTGCAGGACGCGGCCGAGCCGTTGGTGTCGTTGACGGTGTCGTTGAACAGCGCCGCGCTCTGGTCCAGGTCGTACAGCGAGAACATCATGGTGCCGCCCAGCCCGTTGCAGTGCAGGTAGTCGGCCTTGGCCTGGATGGACTGGGCGTCCTCGCCGGACCAGAAGTTGGTGCCGTCGTAGAAGTAGGCCGCCTGCGCCGCCGGGTCCCAGAAGGTGTCGCTGGGATTGTCGACGACTCCGGTCAGCTCCTTGTACATCCTGATGCCGGGCACGTTCCCGGAGTCGGCGGCGCCCGCGGCCGGTCCGGTCGCGCTCTGGAACAGGCCGTGGTCGCCGCCCGCCGGTACGCCGGTCCAGCCCCGGTAGTAGAACGGCAGCCCGAGGTTGAGCCTGTCGGCCGGGAAGCCGCCGGGTATGCCGTACTGCGCGTCGCCCGCGGTGTACGCCCTGACCGCCGCGTCGTCGGAGTACTTCTCGTTGCCCGGGGCAACCGGCTGGCTGGGGTCGCCGGGGTTGTCGTAGACCGGCGCGGCGTGGTTCGTCGGCCCGGTGGCCTCCCAGCCGCCGTGCATGTCGTACGTCATGAGGTCGCCGAAGGTCAGGTACTGGCCGATCTTGTCGGTCTGCACGTTGGAGATCTTGTCCTGGCCCGCGGGGAGGGCGGCGGACAGCGCGTAGGTCCGGCCGTCGGCCTGGCCCTGGGCGTCCAGTTCGGAGCGGAACTCGGCGAGCAGCGCGGTGTAGTCCTGCTTGTCCGCGGCGCTGGAGTGGTTGCCGAGGTGACCGCCGCCGCCGGGGTACTCCCAGTCGATGTCGAAGCCGTCGAAGATGCCCTTGGCGGTGCCGGGGCCGCCGTAGCCGCCCTGCGAGGGCAGGTTGCCCTTGATGAACATGTCGATGCAGGACGAGACCAGCTTCTTGCGCGAGGCGTCGCTGGCCGCCGCGTCGGAGAAGTACTTGGAGTACGTCCAGCCGCCCAGTGAGAGCAGCACCTTCAGGTGCGGGTACTTCGCCTTGAGTTCCTGGAGCTGGTGGAAGTTGCCCGCGATCGGCTGGTTCCAGGTGTCGGCGGTGCCGTCCACACTGATGTCCGAGCCGTAGGACTTCTGGTAGTCGGCGAACGAGTCACCCGCTCCGTCACCGGCGTTGGGGTCGTTCTCGCCGCCGGGATCGGGGTCGGTGGCCTTGGTGGTCTCGAAGCAGGTGAGGTTGGTGGGGTCGATGTTCTCGAAGTCGTAGACCAGGTAGTCGAGTTTGCCCGCCATCCCCTCGGTGTCGACGTTCTTGGGGTAGAAGGCGTTCTGGTAGATCGACCACTGGTCGTAGTACGCGACCTTCAGGCCGCCGCTGGTTGCCGCCGCACCGGTGCTGTTGGACGCGGGCGCGGCGTGGGCGGCGGGCCGGGCGGCCGACGCGTCGGCCTGCGCGGCGGCGCCGAGACCGGCCGCGGCCAGTGCCAGCACGGACAGCGCGGCTGTCAGCGATCTGCTGGGGCCGCTGGGGCTACGGGAGAAGCGCACGTGGGGGACCTCCTGAGCAGGGTGGAGGCCGGGTGGCGGGGGCACGGCCCCCGGAGTTTCACCGGCTGTTCATGGAGATACCGACCGGTCAGGTCCACGTCAATGGTCTGGACTAATCTTGGACTAGACCATTTTCCGCGCAGCAAGCGGTCCAGGCCGGTGGAGTACGGCCCACCGGCCTGGACCACGGTTGAACGCGAAAGCGTCAGCCGCGCGCGGCGGGCAACTCGTAGGCGTTCGCGATCAGTTCGAGCGAACGCAGCCGGTCCGCCCCGCCGTGCGCGTTGGACGTGATCATCAACTCGTCGGCGCCGGTGCGCTTGTGCAGCGCGTTCAGCCCCTCGCGCACCGTCTCGGGTGTGCCGTACTCGACGTCGGCCAGCCACGAGTCCACGAAGTCCCGCTCGGTCGGGCTGAACGGGTACGCCTCCGCCTCCTGCGGGGTGGGCACCAGACCAGGGCGGCCGGTGCGCAGCCGCAGCATCGCCAGGGCGCCGGTGAGCACCTGGCGGCGGGCCTCCTTCTCCTCCTCGGCGGCGAAGGCCTGCACCCCTATCAGCGCGTACGGGCGGTCCAGCACCGCCGACGGGCGGAACGCCTCCCGGTAGAGCTCCAGCGCCGGAACGGTGTTGCGCGCGGAGAAGTGGTGCGCGAAGGCGAACGGCAGCCCCAACTCGCCCGCCAGCCGCGCGCTGAACCCGCTGGAGCCCAGCAGCCACACCGGCGGCCGGTGCGGCGACTGCACACCGCCCGCCGCACTGGCCTGTACCGGCCCCGGCACGGCGTGGATCCGCTGGTACGGGTGGCCGTCGGGGAAGTCGTCGTCCAGGAAGCGGATCAACTCGGCGAGCTGCCGCGGGAAGTCGTCGGCGGCCTCGCGCAGCGCGTCGCTGCGGCGCAGCGCCGCCGCCGTGGCGCCGTCGGTGCCCGGCGCGCGGCCGAGTCCGAGGTCGACGCGGCCGGGCGCCAGCGCCTCCAGGGTGCCGAACTGCTCGGCGATGACCAGCGACGCGTGGTTGGGCAGCATGACACCGCCGGAGCCCAGCCGGATGGTGTCGGTGTGCGCGGCGATGTTGGCCAGGATCACCGCCGGGGAGGAACTGGCGACTCCCGGCATGGAGTGGTGCTCGGCGACCCAGAACCGCTGGAACCCCCGGGCCTCGGCCAGCCGCGCCAGCGCGGCGCTGGTGCGCAGCGCCTGCGTGGCGGTCAGCCCGCTGCCGACGGTCGCCAGGTCCAACACGGACAGCGGCACCGGCGCGGTGCCCCGCACCGCCCCGCGGATCTCGTCCCCGTCCCGTCGTTCATCAGCCACGACGCCATGCCTCCCGCTCGCCTTCTCCTACTGCGGGCTGCTAACCGGATGACGGCTCCGGTTTATTCCCGGCGGCGGGTGACATCGACGACCGTCCCGGCGGTGGCGGGCTCAGCCAGCGTCGGTGGCGTCCCCGGCCCGCGCGGCGGCGAACAACCTGCCCAGCCCCGAGCGGGAGCGTGCCTCTCCGAGCAGCCGCAGCCCCTCCCACACGGTGACCTGGTTCGCGGTGAGCACCGGCTTGCCGACCGCGGCCTCAAGGTCGCCCAGCCACGCCGCCGTGTGCAGCGCGGTGTCCGGCAGCAACACCGCTTCCGCGTCCGGGTGGTCACCATCCCGCGCGAGCCGCAGGACCTCCGCGCGCCCCCACGTGCCGACCTCGGCGGCGGTCACGATGCCGCTGCCCCGGGCCGCCACCACCGCGATGCCCGCCTCCGCGAGGAACGCCGCGAAGCGATCGGCCACGTCCCGCGGATACGTCGCGGCGACCGCGACCCGCCGCACGCCCAGCGCCCGTACCGCGTGCACGAAGGCGAACGAGGTCGAGGAGGCGGGCAGTCCCGCGACCCGGGACAGCTCCCGCACCTGCTCGCCCGCGCCCGCCCAGCCGAAGACGAAGCTGGCGGAGGTGCACGCCCACACCACGGCCCGCACCCCCGTACCGGCCAACTGCCGGGCGCCCTCGGCCAGTCGGGCGGCGGAGCCCATCGCGAGGAGCGCGTCGACCCGGTGCGCGTCCTCACCGATGTCGGTGTGCACCAGCGGCAGCCGGACCGGCGGTCCCGAGGCGGCGAGCAGCCGTTCCAGTCGTGGATAGTCGTCCTCGGCGGAGTGGCCGGGATACAGGAAGCCAACAGCCATACCCCGGCCCCTTCCCACGTGCTCCGGTGCCACACACCGGCGAGCGGCGCGGCGTCAGTTGATGAGCGGATCGTCCGGTCGCGGCGGCGGATCGAGGGCGTCGAACACCTCCGCCTCCCCGAACGCCTGCCCCGCCAGGGCGACTTCGGGCAGCGCCGGGGCCTGCACCGCCGGGAACCGCTCCACCGGAAGCCCCACCAGCCCGGCCCCGGCCCGCGCCGAGGCGTCCAGCAGCGCCTGGTACGGGCCGACGGCCACCGCGCCGATGCGGCGCAGCGCCGCCCACATCGTCACCTGGTTCGCGGAGAGCACCGGCAGCCGCAACTCCGCCTCCAGTTGCGGGATCACGTCGTACGTCGGCAGGTTGGTGCAGCTGATGAACAGCGCGTCGGCGGCGCCCACCACCGCGCTGCGGGCCATGTCCACCACGTCGCGGTACGACACCTGCCAGATCCGCCGGGTCAGCCCGAGGTAGGCCCGGCCGGTGACCTGGATCCCCGCCTCGCACAGGAACGCCTCCAGGGAGTCGGTCACCGACCTGGTGTACGGGGTGACCACGGCGACCCGGCGGGCGCCGATCTCGGCCAGGGCCGCCAGCAGCGCGCCGGAGGTGGTGACCGCGGGCAGGGCCACTCCCGAGGCCTGGCTCATCGCCGCGCTCATCGCCCGCTCGCCCGCCATCCCGGCGACGAAGCTTCCGGAGGTGCACGCGTAGGCCAGCGACTCCGGCTGGACGGCGTGCAGCGCTCGCACCGCCTCCCGCAGCGTCTCGTGCTCGCTGACGATCCGGGCCATGTCGAGACTGACCTCGACCGGTACGAACGGGGTGCGCGTCAGGTGCAGCGACACGTCGTCCGGCACCCATCGCCACAGTTCGCGGTCGAGGGCGAAGTCGAACGGTGCCACCACACCGACACCGCGCTGCGGGAGCGGCCCGCCGAGGAAGGCGATGTCCAACGAGGGTCCCCTTTGCGGACGCATGGCGGAATGAAGGGCAAGCACGACAAGTGGTATGCAAGGAGGATTGTTGACACGGTAGATACGGATTCTTAGCGTGGTCAATCCATCCACCGGACAACGAACGCCAACCGGTTTTCCGCCAGTGGGGCGGCGGCCCTGAAAGGACGGGTGGGCGGTATTTCCACGGTACTGGTGCTCGGTGACGAACCTCCCCGGCAGTTGGACCGGCTGCCGTCCGGCACCCGCGTGGTACGAGCGCAGTCGCGGCGGCTGACGGACCAACTGGCCTCGGCGGACGTGGTGCTGGTCTGGGACTTCACCTCCGACGCGCTGCGTGCCGCGTGGCCCGACCACGGCCCGGTCCCCGCCTGGGTGCACACCGTGAGCGCGGGAGTGGACCGGTTGGTCTTCCCCGCGCTGGTCGCCTCGCGCACCGTGCTGACCAACGCCCGGGGCGTCTTCGAGCAGCCGATCGCCGAGTACGTCACCGGACTGGTGCTGGCGCTGGCCAAGGACTTCCAGGGCACCTGGGAGCTGCACCGGCAACGCCGGTGGCGGCACCGGGAGACGATGCGGGTGGCCGGATCCCGTGCGGTGGTGGTGGGCGCGGGTCCCATCGGGCGGGCGGTGGCACAGACCCTGGCCGCGTTGGGCGTGCGGGTGGAGCTGGTGGGCCGCACCGGGCGCGACGACCCCCGGTTCGGCCGGGTACACGGACGGGCGGAGCTGGCCGCGCTGCTGCCGGAGGCGGACTGGGTGGTGTGCGCGGCGCCGCTCACCGAGGAGACGAGGGGGATGTTCGACGCGGCGGCCTTCGGGCGGATGAAGGGCTCCGCGTGCTTCGTCAACGTCGGCCGCGGCCCACTGGTGGTCACCGACGACCTGGTCAAGGCGCTGCTGGCGCGGCGGATCGGCGCCGCGGTGCTGGACGTCTTCGAGGACGAGCCGCTCGGCCACGACCACCGGCTGTGGGACGTTCCGGGGCTGCTGGTCTCCCCGCACATGAGCGGTGACACCTTCGGCTGGCGCGACGAACTCGCCGAGCAGTTCCTGGACAACTTCGACCGCTGGGTGTCCGGGCGGCCGCTGTTCAACGTGGTGGACAAGCGGCTGGGTTACGTACCCGTGCTCTGAAGGACCGGTAGGGACAGGAGGCCCCTCGCGATGACCGACCTGTACGAACTGACGGCTACTCAACTCGTCGCCGGATACCGCTCCGGCGCGTTCTCGCCCGTCGAGGCGGTGCGTTCGGCGCTGGAGCGCGTTGAGGCGGTCAACGGCACGGTGAACGCGTTCTGCCGGGTGGACGCGGACGGCGCCCTGGAGTCCGCCAGGGCATCCGCGCGACGGTGGCGGCGCGGCGAGCCGATGGGGCTGGTGGACGGGGTTCCGGTGTCGGTCAAGGACCTGCTGCCGTTGCGCGGCGCGCCGACGCTGCGCGGTTCGCGCACCGTCGATCCGGCGGGCGCGCCGTGGGACGAGGACGCGCCCGCGGTGGCCCGGCTGCGCGAGCACGGCGCGGTGTTCGTCGGCAAGACGACCACCCCGGAGTTCGGCTGGAAGGGCGTCACCGACGGCCCGTTGTACGGCGTGTCGCGCAACCCGCATGACCCGGGCCGCACTTGTGGCGGCTCCAGCGGCGGCAGCGCGGCGGCGGTCGCGCTGGGCGCGGGGCCGTTGAGCCTGGGGACGGACGGCGGAGGGTCGGTGCGCATTCCCGCCGCGTTCTGCGGCGTCTTCGGTCTGAAACCCACCTACGGGCGGGTACCGCTGTATCCGGCCAGCGCGTTCGGCACGCTGGCGCATGTGGGGCCGATGACCCGGGACGCGGCCGACGCCGCCTTGATGATGGATGTCATCAGCGCGCCGGACTGGCGGGACTGGTCGGCGCTGCCACCCCAACCAGGCGGCTTCCGCGCGGCGTTGACCGGCGGCGTGGCCGGGCTGCGGGTGGCGTACAGCCCGGACCTCGGCGGTTCGGTGTCGGTGGCGCCCGCGGTGGCGGCGGCGGTGCGCCGGGTGGCGGACCGGCTGGTGGAGCTGGGCGCACGGGTGGAGGAGGCGCATCCGGCGTTCACCGACCCGGTCGAGGCGTTCCATGTGCTGTGGTTCAGCGGGGCCGCGCACCTCGTCAGCCAACTCACCCCGCGGCGGCGCGAGTTGCTCGATCCGGGCCTGGCCGAGATCGCTGAGCGGGGCGCACGCTACAGCGCGTTGGACTACGTGCGCGCCAGCCAGGTGCGGATGACGCTCGGCCAGGCCATGGGCCGCTTCCACCAGGAGTACGACCTGCTGCTGACGCCCACCGTGCCGCGCACCGCGTTCGCCGCGGGACTGGAGGCGCCGCCGGACGCACCGGGCCGCCGTTGGACGAGCTGGACGCCGTTCACCTACCCGTTCAACATGACCCAGCAGCCGGCGGCCACCCTCCCCTGCGGCACGGACCACGAAGGGCTGCCCATCGGCGCCCAGTTGGTGGCCGCCCGGCACGCGGACGCCCTGGTACTACGCGCCGCGCACGCGCTCACGCCCGCCGGAAGGTGAGCGTCTCCCCCAGCGCCCCGCCGCGCCACAGGTCGTGCGCCGCCGCGGCCATCCGCTCCAGGCCGTCCACCACCGTCCCCCACACGGTGCCGGGCACGAAGCCGGTGTCGGCGTTGAGCAGCAGGTTGTTGCGCTCGTAGAACAGCGCCAGGTCCACGACCCTGGCATGTCCCGCGTGCCCGGCCGAGCTGCCGTAGCCGTAACTGGCCGTGCCCAGGAGGGTGTCGGTGAACGAGAAGTACATCAGGTCGCCCGGGATCGGGGTGATCGTCGGGTTCTCCAGCGGTGGTTCGCCGTCCGCGAAGGCGGGCAGCAGGGCGTAGATCTCGTTGCGCGCGTACTTGGCGTGGTACACGTCGCCCGCGAGTGGCAGCGCGTCCCAGACCGCGGCACAGGTCAACGGCGCGCGGTCGTCCAACAGCCGTACCCGGCAGGCCACCGCCCGCTTGGCGAGCCCGATCTCAACGAACCGTTCCATCAACTCCACCTCCAGCCGTGCGTTCCTGAACCCTTCCCGCATGGCAGTGGCCCCAAAGCCCGCTTGGGTGACCGATAAGTGATGTTTGTAGTTGAACTATGACCTATATGGCTATCAGGTAGGTTCGAAGGAGAGCACCTATTGACACAGCGACCACCAGGAGCGGCTCCCCTTCATGAGCAGCAGGAACAGTTGGCAGAACAAGCAGTCGGCACGTGAGCGGCTCAAGGCAGAGCGGGAGCGGCAGACGCGGCGGTCCAGACTGCGCCGCCGTCTCGGCATCGGCTCGGTCGCCGTCGCGGCGGCGGCCGCGGCCACCGCGGGCGTGGTGTTCGCCAGCTCGGCCGCCGGCTCGGACGAGCGCGACGACTGGGCGCGGGTCCCCGCCGACGCCGCGTCCAAGCCGCTCAAGACCCCGCGGAACGTGGCCGCCGACGGCACCACCGTCCCCTACGGCGACCCGCACAACAGCAGGGTGCTGTCGGTCTACGAGGACCCGCGCTGCCCGATCTGCAAGATGTTCGAGCAGACCGACGGTGACCAGGTGCGCAGGCTCGCCGACCGGGGCGAGTACCGGATCGAGTACCACTCCGCCACGTTCCTGGACCGCACCGCGGACGAGTCCGGCTCCAGGACCGCGCTCGCCGCCCTCGGCGCCGCGCTCGACCAGGGCGGCCTGCCGAAGTACCTCGCGTACAAGAAGGTGCTGTTCGACAACCAGCCCGACGAGCAGACCGACCGCTTCGCGGACACCGGCTACCTGCTGGACCTGGCCGGAAGGGTACCGGGACTGAAGACCCCGGCCTTCGAGCGCGAGGTTCGCGACGGAACCTTCGTCCCGTGGGCGGTGAAGACCGGCAAGACGTTCAACGCCGCCAAGGACCGCGACGGCAAGCCGATCGGCGGCACCCCGTCGGTGCTGCTCAACGGCGCGCGGCTGAACGTGCTGAACCGGACCGGGCCGGTCTCCCCCAAGGACTTCACGACCGAGGTCGAACGGGCTCGGTGACCACCGCACACCCGGCCGACCCGCGACCGGCCGCCGGTCACGGGTCGGTTTCGGCGCCCACGCCCTGACTTCCGGACGCCGTCGCGCGCGGTACGGTCGGCACCATGCCGTTCACGGCGGACGAGACGAGCCTCACACGGACGCCTTCCGACCGGGTGCCGGTCTCCCGCGCGGGGCGGCGGATCAAGTCCGGCCCACCGGAGCGGATTTCACCGCGCCGAACACGAAGCACCACCCGGAATTCCTCAGTGCGGCCCGCTGAACTGCCCGAATACCACGGTTATCCGGCCGGTGTCCAACTGCCGCCGGGTTATTCCAAAAGACCATACCGGCACGGTCCTTGTCATCGGCATATGCCACAGTGATACGTCCCTGGATATGCTCCCGAGAACCCGCACCGAAGTGCGCAACCAGGGCTCTCGGCACTCCGGTTGGGGCTATCGTGGAAGCCGGTCCGCTGCCGGAACCCGGTCCGCCGATCTCCTCGGCCGGTGCCCGGCGGTCGCGACCATGACGCAAAGCGGTCACACCTGCGAGGGGGACACCGTGTCGCTGGAGCACCGACAAACCGCGCCGGCCTACGCGGCGGTCCAGTACGCGATGCGCGTACTGGCGACCGTGGACCGCCATGGCCGCGGAGTGACGGCCGACCAGCTTTCCCGGGACATAAGCGTTCCCCTTGACTATCTGGCCCCGCTGCTTTCCATGTTGAAGAACGAGCGCTACCTCGATCTTCAACCCGACGGTGCCTATGTGGTCGGTGAATCGGCCGTCCTGCTCGGTAGCAGCACCCGGCAACGCGCCCTGAGCGACAAGCTCAAGGCGATCCTCGTCAGGTTGCGGGACGAGGTCGGCGCGGCGGTCTACTTCAGCCGCTACGACGACGGCGAGGTCCGGATCGTCGACTACGCGGACGGCCCGGCCGCGCCCAAGGTCAACGAGTGGGTGGACTTCCGCGACGCGGCGCACGCCAGCGCCGTCGGCAAGTGCCTGCTCACCCAACTCGACGTCAACGGGCGCCGGGACCATGTCTCGCGGCACAAGGTGGCGCGCTTCACCTCGAAGACGATCACCAATGAGCGGGTGCTGTTCACCACGTTGGACAGCCATCCCTCCACGGTGCCGACGCTCGACCTGCAGGAGTACGCGGTCGGCACGGTCTGCGCCGCGGTTCCGATCAGCGTCGGCGCGGCGGCCGGATGCCTGGCCGTCTCCATGCCGCTCGACCGTGCGCACCACCTGCGCAAGGCGGCGGACACGCTCAACAAGCGCGCGGCGCCCGTGCTGTTGTCGCTGTCCCTCTGAGAACGGGTGACGGACCAGGTGGCACCTGGCCCGTCACCGCGTATCCGCGCGTTCTAACAGGGGCCTTCGTCCTGCCAGACACCCGAACCACCGGTGGAGGGCGCCTCGCCCTGCGTCCACCACTTCGCCTTCCAGGTGTGGCCGTTGTACGTCACCTCGTCACCGCCGACGTAGACGGCACTGCCGCTGTACGCGGGCGCCGTGCACGGCCCCGCGGGCGGCGGCGGAGTGGGGGTGGAGGTGGGCGGGTTCGAACCGGCGAACCTCACCGAGTACTTGGTGAAGTCGTACGCCCCCTGCGGCACGCTGCTGCACGTCCCGGACGTCTGGCCGTTGTTGTCCGGCGGAGTGCACTGCCGGTCCCGGTTGACCGACCAGAAGGTGTAGCGCGCCATGTGGTGGCTGGTCGCGTAGTCCAGCACCGTCTGGAAGTCGGACTGGCTGAAGTACTCGCCGCTGTCACTGCGGCCGTTCATCTGCGAGACGCCCTCGTGCGCGTACGCGGTGGCCGCGTCCCAGCCGAAGGTCGACTGCAGTACGGAGTTGAAGTTCGTCAGCGCGCTGGTCTGCGCCGCCGCGCCGTTGAAACCTCCGTCGAACGGCATGATGGAGAAGTTGTTCGGGGTGAACCCCTGGGACTTCGCCTCGTTCAGCATCTGCTTGCCGAACCAGCCGGTGCCGTCCGCGGTGCCCGCGGTGGTCACCGAGACGTAGAGGCCGGGGTTCTGCTGCTGGAGGATCTTGGCGGCACCGATCTCGTTGTGGATGGCGGCGGAGTTCTCGTACTCCGGTTCCTCCAGGTCAAAGTCGAGCGCCTTCAGCCCGTACTTGTCGATCACCTGCTGGTAGGCGGCGGCGGTGGCCTGCGGGGTGCCGCAGGTCTGGCCGAGCTTGGTGCCGCCGTAGCCGCCGACGGACGCGGAGACATCACCGCCCTTCGCGCGGATCTGCGAGATCACGTTCGCCACCGCGGTGTCCGAGGCGACCGCGTCGGTGCCGCCCCAGGTGGCCGAGCAGCCGCCACCGTTCGGCGCGAGGACGAACGCCAGTTGGAAGGCCTTTAGCCCGGTGGCGTCCATCACGGCGCCCGGGTCCGGGGGGTCGTTGTCCAGCGGCATCAGGTACGGCGCCGCCGCGTACCAGTTGGCGCCGATCCCGCCGACGTCGGCCGGGGCGGCGTGGCTGGTGGCCGCCATGGTGGTCAGGGCACCGACGGCGAGAGTGGCCGCCGACACGGCGGCGGCCAGGGTCTTGAGTCTGGGCACAGTGCTGCCTCCCGTGGGGTGGAGGTGGTACAGACCAATGCCCCACAGAGTGGACCGGTGACGCGATCACGTCAATAGATTGGACTGGACCAGCAAAAGACCCCTCACGCCTGCGTGAGGGGTCTCGATGGTGCGCCGCCAGGGACTTGAACCCCGAACCCGCTGATTAAGAGTCAGCTGCTCTGCCAGTTGAGCTAGCGGCGCTCGCTCAACAGAAACTCTACCGGATCGGGGGCAGTGCTCATGACCATGCGGAGATCACCGAGGGCGCGACCGGCGGACCACCGGCACCACACCGGGACCGGCCGAGCCAGCGGACCACCGGCCCCCTCCGCGGCCAGCGGGCCGAAGACTCCGGCTCACCCCGGGCGGCAGCGGGAACACCAGGCCCCGGGCGGCAGCAGGCAGAGACCGGCACCGACCCCCAGGCGACCGGCGGGCAGACCGGCACCGTCCGCGAACGGCAGCGGGGAGCCCGGCGCCGGTCCGGCCCGGGCGCGAGGCCACGCAAGCGCCGATGGCGGGGCGGGTGACTGGGAGTGGTCACCGCCCCCTCTCTCATCAGGTAATATTTCCCCGTCGGTGAGCGCCGCTAGCTCAACTGGCAGAGCAGCTGACTCTTAATCAGCGGGTTCGGGGTTCAAGTCCCTGGCGGCGCACCTTCCACGTAGGGCCCTCGCGTAACGCGAGGGCCCTACTGCTTACCGCGCCAGGCGGCTGAGCAGGGACGATGCCGCCGTGATCCCGAGCGCCGCCGCGACTGCCAGTACGCCGAAGTCCAGGCCCAGGTGTGCCGGGGTGCGAATGAGCAGCCCACGCAGCGCGTCGACCTCGTAACTCAGCGGATTGATCCGGCTGACCGCCCGCAGCCACCCCGGCATCACGGACACCGGGTACAGCGCGTTGGAGCCGAAGAACAGTGGCATGGTGATGGCCTGGCCGATGCCCATCAGCCGGTCCCGGGTGAGCACGATGCCCGCGATCGTCATCGACAGACAGGAGAAGAGCGCCGAACCCAGCAGCACCACCCCGGCCACACTCAGCAGCCGCAGCGGATTCCAGGTCAGCGCCACGCCGAGCAGCGCGGCGATCACCACCACGACGACCGCCTGGATCAGCGACTTAACCCCGGCCGCGAAGGCCTTTCCGGTCACCAGCGCGGCCCGTGGGGTCGGTGTGACCAGCAGCTTGGTGAGAATCCCGGAGTCCCGCTCCCAGATGATCATGATCCCGTAGAAGATCGCGATGAACATCGCGGACTGCGCGATGATCCCCGGCGCCAGATAGTCCAGATACGGAATGCCGCCGGTGGGGATCGCCCGGATCCGGGTGAAGGTCTCCCCGTAGATCAGCAGCCACAGCGCGGGCTGTACGGCGCGGGTGTACAGCTCGGTGCGGTCGTGCCGCAGCTTCTGCAGTTCGACCACGCACATGGCGAGGATGCGGGCGGGCACCACCCGCCAGCCGGTGCGCGCCCGCGGCGCCACGAGCAGCAGGTCGAGGTTCCGGTCGGCGGCGTCAGCCGACGCGGGACGCGGTGCGGCGGGTACGGCGGACATCGCGGAACTCTCCTCCCTGGGCGTCCAGCCCGCTTCCGGCGACGTCGCGGAAGACGTCCTCCAAGGTGGGCGTGCCCGTGCCGCCCCAGCGGTCGCGGAGGTCCGCCTTCAGCGCCTGCGGGGTGCCCAGGGCGCGGATCCGGCCGCGGTGCATCAGGGCGACGCGGTCGCAGTACTGGTCGGCCTCGTCCATGTAGTGCGTGGTCACCAGCACCGTCATGCCGGTCGCGGCGCGGACGGCGTTGATGTGGTCCCACACGCTGGTACGGGCTATCGGGTCCAGGCCGATGGTCGGCTCGTCCAGCATCAGCAGCCGGGGCGCGCTGACCAGCGCCTGGGCGAGTTCCAGGCGGCGGATCATGCCGCCGGAGTAGGTGCCCGCCATCCGGTCGGCAGCCTCGGTGAGGTCCACCGCCTCCAGCGCCTGCGCCACCCGCTCCGCCCGCTCGCGCCGGGGTACGTCGAAGACCCGGGCGAACAGCGCCACGTTCTCCCGTCCGGTCAGCGAGGCGTCCGCGGAGAGCTGCTGCGGTACGTAGCCGAGCAGCCGCCGCACCGCCATCCGCTCCCGCGCCGGGTCATGGCCGAAGACCCGCACCATCGCGGCGGGCACCGGCAGCAGCGTGGTGATGCAGCGGATCGCCGTGGTCTTGCCCGCGCCGTTGGGGCCGAGCAGCCCGAAGACCTCACCGGCGGCCACCGTCAGATCGAGGCCGTCGACCGCTCTCGTCTCGCCGAAGGAGTACGCCAGCCCACGGCATGCGAGGGCTTCGGCCACCGGCTCGTCGTCGCTCATCAGCCCACCTCCTCGTGCAGGCCCTCGGCGAGCCTGCGCAGCGCGGGTATTGCGGCGGCCAGCGCCGCCCGGTCCGCCTCGGACAGCCCCTCCACCTGCCGCCGCACCAGCGCCGTACGGCGCGCCGCCCAGTCCCGTAGCCGTGCCTCGGCGTCCGGGGTGGGCAGCAGTCGGGTGGAACGGCGGTCCGCCGGGTCGGTCTCGCGGCGCAACAACCCCGCCTTCACCAGCTGGTTGACCAGGGTGGAGACCGAATTGCCCGCCAGATAGAGCTCCTTGGCCGCCGCCGAGACCCGTATCCCGGGATCGGCGACCACCAGCCGCAGCAGCTCGATCTGTGCTCCGCGCAGTCGGGGGGCGGGCATGTCGGCCCGCAGCCTGCGCCGGATCAGTCGCTGGACGCCGGTGAGCACATCGGTCAGTGCGTCGGGAAGCTCCGCTGCCGCCATACCATAATTTTAGCTCTCAATACGAGGTACCCACCAGGTCGCGGAGCCCCGGACCGGTGCGCTACGCGTTCTGCCGCGCCTCCTCAAGCTCCGCGCACACGATCCGCGCGGAACCTCACCCCGAGTGCCCCCGCGAGCGCCCCCCACCAGCCCGCCCAGCAGCACCGCCGCACGCCCGGCCGGAGCGCAAACAACGATCGTGGCACCGCCCGCGGTTGCGGGCGGTGCCACGATCGTCAACAACAACCCTTCGACTGTGTCGGGCCCGGGCCGGGCTCCGACGGCGAACCGCCGATCAGCGCTACGCGGGCGGGATGCTCTGCTCGTACTGGAAGACGTTGTGGGGGTCGTATTTCGCCTTGATCTTGCGCAGCCGCTCGAAATGCGGTCTCCCCCAGTAGGCGGTCTCCCACTCCTGCATTCCGACGTTCGGCACGTTGACGTAGGCGCCGTCCACGAAAGCCCGCAGTGCCTGGCTGAACTCCGCGGTCCAGGCCTGGGCGGTCGAGGTGAGCGGGTCGCAGACGCCTGGTTGTGTTGAACGAGTTCCCCAGGCTGCGCCGATCTCGCCGTAGAAGAGCGCGTCGCGGTGCACGAACGCCGTGCCGCCGCGGGGCTCTCTCAGAATCTGCCCGCGGAACGCATCGACGAAGTAGTTGCTCTCCTCCGTGGGAGCGTTTCGCATGAAGTGTCCGATGATGTCGATCGCCTTCTTCGGGAACGGCTCCCGGGCGAACTGCGAAAAGAACTTCTGGTTCGCGGGCTCCTGCGCGGTCGGGATCTGGGACGCCGCGAAGATATCGCCCCAGTTACCGACCTGCGACGTCACCTCGGGCGTGTCGACCGACAGGATCGGGGCCAGCATCTCTTTGGCCTGTTCCGCCGACCCCTCCGCGAGCCACGCGCTCAACAGGATCTGGGACTTGTGGATCTCCAGCTCGGATCCGAGACGGTTGTCGGCGAAAGGTACCGTCTGCTGCCATGCCTCGAAGACCCCCTGCAGGTCCCCAAGTCCATCCCATGTCGCCTGCACGTAGGCGAGGCTCTTGAGCGGGTGCACCTTGTAGGTGAGTCGCGTGACGATCCCGAAGTTGCCGTTTCCCGCTCCGCGCAGCGCCCAGAGCAGGTCGCAGTTGTCCTTCAGGTCCGCGTGGATCACCTTGGCGCAGTCGTGGCCCGACGGGACGACGACCTCGGCCGCCAGCAGGCTGTCGCACGCCATGCCGAGCCAGCGGTTGAGGGGGCCGAGGCCGCCGCCGAGCGTCGCACCGGCCAGGCCGACGCTGCCCTCGCTTCCGGTCGTGACCGCGAGGTTCTGCTTCGCGAGCGTTGTCACCGCTTCCAACTGGGTCAGCCCGGCGCCGACCGTCGCGGTGAGGGAGGCAGTGTCGATGTGGACCGATTTCAGCTGGCTGACGTCGATCACGATGCCGTTGTCGACGTTCGACCATCCCTCAAGGGCGTGGCGGCCGCTGCGTACCCGCAGCGCGACGTTGTGCTGTCGCGCCCACGTGAGGGCGTTCACCACGTCCTGGGTTTCCTGTGCGAAGACGATGACCAGCGGATAGTGGGAGAAGAGCTGGTCGAAGCCGAGTCGCGCCTCCGTGTACGAGGCGTCATTGGGGCGGACGATGCGGCCGGTCAGCTTCGCCGGCGGGCATCCCGAGTTCGTACTCGGGTCGCTTGCGGCCATAAGGCCCGGAGCGCTCGCAGCCGCGATATCCGGCGCGCCTGCGGCCGTAAGGCCCGGTACAACGACCGCGCCGACGCCAGCGGCCGCCGACGCCTTGAGCATATCGCGGCGAGAATAATCGCTCACGGTCCACATCCTCTCAATCGGGGCTTCGCCAGTAGGCGACCCAGGGAGCCCTTACCTGCCATCCGCCGGGCGGTCCTTCGCATTCGACACCCGCACGGTAACGGCGTGACGCGTCGATGTTTCCGAACACGCCATTTGAGGACGATGACGACAGCCTGAAGGAGTAACCCAGCGCATTCCGTCATAACCGGTTTGGACGAGCGTCGGGGGGCGTGACACAGCGAAAGGCTCTTGAGGAGCGTCAACAACGTTCGCGCCCCACACGAAGCCTCGTGGGCTACCGCGCGCCGACCGCAGGCGGCTCAGGCGAGGCCGCGGAGCATCAACTGCCAGTACAGCAAGGGCAGCCCGTACCGCTTGAGGTACCACATGTCGCGTCGTTCACGGGTGGTGTCGATCAGAGGGATGGACGGTGTGTGCCGCATGCCGTAGTCGAACTCGGCGAGCAGCATCCGGTCCCGGGCGGTGGTGATCGGGCAGGAGGCGTAGCCGTCGTAGCGTGCGGTGGGCTCGCGGCCCGCCATCGTCGCCAGCAGGTTGCGCACCACCACCGGGGCCTGTTTGCGGACCGCCGCGCCGGTCTTGGAGTTGGGGGTGGAGCCCGCGTCACCCAGCGCGAAGACATCCCGGTGACGCTCGTGGCGCAGGGTGTGCCTGTCGACCTGTACGTATCCGGCCGGATTGGCGGGGTCGGCGAGCGGGCCGTCCTTGATCCAGTCGGGGGCCGACTGCGGCGGCACGGTGTGCAGCAGGTCGTAGTCGACGCACTCGCTCGTGCCGTCGGCATTGTTGACGATGACGGCCTTGCGGGAGTCGCCGTCGACCTCGGTCAGCTCGCTGTTCAGCCGGACCTCGATGCCGTAGCGGGCGGCCACCCTGGCCAGTTCGGCGGAGAACTCGGGCAGTGCGAACATCGCCGCCGTGGGCAGCACCAGCACCACCCGGATGTGTCGCAGCACGCCCTGGCGCCGCCAGTGGTCGGCGGCCAGGTACGCGATCTTCTGCGGTGCGCCGCCGCACTTGATCGGCCCGGACGGCATGGTGAACACCGCCGTGCCGCTACGCAGTCCGCGGATCAACTCCCAGGTCTTCGGGGCGAGTTCGGGCAGGTAGTTGGAGGACGCGTACGGGGTACGCACGGCCTCGGCCATGCCGGGGACCCGCTGCCAGTCGAGTTGGATGCCGGGGCAGACGACCAGCCGGTCGTACTCCAGCCGGGAGCCGTCGGCCGTGGTCACCAGGTGGGCGGCCGGATCGATCGCCGTCGCGCGGTCCTTGACCCAGCGGGTGCCGCGCGGCATGACGGACGCCTCGCGTCGGGCGCTCTCGCGCAGGGCCGCCCGGCCGCCGCCGACCAGGGTCCACAGCGGCTGGTAGTAGTGCGTCTCGCTCGGTTCGAGCACGGTGACACCGGTGGTACCGGCGCGCCGCAGCCGGGCGGCGACGGTGATTCCGGCGGTGCCACCGCCGATTATGAGGATCGGGGCGTGCTGTGTCATGGCGTCGCTCCTCAGCGCTGCGCGGTCGTGGCGTGGGCGGCGTTGCCGAAGTCGTCGTCGATCAGCACCACTTCGTGTCCGGCGCGCGCCAGCAGCGATGCCGCGACGCTGGCACGGAAGCCGCTGGCGCAGTGCACCCAGATCGTCCGCCGCGACGGCAGTTCGCCGAGCCTGTCCAGGAGCTGGTGCAGCGGAATGTGCCGCGAGCCGGGCAGGGCGCCGGTGGCCCGCTCGTCGTCACGGCGCACGTCGAGCAGCAGCCCGTCCCCGATCGCGGCCAGGTCGGCGAAGCCCACCCGCCGGTAGGAGGACTCGCCCGGCACCGGGCCGACCGCCGCTCCGGCCGGGCGGTCGATGCCGATGCGGGCCAACTGCCGCTGGGCGTCGGCCACTTGCTCCGCAGTTTCGCCGATGAGGGTGACCGGGCTGCCCCACGGCAGCAGCCAGCCCAGGTACGTGGCGAACTGACGGCCCAGTTCGATGCCGACCGTTCCGGCCAGGTGCCCGGCCGCGTAGGCGGTGCGGTCGCGCAGGTCGACCACCCATTCCCCGGCGGCGATCCGGGACTTCAGCTCGACCGCGTCCGCCGGGCTCGGCGGCGTGAGGTCGGCGGCCGGGGGGCCCTGCTGGTTGAGCGCCGCCATGTGCGCGTAGTAGGCCGGATAGGCGGTGAGGTGGGCGATCAGCCGTGCGGTGAAGGCCTCCTCGTCCATCTCGGTGAGCGCGTCGTTACGAGTGCGCTCGTCGCCGATGGTGCCCGTGGCGTCGGTCGCCGTGGGCGCCGAGGAGCAGAAGCTGCCGAAGCCGTGGGTGGGGAAGACGGCCGCGTCGTCGGGGAGTTCGGCGGCGAGTCTGCGGGCCGAGCGGTACTGGGCCCGGGTCAGCTCCTCGGTGCGGCGGGGGTCCACCAGGTCGGTGCGGCCCACCGTGCCGTAGAGCAGTGAGCCGCCGGTGAACACCGCGGGCGGCCCCTCACCATCGGAGACCACGTACGACAGATGGCCGGCGGTGTGCCCGGGGGTGGCAACCACCTCGACGGACATGCCGCCCACCGCGAGCCGGTCGCCGTCCTCCACCGGGTACCGGTCGAAGGAGACCTGCTCGGCGGCGGACAGCACGTACGGCACGCCGCTGCGCCGGGCGAGTTCGTACCCGCCGGTCACGTAGTCGTTGTGGATGTGCGTCTCCACGACCAGCCCGCAGGTCAGACCGGCGTTCGCCAGTACCGCCTCGACCCGGTCCAGGTCGCGCTGCGGGTCGATGACGACCGCGACCCGGCCGTCGTGCGCGATGTAGCTGCGGTTGCCCAGCTCCGGCGTGTCGATGACCTCGACCTCGATCACCTGGCCCACCCCTCCCCTTTCGCTTAATGCACGAATGTACGTACATTAGGTCCGTGCAATCGAGTAGAGCAACCAAGCCGGATCGATCAAGTCCGCTCCCGCTGTGGGCCCAGGTCCGCGACGACCTGCGGGCGCGGCTGGAGTCCGGCGCTTTTGGTACCGCCTTCCCCGGCGAGCTGGCGCTGGTCGAGGAGTACGGGGTCAGCCGCCACACCGTGCGGGAGGCGCTGCGGCAACTGCGCGCCGAGGGGCTGGTGATCGCCGAGCGCGGCCGTCCCCCGCGGCTGGCCGTACCCGCGGAGATAGAGCAACCGCTGGGCGCGCTCTACAGCCTCTTCCGCTCGGTGGAGGAGGCAGGACAGGTGCAGCGCAGTGTGGTGCGGGTGCTGGACATCCGCGCCGACGGTGTCTTCGCCGCCCGGCTCGGACTGGAGGAGTCCGCGCCGCTGCTGCACCTGGAGCGGCTGCGGCTGGCCGACGACGAGCCGCTGGCCGTCGACCGGGTGTGGCTGCCCGCCGACCTGGCCGCGCCGCTGCTGGAGGCCGACTTCACGCACACCTCGCTCTACGACGAGTTGGCGGCCCGCACCGGCGTACGGCTCACCGGCGGCCGGGAGGTGCTGCGGGCCGTGGTGCCCACCGCGGCCGAGCGCCGGCTGCTCGGCATCGACGAGGGTGTGGCCGCGTTCGCCGTGGACCGGCTCGGCTGCACGGGCAGCCGCCCGGTGGAATGGCGCCACACGCTGGTGCGCGGCGACCGCTTCACCGCCCGCGCCGAGTTCTCGGCGAAGGGCTACCGGCTGGATCTGGCGGGGGCTGGGACCTTCGCCCTGACGAAGTGACCTTGGGGGTCGGCGTGTTGGAGGCACTGCGGGAAGTGGATCCGCTGGAGGCCCGGGGGCTGGTCAGCTCCGGCGCGGCCGTGCTGCTGGACGTTCGGGAGGACGACGAGTGGGCGGCCGGGCACGCGCCAGAGGCCGTGCACCTTCCGCTGTCCACGGCTGACCTCGCGGACCACAAGCTGACGTCTAGTCAACTTGTCGTCGTGGTCTGCCGGTCGGGCCGCAGGTCCGCGATGGCCGTCGACCGGTTGCGGGCGGCGGGCCGGACGGCGTGCAACCTGCGCGGCGGGATGCAGGCGTGGTCGCTGGCCGGGCTGCCGGTGACGTGTACGGGCGGGCAGCCCGGAACCGTCATATGACCCTGCTCGGCATGGGCCTCGGCGGGCTGATCGGCCTGTGTCTGGGGGCACTTGGCGGCGGTGGCTCGATACTGACGGTGCCGGTGCTGGTCTACGCGCTCGGCCAGAGCGCGGGCTCGGCCACCACGGGGGGCTTGGTGGTGGTCGGGGTGACCGCGCTCGGCGGGGCGTGGAGCCATGCCCGTGCGGGCAACGTGCGCTGGGGGGCCGGTCTCGGCTTCGGCGCGGCGGGCGTCGCGGCCTCGTACGCGGGTACGGCGCTGAACCGGTCGGTGAATCCAACGGTGTTGATGCTCTGCTTCGCGGCGCTGATGGCGGTTTCGGCGACGGCCATGTTCCGGCGCGGGCGGGGTCCGGCCGCGCCGGGGCGGTTTCGGGTACTGCGGATCGTCGCCTCCGGCCTGGCCGTCGGGTTCCTCACCGGATTCCTCGGGGTGGGCGGCGGCTTTGTGATCGTCCCGGCGCTGGTGGGAGCGCTGGGGTACGAGATGCCGGTCGCGGTGGGGACCTCGCTGCTGGTCATCGCGATCAACTCGGCGGTCTCGCTGGCCGCTCGGGCGGGCGGGGAGACGTTCCACTGGCGGGTCATCGCGCCTTTGACGGCTGCCGCCGTCGCGGGCTCGCTGCTGGGCCGCCGTGTCTCGGCGCGGGTCCCGTCCACCACACTACGGCGCGCGTTCGCCACCCTCACGGTGGCGGTGGCGGGGTACCTCGTCGTGCGGGTTGCCGTGGGCTGACGGGCTCTGGGTTGCGGTGAGTTGGGCACCGCCGGTCCCCGCCGTGGGGGTTGCTCGCCGCCGCGGCGGTTTTTCGTCGGGGGGCAAGCCCCCCGTACCCCCGGTGGGGAGCGCCCCAACTTGCCGCGGTGGCAGGGCATTTCTGGCGGCTGGCCCCGGCGGTTCGATAGCGCCGTGAAGAGGCGCGGGGAACTACGCGACCAGCCACAACGGTGCCGCAGATGACCGACGGCCCATCCTCGTACTCCCCGCGCGGAGCGCTTACCGCCAGCTACAACCGGCCCTCCGACAGGAACCGTTCCAGCCGCGCCGTGTAGGGCGCGACGTCGATGCCCTGAGCGGCAAGCCATTGCCGCGAGTAGTACTTGTCCAGGTACCGTTCCCCCGGATCGCACAGCAGCGTCACCACGCTGCCCCGCTCACCGCGTGCCCGCATCTGCGCGATGATGCGGAACGCGGCCCAGGTGCCGGTGCCGGTGGAGGCGCCGGTCCGGCGGCCCAGCAGCCGCTCCAGGGTGTGGATGGTGGCGATCGCCGCGGCGTCCGGCACCCGCATCATGCGGTCCACCGCGCCCGGGATGAAGCTGGGCTCGACACGCTGCCGTCCGATGCCCTCGATGCGGGAGCAGTGGTCGGTGGTGACCGACGGATCGCCGGTGCGCCAGCCGTCGAAGAACGCGGAGTTCTCCGGGTCGGCCACGCACACGCCGGTGTCCCGCTGGGTGTAGTGGACATAGCGGGCGATGGTCGCGGAGGTGCCGCCGGTGCCCGCGGTGGCGACGATCCAGGACGGCTCCGGGTGCCGTTCCGACGCCATCTGCCGGAAGATCGACTCGGCGATGTTGTTGTTGCCGCGCCAGTCGGTGGCCCGCTCCGCGTAGGTGAACTGGTCCATGTAGTGGCCGTCGGTCTCCTCGGCGAACCGGGCGGCGACCTCGTAGACCTCACAGGGGTTGTCCACCAGATGACAGCTGCCGCCCTGGAACTCGATCAGTTCGATCTTGGCCCGGCTGGTGCTGGCGGCCATCACCGCGATGAACGGCACCCCGATCAGCCTCGCGAAGTACGCCTCGGAGACCGCGGTGGAACCGCTGGACGCCTCGATCACCGGGCGGCCGGGGCGGATCCAGCCGTTGCACAGCCCGTACAGGAACAGCGAGCGGGCCAGCCGGTGCTTCAGGCTGCCGGTGGGATGGGTGGACTCGTCCTTCAGATACAGGTCGATGCCCCACTCCACCGGCAGCGGCACGGGCAGCAGATGGGTGTCGGCGGAGCGGTTGGCGTCAGCCTGTACCTTGCCGACGGCCTCCCTCAGCCAGGCCCGGTAGGCCGGGTCGTGTCGGTTCACGTCCAGCTCGACGGACTCGGGCGGTGCGGTCATGGCGTCGGTCATGTGCCCTGTATAACCGCACCGCCACCTCAAACCGTCACTTGGGGTGACTAGCTGGTCCGGCTTTCAGTACTCGCTCAGCGGGCGTAGGCGGCGTGGATCCGCGCCCACGACTTCGGTTGCGCGGGCGCCGTCAGCGCCCGTACCCCGGCCTTGGCCGCGGCGGGCGCCGCCGGGCGCTGCGGGGTGAACAGCCAGGTCTGGAACAGCTGGCCCAGCTGCTTGCCGGAGATCCGCTCCGCCAGGGCCTGGAACTGCGCGAAGTCACCGTTGCCGTAGGCGTGTTCAACGGGCCATGCCTTGAGGATCTGGAAGAACGCCTTGTCGCCGACGGTGTTGCGCAGCGCCTGGAGCGCGGCGGCGCCCCGGTCGTAGACCGCGTCGTCGAACTGGTGGGCAGCGCCCGGGTCGCCGGGCTTGACCTGCCAGAACGGGTCGTTCGCCGGGTGCTGGGCGTAGACGTAGTCGGCGAGCTGCTGGGTGGTGCCCTCGCCCTGGTAGTCCGACCACAGCCACTGGGCGTAGCTGGCGAAGCCCTCGTTCAGCCAGATGTCCTGCCAGCGCTTCAGCGAGACGTCGTCGCCGAACCACTGGTGAGCCAGTTCGTGCACCACCACGGAGGCGTTGGAGCCGCTGGCGAACTGCGCCGGGCTGTAGAACGGCCGGGTCTGGGTCTCCAGCGCGTAGTGGGTCTTGACGTTGGGCACGTAGCCGCCCACCGCGTCGAACGGGTACCGGCCGAAGTACTTGCTCTCCCAGTCGATGATCTCCCCCGTCCGCTCGACGCTGGCCCGGGCCGCCGGTGCGTTGGCGCCGAGGTCCTGGCTGTAGGCGTTGATGACCGGGATGCCGTCCTTGGTCCTGCCGGTGGTGGTGTCGAACCTGCCGATGGCCACGGTGGCGAGGTAGGTGGCCTGCGGCCGGTCCTGCCGCCAGCTGAAGCGGGTGCCGGTGGCGGTGTCGCGCTGGCCGGTGGGCACACCGTTGCTGATCACCTGGAGGCCCTTGGGGACCTCCACCGACACGTCGTAGGTGGCCTTGTCCAGCGGGTGGTCGTTGCTGGGGAACCACCACCACGCCGCCTCCGGCTCGTCGGCCGCGATGGCCCCGTCCGGGGTACGCAGCCAGGCGTTGATGCCGTTCACCGTGACCTTGGACGGCACCCCGGAGTAGCGCACCACGACGGTGGCGTCGCCGCCCTTGGCCAGCGGCGCGGCGGGGGTGATCTGGAGCTTGTGGGCGCCCGGGTTCTCGGTGAAGCCGGCCTGCTGGCCGTTGACCAGCACACTGCTGACGTTCAGCGAGAAGTCCAGGTCGAAGCGGGACAGGTCCTGGGTGGCGGACGCCAGGATGGTCGCGGTGCCGTTGAGCTGGTCGGTCTTCGGCTGGTAGTTCAGCCGCAGGTCGTAGTGGGAGACGTGGTATCCGCCGTTGCCGTACGTGGGGTAGTACGGGTCGCCGATGGTCGGTGCGCCCGGGGTGGGTGTGGCGGCTGCCGCCGGGATGGCCAGCAGCAACGTAAGAGCGGATGCGGCGGCCGTCGCGGTCGAGGCGATGGTTCTCCTGCGCGCGTTGTCACGCAGCACTGGCCCTCCAACTGGTCGGGGAGAAGGAACAGTTGGCAGGCTATGCAGAAGCTGTGAGCGGCGGCCAGCGAACCGGCCGCTGTCGACACAGAAGGTTCATGCGGCGCAACACAATCACGCCAATCGGCTCACGAGGACTTCAGCGCGGCCTGCATCATCGCCTTGGCGATGGGACCGGCCAGCCCGTTGCCGCTGATCTCGGAGCGCACCGCGTCCGGGTCGTCGACCATGACGGCGACGGCGACCTGCCTGCCGGAGCTGTCCTTGGCGTAGGAGACGAACCACGCGTACGGCTTCTCTCCGTTGTCCACGCCGTGCTGCGCGGTGCCGGTCTTGCCGCCGACCTCGACGCCGGGGATCTGCGCGTTGGTGCCGGTGCCCTGCTGGATGACGGAGACCATCGCCTGTTGCAGTTGCTGGGCGGTGTGCTCGCTGATGGGCTGGGACATCTGCTTGGGGTCGAAGGTCTGCAGCGCGTCACCGCCGCTGTCGGTGACCTTGGAGACCATGTGCGGAGCCATCAGCTTTCCGCCGTTGGCGATGGCGGAGACCACCATGGCCATCTGCAACGGGGTGGCCCGCACGTCGAACTGGCCGATGCCGGTCTGCGCCAGCGAGGACTTGGGCATCTTCGTCGGGTAGACGCTCTGCGCGGCGCGCACCGGGATGTCCAGGTTGCCGCCGTCGAAGCCGAACGCGTCGGCCATCGCCTTGACCTTGTCCTGGCCGAGGTCCACGGCCATCTTGGCGAACACCGTGTTGCAGGAGTACTCCAGCGCGGTGCGTATGGAGGCGTTCTCGCACGGCGCCGCCGGGTTCTCGTTGCCCAGCTGGCTGACCGTGCCGGGCAGTGTGTAGGGGTTGGGGCTGTTGGTCGGCTGGTCGATCGAGGAGTACAGGCCGTCCTGCAGCGCGGCGGCGGCGACGACCAGCTTGAAGGTGGAGCCCGGCGGGTACGTCTGGCGCAGCGCCCGGTTGCTCATCGGCTGGTTCTTGTCGTCGCTGTACTGCTGCCAGGCCTGGGCGTCGGCCTTGGAACCGCCCGCGATCCTCGACGGGTCGTAGCTGGGGGTGCTCACCATGGCCAGGACGTTGCCCGTCCCCGGGTCGATGGCGACGGCGGCGCCGTTCTTGTTGCCCAGACCGTTGTACGCGGCCTTCTGCACCGCCGGGTCGATCGTGGTGAGCACGTCGCCGGGCTTGCCGGGCTTGCCGGTGAGCACGTCCAGCAGGCTCTTGGTGCGCGAGTCGGTGCCGCCCAGCACGCCCTGGTAGATGCCTTCGAGCTGGGTCGAGCCGTAGACCTGCGACAGGCGGCCGGTGACCGCCGCGTACAGCGGGCCGTCGGTGTAGGTGCGCTTGTACCTGAAGTCAGGGCTGCCGGTCCGGGTCGAGCCGGTCACGGCCCGGCCGCCCACGATGATGTCACCGAACGGGTTCGCGTACCGCGCGATCAGGTTCCGTCGGTTGTACTGGTCGTCCGCGAGTGCCTTGCCGTCGACCTCCTGCACCCAGGTCACCCGCACCAGCAGGGCGAGGACCAGCAGAAGCGAGAAGACCGCTGTGCGTCTGATCGTCTTGTTCATCCCAGTCAAGAACGCCCGCGGAGCATGGGTTGGTTCCAACTCGATGCGATCTCACAGGTTCGGACCCGATATGTTCTGAATGTGTTGACCCGAGTATTCCGGAAGGCCGTCGACGCGCTGGGCGCCGTCGTCTCCGCCCATCAGGGCATGACGATCCCGCTCACCGCGATCGCCGCGGTGGCCGCCGCCGATCTGCTCGCCGGGCGCAACCACTTCCTGGCCCCGCTGATGGTCATGGCCCCCGCACTGGCCGTGGTCACCACCACGTGGCGGCGCACCCTGCTGATCGGCCTGCTCGGCGGCGCCGTACAGGCCGCGCTGATGCCCTTCGACGGGGTCCTCGACAGCCAGGACCAGCGGATCATCGCCGGGATGACCATCAGCTACCTCGCCGTGGTGCTCTTCAGCGCGTACGCGTCGTGGTGGCGCGAGGTGCGCACCGAGCAGTACCGGGCGGTGGTCACGGTCGCGGAGGCGGCGCAGCGCGCCCTGCTGCGCCCGCCCGGCCCGCGGGTCGGCGAGGTCAGCCTGGCGGTGCGGTACGCCTCCGCGGCGGACGCGGCCCAGATCGGCGGCGACCTGTACGCGGTACTGGACACCCCGCACGGGGTGCGCGCGCTGGTCGGCGACGTGCGCGGCAAGGGCCTTGAGGCGGTGCAGACCTCGGCCGTGGTGATGGGCGCGTTCCGTGAGGCCGCGTACGACGAGGGCGGGCTGGCCGCAGTGGCCCGGCGGGTGGACGCCAGTGTGCGACGGCACGTGGTGGACGGGGAGTTCACCACCGCGCTGTTCGTGCAGTTCCCGGCGCAGCGCCAGCCGGTGCCGGACGCCGAGGTCGAGCTGCTGCACTACGGGCACGTACCGCCGCTGCGGGTGTCCGCGGACGGGCGGGTGACCTCGTTGGATCCGCCGGAACCATGGGTGCCGCTCGGACTGACCGGGTTCGTCCGCGGGGCACCGGAGCCGTGGCGGGTGCCGCTCGGCCCCGACGAGGTGCTGGTGCTGTGCACCGACGGTGTCATCGAGGCGCGCGATCCACGGCACGGCGGCTTCTATCCGCTCGCCGAGCGGGTCGGGACGCTGGTGGCGGGCGCGGCACGCGACCTTGAGGCGGCGGTCGGCCGCCTCTACGCCGACCTGCTGCGGCATGTCGGCGGCACCCTCGGCGACGACTCCGTTCTCCTGCTGCTGGCACGCCCCCGGTAGCGGCCCCGGGTTCCCCTGCGACCGTCGGGC
Source organism: Streptomyces sp. PLK1-5 (assembly GCA_037034305.1). GTDB lineage: Bacteria > Actinomycetota > Actinomycetes > Streptomycetales > Streptomycetaceae > Streptantibioticus_A. The sequence continues at coordinate 122,887 of JBAGJY010000014.1, forward strand.
TCCCCCGCCGCCGGGCGCGGCTACTATTCCGGCAGAAATCCGGCGCCCTCCAGGGCCGCGCGGCAAGCGGATGTGAGTGGTGTCATGAGCGCGAACCCCAGCGACCCGATGGAGCGCCCAAGGGAGCAGCGGTTAGCAGAAACGTTTGTCGAGCTGGCCGACACCCTGGTGGACGACTTCGAGGAGACCGCGCTGCTGCGCCTGCTGGCCAGCCGCTGCCTGGAGTTCCTCGACGCGTCGGCCGCCGGAGTGCTACTGGCCGACAGCTACGGCAAGTTGCGCACCGTCGCGGTCCGCTCGGCGGGCGGCCTGCTCGACGTCCAGCGGGACGGCGGCCCCGCACTGGACTGCTTCCGCACGGCGGCGGCCGTCGGCTCGGTGGACGTGGCCGCGGACGCGGCGCGCTGGCCGCGCTTCGCCGAACGGGCCACCGCAGACGGGGTGTCGGGCACCTACGCGGTGCCGCTGCGGCTGCGGGAGACTGCTATCGGCGCGCTGCAACTGTTCCGCGTCGAGCCGGGCGCACCGCGCGGCGACATGGCGCTGGCCCAGGCGCTCGCCGACGCCACGACGATCGGGATGCTGCGGCAACGGGTCATCGCCCGCAGCGAGTTGCTCGCCAGCCAGTTGCAGTCCGCGCTGGACAGCAGGGTCGTGGTGGAGCAGGCCAAGGGGGTGCTCGCGGAACGGTGGGGGGTGGGCGTGGACACCGCGTTCGGCGCGCTGCGCCGCTATGCGCGCACCCATCGGCTGCGGCTGTCCGAACTGGCCCGCCGGATACTGGACAACTCCCTTGATTCTGACGCTCTGCGGGACAACTGAGGCAGAGCACACGACGCCCGCCACGGCACGATTCGGGACAACTCGTCAAACCGGTCGTTCGGCCGGAACGGCCGAACGACGGCCCGCCGTGGCGCGCCCGCACCAGGCATCCGTCGCCCTGCGTGCGCAGAGTTTGACTTGGCGTCAACTCGCCCTACCCGTTGGGCGTTGGCCTGTTCTAGGGTATGTGTGTGGCCCAGGACCCCGGCCACCGTGTCGCCACCGCACCCGAGTCAGGCCGCATACCCCCGACGACGCAGGACGTGGTCCAGCCATGGTGAAGGGCACTGCTTCCGCACGCCTTCCGCTGTCCGACCCCAGACGCTCGGCGTTGGATGTCTGCTGTACGTTCTCGCTGGCGCGTACCAACGGCAGCGACGCGCTCGCCGAACGCATGACACACGCCGCGCTCACCACCATCGGCACCCATGACGTGCCGTGCGCGCGGATCGCCGAGGCGACCGCCCTCGCCTGCCGCTACGTCCTGGACTACGGGTACGCCCGGCGCTATCGCGTCACGCTCGGCATGGACGACACCCGCTGCACGGTCTCGGTCACCGACTACGGGTACGACCAGCCACCCGACGCGCCCGCCACCGCCGCGTTGCACGCGCCTCCCTCGCATGTCACGGCGGAGTTGTGCCACGAGTTGTCCGGCCAGGTGGACGGCGTGCAGGTACACCACGCACTGGACGGTGCGGTGCTGGTCCGCTTCCGGACACCGCTGCCCCGGTCGGCGCACTCCCCCGAACCTCACCCGGCCGCACCGGACAACTCCCGCAGTCCAAGCGCCCAGGGGTGAGGGACGCCGGTCGGCGGACCTGAGGGGAGCGGGCCGCCGACCGAGCGCGCGAACGGGAGACGTGAGGTCCGCGTTGCTTATACCGTCGGGCCGGGTGGATCCAGGAGGAGTCGAACGATGGCGATCAACCCGCCGCGCACCATCGACGGAGTTCGCGAGGCCCTTCCCAGGGACCGCCGCGACCAGTTCATGGCCGAGGTCGGCCGTACCCCGCACACGATGCTCCCCGCCCTGATCGACAACTGGCGCGGGCTGGCGATCGCACTGTCGCTCCCCGACCTGGTGGAGACGATGACCGCGCCGGTGGACCTCGAACACGCAGAAGACGCTGCCGCGTACCTGGATCGGGAAGCCTCGTGAGCTACCGCGTCATCATCGCAGAACACGCACGGCCGGTCGCCGAGAAGATCAAGAAGGACGGAAGCCCCGAGATCAAGGGGCTCAGAAACCGCCGGATCGGTTCCGTACTGCCCTGATCGGCCGCCCAGTCGAAGGCCCGCCGCATATCGGCGAGGAATTCCGGCAACCTCGAAGGCATAAGGGTCGCGACCGCCTCTCGCTGTGTCGCCTCGTTCTCCGCGCGCGGCGGCGTCCTAGACCAGGTCCACCAGGTCCGCGATCGAGTTCACCACCCGGGACGGGCGGAAGGGGTGGCGGTCGACGTCCTCGGGCTGGGTCAGGCCGGTGAGGACGAGGAAGGTCTCCATGCCCGCCTCCAGTCCGGCCAGGACGTCGGTGTCCATGCGGTCGCCGATCATGGCGGAGGTCTCGGAGTGGGCGCCGATGGCGTTCAGGCCCGCGCGCATCATCAGCGGGTTGGGCTTGCCGACGAAGTACGGTTCCTTGCCGGTGGCCTTGGTGATCAGGGCGGCGACCGAGCCGGTGGCGGGCAGTGCGCCCTCGGCGGAGGGGCCGACCTCGTCGGGGTTGGTGGCGATGAAGCGGGCGCCCGCGTCGATCAGGCGGATGGCCTTGGTGAGCGCCTCGAAGCTGTAGGTGCGGGTCTCCCCGAGCACCACGTAGTCCGGTTCGGCGTCCGACAGGACGTAGCCGATGTCGTGCAGTGCCGTGGTCAGCCCCGCCTCGCCGATCACGTAGGCGGTGCCGCCGGGCCGCTGGTCGTCGAGGAACTTGGCGGTGGCCAGCGCAGAGGTCCAGATGTTCTCCACCGGCACGTGCAGGCCCATCCGGGACAACCGGGCGTGCAGGTCGCGCGGGGTGTAGATGGAGTTGTTGGTCAGCACCAGGAACGGCTTGCCGGACTCCCGCAGCCGCTTGAGGAACTCGTCCGCCCCGGGGATCGGGATGCCCTCGTGGATCAGCACGCCGTCCATGTCGGTGAGCCAGGATTCGATCGGCTTGCGCTCTGCCACGGGGACGACTCCTTCACACAGATGGAACAGCCAGGGACCGGGGCTGTGCCCCGAACACTATGCCCCGGTCCGGCTCAGAGCCCAAGCGGCCGCGGGGACGTGCGGCGTCCCCGAGACCGATTAGCTGCCGGTCGCGGCCTGCCAGGCGGTGACGTAGGTGTTCAGCTGGCCGTTCACCTGGTTCCAGTCCGGCTGGAAGACCTGCACGCCCGACATGATCCGCCTGAGCGCCTCGGCGTTCTTGTCGGTGGCGTCCACGTCGGTGCGCGACGAGAAGCCGCCGCCGATCGAGGAGACCTCCTGCTGCACCTGCTTGGACAGCAGGAAGTCCAGGAACTTCCTGGCGTTCTCGGAGTGCGGCGCGTTCTTCACCAGGCCCGCCGCGTACGGCAGGGCGAAGGTGCCGGGTCGCCCTCCGTCGTTCCCGGCCGGGAAGAAGATGCCCTGGTCGGGCATGGACTTCATGTCGGCGAAGTTCATCTGCACGTCACCGTTGGCGACCAGCAGCTCACCCTTGTCGACCTTGGACGCCAGCGCGCCGGTGGACTTCGACGGGCCGACGTTGTTGGCCTGGAGCTTCTTCAGGAACGCCATGGCCGGTGCCTGGCCCCGGAAGTCGTGGATCGCCTTGACCAGCACGGCCGTACCGTCACCCGCGACACCCGGCGTGGAGTACTGGAGCTTGCCCTTGTACTTCGGGTCCAGCAGGTCGTTCCACGTCTTCGGCGGCTGCGGAACCCGCTTCGTGTTGTAGATGAAGCACAGGTAGTTGTTGACGATCGAGGTCCACTCGCCGCCCGGGTCCTTGTCGATGTCGGAGACCTCGCCTGAGCCCGCCGGGGCGTACTTGGCCAACAGCCCCTTCTGCTCGGCCTGTTGGATGAACGGCGGCAGGGTGACGACCACGTCCGCCTGGGTGTTGGACCGCTCGCGGATCAGGCGCTGTACGACCTCGCCCGAGCCGCCCTCGACGTAGTTGACCTTGATGCCGGTCCGGGCCTGGAAGTCCTTGAAGACCTTGTCGTAGAAACCGTCGCCGGTCTCGGACTTCAGGCCGTCGGCGCTGTAGACGGTGATCTGCTGCCCGCCGCCGGAGGAGGACCCGGCGCAGGCGGTGAGTGGGGCGCCGAGGGCGAGCACGGCGAGGGCGGCGGTGACGGTTCTCAGGGACAGGGCGGACTTGGCGGACATGGGGAACTCCTTTGGGGGTCTGGGGGCTTGCCCCCGGTCAACGAACCCACCGCTACCGGTAGGTGGCCTTGGTTCGGATGCGGGAGACCGCGAGCAGCACCAGCAGCGTCGCCGCCATCAGGACCACCGCCAGCGCCGCGCCGGTGAACAGCGCCCCGCGGTCGGTGGTGCCGAAGATGGTCACCGGAAGCGGCACCCAGTTCGGCGGATAGAGCATCATCGTGGCGCTCAACTCGCCCATGGACAGGGCGAAGCACAGCCCGGCGGCGGCGGTCAGCGACGGCAGCAGCAGCGGCAGTTTCACCCGCCACAGCACGTAGGACGGCCGTGCGCCCAGGCTCGCCGCGCTCTGCTCGTACGCCGGGTCGAGGCGGGTGAGGGCGGCGGCGACGGACTGGTGGGCGAAGGCCGTCACCAGCACCGTGTGCGCCACGATCACGATGGTCGGCGTGCCGTTGAGCAGCAGCGGCGGCTTGGAGAACGCCACCAGCAGGGACAGCCCGACCACCACCGACGGCACCGCGACCGGCAGCATGAACAGCGCGTCCACCACCCGCCGTCCGCGCCGCCGCAGCGCCTGTGCGGCGAGCGCCGCCCAGGTGCCGACGGCCAGCGCCGCCAAGCTGGCCACCAGCGCGGTGACCAGGCTGGTGAGCAGCGCGTGCGGGGAGTCGCCGTGGGCGATCTCCTGGTAGTGGCCGAGCGTCAGCCCGGAAGGGAAGGCACCGCTCCAACTGCTGGCGAAGGACGCCACCAGGATCACCAGGAACGGCAGCGCGAACACCGGAAGGAACAGGGCGAAGAACACGGTCCACACGGCCCACCGGCCGCCTCGGCTATGCACCAGCACGACAGGCACCCCCAGTGCCACGGGCCAGGACCACCCGGTACAGGCCGTAGAGCGCCACCGACAGCGCGACGTTGACCACCGCGACCACACACGCCCCCGGGTAGTCGCCGTCGAGGATCGCCTTGCTGTAGACGAGCATCGGCAACGTGGTGACGCCCTTGGCGCCGGTGAACAGGATGATTCCGAACTCGTTGAGGCACATCACCAGCACCAGCGAGCCGCCCGCCGCCAGCGACGGCAGCGCCTCCGGCCAGATCACCTGCCGTACGACGCGCGGCGCCCGGGCGCCCAGCGAGGCCGCCGCCTCGATCTGCGCGGTGTCGATCTGCGAGAAGGCGGCCAGCAGCGGTCGCATCACGAACGGGGTGAAGTAGGTGACCTCGGCCAGCAGCACGCCCCACGGGGTGTGCAGGAAGTCAAGCGGCCCGGTCGCGGCGCCGGTGGCGTCGGTCCAGACGCCGTTGATGATGCCGACCGTTCCGTAGAGGAACAGCAGCGCCAGCGTGATCAGGAAGGACGGGAAGGCGAGGAAGATGTCGATGAACCGGCCGATCACCCGCCCGCCGGGGAACGGCACGAAGGCGATCACCAGGGCGAGGGCGAAGCCCAGCACCAGGCAGCCCAGCGTCGAACCGGCCGCGATCCACACGGTGTTGAGCAGCGCGGTTCGGAATCCGGTGGAGGCCAGCACGGTGCCGTACCCCGACAGGTCGTGGCCGCCGCTGTCCGGGGACAGCGACTGCCACACCACCAGGGCCATCGGGTAGAGGAAGACCAGTGCGAGCCCGGCCAGCGGTGGCGCCGCCCACAGCCAACGGGGAACCCGACGCCAGGCTGCCGACGCTCGGCTGCGGCGCCCTTGCGGCTGTCGCGCCCACGCGGCGGAGCCGCACATGAACACAGCCCCGCGCCCCTTGTGGGCGCTGCGGAACCGCAGCGGACTTCGCCCGGCCTGCTCAGGCATCGGCCACCCCCGCCGCCAGCAGGACCGCGTCCTCGGCCGCGAAGTGCACGACGACGTGCTCGCCCAGCGCGGGCGGGGTGCGCAGCTCCCGCACGTCCGCCTTGATCCGGTGGCCGTCCACGTCCACCATCACCCGGTGGGTGGCGCCCCGCCACTGCACCTCGGCGACCGTGCCGCGCAGCGCGTTGGGCCCCTCCCCCAGGCCGACCAGGTGCGGCCGTACGCACAGCGTCGCGGTCGCGCCCGGCACCGCGCCGTCCACCGGAACCTTCAGTTCAGTGGCGCCGAAGCGCACCGCGCCGCCGGTCACCGTCACCGGCAGCAGGTTGGCGTTGCCGACGAAGGAGGCGGTGAACTCGGTGCGCGGCCTGCGGTAGAGCTCCTGCGGGGTGCCGCAGTCGCGTAGCCGCGCCCTGTCCATGACCGCGATCCGGTCGGCGAGGGTCAGTGCCTCGATCTGGTCGTGGGTGACGTAGAGGATGGAGACATCCGGCAACTCCCGGTGCAGCCTGGCGAGTTCGGCGAGCATCCCGGAGCGCAGCTGCGCGTCCAGCGCGGACAGCGGTTCGTCCAGCAGCAGCACCTCGGGCCGGACGGCCAGCGCCCGGGCGATGGCCACCCGCTGCTGCTGGCCGCCGGACAGCTCGCGAGGGTACCGGCGGGCGTAGCCCTCCATGCCGGTCATCCGCAGCGCCTCGGTGACGCGTTCGGCGATCCGCGCGCGCGGCGCCTTCCGCGCCTTCAGGCCGAAGGCGACGTTCTGTTCCACCCGCAGGTGCGGAAAGAGCGCGTACTGCTGGACCACCATGCCGATGCCGCGCCGGTAGGGGGGCAGGTCGGTGACATCGCGGCCACCGATCAGCACCCGCCCGGACGCCGGGGTGACGAACCCGGCGACGGCCCGCAGCGCGGTGGTCTTGCCCGACCCCGAGGGGCCGAGCAGTGCCATGACTTCGCCGGGTTCCACAGTCAGGTCGAGGCGGTCAAGGACGGTGTTGTCCCCGTACCGGACGGTGACCGAGTCGAACCGGATGCCCATCTCAGAACTCCCGTAGCAGCGCTGGGAGTTCGGCGACCGACCCGAGGACGTGCGTGGCACCGGCCGCGGTCAGCTGCGACCGGTCGTGTGCCCCGGTCAGCACGCCCGCCACGACCCCGGCGCCGGAGCGGGCGCCGGTGAGCATGTCGTACGAGGTGTCCCCGGCGACCGCGATCCGCCGCACGTCGTCGGTGCCGGTGCGCAGCAGCGCGGTGAGCACCATGTCCGGGTACGGTCGGCCGCGGCCCGCGTCGGCCGGGCAGAGGGTGAGGTCGGCGAGGTCCCGCCAGCCGAGGGCGTCCAGGATGGCGTCCTGGGTGACCCGGGCGAAGCCGGTGGTCAGTACGACCCTGCGGCCCTCGGCGCGCAGTTCGGCGATGGCCTCGGCGGCGCCGGGCAGCGCGGCGATCCGGCCGCCGTCGACCAGCTCTCCGTAGGCCCGCTCGAACTCGGTGTTGGCCCGCTGGGCGAAGTCCTCGTCGCCGAACAGGGCGCGGAAGACGGAGATCTTCGACTCGCCCATGGTGGCCCGGACGTACTCCAGGTCCGGCTCGACGCCCAGTCGCTGCGCGGCCCGGGTGAAGGCCTGCTCGACCAGGCCGCCGTCGGCGACGGTGGTACCCGCCATGTCCAGGACGACCAGGTTGATGCCGCGTTCCGGGGTTTCGGTCATTTCTGTCACCAACTTCCTTACCAGCCGAGCTCGTTCGCGGTGTCCTCGCCGATCGCGGGCGAGCAGGTCATGCCGCGCCCGCCGGGGCCGGTGACCAGCCACACGCCGTCGGCCACCTGCTCGCGGTGCACCACCCGGGTGGTGTCCACGCACTGCGCGTACACCCCGGCCCAGCGGTGCCGGACGCGCGGCAGCGGGCGGCCGAGCAGCGCCTCGGTGACGTCCCGCAGGTGCTCGTACGGCTCCTCGACCACGTCGAAGCCGAACGGCTCGTCGTACTCGTGGGTGTCCCCGATGGTCAGTGAGCCGTCCAGGCGCTGCACCATGAGCAGTTGCATCCGGTGCGCGGCGGCGGTGTCCGCCTGCGGCTGTCGGCCGCTCAGCGCGTCCAGCGCGCCGCCCGCGTACGCCGGGTAGTAGCGGAAGCTGTCCGCGTCGGCGACCGAGGTGGTGAGCGGCTCACCGAGCGGATCGGTCTGCATCATCTGCAACCGCACCCTGCGGACCGGGAGTTCGGGGGCCAGCTCCCGCACCAGACCGGACAGCCAGGCGCCGGTGCACAGCACGACGGCGTCGGCGTGGTGGGTGCGGCCGTGGTCGTCGACGACCTTCTCCGGGCCGACCTCGCGGACCTCCCGGCCGCCGAGGAAGGTGTAGCGGCCGGAGGCGGCGAGGTGCTCGCGCAGCGCCCGCTGGGTGAGCCGGGGCTCCACCGCCGCGTCCCGCTCGCACCACAGGGCGCCGAGCAGTTCGCCGCGCAGCGCCGGGTTCAGCGCCCGGGTCTCGGTGGCGTCCAGCCACTTCAGGCCCCGTACGTCCGCGTCCGAGCGGGTCAGCACCTCGTCGGCGACGGCGCGTTCGGCCTCGGTGCGCACGGCGGTCAGCGAGCCGTTGGCCCGGAAGCCGATGCCCGGTACCCGGGCGCCGATCTCCTGCCACAGTTCGCGTGCCCGCAGCGCGGTGGAAAGCTCCGCTCCGGATGCCCGGCCGCCGACCCAGACGAGCCCGAAGTTGCGCACCGAGGCACCGCGCGCGTCGCGCTCCCGCTCGATGTGGATGACCTCGTGCCCACGGGCTACCGCGTGCCAGGCGTGCATGGTGCCGAGTGCCCCGGCGCCGACGATGACGACTCTCATGCCTCGGAGCTTGTGCGCCGGGGCTTGAGCGGTCGCGTCCGAGCGGTGAAGCGACGATGAACAGCCCATCACGTTTGGGCTAGACCCGTTATCTATTCGTGACATGGCCGTACGCTACCAAGCGCACGGCCCAACGCTCCGCTCGGGGTACCACGACGATGCCGTCGATCGTCCCTGCGGCAGCATCGTGGCTGGTCGCGCAGCCCCCGCGCCCCTTCAGGGCGCTGCCGAACCCCTGCGGGCTCCGCTCGACCGGCTCAGGGCGTCAGACCCCGGTCAGATGTGTGGTGAAACTGAAGCGGTCACCGCGGTAGAGGGACCGCACACGCTCCACCGGGCGGCCGTCGGTGTCCCGGGAGACCCGGTTGAGCAGCAGCATCGGCAGCGCGGGCGGGGTGCCGATCAGCAGCGCCTCGCGCGGGGTGGCCAGTACCGTCTCGATCCGCTCCTCCGCGGCGGCGAACCGCACCCCCAGCCGGTCGCGGAGGAACGCGTAGAACGAGGAGTCGGGGTCGAAGTCCCGTTCCAGCCAGGGGAACCGGTCCACCGAGACGTAGGTGCTCTCCAGGCCCACCCGCTCGTCGTCGGCGAGCAGCACCCGCTCCAGATGCCACACCGGGTCGCTCACTGCGATGCCCAGTTGCTCCGCGAGCTGCGCCCCGGCGGGCACCCGGTCCAGGCCGATCAGGCTGCGCCCCGGCACCTTGCCCTGGCGGCGCACCCCCTCGGTGTAGGAGACGAGGGACAGCGGCTGCTCCAGCTTGGGCCCGGCGGCCACCGTGCCGCGCCCCTTGCGCCGCACCCGGCCCTGGATCAGCAGTTCCCGCACGGCCTGCCGCACGGTCTCCCTGGCCACCCCGAAGCGCGCGGCGAGATCACGCTCGGTGGGCAGGGCGCCGCCCTCGCCGAGTTCGTCCAGCAACGCCTCCAACTCGGTCTTCACCGCGTAGTACTTGGGGACGCGGCCGTGCTCGGGGATCCCGGACCGTACGGGGGCGCCGGGGGTGCCGCCGCTCGGGGCGCCGCTGCCTTGGGTGTCGCGCGGGTCGTTCACGCCGCGATCCTCGCAGAGCGGCCGGGGTGCCACGAGCGGGGGTTCAGAACCTGCCGCGCCAAGGGGCGGTACGGCGTGTCCCGGCCATCAGCGCGGCGCCGACCAGCAGCATCGGGAAGACCGTGGAGCCGCTGTCGCGCGCTCGGGAGGCGCGGTGCAGCCCGTTCAACCTCCGCTGCCGGTCGGCCAGTTGGACCCTGGGTCCGGCCCGGCGGCAGTCCGGGCTGCCGCAGGCGGGCGGCGCCGGATCGCTCTCGTGCGGGGCCGCCGCCACCATGGTGGGTCCGAGCAGTGGAACGATCGTGGCGGCGGAGATGACAAGGGCGCCGCGAAGCGGCGCACTGCCCAGGTGCATGGGTCGGACCTTCGCTGTCTTGGCTCGCCGGTACGGGATCACCGTGCCGGGACTGCCGCGTTGCGGCCTTGGTGCTCCCATCACAACCGGCGCCGCCCGCCCGACCGGCGACGGCCCGCCGGGGCGCGGCCCGGTATGCGCCCGGACGGCGCAGCGGGTCAGCCGAGTGCCTCGCGGCCGAAGACCGGGGCCAGCACCAGCCGGGCCGCGCCGTCGGCGACGGTCTGCCGGTCGGCGGGGGCGACGCTGACCGGGACCGGGTGGGCGCACTGCTCGGCGAGTACGGCGGCGACGCCCGCGGCGAAGGTCTGGCGGGCGGCGAGCACCGCCCGGCCGCCCAGTACCACCCGGTCGATGTCGAGCAGCGCCACGAGGTTGGCGGCGCCCACGCCCAGCAGGCGGGCCGCCCGCCGGGCGTCCTCGCGCTCCAGCGCCGCCAGGCACAGCGCCTCCAGGCAGCCGCGCTTCCCGCACCCGCAGGGCGGCCCGTCCAACTGCACCACCTGGTGCCCGAACTCCCCGGCCCCGGTCCGCGGCCCCCGGTAGACGGCGCCGTCCAGGACCAGTCCGGCACCGAGGCCGGTGCCCAGGTGCAGATACGCGAAGGAGCCTGTGGGATCGGCCGGTTGGGGGGCGGCTTCGGCGGGCGCCGGGTGGGGGCACCCGGCGGTGGCGGGCGGGCTGGGATCGGCTTCCGGCCGTACGGATGGTGGCCCCAGGACGGCGAGCGCCGCCGCGTTGGTGTCCTTGTCCACGGTGACCGGCAGGCCGAGCCGGTCGGCGAGCGCGTCCCGCAGCGGGAAGCCGTCCCACTGCGGGAAGCGGGTGACCCGGCGCAGCACCCCACCGCGGTGGTCGAGCGGGCCGGGGACGGCGACCCCCGCCCCGAGCACCGCCCCGCCGTCGGCACCGGCGAGCAGGTCCCGTACCCGCGCGGCCACCGCGTCCAGCACCGCCGCCGGGTCCGCGCCGAGGTCGAACGGCGCGGTGCGTGCCGCCACCCGCTCGCCGGTCAGGTCGGCCAGTACCGCCGTCATCTCGTCCCGGTCCAGGTGCAGCCCGACCGCGTACCGCGCGCCGGGCACCAGCCGCAGCAGGGTGCGCGGCTTGCCGCCGGTGGAGGCGCCGCGACCCGCCTCGGCCGCCATGCCCTCGGCGCGCAGCCGCGCCACGATCTTGCTGACCGCCTGCGGGGTGAGCCCGGTGCGCTCGGCCAGTTCCAGGCGGCTGATCCCCGGCCCACCGCCGACGGTCGCGGAACGCAGCAGATCCAGCACGAGTGCGGCGTTGTGGCCGCGCAGTACGGGCAGGTTGGCCCCGGAGTTACCCCTGTTCACGCTCCCATTGTCACCGACGCTTGCACTTTCGCAACAGCGTTGCTTTAGTGGTCGGCATGTCCGTGAACTCTCCGCTGCGTGTCGGCCTCATCGGCTACGGCCTGGCCGGTTCCGTCTTCCACGCACCGCTGGTCGCCGCCACCGACGGCCTGCTGCTGGACACCGTCGTCACCTCGAACCCCGAGCGGCAGGCACAGGCCGAGGCCGAGCATCCGCAGGTGCGGGCGGTGGCCTCGGCCGACGAACTGTGGGACCGCGCGGACCGGCTCGACCTGGTCGTCATCGCCTCCCCCAACCGCACCCACGTCCCGCTGGCGACCACCGCCCTACGGGCCGGGCTGCCGGTCGTGGTGGACAAGCCGGTGGCCGGTACCGCCGCGCAGGCCGCCGCGCTCGCCGACCTCGCGGAGGAACTCGGCCTGCTGCTCTCGGTGTTCCAGAACCGCCGCTGGGACGGCGACTTCCGCACCGTGCGGCACCTGATCGACACCGGCGCGCTCGGCGAGGTGCGGCGCTTCGAGTCGCGCTTCGAGCGGTGGCGCCCGCACCCCAAGGGCGGCTGGCGCGAGTCCGGCGACCCGGCAGAGTTCGGCGGACTGCTGTACGACCTGGGCAGCCACCTGGTGGACCAGGCGCTCACTCTCTTCGGGCCGGTGCGCACCGTGTTCGCCGAGTCCGACGTACGACGCCCGGACGCCGCGGCGGACGACGACACCTTCATCGCCCTGGAGCACACCAACGGCGTCCGCTCCCATCTGTGGGCGAGCGCGGTGACCGCACAACTGGGGCCGCGCTTTCGGGTGTTGGGCTCCGAGGCGGGCTACGTGAAGTACGGTCTCGACCCGCAGGAGGCGGCGCTACGGGAGGGCCTGCGGCCCGGATCGGGCTGGGGTACGGAGCCTGAGGAGGCGTGGGGGCGGCTCGGCGCGGGCGAGTCGCCGCTGACGGGGGGCGGCACCGCGGTGCCGACGCTGCCCGGGGACTACCCCGCGTACTACGCGGGGATCGCGGCGGCCCTGCGGGACGGCACCGCGCCGCCGGTGACCGCTCGGGAGGCGGTCGCCGCGCTGGCGGTGCTGGAGGCGGCGCGGGTGTCGGCCACCGAGCGGCGTACGGTCGAACTGGACGGGACGGCGTGATGGAACGGCAGGAGGCGTCGGCACTGGTCCCGGTGCTGGAGGAACAGGAACTGCGGCTCACCCTGGGGCAGTTCACCCATGACGACGCCTGGCGGCTGGGTGGGCTGCTGCGGGAACTGGCCCTGGAGCGCCGGGCACCGGTGGCCATCACCGTGCTGCGCGGGCCGCAGCGCCTCTTCCACTGCGCGCTGCCCGGGTCGTCCGCGGACAACGACGAGTGGCTGGCGCGCAAGTGCCGTGTGGTGGAGCGGTACGCGGAAAGCTCCTACCTCGTCGGTACGCGGTTCCGCGCCAAGGGCAGTACGTTCGAGGAGTCCGCCCGCCTGGACCCCGCCCGCTACGCGGCCCACGGCGGCGCGTTCCCGCTGCGCGTGCGGGACGTCGGCGTCATCGGCGCGGTCGCGGTGTCCGGTCTGCGACAGGCCGACGACCACGCGCTGGTGGTCACCGCACTGGAGCGCTACGTCGCTTGAACACGGCGGCTCCTGCGGGGTGTCGCGGTTCGGTTCGACCCCGCCGGACTCCCTCGCCATGACCACTCACCAATCGCGGCGATCCGATGTCTCGGGTTAACCCCCTGGCATTCCGGAGGAGTTGCCTCCCGGTGGCGCGGGCTTCGGCTTTCGGCCCACCGAAAGCCGAAGCCCGCGCCACCAGGGGGCTTGGGGGCCCGCCTCAAAAGAAGACCCGCCGCGACGGCGCGCAACCACAGCGGTGGAGACCGGCGGTGCCGAAACAACCCCAACCCCCGTGGGCCGAATCCGCCGGAAGGGACCTTAAGCGTTCTGCAGGATTTGCCGCTGGCGGCCCAGCCCGGTGATCTCCAGTTCGACCACGTCGCCCGCGCGGAGGTACGGCTTGGGTTCGGGCTGGCCGAGCGCCACGCCCGCCGGGGTGCCGGTGTTGATGACGTCGCCGGGATACAGGGTCATGAAGCGGCTGAGATACCGCACGACATGGGCCACCGGGAAGATCTGGTCCGCCGTCGAACCGTCCTGCCGCAGCTCGCCGTTGACCCACAACCGCAGCGCCAGATCCTGCGGGTCGGCGACCTCGTCGGCGGTGACCAGCCAGGGGCCGAGCGGGTTGAACGTCTCGCAGTTCTTGCCCTTGTCCCACTGGCCGCCGCGCTCGATCTGGAACTCGCGCTCTGAGACGTCATGGGCGATCGTGTACCCGGCGACGGCCGCCAACGCCTCCGCGTCGGTCTCCAGACAGCGCGCGGTGCGGCCGATGACGACCGCCAACTCGACCTCCCAGTCGGTCTTCACGCTGCCCTTGGGGATCAGCACGGTGTCCCGTGGACCCACCACCGTGTCCGGTGCCTTCATGAACACCACCGGCTCGGCCGGAACCTGCGCGCCCGTCTCGGCGGCGTGGTCGTGGTAGTTGAGCCCGATACAGACGATCTTGCCGATCCGGCCGAGCGGCGGACCGACGCGCGACTGCGACCGGTCGAGTACCGGCAGCGCACCGCCCCGCGCGGCACGGCGTACTTCCGCCAGCGCGGCCCGGTCGGCGAGCAGCGCGCCGTCGATGTCGGGCACCAGGCCGGACAGGTCGCGCAGGGTCCCGTCGTCGTCCAGCAGCGCCGGACGCTCCGCTCCCGCCGGTCCGACACGCAGCAGCTTCATTCAAGACTCCCGTGGTCGAGGGTGGACACGCCGTGCCGCGGGGCTGGCGGCCCCGCGGCACCACGCAACCGACGAGGACGGTCATCGGATGACTTGTCTGATCCTCCAATTACGACCGCCCGTTCCGCAAGACCCGCTCACTTCGTGGACGCGACGGCACCGGGTGCCAGGACGGCCTGGTCCGCCGTCCGTTGCAGCAGTGCCCGTTCCACGGCGGTCCAGGTCGTTGTGGTCGCCAGATAGAGGCCGGTGGCGAGCGGAAGGAGGGCCGCGGTGATCAGCGTGCCGAAGGACAGCAGCGGCAGGAACTTCGCGAGTCCGGCCGCTCCCGGCGCCGCCGGGAGCGGGGCGGCCTGCGCGGCGGTCCTGCGGGCCCGCCGGTACGTCCAGGCCGCGACCGCGGCGATCACCGCGAACACGGCGAGGTAGACCAGTGCCTGCGATCCGAACGCCCCGCCCGCGCGGACCGCCTCCAGCCAGTGGCCGCCGAGCGGCGCGCCCGCCAGGGCGTGCTGGCGCAGTGCGCCGCCGCTGCCGGAGAACAGGTGGTACATCACGGCGAAGACCGGGAGTTGCAGCAGTGTCGGCAGACAACCGGCGACCGGCGACACGCCCTCCTTCGCATACAACTCGGTCAGCGCCCGCTGCATGCGCTGCGGGTCACTTTGGTACCTGGCGTTCAACTCCGCGACGTGCGGCGCCAACCGGGCACGGGTCCGCTCCCCGCGTGCGGCGGCCCGCGCCAGCGGGTGCAGCGCGAGCCGTACGCACAGGGTGAACGCGATGATCGCGGCGGCCGTCGCCGAACCACCGAACAGCGGCTCCAGGCCGTCGGCGAGTTGGGAGAGCAGTGCGGCAAGTGGGCTGAAAACGGACATGGTTGAGCCTCCACGGGAGTCGTCCTGGCGGGATCGGCGATCCGGCGTGGGACGGTCCGTGTGGTGCATTTCCGTGCGGTCGGTGCGTTCGTGGTCGCGGTCGGCCGGTTCGGCGCTGCCGATGCCCGCCCGTCGTGGTTGCCCGCCGTCGCGGCGGATCCTTCGCTGGGCGGCAGGCCCCAACACGCCTACGGGCGACGGAGGTTCACCTCCGGCATCTGGAACCGCCACAGCGGTCAGCAACCACGACGGCTTGGCCCGGCGCTGTCCGAACCGGCCGCGACCCCGACCGCGAACCGCCGGAAAGGCACTACGCGGCCGTCCCGTGGAGACGGCCTGGGGCTCGGGGGCGGGGGCGGCCCGACGCGTCGGGGTCACGTTGCGGGAGGAACGCCGTGCGGCGCTCCCGGTCGCGGATGGCGGTGCGTATTCGGCCCGGTGGCACCGGCCGTGCCGCCACCGCGTGGACGAAGGCACGGCACACCAGCACCGCAGCGGCGGTGGCCGCCGCTGCGGCGACCACGGCGGTCAGCTGAACGTGGATCAGCAGCAACCCGGTCAGCAGCGGGATCAGCGCGCCGAGGTAAGCGCGCGGCACGTCAAGACCACGGAACATCTCGGCACCCCCCTCCCTCTCATTTCAGATAGTAGACCGCACCACCGACAACGCCTCCCCGGGCCGGGTCACGGCGATCGGCCAACCCGCCCGCCGCACCGGCCCGCGGGCTTTCGCCGTCAACCGCCCACCACCCTCGAGACGGTGTAGATCAGCAGGCCCGCGAGGGCGCCCACCACCGTTCCGTTGATGCGGATGAACTGCAGGTCACGGCCGACGTGCGCCTCGATCTTGCGGGACGTGTGTTCGGCGTCCCAACCGGCCACCGTCTCGGTGATCAGCGCGGTGATCTCGTCCCGGTAGGTGGTCACCACATACGTCGCCGCGTCCTCCAGCCAGCCGTCCACCTTCGCCTGGACGCGCCGGTCGGACGTCATCCGGGCACCCAGGGACAGCAGTGACGCCCTTGTGCGCAACCGCAGTTCGCTGCGCTCGTCGGCGGCGGCGGAGACCACCATCGACCGCACCGCGCTCCACGCCGACTCGATCAGGTCCTGCACCTCGCCACGCGCCAGCAGGTCCCGCTTCAACCGCTCCACCCGCTCCCGGGTGTCCGGATCGGACTGCAACTCCTGCGCGAAGTCCGACAGGAAGCGGTCCAGCGCCCCACGCGCCGGATGCTCCGGCATGTCCCGCATCTCACCGACGAAGCGCAGCAGTTCCTTGTAGACCCGCTCGCCCACCCTGCGGTCCACGAAGCGCGGCGTCCAGCCGGGCGCCCCGTTCTGCACCGCGCCCATCACCGAATCGCCGTGCAGCACCAGCCAGTCGTGGGCCCGTACGCACACCAGGTCCACCACCCGCCGGTGGCCGCCCTCGTCGACCACCCGCTCCAGCAGCCGGCCCAGGCCCGGCGCCACGTCCATGCTGTCCGCCCGGCGGGTGATGGCCTCGCCGACCACCGCCTGTACGTCGGTGTCCCGCAGCACCCGCAACGCGCCGCGCAGCGCCGCGGCCCCCTGCTCGATGACCCGGTCGGCGTGCTCCGGATCGGCCAGCCAGCCGCCCAGCCGGGAGCCGATCCCGACCGCCCGCAGCCTGGTACGCACCACCTGCTCGGACAGGAAGTTCTCACCGACGAAGTCGCCCAGCGAGCGGCCCAGTACGTCCTTCTTCGTCGGGATGATCGCGGTGTGCGGAATGGGCAGCCCCAACGGCCGTTTGAACAGTGCCGTCACCGCGAACCAGTCGGCCAGCGCACCGACCATCCCCGCCTCGGCCGCCGCCGCCACGTAGCCCGCCCAGGCACCGGCCCCGGCGGCCTGCGCCCACTTGGCCAGCCCGTACACCAGTGTCGCGACCGCCAGGAAGCCGGTGGCGACCAGCTTCATCTTGCGGACGCCGCGCCGCCGCTCCTCGTCCGCGGGACTGTACGAGAACCCGCCACCGGGCCGTCCCGCGGCGGTCTTCGCCACCACATCCATCCGTTCCACCCCGTGATTGTCTCCGTCACATCCGTGTGAGGAACGATCGACGGGTTCCCGTCGTCTCTACGGACGGCACCCGCGGTTCGGCGGGGAGTTCCGCGCCGCCCCATATGATCATGGGGCGCGGCGCGCGGTACCGCCGCCCAAGGACCGAGGAGAAGCACCGCGTGACCAGGAAGTCCGGTTATGCCCTGCTGGCCACGCTGGCGTCGGTAGTGGCCGTGGTGTGCGCCGCGATATTCGTCAGTGTCGGCGGCGCGCGCACCGACGACACGCCGACGGCGCCCCAGCCCCGGTCGACGGCCGCCGCCCAGGCGGCCGCCGGGACCTGGGTGGGCACATGGGCCACCGCGCCCGCCGCCGCCGAGCCGAACGCCCCGCACGGCTACCCGGACATGACGATCCGCAACGTGGTGCACACCAGCGTCGGCGGTACCGCCGCCCGGGTGCAGTTGTCCAACCTGTTCGGCACCGCGCCACTCGTCCTGACGCACACCACGCTGGCGGTCGCGGACGGCACGGGCGGACCGGACGCGGTGCCCGGCACGCTGGCCGCGCTGTCCTTCGCGGGGCGGACCACGGTGACGGTCCCGGTGGGCGAGAGCGTGCTCAGCGATCCGGTACGGCTGCGGGTACCGGCCGCCGCCGACCTGCTGATCACCACCTTCACCCCGTACGCCTCCGGTGCCGTCACCTACCATCCGCACGCCCGTCAGACGTCCTACCTGGCGCAGGGCGACCACACGACGGACCCCGACGGGACCGCCTTCACCGAGCAGAGCCCCTACTGGCGGTACGTGACCGCGGTCGACGTGTGGACCGACCAGGCCCAGGGCGCGGTGGTGGCCCTCGGCGACTCCATCACGGACGGCTTCACCGCCACCGTCGGCGCCAACCACCGCTGGCCCGACTACCTGGCCGAACGCCTCGACGGCAGCCCGCGGGGACCGCGGCTGGGCGTGCTCAACGAGGGCATCAGCGGCAACCGGGTGCTGCTGGACGCCCCGCAGAACCTGGCGGGCAACGGCCCCAGCGCCCTGCAGCGGGTCAACCGTGACGCGCTGTCCAGGACCGGCGCCAAGACGCTCCTCGTCGAACTCGGCATCAACGACATCATCCTGTCGCCGCACCAGGCCGACCCGGACGCCATCGTCGCGGGCCTGCAGGAGATCACCCGCGAGGCGCACGCGCACGGCATCCGGGTGGTCGGCGGGACGCTGACGCCGTTCGAGGGCGAACGGGGCTACCAGCCGGGGTACGACGCCGTGCGGGAACAGGTCAACGCGGCGATCCGCAGCGGCCGGGTCTTCGACGCCGTGGTCGACTTCGACCTGGCGCTGCGCGACCCGGAGCATCCGACCCGACTGCGCCCGCTGTACGACTCGGGTGACCATCTGCACCCCACCGACCTGGGCTACCAGGTCATGGCCGACGCGGTCGACCTGAGCACACTGCTGGGCTCCGCCCCGGCGAACGTGTGAGGGCGCGCCTCGCGCCCCGGCCCTCGCGGCCAGGCGGGTCGGGCGAAGTCCGCCGCGGTTCGTTAGCGCCCTGAACGGGCGCGGGGGAACCACGCGACCAGCCACGACGGTGCCGCGGACGAGCGACGGCACATCGCCGCACGCCCAGCGGAGCGCTCAGCCGTGCAGGCCAGCGGCTTCGCCGCGTTCCCCGTACATCCTCGCGATGACGTCCTCGATGGCGGGCTCGCGCACCGACAGGTCCACCAGCGGGTAGCGGCCCGCGAGTTCGGCCACCAGCGGGGCGGCACTGGCGGCCGCCGGGAAGGCCAGCCACTGGCGGGGACCCTCGGTGCGCACGACACGGGCGCCGTCGATGCTCACCGGCGGCAGCTCGCGGTCGAAGTCGACCACCAGGGTGCGTTCGCTCTCCCCCGCCGCGTGCAGGCCGTCGAGCCCGCCGTCGTAGACCAGCCGCCCGTGGTCGATGACCATCACCCGCTGACACAACTGCTCGATGTCAGTGAGGTCATGGGTGGTCAGCAGCACGGTCGTGGCCCGCTCGGCGTTGACGCGGCGCAGGAAGCCGCGGACCTTGGCCTTGCTGACCACGTCCAGGCCGATGGTCGGCTCGTCCAGGTACAGCACCTCGGGGTCGTGCAGCAGCGCCGCCGCGATGTCGGCGCGCATCCGCTGGCCGAGCGAGAGCTGCCGTACCGGCACGTCCAAAAGCTCGGACAGGTCGAGGAGTTCGACACAGGTGTCCAGGTTGGCGGTGTAGCGGTCGCGCGGAATCCGGTAGATGCGCCGGACGAGTTCGTAGGAGTCGCGCAGCGGCAGGTCCCACCACAAGGTGGTGCGCTGGCCGAAGACCACGCCGATGCGGCGGGCCAGCCGGGTACGTTCACGGGACGGGTCGACGCCCGCGACACGCAGCCGTCCACCGCTGGGCACCAGGATCCCGGTGAGCATCTTGATGGTGGTGGACTTGCCCGCGCCGTTCGGCCCGATGTAGCCGACCATCTCGCCGCGCGCCACCTCGAAGCTCAGCCCGTCCACGGCCCGCACCGTACGGCGTTCCCGGCGCAGCGGCCCGGACCTGCGGCGCACCTCGAACTCCTTGCACACACCGTCCAGTTGGATCAACGCGTCCATCGTTCAGCTCCCCGTGGACCGGTAGGACCGCAGCCCGGCGCGCCACGCCCACCCGGCCAGGGCGCAGCACACCAGCGCCACCAGCGGCGAGCAGAAGTCCACCCAGCCGGGCAGCCGCAGCGGGTTGCCACGGCCCAGGATGTGCAGCGCGGGCATCCAGTTGACGAAGGCGAGCGGCACGACGAAGGTGGCGCCGCGCACCAGATCCTTGGCGAACACCGTCGGCGGGTACTGGGTGAGCGCGTTACCGCCGTAGGTGAACGAGTTCTGCACCTCCGCCGCGTCGTTGGCGCGGAACTGGAAGGCGGCGCCGACGGTGTAGACGGCGGCGAAGATCGCCGCACCACTGACCAGCATCACCGGAACCAGCAGCACGTTGACCACCGTCCACGCCGCATGGACACGGGTGATCGACCAGCCGAGCACCACCGCCGCCTGGCTGATCCGGCCGAGCCGCCGCAGCGCGAAGCGGTCCGCCGCGGCCTGGGCGTAGACCGGCACCGGGCGCACCAGCAGCACGTCCATCGTGCCGTCCCGCACCCGCCGCCCCAACTGGTCCAGGTTGCCCACCGCCAGATCGGCCAGCCCCAGCGCCACGCCCGAACTCCCGTACAAGAACGCCGTTTCGGTGAGCGTGAAGCCGCCGAGCACCCGGGTGTGCCCGAAGATGATCGCCACCGCCACGAAGTCCAGCGCGGTCATGGCGAAGTTGCCCACCGCCATCAAGGCGAACGAGGTGCGGTAGACCATCGTCGAGCGGATCCACATCCCGGCGACCAGCAGGTACGCGCGCAGCCCGTCGACCGCCGTGGCGACCCGCCCCCGGCGCCCCAGACCGCTCAGCCGCCCGGCGTCAGCCACCCTGCACCACCACCTTGCGGGTCGCCACCGACTGCACCAGTTGTCCCGCGCCCAGCAGCACCACCGCCCACCCGGCCTGGAACGCCAGCGCCCACAGCACCCCGGTGCCCCGGTGCCGACCGAGGAAGACATCGGCGGGCACCTGGAGCTGGGCCGACCACGGCAGCGCCCGGGCCAGCGTGCCCAGCCAACCGGGAAAGACGGTCAGCGGCAGCACCATGCCGGAGAAGAACGTCGCCAGCAAGGTGGCCAGCAACAGCACCCCCGCGCCGTCCAGCAGCCAGAAGCTGGTGAGCGCCAGCAGATAGCGGATGGCGAAGCTGACCACCACGCCCAGCGCCACGGAGACCACGAAGCAGCCCCACACCGCCACCCCGGTGGGCCAGGCCAGCCGGAACACCAGCGAGGCGGCGGCCATCGGCAGCACGCCCCGGCCGACCAGGTGGAACGCCGCCCGGCCCAGATCGGTGGCCAGCCACCACAGTTGCAGGTTCGCCGGGCGGTACAGGTCGATGACGACGTCACCGGCCCTGATGCGCTCCACCAGTTCGGACTCGTGCCCGCCGCCGAGCAGCGCGGTGGCCATCAGCAGCGCCTGCCCGAGCCACACGAAGGTCACCGCGTGCGGCAGGTCGTAGCCGCCCAGACGCGGGCGCGCGCTCCACAGCGCGGTGTAGGTGTAGGCGACGATGAAGCCGAAGACGGTGTTGGTGAACACCCCGGCCAAGGTGGCCATCCGGTACGTCGCGTAACGGCGGAAGCCGCGCACCGCGACCGCCGCGTACAACCGCGCGCCGCCACGCACCCCCATCGCCCGCTCCTCGGCCAGTACCCGATCCGACCACCAGTGGCCCGCCGTCCGGCGGAAATTCCGCAGTGTACGGACACGGGCCGAAGCACGGCCACAGGTTTTGTCATCCGTTCCGGTGGAACGACACAGCCGTTCGGGCCGTGGGACGGCCGCCAGGGTGTGCCCGCCGTGGGCGGGGTACCCGATGGTGCGAGAGTGTCCCGCGGGACAACGCCTTCCGCGGCGTCGCGCCGCGGCACAACCCCCACGGCGGCCGAGGAGTCCGTACAGACATGAGCGACGAGCAGTCGGAGCGTCAGGGACGCGGCACGGGGGACGGGGCGGCGCGCCCCAGGCGGACCGGCTGGCGCCGCGCCGTGCCCACCTGGCGCTTCACGCTCGGGGCGGTGCTGGTGTTCCTGATCGCGTTGTGCGGCGCGTTCATCGCCGGATACCTGCTGGTGCGCATCCCGGCCGCGAACACCATGGCGACCGCGCAGAGCAACGTCCTGCTGTACTCGGACGGCAAGACCGAACTGGCCCGCAGCGGTGCGGTGAACCGGGAGGAGATCCCACTCAGCCAGGTGCCGCGCAGCACCCAGTACGCGGTGCTGGCCGCCGAGGACCGCGGCTTCTACCACGAGTCGGCGGTCGACCCGCAGGCGATGCTGCGGGCCGCCTGGAACACCGTCAGCGGCAAGGGCACCCAGTCCGGTTCGACCATCACCCAGCAGTACGTGAAGAACTACTACCTCAACCAGCAGCAGACGATCAGCCGGAAGGCCAAGGAGTTCTTCATCGCGATCAAACTCGACCGCGAACAGTCCAAGGACCAGATCCTCGAAGGCTATCTGAACACCAGCTACTTCGGCCGCAACGCCTACGGCATCCAGGCCGCCGCCCAGGCCTACTACGGCAAGGACGCCAGCAGGCTCACCACCGCCGAGGGCGCCTACCTGGCCTCGCTGCTCAACGCGCCCAGCGCCTTCGACGTGGTCGCCGACCCGCAGAACAAGGACCGGGCGATCGCCCGCTGGAACTACGTGCTCGACGGCATGGTCAAACAGCACTGGCTCACCCCGTCGGAACGGGCGAGGACGACCTTCCCGACCCCCGGCAAGGCCAAGGCCAGTTCCGGCCTTTCCGGGCAACGCGGCTACCTGGTGGAGGCGGTGAAGAACTACCTCACCGAGAACAAGATCATCGACGAGCAGACGCTGGCCGCGGGCGGCTACCGGATCACCACCACCATCGACAAGAACAAGCAGGACGCGCTCGTCAACGCCGCCCAGGACCAACTCATCGGCAAACTCGACCCGTCAGCCAACCCCACCGACAAGTACGTACGCGCCGGAGGCGTTTCCATCGACCCGGCCACCGGCGACGTCGTCGCGATGTACGGCGGCGTCGACTTCACCAAGCAGTACGTGAACAACGCGACCCGCCGCGACTACCAGGTCGGCTCCACTTTCAAGCCGTTCGTCTTCGCCTCGGCGGTGCAGAACGACTCCACCACCCAGGACGGCCAGCAGATCACCCCCAACACCCTCTACGACGGCACCAACCACCGCCCCGTACAAGGCCCGAACGGCCCGGTGAACTACGCACCCGCCAACGAGGACGACGTCGACTACGGCGAGATCAACGTCTCCACCGCCACCAACAAGTCGGTCAACGCCGTCTACGCGCAGATGGCCGAGGACGTCGGCCCGGACAAGGTCAAGGCCACCGCCACGGACCTCGGACTCCCCCCCAACACACCGGGGTTGGGCGCCTACCCGTCCATCGCGCTCGGCGTGGCCACCGCCAGCCCGCTGGACATGGCACAGGCGTACGCGACACTGGACAACCACGGCACCTACATCCCGTACACACTCGTGAGCAGCGTGGTGAAAGGCGGCAACCCGGTACCACTGCCCGGCCGCGACCACCGCCAGGCGGTGACCCGGGAAGCCGCCGACACCACCACCTCGATGCTGCAGAGCGTGGTCAACGCCCCCGACGGCACCGGCACCGCCGCACAGGCCTCCGGAGTGCCCTCGGCAGGCAAGACCGGCACCGCGGAGGACGACAAGGCCGCCTGGTTCGCCGGCTACACCCCCAAACTGGTCACCGTGGTCGCCGTGATGGGCCAGAACTCCGACACCGGCCAGCAGATGAAGCTCTACGGCACCACCGGCCTCGACCGCGTCAACGGCGGCGGCTTCCCAGCCGAGATCTGGGCCCAGTACACGGCCGCGGCCGAACGCGGCGACTCCGTGCCGGACTTCGACCTGCAACTGCAAAGCGGCGCCAGCCCCTCGCCCAGCGACTCCGCACCGGACACCAGCGCCCCGCCCGAGGAGAACCCCCCACCGGACAGCGGGCCACCCACCAGCAACCCACCGGACTCCCCGCCCGCCTCACCACCGCAGATGAGCCCGGTCACCGGCGGCCTGAACGGCGGCGCCGACCAGGGAACCAGCGGCGGCCCGGACGGCGGCAACGGCAACGGCGGCCCCAGCGGCAGCACCGGAACCCCCAGCTCCGGCGGCACCTCGACCGGCACCACGGGCGGCACCTCCGACGGCGCCGGATCCGGCGGACCCGGGCCCGGCGGAACCGGCAGCGCGGGCGGCCCGCCGAGCCGCGGCCCCGGAGCCACCAGCGGACCACCGGGAACATCCACGCCCTGAGCAGGTGGGCGAAGTCCGCTACGGTTCGGCCGCGCCCCGAACGGACGCAAGCAACCGCGCGACCAGCCACAACGGCGCCGCGGGTGATCGACCATGCTCAGCCCGAGGTACGGCGCGTCTCGTCGGGTACCCCCGGCCGTAGCAACACACGCGAAGGCGGGCGGTGACCGGGATCACCGCCCGCCTCCCCGGGAAACACCACTCAGAGGTACAGGCCCGTGGAGTCCTCCGACCCCTGCAGCCGCTCCGCGGCCACCGCGTGCAGATCACGCTCACGCATCAGCACATAGCCCACACCGCGCACCTCGACCTCCGCCCGGTCCTCCGGGTCGAACAGCACCCGGTCACCGACCTCCACGGTCCGTACGTTCTGCCCCACCGCGACCACCTCGGCCCAGGCCAGCCGACGGCCCACCGCCGCGGTCGCCGGAATGAGGATGCCACCGGACGAGCGGCGCTCGCCCTCCGGGATGTCGGTGCGCACCAGCACCCGGTCGTGCAGCATGCGGATGGGCAGCTTGTCGTGCGTACGCGCGCCTTGCGCGGCGCCGCCGTCGAGGGACGTATTCGAGCTCACGGGCACGACGTTACCTGGCGTCCGGCGCAAGTGGCTCCCCGGCGCCCCTGACGCACCACTACACAACGCACAGGACGGGCCAAAGCACCCTACTTTCGCCTGCCCCTGCGCCTGGACGACCGACCCGACAGCACCACGACCAACGCCACCGTCACGACCGCCACCGGCACGATGCGCTCCATCCGCGGAGCACCGTCCGCCGAGAACAACTCACCGCGGACACTGGTCACCGCCCGGTTCACCGCCACGTACGCGCGTCCGGCGGTGCGGTCCACCGTCTGACGCACCGAAGCCGACGCGTTGCCGACGATGGTTCTCGGATGCACCCGCACCCCGATCTCGTCCAGCGTCACGGCTAGCTCCTGCCGCCTGCGGACGATGTCCGCCTCGATCTGAGCGGGAGTCCTGCCCTCCGACACCGCGCGCCTCCGTCACCTAGGCCGATAGAACCGACATACCTTGCCGATCAGTTTGTCAGCTCCCCTTACGGCGCGCCGCTTGGCACCCCGATTAGGCTCGTCGGGTAGCGACACCGAGCCGCACACGACGAGGAGCCCCCAGCCATGAGCGAGCGCCTGACGCCGGGCGAGACCGCCCCCGACTTCACCCTGCCGGACGCGGACGGCAACCAGATCTCCCTCGCCGACCGCCGGGGCCGCAAGGTCATCGTCTACTTCTACCCGGCCGCCCTCACCCCCGGCTGCACCAAGCAGGCCTGCGACTTCACCGACAACCTCGACCTGCTGGCGGGTGCCGGCTACGACGTCATCGGCGTCTCCCCCGACCAGCCGGAGAAGCTGGCGAAGTTCCGCGACAAGGAGGACCTCAAGGTCACCCTGGTCGCCGACCCGGACAAGAAGGTGCTGGAGGCGTACGGCGCCTTCGGCGAGAAGAAGCTGTACGGGAAGACGGTGGTCGGCGTGATCCGCTCCACGGTCATCGTGGACGAGCAGGGCAAGGTGGAGCGCGCCCTGTACAACGTCAAGGCGACCGGCCACGTCGCCAAGATCATCAAGGACCTGGGGATCTGAGGGGCGAGGTACCTCGCGAGGTCCCGCGTCGTGTGACGCGGGGCCTTTCTTCTTCCCCGGCCCCGCGTAACCGCTCACCCATTCGCCTCGTTCAACCGTACGAGGCCGTGACGGTTGGTCGAATCGGGGAGGGGGGAACCGTGCCGAGCCTTTACACGCGCGAGCGTCTGGCAGAAGCGGCAGCGACATCACGAACGTTGTCGGAGGCGCTGAAGAAACTCGGAGTGGATCCGAGGAGTTCGAGTCGGCGGTATCTGCGGGAGCGTATGCGGGAACTCAGGGTGGACATCTCCCACTTCGAGCGAGAAGGCATCCGGTGGACCCGAGAAGTTCTCGCCGAAGCGGTGGAGGCATCAGCGAACATGTGCGAGGTGCTGCGCTATCTCGGGCTTGATCCTGTGGGGGGCCACCACGCCCATATCTCCCGGCGCGTGAGGAAGTTGGGCATCGACACTTCACACTTCCGATCAGTAGCGCGCCGCGATCAGGCATCCGGCAACCGCCGCCGGACGCCTGAGGAGTGGCTGGTCGAGCAACATCCGGAGCGTGCCCGTCGGATCCCCAGCGAGCGACTCAAGCGCGCGCTGTTCAAACTCGGGGTGGCCGAAAAATGCGCGCTGTGTGGGACCAAGCCTGTCTGGTGCGGTCACCCGCTTCCCTTGGAGGTCGACCACATAGACGGAAACTGGAGAAACAACCGGCCGGAGAACCTTCAACTGCTGTGCCCAAACTGCCACTCCACCACCGATACATACAGGGGCCGCCGAAAGGCACGCCGGACCCAGATGCGCCCGCGCCAGAAGGTGGCGGAACCCCGATGAAGGGCGCCCGGTACACGAAAGACGTTCTCACCGCAGCGGCAGAGAACTGCTCCACCATGGAAGAGGTCGTCGTCTTCCTGGGTACAGCGCCCTACGGGAAGCTCCACAGGTACCTTCGCGGACGATTCGCGCACTTCGGGATCGACATTTCACATTTCGCTGGCCCAACGCGAGGGCGCGGCTACTCCCGACCACGCCCATCAGCCTCCGAGCTCCGTAATGCTGTGGCGTCCTCGCGTTCACTCGCCGAAACCCTGCGACACCTCGGACGGCCGGACAACAGCCTCACACGACGCAAACTGAAGGACTGGTTGGCACAGGACGGTGTGAGCACCAGCCACTTTCTGGGACAAGCACACCAGCGCGGCAGGGATAGCCTCCACAAGAAGACGGCGGAGGAGGTGCTGGTGAAGCACGAAAGCGGACGCCGTACGACGAGCGCCCTGCTGCGAAGAGCCCTCCGCGATGTCGGCGTGCCCGATCGGTGTGCCAATTGCGGCACCGGGCCGTCCTGGCTGGGGCGGCCCATGACTCTCGAAATAGATCACGTCAATGGCGACCGAGAAGACAACCGCTTGGGCAACTTGCGGCTACTTTGCCCCAACTGCCACGCGATCACGAGCACTTGGTGCAGAGGCGGCAGACCAGAGCCCCGCACACAGATGCCTGCGCGTTCGGTCACGGCACCCGCTACCATGGTGGATGCCCGCGGCCGTTGCTGAATCGGTATAAGCGAGGGTTTTAGGTGCCCTTGGGAGCAATCCCATGTGGGTTCGAGTCCCACCGGCCGCACGCATCGGGCCCGGTCCCACCGTCACCGGTGGGACCGGGCCCGCTTCTCGTTCACCCCAGCGCGTCGCGGATGATCGGCGCCAGCGCGCGGAACGCCTTGCCGCGGTGGCTGATGGCGTTCTTCTCCTCGGGTGTCAGCTGGGCGCAGGTGCGCGTCTCGCCGTCGGGTTGCAGGATCGGGTCGTAGCCGAAGCCGCCGTCGCCCGCGGGGGCGTGCCGCAGTGTGCCGTTCAGGCGGCCCTCCACCACGTGTTCGGTGCCGTCCGGCAGGGCCAGGGCTGCGGCGCAGGCGAAGTGGGCGGCGCGGTGTTCGGTGTCGATGTCGGCGAGTTGGGCCAGCAGCAGTTCCAGGTTGGCCCGGTCGTCGCCGTGCCGTCCGGCCCAGCGGGCGGAGAAGATGCCGGGGGCGCCGCCGAGTACGTCCACGCACAGGCCGGAGTCGTCGGCGACGGCGGGTAGTCCGGTGGCCTGGGCGAGGGCGTGCGCCTTCAGCAAGGCGTTCTCGGTGAAGCTGACGCCGGTCTCCTTGGTGTCCGGGACGTGCGGGAAGGCGTCGGCGCCGACGAGTTCGACGTGCGGTGCGGCGTCGGCGAGGATGGCCCGCAGTTCGGCGACCTTGTGGGCGTTGCGGGTGGCGAGTACGAGCCGCTGCATGGTCTGGATCATCCCTTTCCGCACGACGAGGTGAGCGTGCCCGCCGCGGCGTTGATCGGCCCGAGGTCGACGGGTTCCGCCTTGTCGAGGGCGTTCTTCGCGTTGGAGGCGGCCAGTGACAGGTCGGCCACGGCTTTGCTGGTGGCGGCGCTGTTGCCGCCGCTGGTGAGCTGGTCGAGGTTGAGCTGGAGCTTGCGCAGCGCGGTGGCGGCGTCGCGGGGGTTGCCGGTGCCCTTGGCGACGGCGGCGCGCAGGTCCTTGACGTTGCCGTTCACCGCGCTGGCGACCGAGGCGCAGTCGTGCTTGCCGTTCTGGCCGCCGCAGCCGGTGAGCAGTGCGAGGGCCAAGGTGGCGGTGGCGGTGGCGGTCAGTGCGGTTCGCATGCCGGTCAGGCCTGGAATTGGGTGAGCGCGGCGCGCTGGATGCCGTCGAGCTGGGCGGTGCCGGTGACGGCGAGGTCGAGCAGGGCGTTGAGTTCGGCGCGGTCGAAGGGGGCGCCCTCGGCGGTGCCCTGGACCTCCACGAAGCGGCCGTCGCCGGTGCAGACGACGTTCATGTCGGTTTCGGCGCGAACGTCTTCCTCGTAGCACAGGTCGAGCATGGGGACGCGGTCGATGATGCCGACGCTGACGGCGCTGACGGTGCCGGTGAGCGGCTGTGCCTTGGCCTTGATCAGTTTCTTGTCCTGCGCCCAGCCGATGGCGTCGGCCAGTGCGACGTAGGCGCCGGTGATGGCGGCGGTGCGGGTGCCGCCGTCGGCCTGGAGCACGTCGCAGTCGAGGACGATGGTGTTCTCGCCGAGTGCCTTGTAGTCGATGACGGCGCGCAGGGAGCGGCCGATGAGGCGGGAGATCTCGTGGGTGCGGCCGCCGATGCGGCCCTTGACGGACTCGCGGTCGCCGCGGGTGTTGGTGGCGCGCGGCAGCATGGCGTATTCGGCGGTGACCCAGCCTTCGCCGCTGCCCTTGCGCCAGCGGGGTACGCCCTCGGTGACGCTGGCGGTGCACAGCACGCGGGTGTCGCCGAAGGAGACCAGTACGGAGCCTTCGGCGTGCTTGCTCCATCCGCGTTCGATGGTGACCGGGCGGAGCTGTTCTGGGGTGCGGCCGTCGATGCGAGACATGCGCACGACCCTATCGACAAACGGGACGGGGTCCGCTCCGGGTGTGGAACGGACCCCGTGCGGGCGCTCGTGGCGCCTTACATCATGTCCTCGATCTCGGCGGCGATCGGGTCGGCGTCGGTGCCGATGACGACCTGGATGGCGGTGCCCATCTTCACCACGCCGTGTGCGCCGGCGGCCTTGAGGGCGGCTTCGTCGACGAGGGAGGGGTCGTTGACCTCGGTGCGCAGGCGCGTGATGCAGCCTTCGACCTCTTCGATGTTGTCGAGCCCGCCGAGCCCGGCGACGATCTTCTCAGCCTTGCTGGCCATGTCCACTCCTGTTGTCTCAGGCCATCGGCAGCCCGCGTTCGCGTACCGCGCGCGCCGGGAGGAACCCACACGTTAACGCACGTTTGGCCCACCTTCGCGAGCGGTCGCCAGTCATCTGCCGAATGATGACGATCACTGGTGGCGCACCTGCTGGGGCGGTCCAACACCCGTACCGTGACTGGTCTACACCATTTTGCGGTGCCCGCCAAACCCGGCAGCAGCCCGCCAGGAGGTGGCCGATGAGTTCGCAGAGTGCCGCCGCTGGGAAGCCGGGCCGCCGGTGGGCGGGGTCGCTGTTCCAGGGTGCCCAGAAGATGGGCCGCAGCCTCCAGTTGCCGATCGCCGTGCTGCCCGCCGCGGGCATTCTCAACCGGCTCGGCCAGGACGACGTGTTCGGCCCGGCCGGACTGGGCTGGACCGCGGTGGCCAGGGTGTTCGCGGGTGCGGGCGGGGCGCTGCTGGATTCGTCGCTGGGGTTGCCGTTGCTGTTCTGCGTGGGGGTGGCGATCGGGATGGCGAAGAAGGCGGACGGTTCGACGGCGCTGGCCGCGGTCGCCGGGTTCCTGGTCTACTACGGCATCCTGCACCAGTTCCCGCGGTGCCCGGCGGGTGCGCGGTTCAGCGTGGCGAGTTGTCTGGCCGGTGCCAGCGCCACCGTGCCGACGTACCAGAACCCGGGCGTCTTCGGCGGCATCGTGCTGGGGCTGCTGACCGCCTTCTTCTGGCAGCGCTACCACCGGGTGCGGCTGGTGGACTGGCTGGGCTTCTTCAACGGCCGCCGTCTGGTGCCGATCGTGATGTCGTTCGTGGCGCTGGTCTTCGCGGTGCTGTGTCTGTGGGTCTGGCCGCCGGTGGGCGCGGGGCTGACCGCGTTCAGCAGGTGGATCAGCGCTCTGGGGGCGGTCGGGTCCGGGGTGTTCGGGGTGGCCAACCGGGCGCTGCTGGTGGTCGGGCTGCACCAGTTCCTCAACACGTTCATGTGGTTCCAGTTCGGCAGCTACACCAAGCCGGACGGGACGGTGGTGCACGGCGACATCAACCGTTTCCTGGCGGGCGACCCGACGGCGGGGCAGTTCACCTCCGGGTTCTTCCCGATCATGATGTTCGCGCTGCCCGCCGCCGCGCTGGCGATCACGCACTGTGCCAAGCCGCACCGGCGCAAGGACATCGGCGGCCTGATGCTCTCGGTCGGTCTGACGTCGTTCGTCACCGGTATCACCGAGCCGATCGAGTACTCGTTCTTGTTCATCGCGCCGCTGCTGTACGCGGTGCACGCGGTGCTGACCGGCGTCTCGATGGCGGTGACCTGGGGTCTTGGGGTGCACGACGGTTTCAGTTTCTCGGCCGGGCTGATCGACTATGTGATCAACTGGACTCTGGCCACCAAGCCGTGGTTGATCATTCCGATCGGGTTGTGCTTCGCGGTCGTCTACTACGCGGTGTTCCGTTTCGCGATCACCAGGTTCAACCTCCCGACACCGGGTCGCGAACCGGAAGAGGACGTGGAGGACACCGCCAGGGCGTAGGCCTGGTGGCTGACCGCATAGCGCGTGTCATAACGGATTGGCGGCGTGTCGGGGTTGCCGGAAATCATGGATTCCTTTATGCGGCTCCGACGTGTTACAACAGGTCTACACCACTGAGTGGTGTAGACCAGAGCAGCGGGCCGTCCCCCTTCAGAGCCCGCCTCTCACCAGGAGGAATCTGATGAGTACGGCCACCGCTTCGGCGGCGCCCGCGCCCGCGAAAAAGCGGGGCGCCGGCTTCATGCAGGGTATGCAGAAGGTCGGCCGCAGCCTGCAGCTGCCCGTCGCCGTCCTACCCGCCGCCGCCATCCTGCTCCGGCTCGGTCAGGACGACGTGTTCGGCAAGACCGGTCTGCAGTGGGGCAAGGTCGCCACGGTCTTCGCCACCGCGGGCGGCGCCCTCTTCGACAACCTGCCGCTGCTGTTCTGCATCGGTGTCGCCATCGGCTACGCGAAGAAGGCCGACGGTTCCACCGCGCTCGCCGCTCTTGTCGGTTATCTGGTCTATCACAACGTGTTGACCGCGTTCCCGGTGGCCGGTTCGGTCACCAAGGCGCTTCCGCAGGGCACCCCGCAGAACCCCGGCGTGCTCGGCGGCATCGTCATCGGCCTGGTGAGCGCCATCGTCTGGCAGCGGTTCCACCGCACCAAGCTGGTGGACTGGCTGGGCTTCTTCAACGGCCGCCGTCTGGTGCCCATCCTGATGGCCTTCATCGGCACCGGCTTCGGTGTGCTGTTCGGTCTGCTGTGGGGCCCGATCGGTACCGGTCTCGGTCACTTCAGCGACTGGCTGACCGGGCTGGGCTCGGCGGGCGCCGGTATCTACGGCGTCTTCAACCGGGCGCTGATCCCGGTCGGCATGCACCAGTTCCTGAACACCTTCTTCCAGCAGCAGGTCGGTACCTACACGCACGCCGGGAAGGTCTTCCACGGTGACATCCCGCGGTTCTTCGCGGGCGACCCGACCGCCGGGCAGTTCATGTCCGGCTTCTTCCCGATCATGATGTTCGGCCTGCCCGCCGCCGCGATAGCCATCGCGCACTGCGCCCGTCCGGAGCGCCGCAAGGCCGTCATGGGCATGATGATCTCGGTCGCGCTGACCGCCTTCGTCACCGGCGTCACCGAGCCGATCGAGTTCACCTTCCTGTTCATCGCCCCGGCGCTGTACGCCATCCACGCGGTGCTCACCGGTATCTCCATGGCCGTCACCTGGGGCCTGGGCGTACACGACGGCTTCGGGTTCTCGGCCGGTCTCATCGACTACCTGCTCAACTGGAACCTGGCCACCAAGCCATGGCTGATCATCCCGATCGGACTGTGCTTCGCGGCCGTCTACTACGCGGTGTTCCGCTTCGCGATCACCAAGTTCAACATCCCCACCCCAGGCCGCGAGCCCGAGGAGGAGGTCGAGGACCTCACCAAGGCGTAGCCGCACACCGAAGTGCCCCCGGAACCGCAGGCCGGTTCCGGGGGCACTTCGGTGTTTCGCGGGCCTACAGCTCGTACACCGCGCCGCTGCGGGCCAGCTCCACCGGCCCCGGGTACGTCGCGCGGGCGTCGGACAGGCTGACCTGGGGATCAGTCCACGGCGGGATGTGGGTCAACACCAGGCGGCCCACGCCCGCGCGGGCGGCGTGTTCGCCCGCCTCGCGGCCGTTGAGGTGCAGCCCCGGCACGTCCTCCTTGCCGTGGGTGAACGACGACTCGCACAGGAACAGGTCGGTGCCCTCGGCGAGGGCGAGCAGCGCGTCGCACGGCCCGCTGTCACCGGAGTACGTCAGCGACCGGCCGCCGTGCTCCAGCCGGAACGCGAAGGCCTCCACGGGATGGCTGACCCGGTCGGTGCGCACGGTGAACGGGCCGACACCGAAGGTGCCCGGAGTGAGGGTGCGGAAGTCGAAGACCTCGCTCATGGACTTGTCGTCCGGCTCCTCCCCGTACGCGGTGGCCAGCCGGGTCTCGGTGCCCTCCGGTCCGTAGACCGGGATGGGGTCCGGCATGCCGCCGTCGTAGCGGTAGTAGCGGGCGACGAAGTAGCCGCACATGTCGATGCAGTGGTCCGCGTGCAGATGGCTCAGCAGCACCGCGTCCAGGTCGTACAGGCCGATGTGGCGCTGCAGTTCGCCAAGGGCGCCGTTGCCCATGTCGAGAAGCAGCCGGAAGCCGTCGGCTTCGACGAGGTAGCTCGAACAGGCCGAGTCCGCGGACGGGAACGACCCCGAGCAGCCGACGACGGTGAGCTTCATGCAGGAGCCTCCAGGGTTGCGTCCGGGAGTCTTGCTCGGTCGCGTACGGTCACCCACCCGGAGGCGTCACGTCGTCGTGAGCGCGCCGCCGGGTGCGTGGTGCGGATTTCCATGGCCCGCCATTGTGCAGTCGAGAGTAAGGCGGGGTGACCGTCGGCGCGCCTTAGCCAGGCGTGGTTGTGGGCGGAATCACCAGTCCGTGTTCCGCCATGCCGGTTGCCGCCCGACCGGCCCTGCTCGGGCCGGTCGGCTGGCGCTACGCCCAGAGTTGGCCGTGCAGCGCCTCGATCGCGGCCTGGGTCGAGGGGGCGGTGTAGATGCCCGTCGACAGGTACTTCCAGCCGCCGTCGGCGACCACGAACACCACGTCCGCGCTCTCGCCGACGCGCAGCGCCTTGTTGGCCACACCGAGGGCGGCGTGCAGCGCCGCGCCGGTGGAGACGCCCGCGAAAAGGCCCTCCTCGCGCAGGAGTTCACGGGTGCGGCGGACCGCGTCCTGGCTGCCGACCGAGTAGCGGGTGGTGAGCACCGACTCGTCGTACAGCTCGGGGACGAAGCCCTCGTCGAGGTTGCGCAGGCCGTAGACCACGTCGTCATAGCGCGGTTCGGCGGCGACGATCTGCACGCCGGGCACCTTCTCCCGCAGGTAGCGGCCGACGCCCATGAGCGTGCCGGTGGTGCCCAGGCCCGCCACGAAGTGGGTGATGGTCGGCAGGTCGGCGAGGATCTCGGGGCCGGTGGTGGCGTAGTGCGCGGCGGCGTTGGCGGGGTTGCCGTACTGGTAGAGCATCACCCAGTCCGGGTGTTCGGCGCTCAGCTCCTTGGCGACGCGCACCGCGGTGTTGGAACCGCCCGCGGCGGGCGAGGAGATGATCTCCGCGCCCCACATCGCCAGCAGCTCGCGGCGCTCCCGCGAGGTGTTCTCCGGCATCACGCAGACGATGCGGTAGCCCTTGAGGCGGGCCGCCATCGCCAGCGAGATGCCGGTGTTGCCGGACGTCGGCTCCAAGATGGTGCAGCCGGGAGTCAACGTCCCGTCCCGCTCGGCCTGTTCGATCATGTGGAGCGCGGGGCGGTCCTTGATCGAACCGGTGGGGTTGCGGTCCTCCAGCTTGGCCCACAGCGTCACGTCGTCCGACGGGGACAGGCGTGCCAGCCGTACCAGCGGGGTGTTGCCGACCGCGGCGAGCGGGCTGTCGTAACGCATCAGCGGGCTCCCCCCGCCACCGCGGGGAGGATCGTCACGTTGTCGCCGTCCGACAGCTTCGTCTGGATGCCCTCCAGGAACCGCACGTCCTCGTCGTTGAGGTAGACGTTGACGAACCGGCGCAGTTCCTCGCCGTCCACCACGCGCTCGCGGATGCCCGCGTACCGGGTGTCGAGGTCGGCGAACAGTTCGGCGAGGGTCTCGCCGGTGCCCTCGACGGACTTCTCGCCGCCGGTGTGGGTACGGAGGATGGTCGGGATGCGGACCTCGATGGCCATGATGCACTCCAGTGCGGAGGGACGACAGGGGACGCACGGCCGCGGGGCCGCGCCGAGCAGCGGGCTGAGCAGGGTCGGGCGGGAGCCGTACGGGGCTCAGGCCGGACGGTGCGCCGCGCGGGTACACATGGCGCTGGCGAGACGGCACAGGTCGACGTGCAGCCGCGCGACAAGTAGCGCGCCCGGCGCCTTCTCGCTGTCGCTCACGTCGTGGACAACCATGCGGACATCGTATCGATTCCCCTCGTCAGCCCCAGTGCGTCATCCCAACATGCGGACAGGTGGGGCCACTGCCTGACTAGGCCGCGTAGCTTGTCACGATTTCCACCGGCTCCTCGGTGACCTCGCCATCCACGATGCGGAACGACCGGAACGAGACCGGCCCCTCGCCGTTGCCGCACTCGGCGGTGGACACCAGGACGTAGTGGGCGCCCGGCTCGTTGGCGTACGAGATGTCGGTGCGGGACGGGTAGGCCTCGGTCGCGGTGTGCGAGTGGTAGATGACGACCGGTTCCTCGTCGCGGTCGTCCATCTCGCGGTAGAGCTTGAGCAGGTCCGTGGAGTCGAACTCGTAGAACGTCGGCGAGCGGGCCGCGTTCAGCATCGGGATGAACCGCTCGGCGCGGCCGGTCCCGGCCGGTCCCGCGACGACCCCGCACGCCTCGTCGGGGTGGTCGGCCCGCGCGTGGGCAACGATCTCGTCGTAGAGCGCCTGGGTGATGATGAGCATGGCTAGAGCATAAGAGTGACGCGAAGCGTCTCGGTTGAGGGTGGTGGCGGGCGACGGGCGGGAAAGAGCGTCTCCGCTGAGCGGCTTCGCGGGAGCATGGAAAAGGGCCGCCCCGCGGGGCGGCCCTCCTCACGGCCTTACGCCTCGACGCGCTCGGCCTCGCGCCCGGTCGGGGCGTCCTGCTTGGCGAAGACCTCGGGGCGGCGTGCCCGGATCCCGAAGTACGAGACGATCATGATCACTGCCCAGATCGGGGCGCAGTACAGCGACACCCGGGCGTCCTTGTCGATGCCCATCTCCACGACCACCAGGCCGATGAAGGCCAGCGCGAGCCAGCTGGTCCACGGGGCGCCCGGCATCCGGAAGTCGGAGGCGGGCAGCTGGCCGAGGCGGACCGCCCGGCGGTACCGCAGATGCGAGCAGAGGATCATGATCCAGGCCCACATACCGGAGATGGTCGCGAACGAGACGACGTAGTTGAACGCGTTCGACGGCCACTGGTAGTTGATCCACACGCCGACGAGCATGAAGGCGCCGGAGACGGTGGTGCCCAGCAGCGGCGTGCCACTGCGGGTCAGCCTGGTGAAGACCTTCGGTCCCTGGCCGTTGAGCGCGAGGTCGCGCAGCATGCGGCCGGTTGAGTACATACCGGAGTTGCAGGACGACAACGCGGCGCTGAGCACGACGAAGTTGACGATTCCGGCACCGAGCGGCAGACCGACCTTGGCGAACGCGGCGACGAACGGGCTCACGCCGGGCTTGAATTCGGTCCACGGCACCAGCGACATGATGATGATGAGCGCGCCGACGTAGAACAGGCCGATGCGCCACGGCACCGTGTTGATGGCCTTCGGCAGCACGGTCTTCGGGTCCTTGGACTCGCCCGCGGTGACACCCACCAACTCCACGGCGAGGAAGGCGAACATCACGATCTGCAGGGTCATCAGCGTGCCGCCGATCCCCTTCGGGAAGAAACCGCCGTCGTGCCACAGGTGGGAGAGCGAAGCGGTGTCACCGGCCTTGGAGAAGCCGAGGGTGAGAACACCGATGCCGATCAGGATCATGCCGATGATCGCGGTCACCTTGACCATCGAGAACCAGAACTCCAGCTCGCCGAAGAGCTTTACGGAGATGAGGTTCACGAAGTACAGGACGACGGTGAAGACCAGCGCGGAGGTCCACTGCGGAACGCTCGGCCACCAGTACTGGACGTAGCTCGCGGCGGCCGTCACCTCGGTGATGCCGGTGACCACCCAGAAAAGCCAGTAGGTCCAGCCGGTGACGTACCCGAAGAACGGGCCGAGGAACTCCCGGGCGTACTCGGAGAAGCTTCCGGACACCGGGCGGTACATGAGCAGTTCGCCCAGTGCCCGCATGATGAAGAAGATGATGATGCCGACGACGGCATACGCCAGGATCAGACTCGGACCGGCCTTGGAGATCGCCTTTCCGGCACCCAGGAAAAGACCGGTGCCGATCGCGCCGCCAATGGCGATCATCTGGATCTGACGGTTGCCGAGTCCCCGGTGATAACCCTCTTCGGAGGATTCCGCCGCGCTGCCGTCGGTCGCTGGATTGACCTGCTCTGAGGTCATGGTGGTGTGCGCCTTTCTCCACGTCTGCACGCCCGGCCGGTACTACGTGACCGGATCGGGTACCGATTCCCCCGGATGGAGTCGCACGCCGACGATCGGTCGGCACAGCGCCCGCCGCGTGGACATGGGTGGCGTCCTACGGCTGGTCGTGGATTCCTATCACGAGTCCGCGGGTGATCCACCGACACGAATGTGGCCGACTTCACGGATGAATAGCGCCAAAAGGTACATACGTAAACGAAACCCGCATCACGGGTGACCTGATCGTTATGCGGAATTGAGCGTCCGCTGA
Organism: Streptomyces sp. PLK1-5; assembly: GCA_037034305.1. Classification (GTDB taxonomy): domain Bacteria; phylum Actinomycetota; class Actinomycetes; order Streptomycetales; family Streptomycetaceae; genus Streptantibioticus_A. The sequence goes on from JBAGJY010000014.1 coordinate 160,301, forward strand.
GCGAACACCCGGCGAACGGCCGGTGGCGGCGCTACGGCAGCAGGGTTTCGATCAGCGACTCCTGGAGGCCGCCCAGCCACATGTAGGCCATCATCAGCGGCTTGCGCGGATCGTCGTCCGGCAGCCGGTACAGCTCGCTGTCCGGATCCTCGTCCACCTCCAGCCGGGCACCGATGGTCAGCCGCAGGTCGTTGAGGGTGCCGAGCCAGCGCTGCGCCTGTTCGCCGGTCACCTTGAGCACTGCCGCGCGGTCACCGGCCGGGGTGAGCGCGTCGAGGGCGTGCACCACGGCCAGCGCGTCCTCGCGCTTGCGGGCGCGCAGGTCGTTCTCGGTGTAGCGGCGGAACTCGGCGGAGGCCGCCTCGGTGGCGGCGTCCGACGCCCGTTCCGGGTCGCAGTACGCGTTGGGGAACAGCCGGGCCAGCGCGGGGTCGGACGGCGGCTGGGTGGGACCGTCGGCGAGCAGTGCGGCCAGCGGGTCGCTGTCGTCCTCGGACCCGCCGGGTCCGGGTCCGACCAGTTCCAGGAACTGGACGGCGAGGCTACGGAGGATGGAGATCTCCACCTCGTCGAGGGCGATCGCGGCTCCGCCGTCGGGGGCGGCTTCGAAGTATCCGGCCATGAGGCCCGTATGTCTCCGGGTAGTCGAAGGGGGTCAGCGGTCCTGACTGAGCGTGGCCCACAGACCGTAGCCGTGCATGGCCTGCACGTCGCGCTCCATCTCCTCGCGGGTGCCGCTGGAGACGACCGCGCGGCCCTTGTGGTGGACGTCCAGCATCAGCCTCTTGGCCTTGTCCTTGGGATAGCCGAAGTAGGCCTGGAAGACGTAGGTCACATAGCTCATCAGGTTGACCGGGTCGTTGTGGACGATCGTCACCCAGGGGACATCGGGTTTGGGCTCCTCGGAAACGGCCTCACTCGACTCGGTCCGCTCGATCTCCACGGGTGCGACACTCACCTTTCCCATGCTACGGCGCCACCGACCGGCGTCAGGCGGCGCCCACCCCTGGGCGCGGCGCGCCCCGCTTCGCGGCGTTGAGGCCCGTTCCGGATTTCGGGTGCGGCGGGTTGGAGCCCGGCGGTTCGACGGTGGGGAGCCGCCCAAGGGTGCGGCACGGGAGCGACGAAGATCACGTCACCCCGTAATCGTCAAGTTGACGATTACGGGGTAGCATTCGAGTCATGGACACTCCAGCGATGTTGGCCGGGTCGGCTCTCGGGCTGCCGGTGGCGGTGCCGTCGACCGCGCTGTTCACGGACCGGTACGAGCTGACGATGCTGCAGGCCGCGCTGCGCAGCGGCGCGGCCCGCCGCCACTCGGTCTTCGAGGTCTTCACCCGCCGCCTGCCGGAGGGCCGCCGCTACGGCGTCGTCGCGGGCACCGGACGAGTGCTGGACGCCGTGCAGAACTTCCGGTTCGACGCCGACGTACTGAGCTTCCTGGCCCGCCAGGAGGTCGTGGACCGGACCACGCTGGACTGGCTGGCCGACTTCCGCTTCACCGGTGACATCCACGGCTACCCCGAGGGCGAGGTCTACTTCCCCGGCTCGCCGATCCTGCGGGTCGAGGGCACGTTCGGCGAGGCCGTGCTGCTGGAGACGCTGGTCCTTTCGATCCTCAACCACGACTCGGCGATCGCCGCCGCCGCGTCCCGGATGGCGGTCGCCGCGGGCAGCCGCCCGCTGATCGAGATGGGCGCCCGCCGCACCCATGAGCTGGCCGCGGTGGCCGCGGCCCGCGCCGCGTACGTGGGCGGCTTCGCCACCACCTCGGACCTGGCCACCGGCTTCCGCTACAACATCCCCACCGTCGGCACCAGCGCCCACGCCTTCACCCTGCTGCACGACACCGAACGCGACGCGTTCACCGCCCAGGTGCAGGCGCTCGGCGCCGAAACGACTCTGCTGGTCGACACCTACGACCTGACCGAGGCGGTGCGCACCGCCGTCGAGGTCGCCGGACCCGAGCTGGGCGCGGTCCGGATCGACTCCGGCGACCTGCTGCTGCTCGCCCACCGGGTGCGCCACCAACTCGACTCGCTGGGCGCGAAGAACACCAAGATCGTGGTCACCTCGGACCTGGACGAGTACGCCATCGCCTCGCTGGCCGCCGCCCCCGTCGACGCGTACGGGGTGGGCACCTCGCTGGTCACCGGCAGCGGCCACCCCACCTGCTCGATGGTCTACAAGCTGGTCGCCCGCGCCCGGCACGACGCCGACGGCCCGGACGGCCCGCTGGTCCCGGTGGCGAAGAAGTCGCTGGGCGGCAAGTCCAGCTCCGGTGGCCGCAAGTGGGCGGCCCGCCGACTGGACGCCGACGGTGTCGCCGAGGCCGAGGTGGTCGGCACCGGCCCGGTGCCGCCCGAACTGGCCGACCGGCAACTGCTGGTCCCGCTGGTGCTGCACGGCGAGGTGGTGGCCCGCGAGCCACTGGACGCCGCGCGCACCCGGCACATCGAGGCGCGGGCCGGGCTGCCGCTGTCGGCAACCCAGTTGTCGCGCGGCGAGCCGGTGCTGCCCACCGAGTTCGTGTGACGGATACCCGGGTGGGTACTCACAGTTGGGGCAACGCCCCGATCCGGTACTACGCTTGGGGCCTTACGAAAGGCGTGCACAATGCACCGGGCACTGATCGTCGTTGACGTACAGAACGACTTCTGTGAGGGCGGCAGCCTGGCGGTGGCGGGCGGTGCCGACGTGGCCGCCGCCATCACCGATCTGGTGGGCGCCACCGGAAGCGTGTACCGGCATGTGGCGGCCACCCGGGACTGCCACATCGCCCCCGGGGACCACTTCTGCGACCACCCGGACTTCCGGGCGAGCTGGCCCCCGCACTGTGTCGCGGGCACCGAGGGCGTGGGCTTCCATCCGAACTTCGCGCCCGCGGTGACCTCCGGCGCCATCGACGCGGTCTTCGACAAGGGCGCGTACTCCGGCGCGTACAGCGGCTTCGAGGGCGTGGACGAGAACGGGATGGGCCTCGCGGCGTGGCTGCGCGACCGGGGCGTGGACGAGGTCGACATCGTCGGCATCGCCACCGACCACTGCGTGCGGGCCACCGCGCTGGACGCGGTGCGCGAGGGCTTCACCACCCGGGTACTGCTCGACCTGACGGCGGGCGTGCTGCCGCAGACCACCGAGCGGGCGCTGGAGGAGCTGCGGCAGGCCGGGGTGGAGCTGCGCGGAACGCCGGTGGTGGGCGGCAGGCCGGTGGCGACGGACACCCCCTGAGGGCCTCAGCCGACCGTGCCGAGTCTGCGCAGCGCCCGCAGCGGATGCCACAGCTCGGTGTCGTCGGCGTGCCGGGAGCGCCAGACCAGGCCGTCCGGGTGGTGGAGCACGGCGCTGATCTCGTCCAGGGTGGGCGGCTCCGCGTTACCGCTCAGCCGTACCGCGCGAAAGCCGAGGTTCCGGACCCGGGTCAGGGCGCGCTGGCGGTTGACCGCGTGCACCAGCACCCGTACGGCGGCCCCGGCGTGACCGTCCCCCGGGCGGGGCAGCGTCAGCGCCACGACAACGTTGCCGTTGGGAAGCTTGGCGAAACCACCGGCGGCCACGACGCCTCCTCACGAGTGGGACATACCGACAAGAACGATGATCAGGCCGAACCGCACCGCTCCGCCAGAGGCCGGAGGTCCCACGCCCGGGTCATCTGACACTGTCCGGCGCGACACCTGTACGACCGGTTCCAGCAGGCGCACTGTGAATCCGTGCGCCCCTTGTGCTCCGTACGATCGGTTAGGTCACGCTTACCGGCCGTTCCCATCGGGCATGCGGACTCGTAGAGTCATCGGGCGACACATCAAACACACGAACGACGAAGAACGGACAACGCCCGACCGACTGACGTACCCCCCGCATCGAGGACGGATTCCGCCATGCCGCGCCCGACCCCCGCACAGCTCGCCTATGGTTCGGCCACCGTCGTCTTCTCCACCATCGCCATGCTGCTGCTCTCCCGGGCCAGTTCGGGTGCGGGAGTCATCGTGATCGCACTCGCCGGGCTGGCGCTCGGGGTGCTGGTCGCGCTGACCTTCACCCTGCCGTGGGGAGCGCACGCCACCCGGCGGTCCCGATCGGCCGGGCGGCCCGCCCCGGCACGTGCGCACCGGGTGCCCCGCGCCCGTACCGGCGGCGCGGCCGAGCCGGCGCTCAGCGACCACTCGCTGCACCGCTGAACCGGGCATCCGCGGTCACCGTGCGCAGACCACCACGGTCTTCGCGACCTTGTCGTGCAGTGCCTGGTGGTACGGCTGGTCCCACAGCACCCACAGGACGTTGACCAGCCAGAACAGCGAACCGCAGCACGGCACGATCGGCGGCAGCGCGTAGACGGCCGCCCGGATCCAGCCGGGCTGACCGGCTGGCAGCGCGCCGTTGTGCAGCATCGCGACGCGGATGTTCATGAACATCTTGCCGAAGGTCTGGCCGCGGGTGGTGAGCATGTAGCCGTCGTAGCCGAAGTACACCAGGGCGTAGATGAGTTCCTGCCAGAAGCTCTGGCCCGCCCGGTTGTAGTTGTAGCCGCCGAAGGCGAAGCCCAGGATGATGCCGAGCGGGATGCCAACGATCAGCGCGTCGATGATCCTCGCGACCAGCCGCTTGAACCGGTTGGCGAGCGGCGGCATCCCGGCGAGCGGGTCGGCAAAGCCCTGTTCCCCGGTCGGCGGTGGCGGCATCCGGCCGTACGGCGGCTCGCCCCCGGCGCCCGGCTCGCCCCCGGCGCCCCCGGCGCCCGGCTCGCCCCCGGCGCCCGGCTCGCCGCTCGGCGCGGTGGAGTCCTCGGGACGCTTCCGGAACGGTTCGTCCTCCCGCTCGTGGAACGGCCCCTTCGGGGGCTCCTCGCCGGGGCCGGGGGGCGGCTGATCGGTACTCATAGACCGAGTCAAACCCGGCCGTCAGCGACGCGCCCGTGGTCGCACCCGTTCGGGGGACGCCAGGGGGCTCAGCTGCCGCCCGCGACGAAGGTACGGGCCGCCTTGTCGTGCCAGCACTGCCGCCACGGACGGTCGAACAGGCACCACACCACGTTGACGACGCCCACCACGACGAAGTCCAGCAGTTGGCGCACCAGCATGCGGCGCAGCGCCTGGCCGAAGCCGGGGGTGAGCTGCGACTCGATGTCGAGCACCCGCAGCCCGAGCAGCTTCTTGCCCAGCGTGCGGCCCCACTTGGCGGTGGGCAGCACCTCGTAGAGCAAAGCGGCCAGCAGCAGCGCGGCCAGCACGATGCCCAGGTACAGGCCGGTGGTGCCGTCGATCAGCCAGACCTGGACGTTCTCGCCGCTCTGCCGGGCGGCGTCGATCTTGTCCTGGACGTGCCGTACCGAGGCGGTGACCAGCGGGAAGGCAGCCGCCGCGACCACCGCGAGGACCAGCACGCTGTCGATGATCCGGGCGAGCAGGCGGCGGCCGGTACCGGCCGGGCGGGCCTGCTCCTGCGCCTTGAGGAACGGGTTGTCGGCAGGCGGCCGCCACGGCAGGGCCGGTCCGGCCGCGCCGCTGTCACCGGCCAGCTCCTGCACCTGCCGCTGCCACGGCACGGCGTCGCCGCTCGCCGGTGGGTAGCCGTAGCCGCCGGGGACCGGTTCGCCGCTCGCCGGGGGGAATCCGTAGCCGCCCGGCACGGGGGCCTGCGGCGGATACGCGTAGGCGGCCTGGCCGGGGGCGGCCGGAGTGCCGCTTCCGGCGCCCTGGGGGTAGGCGTAGCCCCCGGACGCGTTCGGCGCGGCCGGAACAGCGCCGGGCGCGGCGCTGGCGGTCGGACCCGGAACAGCGCCGGGCACGGCGCTGGCAGCCGGACCGGGCGCGGCGGCACCGGCGCCGGAACCGGGCGGGCCGAACCCGGCCGCGGGCGCCCCCGGACCCGGCGGGCCGAAAGCGCCCCCGGAAGCGACCGCAGCGGACCCCGGCGCCGCGGAACCACCCGTACCGGCGACAGCCGCGCCCGCGGAGCCTTCCGTCCCGGAGGTGGCCGGATCGGCAGCGGTGTCCCCGTCGGACCCCCACCTGACCTTGCGGGCGGCGTCACCGACCCCGGCCTGCCGGGTCGGATCGGCCTTCCAGGATGTCTCGGGCGGCCTGGACGACTCGGTGGGCTTGGCCGTCTGCGCCACCGGCGCGCCCGGATCCTCGTCGAGGAACATCGGCCCGGACTCGTCGATCGCCGGAGTGCGCGGCGGAGCCTGCGGGGTCACCGACGGCCCCACCGCCTTCGCGGCGGCCGGGGGCGGGTCGAGTGTCTCGCCCGGCGCGGGAGCCGGACGGCTGGTTCCGGGAACCCAGGCGGCACCGTTCCAGTACCGGACATATCCCGGAATCGACGGGTCTGGGTAATAGCCTTCGCGCGGCACCTGCTCACCACCGCCACCGCAGGACACCACAGCCCCCAACTCCCATCTGGCCGACGTGCCCGGGCGCGACACCCCCGGGAAGGACACTAGCGAAGACATTAACGAAGAACCCGGGCCCCGGAAGACAGCTGTGGACACCGGCCCGAACGCCGTGAACACGTTCGACGCACGCGCGTGCGGAGGAACTTCGCGCGCCGGTCCTCCCTGAGCGGCCTCCGGGATGCCGGGCACGTCCCCGAGGCCGCCTAGCCGCTCCGGGCCCGCGCCGACGGCCGTTCCGGAAAATCCCAACATCGCGGTCCGAAGTCGCGTAATGGTGTGGGAGGTATGCGCTCTCTCCCGGTGCGGCCCCCCGCAGCGCCCGCTGCGTCACTCCGCCAGGGGCCGTCGAGGAAAGGACGTCGACTCATGCGCACCGTCGTGGAACGCGAACTGGAACTGACCCTGGTGCTGTCGCCCGAGCGCAGCGTCCCGGTACCGGCCCGGCTGGTGTACCGGACGGACGACCCGTTCGCCGTGCACATCACCTTTCACGTCGGCACCGACTCGCCGGTGAACTGGACGTTCGCCCGGGAGCTGCTGGTCGAGGGGGTGTTCCGGCCCTCCGGCCACGGCGACGTGCGGATCTGGCCGACGAAGGTGGAGGGCCGCAGCGTGATCTGTCTGGCGCTCAACTCGCCGGACGGCAGCGCCTTGTTGGAGGCGCCGTCCGCCCCGGTGGCCGCCTGGCTGGAGCGCTCGCTGCGTGTCGTCCCGCCGGGCACCGAGCACGAACAGCTGGGCATGGACGACGAGCTGAGCAGGCTGCTCGCCCCCACCACGCTGGACGACCCGTCGCCGTACGGGGGTTGGCCGGGCGACGACGCCCCGGAGCCGGGGGCGTAGCCGCGCCGTGGTTCAGAACAGCTTGCCGGGATTGAGCAGGCCCAGCGGGTCGAACACCTGCTTGATGCCGCGTTGCAACTCCACTCCCACCGGGCCGAGTTCGCGGGCCAGCCAGTCCTTCTTCAGCACGCCGACGCCGTGTTCGCCGGTGATCGTGCCGCCCAGTTCCAGGCCGAGCGCCATGATCTCGTCGAAGGAGGCGCGGGCCCGCCGGGTGGCGTCGGGGTCGCCCGCGTCGAAGCAGACCACGGGGTGGGTGTTGCCGTCTCCGGCGTGCGCGCACACCCCGATCACCAGGTCGTGCCGGTCGGCGATGGCGGCCACCCCGTCCAGCATCGCGGCCAGCCGGGAGCGCGGTACCGCGACGTCGTCGATCATGGTGGTGCCGGTGATCCGCTCCAGCGCGGGCAGCGACATCCGCCGTGCCTGCAGGAGGAGTTCGGATTCGGCCGCGTCCTCGGCGGGCACCACCGTGGTCGCCCCGGCGGCCGTGCACAGTTCACCGACCGCGGCCAGGTCGGCCAGCGGGTCGGCGGTGTCGAAGGCGGCCAGCAGCAGCGCCTCGGTGGTCTCAGGCAGCCCCATCCGCGCCATCTCGTTGACCGCCCGGACGGTGGTGCGGTCCATCAGTTCGAGCAGCGAGGGTACGTGCCCGGCCGACATGATCGCGCAGACCGCCTCGCACGCGGTGGCGTTCGACGGGAACTCGGCGACCAGCGCCAACTGCCGCGGCGGGCAGGGCCTGAGCGCCAGCACCGCCTTGACGACGACGCCCAGACTGCCCTCGGAGCCGACGAACAGCCGGGTGAGGTCGTAGCCCGCGACGCCCTTGGCGGTACGCCGCCCGGTGCGCAGCAACCGCCCGTCGGCCAGCACGACTTCCAGGCCGAGCACGTACTCGGCGGTGACCCCGTACTTCACACAGCACAGCCCGCCGGAGCCGGTGCCGATGTTGCCGCCGATGGTGCACTGCTCCCAACTCGACGGATCCGGTGGGTAGTACAGGCCCTGCTCGGCCACGGCGCGGGAGAGCACGGCGTTGACCACGCCCGGTTCGACCACCGCGACGCGGTTGACGGGGTCGATCTCCAGGATGCGGTCCATCTTGACCAGGGAGAGCACCACACAGCCCTCGCTGGCGTTGGCCGCTCCGGACAGGCCGGTGCGGGCGCCCTGCGGGACCACCGGGACCCGCAGTTCGGTCGCGGTGCGCATGACGTGCTGGACCTGCTCCACGGTGCGCGGCAGCACGACGACGGCCGGTGCGCCCGCCTCGCAGAAGCTCGCCATGTCCCGGGCGTACGAGGCGGTGATGTCCTGGTCGGTCATCACCGCGTCGGCCGGGAGGGCCGTGCGCAGCCGTTCCGCAAGATCCGTCATGGACTCAGCGTCCCACTAGGCGGCCACGTACGAAACCACCCCGGCCTCCGGCCGGGGTGGTACGGGGAACTGGGGGGCGTTGCCCCCGGCCCCCTCGGGGGCTCCGCCCCCAGGCCCCCTTCGGCGCTGCGGCCCCAGGCCCCCTTCGGCACTGCGGACCCAGGCCCCTTCGGGACTGCGGCCCCGGGCCCCCTTCGGGGCTGCGGCCCGGGCCGCCTTCAGGGACTGCAGCCGGGGTGGGGGTAGGGGCTACGCCCCCGGCCCCTCGGGGGCTCCGCCCCCAGGCCCCCTTCGGCACTGCGGACCCAGGCCCCCTTCGGGACTGCGGACCCAGGCTCCTTCGGGACTGCGGCCCCGGGCCCCCTTCGGGACTGCGGCCCGGGCCGCCTTCAGCGCTGTGGCCGGGACCCACTCGGGGCCTCGGCCCCAGGCCCTCCTTCGGGGGCTGGGCCCAAGCCCCTTCAGGGCCTGCGCCTGGGCTCCAGGGGCGGGCAGGTCGGGCGAAGTCCACTGCGGCTCGTCAGCGCCCTGAAAGGGGCGCGAGGAACTGCGCGACCAACCACAACAGTGCCGCACACGAGCGAACCCGCCGCGACTCCTCAACGCCCCGAAAGGGGCGCGAGGAACTGCGCGACCAACCACAACAGTGCCGCACACGAGCGAGCCCGCCGCGACTCCTCAACGCCCCGAAAGGGGCGCGAGGAACTGCGCGACCAACCACAACAGTGCCGCGGACGAGCGACAGGACGTCGCCACACTCAGCGGAGCGCTCCCGCGCTTACCCCGGATCCCCTCGGGGCTGCGCCCCGGCCCCCAGGGCCGGGGCGGATCCGGGTCACAGGTTGCCGCGGCGCTCCTGCTCGCGCTCGATCGCCTCGAAGAGGGCCTTGAAGTTGCCCTTACCGAAGCCCATGGAGCCGTGCCGCTCGATCATCTCGAAGAAGACCGTCGGCCGGTCCTGCACCGGCTTGGTGAAGATCTGCAGCAGGTAGCCGTCCTCGTCGCGGTCCGCCAGGATCTTCAGCTCGCGCAGGGTGTCGATGGGTACCCGGGTCTCGCCGACCCACTCGCCGAGGGTGTCGTAGTAGGAGTCGGGCGTGTCGAGGAACTCGACACCGGCCGCCCGCATCGCCCGCACCGTGGCGACGATGTCGTTGGTGGCCAGCGCGATGTGCTGCACGCCGGGGCCGCCGTAGAACTCCAGGTACTCGTCGATCTGGGACTTCTTCTTGGCGATGGCGGGCTCGTTGAGCGGGAACTTCACCTTGCGGGTGCCGTCGGCGACCACCTTGGACATCAGCGCCGAGTACTCGGTGGCGATGTCGTCGCCGACGAACTCCTTCATGTTGGTGAAGCCCATGACCTTGTTGTAGAAGGCCACCCACTCGTCCATCCTGCCCAGCTCGACGTTGCCGACGCAGTGGTCGATGGCCTGGAAGCGGCGGGGGCCGGGCTCGACTATCGGCTTGGCGCCCACGAAACCAGGCAGGTAGGGGCCGTCGTAGCCGGTGCGCTCGACAAGGGTGTGCCGGGTCTTGCCGTAGGTGGCGATGGCGGCGAGCACCACCGTGCCGTGCTCGTCCTTCAGCTCGTACGGCTCCTCCAGGCCGGTGGCGCCCTGCGCGACGGCGTGCTCGTACGCTGCGCGGGCGTCCGGCACCTCGATGGCCAGGTCCACCACGCCGTCGCCGTGCTCGGCGACGTGAGCGGCGAGGAAGTGGCCACGGTCGGTCTCCGCCTTGATGACGGAGGTGAACACGAATCGGGCGCCGCCGGACTCCAGGACGTAACTGGCGGTCTCACGGCTGCCGTTCTCCGGGCCCGAGTAGGCGACGAGCCTCATCCCGAAGGCGGTGGAGTAGTAGTGCGCGGCCTGCTTGGCGTTGCCGACCGCGAAGACGACGGCGTCCATGCCCTTGACCGGGAATGCGTCCTTGGTCCTGTCCTGGGTCTCAGTCATGGCGAAACTCTCGCGCCACCACTCCAGAGTGCGCAATAGTTTGCGAAATCACTGGACAGTGTGTACAGCGTAGCCCGGACCCCACCGGTCAATCTGTGCATGATGACCATCGAGGAGGCGTTATGGGCATCGATCCGCTCGACGGGCGGCTGATCAAGCTGCTGGAGCGGGAGCCGAGGATAGGGGTGCTGGAGGCGTCCCGGCGGCTCGGGGTGGCGCGCGGCACGGTCCAGGCCCGGCTCGACCGCATGCGGGCCAAAGGGGTGATCCGGGGCTTCGGCCCCCAGGTGGATCCGGCGGCGCTCGGCTATCCGGTCACCGCCTTCGCCACGCTGGAGATCAAGCAGGGCCAAGGCCCGGCCGTACGGGCGCACTTGGCGACCGTGCCGGAGGTGCTGGAACTGCACACCACCACCGGGCACGGGGACATGCTGTGCCGCCTGGTGGCCCGCTCGAACGCCGACCTCCAACGTGTGATCGACCGGGTCGTAGGCTTTGATGGCATCGTGCGGGCTTCCACGGCGATCGTCATGGAAAATCCGGTTCCGTACCGGATCATCCCGCTGGTGGAGCAGGCATCGCAGGACGGAACAGTGCGAGACGGGACGTAGACGCCTGGTAGACGCCCCAGTGCGGCCGTCAGTACGGTGATTCGTCGGGAGGCCGACGTGGACTTCTGGAGCTTCGTCAGCGACCGGCGCCAGCAGCTGCTGACCGACACCTACCAGCACGCCAGCGCGGTGTTCCAGTGCATCGTGGTCGCCTCCGTGGTCGGCATCGCCGTCGGCGTACTGACGTACCGCAACGACCGGGCCGGACGGCTGGCCGTCGCCACCACCGTGACGATCATGACCGTGCCGTCGTACGCCCTGCTCGGCCTGCTGATCCCGCTGCTGGGCCTGGGCGTGCCGCCCACCGTGACGGCACTGGTGCTGTACGCGCTGCTGCCCATCGTGCGCAACGCCATCGTGGGCCTGCGCGGTGTCGACCCCACGCTGGTGGACGCGGCGAAGGGCATCGGGATGAACCGGGCCGCCCAGATCCTCAAGGTCGAACTGCCACTGGCCTGGCCGTCCATCCTCACCGGAATCCGGGTGGCCACCCAGATGCTCATGGGCATCGCCGCCGTCGCCGCCTACGCCTCGGGCCCCGGCCTGGGCAACGAGATCTTCAACGGCATCTCCGGCCTGGGCAGCGCCAACGCGCTCAACCGGGTGCTGGCCGGGACGCTCGGCATCGTCGTACTGGCCCTGCTGTTCGACTTCGCCCTGGCGCTGATCGGACGGCTGACCACATCAAGGGGGATCCGTGGCTGACCGCCAGCGAGCCGTGACCGGCGCGACGATAGAGCTGGACGACCTCACCAAGCACTACCCGGGCAGCCAGCTGCCCGCGGTGGACGGCGTCAACATGGAGATATCCGCGGGCGAGACGGTGATCCTGGTCGGCCCGTCCGGCTGTGGCAAGTCCACCACGCTGCGGATGATCAACCGGCTGATCGAGCCCAGCTCCGGGCGGATCAGGATCGACGGCGAGGACGTCACCGACATCGACCCGGTGCGGCTGCGCCGCCGGATCGGCTACGCCATCCAGTCCTCCGGCCTCTTCCCGCACATGACCGTCGCGGAGAACATCGCGCAGGTGCCGAAGATGATCGGCTGGTCGAAGGGACGGATCAGGGAGCGGGTCGAGGAGATGCTGGACCTGGTCGGACTCGATCCGCGCGAGTTCCACCACCGCTATCCGCGCCAGCTCTCCGGCGGCCAGCAGCAGCGCGTCGGGGTCGCCAGGGCGCTGGCCGCCGATCCGCCGGTGCTGCTGATGGACGAGCCGTTCGGGGCCGTCGACCCGATCACCCGCGACCACCTCCAGGACGAACTGATCCGGCTGCAGCACGAGTTGCACAAGACGATCGTCTTCGTCACCCATGACTTCGACGAGGCGATCAAGCTCGGCGACCGCATCGCGGTCCTGCGCGAGCAGTCGCACATCGCCCAGTTCGACACCCCGGAGGCGATCCTCACCAACCCGTCCGACGACTTCGTCTCCGGCTTCGTCGGCGCGGGCGCCGCGCTCAAGCGGCTCAACCTGACCCGGGTGCGCGATGTGACGATCGAGGACGTACCCACCGTCACCATGGACGACCCGCTGCAGGAGATCTTCGGCAAGCTGCGCGAGCGCGGCGGCAACGAACTGCTGCTGCTCGACCGGCGGCAGCGCCCGTACAAGTGGCTGCGGCGCGGCGACCTGATGCGCGCCAAGGGCTCGCTGGCCAGGGCGGGCACGCTGGTCAGCCATCACGTCACCCGGGACGCCACGCTGCGGGACGCGCTGGAGGCGGTGCTCACCGACAGCGCGGGCCGGGTGCCGGTCACCGGGCGGCGCGGCGAGTACATGGGCGTGGTCGACATGCAGACGCTGCTGAACTCGGTGCACGAGCTGCTGGAGGCCGACCGGATGGCCGCCCTGGAGCACCGCCACGACCTGGAGGAGGCGCGCGCCCACCAGACCCAGCAGCGGCTGGAGAGCGGCTTCGCCGGGAGTGAGCGGCCGTGACCGGCGGCCCGGAGAAGCAGGAGCGGCTGGCCGAGCGGCAGGACCCGGGCGGCGAGCCGGAGCAGCCGGTCGTCTCGATGCTGCCCAGCACCCCCGGCCGCAAGGTGTCGACCAGGCGGCTGGTGCTCACCCCGGTCGTGGTCGCCCTCGCGCTGGCCGCCACCTACCTGTGGATCAGCAACGTCCCGCTGGACCCCATCGAACGCAACTCGCTGAGCGGCGGCGCGGTCCGCCAGGCGCTGTGGCAGCAGGTCAAGCTGGTCGTCTACTCCACCTTCTTCGTGTTGGTGATCGCCATCCCGCTGGGCATCGCGCTCACCCGGCAACGGCTGCGCGCCGCCGCCCCGTTGGCCACCGCGGTCGCCAGCCTCGGCCAGTCCATCCCGTCCATCGGCCTGCTGGCGCTGCTCACCTTCTGGCTGGGCATCGGGGCGCACACCGCGCTGGTCGGCATGGTGGCGTACGCGGTGCTGCCGGTGCTCAGCAACACCATGGCCGGGCTGCGGGCCATCGACCCGGGCCTGGTGGACGCGGCGCGCGGCATCGGCATGTCCGGCTGGGGCGTGCTGCGCAAGGTCGAACTGCCGCTGGCGGTACCGCTGATCCTCGCCGGGGTGCGCAACGCGCTGGTGCTCAACGTGGGCACCGGCACGCTCGCCGGGTTCGTCAGCGGCGGCGGGCTGGGCACGATCATCACCAACGGCATCGTCACCCAGCGCACCCGGGTGCTGATCGTCGGCTCGGTGCTGGCGGTGGCGCTGGCGCTGCTGGTGGACTGGCTGGCGTCGCTGGCCGAGCTGCGGATGACCCCGCACGGGCTGGAGGCAGGGTGAGCCGTCCGCTGTGCGCCGTACTCGCCCTGCTGGGGGCGCTGACCGGGTGCGGGCTGCACAGCGGATCGGACATCGCGGACACCGTGCGGCCGGGGTCCGTCGGCGCCGGAAAGCCGCTGTCCGGCGCCCGGTTGACGATCGCCTCCAAGCAGGACACCGAGCAGCGCGTCCTGGGCCAGATCACCGGCCTGGTGCTCAAGGCCGCGGGCGCCACGGTACGGGACCGCACCGGCATCAGCGGTTCGGTCGGCGCCCGCCAGTCGATGCTCAGCGGCGCGGCGGACGCGATGTACGACTACACCGGCACCGCCTGGATCACCTACCTCGGCCACACCAGACCCATCCCCGACCCGCACGCCCAGTGGCGGGCGGTACGCGACCAGGACGCCCGCAACGGCCTGGCCTGGCTGCCCATGGCCCGGCTCAACAACACCTACGCGTTCGCCGTCAACCGGGACAACGCCGCACGCTACGGGCTGCGCACGCTCTCCGACCTGGCGGCGCTGGCCCGGCGTTCACCGTCGGCGCTGACCATCTGCGCGGACAACGAGTTCGCGGTGCGCGACGACGGGCTGCCCGGTGTGCTGCGGGCGTACGGCGTCTCGGTGCCCAAGTCGCGGATCATGACGATGGACGCGGGGCTGATCTACACCCAGATCGCGGCGGGCCGTCCCTGCCTGGTCGGCGACGTGTACGCCACCGACGGCCGGATCGAGGCGGACCGGCTCACCGTGCTCACCGACGACCGGCACTTCTTCCCCGACTACAACGCGGCCCCGGTCGTCTACGGCAGGACGCTGCGGCGCTATCCCCAACTCGCCGGGCTGCTCGGCCCGGTGACCGCGAAGCTCACCACCGAGCAGGCGCGCCGACTGGCCGCCGAGGTCGACGTGGCGGGCAGGGACCCGCGGGAGGTGGCGAAGTCATGGCTGATCGACCAGGGCTTCCTGCGTCGGTGACCGCGGTACGCGCGGTGGCGCTCGGCGCGGCCCTCGCCCTGTGCGGCGCCGCCGCGCTGTGCGGCTGCGGGCTCAAGAGCGGCCAGGCCATCGCCGATCCGGTGCGGCCCGGCTCGATCGGTCAGGGCCAGCCGCTCAAGGGCGTGACGCTGACGGTCACCTCCAAGAACTTCAGCGAACAGGTCATCCTCGGCGAGATGATGGGGCTGGCGCTGAAGGCGGCGGGCGCCACGGTCATCGACAGGACCAACGTCCAGGGCTCGGTCGGCGCCCGCCAGGCGGTGCTCAGCGGCACGGCGGACGCGATGTACGAGTACACCGGCACCGCCTGGATCACCTACCTAGGCCACACCAGACCCATCCCCGACCCGCACGCCCAGTGGCGGGCGGTACGCGACCAGGACGCCCGCAACGGGCTGACCTGGCTGCCACCCGCCACCCTCAACAACACCTACGCGCTGGCGTCGAACCAGGCCAACCAGCGGCGCTACGGCTACTCCACGCTCTCCGACGTGGCCGCGCTGTCCCGGTCGGCCCCCGGCGCGGTCACGCTGTGCGTGGAGAACGAGTTCGACGTGCGCGACGACGGCCTGCCCGGCATGCAGAAGGCGTACGGCATGCGCATCCCGGTCCGGAACATCCGGATCATGGACAGCGGGATCGTCTACACCCAGGTCTCCCAGGGCACCTCCTGCGCACTGGGCGAGGTGTTCACCACCGACGGCCGGATACCCGCCAGGCACCTTCGGGTGCTCGCGGACGACCAGCACTTCTTCCCCAACTACAACGCGGCCCCGGAGATCAACAGCCGTTCGCTGCGCGCCCACCCGGCGATCGCCGCCGTGCTCGAACCCATCACGGCCAAGCTCACCACCGACAACCAGCAGCAGCTCAACGCCAAGGTGGACGTGGGCGGCCAGGACCCGCGCGAGGTCGCCAAGGACTGGCTGGTACGCGAGGGCTTCGTCAAGTCCGGTTGAACGCGGGCCCGTTGGCGGTCAGCAGCTCGGCAGCGGACCGCCGGTGCGCAGCGCCGCCAGCGAGCCGAGCGCGTCGTCCAGGGTGTTGACCGGGATCAGCCTCAGGCCCGAGGGCAGTTCCGCCCTGGCGTCGGTGCACTCGTCCCTGGGGGTGAGGAAGACGGTGGCGCCGTCCCGCTTGGCGGCCTGCTCCTTCAGCGGGACGCCGCCGACCGCGCCGACCGCGCCGTTCTGGTCGATGGTTCCGGTTCCGGCGATGGTCCGGCCGCCGGTGAGGTCGTTGCCCTTTCCGTCGCCCTGGACGCGGTCGATGATGCCGAGCGTGAACATCAGCCCGGCGCTGGGGCCGCCGACGTCCGCGAGCTTGAGGTCCACCTTCACCTGTGAGGGCGACAGTCCCATGTGCTTGAGGGCGGCGGCGGTGGCCGCCTGCTGGGACTGCTTCATCTCGTTGAGGTTCTGCTGGGTGACCTGCTGGACGCTGCCACCGCCGGGGTAGACGGCGCTGCGCGGCATCGCCGCCTCGCTCCTGGACCACCACGCCTTCCACACGTCGGCGAAGCGCACGTCCGCGTCGGGCCCGGTGGCGACGATGGTGACCATCCGCAGCTGACCGCTGGTGGGACGGGTCCTGGTGCCGGAGACGGTGATCACCGACTGTCCGTTGTTCGCGCCCAGGACGTTCGCGGTCATGCCCGGATAGGCGATCGTGATCGGCAGCGGGGCGAACAGGGCCACCGCGAGCAGTGCGACGACGACGGCGGAGCAGACGGCGAGGATCTTGGCGCGAGAAGACACACTGGCATTACAGCACTTCCGCGGTCTCCCGCCGTCTCTGGTTCCCCAGCCGTTACCGCAGCGCCTCGGAGACCTCCCGCGCCGCGGCCATCACGCGCTGGCCGACCCGTTCCGGTACGGACTCCGCGAGCATCACCACGCCGACGCTGCCCTCGATGCCGGTGACGCCGAGCAGCGGCGCGGCGGCGCCGCTGGCGCCCGCCTCCAGCTCGCTGTGGGTGAGGACGTAGCCGGGCTCGCCGCCGTGCTCCGGCTGGGGCGCCGGGGCACCGGCGCAGGCGGGTGCGGGCACCGTGCGGCGCGCGGCGTTGCGCAGGCGGCCCTCCAGGATCGCCTTGCCCGCGGCTCCACGGTCCAGCGGGTGGCGGAAGCCGGTGCGATACGCCACGTGGTAGTCGGTCCAGCTCGGCTCCACCACGGCGACGGCCAGCGCCTCGTTGCCGTCGACCAGCGTCAGGTGCGCGGTGGCGCCTATCTCCTCGGCGAGCGAGCGCAGCGCGGGCAGCGCGGCCTCGCGCAGCAGCGGATGCACCTGGTGCGCCAGCCGCAGCACGCCCAGCCCGACCCTGGCCCGGCCGCCCAGGTCGCGGCGCACCAGGGCGTGCTGTTCCAGGGTGGCGAGCAGCCGGTACACCACGGTGCGGTTGACGCCGAGTTTCGCCGCGAGCTCGGTGACGGTGAGCCCGTGGTCGGTGTCGGCCAGCAGTTTGAGGACCCGCAGTCCCCGGTCGAGCGTCTGTGAGGTCTCCGCGGTCACGACGCCCCCTCCTCAGGTGAGTGGCGGCCCGGCGCGGCGGAAACACTGCCGACAGCGCGGCAGCGCGCGCAGAGGCCGCCGGTCGCGTGGAACCCGGCTGCGCTCCGCGGCGGCGTTGCCACGGCGCGTGCGTGAGCGGGACAGTAGCCGTACTGTCCCGCTCAGCGGAAGTGTCCGTCCACAATCCGGTCACAGACCTTTACCCACTCTTGGGGGCCGCGCCCCCAAACCCAGCAGACCGGACGAAGTCCGCCGCGGTCCCGAAGGGGCGCGAGAAACTGCGCGACCAGCCACAACAACGCCGCAGGCGACCGACGGCAGACCGCCCCCTCACCCCGAAGCGCACAAGCCCCTACGGGGGGCCGGGAGGCACAGCCCAACCGGGGGGCGCAGCCCCGAGCGGGGCCGGGGGCACAGCCCCGAGCGGGGCCCGGGGCGCAGCCCCCGGGGAAAGGCCTTTTACCCCCACCGCTCAGCGCGAGCGTTCAGCGCAGGCGCGTAGCCCACTCCTGAACCTTCTTGATGCGTTCCTTGATCTGGCCCGCCGTCGCCTCCGCGCTCGGGGGACCACCGCAGGCGCGGCGGAGTTCGTTGTGGATCACGCCGTGCGGCTTGCCGCTCTGGTGGTTGTAGGCGGAGACCATGGTGTTGAGCCGCTTGCGCAGCTCCAGCAGTTCCTTGTGGCTGACCACCGGCCGCCGCTCCGCCGGGAGTTCGACCAGGTCCGCCTCGTCGTCCGGCTTCTTCCGGCTGTGCGCGATCTGCCGGGCCTGCCGCCGCTGCAACAGCAACTGCACCTGGTCCGGTTCGAGCAGCCCGGGAATGCCCAGGTAGTCCTGCTCCTCCTCGCTGCCGGGGTGCGCCTGCATGCCGAACTCGGCGCCGTCGTACAGCACCCGGTCGAAGACCGCGTCCGACTCCAGCGCCTCGAAGGGGAGTTGGTCCTCGGTGACCTCGTCCTTCCCCTTCTCCGCCTCCGCGAGGAGCTTGTCCTCCTCCGCGTAGATGTCGTCCTCGCCGGACTTCTTCGGCTTGTCGAGCACGTGGTCGCGCTCGACCTCCATCTCGTTGGCGAAGCCGAGCAGCATCGGAATGGTGGGCAGGAAGACCGACGCCGTCTCGCCGCGCCGCCGGGACCGTACGAAGCGCCCGACCGCCTGCGCGAAGAACAGCGGCGTCGAGATCGTCGTCGCGTAGACGCCCACCGCGAGCCGCGGTACGTCCACGCCCTCGGAGACCATCCGGACCGCGACCATCCACCGCTCGTCGGACCCGCTGAACTCGTCGATCTTCTTGGACGCGCCCGCGTCGTCCGACAGCACCACCGTCGCCTTGGTCCCGGTGATCTCCCGGATCAGCTTGGCGTAGGCGCGGGCCGCGTCCTGGTCGGAGGCGATCACCAGACCGCCCGCGTCCGGAATGCTCTTCCTGACCTCGGTCAGCCGCAGGTCCGCGGCTCGCAGCACGTTGGGGATCCACTCACCGGTCGGCGACAGCGCGGTGCGCCAGGCCTGGCCGATGGCGTCCTTGGTCATCGGGTCGCCGAGCCGGGCGGCGATCTCGTCGCCCGCCTTGGTGCGCCAGCGCATGTTGCCGCTGTAGGAGAGGAAGATGACCGGCCGCACCACACCGTCGGCGAGCGCGTTGCCGTATCCGTACGTGTAGTCGGCCACCGAGCGGCGGATGCCGTCCGCGCCCTCGGCGTAGGCGACGAACGGGATCGGGTTGGTGTCGGAACGGAACGGGGTACCGGTCAGGGCCAGCCGCCGGGCGGCCGGTTCGAACGCCTCGAAGCACGCCTCGCCCCAGGACTTGGTGTCTCCGGCGTGGTGGATCTCGTCCAGGATGACCAGCGTCTTGCGCTGCTCGCAGCGGTTGCGGTGCAGCATCGGGCGCACCCCGACGCCCGCGTAGGTCACCGCGACGCCGTGGTACTCCTTCGACACCGGGCCCGCGCTGTAGTCGGGGTCGAGCTTGATGCCTATCCGCGCCGCCGCCTCGGCCCACTGCTTCTTCAGGTGCTCGGTGGGCGCGACCACCGTGACCTGCTGCACCACGTGGTTGTGCAGCAGGTACGAGGCGAGGGTCAGCGCGAACGTGGTCTTGCCCGCGCCCGGCGTCGCCACGGCGAGGAAGTCGCGCGGCTGGGACTGGATGTACGTGTCGAGTGCGGCCTGCTGCCAGGCACGCAGCTTCCCGGCCGTACCCCACGGGGCACGGCCGGGGAAGGCGGGCGAGAGGTGGTGCGAGGCGGTGGTAGTCACGGTCTCCGGGCGGGTCCGTCGGATCTGTCGGTCACGTCGGTCGGATACGAAAACCGTGACAGCTTACCGGCGCCCGCTCGCCGCCCCGCGCCGGACGGGGCGGGTCCACGCGGGGGTGCGACGCAGCTCACAGCACGCCGTGCCGCATCCCGCCGACGGCGCCCGGTCGCCGCATCCGGGCCCAAGTTCCGTACCGCGTACGGCCGTTACCGCTCCGGCCGCAGCCTGCCCGCCACCCCGACACCGGCCAGCGCGACCGCCGCCGCCAGACAGAACACCGCGGCGAAGGCCGCCGGATGAGCGTGGGCGCCCGCCGCCGGGTCACCGCTGGCGGTGACCGTACCGCCGCCGAGCGCGGCGAACAGCACTCCCCCGGCGGCCACCAGCACCACGTTGGACAGCGCGTCGCACACCTGGAGCGCCGCCGAGTTGGCGCCCGCCTCCCGTGGCGGCGAGTACCTCAGCAGCAGCACGCTCATCGAGGCGACCACCAGGCCCATGCCGAGCCCGCCGACGCACCAGGCGACCGCCACGATCCACGCCGGAACCACCGGCACCAGCGCCAGCGCGGCGCCGACCACCGCCGTGGCCACCAGGCCCATCCCGGCCCGCACCAACCGGTCGCGGTACGGCTCCAGGCGCGGCCGGGACTGCACATAGCTGCCCAGCGCCCAGGTCAGGCCGCCGCTGGCGAGCGAGAGACCGGCCAGCGTCGGGGAGAGCTGGCGCCGGGTCACCAGCATCAGCGGAACGAAGCTCTCGGCGGCCAGGAACGACCCGGCCGCGACACCGCGCAGCAGCACCACCGACGGCAGCCCGCGCCCGGCCCGGAACGTCCCCGGCGGCAGCAGCCGTACCGCCGACGGCGCCAGCAGCGCCGCCCCCGCGACCGCGGGCAGCAGCGACCACCAGTTGTGCACGTCCTGACCCGCGTACTGGAGCAGCGCCGCGCCCGCCGAGACGCCCAGCGCCAGCGGGATCCGGCGCCGGTCGCGCGGCGCGGCGGCGGTGTCGTCCGGGTGCCGCCCGACCGCCGCCCGGCGCAGCGCGGGCAACGCCACCGAGACCGGCAGCGCCACCAGGACCGGGATGCCGAGGAACACCCAGCGCCAGCCCAGTTGTTCGGTCACCGCGCCGGAGACCAGCGGTCCGACGATGGACGGCACCACCCAGGCCGCGGCGAACGCGGCCAGCACCGAGGGCCGCAGCAGCTCCGGGTAGGCACGGCTGACCACCACGTAGAGCGCGACGATCAGCAGCCCGCCGCCGACGCCCTGGACGGCCCGGCCCGCGACGAACGGCCACATGGCCCGCGCGGTGCCGGACACCACCAGTCCGCCCGCGAAGCAGGCGATGCCGCAGCCGAGCGGCGCAAGCGGTCCTGACCGGTCGCACCACTGGCCGCAGACCACCATGGCGAACAGGCTGGTGGTGAAGTAACCGGAGAACCCGAAGCCGTACAGCGACAGCCCGTGCAGATCGCGGGCGGCCACCGGCATCGCGGTGCCGACGGCGGTCGCCTCGAAGGCGACCAGCAGCACGACCGAGACGATCCCCAGCGTCAACGCGCGGTAGCGACGGCTCAGCACCGTCTCCACCCGGCCGTCGGCGCCCGATATGGGCGGTGCGTCTTGCCCGTTGAGGGGCTCGTTCAGCGCGGTCATGGCGGCAGCGTAGGCCGCCGGGGGCCGGGCGGCGTCTGGCCGGAGTCGGGTTTCTCGTCGGCCGATGGCCGTAGGCCCGCCGGTTCGTGAACGCGGTGTGGCGGTCACGTTGCGGCCCGCGCCCAACCGTTGACCCCGTCCCGGGGCGGCGGCCTATGGTCGATACGTCAACACGGCCGTGTGCCCGAGTGGTTGAGGGACTCGCCTGCAAAGCGAGTTACGCCGGTTCGATTCCGGTCACGGCCTCCACGTGTCCCGGCTGGGGGTGCGGGGGTTATCCCCCGCAATACCGCAGCACGCCGGTTCGATTCCGGTCACGGCCTCCACGTGTCCCGGCTGGGGGTGCGGGGGTTATCCCCCGCAATACCGCAGCACGCCGGTTCGATTCCCGCCACGGCCTCCACGAATTGTGGCTGCGGGTCCGGGGGTTGTCCCCGGTGAAACCGGAAATGCAAGAACGCGGCGCCGGCAGTGAATTCACTGTCGGCGCCGCGTTTGTGTGACGCGAGGGGACTCGTCAGTAAGCCGAGTTCACGTTGTCCATCGAACCGTAGCGGTTCGCGGCGTAGTTGCACGCGGCCACGATGTTGGCGACCGGGTCGTAGATGTTGTGGGAGGTTCCGGCGACGTGGTACGTGTTGAACGTCGGGTCGATCACCTGGAGCAGGCCCTTGGAGGGTATGCCGTTCCGGGCGTTGATGTCCCAGTTGTTGATGGCGTTCGGGTCACCGCTGGACTCGCGCATGATGTTGCGCTTGATGCCCTCGTAGGTACCCGGGATGCCGTGCTTGTGCATGATGTCCAGCGCCTGCCGGATCCACCCGTCGAGGTCGTTCGGGTAGGAGACCGGGGCGGGCTGGGCCGGAGCGGCCTGCGCCGGGGCGGCCGGGCGGGACTCCGAGCGGTTCGCGGCCTGCGGCTCGCTGTGGCGCACCGCGGCGGCCTTGTTCTGCGCGCTCTGGTGCTGGGCCGAGGCGTGGTCCTTGACCGCCTTGACGGCCTCGGCGGCCTGCTGGGCGATGCTGGCCTGCTGCTGGTGCTGCGGGGCGGAACCGGAGTCCGACGTGCCGAACGCCATGGCGGCGGACATCACCGGGTTGCTGAGGTTGGCAGCGTGCGCCGATCCCGGAGCGACCGTGAAGGCCAGGACTGAGGCGCCGGCAACGGCGACACCGGCCGCGGAGAGCTTGTGCTTCCGGGTCAGGCCGTCGAGGTGCGTCAGGGTCGTCCGGGTCATGCGGTTGAGAGCGGGAAAGGCGGGCATGGGCATGGGTGAGTGAGTTCCTCTTCCAGATCGCTGAGCCGCAGTCGCCCGTCCGGTGACAGAGTCCGGGCGACGCCCTTCGCCTTTTCGGCGAGAGGCGCCGCGTTCATGTCCCACGGCGCCCTGCGGCTCGGCAATTCTTAGCGACCGGAAAATCCGCTGGCAAAGGTGTGACCTACTATCCGCGCTAGTGGAAACGAGGGCGTTCCGCGGACACGAAAAGGGCCGCCACGGCCCGTGGCGGCCCTTTTGCGGCGCCTTTATGCGTCCACTACACGTCTTCGTAAGTGACCTGCGCCCTATGCGGAGGCTCACACGCGGGGCGCCTTCGCGTCACCTTCCGTATCCCGGCCGTGACGCTTTTCGCCACTTCGGCGGGCAAACCGGGCGAAGCCCGACAGCCGCTCTCAGGCCTGCCGGGCGACCGCCGCTCAGGCCTGCCGGGCCACCGCCGTCTGCGGGCGGATCGGCAGGCGTCCCACCGGTCGGCCGGTAGCCGCCCGTACCGCCGCCGCGACCGCCGCGGGCGAGACCACCACCGGTACCGCGCTCACCGCCTTCGCCCCGAAGGGCGCCACCACGTCCCGCTCCTCGACCAGCTTCACGATCCGCACCGGCGGCGCGTCCAGCGCGGTGGGCAGCGCGTAGCCGGTGAGCGAGGGCCGCTTGACCGTACCGCGCGCGGTGCGCAGGTCCTCCATGAGCGCCATGCCCACGCCCTGTGTGACCCCCGCCTCGATGCGGGCCGCGACCTGCCGGGGGTTGAGCACCCGGCCCACGTCCTGGGCGACGGCCATGTCCACCACCCGGACGGTGCCCAGCTCGATGTCGACGTCCACCACGGCCCGGATCGCCGCGAAGGCCAGTCCGACGAAGGCGTCGCCCTGGCCGGTCTCGTCCAACTTCTCGGTGGGGTGCGGACGGCACTGTGCGGTGGCCCACAGTTCCTTGCCCTGGAGCGTCTCGGCGACGGTGGTGCTGAGCACCCCGTCGTACGAGGTGATCTTGCCGTCGGCGATGGTCAGCAGCTCCACCGACATCCCGAACTTGGCGGCCAGCGGTTGCAGCAGCTGGGTGCGGACCATCTTCGCGGCGCGCTCCACCGCGCCGCCGGACACCCAGGTGTGCCGACCGCGGGCGGACGGTCCGGCGGGCGGCTGGTCGGTGTCGGCGGACAGCACCGTCACCTCCTCCACCCCGAGGACCTCCTGCACGATCTGCCGGGCGAGGGTGGCGAAGCCCTGTCCGGTCTCCACCGCCGAGCAGATCACGGTCGCCACGCCGTCCCGCACCCGCACCGTCGCCGTGGACACCTCGTCGTGCCCCTCGGCGCCCAGCATGTGCACCATGCCCAGCGCGTAACCGACCCCGCGGCGCACCGCGCCCGGCTCGCCCGCGCCCTCCGGGCCGCCCGGCAGCAGCCAGTCCGCCTCGTCGTCGGCGGACGGCAGCGGCGGCAGTTCCGCGTCCCGTACCGCCCCCAGCAGTTCGGCCACCGGGGCCGGGCAGGTCACGGTCTGGCCGGTGGGCAGCAGATCGCCGGTGGCCAGCACGTTGCGCATGCGCAGTTCGACCGGGTCGAGGCCGAGCTTGGCGGCGAGCTTGTCCATCTGTCCCTCGTACGCGGCGCACACCTGCATCGCGCCCTCGCCGCGCACATGGCCGGACGGCGGGTTGTTGGTGCGCACCGCCCAGCCCTCGACGAAGACGTGCGGGACGACGTAGGGACCGGCGGCGAACGCCACCGCCGCGGCCAGCGCGTCGGAGGAGGCGTCCGCGTAGGCGCCCGCGTCCAGCAGCAGCTGGGCCTCGACCTTGACCAGCCTGCCCTCGGCGTCGGCGTGGTGCCGGTAGCGCAGCAGCGCCGGATGCCGGTGGGCGTGCCCCAGGAAGGACTCCTCCCGGGTGGCCACCAGCTTGACCGGGTGCCCGGTCCGCAACGCCAGCAGTCCGAGCGGGAGTTGGAAGCCGGGGTCCTCGCGGTCGGCCATCGCGCCTGGCACCCCGGTGACCACGACCTTGACCCGGTCGGTCTCAAGCCCGAAGCAGGCGGCGGCCATGTCGCGGTCGGCGTGCGGGTCGGTGGAGGCCACGTACAGCTCGACCCCGCCGTCCGGGCGCGGAACGGCGAGTCCGGCCTCCGCGCCGATCGGCGCCGGGTCCTGGCGGCCGATCCGGTAGACGCCCTCGACCACCACCTCGCCGGACGCCTCGGGGTCGCCGAAGCGCAGCGGAATGTGCCGGATCAGATTGCCGTCCGGGTGCAACGGCGGTGCGGCGAACGCCTTCTCGGGATCGGTGACCGGTTCCAGCAGCTCGTACTCGACGATGATCGCGGCGGCGGCCAGCCGCGCGGTGTCGGGGTGGTCGGCGGCCACCGCGGCGATCGGCTCGCCGTGGTGGCGGATGACGTCGTGCGCGAAGACCGGGCGGTCGGCCACCCGGCGGCCGTGCATGGCGTCGCCCGGCACGTCCGCGTGCGTGATGACGGCACGCACGCCGGGCATCTCGGCGGCGTGCGTGGTGTCGATCGAGACGATGCGGGCGTGCGGGTGCGGGGAGCGCAGCACCGCCGCCCACAGCAGGCCCTCGGCCCACAGGTCGGCGGCGTACGGGAAGACGCCCTGGGTCTTGGCCGCCGCGTCGGCGGGCAGCAGGGAGGCGCCGAGGCCGTGCTGGCTCTCCACGGCGGTGGACGCGACGACCACGGTGGGCATCGCGGTCGCCGCGTCGGCTCCGGCCGTGCCGTCCCGTCGCCCACCGCCCTCAACAGAGGCGCCACGCGCCGCAGTCATCGTTCGTCTCCGATCTCGCCGGTCCCGCCGGTCCCGCCGCTGCCGGTCGTCATACCAGGCCTCCGTCGTCCGCCGCGCCAGAGGCCTGGTGCGGGATCAGCGGAGTCACGTTCTGCGGCGCCGGGTCCGGGTACTGCTCGTCCTCGTCCGCCGCGGCGCGGGCGGCGACCACCTGCCGTACGGCGTCGAGCACGCCCTGGTAGCCCGAGCAGCGGCACAGGTTGCCGCTGAGCGCCTGCCGGGTCTCCAGTTCGGTCGGCCGGTGGTTGCCCGCGAGCAGGTCGTGCACCGTCATCGCGAGCCCGGGCACGCAGAAGCCGCACTGCACCGCGCCGCAGTCGGCCAACGCCTGCTGTACGTCGGAGAGTTGGCCGCCTTGGGCCAGGCCCTCGACGGTGCGCACATCGCAGCCCGCTGCGGTGGCGGCGGGCATCAGGCAGGAGGCGACCAGCCGTCCGTCGACCTGCACCGAGCACGCGCCGCACTCGCCCTGCTCGCAGCCGTCCTTGGCACCGGCGAGACCGAGTCGTTCGCGCAGCACGTACAGCAGGGACTCGCCGAGCCAGGCGTCGGTGACCGGCCGGTCGGCGCCGTTGACCCGCAGCACGTAGGAGGCGAGGGGGTGTTCGCTGTGCGGGTCGGCCTCGGCGGCGGGCGGCGCGGCCTCCGGCTGCGGCGCGACGAGCGGCTCGGCCGGGGCGTCCACCGGTGTCTGGGCCGCGGCGGCTTGCGTCTCGTGCGGTGCGGGCTGGTCGGGCCACTCCTCGGGCGGGACGTGCGCGGGCTCGCGCGGGGCGGCCACCACCTGCCCGACCGGGTACTCGCCGGACTCGTCACCGGTGTCGTCCGAGAACGGGATCGTCCACTGCTGGGTGGCGGGCGGGTCGGCGGCCTGGCCGTCGTCCGGCGTGAACGGCATCGGCCACTCGCCGGATCCGGTCGGACCGGTGGCCGCGGTGGGCTCGGTGGGCGCGCCCCAACCGGCCGCGTCCTGCGGCGGAACGTAGCCGTGGCCGGGGGCGGCCAGCGGATCCACGCCGGACGGCGTGGCCGCCAGGTCGTGGAACCGGTCGGCGAACGAGACGTGCATGGTCGCGTCGGCGTCGTACTCACCGCCGGGGGCCAGCGGCTGCCACACACCGTCACCCGGTGCGAAGCCGTGTTCGGGCTGTCCGTTCATGCCCGTACCCGTCGTCCCGTCGTCGCTCACGAAAGTGCCCTCCCCAGTGCCCGGCGGGCCAGTGCGGCCACCGTACGCCGCAGATGCTCGACCGCGGGCGGCAGCGCGCCCGCTTCCTGGCCCGCCGGATCCGCCGGGTCGCCCACCGGGTCCGGGATGCAGGCCATGGCCACGTAGTCGCCGAACGCGGTGCACAGCCGCGGGTCCAGGGTGCGTTCGCCGTCCCAGTCGATCAGCGAGGCCACCCACCGCTCTGCCTCCAGCGGGCGCAGCGGCACCGGCGCCACCGCGCCGACGGCGCACCGCACCCCGCGGCGCGCCGGGTCGAGCACCAGCGCGACCGACGCCATGGCCCGCCCCGGACCGGTGCGCGCGGTGGCCTTCAGGAAGACCTGCGGGGCGTGCAGCAGCGGAGCCCTTACGAACGCCAGGAGTTCACCGGGGCGCAGCGGATCCATTCCGGTCAGCAGATGGCTGACCGGAACCTCCCGGATGCCGCTCGGGCCGGCCAGGATGACGCTGGCCTCCAGCGCGGCGAGCACCGGCAGCGCGTCGCCGGTCGGCGCCGCGGTGGCGATGTTGCCGCCCAGCGTCCCGGCGTTGCGGATCTGCGGCGGGCCCGCGGCGCGGGCGGCGGCGGCCAGGGCGGGGATGAGCGCGGCGAAGTCGGGGCGCCCCATGCGGGCGTGGGTGAGGCCGGCGCCGAGCAGGGCGTGCCCGTCGGCGTACTGCCAGCCGCGGATCTCACTGATCCGGCCCAGGCCGACGAGTCCCGCGGGGCGCAGCAGGCCGGAGTTGACGGCGGCCATCAGATCGGTGCCGCCCGCCACCGGCACGGCCGTGGGCATGTCGGCGAGCGCCGCCACCGCCTCGTCGAGCGAGGCAGGCAGCATCACCGTGCGTCCCGTCTGCCGTGCGTACGTGCTCACGGAGCGTCCCTTCCTCCCCCGCGGCCTTGAGGGCGCGGGCGGTACTCCCTGCGTCCACAGCCCATCCGGCCTTGTCGCGGCCCATACCGACCCGTCGCCGTACGGTACGTGGTGAGGGCCCGGTCACGGCAACTCTGGCACATGTTCCGGGCCGATCAACCCGAGGGTCCATGAAGGGTGGTTCTGTCCACGTGAGGACCGATGGTCCTGATGACCATCACCTCTCCCTTACCTGGGCTTTGGCGCGCTTCAGGCGCGTTGTACGGATTCGCCTGCCGCCCCACGGTGCCAGGACCGGGCGCGCGACCGCGAGACGATGCGCCCCGGCTCACACGATTGGGGGCGCCCCTTCGATCGGGCGTCCGATGACGCCGGGGCGCCGCTGCCAGGGGTGCGGCCCGGTGGACGGCCGGTATTCGACGCCGAGTGCGTCAAGTCGCCGGTAGTGGGCCGCCATTCGGGCGCTGAAGTCCTGGTAGTCGCGCAGTTCCGGGGCGGGCAGCCGGGACCAGGCCACCTCGGCGAAGGCGGCCAGCCGGGGAAAGGCCAGGTAGTCAACGGCGCGCACCGAGTCGAGGGTCTCCGTCCACAGGTTCGCCTGGGTGCCGATGACGTGCCGGGCCCGCTCGCCGTCGAGTTGCGGCGGTACCGGCTCGAACCGGTAGACGTCCTCCAGGGTGCGCACGTATCCGATGGGCACCGGTTCGTCGGCGCCACCGTGCTGCCGGTGGTCCAGGTAGACCTGCTGCTCCGGGCACATCACGACGTCATGTCCGGCCTGGGCGGCGGCGATCCCGCCCGCGTAGCCGCGCCACGAGGAGACGGCCGCGCCGGGCGCCAGGCCCCCTTCCAGGATCTCGTCCCAACCGATGAGACGGCGTCCGCGATCCGCCAGCCAGCGGTCGAAGTGCCGGATGAACCAACTCTGCAACTCGTCCTCGTCCGCCAGGCCCAGCTCCTCGATCCGGGCCTGGGCGGCCTTCGACGCCCGCCACTGGTCCTTGGGGCACTCGTCCCCGCCGATGTGCACGAACGTGGAGGGGAACAGCTCCAACACCTCGGTCAGCACGTCCTCGTAGAACCGCAGGGTGCTGTCAGTGGGGGCCAGTACGTTGGGGTTGACGCCCCAACTGGTCAGCACGGGAAGGGTGGTGGTGTCGATGACGTCCTGGTTGCCGAGCCGCGGGTAGGCGGCGATGGCGGCCTGCGAGTGGCCGGGGATGTCGATCTCCGGAACGACGGTGATGTGCCGCTCCGCGGCGTAGGCGACGATCTCGCGGATGTCGTCCTGGGTGTAGTAGCCGCCGTGCGGCCGCTCGTCCCACAGCGGCGACTCCCGCAGGCCCACCTTGGTCCGGGTGCGCCACGCGCCGACCTCGGTCAGTCGCGGATAGCGCCTGATCTCGATCCGCCAACCCTGGTCGTCGGTCAGGTGCAGGTGCAGTACGTTGAGTTTGTGCGCCGCGAGCAGGTCGACGTAGCGCAGCACCACGTCCTTGGGCATGAAGTGCCGCGCGACGTCGAGCAGGAAGCCGCGCCAGCCGAACCGCGGCGCGTCCTCGACGTCGACGCACGGCACCTGTGGCGACGCTTTGTGGAGCGGTGCCCGGCGGAAGGCGTCCGGCCCGAGGAGTTGGCGCAGCGTCTGGGCGCCCCAGAAGACCCCGGCGGGGCCGCCGCCGGTGATGCCGATCCCGTCGGCGTTCACCGTCAGCCGGTACGCCTCGGCGGCCAGCGCGTCGTCGGTGCGCAGCCGGATGGCGGGATCGCCTTTGCCGGGCGCGAGGTCCAGCCCGGTGGCCGCGCCCACGGTGCCCCGCAGCCACCGCGCGGTGCCCTCGGTACCAGGTGCGGCGTCGATCCGCGTCGAGCCGTCAAGGGTGAAGGGGGTGTCGTCGGGGGCGGGGTGGACGTGGGTGGGGGCCGGGATGAGGTCCATGACCGACCAGTCTGGACGACGGCCCCTGTGAGCTGAAGGCCGTCTCATCCGCACGCCACGAAGTCCAGTGGTTTACCCACACATCACCTGTGCGGGCGACGCAAGCGGCGGGACGGGGCCCGCGATGCGGCAAGATCGCCGCATCGACCTCTTCCGCCTCCGCAACGACACCTGCTTCCGCTGCTTCGCCACGGGAGTACGGCTCACCGTGACGTGCTCCGCCGGTGACCAATCGCCCGTCCTGCACTGCGAGTTGTGCCACGCCCTGTCCGAGGCGGCCCGCCACGCGCAGGCGATGCTGCGGGACGCGGTGGCCGAGTAGCGGCCGCCGCTCAGAGCCGCGCGGCGAACTCCACGAAGTGCGCCCACTCCTCGGGCGCGAAGGAGAGGGCGGGGCCGGACTTGTCCTTGGAGTCACGGACGTGAACGGCGGCGGGGCAGGCGGCCACCTCGACACACTCGCCGCCCTCGCCGCTGCTGTGGCTGCTCTTTCGCCAGTCCAAGGCGACTTCAATGCACTGGCCGCCTTCGCCGCTGCTGTAGCTGCTCTTGAACCAGGTCAACTGGTCTATCGCGCCGGTGCTCATGCTTCTCCCAGCAACTTCTCGACGAAGGTCATCGACTCCCGTGGCGTGAGAGCCTGAGCCCGGATGATCCCATACTGAGCTTCGAGCTCCCGCACCATCTTTCGCTCGGTAAGCAGGCGACTCACGTTGGCCACTTCCACGTAGGCGATCCTCTGATGCCCAGAAGTCTCCATCAACGTGAACGGGCCTGCCAGTCCCGCATGGTCCTCGCGATCGACAGGCATGACCTGAATCTCCACGTTCCGCTTCTGGCCAAACAGGAGGAGTTGCTCCAACTGCCCCCGGCGCACGGCGCGCCCACCAGTTGGGCGTCGTAGTACAGCTTCCTCGAAGACAAAGCTCATCAAAGGAGCAGGCCATCGGGAGAAGATCTCTTGCCGGGCCATCCGCGCAGTGACCCGGTGCTCGATCGTCTCCTCGTCCAGCAGGGGCCGACGCATCGAGAAGACAGCTCGCGCGTAATCCTCCGTCTGCAAGAGACCGTTGATCACATGCGTGTCGTAGACATGCAACTCAACCGCCTCCGCCTCCAGCCGGGCCGCGTCGCGGAAGAACGCCGGATAGCGGACCTGCGCGACCTCGTCCTTCATCGCCTTCAGGACGCCGTGCGCGTTCAGCACGTCGTCCACCAGGTCGATGAACTCGGGCTTGGGGATGCGCCGTCCCTGTTCGACCGAGGCCACCTGGTCCTCGCCGTAGTTGAGCCGCTTGGCCAGCTCCGCCTGGGTGAGCCCGGCCAACTCGCGGAACAACTTCATCTGCCTGCCGAAGCACTTGAGGAACCCCGCGCCCGCGTCGTCCCGTTCCGCCATCCCGCCACCTCCGGCGCACCCAACGATCGTCCGTCGCACCTGGTACGGGTCACAAGACCGACAGCGCACACCACGTACCCGTACAGCCACCGTCCGTACCCAGCGTCTCGCTGGTCAGGCTACGCACGGCGGACCACGCTCGTGGTCATGACGGCCGAAACTCCACCCTCCGTGCGCACCGCCCAAACCTCGCCGGACAAGCACCAGTTCGCGATGAACTTCACCTCCACCCCGCGCGGTGCACGCCTGGCACGGCGGCTGGTGTCGCACCGGCTCGACGAATGGGGGCACCCGTACGCGTCGTACGCCAACGCGACGGTCACGCTCATCGCCGCCGAACTCGCCGCCAACGCGGTGCGCCACGGTCACGTCCCCGGCAGGGACTTCCGGCTACGGCTTGTCGAAAGCTCTGCCCCGACGACGATTCGCGTGGAGGTCAGCGACACCCGTACCGAACGGCGCCCGTCACGTGTCGAGCCGGAGCCGGACGCTGAATCGGGGCGCGGCCTCCTGCTCGTCTCACGACTGGCCGCCCGCTGGGGCGTCACCGACCGCCCAGGCGGCCCGGGCAAGACAGTGTGGGCGGAGGTACCGCTCAGCCAGGCGTAGGCATCGGCGCCCCCACTGCGCAACATGGCCGCCACCCCGGCATCGCGGGGTGACGACCATGTGTGGAAGGCGCCGGGGGCCGTAGGCCTTACTTGCCGCCCTTGTCCTTGTCTCCGCCGCCGATCTCCATCGACTCGAAGATCTCCTTGCACATCGGGCAGACCGGGTACTTCTTGGGGTCACGGCCGGGGACCCAGACCTTGCCGCACAGCGCGACCACCGGCGATCCGGAGAGCGCGCTCTCCATGATCTTGTCCTTCTGTACGTAGTGGGCGAAGCGCTCGTGGTCGCCGTCGCCGTGCGACACCTGCGGCGTCGGCTCGACAAGGGTCCCGGTACCCGCCCCGCGCTCGGGCTCAAGAGTGCTCATGTCGAACTAGCCTAATTGACCGACCCGCCGACCGGTCTAATTGAGCGAGGGATCATCCGGGTAGGTGGCCACCATCGCCAACTCGTTGCGTTGACGGCGCAGCACGGAGCGCCACAACCGCTCGGGGTCGGGCGAGGAGACGTCTCCCGGCTCGGACTCCACGACGTACCACGCGCCCTCCACCAGTTCGTCCTCCAACTGGCCGGGACCCCAGCCGGAGTACCCGGCGAAGATCCGCAACGAGCCCAGTTCGGCGGCGAGCAGTTCCGGTGGCGCCTCCAGGTCGACCAGGCCGATCGCACCGTGCACCCGCCGCCAGCCCAGCGGCTCGCCCTCGCCGTCCTGCCGCGCCTCGCCGGGCACCACCGCCAGGCCGAGCGCCGAGTCCAGCGAGACCGGACCGCCCTGGAAGACCACCTGCGGGGCGCCCGCCAGCTGCGCCCATGCCTCCAGCACATCACCGACGCACACCGGGGTCGGCCGGTTGAGGACGACGCCGAGCGTCCCCTCCTCGTCGTGGTCGAGGAGGAGAACCACCGCCCGGTCGAAGTTCGGGTCCGCCAGGGCCGGGGTCGCCACGAGGAGCCGACCGGTGAGCGAGGACACCTCCGTCATGCCCAACATGATCCCGCATCCGGAGCCGGTGTGGGCAGTTCTCATCGGGATCATTCGGCGCCGCGGGGCTCCGCGCCCCCGCCGCCCGGTGCCGCGCTGCGCTCGGGTGGCCGATTCCGGTTCGTGTCCCCGGCGGCACGTGACAACGTGATGAGCTGTGTGCTGCACCTCCGTGACAAGGGGAACGAGGCGTGCACGGGCTTGACGGGGGTAGTCGCTGAGCGCATTACCATTTCTTCCGGTGCCGCGCCCCGACGACCGGTCGGGAGTTGCTGCGTGTAGGGCGCGGACCGACGTACGCACGCACCTCGTGCGGACGTCAGGCGTATCGCCTCTCCCCCGTCCTGCCACATCTCCAGGAACGAGCCCCATGACCGACGACATCCTGCTTGTCCACGGCGGCACCCCGCTTGAGGGCGAGATCCGTGTGCGCGGCGCGAAGAACCTCGTACCCAAGGCCATGGTGGCCGCCCTGCTCGGCAGCGGGCCGAGCCGTCTGCGCAACGTTCCCGACATTCGGGACGTACGGGTGGTACGCGGACTGCTCCAGCTGCACGGGGTCACCGTGGGCCCCGGCGAGGGCCCCGGTGAGCTGGTGCTCGACCCCTCGCACGTGGAGAGCGCGAACGTCGCGGACATCGACGCGCACGCGGGCTCCTCGCGCATCCCGATCCTGTTCTGCGGGCCGCTGCTGCACCGGCTGGGCCACGCCTTCATCCCGGGCCTCGGCGGCTGCGACATCGGCGGGCGGCCGATCGACTTCCACTTCGAGGTGCTGCGGCAGTTCGGCGCGACCATCGACAAGCGGCCCGAGGGCCTGTACCTGGAGGCGCCGCACCGACTGCGCGGCACCAAGATCCAGCTGCCGTACCCGTCGGTCGGCGCGACCGAGCAGGTGCTGCTGACGGCGGTGCTCGCGGAGGGCGTCACCGAGTTGTCGAACGCGGCCGTGGAGCCGGAGATCGAGGACCTGATCTGCGTCCTGCAGAAGATGGGCGCGATCATCTCCATGGACACCGACCGGACGATCCGGATCACCGGTGTGGACTCGCTGGGTGGCTACAACCACCGTGCTCTGCCGGACCGCCTGGAGTCCGCGTCCTGGGCCAGCGCGGCGCTGGCGACCAAGGGCGACGTGTACGTGCGCGGGGCCAGCCAGCGCGAGATGATGACGTTCCTCAACACCTACCGCAAGGTCGGCGGCGCGTTCGAGATCGACGACGAGGGCATCCGGTTCTGGCACCCGGGCGGCGCGCTGAACGCCATCGCGCTGGAGACGGACGTGCACCCGGGTTTCCAGACCGACTGGCAGCAGCCGCTGGTGGTGGCGCTGACGCAGGCCTCGGGGCTGTCGATCGTGCACGAGACGGTGTACGAGTCGCGCCTCGGCTTCACCTCGGCGCTGAACCAGATGGGCGCGCACATCCAGCTGTACCGGGAGTGCCTGGGCGGTACGCCGTGCCGCTTCGGGCAGCGCAACTTCCTGCACTCCGCGGTGGTGTCCGGGCCGACGAAGCTGCAGGGTGCGGATCTGGTCATTCCTGACCTGCGGGGCGGTTTCTCCTACCTCATCGCCGCGCTCGCGGCGGAGGGGACGTCGCGGGTGCACGGCATCGACCTGATCAACCGCGGCTACGAGAACTTCATGGACAAGCTGCGGGCACTGGGAGCGCAGGTCGAGCTGCCCACTGCCGTCAACGTCTGACCGGAGCGCGACGGGATCTTCCCCGCCGCGCCCGCGGCGGGCTTCGCGCCCACCCCTCCGGCTTGCTCGGCGGGCCGCGGGACAGCCGCGGCTGCGCCCCGTGTGCGGCCTGGGGAAACGCCGGTGGCCCCGCGGGGCCACCGGACCGCTGGCGAGGCCTCGCGGGGCCTCCACAGGCCCCGGAAGCCAGCCCGGGGACGCTTGCCCGGGAACCGCGCGCGCCCATGCGTAAGGGCGGCCACCCGGAGGTGGCCGCCCTTGGGGGGACGGGCTTCGGCCCGTCAAGGTGTCGGGCGGGTCTTACTTGCCCTTCGCGGCTTCCTTGAGCTTGGAGCCCGCGGCGACCTTCACGGTGTACCCGGCCGGGATCTCGATGGGGTCGCCGGTCTGCGGGTTGCGCGCGGTGCGAGCGGCACGGTGGGTGCGCTCGAAGGTCAGGAAGCCAGGGATGGTGACCTTCTCGTCGCCCTTGGCGACGACCTCGCCGACGGTCTCGGCGAAAGCGGCCAGAACAGCGTCGGCGTCCTTGCGGGTCACCTCGGCGCGGTCAGCCACTGCGGCCACCAGCTCACTGCGGTTCATAATTCGTACTCCCGTGTTTTTCTTGCCATTAAGGCGTGAGTTTGAAGCCGATGCTGCCAAGCCCCTCGGACACACAATGGTCCGGGGCTGCCGCAAGAACCTCTCGCCCGGGTACGCATCCTGCCCGTACCTGCGGCGGGAAAGCCAATCCGGCGCCCGCGAGAGTCACACGAAAAGCGCCACCGTGGTGGCTTGGTGACGCTCCGTCCGCTGCTGACAGCGCAGCGCAGGGATTCTCCGGCCGCGGCTGCGGCAACCTTATGGGCTGCACAGCCGCGACCGGCAGCGACGCGCGGGCCCGCCTACTGGACGTCGTTGGGCATCGAGTGCGGCGCGGCCACGCCCTGCGCCTTGGCGGCCTCGCGGACCGCCTCCGCGACCGCGCTGGCCACCTTGTCGTTGAAGACGCTGGGGATGATGTAGTTGGCGTTGATCTGGTCGTCACCGACGACCTCCGCCAGCGCCCGGGCGGCGGCCAGCATCATCTCGGTGTTCACCGTGCGCGACTGGGCGTCCAGCAGGCCGCGGAAGACACCCGGGAAGACCAGCACGTTGTTGATCTGGTTGGGGAAGTCGCTGCGGCCGGTGGCGACCACCGCGGCGGTCTCCCGGGCCACCGCCGGATCGACCTCCGGGTCCGGGTTGGCCAGCGCGAAGACGATCGCGCCGTCGGCCATCGCGGCCACGTCCGTGCCGTCCAGCACGTTGGGGGCGGAGACGCCGATGAACACGTCGGCGCCGCGCACCGCCTCCTTGAGCGTGCCGGTGACGTTCTCCGGGTTGGTGTTGTCCGCGATCCAGCGCAGCGGGGACTCGGGGTCGGCGCCCACCAGGTCGCTTCGGCCGCTGTGCACCACGCCGTGGATGTCGGCCACGACGGCGTGCCGGACGCCCGCCGCGAGCAGCAGCTTGAGGATTGCGGTACCGGCAGCGCCCGCGCCGGACATGACGACCCGGATGTCCTCGGTCTTCTTGCCGACCACCCGCAGCGCGTTGGTCAGCGCGGCGAGCACGACGATCGCGGTGCCGTGCTGGTCGTCGTGGAAGACCGGGATGTCCAGCGCCTCGCGCAGCCGCGCCTCGATCTCGAAGCAGCGCGGGGCGGAGATGTCCTCCAGGTTGATGCCCGCGAAGCCGGGGGCGATGGCCTTGACGATCTCCACGATGGCGTCGGTGTCCTGGGTGTCCAGGCAGATCGGCCAGGCGTCGATGCCCGCGAAGCGCTTGAAGAGGGCCGCCTTGCCCTCCATCACCGGCAGCGCGGCCTTGGGGCCGATGTTGCCCAGGCCGAGCACCGCGGAACCGTCGGTGACGACCGCGACGCTGTTGCGCTTGATGGTCAACCGGCGTGCGTCGTCGGGGTTGTTGGCGATCGCCATGCAGACCCGGGCGACACCCGGGGTGTAGACCATCGACAGGTCGTCACGGTTGCGGATGGGGTGCTTGGACGCCATCTCGATCTTGCCGCCGAGGTGCATCAGGAAGGTACGGTCGGAGACCTTGCCGATGGCCAGACCCTCGATGCCGCGCAGCTTCTCGACTATCTGGTCGGCGTGCGCGGTCGACGTGGCCGCGATGGTCACGTCGATGCGGAGTTTCTCGTGACCGGACGCGGTGACGTCCAGGCCGGTCACGGACCCGCCGGACGACTCCACCGCAGTGGTGAGCTGACTGACCGCGGTCCCGCTCGCCGGGACCTCCAGGCGGACCGTGATCGAGTAAGAGACGCTCGGCGCCGTTGCCATGCCGACTTTCCTCCGCAGTTTCCGTGTCGTGTCCATGGGTCGGGCACGAGACACTCGATGGTCGCACCTACTGACGGGTAGGCGGTAACCAGCCCCACATCACGGAAACGTAATTCCGCTGTGCGACATATCAGCGAGGCCTTCGGACCGGCTCCGTACGCCGTCCGGGCCGCCTCCCACGGCCAGTTCCCGCAACAGGAATGGCCAACCGGCAACGTTTGTTAGTCTGGTTACGGCACCGGCTCGATCCAAGCCCCCGGGCCCAACCATTGTCGCTACGAGCGACCTCTTGCCGCGAGGCGAGCATGGCGGGTCGGTGTCACAGGCTTGACGCGAAGGGCGCCCCTCGATCCGAGAGGCGCCCTTCGGCGTATCCGCGCCGAGCGTTCCGCCGGGAGTGCGGCGCTGTGCCGTCGATCATCCGCGGCACCGTTGCGGCTGGTCGCTCAGTTCCCCGCGCCCCTTCAGGGCGCTGCCGAACCGCAGCGGACTTCGGCCGACCCGCTCAGTCCCGCAGCAGATCGGGCACACCGGCCTCGTCCGGCTGGTCCCGCTCCCCCGCGACCACCGTGAGCTGCTGGGTCGCCCGAGTCAGCGCCACGTACAGCACCCGCAGCCCGGCCGGGGACTCGTCGGCGATCTCCGCGGGCGAGACCACCACCGTCGCGTCGTACTCCAGGCCCTTGGCCTCCAGGCTGCCCAGCGGCACCACCCGGTCCCCGAGCCCGGCCAGCCACCGCCGCGCCTCGTCCCGGCGGCCCATCGCCACCACCACGCCGACCGTGCCCTCGACCTCGGCCAGCAGCCGCCGCGCCGCATCCCGTACGGCCGTGCCCAACTCGCCGTCGGCGACGGCGAATCGCGGCACCACACCCGTCGAGCGGACCGCGCTGGGCGAGGCCATGCCCGGCATCGCCAGCCGCAGCACCTTCGCCGCCAGTTCGGCGATCTCCGCCGGGTTGCGGTAGTTGACGGTCAGCGTGAAGCGGCGGCGGACCCGGGCGCCCAGCGCCTCGTCGCGGGCGCGCGCCGCCTCGTCCGGGTCGCTCCACGAACTCTGCGCCGGATCGCCGACCACCGTCCAGGTGGCGCTGGTGCCCCGGCGGGCGACCATCCGCCACTGCATCGGCGTCAGGTCCTGCGCCTCGTCCACGATGACGTGCGCGTACTCGGTGCGCTCCTGTTCCAGCCGTTCGGCGCGGGTGCGGCGGGCGGCGTAGGCGCGGTCGGCGTAGGTGGTCACCTCGTCCAGACCGGTCAGCTCGTCCAGCGGGTCCGCCTCGCGCGGCCGGACCGGGCGCGGGGCGGCACCCAGCAGCACCCGCAGTTCGTCCAGCAGCGCCACGTCGTGCACGCTCAGCGGCCCCTGACCGTGCTCGTCCAGGCGGGTCAGCGAGCGGGCCAACTGCCGTACCTCACGCGGGTTCAGCGTGCGGCGCGCCCAGCGGCCCAGCCGCCTGTCGTCCGCCATGGCCGCCAGCACCCGGCGCGGGGTGAGCACCGGCCACCAGGCTTCGAGGAACGCCAGGAAGTCGTCCTCGCTCGCCACGTCCTCGTCGAACCCCTCTCGGGCCTCGGCGATCAGTTCCGGGTCCGCCAGGTGCGTGCCGCGCCCGGACTTCGCCCACAGCGCGTCCAGCAGCAGACGGCGGGCGCGCGGGCGCATCAGGTTCAGCGGCGCGGTACCGGCGAGCACGCTGCGCCGGATGTCGGCCAACTCCGGCTCGTCCAGCTCCAGCCTGCGGCCGAACGCCACCACCCGCAGCCTGCCCGGCACCTCGCCGCCGAGGTCCAGCGCGCCCCGGGCGGCCCTGCGCAGCACCGGGAGCATCCGCGACGAGCCCTTGATCCGGGCCACCGCCGGGCTGTCGTAGGTGGTCGCCTCGGCACCGTCGACCAGCGAGCCGACCGCGCGGATCGCGACCTGCCCCTCCTCACCGAGCGAGGGCAGCACGCCCTCGGTGTACGAGACCAGCAGCGGCGTCGGGCTGACCACCAGGATGCCGCCGGAGTACCGGCGCCGGTCCTGGTAGAGCAGGTACGCGGCCCGGTGCAGCGCCACCGCGGTCTTGCCGGTACCGGGGCCACCGGTGACCTCGGTGACGCCCGGGGCGGGCGCGCGGATCACCATGTCCTGCTCGGCCTGGATGCTCGCCACGATGTCGCGCATCGTGTGGCTGCGGGCTCGGCCCAGGGCGGCCATCAGCGCACCGTCGCCGACGATGGCCAGGTCCTCGCCCGCGAGCCGGGCGGCCAGCTCCGGGCGCATCAGGTCGTCCTCGACACCGAGCACCCGGCGGCCCTTGCTGCGGATCACCCGGCGGCGCACCACCCGGCCGGGGTCCTTGGGGGTGGAGCGGTAGAACGGCGCGGCGGCGGGCGCCCGCCAGTCGATGACCAGCGGCGAGTAGTCGGCGTCCAGCACCCCTATACGGCCGATGTGCAGGGTCTCCGCGATGTCGGCGGTGTTGTCCGGGCGCACCGCGTCCTCGGCGACCTCGGTCGCGGTGAACGCGCCGTCCGGGCCGCGCTTGCCGTCCTTGCCGCGCAGCAGGTCGATCCGGCCGAAGAGGAAGTCCTCGAACTCGGAGTTGAGCCGGTTGAGGTGCATCCCCGCCTGGAACACCTGTGCGTCGCGCTCGGCCAGCGCGCCCGGGGTACCGACCTGGCCGCGCTTCTCCGCGTCGTCGACCAGGAACTCCGCCTCGTGGATCTTCTCCTCCAGGCGGCGGTAGACGCGGTCGAGATGGCGCTGCTCAGCGGCCAGCTCCCGGTCGACGACCGCGACCCCGGCCGTCTCCTGCGCGATGTGGCCCGCGTCCTCGGCCACGTCCTGCGCGTCCTGCGCGCTCACGCACGGACCCCCTTCTTGCCTTGCTTCCTTCACACTCCGAGCGGGAGCGGTGTCACTCCCCGGGAGCCCACTCCTTTAGGAGCAGCCTGTCACCGTATATGAGTACGGGCGTTTTCTCACGGGGTGAGCCGGTCTGGGCACGCCCACCAAAGGCAAGCCGGCCCGAACACACCCGCCAAAGGGATGCGGCTGCCTTCGGGAGGATGCCAGAAAGGCACGCGGCTGCCTTCGGGTGGAGCCAGCGAAGGCACACGTCTGCCTTCCGGGGGCCCAACTAGGGGGCGCGGCGCGCGCGGGTACGACGCACGCCCGCCACAAGGACTGCCCCGCCCTCCTGGGGCGCGCCCCCGCCAAAGGGGGCCGCGGGTGGCGAAGCCCCCGCCCCGCGCGGCGAAGCCGC
>JBAGJY010000015.1:0-176870 GCA_037034305.1 Streptomyces sp. PLK1-5
TAGCGGTCGATGAGGGTGGCCAGTTGGCGGCGCGTCCAGTAGCAGAGTTGGTAGACGGCGGTGCGGGTGCGGCTACTGACGGTCGGGGGCGGTTCGGGGCGGGACATGACACCGAAGCTTATCGCAATCGGTTTTCATTTTCATCTGCGGGTGCTGGACCCCCAAGCCCGCAAACGCGATGGGACCGTGCCCACTTACCCAGCACTCGGCCACCGTCGGCTTCGTTCCAGCCGCGCCGGACGGGCGGGCGCGGCATCCGTCAGGCGGCGGCCAGGGCGATCTCCGTTGCCTTGATCAGCGCGACCACCGGGGAACCCGCGGCCAACCGGAGTTCGTCGACGGCGTCCTTGGTGACGGCGGCGGTCAACTCCCCGCCCTCCACGGTCACTTTGACCGTCGCCATGGCTTCGCCGGTGGTCACCGCCGAGACCGTGCCGGGGATCTGGTTGCGGATGCTGAGCCCGGCCACCGGCGCGGTGGCCAACGCCACCTCGGTGGACTTGACCAGGGCGCGCACCGCGGCGCCCTCGACGACCCCCAGGTCCCTGACCGCCTCCAGCGTGACCGCGGCGGTGATCAGCTGACCACCGGCCAGCCGGGCCTTGACCGTGGCCATGGCCGCGCCGGTGGCCACCGAGACGACGGTGCCGGGAAGCTGGTTGCGCAGGCTCAGGTTCATGAGACACCACCTCGGACCCTTGAATGGAATGTCCCTGTTCATCCAGGTCTGACGTACGCACATTAGCCAGCACCGGCCGTCAAGGGCCGCAGCCCATCGCAAACGCCGGACAAAGGGCCACTATCGTGAGCCGCATGCAGTCCTACACGATCGGCCAGGCGGCGCGGCTGCTCGGCGTCAGTCCGGACACCGCCCGCCGCTGGGCGGACGGCGGCCGTATCCGCACGCACCGCGACGAGGCCGGTCGCCGTCTGGTCGACGGGCGGGACCTGGCCGCGTTCTCCGTGGAGCTGGCACAGAGCACGGGCGGCGGCGAGGAGGAGTCGTCGTACACCACGGCCCGCAACGCCTTTCCCGGCATCGTCACCGCGGTCAAGCTCGGTGACGTCGCCGCCCAGGTGGAGATCCAGGCCGGACCGCACCGGCTGGTCTCACTGCTCACCCGGGAGGCCGTCGAGGAACTCGGACTTGAGGTTGGAGTCCAGGCCACCGCCCGCGTGAAGTCGACCAACGTCCACATCGACCGCTGAACCGGGACCGCGCCCGCGGCCCGGCTCCCCCGCGGCCGGTCTGAGGCAGGTCGGGCGAGGTCCGCCGCGGGTTCGGCAGCGCCCTGAAGGTGCGGGAGAACGGCGCGACCAGCCGCATCGGTCAGCAGAGGAGCGACGACCCGGCGCCGCGCTCCCAGCGGGGTGCCTACTCCTGGCCCGCCTCAGGCACGTCGTGGCCGAGCCTGCGGGCCTGGTCGGCGTTGACGTAGTGCAGCAGCCGG
The DNA here is from genome assembly GCA_037034305.1 of Streptomyces sp. PLK1-5. GTDB lineage: Bacteria > Actinomycetota > Actinomycetes > Streptomycetales > Streptomycetaceae > Streptantibioticus_A. Next base: position 1,452 of record JBAGJY010000015.1, read on the forward strand.
TGCGTCTCCTGGGCGAGGCGCAACCGCTCCTCCTCCATGCGGGAGCGCCTGCGGTTGGTGCGCACCAGGTGCAGGGTGCCGCCAGCCGCGATGCACGCGCCCACGTCGCTGGTGACGTTGGTGTAGTTCCCGCCGATCAGTTCGGCGGTGGCGCTCGGAGTGAGGATGTGCACCAGCGGCAGCACGACCAGGTAGATCCCGAGCGCGACCAGGAACAGGACGTGCGCCTTGCTGGCCAGGGCGCGCGGCACCCAGGCCAGGATCCGGTCGAAGGCGTGGCCCGGATGGGCTATGCCGGTCAGCGACTCCACCGGGCGCGACCCCGGGTCGGTCGGCCGCTCGTCGGTGGCGGGTTCGGTTCCGCCGGTTTCCGTGCTCATTGGCCCTCCCCTGGGCTGCGGTTGCCCACATGGTAGCCATGCCACTTGCGTGCTTGCGCAAGCTTGCAACCGGCTCGCGGACCTGGCGGGCAATCCGGATCAATCACCCTCTTAGCGGGAATGTGTGATGATAAAGGGCCAGAATGAGGCGGTCCTGGTGCCGCGAAAACCTGGCGGCCGGGGCCCACGAGTCCACTCTCTGCTACGAGGACGCTGCGGATCGTGACGGATCGGGGCGAGGTGTTCGCCGGGGCGGCGCTCGCCGCCGTCTACGTGCTGGACGAGGACACCGACGAGCTACGGCAGACCCAGACGGTCGGGGACAGCCCCGGCACCGGGTACGGGCTGTCGTCCAGCTACCCCTTGTCCGGCAGCTCCCCGGTGGCCGACGCCTTCCGCACCGGCCAGCCCCTGTGGCTGACCCCGGCGGAGCTGGCCCCACACGGGGACGGCCAGCCCGCCGACGTCTCGCTGGGCGCCCTGCCGCTGGGCGCCAACGGCAGGCGGCTCGGCTGCCTGGTCGTGCTGGACCGCGCCGGGGGCGGTTTCGACGCGGTGCGGCGCAACTTCCTGGAGCTGTACGCGGACCAGGTGGGCGCGCTCCTCGACGCGGCCTACGCCCCCTGCGGTGTCATGGCACCGGTCTCCGCCCTGCGGCGCATGCGGATCGGCTCGTTCACCCTGGCGCTGGGGACCGGGCACATCGACGCTGACAGCGAGGTGCTCGATCTGGCCGGGATCGACCCGAACGAGTTCGACGGACGGGTGGAGACCCTGCTGGCACACACCGTTCCGGAAGACCTGCCCGCGTTGATGTCCGTCGTCGAACCGGGCCATATGGCGCCCAGCGGGCGGGAGTTGGAGTTCCGGGTGCGCTGGCGGTCGGGTGAGCTGTGCTGGCTGCGGCTGCGCTGCCGGGTGCTGGCCGACACCGACGGCAGGCCGGAGCGGATGCTGGGCGTGGTCGCCGAGGCGTCGCATCTGCGGCCCAGCACGGACGAGGTCTCCCGGGTGCAGAAGCTGTCCGCGATGCTGGCCACCGCGATGACCGTACGGGACGTCAGCCGGGGCGCGGTGGCCGCGTTGCGCGAGCCGCTGGGTGCCGACCGGATGGCGCTGTCCGAACTGCATGCCGGTCGGCTGGTGGTCACCGTCCTTGACCCGCCGGAGCCCTCGGCGTGGCCGGAGATCTGGCGCGCCGAGTGGCGTTCGGAGTGGCCGGAGGCCGCGGCCCGCGCCCTGCCCACGCTGGAGGCCGCGCTGCGCGACGGCCGCACCAGCCTGTGGACGACCAGCACCGGTCTGGAGCCGGGGCTCGCCGGGCTCGGTCGCGGTGGGCTGGCGGTGCTGCCGCTTCCGGCGGACGGCCGACTGGTCGGCGCCTGCCTGCTCGGCTGGGACGACCCGCATGAGTTCGGCACCGAGGAGCGGTCGCTGCTGACCGCGACCGCGGGGCTGGTGGGGCAGGCACTGCTGCGGGCCCGCGCCTTCGACGCCGAGCACGAGCTGGCCGCGATGCTGCAGCGCAGCCTGCTGCCCCGCAAGCTGCCCGAGCTGCCCGGCTGCGCGACGGTCGCGCGGTATCTGCCCGCCACGGCCGGGCTGGAGGTGGGCGGCGACTGGTACGACGTCATCCCGCTGTCCGACCGGCACGTGGCGCTGGTCATCGGGGACGTACAGGGACACAGCGCGGAGGCCGCCACGATCATGGGCCAGATCCGCACCGCCATCCGCGCCTACGCCGTCGAGGGCCACCCGCCCGACGTGGTGGTCTCGCACGCCAACCGGCTGCTCGTCGGCATGGAGACGAACGCGTTCGCCACCTGCTGCTACGTCGCCCTGGACACCGAGGAGGGCGACGCGTGGGTCGTCCGGGCCGGTCACCTGCCGCCCCTGCTGCGCGACCCCGACGGCGACTGCGGCGAGGTGTCCGCGGAGGGCGGGCCGCCACTGGGGGTGCTGGCGGACGCGGAGTTCCCGCTGACCGTGGTCGGACTGGCCGCCGGAAGCGTCCTCGCGCTGCTCACCGACGGTCTGGTCGAGTCGTCGAGCCTGCATCTCGACGACGGGATGCGCCGGGTGTGCCAGGTGCTCTCCGCCACCGACCCGCGCGACGTCGACCAGCTGGCCGACGCGGTGATCAGCGGCGCGGACCAGCGTGAGGACGACGTCGCGGTGCTGCTGCTGCGCTACGACGGGTTGCGGGCCCGGCCGCTGCGCGCGGGGTGGGCGGTGTGGCGGCTGCCCGACGCCGTGATGCACGCCCGCCGCTTCACTGCCCGGACCCTGCGCTCGTGGAACGTGACCCAGCAGACGGACAGCGTGCTGCTGATCGTCTCCGAGCTGGTCACCAACGCCCTGGTGCACACCCAGGGCGAGGTGCGGCTCGATCTCACCCTCGCCGGGGAGCGGCTGCGGGTGGCGGTCAGCGACTCGTCCCCGCGCGCACCGGTCAAGCCCACCAGCGTGGACTGGGAGGTGACCGGCGGCCGGGGGCTGCTGCTGGTCGAGGCCGTGTCGAGCTCGTGGGGCGCGGTACCGCTCAGCGGCGGCAAGCAGGTGTGGGGGGAGGTCGTGCTGGCACAGCGGGACAGCGGGACCGACGGACACCAGCCCTGAGTCCGATTTTTCGGGTATTGCGGCTATTGTCGAGGAGGAAGCCACGACCGGAAGTGCCCGCGGATGAAGAGTTCTCTGGGTCGCGCCGCGGTCGCCGTGACCGCGGTGTCCATGGCCGGTTGCCTCGCCGCCTGCGGAGCGGCCCGCGGCCCCGGCTCCCCCAGCGCCGCCACCCACGGCGGTGGCGGCTTCACGATCGGCCTGCTCCTGCCCGACACCCACACCGCCCGCTGGGCGACGGCCGACAAGCCGCTGATCGAGCAGCAGGTCAAGCAGTTGTGCCCCGAATGCACGGTGGACTACGCCAACGCCTCGGCGGACGTGGCGACCCAGCAGCAGCAGCTCGACTCCATGGTCGCCAACGGCGTGCGGGTGCTGATCCTCGATCCGGTGGACTACAAGGCGCTGCGCTCCTCCGTCATGAGGGCACACGACGCCCACATCCCGGTCGTCGCCTATGACCGGCTGGTCCAGGGCCCGATCTCGGCCTACTCCAGCTACGACTCCCGCCAGATCGGCCGGCTCCAGGCCACGGCGCTGCTCACCGCCCTGAGCGGCCGCACGCACGATCCGCAGGTCGTGATGATGAACGGCGACCCCACCGACCCGAACACGGGGGCGCTCAGGGACGGCGCGCTCTCCGTCCTCAAGGGCAGGTCCAAGATCAGCGCGACGTACTACACCGGAGGCTGGATCCCGCAGAACGCGTTCAGCAACATGACCGCCGCCATCGCCGAGCTGGGCCCGGGCCGCATCGACGGTGTGCTGTCCGCCAACGACGGCCTGGCGGGCGGCGTGCTGTCCGCCCTCAAGGCCGCCGACATCTCGCCGCCGCCCGCGATCACCGGCCAGGACGCCGATCTCGGCGCCGTACAGCGGCTGCTCACCGGCGAGCAGACCGTCACCGTGTACAAGTCCTTCGTGTCGGAGGCCGACGCCGCCGCCCGGATGGCCGTCGCGCTGGGCCGTGGCCAGACGTTGCACGGCATCACCAACGCCCGGGTCAGCAACGACACCGGCAACGACATTCCGGCCGTCCTCGGCACCCCGGTGCCGGTGACCGCGCACACCATCAGGCAGACCGTCGTCGACCACGGTCCCTACACGGTCAGCCAGATCTGCACGCCCCAGTTCGCGTCCGCCTGCCAGAAGGCCGGGCTCACCGGTTAGAGGAGATGGTCGATGTGTCCACCCCGCCCGTGCTGGCTCTGCGCGGAATCTGCAAGCGGTTCGGCGCCGTCCAGGCGCTCAGGGACGTCGAGTTGGAGATCCACGCCGGTGAGGTCGTCGCCCTGGTCGGCGACAACGGCGCCGGAAAGTCCACCCTCGTCAAGGTGATCACCGGTGTGGCTCCCGCGGACGAGGGCGACATCGAGTGGGACGGCCAACCGGTCCGCGTCAACTCCCCCCGTGACGCCCAGTCCCTGGGCATCGCGGGCGTGTACCAGGACCTCGCGCTGTGCGAGACCCTCGACGTGGTCGGGAACGTCTTCCTCGGCCATGAGCTGTCCAAGGGCGGTGTCCTCGACGAGGTGGCCATGGAACGCCGCACGAGGCAACTGGAGTTGATGGACACCCTGTCCATCCGGATCCCCAGCGTACGGGTCCCGGTCGCCTCGCTCTCCGCGGGCCAGCGGCAGATGGTCGCGATCTCCCGCGCGCTGCTGAGCGAGCCCAGGATCCTCATCCTGGACGAGCCGACCGCGGCCCTGGGCGTCGAGCAGACCGCCCACTTCCTCGACCTCATCGAGCGGTTGCGCGAACGCGGCATCGGCGTGCTGCTCATCAGCCACAACCTGGGCGACGTCAAGGCCGTGGCCGACCAGGTCGCCGTGCTGCGCCTCGGCCGCAACAACGGCTTCTTCGACGTACTGACCACCTCCCAGGAGCAGATCGTCTCCTCCATCACCGGCGCCACCGACAACGCCGTGACCCATCGCAAGGCCTGGACATGGGAGGCGATGTGAACCGAGGGCAGGCCTCCGACCTCAACACCGCCGGCGCGCGCACCGCACCGGCCGGCAAACGCCGCCAACGGGAGCCGGACCGCGACCAGCCGAGCTATCTGGACGAGTTCCTCCGCAAGCTGCGCGGCGGCGAACTCGGCTCGCTGCCCGGCGTGTTCAGCGTCGTGGTGCTGTGGGTCGTCTTCCAGATCCTGGACCACCAGTTCCTCTCCCCGCGCAACCTGTCGAACCTCAGCGTGGACATCGTCGGCACGGGGATGATCGCGATCGGCATCGTCTTCGTGCTGCTGCTGGGCGAGATCGACCTCTCCGTCGGTTCTGTCAGCGGACTGTCGGCGGCCGTGTTCGCCGTGATGAACGTCAACAACGGCTTGCCGGAGTGGCTGGCGTTGATCGCCGCGGTGTTCGTCGGCGCGGCGATCGGCGCGCTGCACGGATTCTTCTTCGCCAAGATCGGCGTGCCCGCGTTCGTGGTCACCCTGGCAGGGCTGCTGGCCTGGAACGGTCTGATGCTCTACGTCCTCGGTGCGAGCGGCACCATCAACCTGCATGACCGGGGCCTGGTCTACTCCCTGACCAACCACTACTTCCACCAGACGGCCGCCGCGTACGGGCTGGCGGCGCTCAGCGCGGTGGCGTTCTTCTGGGCCTCGTACCAGGACCGGCGGCGGCGCAGGGCCGCCGAGGTGCCCTACCGGCCGATCGGCGAACTCGCGCTGCGCACTGCCGGGGTCGCGGTGATCGCGTTCGCCGCCGCCTACGTGCTCAACCAGTTCGAGGGCCTGCCGCTCGCGCTGCTGATCTTCCTTGTCTTCGTCGTCGGCCTCGACTTCGTGCAGCGGCGCACGAAGTACGGACGGCGCATCCGCTCCATCGGCGGCGGTGTGGAGGCGGCCCGGCGCGCGGGCATCAGCGTGGCGTGGGTGCGGATCTCGGTGTTCGCGATCTCCGGGACGCTGGCCGCGCTGGGCGGGCTCTTCCTGGCCTCGCGGGTGGACTCGGTCGGACAGACCTCCGGCTCCAGCATCCTGATGATCAACTCCATCGCCGCGGCGGTCATCGGCGGCGCGAGTCTCTTCGGCGGGCGCGGCAGGCCCTGGTCCGCGCTGCTGGGCATGCTCGTCATCCAGTCGATCGCCTCCGGGATGCTGCTGATGGGGATCCAGACCACCGTGCAGTACATGATCACTGGCGGTGTGCTGCTCGCCGCCGTGGTGCTGGACTCGCTCTCCCGCCACTCCCGCAAGACGCACGGCCGGGCGTGAGCGAACCCCTCCCCGCGGCGCGTGGACGTTCAGGCTAATGGAGTACTCCCGACTGCCGCGGACGGTGCCCGGTGCCAGGGTTGCGGTGTAACGCGGTGGCGGGCGAACGCCCGCGATTGCCGCGGTGGGGGCAACCGCTACGAGGGAGACGATGTCCCGTGACGGTGAGCGTGCCTCGGCGGGCTGTGCTGTACACCAGCGGTCTGGTGATGGCGGCCGTGGGCGGATGGGGCCTGCTGGTCGATCCGCCCTGGCGGCACGCTGCCGCCAGGGCGCGACCCCGGTTCCCCACTCCCGGTCCCGCGCGGAGCGAGGACGACGAGGTGCGCGCTCCGCAGTACCACGTGGACGCCGGCCCCAAGACCATCGCCATCACCTTCGACGACGGGCCGGATCCCCGCTACACCCCGTACATCCTGGACGAGTTGCGGCGCAACCACGTCACCGCCACGTTCTGCATGATCGGTCAACACGCGCGCAGGTACCCGGACTTGGTGGCCCGCGTCGTCGACGAGGGGCACGAACTGGCCAACCACACCTGGTCGCACCCCAACCTTCGGCATATGCGTCCCGCGCAGATACGCGACCAGATAGAGCAGGCCGCCGACGCCATAGAGTCGGCCTCCAGGGGAAACCGCCCGGGCCTGTTCCGCGCCCCGTTCGGTACGTTCACGCCCGCCGTGCTGGCCGCCTGCTCGGAGTACGACCTGCGGCCGCTGGCCTGGTCGGTGGACCCGCGCGACTGGTCGCGTCCGGGCAGTGCGCGGATAGCCGCCACCGTCCTGGCGCGCACCCACACGGGAGCGATCATCATCAACCATGACGGCGGCGGCGACCGCTCCCAGACCCTGGCAGCCGTACGCACCTACCTGCCGCGACTGATCGCCGCGGGCTACCGCTTCACCACACCGGTCTCCGGTGCCGATGACAGCGACGGTGAGTAACCGGCCGTGGGCGTCGGCTACCAATGGACCTTCTTGGGCGGACGGCACGACTTGCTGGGCGCCGGGGTGGGGCTGTTCCCGGTGGTGCCGGTGCCTCCGTTGGTGCCCGTGGTGCCGCCTGCCGGGGCGCTGGCGCTGGCGCTGGGGGCCGCCGGGGCGGACGCGGTGGCGGTGGGCGGCATGCCGCCGGTACCGGTGGGCGCGCTCGGCATGGCCGAGGCGGAGGGCGCGGGGGCCGGCGGGGTCTTGCCGAGCGGAGTGAGGGCGGCGGCGGTGACCACACCGTTGCCGTTGGTCGTCAACGTGATCGGGTTGGCGGCGTTGAGGAGTTTGCCGCAACCGAGGTTGGTGAAGCTCTGGTTGGCCCGCATCGCCAGGAACGTGAACAGGTTGGTGGCCATCGCCGCGTCCACGGACGGTGCGTTGGCGAACATCGCCTGGTCCTTGAAGACCCGCTGGACGCCCGCGGGGTTGTTGAACATGTTCTGGCAGAACGTCTTGCCGTTGCCGTTGTCGGCGGCGCCGATCGCGGGCTGGTCGACCCCGGCGCGGTAGAGGTTGGCCTTCGCCTGGCTGGTGTTGGCGTTGTTCAGGGTCATCGGGTCGTTGAGCGGGACGAGGGCGATCGGCGCCTGCTGGTTGGCCGCCGCGGACAGTTCGTCCAACGGCAGGGCGGCGCTCGGCTGGTTGTCGCTGGACTGGTCGGGCATGGTCCACGGTGTGCAGCCCAGCGCCGGGTCGATGAACTTGGTCAGCAGGAGGTTGTCGCTGCCGTTGGCCAGGTCGGTGGCGTTGGCCACCGCGGCCTTGCCCGCGGCGTTGTTCTGCGCGGTCTGGCCCTTGCCGTTGGCCAGGTAGTGGGTGACCACGTTGTCGCTCGGGTCCTGGTCCACCACGGAGAAGTCACGGGTGGTCGGGCACGGCATGCCGTCCTTGGCGGTGCCCAGCGCCGGGACCTGCAACTGCTTGTTGGCGATCTGGCCGTTGGCGGCCTGGAAGAACGCGGGGGCGTTGCACTGCGCGAACTGGCCGAAGACCGAGCCGTTCTGCCCGTTGACGCACTTGCCCTGGGTGAGGCTGTTGGCGCCCGCCGCCGACTTCAGCGTCAGGTTGGTGCCGTTGAACCCGAACCAGATGCCGACCGTCGACCCCGCGGGCACCTGCGCGGGCACGGGAGCGGCGGCGGGTTGGGTGCCCTTGTCGACGACCAGCGGGTCGTAGAGCGTCATCTGCCCGTTGTTGCCCATGATCGCCGCCTCGACGAACGCCGACTGGTTGGCGTTGGCCTCGTTGCACGGGCCCATCGCCGGGTTGGTCGCCGTCAACTGGTAGGGGGTGGCCAGGCCTTGGGCGCTCAACGGGTTGGCGGGGACGATCAGGGTGCAGTTCGGGTTGGCGTTGGCCGCGGCGGCCGCGTTGGCGGCGGCGCTGGGGCTGGCGGCCGGGGCGGCGCCGTGGTGGTGCTGGCCGCCGACCGCCGCGAACACGGTTCCGGCGAGCACGCCCATGGCCAGCGGGACGCCCGCGATGGTGAGCGTCAGCTTCGAGATCCTTCGGCGGCGTACCCGTTGCCGTCGCAGTGTCCGACGGGACTTCTCGGTGCGTATGTGCGACACGTATCCGGCTCCGATCTTCCTGGTTCAGTCGGTCCGCCGCGGGGAACGGTCTCGGGGTCAGCGGCGGAACCGGGCCGCCCTCCACACGTACGGGCACGCGGCGCGGTTCAACACACCCTCGGACGTGGAGCAGTTGGCCGGGTCGCCGATGCGGCTCCAGCAAGGCCGCGGCCCGGGAGCGGCTCGGGGCGCCCGCCGCCGTCCGGTTCCGTTCCGGCGGGCGTCCGTGAGCCGTGCACCGGCCAGGCGGTGATCTGTGGAGGCGGCATACGCAAGGCGACCGGCGGGGTCCGCGGAGGGCACGTGGTCCGCATCCGCAAGCGCTGGTCACCTCGAAGAGTGAATCGGACGTGATCGGAAGCGGGCGGCACCGCCGCGCGCGACAGTGGAGAGCATGAGCACCACGAAGATCCCCGTCACCGCGCTCGCGGTGGGACTGGCCCTGTCCGCCGCGGCAATCTGCGCCCCTGCCTGCGCCGCACCACGAACGGACCGGTCGGTGGCAGCCGCCCACCTCACCCTCACCAACGCTGACAACGGCCACTCGGTGACCGTACGAAGCGGAGAGGTGATCACGGTCCGGCTGAGCGGCCACCGTTCAGCGGAGGCGACATGGCAGTGGAGCGCGCCGAGTTCCAGCGAGAGCCGGATCCTGCGCCGCGTCGCCGGGGGAACGTCCCCGAGCGGCAACGCCAGTGCCGTCTTCCGGCCGGAAGCCGACGGCAACGCGACGATCAGCGCCAATGAGCGGTGCGTCTCGGCTCCCGGTCACATCTGTCCGCATACGGTGCTGCACTGGACAGCAACGGTCCATGTGAAGTGACGGCACGCCCGCGAGGACAGGGCGGTACGGACGAGTTGTCGCACACACACCATCCCGGGCGGAAAGCCATGTCCACCGCACACCGTCCGCGGCTGCTCCTCGCCGCGGCTGGACTGCTCCTGGCGGCCGTACCAGTACTGGCCCCGGCCCCGCCCGCCAGCGCCTACGACACCCCAGGCCCGGCACCAGCCGCAGACCGCACACCAGCCGCCGAGCACCCAGGCCACGCCATGGCGGCCTTCGACCCACTGGTGATGCCGAAGAAGATCACCGCGGGAGGTCCGAGGACGCAACTCGGCACGGTGATCTACAACGGCACGGGCATGACGTTCCACAGCATCCGCCCCACCCTCGGCCTGTACGCCTGGGCCCCGATCGGCAACGGCAGGGCGGTGTCCCTCGCCCCCGGGGACGCGACCGTCGAGATCTACCGCCAGGGACGGTGGAGGAGGCTCGCCCTGACGACGGGCTGCGACCCGGTGCTGAGCACCGACACCGGCTCGATGGCCGAGAACCTTCCCACCAACCGGGCCACCCACTTCCTGTTCCGCCTCTCCCTCGCCCGCACCGCTCCCACCCAACTGACCTCGCTCCAACTCCACTTCACCGCCTGGTCAGAACGCGGCTACGAGGGCCTGGCCACCAGAACCATCCCCATCACCCGGTAGGCGGTGGCTCCCAGACAGCGAAGTCATGGGCGAAGAACACCCGCCGAGGGTCGAAGTCGGCGAGCCGGTCCAACCAGGGCCGGTAGGCGGGAAGTGGGTCTCGCACGCCGTGCAGCGAAGCGTGCCGGGCCAGGTGGTCCGCGCCGAACTGGAACGCGAAGTCATGGGCCTGACCGGCGAGGACCACCGCTTCGCCGTCCGGCTGCCGCAGGACCAGCGACTGATGACCGTCGGTGTGCCCCGGGGTCGGGATGACCCAGACCCCGGGCCAGACCTCGGCCTCGCCGGAGAGTTCCTCGTAGACCGCGCCGGGGAAGTCGACAAGTCCATCAATCGTGTAGTCGCCTCGTCGAGCTGTTGCCAACTCCACGTCCTGTACCAGGATCGGCGTGCCGCCCAGCAGGGGATTCCCGCCGCAGTGGTCGAAGTGGAGGTGGCAGTTCACGACCACGGACACATCGGCCAGGCGAACACCGGCGGCGCCCAACTCGGCCCGCAGCCCTCGCCGTTGAGGTCGGTAGTGGGCTTCCGTCTCGGGGTCGCCCGCGCCGATGCCCGTGTCGAAGAGGAGCAGGCCCCGCTCGTGGTCCACCAGGTAGGCGAGAACGGGCTCTGCCCTCGGCTGCGGACCACCCGTCTCCAGCGCGGGTCGGATCACATAGCCCAGGTCGAGGCGTCGCACGGTCATGGTTCTTGTCATCACCCCATCCTGGCCGCCCTGCCGTGTGCCCGGCGGGACGTTTCACTCCTGGCGCAGCCAGTCCCCTGCTCCGCGCTCACCCGAGGAGGGCGCTATGGGACCGGTCAGCGGCGCCGCATGCACGGTTACCAACAGTGACAAGTAGACGCGCTCCGTGATCCCGGGGAACCCGGTCCGCGACGGACCCTCCATCCGTCCGGTGGAGCCGACCGTGCCACCCCGGGTGCGCCACCGGGTGACCGGACTGGGCCTGTCCCTGGAGCCGTCGCTGGCCATGCCTCGGACCCGGGCCGAGGAGCACACACGGCAGAGAACCCTCGGCAACCCCGAGGCCGCGGCAAGCCGGGCCCTGGTAACTCGCCCCTACAGCGGCGGAGTTGCGGTCACAGGCCGTCCGACTCCGGCTCCTGCTCCTCCTCGACTATCCGCATCGCCGCCTCCTCGGCCGAGGCGGCGCCGCCCGCGATTCCGACGTCGTAGGCCGCCGTGTCCTCGGCCTGTTCCGCACCGTGCGGCACGCCCTCGTCGGTGCCCATCAGGCGCCCGGCCCGTGCGTCACCGACCTCGCGGTCGATCAGCTCCCCGTTGCCGCCAGCCAGGTCGCCGACGCCGTCCCCCGGCGGCTCACCGACGTCCGGCAGTTCCTCCGCCAGCCGCTGGTCGAGCGTCTCGCCCCGGCGCTGCTCACTGACGGTGATGCCGAACCGCTCCACGGCCAGCGGCCGCTCCGGTGGTGAGTACCCCTCGTCGATGGCCGGACTGACGCCGCGGTCGTCCAGGGTGTCCTGCGGATCGAGGACCCCGCTGTCGTCCTGGACCTCCGACCCGTCGGGCTGGTACACCTCGTTGGCCCACATCTCGTCGGACATGGGATTCTCCTCACCACCGGGTGAGCTGCCGTCCTTCTCGGACACCTGCTCCGTCACGCCTCATCTACACCTTGACACACTTTCGCCCGCTATGGCTGGCCCGGGCCGCCGGTCAGCCCGGCCACCAGCACATCGGGGTGGACGGGCAGCGCACGGACCCGTACGCCCGTGGCGTGGTGGACGGCGTTGGCGATCGCCGCGGCGGTGCCGACGATGCCGATCTCGCCGATGCCCTTGGAGCCCATGGGGTTGAGGTGCGGATCCTCCTCCTCGATCCAGTGAACGTCGATCTCCGGGACGTCCGCGCAGGCAGGTACGTGGTAGGAGGCCAGATCGCGTTCGGCGTAGTCCCCGAAGGCGGGATCCATGGTGCTGCCCTCAAGTAGCGCCATTCCCAGGCCCATTGTCATCCCGCCGATGAACTGCGACCGCGCGGTGCGGGGGTTGAGGATCCGGCCCGCCGCGAAGACGCCGAGCAACCGGCGCACCCTGGTCTCCCCGGTGGCCGGGTCGACCTGGACCTCGGCGAACTGCGCGCCGAAGGCGTGGCGTGCGAGGTCCTCCCGCTCCTCGAGGTCCTGGGCGATGTCGGCGGCCACGGTGATGCCCTGCGCGGGCAGCGCGTGACCGGACTCGGCGAGGCGGTGCCGCAGCTCGGTGCAGGCCTTGTGCACCGGCCAGCCCCAGGAGGCCGTACCGGACGAGCCGCCGGCCACCGAGGCGGGCGGCAGGTCGCTGCTGCCGACGCGGACCCGGACGCCGTCCAGCGGTACGCCGAGGGCGTCGGCGGCGATCTGGGTCAGTACGGTACGGGCCCCGGTGCCGATGTCGCTGGCGCTGACCCGTACCTCGTAGCTTCCGTCAGCGGCGGCGTGCGCCTCGGCGTGCGAGGGCAGGACGAGCGCCGGGAAGGTGGAGGCGGCGACTCCGCTGCCGATCAGCAGCCGTCCGTCGTGACCGGCCCCGATCCTGGGGTCCCGGTCGTGCCAGCCGAACCTGCGGGCGCCCTCGCGCAGGCACTCCACCAGGTGGCGGCTGCTGAACGGCAGCCCGGTGTCCGGCTCGGCGGACGGCTCGTTGCGTACCCGCAGCTCGATGGGGTCGATCCCGCAGGCGAGGGCGAGTTCGTCGATCGCCGACTCCAGGGCGAACATCCCCGGGCATTCGCCCGGCGCCCGCATCCACGTCGGCGGGGGGACGTCGAGCCGGGCGACCCGGTGGGTGGTGCGCAGGTTGGGGGCGGCGTACATGGTGCGGCTGGGCAGCGCGGCGGACTCCACGAACTCCCCGACGGTGGAGGTGTGGGTGATCGACTCGTGGGCCAGCGCCTGGATGTGTCCATCGGTGTCGGCGCCGATGCGCAGGCGCTGGATGGTGGGGGCGCGGTAGCCGGTCACCGCGGCGAGGTGTCGGCGCGGCATGGCGAGCTTGACCGGGCGGCGCACGATGCGGGCGGCCATCGCCGCGAGCACGACGGGAGGCTTGGCGGTGCCCTTGCAGCCGAAACCGCCGCCGACGTGCTCGTTGAGCACGTGAACCTTGCCGCTCACCAGCCCGAACAGCTGCGCGAGGGTCTGCTGCACGCCGGAGGAGTCCTGATTGGAGTCGTAGACCGTCAGCTCGTCGCCGTCCCACAGCGCGGTGGCCGAGTGCGGTTCCATGGGGTGGTTGTGCAGTGCGGGAACCTCGTAGACGGCGTCGATCCGCACCGGCGCCCGGCTGTAGGCGGCGTCGAAGTCACCGTGCTCCCGGTCGGTGGGCATGCCCGCGTTGACCTCGTCGGGTCGGTACAGGCCCGGATGGTCGGCGGTCAGCACGACGTCGTGCGGCTCGGCGTGGTACTCCACGCGGATCGACTCGGCGGCGGCGCGTGCGGCCTCCACCGACGTGGCGACGGCGAGCGCGACGCACTGTCCGCGGTACGCGATGTGCGGGCCCTGCAGCACGGCGAGGTTCGCGTCGTCGCTGTCGTGCAGCCGCAGGGCGTTGTAGTGGCTGAGTACGGCCAGCACCGCAGGGTCGGCCAGGGCCGCGTCGGCGTCGAGCGAGGCGATCTCGCCGCGTACGACCGTGGCGGGCACCGGCCAGGCGTACGCGATGCGGTCGGCTGGCCGGTCGGCGGCGTAGCGGGCGGTGCCGGTGACCTTCTCGCGGCCCTCCAGCCGGGCGGTGCCCGCCCCCAGCAGTGCCTCGGTGGTGGTCATCGCGGGCCCCCGTCGGCCGCCGCGAGGTCGTTCAGCACGCTGACGGCGAGGCGGCGGGCGAGCGGCACCTTGTAGCCGTTGTCCCGCAGCGGCCGGGCCGCGGCCAGTTCCCGCTCGACGGCCGCCTCGAACGCCTCCTCGGTCGCGGGCTGGCCCAGCAGCGCCTCTTCGGCGACCCGGGCCCGCCATGGCCTGGCCGCCAGTGCGCCGAAGGCGATCCGCACATGGTGCACCATCCCGCCGCGCACCTGGAGCACGGCCGCGACGGAGGCGAGCGCGAAGGAGTACGAGGCCCGGTCCCGGGCCTTGCGGTAGACCGAGCGGGCCTCGGGCACCGGCGGCGGAAGCTCCACGGCGGTGATCAGCTCACCGTGCCGCAGAACGGTGTCGCGGTGCGGTTCGTCGCCCGGCAGGCGGTGCAGTTCGGTCAGCGGCAGCGCCCGCGGCCCCGAGTCCGACACCAGGTGCACCATCGCGTCCAGCGCGACGAGTGCCACGGCCAGGTCGGAGGGGTGGGTGGCGACGCAGTGCTCGGACGCCCCGAGGACCGCCAGGTCGCGGTGGACGCCCTCACGGGCGGGGCAGCCGGATCCCGGCTGGCGCTTGTTGCACGGCTTGCCGACGTCCTGGAAGTACAGGCAGCGGGTGCGCTGCAGCAGGTTTCCGCCGATGGTCGCCGCGTTCCGCAGCTGCGCCGAGGCGCCGGACAGCAGCGCCTCGGAGACGATCGGATAGCGTTCCCGCACCATCCTGCGCGCGGCGAGCGTGCTGTTGCGTACGGCGGCGCCGACCCGCAGGCCACCGCCGTCGGTCTCCTCGATCTCCTCGAAGGGCAGTCGGCTGACGTCGACGACCAGGTCGGGCGCGGCCACGCCGAGTTTCATCAGGTCCACCAGATTGGTTCCGCCACCGAGGTAGGCGGCGCCGGGAGCGTCGGTCAGCAAGGCGACGGCCGCGTCGGCGTCGGTCGGCCGTTCGTACCGGAATTCCTTCACCTGGCCACTTCCCGTACCGCGCTGACGATGTTGACATAGGCGCCGCAACGGCACAGGTTGCCGCTCATCCGCTCGCGGACCTCGGACGCGGTCAGCTCGACCGGGCCTTCGGGCGCGTCCTGGGCGGTGACAGCGCTGGGCCATCCGTCGCGTGCCTCGGCGATCGCGCCGACCGCCGAGCAGATCTGGCCCGATGTGCAAAAGCCGCACTGGAAGGCGTCGTGGTCCACGAACGCCTGCTGGAGGGGGTGCAGGGCGTTCCCGTCGGCCAGCCCCTCGATGGTGGTGACGTCCATCCCGTCCAGGGCGACCGCGAGCAGCAGGCAGGAGTTGACGCGGCGGCCGTCGAGCAGGACCGTGCAGGCCCCGCACTGCCCGTGGTCGCAGCCCTTCTTCGTCCCGGACAGCTGTGCGTACTCGCGCAGCAGGTCCAACAGCGTCGTGCGGTTGTCCAGTTCGCGGGAGAACCGCTCGCCGTTGATGTTCAGGGTGACCGCGGTGATGGCACCCATGGCCCGTCTCCTTCCGGTGCGCGCGGTTCCACGTACCAACACGTCGGCACAGCGTTTCGGGCTAACCGTTTCGGACCCGCGCCAAACCGATGCACCGTCATCTCACACCGCTGGCGCACGGGGGGCGTTCACCGACCGTGATCGGGTACGCCCGGCTGGTGTCGCCCGCGCGGTGGCATGGCAGACTCGGCCGGGCCGTGCCGGAACCGACAGGAGGGGCTGACGTTGCTGACCCTCGACCTTCACCCGATCTTCCGGAACAACCGCGACATCGAACTCGCCCTGCGGCAGACCCTCTTCAGGGCCGCGCGGACCGGCGAGACCGTCCTGGAGATCATCCCCGGCAAGGGATCGGGGCAGCTGATGCGGCGCACCCTCGCGTTCCTCGGCCAGCAGCACATCAAGAAGCTGTACGACCGGGTCGAGGCCGATCCGAACAACCCGGGCCGCCTCCTCGTCCACTTCAGGCCGGCCCGGTGACCGCGCCGTACCCGACGCTGCCGCTGGACGAGGGCGAGGAACCGGCCGGGCGGCGGCGTGTCACCTGCCGTTTGTGCGGGCGCCCGCTGACCGGCCGGGAGGCGCGGCTGTGGGGGCTGGGTGACGGCTGCCGCGCCAAACTGGCGGAGCGCGGCGCTCCGCGACCGCCCCGCGCGGAGGTCGACCAGGACATGCTGCCCGGTCTGGCGGACTGAGCGCGGCCACGACTCGCTCGCGAGGCCGCCGCCAGGGCTCCACTTGCCGTCTCGGCAAGAATGTTTGTCGAGACGGCGGCGGTGGAGTGAGGCTTGCCGGTGTACGCGACCGGGCCACCCGCCCGGTACCGCCACCCGACGCGCCGAAAGGGAAACCGCAGATGACCAACGAGACCGCCTCGGCGGCCGAGCTCTGGGACACCCGGTACTCCGAGAGCGAGCAGATCTGGAGCGGCAGGCCCAACACCGTCCTGGCCCGGGAGGCCGCCGCGCTCACGCCGGGCACCGCGCTGGACCTGGGGTGCGGTGAGGGAGGCGACGCGGTCTGGCTCGCCGGGCAGGGCTGGCGGGTCACCGCGGTCGACGTCTCCCGGGTCGCCCTGGACCGGGCGGCCGGGCACGCCGCCGCGGCGGGCGTCGGCGACCGGATCGACTGGCAGTGGCACGACCTCGCAACGTCCTTTCCCACCGGCGCGTTTGACCTCGTCTCCGCCCAGTTCCTGCACTCCATGGGCGAGTTGCCGCGAGAGGAGATCCTGCGCAAGGCCGCGGCGGCCGTCGCGCCCGACGGGGTCCTGCTCATCGAGGGGCACTCAGGCCTGCCCCACTGGGAGGAGCACGACCACCCGCAGATCCGGCTGCCCACCGCGGACGAGGTCATCGAGGCGCTGAACCTGCAGGACGGGAAGTGGGAGGTTCTGCTGAAGGAGGAGCACGAACGCGTCCAGACCATGCCGGACGGCGAGACGATCACCCGTACCGACAACACCGTCAAGCTGCGTCGGCTGCCCGCGCGTTGAGCCGACCGCTGCCGCCGCGCGCAGGCGCGGCCCGGTGGGCCGGGCCGGTACGGCCCGGTCCGGGCGGCGGTCAGGCCAGGGCGGTGTGCTGTTCGGCCCTCAGGCGCAGCTGCTTCTTGTCCGGCTTGCCCGCGTCGGTCAGCGGCAGGGCGTCAACGAACGTGATCCGCGCGGGCTCGTACATGGCGCCGCGCTCGCCGCGCACCATGTCGCGCAGTTGCTGTTCGTCGACGTCGCTGCCGGGTGCGCGGACCACGGCGGCGTGCACCCGCTCCATCCGGTCCTGGTCCCGTACCCCGAAGACGGCGCTCTGCAGCACCTGCGGGTGCGAGTTGAGCAGGTCCTCCAGCTCCGTGGTGTACACGTGGCCGCCGACCACGACGATCATGTCCTTGATCCGGTCGACGATGGTCAGGTACCCGTCCGCGTCCAGGTAGCCGACGTCGCCGGTGTGCAGCCAGCCGTCCCGCAGCACCTCGGCGGTCAGTTCGGGCTGCTTCCAGTAGCCGGTCATGATCTGGTCGGAGCGCACGCAGATCTCGCCGTGCTCGCCCACCGGCAGGTCGCGTCCCGCCTCGTCGCGCACGACGACCTCGACCCCGTCCAGGATCCTGCCCGCGGACCGCAGCCGGTCCGGCCGCCGCACGTCGTGGTCCTCGGACTTGAGCACGCTGATGCCACCGGCCTCGTTCTGCCCGTAGAACTGCATCAGCACCGGGCCGAAGCGCCGCACCGCGTCGGCGATGCGGGTGGGCGAGGCCTGGCAACCGCCGTACACCACGTTGGTCAGGCTTGAGGTGTCGGTGTGGTCCGCGTTCGGGTGGTCCATCAACTGGTAGAGCAGCGGCGGCAGCAGGAACAGATGGGTGATGCGCTCGGCCGCGATGGTGGCGAGCACCGTCTCGGCGTCGAAGTCCTCCAACAGCACCACCGAACCACCCGAGTTGAGGGTGCGGTCGACCAGGAATCCGGCCGCGTGGGCCAGGGTGGTGCACACCAACTGCCGTTGCCGGTCGCCCTTGTTCTCCGGCAGCCGACCGCGCAGGTTCCGCATCTGGCCGAAGGAGGTGCAGATGCCCTTGGGGTGGCCGGTGGTGCCGCCGGTGTGGCGGATGGTGCAGATGTCCTGCGGCCGGGCGTCGCTGGGGAACGGCTCGGCGGACTGCTCGGCCGCCAGCGCGAGCAGGTCGGAGCCGATGGACGCGGGCCCGAGGACCAGGACGTCCTTCACCGGCGCCCGGTCGAGCACATCGACGGCACGTCCGGCCAGACGCGGGTCGACGATCAGCGCACGGGTCTCCACATCCTGCACGATGGCCGCCTGCACCTCGGCCGAGAGCTTGTTGTAAAGGTGGTTGATCCGGCAGCCGATGAGGTTGGCGGCGTAGCGGGCGGCGATGGTCTCCGGCAGGTTTCCGCAGAGCAGCGTGACCGTCTCGCCGCGGCCTATGCCCTGGGCGCGCAGCGCCCGCGCCATCCGGTAGACCAGGTCACGCAGTTCTCCCGCGGTCACGCGTCGCCCTTCGTGCACGAGGGCCTCGCGCCGCGGGTCAGCGCCCAGTGCGTCGAGGTTGTCGTCCACGTAAGTACGGAAACCGTCGGCAGCGACTGACATCTATAACTCCTCCTAGAACCCATAGGGTTGCCCAGGGCAACCGAATGTACGATGCACCCTTGTGATCCACAACAACAAGTCGGGCCATCTCCATCCAGCCCCAGCGAGGTTGTTCACGGCGCCGTTTCGCTACCTGTGGGGCGCCGTGAACGCGCTGCCCGCGGCGCCGCTCAGAGGTTGGTGAGCTTGTCGTCCTTCATGTCCTGAAGCGTGTGGTCCACACACACCGCCAGGATGAGCAGCATCATCGTGTCCCGCTCGCTCATCACGTCCACCGCGTAGGCGTCGCGGATGGTGAACCAGCGCCGGGAGATGTGCGCGAGGGTGTTGCCGTCGTGCTGGATGTCGAACTCGCGGTCCCAGAAGTTGCCGACTATCCGCAGTCGTCGCCCGTCGCGCAGACTGACCTTGAACCGGTCGCCGAAGAGGCTGAACATCCGCTTGCTGATCCATCCCTCCAGTTGGCCGTCCCGCTTGATCAGGATGGTGTGGTGGAAGGTGAAGGCCTTCTTGACGATGCTGGCCACGTGGTGGCCCTGGGCGTCAACGAAGTCGAAGGTGCGGCGCATCCGGAGGAACTTCCGGTTGACCTTGAAGATCTTCTCCCGGTGCTCGGTTTCGACCCATGCCTCCTCGTGGAAGGCCAGCATGCGATCGCGTACCAGGTAACGCATGGGAAAACCCCGTTCAGGTCGTTGCTGCCAGTGAGCGGCACTGTGCCGCCCCAGAGCGTATTACGCCGGTACGACGTCTTCCGGTTGCGTGGGGGTGCGACGCGGCGCCGCGTGCGGTCACTCCCCCGCGACCGCTGTCGCGCGGGGGCAGATCGGCATGGCGGCGGGCCCGGGCGCCTACGTCGACGCGGCGCGCGGCCGGGCGATCGCGGTGTCCCCCCGCGGCTCGTACGAGCCCGCGCCCGCGCGGACGTTGACCGCCGTGCGCGCACCGGCCAGCACCTGGTGGATCAGCGCGACCAGTCGGTGATCGGGGCGCCCTACCTCACGGCAGCCGACCCCCGATGCGGCCCCGGATCGCCGTAGAGTTCATCTCCCCACCCCGCCAGGCGCGTTGCCGGGACCGATGGGATCCGGCCGTGTGATCGGTTGGCCGTGGCCCGCCGACGCCAGGGCGCGCGGGGGCCGACGCCGCGATAGTGCCAGAGGCTGGGCGGGAAGTAGAACCACCTCGGGCGGCGGTCGAAGTTCTGCACCAGCAGCGCGGGGTGGCGGCGGAAGAAGCCGACGATCCGGAACTGGTAGCTGCCGGAGGTGTTGAAAGGGATGTTGACGTCGAGGAACGTCAGCACCGAGCCGTCCTTGGTGGACTTGATGATGGCCTCCGGTCCGCGTCGGCAGTTCTTCAGGATCGCCCTGACGTTCTTGAAGACGAGCGGGGCGCGGGTGGGACAGCCGAAGTGGTGGTGGTACGCGCCGTCGAAGCGCACCCGGCGGTCGCGGCGCCGGGCCGCAGCCGCGGCGCCGGGCCCCGAGCCGTGGACCGCGGGCCCTGAACCGTGGACCGTGACGCGGCTGGCCGGGTGCGGAGGGTGGGCGAGGACCGGGGCGGCATCGGCCGGGGTCGGCGCGGCGAGGGTGATGACGGCGCCCGCCAGCGGAGCGGCGGCCCACTTGGGAAGGCTCATGGCCATGACCTCCTCGGGCGGCGGACGCAGGCAGATGACTGCTGCTGGACGTCGGAAGGATCCGCACCCTCACCACGAGCTAAAGCGCATCGGTGCCGTACCGCAGCCCGGGCCGCCGCGCCGGAAGGCGTCCGGCATCATCCGACCGGAGCAGTTCCGGGCCGTTCGCCGGGGCCACCGCGCTTTCCCGGCCACGGCGATTCACCCGGCTGGCGGCACACGATCGATGGCACCGCCCCGGCGCCTGGCGCCCGCACGTCGCCGGGCTGGCGCGGGCCGCCGGTGGGCGCCGTACCACGGGCGACGCGCTGGCGCGCCGCCTCGTAGAGGACCGCCGTGGTGGCGTTGGCCGCGTTGAGGGAACTGGCGGCGCCGGTCATGGGGATGCGCACCGTGTGGTCGCACACCTCTCGCCACGCGTTGCTGAGCCCGCTGGTCTCGTTGCCGACCAGCAGCAGCACCGGCTGGGTGAAGTCGAAGTCGAAGACATCGCGGTCGCCCCGCTCGTCGGTGCCGACCAGCACCACCGGCTGCCCTGCGGCCCGCCGCGCGTCCACCCAGTCGGTCACCGCACGGGGCGAGGGGACCCGCACCGAGGGCAGTGCGAACATCGAACCGGTGCTGGCGCGCACCGACTTGGGGTCGTAGAGGTCCGCGGCGTGTCCGGCGACGATCAGGCCGTGCGCCCCGAAGGCGTCGGCGGAGCGGATGATGCTGCCGATGTTCCCCGGGCTCGTCGGCCGGTCGAACAGCACACCGAGGAAGTCGTCGGGCACCGCGATGCGGTCGAGGTCGTCAGCGGGCATGCCGACGACCGCGATCAGCTCGGGCGCGGTCTCGTTCTTCTCACCGAGCTCGGCCAGCATGTCGGAGGCCATGGCGATGCGCTCGGCCGGTACGGTGTGCAGCAGTTCCTCGGCCCACCGGGACAACGTGCGCCGCTCGTCGTGGATCAGCGCGCGCACCGGCCAGCCGAACCGTACGGCCAACGTGATCGGCCGCACCCCGTGGACCAGGAACTCCCCCGCTCTTTGGCGCTTGTTGCGGTTGCCGAGCAGCGCCTGCCACTGCTGGAACCGCGCGTTGCGTGAGGTGATCCGCTGAACCGTCGGCACCTGCCCCCCAAACCGTCATGACCCGCGCCGAACCGCGCCCGGGCAGCCTACTCGACGCGTGAACGCCAACCCGCGTTCCGGTGCCGGACATGTGCGGTGCACCAAGGGATGCGATACCAGAGGAGCTCAGGCCGTACCGGCGGGGCATCCATGCGATCGTCTACACGCTGTAGTAGCTTACCTGGCGCGTTGCCCCGACCCCGTACGCGACCCAGAGAGCGACCGTGACGACCGACGATCGAACGCAGACCCTCGCGTCCGCCGCGAGACCGGTGCGGCAGGGTGTACGAGGGAGGATAGCGGTCGGTGGGCGCCAACGGGCCTCGGCGGAACCGCTGGTGCCGCAGGTCCCACGGGTCGCGCTGGAAACCGGATCGGCGGCCGCGGTCGCGCCGGGCACCCTCGTGGCCACCCTGGCGGAGCGGTTCAACGACAGCGCGCTCACCCGCCCCAGGGTCGCCGTCTGCGTATCGGCGCTGGGCATGGTGCTGTTGGTGCTGGTCGGCGCCAGCGCCCCCAACAACCACACACTGCGCGCGCCACTTCCACTACCGCTGCTGACGCCGATGCCGGGGGGCGTCTCCACGGTCGCGGTCTACGTCTCGATAGCGCTGTCCTGCCTGGGGCTCTTCGGGCTGCTCGGCGCCAACCGCCGCGGCTGGCGCCCAAGACCGCGCGCACTGTTCTACGTCGGCGCGGCCACGGTGGCCATCGTCGCCGACCTGACGCCCGTCGGCTCCTCCGACACCGCCAGTTACGCCGCCTATGGCCGGATAGCGGCGCTCGGCGGAGACCCCTATGTGACCACGCCGGGCCAACTGGGCGGCGGCTACGCGCACTTGGTGAGCAACGTCTGGCTGGGCACGCCCTCGGTGTACGGGCCGGTCGCCACCTGGCTGCAGGCCGCGGCGGCGCAGCTCGGCGGGCACCGGCCGTGGTTGACCATCTGGCTGCTGATGCTGGTCAACGCCGCCGCGTTCCTCACCGCCGGACTCCTGCTGATACGCACCGCCGACGACCCGGTGCGCGCCGCGCTGATGTGGGTGGCCAATCCGCTGCTGATCGTGCTGCTGGTCGCGGGCGGCCATCTCGACACCCTCATCGCCGCCCTCGCGGTGTGCGCCGTGCACCTGGCCCGCCGGGCCGCCCGGCCGCGCGACGACCTGCTGGTGGGCCTGCTCGTGGGGCTGGCCTGCGGCCTGAAGATCAGCGCGGTGCTGCTGGGTGTCGGCCTGCTGTGGCCGCTGCTGCGGGAGCGGGACTGGGCGCGCGCGGCACGCCAGTCATCGGCCTTCGCGGTCGTGGTGTTCGCCGGCTACTACTCGTACGGCCTGCACGCGCTGGCACCGCTGTCGTCGGCCGCGCGACTGGTCTCCGTGCCGTCGTTGTGGGCGGCCGTCCAACAGCTCGGCCGCTTCACCGTGGGACCGGCCGTGACCAGCAGCGCCATCAGCATCGGTTGGCCGATTCTGATGCTCGTGCTCGCCTGGCTGCTGCACCGCCGCATACCGCCGCAGGTACCGCTCACCGTGTCGGCCCCGTTCGCCCTGGGCTTCGCCTGGATCCTGGCGGCGCCGTGGTCCATGCCCTGGTACACCGCCGCCGTCTGGGCCACGGCGGCACTGCTGCCGCGCGGGCCGCTGACCCGCTGGCTGGTCCTGACCACCTCGGTCCTCGCCTTCAGCCACAACAGCGGCGGACACGGCTGGACCTGGTAGACCCGCGGGCGCGCAGCGTGAAGTTCACCAACCCGCCGTCTGGAGCTCATGTCCATGAGCGGCGGATCGGGACCGGCCGCTCCTACGGTACGGCGCGAGCACGAGGGGGCTGCCCCACCCGAAGCGCCGCACGCCGTACCCGGCCGTGCGCCCACGTCGAGCGGAAGCACATGGACGTCCTACAGCACGCCTCTCCCGACCACGCCCAGCACCTCCCGCAGGCCGAGCCGCCGCTGCGCGCACTGGTCATCACCGGCAGCGTCGGCGCGGGCCACAACGGCGCCGCCACGGAACTCGTGCGGCGGCTGGCCTCGCACGGCGTCGAGGCCACCTACCGTGACTACCTCGACGCGTTGCCACGCCGCTACCGCCATCTGCTGCGCGAGGGCTACGCGTTCAGCGCCACCCGTGCGCCACGGGTCTTCGACTGGCTGTTCCGCAGCGAGGAACGGGACTCGGCGGTGCGCACCCTCACCATGCGGCTGTGCCGACTGGCCTGCCGGGACATGGCGGACTGGGTCGCGCAGGGGTACGACGTGGTGGTGACCACGTTCCCGTTCGCCGCGCAGAGCCTGGGCATGCTCAAGGAGGACGGCACGCTGACCGCGCCCACGGTGTGCTACCTCACCGACCCCGCACCGCACCGGTTGTGGGTGCACCCCCGTATCGACGCGCACCTCACCGTCACCGAGGCCACGGCCGCCGAAGGCAGCGCACGCTACGGCGTCGCGATGGCGCCCGCGGGACCGCTGGCCCCGGCCGCCTTCGACACACCGGTCGATCCGGCGGACCGGCGGGCGCTGCGCGCCGAGCTGGGGGTACCGGCGGACCAGCGCATGGTGCTGCTGGTGACCGGATCGATGGGGCTGGGCGACGTACTGGCCGGTGTGCGCGCGGTGTGCGACGTGCCGGGAGCGGTGCCGGTGGTGCTGTGCGGCAGGAACGAGCGGCTGCGGCAGCGTGTGGCGGGGCTGCCGGGGGCGGTCGCCCTGGGGTGGCGCGACGACGTGCCGCGGCTGATGTCCGCCGCCGACGTGCTGGTGCACAACGCGGGCGGACTGTCACTGACCGAGGCACTGGTGGCGGGGCTGCCCGCGGTCAGCTACGAGGTGCTGTCCGGGCACGGCCGGGCCAACGCGGCCACTTTGGCCCGCGCCGGACTCGCCCCCTGGCCCCACACCCCCGCCGGACTGGCGGCGGCGCTGGACCAGCAGGCCGCGCGCGGCCGGGTACGGCTGCCGGAGCTGCCCGCGGATCAGCAGGCGGTGCACGTCGTCGCGGAGCTGGCGCGCCGCTGGCGCGCCGAGGGACAGCACTGCGGCACGGCCCCCGGCGGGCACCGCACGCGCCAACCGCGTTTCCTGCGGCGGCGGTTGGCGGCGACGGCACCGGGGGCGAACTCGCCCTCGTGACCTACGGCGCCGGGGCCGACGCCGTGGGCGGGAACGGGATCCGGGCCAGGACCGGGAGCAGCCACGCCTCCTCACGGTCGAGGTGCGCCATCAACTCCCCTGACATCCGGTCGAGTTCGGCGGCGAAGCGACGGGGGTCGGCGGCGTCGACGCCCACCAGCAGGGCGAGCAGTTCACCGCGGATCCGCGCCACGCTCCGGTGCTCCTCGCCGAGCCGGTCGAGGACTGCGCGTAGCTCCGGATGGTTCCTGGCCAGTGCCGGGAAGATGTGCTCGTCCTCGCCGGTGTGGTGGTGCCGCAGTCCGTCGCAGAACGCCAGGCAGTGCTGCCGGATCTGAAGTCCCAGCGCGGGTAGCGGCGTTGCGCCGGGGCCTGGCCGGGATGCCCGGGCGGCGAAGTGGGCTTCGGCCTCGGCACGTACATGGCGCAGCTGTGCGCGCAGCCAGGTGTGCGCCTGCAGGACCCGGTCCGCGAGGTTCGCCACCTCACGGGGGCCTTCACCGCTCCGGGAGCCGTACCGTTCCAGCACCACCACCGGCAGGGCCCGGGCGGTGCGGCTCTGGTAGTCCCGGTATCCCGGTGCGACCCGCGCCACGTGTTCGAACAGGCGGTCCCGGCGTGCGCCTTCGGCGGGCGCCGCCGTCGCGGCGAACACCTCGGTGCCGACCTCCACGCGCACCACGGGGTGCGCGAGCAGGTTGCGGTACCACGCGGGGTGTTCGGGTGAACCCAGGTTGGAGGCGACGACCACCATCAGCCCTTCGGGCCGGAAGCAGCCGAGCGGAACGGTGCGTTCGGTGCCCGGGGTCGCCGTAGGGGTGGTGAGCAGCAGGAGTTCACCTCCCGCGAAGGGCCCGCCGACCTTGCCGTTGTTGGCTCGGAACTCCTCGATGACGGACTGGTTGAAGGACATGGGCGTGGGCATGGGCTGTTGACGCTCCTGGAAAAGGCATGGGGGACCGCCTGACGGCGGTGATGGTGAACGTGGGGTGAAGGCAGGCGGCGCACCGCACACAACAGGCGTCGTACGACGGCGAAGCGCGGCGCTCGCAGGCGCGTACGTCAGACGCGGGGTGCGGAGTGGGAACTCATGGCGTTCGGACCCTCGGTGAAGGGCGCTCGCCCGACTGCCGACCGGCCCACTGCTCTTTGGTCGACGTCACGCGGCACCGCCCACCATTACAGCCATCGCCCTACCGGGTGTCAACGCGGGGGCGTTGCCGTACCCGTCCTCGGGGCGCGCACCCGACGCACTACGTGGTGTTCTCCCCGGTCAGGGGCGCGCACGTGGGCCTGATGGCGTTGGCGCCGCTGCCCGCCGCGGTGAGCAGGGGCGTGTACGCCCCTGACGACCGCATGCCTGGGTCACCGCACCGCGAAGCGGCGGGTGAGGGCTGGCTCAGCCGTCGGGCCTGGCCGAACACCTGCGGCTTGAGGATCGGTCGCCGACTGCTCACCCCGTCGAGGCCGCGGGCCTGCGCGTGCTGGAGCAGGATCGGCACCGCGCCACGGCGCCCACGCGCGTGCGACGCCACCGGCGCACCGCACGCGGCGCGCGCCGCGGAGGCCACCTCGCTGTGGTGTCCGTCCCGCTGTGGCGTCTGGCGAGTGCGCGGTGACGACCCCGCGCGACCTATCCGGCGCCCACTTTGGCTTCCTCGGCCTCCATGGAGGCACGCACCACGGCCAGGCAGGGGGAGCAGCAGCGTTCCGTCGCGGCGTAGCCCGCGGCCACCACACGCTCGTGCACGGTTTGGACGAGTCGCTGACCGCACAGGGCCATGCGGCTGTCTTCCTTGGAGATGACATGCCACAACAGCGCCAAGCTGCTAGATGTGGTTTCCGGGCCTCCGGTCGCATCCGGGTCGAATTCGGCGCGCATCTCGTACATTGGCCTCTCCCTGGCTCATGTCCCAGCGGGCGGGTCAGCCCGGCTCGCCCGCGGATCCATCGAAACGCCCAGTCCCCGAATGGACCATCGGAGCTAGGCCGTCAGAGTGAACGCCGGGAAGTCGATCAGGTCACCGGTCGGCGGTCTACCGGGGTGAGCGGGGTGCGGATCACCACCGGTGTGCGGCGCGGCCCTGACCAGGGGGCCGGGACCGCGTCGATCTCCCGGGCCAGCTGGTATGCGAGCGCCTCGTAGTTCACCCGCCAGCCGCGGAAGTGCGGCCATGCCTCCTGCGGGGTGCGCTCCATCGGATAGCCCTGCTCGCTCATCCGCGCCACGCCCTGGAGGAACTCCTGGTAGGTCAGCTGGAGCGGGTCCTCGGGGCGGGGGTCGCGGTCGTAGGAGATGCCGCGGCTGTCGGCGATGTCACGCAGGCAGACGAAACCCGCGCGCAGCGCCATCCGCACCTCGGCCTTCGGCTGGGACGGGTTGAACGCCAGCCGCAGCGCCGCGGCGTCCATCACGGACAGCAGGGCGATCAGCCAGTTGCGGACCGCCTTGGTGGAGCGGAAGTGGATCAGGATCGGGTAGGTGGTGTGGCTCTCGCTCAGCCCGGCGCTCCACCGTTCCCAGCCGCGGAACAGTTCGGTGAGGCTGTCCAGCAGCTGTACCTGCGCGTACCGGGCGAGGATCTCCGGCCCCCAGGGCGGGCTTCCGGCGCGCGACTCCAGCAGGGTGACCTCGGTCTCGCGGCGCTGGTACGCGGTGTAGAGGGCAGGCAGATAGCCGACCTGCAGGCCGATGACGATCGGCCCGGTGGCGGCGGCGCAGAAGTCGATGGCGTTCAGCGTCGCCCGGTTTCCGCTGGCGAAGCCGAGGGTGAACAGCGATGAACCAGCCTCGGTCAGCGCGGCCCTGACACCGAGTTGGCTCACCGCGGCCTCCAGCAACGCGTAGCCGACCAGGAAGAACAGCAGCCAGCTGATCAGGGTGACGACGATGGCCAGCGGCGCCACGGGGGCGAGCAGCCGATCCTTGAGCTCGGCGCTGTGGGTCAAGTCGGCACCCCACTGGAACGGCCGGCGCACCGTGCGCTGCACGACCCGGGTGAAGCTGGAGCGCGTCGGCCGCGGGATCACCAGGGTGCGCAGCACCGAGGAGAAGATCCCGAGCACGAACACCGCACCGGCGATGCCCAGCAGTACACGCAGCACAGTGACGTTCCTTCCCACTCCGATCAGGACGAGGGAAGCGTACGAGGTGCGTCGGCCCGGCCCCGGCTCATGCCGCCGCCGCCCGTCCGTGCCCCTTGCGCAGGAAGCTCTTCAACCGCCGCAGCGGCCAGGTGTTGATCACCTCGTCCGCGGTCAGCCAGCCGCGTTGCGCGGTGCCGGTCGCGTAGCGCAGATAGGGCAGGTGGATCGGGGTGTGGGCGTCGCTGTCCAGGGCGAACTTCACCCCGTAGCGCTTGGCCAGCAGGATGTCCTCGTCGCTGAGGTCGAGCCGTTCCGGCTGGCCGTTGACCTCCATGGCGGTGCCGGTGCGCCCGCAGGCTTCGAACACCGCGTCGAGGTCCACGTCGATGGGGGGCCGCTTGCCGATCTGCCGGGCGGTGGGGTGGCCGATGATGTTGACGTACGGGTTCTCGCAGGCCCTGATCAGCCGCCGGGTCTGGGCCGCGCGGCCGAGCTGGAAGTAGGAGTGGACGGAGGCCACGCACAGGTCGAAGTCCGCCAGGAACTCCGCGGGCCAGTCGACTTCGCCGTCCCGCCCGATGTTCAGCTCGGTGCCGTGCAGTAGCCGCAACCTGCCGTGCCTTCCGTCGAGTTGGCGCACCAGTTCGCGCTGGGCGAGTGCCTTGTCGTCGGTCATGCGCTGCATGTAGAGGTCGGGGGCGTGGTCGGTGACCGCGTAGTAGGCGTAGCCGCGTTCGGCCGCGGCGGCCACCATGTCCTCCAGCGGGGCGAGGCCGTCGGTCAGGTCGGTGTGGGTGTGCAGATCGCCGCGCAGTTCCGTCTCCGCCACCGGCTCGGGCAAGGTGCCCTCCAGCGCGGCGGCGATCTCGCCGCGGTCCTCGCGCAGCGTCGGCGGGATCCACGGCAGCCCGAGCCGTGCGTACACCTCCTCCTCGGTGCGCGAGACGATCAGCTTGCCGCTGTCGGCTTCGAACAGCCCGTACTCGGAGAGCTTGAGGCCCTGGCGCACCGCGATGGTGCGCAGCCGGATGTTGTGCGCCTTGGAACCGGTGAAGTACATCAGGCCCGCGCCCCAGGAGTCGGGCGGCACCACCCGCAGGTCGACCTGGAGGCCCTCGGAGGTGCGGATCGAGCTCTTGGTGCCGCCGTGCGCGATGACGTCGGCGGTGTACGGCAGGTTGACGAAGGCGTCCATGAAGGGCGCCGAGTCGTCCGCGGCGACGAGGATGTCGATGTCGCCGATGGTCTCGCGCATGCGGCGCAGTGAGCCCGCGCAGGCGCAGCGGACGCAGCCGGTGATCTCGGTGAGCCTGGCCAGCACGTCCTCGGCGGTCTGCATGGCCGTGTTCAGCAGGATCCGGTCGCCCGCCTGGCGCAGCAGGCCGATGCCGTGCAGCAGGTTCTCCTCGGTCTTCGGGCCGAAGCCCTTCAGGCCGCGCAGTTTCTCCGAGCGGATGGCCTCGGCCAGTTCGTCGACGGAGGCGATGTGCAGGTCCTCGTAGAGCGCCATGGCCTTCTTGGGGCCGAGCGTGGGGATGCGGATCAGTTCGCGGACGCTCGCGGGGATGCGGGACCTGCGCTCGTCCAGTGCCGGGATGTGGCCGGAGCGGAAGTACTCGGCGACCTTCTCGGCGATGGACGCGCCGACGTTGGGGATCTCCCGCAGATGCTTGACGTCCAGCCGGGAGACATCAGCGTGGTACCCGCCCACCGCGCGGGCCGCCTTCTCGTAGGCGCGGGCCTTGAAGGCGTCGCCACCGGTGACGGACAGCAGGTCGGCGTACTCCTGGAGCAGCGCCGCGACCTCCTCGTTGGGCCGCACCATGGTGCCCATTTTACTGAGCTTGCCCTTGCGCTGCCTGGCCACCGCGGGCGGCGCCCTGCCAGGGTTGGCATGGAACCGCCAAAGAGAAGGGAACGCGTATGACCCGGTTACGAACCCGCGCGGGCGCGCTGCTCGCGACCGCCGCACTCGTCGTCCCGGCCGCCGTGCTGGGCGCCCCGGCCGCCCACGCGGCGCCGCGCTGTGTGAACGCCTCGGCCCCGCTCACCGTCGAGGAGCAGCGCTTGGCCCGCCCGGTCCCCCAGGAGATCCTGCGCCGCAGCGGGTTCGACACCAAGGCCCCTGACTTCCTGCGGCGGTTGTGCGCGGCCACGACTTCGGCGCAGGCCCAGCTCGTCGTCACCGACAGCGGCAGGCGGCTGTGGCGGGCGGCGGTGGACCGGGCCCAGGGGCGCGGAGCGGCTGGTGACGGGCGAGGGGCGGCACTGAGCAGGAGCGACGACCGGCCGCTGTACTGGGCCCGGCTCGGCATGACCCGGGCCCTGCGCCAGTGGCAGCCGCCCTTCCCGCTGAGCGTAGGTGTACGAGCCGGTCTGCTGGACCGGTTGGAGCGCACGTCGCGCGGCGAGGACACCGTCGGTCCGCCAACCCGCCACGGCGTCAGGCGCGTTGTGGTCACCGGCTTCGATCCGTTCACGCTGGACACCGACATCCGCATCGGCAACCCCTCGGGCGCCAACGCGCTGGCGCTGGACGGCGTGACGCTTCGGACCGCCGCCGGTCCGGTCAGGGTGCAGACGGTGATCTTCCCGGTGCGCTGGGACGACTTCGCCGAGGGTACGGTCGAGCGGACCCTGCTGCCGTACTTCAGCCCCGGACCGCGGCGGGTGGACATGTTCGTCACGGTCAGCCAGGGCCGGGTGGGCCGGTTCGACGTGGAGCGGTGGAACGGCGCCTGGCGCGGCGGCTTCCCCGACAACGACAACCTGTCCCGCACGGGGACGATCCCGCTGCCTGCCTGGGCCCCGGGCCGACGCCCGCAGCCGCAGTGGACGGTCACCACGCTGCCGTACCAGCGCATCGTGCGGGCGCGCACCGGGCCGTTCCCGGTGTACGACCACACCGAGGTCACCGAACTGCCAGCCGGCCAGAGCACACCGGTGACCAGGCCGGACGGGCCGACGGCGGGCTCCACGGCACGAGCCGGCGGCGGGGGTGACTACCTGTCCAACGAGATCGCCTACCGCGCGACGCGGCTCAGGGACGCGGTGCGGCTCGATGTGCCGGGCGGCCATGTGCACACCCCTGTACTGGAGTTCGCCGCGGGCAACAGCGGCGCGATCACCGACCCGGTCTTCGAACACAACCGGGAGGCCATCCTCGCCCAACTGCGCGCGATCATCACCACGGCGGCGGGCGTCCTGCGCTGACCCGCGCCCGCCCGGGCGTTGAGGCGGGCGGCGCGCCGCGAGGGCCGCCCGGCTACCGGGCGAGTTGGTGCGGGGCACCAGCCCAACGCCGCCGGGTGAACGAGTGGCGAACGGTGCCGTTTCAACCGAGTTGGCCGATGGTGAACAGCGGTTGGCGAGCGTCACCGCAGCACCACCAGGCCTGCCCCTCGACGACACAGGGTGCCATCGGGTGGTCGTGGCCCGGACACGCGGGCCAGGGCAGTGCCTCGTAGCCGACGAGGTGGTCCTGGGTGATCCCGGCGATGCGGGCGGTCAACTCCGGTTGCCCGACGGCGCAGTTGACTCCCGAGCCGAACAGCGGTCCCCCAGCGGTCTGAAGTCCCACGACCAGGAAGTCGGCGGGAGCGTCCGCTTCCCGCCCGGCCCACCACCGCGGCCCCGGCAGTCGTTCCCGCACCGCGGCATCGCGGCGCAGGTCGTGCCCGACCCGCGCACAGGCGCTCACCAGGACGGTCGGCACGTCCTCCACCGGCGTGCCGACCAGGTCCCAGGAGGCCAGCTTGCGTAGCGCTGACATCGGCCTTCCGCCGCCCCCTAACCGACCGAGGCGCTGCTGACCAGGGCGGAGGTGCCGGAGGACACCGCCTGCCGGTGGGTCACCGCGTCGCCGCCCCCGTCGTCCACGACGTAGCGGAAGACGAACCGCACGTTGGCGGTCCCGCTCCGGCCGCCCACGTTGACCCGGAAGACACAGCTTCCGCTGGCCTGCATGTTCGATCCGATGGGGTTCTCCGGGAACGTCCAGTGCCACAGGTAGCCCGGCGGGATGGAGTGGTAGTCACTCGCGCCGGTGAGCGCGCCGTTCTTGGACTGCCAGGCCCTGCACTGCATCGTGCCGGTCGCGATCGACCGCAGATAGGGGCTGATGACGAAGGAGAACGCCACCGGGTTCGCCCGGAACGGCCGACCGCCGCCCACATAGGTCACCTGTGCGGTGAAGTGCCCGTTGGAATCGGTGGCCTGGAAGAACTGGTCGCCGATCTCGAAGATCTTCTCGCCGTAGTCACCCCCGGCGACCGCTGGCGCGACCAGGCCGATGCTCGCGGCGAGGAACGCGGCGAAGGCGATGGCCAGATGGAGAATTCTGCGCACTCCGTACCCCCTTTACCGGTTTGGCTGTTTGGAGCCGGTTAATCCTAGGGATCCGGCGGTGCGGAACGGTGTATTCACGCTGAACGGCACGTGAGCGAGGTGTGCGCCACACCGCACCCGGAGGCGAAACCGGCACGGGCGCGCGACGATGGACCCGATGACCGCGAACGGGCAGTCAACCCCCGCCGCACGGCCACTGTCCGGGGTGCGGCGCTGGCGGTGCGGCCGACCGCCCAGGAGTACCGACCGCAGCCCGAACGGCGCCCGCCGCGTGCGGGTCGGTCAACGAACGCCCGCCTTGCCCGGCGGTGTCACCGGCCCCACTCGCCGTCGTCGTCCCCTCCCCATCCCGCGTCCCGGTCGTCGTCGCTGCGCAGGTCGTCGTCATCGCCGAAGAGCTCACGCTGGTCGTCCATGGCCACCATGATGCCGACTGCCCGGCCGGGGGTTCACCCCACAGCGCCCCGTACTGGCCAGGCACCACCCCAGCAGGTGAACGGACCGTAGAATGTATGGAAACTCACCCCGGATCGCCTAAGATTCTCCAGCAGGCGCTGCTATTCTTCTAACGAATCTTAAGCATTGAGGGAAAGGAACTGTCAGTCATGGCCGGGGGCAAGCGAGTCTTCGTCGGCGTGAGCGGATCAACGGCCAGCCTGGCCGCCCTGCGCCGCGCGGTGGTCGAGGCACGGCGCACCAACGCCCTGCTGGTACCGGTGCTCGCGTGGACCCTACCGGGCGGCGAGACCGCGTACCGCAAGCACCCCGTTCCGGCGCTGATGCGGGAGTGGCAGCAGGCCGCCCGCAAGCGCCTGGACACCGCTTTCGAGGAGTCGTTCGGCGGCTACCCGTCCGACTTGGACATCCTCCCGATGCCGGTGCGGTTCGCTCCCGGACCGGCCCTGGTGCAGCTCGCGGACGACCCCGACGACCTCCTTGTCGTCGGCACCGGCCGCCGCGGCCGACTGCGCCGTCTGCTGCGGCCCTCGGTCAGCCGCCACTGCCTGGCGCACGCCAAGTGCCCGGTCATCGCCGTGCCGCCGCCCGAGCTGCTGCGCGAACTGGGCTTCACGGCACGGACGTTGCGCAGGCTTCCGGCGCTGGAGGCACCGGACTGGACGGCGGCGGTGCACGCCCACCGGGGCTGACCCGGGGCCTGCCGCCCGGGTGACGGTCACGACAGGGCGCACGACCCTGCCGTGACCGGCGGGTTCAGCTCAGGGTGAGGGCGGTGTCGTCGATGACGAACGAGGTCTGGAGTGACTGGTCCTCGGTTCCGGTGAAGGTGACCTTGACGTTCTGCCCGGCCAGGGACGACACGTCAAGGGTCTTTTGCGTGTAGCCGGTGGCGGCGTCGAGGTTGGAGTAGGTCGCCAGCGTGGTGCCGTTCGCGGTGACGGTGAGCGTGTCGTACGCCGTGGTGCGCGACGTCTCGGCGGTGTCGACATGCAGGTAGAAGCTCAAGGTGGCCTTGCAGCCGGAGGGGATCGTCACCGACTGCGCGAGGGTGTCGGTGTGCGCCGAGCCGTAGCCGTCCAGCCAGGCGTCCCAGGTGCCGCTGTGCGCGGGCTCGCCCTGCGCCGCGTACTGCCCGATGACACCCGAACTGGCGGACCACACCGTGTTACCGGACTCGAAGCCGGGGTTGCCGAACTTCTGGCCGGTGCTGGTGCAGTTGCCGCCACCGGCCGGGTTGACCGTCCAGGTGAAGCCGGTGGATCCGGTGGCGCCCGTGTCGTCGGTGGCGGTGACGGTCACGTGGTACGTACCGGCGGTGGTGGGTGCGCCGGAGACCAGGCCGGTGCCGGAGGCGATGCTCAGGCCGGGCGGCAGGCCGGTCGCGCTGTAGCTCAGCTTGGCGGTTGACGAGGAGTCGGCCGCCTTGATCTGCAGACTCGCCGCGGCGCCGACGGTGCCGCTCTGGTCGCCCGGGTTGGTCACGGTGACGGTGTTGCCGCCGGGCGGCTGGCCGCCGCCGATCGGCAGGCCTCCGGTCGGCGCGTACATCGACACATCGAAGGTGCTGCCGCTGGGGGCCTGGGCGACCGGTACCACGGTGACGGCGTTGCCGCCCGGCGGCACGGACGTCGAGATGTAGTCACCGAACATCCGTCCCTGCGAGGTGTTCGGCAGCCAGGCCAACGTCATCGGACCCGCGAGCTGGGTCGGCGCCGTCCAGGTGGCGCCGCCGTCCGCGGAGGAGACGTAGCCCGCGTACAGCTGGCAGGTGGTGTCAGTGCAGGAGGCGTTCGGGTAGTAGTAGTACGTCAGTCCGATGCGCGCGGTGTTCCCCGAGCTGCTGGGGTCCACGCCGATGCCCGGCACGAAGTGGTCGGCGGTGCTGGTCGCCGCGTCGATCGGGACCCTGGCCGCACTGCTCCACGCCGTGCCGTCCGTCGAGGTCGACATGATGATGTCGTTGCTGGCGCAGTTGGCGCGGAAGCGGCAGTCGGACCAGACCACGTAGACCGTGCCGGTGGCGTCGATCTCCGCGGACGGCAGCGGACCCTCGCGCAGTGTGTCCAGTCGCGACATGTCGGCGGCGGCGTCCTCCAGGCCCGCGACCGGATGGTGCGAGACGGTGGCGATCTGCACGCTGGAACCCCAACTGGCGCCGCCGTCAGTGGAGATGAAGGACCGCTCGCTGTCCTCGTTGCCGGAGGCGAACGGGACGACGACGGTGCCGTTGGGCTGCACGACCGGCTGCCCGCCGAGCCCGATCGGGCCGTCGGCCGGAGACTGCTCCGCGCCCCAGGTGGCGCCGCCGTCCGTGGAGGTCCTCATGTGCTCGGCGTCACCGGCGTTGGCGTCGTCGTACTCGGTGTAGCAGTGGCCGTAGTACGGGCTGGACGGGTGGTTGTCGCAGACGGTCCAGTTCTTGTCGTCGAACGTGCCGGTGGAGATGGTGACCGGACTGCCCCAGGTGTGACCGCCGTCCGTGGAGCGGCTCAGGTCGACGTCCACGTTGTTGCCGGAGCCGATGCCCAGCCAGGACACCATCCACACGTTGTCCTTGGCGTCGTACGCCACGGAGGCGTCACTGGCCGCGGAGTACGGGCCGCCGGTGTTCGTGGTGGAGCCGGGCATGAACCCGTGCGTCCAGGTCTGCCCGCTGTCGGTGGACGTCGCCCAGCCTATGTTGGACGCCCCTCCGCCGAAGACCCGCCCGACCTGGAACGCGGCCACGACAGTGCTGCCGTAGCTGTAGGTGTCGGGCTCCACCTCGGTGGCGTGCTGGGCCTGCGAGTCGGAGTACGGGTCGCTGCTGACCTGGACCAGGCTGGTGGCATGCGGGGTGTGGGGGGCCGCCAGGGCAGTGGTGGGGAACACGGGGGTGGCGAGCGCCATCGCCGCGGCCAGGGCACCGACGAGGAGCGCGGGTCTTCCTCTTGCCATTCTGGACATGTCTCTCCTGACATGCAGAGCGGTACCGGTTGGGTGTCGGCTGCCGCCGACACGGGACAGCGGGATACTGGTGCCGCCACCGCCGCCAGGGAAGCCAACAGCACTGGCGGGAAAGCGACATGGCGCACTCGCGCCATGTGCCGCCGCGGGGATTGCGGGTTCGCTGTGCCCCGATGACCGCGGGACGGCCCGCTCCGCGCGGTCTACCAGCCGACGGGCAGTCGGCAGGGGAAGCGACGGATCGTCCCGGCGTTCCACTGGAGGTCTTCGGGGGCCTCGGCCAGGTGCAGCCGGGGGAAACGGGTGAGCAACGCGCTGACGGCGGCCTGAAGTTCGGCCATGGCCAGCGGGACGGCGATGCAGTGGTGGCCGCCCCAGCCGAAGGCCATGTGGGGGCTCGGCGGACGCTCCAGGTCGAGGCTGTCGGGGTCCTGGT
The DNA here is from genome assembly GCA_037034305.1 of Streptomyces sp. PLK1-5. GTDB lineage: Bacteria > Actinomycetota > Actinomycetes > Streptomycetales > Streptomycetaceae > Streptantibioticus_A. The sequence goes on from JBAGJY010000015.1 coordinate 37,286, forward strand.
AGCGGGAGGGATCGCGGTTCGCGGTCAGATAGGAGACGTGCACGAAGTCACCGGCCCGGATGGTGACACCGCGGACCTGTACGTCCTGTGTCGCGACGCGCGGAATGCCCACTCCGGTGCGGAACGGGATGAAGCGCAGCAGTTCCTCCAGGGCGCCCGGCAGCAGTTCCGGGCGACGGCGCAGCAGTTCCCACCGCTCGGGGCGGCTGAGCAGCAGATAGGCGATGTTGCTGATCTGGCAGGTGGCGGTGTCATGGCCGCTCATCATCAACGTCAGTGCCATGACGGCGAGTTCCTCGTCGTCGAAGGCGTCGTCGCCGTCGCGGGCCGCGGCCAGGTTGCTGATCAGGTCGTCGCCGCGGCCGCGGCGGCGCCGGGCGGTGAGCTCCTCGAAGTACGCGCGCAGGTGCGTCTTGGCCGCGGCGGCGGCCTCCCCGGTGTCGGGGCCGGTGGACAGCATCTCGTGCACGTGGCTCTGCAGCATGGGCCAGTCGTCGGGCGGGATGCACAGCAGCTCGCAGATGGTGCGTTGCGGCAGCGGCTCCGACAGGTGGTGCACCAGGTCGGCGGGGGCGCCGTGTTCGGCCATCTCGTCGAGGAGCGTGTCCACGATGCGTTCCACGGCGGGGCGCATCCGGTCCACGTGCGGTTTGGTGAACGCCTGGGAGGCGAGTCTGCGCAGTCTGCTGCTGTGCGGCGGGTCCATCACGTTGATGGACTCCGGGGAGACGATGGGTTCCGGAGTCAGCCGGGGGTAGTCACGGCCGATGATGGCGGCGCGGCTGAACCTGTGGTCGGTGGTGACCTGCCGTACCCCCTCGAAGTCCGTGACCAGCCAGGCGGTGTCACCGTAGGGCATGCGGATCCGGGTGACCGGACCGGTGGACATCAGCTCCCGGAACAGCGGATCGAACTCCAGCCCCACCCGGAAGTCGAACGGGCAGCTCACAGCAGCGACGTCGTCCACGCGAGCACCCCGTAACGCTAGCCGTCACACCAACCGGACACCACGTCCATGATGGGACCGACCGCATGCCCGTACTCGCCACGGACGACGGTTCCCCGCCGCGTTTCCCCCCGACGGCTCACTGCCGGGCTTCCTCGTCCACCTCCCACGCCCGGGACGGGCGTCGGCCACGACGGCGCGGGGAGCAGGAGCTCCGCCGCTCCGCGAAGTCACGGCACCGGTGGGGTGCCCTTCGCCCGAGCGCGGCGTCCGATGTCCGCCAGCCGGGGCGGACCGCGGCGGGCAAGCTGTCCGGTATGCCTGACTGCTTCGACGGGATCATTGACCGGTACGTGCTGACCAGCGCCGGGTTCGAGCGAAGAGTGCGCGCGGTGCGGTCCGCGCAGTGGTCCTGGTCAACTCCCTGTAGCGAGTGGGATGTTCGGCAGCTGGTCAACCACGTGACACGCGGAAACCTCAACTACGTGGGGCTGCTGGACAGCGCGACCGCCGCGGACTTCCTACGGGCACGCGATGCCGACGCGCTGGGCACGGATCCGGTCGGTGCCTACGTCCGGTCCGTGCGACGGTGCGCGGAGGCGTTCGCCAGCCCCGGTGCGCTGCGGCGGGTGCTCGACTACCCGTTGGGCCGGGTGACGGGAGACCAGGCGCTCGCCGTACGGACCGTCGACACCGCCGTTCACACCTGGGACCTCGCACGGGCGATCGGCCTCGCCGAGGAGGTTGCACACCGGCTTGGTGGCATGGCTGGACGACCACCTCGGCGAGGTCTACTCCGGCTTGGCGCAGACCCCCTTGTCGACCGGGACCACCCACCGGTTCTTCGCCGCCCCCGGGGAGCCCCTCGCCCCGGACGCGTCGCGCCAGGACCGGCTGCTGCACCGCATGGGCCGCAACCCCGCGCCGTGACGGTGCGCGCGGCGGCGGGGAATGACCCTGTATGGGCTATCGCTTGGCGACAGCCCAAGGGTAGGAAGTCCTCGTGATCGTCCCGCGTTCGCGATCAAAGAAGCGAGGAGTACGCGATGGCAACCGACCGTCCCATGCAGCTCGGCATGGTCGGGCTCGGCCGGATGGGCGCCAACCTGGTGCGCAGGCTGGTGCGGGACGGGCACCGGTGCGTCGTCTACGACGTCAACGACAGCGCGGTGAAGGAGCTGGAGGGCGAGGGCGCGCTGGGCGCGGTGTCGCTGGCGGACTTCGTGGCGAAACTGGACAGGCCAAGGGCCGTCTGGCTGATGCTTCCGGCCGGTGTGGTCCAGTCCACACTGCACGAGCTGATCGGGCGGCTCGACCCGGACGACGTGGTCATCGACGGCGGCAACTCCTACTACCGGGACGACATCGCCCGCGCCAAGCAGCTCGCGACACAGAGCATCCACTATCTGGACTGCGGGACGTCGGGCGGTGTGTGGGGCCTGGAGCGCGGCTACTGCCTGATGATCGGCGGCGCCGAGGAGCCGGTACGACGGCTCGACCCGATCTTCCGCAGCATCGCCCCCGGCAGGGGCAGCGCACCGGCCACCCCCAGCCGGACCCGCACCGACGGCACGGCCCCCGAGGGCTATCTGCACTGCGGCCCCAACGGCGCCGGGCACTTCGTGAAGATGGTCCACAACGGGGTGGAGTACGGCATGATGGCCGCCATCGCCGAGGGCCTCAGCATCATCGAGCACGCCGACGTCGGCGAGCGGGACCAGACCGTTGACGCGGAGACCGCGCCGCTGCGGGATCCGGAGGCCTACCGCTACGACATCGACGTCGCCGAGGTCGCCGAGGTCTGGCGCCGCGGCTCGGTCGTCGGATCGTGGCTGGTCGACCTGGTGGCCGACGCCCTCGCCCGGTCGCCCCGGCTCGATGACTTCACCGGGCGGGTGTCGGACTCCGGCGAGGGCCGGTGGACGGTGCTGGCGGCGGTGGACGAGGGGGTTCCGGCACCGGTGATCACCACGGCGCTGATCGAGCGGTTCCAGTCGCGGGGACTCGGTGAGTTCGCCGACAAGCTGCTCTCCGCGATGCGCAGCGAGTTCGGGGGCCACGCGGAGCGGAAGGCGTGACGATGTCGCGACGTTCACAGGTGCCCGACGACCATGTCATCGTGCTGTTCGGCGCGACGGGGGACCTCGCCAGGCGCAAGCTGCTTCCCGGGCTCTTCCATCTGGCCAACGCCGGGCTGCTGCCCCGCCGTTGGCGCGTCATCGGCTCGTCGCCCGCCTCCTCCGCGCTCGGCGACGAGGCGTTCCGGGAGCACGCCAAGGCCGCCGTCGCCGAGTTCGGGCTGGTCAAGCCGGTGGGCGAGGCATGGCGGGCGTTCGAGGAGGGGCTGAGCTTCGGCGCCGCGGACGCCGACGATCCCGGACCGCTGGTCGCCGCGGTGGCCGCGGCCGAGCAGGCCGTCGGGGGAAGTCCGCGCCGACTGTTCCATCTCGCGGTTCCGCCCGCCGCGTTCGGCTCCGTGATCGGCATGCTCGGTTCGACGGGGCTGGCGGAAGGCGGCCGGGTCATCATCGAGAAGCCGTTCGGCACCGATCTGGCCTCGGGCCGTGCGCTCGACGAGACCGTGCACGCCGTCTTCGACGAGTCCAGGGTGTTCCGCATCGACCACTTCCTGGGCAAGGAGTCGGTGGACAACATCCTCGCGCTCCGCTTCGCCAACGGGCTGCTGGAGCCGGTGTGGAACCGCAATCACATCAGCCATGTGCAGATCGACGTACCGGAGACCATCGGGATCGAGGGCCGGGCCGGATTCTTCGAAGGCACCGGCACCTTCCGGGACATGATCGTCACCCATCTGTTCCAGGTGCTCGGCTTCGTGGCGATGGAGCCGCCGACCGCGCTCGACGCGAAACCCCTGCGGGACGAGCGGAGCAAGGTCTTCGAGGCGATGCGGCCGATCGACGTCGCGCAAGTGGTGCGCGGCCAGTACCAGGGGTATCGGGACGAGCCCGGCGTCGATCCGCGTTCGCAGACCGAGACGTTCGTCGCGCTGCGCGCGGAGGTGGACAACTGGCGCTGGGCCGGGGTCCCGTTCTACCTCCGCTCGGGCAAGTCCCTGGGGCAGCGCCGCCAGGTGGTCACGCTGCACTTCAAGGAACCGCCCATGCGCATGTTCCCCGTGGACGCACGGCCGGGCGCCGACGCCCGGGCCAACACGCTCGTGGTGGACTTCGACGATCCCGGCTGGATCGCCACCCGGTTCCTGGCGAAGGAGCCCGGCCCCACCATGCGGCTCGCCCCGGCGGAGATGACCTTCCGCTACGCCGACTCGTTCCAGAGGGCACACGGCCTCGAGGGCTATGAACGGCTCATCCTGGACGCGATGTTCGGCGACCAGTCCCTGTTCACTCGCTCCGACGGCATCGAACGCCTCTGGGAGATCTCCGAACCGCTGCTCGACTCCCCACCACGAGTGGAAGCCTATGCCCCGGGCTCATGGGGCCCCGATTCCGTCAACTCCCTGATCGCGCCACACCATTGGTACCTTCCCGACGGCAACTAGTGCTGTGACCGGGATGGTCCACCGTGATCGGAAGGCGGCTCGCGGGACGAGCGCACGCGCAACGGCTGGTATTACTGGGGCATGCAGGAAGAGACGGCACGCTCCGCGATCGACACGTTCATCTCCGCGTTTAACGCCTCGGACGACAGCTATGTGACTGCCCTGCTCTCCCAGGCCCTGACCTCAGACGTGGTCTTCTGGGGGCCGTTGGGTCGCAGCGACGGAATCGCGGCGGTCGAGCGGTTCGTGCTGGACATCCGGCGCCACCCGGCGGGGACCGGCACGATGGTGCGCTGCTCAGCGGTGGACATGCCTGACGAGTGGGCCCGGTACCAGTGGGTCTTCACCACGCCGGATGGAGGTCCCCGCCTGGCGGGAACGGACGTCGTCCATCTGCGGCGGAGCCTCATCGACCAGGTCATCGTCTTTGCGGGGGAGATCGAGCCGTCCGCCTCCTGAGTCGTCCTTCTGTCGCTGTCCTTCTCGTGAACCTGTCCCTTTCGGCACTCCGGGGCTGCGGTTCGCGGTCGGTCAGGCTGCGGCGTTGAGGGGGCGTCCGCCCCAGCGGATGCCCTTCTCGCTGCGGATGCGGGCGCGTTCCTTGCGTTGGGCGGCAAGTACGTCGGGGTGGCGGGCGTTGGCGTTGCGCCAGCGCAGGTAGCGGTGCAGTGCCTGGGTTTGCGTGGGGTGGCTGCGGTGGTGGGAGTTGGCCAGGGTGAACTGCCGCAGCGGGCCGAAGTGGGCCTCGATCGGGTTGGCCCAGGATGCGTAGGTCGGGGTGAAGCACAGCTCGACCTTGTTCTTCTTCGCCCAGCGGCGGATGTCGGCGCCGGTGTGGGCGAAGAGGTTGTCCAGGATGATGTAGATCGGGGCGCCGTCGGGTCGGGCGGCGCGGATCGACTTCAGCGCGGCCAGGGTGTTGGCGGTGCCCTTGCGGCGGCGGTTGACGCCCCACAGGCGGTCGTCGCCCACGGAGTAGCAGCCGTGGAAGTAGGTGACGCCGTGGGTGCGGCGGTAGGTCGCCGGCAGCCGGTTTGGCTTGCCCTGCTTTGCCCAGCAGGAGCCTGCGGTGGGCCGGATCCCCAACGGCCCGAACTCGTCGAAGGCGAAGACCCGGTCCGGGAAGCGGTCCAGAACCTGCTCGATCCGGTCGAGCTTGGCGTCGCGATGAGGGTCGGGTGATTCCTTCCATGTCTTGGTGCGCTGGAAGGTGATGCCGCGGCGCCGGAGCAGGCACCGTAAGGCTTCACGGCCGATGCGGATGACACGTCCGTGCACTTCCCGCAGGTAGGCGGCGAGTTTGCGGATCGACCAGCGGGTGAAGGGCTGGCCGAGCCTGGTGGGGCGGGTGGTGGCCGTCCGGATGACGAAGTCCTCGTCGTCAGGGGTGAGCAAGCGGGGACGGCCTCCCGCCCACTGAGGGTCCAGGCAGGCCAGGCCGATCTCGTTGAAGCGGTGGATCACGTCGCGCACGGTGTCCTCATCGGCCTGGGCCAGCTGGGCGATCACCGGCACCCGGTTTCCGCCCGCCGAAGCGAGCAGCATCATCGCCCGCCGGTAACGCACCGAACTCGTGCTGCCCCGGCGCACGATCTGCTTCAGCTTCTGCCCCTCCTTGTCGGTCAATCTGCGTACACCGACAGGCTCAGCCACCGCGCCTCCAGCGGTCGAATGGACGTCACCGCACATCCAACCGTCACGACCACCAACCCGGCGAACCTACGCGGTCACAGCACTAGGCGCTCCGCTGGGAGTACCGCGATGTGCCGTCGGTCATCCGCGGCACGACTGTGGCTGGTCGCGCGGTTCCCCGCGCCCCTTCGGGACGCCACCCAACCGCCGCGGACACAGTCACCGTGAAACCGGCGCGCCGCCGGTGGGATGGCGGCGGCGTCAGATGACGCTCTCGAAGCCCGACGGCGGGCGGCCGAGCAGTTCCCTCACATCGTTGGTGACCCGGTCGTAGCGGTTCTCCCGATGCAGCCTGGCCATCTTGGCCATGTGGTCGAAGACGTGCGGCGACAGACCCAGCGGCCTGAGGTTGCGCTCCAGCCACTCGTCGTACGGCACGTCGACGTACCGCACCGTACGCCCCAGGGCGCTGGAGAACTCCGCGGCGATGGCGGTCATGTCGCGGGACGCCGCACCGGTCAGTTCGTAGACGCGGCCGAGTTGAGGTGACGGGTCGAGCAGCAGCCGGGTGACGACTTCCGCCACGTCACCGGCGGCCACCGGCGAGGTGCGCGCGGAGCCGAACGGGAGGCGGATCGTGCCGTCGCGTCGGATCGAGGCCACGGCGACCGTCTGGAACAGCGGGTTCTCCATGAACACCGTCGGCCGCACGTGGACGACGGGCAGCCCGGACCAGTTGAGGACATGTTCGGCGAGCCAGTGCTGTCGCTGCTGGTTCGACTCGGCGGTACTGGTGAGGTCCATCTGCGACACGGTCATCTGGGAGATGTTGACGAGCAGTTCAAGCTGCCCGCTCGCAACTCCCGCCGCCGCCACGGTGGCCGTGGCCTCCAGATAGCCGGGCGACACACTCATCCCGAAGTAGGCCCTGCGGCACCCCTCCAGGGCCGCCACCACGTCCGCGCCCCGGGTCAGGTCACCGACCACCACCTCCACGCCGCCCACCGCCCGCAGCGCCGCGGCCCGGTCGTCGTCGTGGTGCACCAGGGCGCGCACCGGCACCCCGCGCTCGCGCAACCCCGCCACGACCTTCCCGCCCACGCCCCCGATGCCGCCCGCGGCGCCGGTGACCAGGATCGGACGAGCACTTGGCATGGTGACCTTCCCGCAGTCGACGACTCGTTCCGCTTCCCTTTCTACGCCATGCCGGTCGCGGCACGGCACGCCCCGGCCACGGCGGCCACCCGGCGGGAGTAACCGGGTCCCGGTCGTGGCGAGCCGGACTCTTGCAACAACCCAGGGGGAGTCTTTACGCGATTCGAACGCCGTTTGGCGGGATCGGGGCCGTCCCGGCGACAATCCGCTGGCCGGTTCTTTGAGGAGCGCTTCCGCCGGGCCGCGACACAAAGTCACCGGGGTAGTTTCCATGGACATGACCGGCATGGAATCCCGAATGGGACCCCCGAGCCGCGTCGGCAAGCAAGCGGAGTTCGATTCGACCCCGCCCCTGTGACATACCTGTGAATTCACTGTCAACCGGGCGGACGGGGCCGTCACCTCTGGTATACGTTCTTCGGGAGTAACCGGCCATCCGACGTTGGCCCGTATACCGCTATTCCAAGAGGCCAGACATACCTAGTTTTCGTTTCGGTTCAACACGCCACTACTTGCCACATCGACGGCACCAGCCCCGGCACTAGCCGCCTGACGTGCGGGTACCACGAGCAAGACCGGCACCACACCCCCTGCGAACAGCGAGCCGACGAAGCGGCTCCAGGACCGGTCCACCACCGCTTCCCGTCACCTGCGGGTAACGCGAAGTGGCGCACAGCGAAATACACAGACAATTAATAAACCCTCCTGCATTACGGGTCACGAGGAGTGGCTATGTCAGAGGCACAATCAACCGCAACTTCCCCCGAGGCGGGTGATGATCGGGGTGCGGCCACCGCGACGCGCCCCCGGGTATTACCACCCACTCGGGGGCTGGTCCAGTTCTTCGAGCGAGCATGCGACCGAACCCCGGAGAAAACCGCACTGATCTGCGGTGAGACCCGGCTCAGCTATGCCGAACTCGACCGCCGGGCAAACCGGTTGGCCCGGCTGCTCAGGCGGCGCGGCGCCAGGGAGGGCCGGGCGGTCGGGATCCTGCTCGACCGGTCCGTGGACACCTACGTCGCTCTGCTCGGCGTGCTGAAGGCCGGTGCCGCCTACGTTCCGTTTGACCCGTCGTTCCCGGCCGACCGGATCGCGTTCATCGCGCGGGACGCCGAACTGTGCGACCTGGTCACGGTGTCCGCCATGGCGCACCGCACACAGGGGCTCCCCTGCCCGGTCCTGGAACTCGACACGGCGGAACGCGAGTTGGCCGAGCAGCCGGACGGCCGCCCCGCAGGCGACGTCAGCCCGGCGTCGTTGTGCTACGTCATCTACACCTCCGGAACCACCGGCCGCCCCAAGGGCGTCGCCGTCTCGCACGCCAACATCGTCAACTTCCTCCGTGTCGTCACACCCATCTATCGGGTGAACGGTGAGGACCGGGTCTACCAAGGACTGTCCATCGCGTTCGACTTCTCGGTGGAGGAGATCTGGCCCGCGTGGTCGGCGGGCGCGACGCTGGTGGCCGGTCCGACCGACGACCGCCGCGTCGGCCAGGGGCTGGCCGACTTCCTGGTCGACAACGCGATCACCGTGCTGTGCTGCGTGCCGACGCTGCTGACCACCATCGAGGGTGAGGTTCCCTCGCTGCGCAGCCTGCTGGTGAGCGGTGAGGCCTGCCCGCCCGACCTGGTGCGCCGCTGGCACCGCCCCGGCCGCCGCATCCTCAACGCGTACGGCCCCACCGAGTCGACCGTCACCGCGACCTGCGGCGAGTTGCACCCGCACCGCCCGGTCACCATCGGAACGCCGCTGCCCACCTACCGGATCTACATCCTCAACGACCGGATGCGCCCGGTCGCCGAGGGCGAGAGCGGTGAGATCTGCGTCGGCGGCCCCGGAGTGGCGATCGGCTACCTCAACCGGCCGGAGCTGACCGCGGAACGCTTCGTGACCAATCCCGTCCAGCACGAACGGGACGAGCACCCGCGCATCTACCGCACCGGCGACCTGGGCCGGTTCACCTCCACCGGGGAGATCGAGTACCTGGGCCGGATCGACACCCAGGTCAAGGTCCGCGGCTACCGCGTCGAGTTGGCCGAGATCGAGGAGGTGCTCCGGGAGGACGAGGCCGTCGAGAACGCGGTCGTCACCGCGCTGGAGCGGGACGGCGTGGTGCAGGACCTGGTCGGCTACGTCACACTGACCGGCCGACAGACCGACGGCAGGGGCCACGAGAGGTTGCGTGAACGCCTGCACACCGCGCTGCGCAGAAGACTCCCGGACTACATGGTCCCCTCGTTCGTCGAAGTGCTACCCCGGTTCCCGCTGCTGGCCGCCGACAAGGTGGACCGCGCCGCGCTGCCCGCGCCCAGTTCTCCCCCGCTGGCGCGCGGCTCGCGACCACACGTCGCCGCACGCACCCCGCTGGAGCGCCAACTGGCCGCCGTGTGGTGCGAGGTGCTCGGCGCCGAGCAGGTCTCGGTGGAGGACGACTTCTTCTGCGACCTGGGCGGCCACTCCATGGCGGCGGCCCGGCTCGTCTCCCGGCTGCGTGGGCGACCGGAGTTGGCGACCGTGGCCATGGCCGACCTGTACGCCCACCCCACGATCCGCGATCTCGCCACGTACCTGGGCACCGGGGCGCGGGCCACGGCCGAACAGCCGCCGACGGCCCCGGCTCCCCCCGCCAGGCTCCACTCCAGCACCCGGGTCGCCCTGTGCGGCGTCGCCCAGATCGGCTCGCTGTACACGTGGTTGCTGCTGGCCGGTCTGCCGCTCGGCGTGCTGGTCTACCGGCTGCTCGCGGTGTGGAACGAGCCGGTGCGCGCGGTAGCGCCGGGCTCCGCCCTGCACTGGCTCAGCCACCTGTCCTTCGCCGCCTTCATACCGCTGGAGATCGGCTGGCTGCTGGTGAGCCTGCTGGTGCTTCCGCTGCTCGTCGGCCGACTGCTGACGGCCGGGGTCCGGCCGGGGTGGTATCCGCTGTGGGGCGTGACGTACCTGCGGTTCTGGCTGCACGGCAAGGTACTCGCGCTCTCCCCGGTCGCGCTGCTCACCGGATCACCGCTACTGCCGCCGCTGCTGCGGCTGTTGGGGGCGAGGATCGGACGCGGCTGCCATCTGTCGTCGGTCATCGCGCTGCCGTCGTTCCTGCGGCTCGGCGACGAGGTGAGCGTCGGCTACGGTGCGCGTCTGCTTCCGTACCTGGTCGAGGACGGCTGGCTGCGGCTGGCGCCGGTGACGCTGGGGGATCGCAGCCATGTCGGCACCAACAGCGTCGTGATGCCGGGCGCCACCCTGGGCGAAGGCGCGTCCGTCGGCGACCAGTCGCTGGTTCCCGCCGACCGCGCGGTACCGGCCGACGAGCACTGGTCCGGCTCCCCCGCGCGCCGTCAGGAGGCCCGCCCGGCGCTGCTGGAGGCGATGGCCGCGGACGCCGACGACCGGCGCTGGCCGCTGCGGCTGCTCGCCGGGTACGCCCTGGGATCACTGCTGCTGCTCGTCGTGCCGCTGGTGATAGGGGACGCCACGGGAACCCTGGTCGGCTATGTGACCGTCCAGGACGGTCTCGGATGGGGCTGCCTGTCCACGTTGGCGGTCGGGCCGCTGGTGGTGCTGTTCACCTGCCTGCTGGTGCTCGTCCTCAAGCGCGCGCTGCTGCCGCGCGTCCGGGCGGGCGTCCACCCCGAGCGCAGCGGCTTCGGGCTGCGCAAGTGGATCGGCGACGGCCTGATGAACACCAGCCTGGTGCTGACCCACGCCCTGTACTCCACCTTGTACCTGGTGCCGTTCCTGCGCTGGCTCGGTGCGCGCACCGGCCGCTGGTCGGAGGTCGCCACCGTCAGCTTCGTCGACCCGGACATGCTGGTGATCGGCGAACGCAGCTTCGTCGCGGACGTCAGCGTGGTGGGTCCCGCGGTCTTCCACCGAGGCCGGATCGCGCTGGCGCCGGCGCAGGTGGGCAAGCGCAGCTTCGTCGGCAACGGCGCGCTGGTGCCCGGCTCGTGCCGGATGGGCGACAACAGCCTGCTGGGCGTGCACTCCGTGGCGCCCACCCGGCCGGTGGACCCGGAGACGACCTGGCTGGGTTCACCGGCGATCTTCCTGCCGCGCCGGGAGGAGAGCCGGAGCTTCCCGGCGAAGTACACCTACGACCCGAGTCCCGGGCTGATCGCCACCCGGCTGGCCATCGAGTACTTCCGGGTCACCCTGCCCGGCACCTTCGCCGCGCTCGGTGTGCTGTTGAGTCTGTACGCGGCGATAGACCTCGCCAAGTCGGCCTCTCCGGCGGCCCTGTTCCTGTTGGGACCGGCGCTGCTGCTCGGCGTCGGTGTGCTGGGCACGCTGCTCACCGTGGTCCTCAAGTGGCTGGTGATCGGCCGCTACCGGCCGCGGGTCGAGCCCCTGTGGGGCGTGTGGGTACGGCGCACCGAACTGGTCACCGGGCTGTTCGAGAACCTCGCCGTGCCGTCACTGCTGACCTTCCTCACCGGCACGCCGCTGATGGGCACGGTCATGCGGCTGTTCGGCGCCCGGATCGGCCGCCGGGTGTGGCTGTCCACCACCTACATGACGGAGTTCGACCTGGTGGAGATCGGCGACGACGCGGCGGTCGGCGAGGTCACCTCGTTGCAGACCCACCTGTTCGAGGACCGGGTGATGAAGATGTCCAACGTCACCGTGGGCAGGGCGAGTTCGGTCGGCCCACGCACGGTCGTGCTCTACGACGCCGAGGTCGGCGCCGGTACCTCACTGGACGCGCTGTCGCTGCTGATGAAGGGCGAGCGGCTGCCCGACGGCACCAGATGGCGCGGCATCCCGGCCCGCCCCTGCTGAGCGCCCTGAAGGGGCGCGGGGAACTGCGCGACCAGCCACAACGGCGACGCAGATGATCGACGGCACTTCACCGCACCCCCAGCGGAGCGCACACCGCACGCCCGGGCGGCCCGCTGCCGCGTCGGCCCCACCCTCCCCCGCAGACTCCTGCTCTTTCGCGGAGAATCCCATGACATCGCTCGACCACCTCGCCACCTGGACCGGCCCGCACGTCGACCACGATCTTCCCGGCCCCCGTTCGGCCGAGTTCCTCGCCCTTCAGCAGCGCCACGAGTCCAACGCCCGTACCTACCCGCGCCGGTTGCCCATCGCCATCGAGGAGGCTTGCGGAAGCTACCTGCGGGATGTGGACGGAAACGTCTTCATCGACTTCCTGGCCGGGGCGGGTGTGCTCTCCCTGGGCCACAACCACCCCGACCTGGTGCGCGTCGTCACCGACCAGCTCGGTCGGCTCACCCACGGTCTGGACTTCCCCACCCCGGCGAAGGAGGAGTTCGTCCAGGCCCAACTGGCCATGCTGCCAGCCGGTCTACGCGACCGGATGAAGATCCACTTCTGCGGGCCGACCGGCGCCAACGCGGTGGAAGCCGCCCTCAAGCTGTGCAAGACCGCGACCGGCCGCGGTGATGTGGTCTCCTTCCAGGGCGGTTTCCACGGCAGCAGCCACGCCGCCATGGCGGTCACCGGTCTGGTGTCGCAGAAGCGGCCGGTGCCCAACGGCGTGCCGGGCGTCCACTTCTTCCCCTACTCCTACTGCGCCAGGTGCCCGCTCGACCTGACGCCGGACGGCTGCGCAACCAACTGCGTGAGCCTCCTTGAGCGTTCGCTGCGGGACGGCAACGGCGGGGTGCCGCTGCCCGCCGCGGTGATCCTGGAGATGGTGCAGGGCGAGGGCGGCATCATCCCCGCGACCGGCGACTTCGTACGGCGGGTGCGCCAGCTCACCCGGGAGCTGGACATCCCGCTGGTGGCCGACGAGGTGCAAAGCGGCTGCGGGCGCACCGGCACCTGGTTCGCCTTCGAGCAGTACGGCATCGAACCCGATGTCATCGTCGCCTCCAAGGCGTTGAGCGGCATCGGCGCCCCGATCGCCGTCATCCTCTACGACGAGCGGCTGGACGTGTGGGCGCCCGGGGCGCACACCGGGACGTTCCGCGGCAACCAACTCGCCTTCGCCGCAGGGGCGGAGGCGGTGCGGGTCTTCGAGCGCGAGGACGTCCTCGGCAACGTCCGGCGACGCGGCGAGCAGCTGGTCAAGGCGCTCGCCGGGCTGCCCGCCAACCGCTGGGTGCGCGAGGTCCGGGGTCGCGGCCTGATGTGGGGGATCGAGTTCGCCGACCCCGGCGACGGCAGCCCGGCGGGCGCGGTCGCCGCCCAGGTGCAGGCCGGTGCGCTGCGGCGCGGTCTGCTCGTGGAGGTCGGCGGCCGTGCCGACTGCGTGGTCCGGCTGATGCCGCCGCTGAACGTCACCGCGGACGTGGTGGACACCGCCTGCGCCATCCTCGTCGACGCCGTCGCCGACGCGACCCGGTCCGCGGACCGGGGACGGCTGGAGGCGTGACCCGTGGCTCTCATCGTCCAGAAGTACGGCGGCTCCTCGGTGCGCGACACCGAGCGGATCAAGAAGGTCGCCGAGCACATAGTCGCGACCCGCAGGGCGGGCCATGACGTGGTCGTGGTGGTCTCCGCGATGGGCGACACCACCGACGAACTCCTCGACCTGGCGGGCCAGGTGACGGATACCCCCACGCCACGCGAGCTGGACATGCTGCTCACCTCGGGCGAGCGGGTCTCCAACGCCCTGATGGCGATGGCCGTCCAGGCACTGGGCGCCCCGGCGTGCTCGTTGTCCGGCTCGCAGGCGGGGGTGTTCACCACCGCGGCCCACGGCCGGGCGCGGATCGTGGAGGTGGACACCAGCCGGGTGCGGCAGCAGCTCGACCGCGGCACGATCGTGCTGGTCGCCGGGTTCCAGGGGGTCAACCGGGAGACCGGCGACATCACCACCTTGGGCCGCGGCGGCTCCGACACCACGGCGATCGCGCTGGCCGCCGCCCTGAAGGCGGACAGCTGTGAGATCTACACCGACGTGGACGGGGTCTACACCGCCGACCCCCGGATCGTGCCGAACGCCAGGCCGCTGGAGCACATCGGCTACGAGACCATGCAGGAACTGGCCGCCTGCGGTGCGAAGGTACTGGCGCCGCGCAGCGTGGAGTACGCCCGTCGGCACGGCGTGCCGGTGCATGTGCGCTCCTCGTACAACTCGCGGCCGGGAACGGTGGTTTCGGCGGACCGTGAGGCGCCGCCCGCCGAGCAGCCGGCGATCACCGGCGTCGCCCACGACCGGTCCGGCGCAAAGATCACCGTGACCGGACTGCCCGACGGCCCCGGCCCCGCGGCCCAGGTCTTCCGGGTCGTCACGGGCGCGGAGAGCGAACTCGACATGGCCGTACGCGACATGACACGCGACGCGGGCGAACGCACCCGGCTGTCCTTCCTCGTTCCGGCGGACACCCGGCTGTCCGTGGTGGCGGCGCTGCGCGAGCACCAGGAGGAGATCGGCTTCGCGGGTGTCTTCCAGGACGAGGACATCGGCAAGGTCTCGCTGGTCGGCACCGCGATGCGGTCACTGCCGGGGATGCTCGCGGCGTTCTGCGAGACGCTGGCCGGGGCGGGGGTGAACATCGAGATCATCTCCACCTCGCAGATCCGCGTCTCGGCCGTGTGCCGGGCCGCCCAACTCGACGACGCGGTCAGGGCGTTGCACGACGCCTTCGGGCTGGGCGCGTCCGAGGGCGCGGCGGTCGCGGCGGCGACCTGACGGGTCGGCTCGTCAGCGTGGCGTGCGGATCCGGGTGGTAGTACCGGGGGGACGGGCTCGGCACTGGCCCGTCCCCCTCTCCTGCCGTGCCTGAGCCAGTGCCCGAGCGGAGGAGCGCGCGATGGAGTCCGGCAGGGCGGCTCGGTACTTCCCCCGGCACGGCAGCGACGACTACCGGGTGCGGCGGTACCGGCTGCGGCTGGACTGGAAACCGGGTACCGGGCGGATCCTGGCCAGGGCGGGCCTGACCGTGCTCCCCGAGCGCGCGCTGGAGGTGATCGGTCTCGACCTGTCCCACCTGGTGGTGACCAGGGTCACCGCGGCGGGCGAGGCCGTGCGGTTCCACCAGCGAAAGAGGAAACTGCACATCAGGCCGGGCCGGACGCTGCCGCCGGGACAACTGGTGGACCTGGAGATCGGCTACCGCGGCGTACCGCGTCCGGTCGGGATCGCCGAACTGGACGACGAGGCGGGCTGGTTCCGCACCCGGGACGGCGTGCGGGTGATGAGCGAACCGCTGGGCGCCCCCTCGTGGTTCCCGTGCAACGACCGGCCGGACGACAAGGCCGCCTACCGCTTCGAGATCACCGTCCCGCGAGGCCACCAGGTCTGTGCCAACGGGCGGTTGGTGGAGCGGCGGCCGGTCGGCGGCCAGCGCGTGGAGTGGGTCTTCGAGCATCCGGGGCCGATGGCGCCCTATCTGGCGACCGTGGCGATCGGCCGGTTCGACTTCGTCGAGCAGTCCGGCGGCCCGCCGGGAGTGCTGCTGCGCAACGCTTTCCCGCCACGGCTGCGGGAGCGGGCCGAGTTCGACTTCGGCCGCCAGCCGCGGATGCTGCGGGTGTTCACCGAACTGTTCGGCCCGTACCCGTTCGACGTCTACGGGGCGGTGGTGGTGGACGCCGTGGTCGGCGACCCGTTGGAGACCCAGACGTTGGCGGTCTTCGGCACCGACCGGGTCACCGGCCGCCGGGAGTACGAGGACGAGGTGGCCCACGAGTTGGCCCACCAGTGGTTCGGCGACAGCGTCGGCATCCGCGACTGGCGGGACATCTGGCTCAAGGAGGGGTTCGCCAACTATGCCGAATGGCTGTGGTCGCAGGCTTCCGGCGGCCCCGGCACGCATCCGACGGCGGTGGCCGAGCTGGCCGGGCTCCGAGCCACGGGACAGGACTTCGCGATCGGCGACCCGGGGACGGCCAGGTTGTACGACGACCGGCTGTACACCCGGGGGGCGTTGACCCTGCACGCCCTGCGACTGACCGTGGGCGACGAGAGGTTCTTCGCCATCCTCCAGGCCTGGGCCGCCCGGTACCGGGGCGCCAGCGTCGACACCGCCCGCTTCGTCGCGCTCGCCCAGCGGATCTCGGATGTCGCGCTGGACGGCTTCTTCCACGACTGGCTGTACACCAAGGCGGTCCCCCAACTGCCCACGGGGTCAGCCTGACCAAGGCGCGGGCACGCCCCGCCCGGCGCGCGGCCGGGCGGGGCGAGACCTTGACTCAGCCGTGCCTCACCTCGTGCACCAGCGGACGTACCGGTAGTTGTTGACGTAGTAGGCGGGGATCCAGCCCTGGCCGCCCGCGAGCTTGTACCACCGGTCGTTGCTGCCGACCTGGCCGCCCCGGACCTTGCACACGATCCAGACGTGCATGCCGTTGTTGATCGTCCCGGTCGCCCAGCGGTTCACCCCGGGGCCGTAGTGGACGGTCACCGGCTGCGGGGAGACCACCCGTCCCTCGACGCGGTGGTGCCAGAAGCCGTGGTGGGCGGGGGTGAGGGCCTGTGCTCCGGTGGCGGTGCCCAGCGCGACGCCCAGGGTGAGCAGGGCCGCGGTGATGGACCGGCGGACGGAGTGACGTTTCATCATGACGCTCCTCTCTCCAATACCGGCGCATACAATGGGATTTGCTGTTTTGCCGGTATTGGCGTGAAGATACTGCCCATAACGTGATGCACCGTATGCCACACGTTGGAGTGATTGGGTAGTCAAGTGATTTGACGCGCCCACAGTTGCCACACAGACAACCGGGCACGCCCGGACGCGTGGGGCCACAGCGCAGGCGGTCAACAATCACCGGCGACTTTCCCCTCTTCAGGGGATTCCCTTCGGCGTGTCGGGATGAGCCCAACGGGCTTCGGCAACCCTACGTATGCGACAAATCACCCTATTGGCCCGCATGGGCCTTACGTACCAGGGAGGGGGACCGCTGCCATGTCCGTCGCATCACAGGGAACCCGCTTCGGGCTGCTCGGCCACGACGCGGAGCGCCGACGAGTGCGGCGTCCGCCGCGATGAAGAAACGTAAAGCCGCCACCCACGGGCGGCATGCCCGACGCCCCGCGGCGCACCCTTGCGGTACGGCGCCCGCAGAGCCCATGTCCGAGGCGCTGGACGGGAGTTGGTCGGGACGCCTGCGTACGACGATGCTCGTCGTCCTGGTCGCGGCGGTCATGCTCTTCCTCGACTCGTCCATCGTCCATGTCGCCCTCCGGTCGCTGGCCACCGGTCTGCACATGTCGTTGAGCGCCGCGCAGTGGATCGTCTCGGCCTACATGCTGGCCTTCGCCGCGGCGATTCCGACGAGTACCTGGGCGGCGCAGCGCTTCGGCCCGGAGCGGGTGTACCTGGCCGCGATGAGCGTGTTCACGCTGGCCTCCGTGACGTGCGGGCTGGCGCACGCCCCGTGGCAACTCCTCGCCGCCCGTGCGGTACAGGGCGCGGGCGGTGGGCTGATCAGCTCGGTCTGCCGGATCATGCTGGTCACCGCCGCCGGGCCGCAGCGGCTGCCCAGGGCCCTGGGCACCCTCGGGCTTCCGGTGATGCTGGTGGCGGTGATCGGACCGCTGCTGGGCGGCGGGCTGCTGGCGTACGTGGGGTGGCGCGCGATCTTCTTCCTGAACGCGCCGACCGGCGTCGTCGCGCTCCTGCTGGGGCGCCGACTCCTGGGGCCCAAGCCGCCGCGCCCCAGTTCGTCGCTCGACGTGGTCGGGCTGCTGCTGGTCTCCCCCGGGCTGGCCGCGCTGACCTACGCACTGACCCAGGCCGGTCGCTCCGGACGGCTCGGCAGCCCCGGGGTGGTGGTGCCGCTGTGCGCCGGAACCGTGCTGATCGTGGCCTTCGTGGTGTGGTCGCTGCAGGGCAGCAATCCGCTGCTGGACCTGCGGCTGTACCGCAACGGGGTGTTCCGGGCGGCGGCGCAGTCCATGCTGGTCACCGGTGCGGTGGTGTTCGGCGGAACGATCCTGCTGCCGTTGTACCTGCAGACCGTGCGCGGTGACGATCCCTGGCGGACCGGTCTGCTGATCGCGCCGCAGGGCCTCGGCACGGCAGCCGCGATGTGGTTGTCCGGCCGGTTGTTCGAGCGGCTGGGCAGTGCGACGGTACTGGTCGGCAGCGGCGCGGTGCTTCTGGCCACCGTGCCGTTCGCGTTCCTGACGGCCAGTACGCCGTACTGGTGGCTGATCACCGCCACGGTCCTGCGCGGTGTCGGTGTCGGGCTGGCGCACACCCAGGCGATGACCGCCGCGTTCCAGTCACTGGCGCCCGCGCACATCGGGCAGGCCAGCACCCAGTTCAACACCCTTGAGCACGTGGGCGGTTCACTGGGGTCCGCGACCCTGGTGCTGCTGCTGGCCCGGCTGCCCTACACCTACAGCCATGCCCCGATCTCCAGGGCGCACGCGCTGGACATCGCCTACTGGGCGCTGATCGGGGTGAGCGGATGCAGCCTGCTGCCCGCCGCCGCGCTGGTCGCCGCGCAGCGCCGAAGCAGCCGGGAGGTCGCCGCCTCCCCGCGCTGACCAGTCGCCGCCGCCAGGCGCTTCGCTGGGAGTGCCGTCGATCGTCCGCGGCCCCGGTGTGGCTGGACGCGCCGTTCCCCGCGCCCCTCCAAGCCGCTGCCGAAATTCGCCCCTACCCGCAGCGGCCGTCGACTCAGGCCATGACGAAGCGGTCGCACTGTTCGCCGTGCAGGTGGCCCGCGGGGAGCTTGCGGCCGTAGGCGAGCAGCAGCAGGTCCTGGGCGGTGCCGTGGACGGGCGTTCCGGTGCCGTAACTCCAGTCGAGGTCGCTGGCGCGCAGTTGTACGCCGCGCAGGTCGGTACCGAAGAACCTGAGGGTCCTGGCGTTGACGGTGCCCAGCACGATCCGCAGGCGTTCCTCCGGCACCCGGCGGTCGTGTCCCAGCGCGACCGTGATGTCCAGGCCGTGCACCACATCGTGGCCAAGCGCCGACTCGAACCCGCCGACCGGCGGTTTCCAGGGGTGATCGGCGTTGTCCCGTAGCGACGCGGCGAGTTCACGGGTGGAGTGGGCCGCCGCGTCCGCGCGGGCGCACCGGTCGGTCATCCGGTGCAGAGCGCCGCCCGCCTTGACGAGTTCCCACGCCGTCCTGCCGAACGAGTACCTGAATCCCAGCGACATGTGCGCCGCGACATGCCGTACCCGCCATCGGGTGCACAGGGTCGGCGCATCCCACTCCTTCGCCGGCAACGCGTCCAGAAGGTCGGCCAACTCGCGCCGTTCGGCGGCTGTTTCGGCCCTGACTTCAGCCGTCGTCCTGCGCTGCGCTGTGTTCCCCATGGTCCCAACAATGTCGGCGGTCGGGCCGCGCTGTCCAAGAACTCGCGGTTATCGCGGCCAGCAGGGCCGGTTATCGACTTCGCCGTGCGCCGGTCGCGCGCTTCCGCGTCCCGTCGTCCGGGCGGATGGGCCACCGTCACCTGCCGACGTCTCGTCCGTTGATGTGGTCGTGAACGAATCGGATTACGCGGATTACCCGGCCGACGCGCCTGACCAGCAGGAGGACGTCGAGACGGTGGCGGCCGAGCCGCAGGCTTCGGTCACCCGCGCCACCCGCACCTGGGTCGTGTCCCGGGCGGGGATCGCCGAGGCCCGTCAGGAGGGCGGGCCGGGCCGGGGCGAGGCCCGATCCCCGGGCGCCCCGGCGTAATTGGGTGACGGGCGCCCGCCCGGTGGTGGTTCACTTCCTCCCGACCGTACGAGGACATCGACACCGGGGGAACCATGCGCAAGGTCCCGACACTGTTCGTACGCGATCCGCGGGACCGCCGGGTCGTGCTGCCCGAGGTGGCGCCCGGCTGCGAGTGGGTGGCGGCCGGTGAGGGCAGACCGACGCGCAAGTGGGACGGGACGTGTGTGCGGCTCGACGAGGGCGGCCTGTGGTGGGCGCGCCGCGAGGTGCGGACCGGTAGGGCGGCGCCCGAGAACTACGTTCCGGTCGAGGCCGACGCGACCACCGGCAAGACCGTGGGCTGGGAGCCGATGGCGCAGTCCCCGTTCGCCGGGTTCCACGCCGAGGCGGCGCGGTTGGGCGCGCGGTGGGCGCCGGGCACCTACGAACTCGTGGGCCCGAGGATCAACGGCAACCCGGACGGCTTCGAGGCCCACACGCTGGTGCGCCACGGTTGGGCGCCGCAAGAGGTGCGCGACGATGTGGCGGCGGCGCCACGGGACTTCACGGGACTGCGGGAATGGCTGCTGGCCCGCCCGGGGTACGAGGGCGTCGTATGGCACCATCCGGATGGCGTGCACATGGCGAAGATCAAGCGAAGGGACTTTCGGGCATGACGACCGAGCGGATCGGGCCGCCGTTGATCGCGGGTGAGCGCGAGATGCTGCGCGCCTTCCTCGACTACCACCGTGCGACGCTGGCCATGAAGTGCGACGGGCTGACCGACGAGGAACTGCGCCGCCAGTCGATGCCGCCCTCGACGCTGTCGCTGCTCGGCCTGGTGCGGCACCTGGCCGAGGTGGAACGCGCCTGGTTCCGGCGGGTGATCAACGGTGAGGACATCCCGCTGGTGTGGTCGGACGAGGACGACTACCAGGTGGCGTACGACGCGAGCGAATCCACCCGGTCGGAGGCGTTCGCGGCCTGGCAGGCCGAGGTGGAGCACTCGCGACGGATCGAGCGCGCGGCGGAGTCCCTCGATGTGGTCGGCCACCAGGCCCGCTGGGGCGAGGACGTTTCGCTGCGGCTGGTGATGCTGCACCTGATCCACGAGTACGCCCGGCACAACGGCCACGCCGACTTCCTGCGCGAGGGCATCGACGGCACGGTGGGGGCCTGACGGTCCTTCCCGCGGGACCGCGGAAACCCTGGCTGAGCGCGCCGACTATGATCTTTCGGTCCAGCGCGCTGCGCGCGTCCGAGTAGGTTCGTTCAGTTCCATCCACGGGGGGAAGGCGTGCGCGGCACGTTCACCGGAGTAGTCCTTGCCGCGGCGGCGGCCGCGCTGTTGACCGGGTGCGGCGGCAGCGGCCACCCACAGAAGGCGGCCTCCGCCGCCGCCACCTCCGCGAAGCCGTCGGCGGACGCGCACGGCCAGCAGGCGACTCGCGAAGTGACCCTTGAGGTGCGGGGTACGGGCCGGACCCAGATCTACTACACGACGGACACCAACCACTCCGAGCAGGTCACCCTGCCGTGGAAGAAGACCACCAAGGTCACCCTGGTGGGCGCCGAACTCCAGGTCGGCGTTCCCGTCTCGATCGTGCCCGGCTCGGTCCAGGGCTCCGACGGTCAGTTCCATGCCGCCTCGTGCACCATCGAGGTCGACGGCAGGACCGTCGCCGACAACCAGGACGGCAGGTCCGACAAGGGCTGCGACTACACCTTGAAGTAAGGGAGTTGACCCCCGCCCCGCGGGCGTCGGTGCCGCGCCCCCGGACTACCGCCGCGGCGTCATGACGTGGGCGACCACACAGCTCGCGTTGTCGGGGCCGCCGCGGCGGTTGGCCTGGTCGATCAGTTCTTGTGCCGCCTGCTGCGGGGTGAAGTCGGCCCCGAGGACCTGCTGCAGGACATCGGCGGGCACCACCGCGGACAGGCCGTCGGAGCACAGCAGATAGCGGTCGCCGGGGCGGGCGTCGTGCAGGCGTACGTCCGGGGTGGCCTCGGTCGTACCGGTCAACGCCCGGGCGAGCAGCGCTCGTTGCGGGTGTGAGGCGGCCTCCTCCATGGTGATGCGGCCCTCGTCCAGCATCGTCTGCACCGCGCTGTGGTCATGGGTGATCTGTGACAGTTCGTTGTCGCGCAGCAGGTAGGCGCGGCTGTCGCCGATGTGCACCAGCGCCAGTTGGGATCCGGTCCACAGCATCGCGGTCAGCGTGGTGCCCACCCGCTCCGGTACCGAGTCGGCGGCGGCCACGCCGTGTACCGCCTGCTGGGCCTGGCGCACCGCCTCGTCGAGGGCGTTGAGCAGGTCGCCGGTCGGTATCTCGCTGGTCTCCAGTCGCTTGACCGCCTCGATGGCGGCGGCGCTGGCCGGTGCGCCGCCGCCGCCGAAGCCGTCGGCGACGGCGAGCAGCCGCGATCCGGCGTAGGCGGTGTCCTGATTGGTCTGCCGGACCAGTCCGGTGTCGGACAGTGCGGCGTAGTGGATTTCCAGCGGGTTGCCGGTCACGGTCATCTCAGCGTCCTTCCGGGACAGATGGTCGATGAGGAAGGCGGCCAGGTCGCGCCGGGCGGCGAGATCGACCTCGACCCGCGCCCAGTACGCGCGTACCTCGCGCGCCGCCTCGGCCGGGTCCAGCGCGCGGATCTGCCGGATCCGGGCCAGCGGCACACCGAGGCGGCGCAGCCAGGCGACCAGCCGGGCCTGTTCCAACTGCTCGGGGGCGTACAGGCGGTAGCCGGTCGCCGGGTCGACCCTCGCCGGTGGCAGCAGTCCCAACTCGTCGTAAAGGCGCAGTGCCTTGGGTGACAGCCGGGACGCCTTGGCGAAGGCCCCGATGGTCAGCAACCCCATGCCCGCTCCTCCTCGTGCCGGGCCCTTGCCCGGCGCCCTCGATGCTGTGGCCTGCCCCAGGGGGAAGGTCAACTCAGGCGGTGACGCCGCGACATGCGTGAAGGGTTCCGCGTCGCGGCGGCGTCTGCTGCGGCGCGCACGGACCGCGGGCTGAGCGTCTCCCCGTGAACGGGCGGACCCCGGCCGGTGGGCCGGGGTCCGCGGCGACTTGGTGGGGCCGGTCAGGGCTCAGTGTCGGCGGCCGGGGCGGGTCCAGATGTCGTTGACGGGTTCGGCGTACAGGTCGTTCCTCGTCAGGCTGGGCAGGTGGAGTGCGGCTTCGATGGTGCGCAGCACGCTGTAGTGCGTGTAGCGGACACTGGACATGGCACCGGCCCGGACTCCCTGGGAGCCGAGGACGATGGTGGGTATGCGCTGCAACTGCCGCTGGCCGTCGGCCGCGTCCTCGTCCCAGGTGAGGATGAGCAGCGAGCGCTGGTTCTTCCAGGCCGGGGAGTCGAAGACGGCTGGCAGGGTGTGCGAGAGCCAGGTGTCCCCGGCGGTGACGCCGCAGCCTTCCATGTCGTCGCAGTCGTCGGCGCTGAGCCAGGAGAAGGTCGGGGTGGTCGACGTCTTCTTCAGGTCGGTGCTCATCTGGGTGAGCGGCTTGAGGTGCGCCTGGCAGTTGGCCGCGTTGGCCTTGACGTCCTTGAAGAAGTAGAACGGCAGGTCGTCGATGGTGTAGGCGCCGTGTCCCGTGGTGTCGCAGGAGCCGTTGGCGTTCTCCATGTAGCCGCGCCAGGAACCGCCTGCCCTGGTGACGAGGTCGCCGATGTGCGGGGCGTTGACGGTGCTGCTGAACGGGGTGTTGTCGTTGACGTCGAACAGGCTGCCGCCCGCCAGCGCCACATAGTTGGGGTCGCTGGGGTGGGTCTCGGCGATGGCGTCGGTGAGGCTGGCGCCCTTGGGCACCAGGCTGTTGATGTAGGGCGCGGCCGTCTTGTTGCCGATGATGCCGCTGTAGTCCTGGTTCTCCATCATGACGACGAAGACGTGGTCGTAGCCGGGCACATGGGCCTTCGGCGCGGTGGCCTCGGGCGGGGCCGGTACGGGGGCGGAGATCTTGAGGGAGAGGTCGTCGGCGTATCCCTGGGCGTGGCCGCGGCGGTCCTGCGGCTGCGGGCCGCTGATGGTGAGCACGGTCCGGATGGCGCGGGTGCCGACCGGGATCTTGCCCAGGGCCTGTTCGGGAAGCAGTTCCGTGGTGTACTGGCGCATCCGCGGGGTGACCGGGCGCAGTGTGGCGGTGGCCAGGGCTTTGCCCTTGGCGTCCAGGAAGGTGCTGGTCACGCTGGCGTTGTCGGTGGAGACTCCGCTGCCACCGAGCCAACCGGTCAGGTTGTAGGTGACGTTGCCGCGGTCGATGCGTCGGGCCGCGGCCTTGACGTCGGCGGTCTGGGTGGCGGTGCTGGTGCCACCGCCGCCGCCGGAGAAGAAGTTCCTGCCCCGGTTCTTGGGGCCAGTGGTCGTCGGGGTGGGGAAGTTGGTGATGCCCTCACCGCCGCGGGCGCCGTAGGCGACGGAGTTGAGCAGGCCGGTGACCTGCCAGCCGGGGACGGTGTTGGTGTCGACACCGACCTGGGTGCCCTCGCCCTGCTCGGCGTCGCCGTTGACGATCAGGTTGGGTCCGGAACCGGTGTTGGGCGGGGTCGGCTGGGTGGGCGGCTGCGGGGCCGGGTCCGCCTGAACGGTGAGGGTGACGGGACCGGCCAGGGCCGTGTAGCCGTCGTTGTACAGGTAGTAGACGTCGTAGCCGCCCGGAGACAGGGCGGTGGTGTCGAAGGTGACCGTGCCGTTGGCGTTCGGGGTGTACTGCCACATGGTGGAGCCCTGCGAGCCCGGCTTGACCCCGGCGGGGTAGACGCCGACCCAGTTCTTGGCACTGAGGTTCGCCGCGGGCGTGGAGTAGGCGAAGGTGACCGACTGGCCCTGGTAGACCGGCCCGGAGCCGGTCTCGGTCAGGGCCGGGCCACCCGCCGTCGACGATGCGGCCGAAGCGGCGGGTGCGGGGGCCGAGAAGGCCTCGGACGCGCCGGTGACCGCCAGACAGAGCGCTACCGCGGTGACCGTGGAGAGCCGCAGGCCGTCACGGCGCCGGGAAAGTTGTTTGTACATGTTGGGGGACCTTGCCGAAGCGCCACGGCGGCCACAACAGCCCCCAGCCGGTCGGCAGATGACCGTCCGGGGAACTCTTGGGGTGGCTGGGGGCCGTATGGCGCTTTTCCCGCCATGTGCCCGGCGGCGCCCTCCGCCGCGCAAGTCGCCAGGCGGTGTCCTACCCGGTCCAACCGGCCTGCCATCCCCGGGGATCGACTCCCCCCGGGATGGCGGTGGCTGGCTCGTAGGGCTGGCGGGTGAGGACGAAGCTGCCGATGTCCAGGTGGCTGGCGGTGCCGTCGGCGGTCCTGACCACCCGCAGCCGCTCACCGGTGTAGTAGCCGTCCAGGCCGGTCCAGGTGCCGTCCGGTTCCGCGCGGAAGCGCGAGCTGCGGCCGACCGCCCCCAGCGCCGTCAGCTCCAGGGCGCGGTCCGCCCGCAGCCGTAGCGTGAACGGGGCGGCGCCCCAGTACCAGGGACCGGTGAGGGCCAGCAGTTCCTGGTCGACCTCGCGCAGCGGACGCCAGGGCTCCGGGATCCGCGGCTCGTGCTCCGCGACGATCCGGATCAGATCCGCGGCGATCACCGTGGTGTTCATCCCCGAGGTCACATTGGCCAGCGTGACGGCCGCGGCGTCGTCGGTCTCGCTGACCCAGACACTCGCCAGGAACCCGGGCATCGAACCGCCGTGCCCGTACAGCATCCGTCCGTCCCGCCGGATGATCTGCAGGCCGAGTCCGTAACCGGCGGTCCATTCCTGGTCGTTGGGCTCGGCGGCGGGTCGGTGCATCTCGGCGACCGTGGCCGGGGCGAGCACGTTGTCGTCACCGGCGGCCAGGAACGCCGCCCAGCGGCACAGGTCGGCGGCGGTGGACCACAGTTGGCCCGCGGGCGCCATCACCCCGGTGTCCTCCAGCGGTTCGGGCAGCATGACGTCCGCCCACGGATGCACCGCGAAGCCACCGGCGTACGGGGCCCGGGGCACAGGCGTGGTGCGGGTCATGCCGAGCGGTGCCAGCACCTCCCGGTACAGCGCCTCCGCCCACGGCACGCCGCGCAGCCGCGCCACCAGCGCGCCCAGCAGGGCGTAGCCGGGGTTGGAGTAGTGGAACCGGCGACCGGCGGGATGGCACACCGGCTGCTCCCCCAGCACGTCGACGAGGTCGGGCCGCAGTTCGCCGGGCGTGCGCTCCCACCACGGCCCCGGTGTCTCCGCGGCCAGGCCCGAGGTGTGCGCGAGCAGTTGGTGGACCGTCAGCGCACCGGCCGGTGTGCCGGGCAGGTGCCGCTCCAGCGGGTCGGCGAGGTCCAGCAGTCCCTCGTCGCGCAGCCGCAGTACCAGTACCGCGACGAACGACTTGGTGAGCGAGCCGATCCGGTACTGCACGTCGTCGGTGGGCTCATGGCCGTCCAGCATGCTGCGCGTCCCGGTCCACACCGTGCGCCCGCCCCGTACCACCGCGCCCACGAGGGACGGTGTGCGCCCCTCGGCCTGTCCGACGGCCAGCCGGTGCAGCAGGGCCCGACGTGTGGTCGGCAACAACGCCTGTGGTACGACGTCCATCTGGCACCTCATCCCTCGACCCCCGGCATCCGAACCGGTCGACCGTACCGGCGTACCAACCGGGCAGCCCAGCGAATTTCGGGGTCCAGGTAACGCATCCACCGATAGCCCTGTGATTCCACGCCAACGGGGCTTCAGTACCCTGGAATCCTTGCCCTACAGGGAAGTTGGATCACGTGAACGCTCAACGAGTAGCCGAGCTCATATCCTTCGCGCGGCAGCACTCGCCGTACTACCGCGACCTCTACTCCGCCCTACCGGGCGAGACCGGCGACCTCACCGTACTGCCGCTGGTCGATCACACGGCGTACTGGAAGGCGCACGGGGCACCGGTCAGCCAGGTGCTGACCGGTCCGCACACCGAAGGCATCGTCTTCAAGACCGGCGGCACCACCGGCGCTCCCCGGGTGTCCCAGTACACCCGGGACGAGTGGCGGGCGATGAGCCGCCGGTTCGGGGACGGTCTGCCCGCGGCCGGGCTGCGCGCCGGGGACCGGGTGGCCAACCTGTTCTACGCCGGGGAGCTGTACTCCAGTTTCGTCTTCACTCTCAACTGCCTTCAGGACGCGCCGGTTCCCACCGTCCAGCTGCCGATCGGCGGCGGCAGCCCGCTGGACTTCACGGTGGGCGCGCTGCGTGACTTCAGCGCCACCGTGATCGCCGCACCGCCGACCTCGCTGTGCCGTCTGGCGCTTGAGGTGGTCAACACGGTCGGCACGCTGCCCGGCGTGCGGCTCGCGCTGTTCAGCGGCGAGGCGCTCTACGGCGATCAGCTCTCGCTGCTGGACCGGGCGTTTCCCGGTGTCGAGGTGCGCTCCATCGGCTACGCCAGCGTGGACGCCGGTGTGCTGGCCGGACCGGTCGCCGGGGAGCCCGACCCGCGGGTGCACGAGGTGTTCGCCCCGGACAAGGTCGTGGAGCTGCTCGACCCGCACACCGGTGAGCCCATCGAGGAACCGGGCCGTCCCGGCCGGGTGGTGGCCACCGACCTGGTGCGGCGGCTGATGCCGGTGATCCGCTACCCGGTCGGTGACATGGCCGAGTGGGTGGACTTCCCGCGGCGCCGTTTCCGGCTGCTGGGCCGCTCCGAGGAGGGGGCCAGGGTCGGGGTGGTCA
Source organism: Streptomyces sp. PLK1-5 (assembly GCA_037034305.1). Taxonomy (GTDB): domain Bacteria; phylum Actinomycetota; class Actinomycetes; order Streptomycetales; family Streptomycetaceae; genus Streptantibioticus_A. Next base: position 64,737 of record JBAGJY010000015.1, read on the forward strand.
CCGTGTACCTGGAGGACCTGCGGCAGCTAGTCGAGACCGTGGACAAGCAGGGCCTGGTCGCCGGGGTGCAGGTGGTGCTACGGCACCGGGACACCAGGGACGAACTGGTGCTGCGCCTGGCGGCGCACGACGGCGGCGACACCGACGACCGCCAGCTGCTGGAGCGCGCACTGGCCGAACAACTCGCGTGTGTGCGGCCGATGTTCGACGAACACGTACGGGACGGCAAGATCCATCCGCTGGCGTTCGAGTGGGTGGGCCTGGACGGTCTGACGCTCAACGCCCGTACCGGCAAGCTGGTTTGGCTCATCGACGAGCGGATGGACTGAAGCGGTCCGCCCTGTGGGCCCCTCCCGCCGCCGCACCGGTGTGGTCCGGCGGCGGGACCGTGCGGGCCGCGGGTCAGCTGTTGCGGGCCCGGCGGTCCACCACCGCCAGGAGCTTGCCGCTGGCGGTGGTCTGCTCGAAACGGTCCACCGGCGTCCACTCCACCCGCAGTTCCACCATGCGGTCCCGGTTCACCGCGATCTCCAGTGCGGGGTACTCCTCGAGGAAGACGCGTGCCGCGTCGGCCTCCGGCCGGGGGGCGTCGCCCTCCAGCCGTACCGTCAGCCGCTCGTCGGCGTTCGCGTCCTCCTCCAGCAGGATCTGTACCGCCCCGGTGTGGCCCAGCGCGTCCTCGGCGACGGCGGTGAACCGGCGGTAGTTGAGGAAGTGGCTGCCGCTGCGGAAGATGTCGCCGAACCTCCCCAGCAGTTCGAAGCGCGGCGTGCGGCGGCCGCACTCGCAGTCGCCGGGCATCCAGCGGCCCAGGTCGCCGATCTCGTAGCGGTCAAGTCGCTGGCCGCGCCGGGTGTGCGCGGTGAACACCAGCCGTCCCGTCTCGCCGACCGGCACCGGCCGGTCCTCGTCCAGCTCCAGGATCTCCAGCGTGTGCAGGCCGCTGAACAGGTGGTGCACCCGGGCCGGTGACGCGCCGCACTGGTAGCCCAGCGGACCCGCGTCGACGCTGCCGTAGGCGGCCGAGCGGATCAGTTCGACCCCGAACTCCTGGCGCAGCCAGGCCTGTTGGCTCTCGGGGAAGTGCTCGCCGCCGTAGAAGATCTTGCGCACCCCGCGGTAGGCGCGCAGGTCCGCGGCGCCCTCGGTGAACACCCGCAGCAGGTAGTTGGGCATGCCGAGGAGGGTGTCCACCCGGTGCTCCACGATGGAGCGGGCCACCGCGGCGTGGTCCGGTTGCGCGGCCATCGGGAACTGCACCGCGCCCATGGTCTCCAGCACGGAGAAGAAGCTGGGGAAGCCGCCGTAGAGCAGGCCGCCGAAGAACAGGTTCATGGCCCGGTCGGTGCGCGGTTCGAATCCGGCGGCCAGCAGGCCCTCCGCTCCGTGCCGCATGTGCTCGTGGTAGTCGTCCCAGGTGAACGCGGACAGCTTGGGCGCGCCGGAGCTGCCGCCGCTGCGGAAGAACACCTCGGCCCGGCTCAGGTCGCCCTGCAACTGCTCGAAGTCGGCCTTGGCGGTGATCGGCACGGCGGGAGCGGGCAGTTCGCGTGCGCCGACCAGGTCGTCGAGGCAGGCGTCGGTGGCGAACCTGGAGTCGAGCTGGACGTCCACCCGGCGGCTGTAGCGCTGAAGGGCGTAGACGCCGTCGTGCGGCTCGCCGTTGTAGCTGCCCAGCATCTCGCCGGGCACGGTGACCCGCTGGGCGCCCGCGGCCAGCACCGCGGCGGCCAGTTCGGCGGTGTCGCACCGGTCGGCGCCCAGGCCGACGGTCTGCAGGTAGCGGCGCATCGGGCGCAGCACTTCCTGGATCCGCTTGCGCGGCAGCGGCTTGACCCACACCGTGCGGTGCAGCGGGGAGGCCCGCAGCGCGCTGCGGGTGTCCGCCAGTACGCGCCAGCTGCCGTCCGCTGCCGAGTGCACCCGGGTGAGGTCCAGGTGCTGCTCCAACTCGGCGACCAGTACGGTGTTGGTGATCTCCGCGCTCTCCAACAGCTCCGGCTCGACCGGGCTCAACTCGCTGACGGCGTCGGCGAGTACGGTGGCGAACCGCTCGGCGAAGGCGAACACCTCCTCGGTGTCGTCGGTGTCCAGGTAGATGACCTGCGGACTGGAACACGCCTGCTGGTTGAGGCGGCAGATGTCGGCGGCCACCGCGCGCAGCGTCCCGGTGGTGGACCAGGTGTCCGCGGTGAGGTAGGCGAAGGAGAGCTTCGGCCCCCAGTCGACCAGTCGGCAGCCGGGCCGCACCAGGGCCGCGACGCCCGCGATGGCCTCCTCCCCGCCCCAGGCGGCGACCGCGTCGGCGGCGGCGCACAGGCGCTCCAGCCAGCTGGTGCGGTTGGAGGGGAAGCCGAGCACGACCACCCGGTCGGCGATCTGCCCGGTGGGGTCGAGTTCGGCGAGGGTGGCCAGCAGGCCGTGGGTGAAGCGGGAACCGCCGCTGGTCTTGGCCACGTTGACGTTTCCGGCGAGCAGCCCCTCGACCACGCTGAGCGCTCCGGCGGCGGGCGCGTTGCCCGGGGTGACGTGCACCAGCAGGCCGACCGGCAGCCAGCCCTCGAAGACCTCGCGGCGCAGGTCGAAGCGGGCGAGGCGGGCGGGGTCGATGCCGCCCAGCTCGCGGGTCAGCTTGGTCTCCAGGGCCTCCCGGCCGAGGGCGGCGGCGATGTCGCGCAGGGTGCGCGCCGACTCGTCCTCGGGCACCTCGGCCTCGCGCAGCAGTGCGCTGAGCCGCTGGGTGCGCGGGTCGTCCGGGTCGGTGAGCGCGCTCGCCAGGCGGTCGCAGGCGGCCACCACGACCAGCGGGCTGAACGGCCGGGCCAGCGCACCGGGTATGTGCTCGTCCAGCGCGTCCAGTCGGCGCTGCGCCTCGGCGTCGTCGACCCACTCGCCCTGCCAGTAGTGTCCGTTCGGCATCAGGTCGCTGGTCATGACTTCCCCTTGATCAGTTCGGCGGCGGCGATGGCACAGCTGCGGTTGCGGCTCAGCCCGGCCCGGCCGTGCACGGTGAACCAGGGCGTGGGCAGCCCGCAGCCGCACTCCTCGGGGCCGTGCTGCGTGACCAGGTCGCCCATCAGCACGGACTGGGCCGGAACCGAGGTGATGTACGGGGAGACGAACTGGGCGTAGCCGGGCTCCCCGTAGGGCAGCGGCTCCAGCGTGCGCACCGAGCGGACCAGCATCCTTGACCAGGTGGGCACATGGAGGCGGTGCCGCGGGCACTCCATGTAGAGCACGGAGTGCTCGGCGGCGCCGAATCCGTCGCGGATGCGTTCGTCGGGGATGCCCAGCTGGTCGTGGATGCGCTGGTACAGCTCGGGCTTGGCCACCTGCTTGTCGGCGTGGCCCTTCCAGCCGCCGCCGAAGACGACCAGCGAGCGCGGGGAGAGTTCCAGCGGCGGGATGCCCAGCTCGCGCATCCGGTCGAGGGTGAAGGAGAGGAAGGCCGGGAAGCCCAGGACGCGGACCGGCGCGCCCTCCTCGGCGTAGCGGATGAGCGCCCGGACGCAGCCGAACGGGTCGAACTCGTGCCCGCCGCCGGTGTGCTTGAGCGCGTACTCGACCGACCGTACCGGCGCGAAGTGGCACAGGTACTCGTCGGTGAAGGAGCTGCCCAGGTTCAGCCCGGGGCGCGGCTGGTAGTTGGACAGCAGGTAGTTGACCGGTTCGCTCTCGCCGATCCAGCCGTAGTGGTCGAAGACCCGGGCCACCATGCGCTGGCCGTTACGCAGCGTCCAGTCGTCGAAGAACATCTGCGACTTCTGGCCGGTGGTGCCGGAGGAGGTGACGTGGAGTCTCACCTCGTCGCCGGGGATGGACACCACCTCGTGCGTCTTGAAGAAGTTGGCGTGCACGAACGGCAGTCGGTGCAGGTCGGCAACGTCCTCCAGCGGACGGTCCGCCGCGGCGCTGGCGGCCAGCAGGCGGGCGAAGAACGGTGACCGGGCGGCGTGCCAGGCGTTGGACTCGTTCATCGCCTCCGCGAACAGCCGGTCGACTTGCGGGCCGACGGTGTACGGCTCGGCGATGTCGCACAGCCGCTGCACGGCGGCGAGGGCGTCGGGATCGGGTACCGAGACCGGCCCCAGGTACTTGTTCACTGGAAAACCCCGCAGGTGTTGAGGTACTGCTGCTTCCACAGCTCGATGTACTGCTCGGTGAAGGGCTGGAACGCCACGTCGATGGCCAGGTCGTGGAAGTCCAGCGGCTGGAGGGTGCGGGCCATCACGACGTGGTCGCGGAACACCGCTTCGTCGCCGCGCCGCTCCCGGCGCATCGCCGGGTAGGCGGCGGCGGGCAGGAAGCCGTGGGCGAGCAACCGGCACAGTTCCTCGTAGCGGTCCAGCGGCACCAGGGTTTCGATGTACGAGGCGCCGTAGCCGCCGAGCCGTTCGATGAGCGGCTGGAGGTCGTCGCCGAGGGCGGCGAAGCCGGGCGCGGTGCCGATGAGCGCGCAGTAGCCGTCGGAGCGGCTGAGTTGGGCGTACACCTCGTACGCCCCGTCGGTGGCGGCCAGCATGATGTTGGGCGCGTGGAAGGGGTAGAAGCGCCGTGCCGGGTCCGGCACGGCCTCGGCGAAGCGACGCAGTACGAACTCGGGCGCGTCGACCAGTTCGACGTCGTGGTCGGCCGTGCGCCCGCCGGGGACGCGGGGCGGTACCTCGTCGGTGATCTCGGTGTCGAGCGCGAACCCCGCGGAGCGCAACGCCCGTACTAGTCCGGCGAGTTGGGCGGGGACGCGGGGCACCGGCAGGCGCCGCTCCAGCACGCCTTCGCGGTGCCGGGCCAGCAGCACCATGGTCTCGTGGCGCGCGGCCTTGCGCAGGTTGGGGAAGATGCCCAGGGCGTTGAAGCCGCTGCGCAGGCAGATGCGTTGCGGCGCCGTGGAGTTGGTGCGCGCGGTGGCGTACACGGAGTCGGCCGGCCGGTCGCCGCTGAGCAGGATGTCGCTGAGCTGCTGGACCGCCTGCCGGGCGGCGCCGGAGCCGCGGGCGTCGGGATGGATCACCAGACCCTGGAGCTTGCCCAGGCCGTCCGAGGGGTCGTGGTTGCCCACGATCGATCCCACCAACCGGCCGGTACCCGGCTCACTGGCGACGAGCCAGGTGGTCAGTGGCGCGGAGATCTCCCGGGCCATCACCTCCGGGTCGGTGCCGAGCGGCAGCGCGTAGTCGCGCCCGTAGACCTGCTGGTAGAGCCGGAGCAACCCGTCGATGTCTTCCAGAGTCGCGACACGGAAATCGAGGGTCAAGATACCTCCACACGGACATGGCACACCGGCGGATCAGCGCGGGTGTGCACGGGTGAAGCGATTCCGCGGACGGTCACGGGGTGCCCGGTCGGGGCACCCGCGCCACAACGTCCCGAAAATGGCGGAAGCGTAGGGAGAAGTCAGGTGTTGGCAGGATCTGCCGACACATCACACACTAGCGTGTGACGTCCCGTGAAGATCCCATGGGACACCGCTAACCAGCCATTATGGAGACGGTGTGCGACCAAGCTCACAGATTGGTCACATCCTGGAACTGACCGCGACAAGGGGGGCCTTGACCTGCCCTACGGGCAACCCGGGGCGTGACCGGCCGAGTTGGGACAGGCATCGGGCTGCAACGGCTGTTCCGCCCAGATGGTCTTGCCGTCCGGTGTGTAGCGGGTGCCCCAGCGCTGGGCGAACTGGGCCACCAGGAACAGCCCGCGCCCTCCCTCGTCGTTGGAGCGGGCGCGCCGCAGATGCGGGGAGGTGTTGCTGCCGTCGGACACCTCACAGATCAGGTGCACGTCCCGGATCAGCCGCAGGGCGATGGGCTCCGAGGCGTAGCGGATCGCGTTGGTCACCAGCTCGCTGACGATCAGTTCGGTGGTGAACGCCAGCTCGTCCAGGCCCCACCGGTGCAGCTGCTGGCCGGTGATGGCGCGGGCGTACGCGACGGCGGTGGGTTCACCGGTCAGCTCCCAGGCGGCGAAGTTGTCGGCGCACAGCGCGTGCGGGCGGGCGACCAGGAAGGCCACGTCGTCATGCGGCCGGTCCGGCAGCAGGGTGCGCACCATTCCGTCGCATATCTCCTCCAGCGGGCGGTCCGGGTGGGCCAGCGCGAAGCACAGCCGCTCCAGGCCGGTCTCCACATCGCGGTCGGCGGAGGCGGTGACCAGACCGTCGGTGTAGAAGGCGATCACGCAGCCGTCCGGGATGGGGACCTCGGCCGCCTCGAACGGCAGGCCGCCGAGGCCGAGCGGGGGGCCGGCCGGTATGTCGGGGAACTCGACCGCCTTGTCCAGGTGAGCGATGGCCGGTGGCGGGTGGCCCGCGCGGGCGAAGGTCGCGGAGCGGGCGATGGGGTCGTACACCGCGTACAGGCAGGTGGCACCGAGCACACCGGGGCCAGGCCGGTCCGCCGCCTCCTCCTCGGCGGCCAGCCGCAGCACCAGGTCGTCGAGGTGCGAGAGGAGCTCGTCGGGCGGCAGGTCGAGATCGGCCAGGGTGTGTACGGCGGTACGCAGCCGTCCCATGGTGGCCGCCGCGTGCATGCCGTGGCCCACCACGTCGCCGACGACCAGGCCCACCCGGCTGCCGGACAGGGACAGCACGTCGAACCAGTCGCCGCCGACCCCGGCCTGGGTGTCGGCCGGAAGATAGCGGTAGGCGGCCTCCACCGCGGTGTGGGCGGGCAGGTCCTGCGGGAGCAGACTGCGCTGCAGGGTGAGGGCTGCGCGGTGTTCGCGGGTGAAGCGCCGGGCGTTGTCGATGCACACGGCGGCGCGGGCGGCCAGCTCCTCCACCAGCAGCAGGTCGTCGGCGTCGAAGGACTCGGCGTTCTTCCAGCGCATCAAGGTGGCCACGCCCACGGTGATGCCCCGGGCGCGCAGCGGAACCACCATGTGGGAGTGGACGCCCACCTCGTGCAGCTTCGCCGCGCGCGGCGGGTCGTGGCGCAGCCACGGCGTGGTCAGGTCCACCACGGCGTCCAGCACCGGCCGGCCGGTGGCCACGCAGCGGGCCTGCGGCGACACCGGCGGGTACTTCGCGGGTTCACCCAGGGCCACCAGGACGTTCGGCGGACCCGGCCGGATCGAGCGGTGGGCACTGCGGACCAGCTCGGCGGTGTCCGCCACGAGCGGCGGTTCGGGGTCCTGGTCACCGACCACCGAAGCCAGCAGGTCGACGGCGACGAAGTCGGCCACCGGCGGGACCATCACCTCGGCCAGTTCCTGGACGGTGCGGTCCAGGTCCAGGGTGCTGCCGATCAGCACGCTGGCCTCGTTCACCAGGGCCAGCCGCTGTCGGGCGCGGTGGTGGCTGGTGACGTCGAGCACCGCGTGCCCCACGCCCACGGTGCGTCCGGCCGAGTCCTGGAGCCGGAAGGAGGAGCCGGACCGTACGTGCTGGCGGTGCGGATCGACCGCGGAGTCCACCTGCTCGACGGTGACCAGCGGCTCTCCGGTCTCCAGCACCTCCCGGGCCCGCGCCTCCGCCAGCGGTCCCGCGGCCCCTGCCACCGCGTCGCGCAGTCGGCGGCCCAGCCGCAGCCGCGCGGGGACGCCGTCCATCCGCTCCAGCGCGGGGTTGATCATCAGGAACCGCATCTGCGGGTCGACCACGGCCAGGCCGAACGGGGACTGGGTGAACAGTCCGCGCAGCACCGCCTGCTCGCGCTCCCACTCCTGCATGGTGGCCAGGTCGACGGCGACCACCAGCCAGCTGGCGCCCTTGCGGTCGGCACCAAGTGGGCAGGCCTGCGCACCGACCTTCAGAGTGTGGCCGTCGCGGTGCCGCACCGTGAGTGCCGCCTGCCAGCCGCTGCCGGTGCGGTGCCGCAGCTTGGGGCCCTCGCCCGGGGCGGCCAGCAGTTCCTTGGCGGGGTGGCCGATGACGTCCTGCTCCGGGTAGCCGAGCAGTTCCTGGGCGCCGCGGCTCCACCCTTGGATCAGACCCTGCGGGTCCACCATGACGACGGCGGCGTCGGTGACGTCGAACGGGCAGCGCCTAGTCTCGCTGCCGGACGCCTCGCGAGTGTTGGTCGCCCCAGGCCGCACCCGTCAATTATCGCCCCTGCCGCGATCAACTGCATGGCACGAGCCGGGCCGCAGGCGCCGCCCGGCCCGCCCGCGAAGGCAGGCCGGGCCCGCTCCCTGGGCCGGTGCGCGGCGCGAGCCCAACTGCGCACCGGATCAGGGGGCTTGTCACTCCACCACCAGCTCGACCGGGATGTTGCCCCGGGTGGCCTTGGAGTACGGGCAGAAGGCGTGCGCCTTCTCCACCAGCTCGCGTCCCCCCGGGCCCTGGAGCGACTCGGGCAGCTCGACGCGGAGCGTGACCGCCAGCGCGAAGCCGCCGTCGGTGTCCTTGCCGATGCCCACCTCCGCGGTGACCGAGGCGTCGCCGGTGTCGATCTTCGCCTCGCGGCCGACCGAGCCGAGCGCGCTGGCGAAGCAGGCCGCGTATCCGGCGGCGAACAGCTGCTCGGGGTTGGTGCCGTTGCCGTTGCCGCCCAGCACGGGCGGGAACGCCAGCGGGAGGTCGAGCCTGCCGTCGGAGCTGACGGCGCGACCCTCGCGGCCGTTGGCGGTGGCGGCGGCGGTGTACAGCGCGTCCATGGGGAACCCGTCCTTACGTCGATTGCCTTGTACGCCGTTTGAATTGCGCACAACTAAGTTGTACGCAACTAAACAGCACGGGCGGGGCCCGGTCAAGTCCGAGTGGCCGACTCCCTTCCGGTGCCGGAGGATGGAGCACGGTTCCCAGCGTGACGAAGCCGCAGCCGTGAGGAGGCGGGCGCCCATGAGCGAGCCGACACCCAGACCGCGGTTGATCGGCGAACTGTCCGCCGAGTTCGCCGGAACGATGGTGCTGATCCTCTTCGGCTGCGGCGTGGTGGCCCAGGTGGTGGCGGCCGGCGCCCTGACCAATCCCAAGGGCGGTCTCGGCAACCACGACAGCATCGCGTGGGCCTGGGGCCTCGGCGTGACGTTCGGCGTCTACATGGCGGGACGCATCAGCGGAGCGCATCTCAATCCGGCGGTCACCCTCGCCCTCGCCGCCTTCAAGGGCTTCCCCCGGGCCAAGGTGCTGCCGTACACGATCGCCCAGACCGCCGGGGCCTTCGTGGCCGCCCTGCTGGTGCGCTGGAACTTCACCGAGGTGCTGGCCCGGGCCGACCCCAAGCACACCACGGCGACCCAGATCGTCTTCTCCACCCTGCCCGGCAACGGCTCGCTCACCGCGGGCGTCCACGAGTGGGGCGCGTTCCGCGACCAGGTCATCGGCACGGCACTGCTGATGATGCTGATCCTGGCGGTCACCGACCTGCTGAACACTCCGCCCGGCGCGAACCTGGCACCGTTCGTCATCGGGCTGATCGTGGTGGCGATCGGCATGGCGTTCGGCACCGACGCGGGATACGCCATCAACCCGGCCCGTGACTTCGGCCCCCGGCTGGCCAGCTTCATCACGGGCTACCGAGGGGCCTGGCGGGACCAGTGGGGCAACTTCTACTTCTGGGTCCCGACCGTCGCGCCGCTGGTCGGCGGCCTGGTCGGCGCCGCCTTCTACCGGGCCGCCATCAGCCGCTACCTGCCGGTCCCCGAACCCCAGGAACCCGGCGAGATCCCGACGCCGCCCGGCCACTGACCGCCCCCCGCACGAGAGGCCGCCAAGCGCTCCGCCGGGAGTGCGGCGATGTGCCGTCGGCCAGCTGCGGCACCACTGCGGCTGATCGCGCGGCTCCCCGCGCCCCTTCAGGGCACTACCGAACCGCAGCGGACCTCCCACCTGGCCTGGGCCACCCCGGAAGCCATCTGGCACCCCAGCCGCGACGTCGTCGAGGCGACGTTCCAGGACTGCGGAACCCATCGGGACGTGCGCGAGGTGGACGGCGGCGTCACCGCCGGGCTACGCGGGCTGGCGCAAGGCCGTGCGGCGCACCCTCGACCGGGTCGAGGTCCGCTGAGCGCACACCGGTGGCGTGGCCCCGGTACCGCCCCGAGAGAGGGCAGCATACAGAAATCTCAGGCGCCAACTGCCAGTTGCCGCAAAGAGAATGATTATGCGTCAGGCACAAGCGGAGCATGACTATGCTGCTTTGCGGCTCAGCGTGTTGCAGCAGTTACGCCAAGTCAGCCCTGTGTGCTGGGTTGCCGCTGATGCCGTATCCGCTTGTTCGTCTTCCAAGTCTGCTGACGGTTTGAGGATGCTGATGGTTCCTGCTGGATCGTCATCCGGAGTCTCCCGGCCCGCCTCGGTTGTCCCGTGGTTACTGCCTGCCGCGGGGACCGCTGTGTGCGCGACCGTCGCCGTCACGGTCGCGTCCGCCCAGGCGCGCGGGCTCATCGCCTGGTGCGGGGTGGTAGCGACGGTGGCGGTGGCCCTGGTCGCCGCGGAGGCGGCGCGCCGGGGCCACATGGTCGCGGTGCTGCGCAGCCGACTCGCCGAGCAGGAGGCGACCCTGGGCGCCCGGCTCGCCCAACAGCGGGCGGACACCCTGTGGTTGGCGGACGTCCTGCTGCCCGAGGCGGTGGGCCGCATCCAACGGGGCGAGTTCCCCGAGGACGTGATCAGGGCGGTCTCCGCCAACCAGCAGGGGCGCGGCGATCCGGAGTCCAACGCCGTCAACCTGAAGGTGGTGCGTACCGTCCTGGAGGCGGTCTCCGCCGAGGAGGACATGCGTGACTCCGCGCAGCGCGCCTTCGTCAACATCGCCCGACGCGTGCAGGCCATCGTCCACCAACAGGCCCGCGGCCTGCGGGAGATGGAGGACCGGCACGGCAACGACCCCGAGGTCTTCGGTGATCTGCTGCGGTTGGACCACGGCACGGCGCTGATCGGCCGACTCGCCGACAGCATCGCGGTACTCGGTGGTGCCCGGCCGGGCAGGCAGTGGAGCAGGGCGGTGCCGCTGTTCAGCTGTCTGCGCGGTGCGATGTCGCGGATCCTGGACTACCAGCGGGTGGAACTCCACTCGGTCTCGGAGATCGCCATCGTCGGCCCCACGGTCGAACCGCTCATCCACGCGCTGTCCGAACTGCTGGACAACGCCACCCGGTACTCGCCGCCGGAGACCAAGGTGCATCTGACCGCGGTCGAGGTGCAGTCCGGTATCGCGGTGGAGATCGAGGACGGCGGGGTGAGCCTCAGCGAGGAGGCCCGGGCCCGCGCCGAACGGATGCTGGCGCAGGCACAGGCCGGTATCGACCTCAACGACCTCGGCGAGACGCCCCGGCTCGGCCTGGCGGTGGTGGGACGGCTGTCCCAGGCCTACGGCTTCCAGGTCTCGCTGCGCCCCTCCGCGTACGGCGGGGTACGGGCGGTGCTGATCGTCCCCCAGGAGCACCTGACCACGGCAGCCGCGCACGGCAGGGCGCACGGCATCGGCGCGGTCGCCGTCACCAAGCAGGACGAGTCGGCGCCCAGGATCTCGATCCCGAGGCCGATCACCGCCGCCAGCCCCCGTCGCTCCATGCCCCCCAGCACCATGGACGACGACGTGCCGGTGGTGACCGAGCGCACCGCCAACGGACTGCCGCAACGACGACGCCGCGCCCCCGTTCCGCTGCCGCGAACGCGTTCCGTGCCGGCCCCCGCCAGCCAGGCTCCTCCCACGGACACTTCGGAGCAGGGCAAGGAGCCCCCGGGGATGTGGTTGGCCGCCTTCCACAACGCTGTGAACGGCGACGGCCCGGTCAGCGCTCCAGTCCACGACAACAGTGACGAGTCATTGGATAAGGGTGAATAGCCATGATGCAGTTGCGCGCCAACATGGACTGGATGCTCAAGGACCTGGCGGAGGGCGTTCCGTTCACCCGGCAGGTCGTGGTGCTCTCCTCCGACGGCCTGCGGATGGCACAGTACGGGGCCGACACCGACGCCGCCGACCGGCTCGCCGCCGCCTGCGCCGGGCTGCAGAGCCTGGCCGCGGCGGTGGCCTCCGAGTTCCCGCACAGCAACGGCATGATGCGGCTGGTCGTGATCGAGATCAACGGTGGCTTCTTCTACCTGATGGCGGCGGGCGCCGGAGCGTATCTGGCGGTGCTCGCCGACGAGGGGGTCGACGCGGGCCTGATGGGGCAGCGCATGCGGGACCTGGTGGCCCGTATCGGTGAGCACCTGAGCAGCCCGCCGCGCAACGACGGGCAGGCCACATGAGCGGATCAGACCAGCAGAAGGACGAGCAGGAGTGGAGTGAAGGTGAACCGGAACGCCTGTACGTGATCACCAAGGGCCGCAGCGGCTCGACCGAGAAGGCCGCGATCGATCTGGTCACGCTGATCGTGTCGCGGTCCGGGCCCACGTCGGGCATGCCGCCGGAGCACGGGGCGATCGTGCGGCTGTGCCAGTCCCCGCTGTCGGTGGCCGAGATCTCGGCGTACTTACATCTGCCGGTCAGCGTGGTGTCCGTCCTGGTCGCGGACCTGCTGGCCGATGAACGGGTGGAGGCGCGCGCGCTGGTACCACCCGCCCGACTTCCCGATGCGGCACTCATTGAGGCGGTGATGCATGGACTTCAAAAGCTCTGAACTGATGGACGCCGACAGCGTTGTCGGGCCGCGGGCCGAGGACACGTTGCCGTCGTCGACCACCGCCGCGGTGAAGATCGTGATCGTGGGGGGGTTCGGGGTCGGCAAGACGACCCTGGTCGGGTCGGTGAGCGAGATCCGCCCGCTGACCACCGAGGAGACGATGACCCAGGCGGGTGTCGGCGTGGACGACATCGCCGGCGTGGAACGCAAGACCGCGACCACCGTCGCCATGGACTTCGGCCGGATCAGCATCAACGAGGAACTGGTGCTGTACCTGTTCGGCACCCCTGGTCAACAGCGCTTCTGGTTCCTGTGGAACGGCCTGTTCCGGGGCGCGTTGGGGGCCGTGGTGCTGGTGGACACCCGACGTCTCGAAGTCAGTTTCGACGTGATCGGACGGCTGGAGGAGCGGGAGGTCCCCTTCGTCGTCGCCATAAACACCTTCCCGGACGCCCCCAGCTACCCCACCGAGGAACTCCGCGGCGCCCTCGACCTCCCCGCCCACGTCCCCATCATCGACTGCGACGCCCGCAAGCGGGCCTCCAGCCGCGACGTCCTTCTCACCCTGATGCGCTACCTGCACTCCCTCGCCGCCACACCGGAGCACTCGTGACCACTACTCCCCCCAACTCCCCTCTCACTCCCCCTCCGGGCTGCCCGGCCCACGGCCTGGGGACCGGCGGCGTTCGCCGTATCTACGGCCCGGAAGCGGAAGCTGACCCGATCGGCCTGTACAACAAGCTGCGTGCCGAACACGGAGCGGTGGCGCCGGTGCTGGTCCACGGCGACCTACCGGCCTGGCTCATCCTGGGCTACGCGGAGAACCTCGAGGTGATGCGGACCCCGTCGCGGTTCTCCCGGGATTCGCGGCGGTGGCGGGAGCTCCAGCAGGGGCGGGTGCCGATGGACTCGCCGCTGCTGCCCGTGGTCGCCTGGCAGCCGCTGTGCGTCTTCGCCGACGGCGAGGAGCACGAGCGGCTGCGCGCCGCGGTGACCGAGAGCATGGGCCGCTTCGACCGGCGCGGAATCCGGCGCTACGTCGTCAGGTTCGCCAACCAGCTCGTCGACGGCTTCGCCGCCGACGGCAAGGCCGAGTTGGTGGAACAGTTCGCCGAGCACCTGCCCATGTTGACCCTGACGCAGCTCCTCGGCATGCCCGACGAGTACGGCCCGCGCCTGGTCGAAGCGGCCCGGGACATGGTCAAGGGGACCGAGACGGCCATCGCCAGCAACGAGTACGTCATGAAGACCCTGCGTCAACTCGTGACGGCGAAAAGGGCGCTGCCCGGCAACGACTTCGCGACGTGGCTACTTGAGCACCGGGCCAATCTCGGCGACGACGAGGCGGCGGAACACCTCCGGCTCGTCCTCATCACCGCGTACGAGACCACTGCCAACCTGATCGCCAACACCTTGCGGATGGTGCTGACCGACCCCCGCTTCCGTGCCTCCCTCGCCGGTGGGCACATGACCCTCCCCGATGCGGTGGAGCAGGTGCTCTGGGACGCACCGCCGTTCAGCAGGGTCTACGGTCGCTGGGCCACCGGAGACACGGAGTTCGCCGATCAGAAGATCAAGTCCGGTGATCTCCTGGTCCTCGGTCTGGCCGCGGGCAACATCGATCCGGCGATCCGCCCCGATCTCGCCGTTCCCGTCCACGGCAACCGGTCTCACCTTTCCTTCAGCAGTGGGCCCCACGAGTGCCCCGGCCAGGACATCGGGCGGGCCATCGCCGACACCGGCATCGATGCCCTGCTGGTTCGGCTGCCTGACCTTGAGTTGGCGGTGCCGGAGGACCAACTGGAGTGGGAGTCCTCCCTGTTGTCCCGGCGGCTGAAAGCCGTGCCCGTGGAGTTCACGCCGCGAGAGCCTGAGCCGGAGTTTCCCGAGGGTTCCCTGTTCATGCCCGCGCCCCCTGAGGCGCCGAAGTTCACGATGCCCGCACCGCCCCGCGAGGAGACGCCGACTCCGGTCGCCGCTTCCCACCGGATCCTCGACCGATGCCGTTCACTGCTGAGGCGCTTCCGGCAGCGCTGAGGCATGCAGATGCGGGAGACGGCCTGACTCGCCGTACCTCCCGCATCTTTCGTGAACCTGGCGGCCCTTCGGCCGCCAGTAGGCCGTGATTCAGTTTCGCCAGTCCACCGTGATGCGCAGGGTTGTGCCGTCTTCGAGGTGGTGCACGGGCGAGTAGCGCGGAGAGAGTTGGTGTCCGGTCACCAGACCGGCCATCAGGTGACGGACCGCGTCCAACCACCAGCCGATCTCCGGCTCGCGGTCGCGCAGGTGGCGGTCGACAGTCCGGAACTGGCGCAGGTACCTGGCGTGCAGGCGGGCCGCTTCCTCACTCGCCTCGGCCCAGGTGATGCCGTTGTGGTGGGCGATGGAGAAGATCAGGTTGGGCCAGTCAGCCTTCGAATCCATGGTGATGCCGTGCAGATCGTTGTCCACGAGGTGCACGCTTCCGACGAGTTCGTAGATGCGCTCGTGATCGACGTCCAGGGCGGCAGCAGGCAGCTCACGCCCCAGCGCGAATTCGATCAATCCGACCCACGGCCCCATACCGGCGGCACGGTTCCGGATTCCCGAATAGATCCCGACCTCCGGGTACCGGCCCCAACTCGCGACCATCTGTGCTTCGGAGCGCACGGCTTCCTGCCAGGCCCCGTATCGTTCGCCAAAGCGGCGGCACCAATTGGCGCTGGCCAGGCCGGCGAAGTCCTGCCCGATCTCCCACCAGGCCCGCAGTTCCCGGTCCGGCGTGGTGGGTGGTTCCGGCAGCGCTCCGGTGAGTGCACCTCGGATGAGGTCCGCCCGTTCTTTTCCGATACCTCCTTCGCTTTCCAGCCGGTCGTCGTGCCTGGTCCACAGCGCGAGGAACCTCGCGATCACGTCAAGGGCGCCAGGTCGGGCGTCGGGATAACAGTGAACCGCGAAGATCCTGGACTGCAGATCCTTCACAAACGTGTGGTCTTCCGCCGTCTCAAGGTATCCAAGGCGTTTGAGCCATGGAACCTCCGGGGCACCTCGAAGAGTGGTGCTGGGCGGACGCGACCAGTTCGCCGGATAGGACAGAACGATCTCCCGGGCAGTGGAGACCTCCGCCGAGGGGACAGCAATCGGCATCGAGCGTCCTTTCTGGGATTCTCAACTCACAGCGCCCCGCCTGAGGGCAGTTGATCGCGTGCCTCGGCCGCCTGCCATCGAACAGGGATGAGCAGGTACAACACACTGCTGGACCGCGGTCCCGACCCGAAAGAATCGTTACCTCGATGGCCAAGCGCTTCGGCATCTCGCGCAACATCATCTACCAGCGCGTCTACGAAAGGGCGGCTACCACCCAACCGCACCCATCAGGAGCACAGGCCGAACACAGAATCGCCAAGGGTGTTCGTCGAACAACCGAAACCCCTTGGTGATCGCGACCGGAACCGCTGGCCGATGCCGATCCCAGGGAGGAACTCAACGTATATCGACCCAGACCGAGCCCGAACTCGTGGGCCCTTACCCCCGAGTAAGCGGACCGAATTACGCCCGGAAACGGCAATACCTTCCTTAGTGACGCAACCTGCCTCTCCGGCCAGGTCCAAGTCGCCTCCTGTGTAAGGCAGGTGGGCTACCCGCTGCTGTCAGATCGCACGAGCGCGAACACATCTTCTGTTCTCCCGCAACCCTGTGCTACACATCACGAGCCATTAAACGCCCGAACCCGCCCACAGGGAATAGCGCATACCGCTTCTGGTACGCGAGCGGCTATTGGCCCCGATTGAACTCGTAGGGGCAGCCTGTTCCGTTATGCGCGCGAGCGCCGGACCGACCACCATGTGGTGGCGGTGGCGCGACAAGTCGCTAGAGGGACTCAGAACTGGTACATGTACGGCGTAGTAGTACTCACCCGAGCGAAACCCAACCGCGCCAAGATCGGTCGGCTCTCGTCCGATGCGTCGACCTGCAGGTAGCGGTAGCCGCGTGCCGCGGCGATGGCGGCGCGGTGGGTGATCAAGGCGCGGTAGATGCCCCTGCCACGCCAGCCGGGGAGGGTGCCGCCACCCCAGAGGCTGGCGAAGTCCGTGCCCGGGTGGAGTTCCAACCGGGCGGCGCAGACGGGCTGGTCAGCTGCCATGGCGAGGACCGCCATCACCGTGTCGGGGGTTTGGGTCAGTTGGGCCAGGAGGCGGTGGCGCAGGCGGGAGCCGTCCGTGCCGAAGACCTGTTCGTGGACGTCCGCCACCAGGTCCACGTCGGCGGCCTCGGTCACCGGGCGCAGGTGGACGCCCTCCGGTAGGCGTGCTTCCGTGGGGAGTCGGGCGATCTCGGCGACCATCACGGCCTCCTGCGGGCGCGGGGTGAAACCCGCCGCGCACAGCCGTCGGGCGAGGTCGGCCGGGCGGTCATGGGAGTAGTGCTTCCACTCGAACTCCCCGCATCCCAACTCCCGGAAATACGCCACCTGTTCGGCGATGACCGTGTCCGCGGTCTTCGCGCCCAGGCCGGACCAGAGGATGCCGTTCCAGTCCTGTGCCGTGCCAACGTGCCGCACCACGTCGCCAACCCGCTCGACGCGGGCGCCGGGGTCGTCCGCCCGTGCACCCAGCCGCATCTGCTGGTCATACGTCGCAAGCACTCTGTCCGTGTCCATGCGGTCACTCCAGCACCGCACGGTCACCCACGGCAACGTGATTTCCCGCTACGCCCGCACCGTGAGCACCCCCGCCATCTCCGCCCCGTTCGCCGCGTTGATCGGGGCCGGGCCGCCGGGCGGGCACTGCCGCAGCAGTACTCCGGCGAACCGCCCGCCGAACACCAGTGGCCCCAGTACGACTTCACGGCCCGGTGGGGTCGGGCCCGGCAGTTCGACCACCGCCGGGTGCAGCCGCTCCTGCATCACGTACCGTTCGCGCTGGTCGGCCAGCCGCTCCCGGATCAGGGTGCGCCACTCCTGGTCGGTCATCGCCTGGCCGAAGGCCACGTCCCGGCCACCGTAGGCCGAGGCCGGTTTGCAGATCAGCCGTTCCCGGTCGGTGAGCGCACGGTCGGCCGTCGCGGCCCGCAGCCGGAACGTGGGCGGTACGTGTTCGCGCACCAACTCGCGTTCGTCCGCCAGCAGATGGGAGTCGAACTCGCGGGCGGTGAGCAGTTCCAGGTTCGCCTTGTTGTCGAAGAGTGCGGCGGCCGGGGAGCCGATGAAGTCCAGCTTCCCCGCCGTGTCGAGGTCCATCAGGGCACGGGTGTGCTCGTGCGGCACGAATTTCCTGGACTCGTGCCAGGTGTACATCGTCACCACGGCGTCGACACGTCTGCCCTCGAAGTACGCGCCCTCGGCGGTGAGTCGCAGGTCGGTGACCAGACCGCAGCTGATCTCGTAGCCCGCCGAGCGGATCATCCGTACGAAGAACCGGCGGCCGGAGTCGATGTCCGCCGGGTTGGCCGTGGCCTCGAAGACATGCGGCGGGCGGTCACCTCGCCGCCGTACGAGCGCGGCGAAGGTCTCCAGCCACACCTTCGCGGTGTCGGGGCCGTGCAGTCCCAGTCCGCGCCGTTCCAGGAACCGGTGGTAGGCCGACTCCCGGGCGGCGGCGGTGTAGGGGGGAAGGGTGCTCAGGCCGCCGAGCGAGGTGGCGACGTTCAACTCGACGAGCTGCAGGCCGTCTTCGGTCACCAGCAGGTCGGGCCGCATGAACGAGGTGGCGACGCGGCGCAGCCGGGGGCTGCGCAGCGCCGCGACCATCAGGTCGGCGTCCTCCCGCGGCACCCCCAGGTACTCCGCCCAGGCCGCGAGGTCGTCACCGAAGATCCGCCGCGGCAGGCTGGCGAGCAGCTCGCACAGGCGTACCCCGACCGTGGCGGTCCGGTCGGCCGCGGCGGTGGTGAAGCAGGGCGGCGGGTACATGTGCCGGTAGTTGGAGCGGTGGACGCTGCGCTGGAAGCGCGCACGGTCCGGCTCGGCCGCTTCGCCCGCGGCGAAGTCGGTCCAGGCCGCCAGCGCGCGCGGCTCGAGCCAGTCCCATGCGCTCATGACAGTTTGCCCGCGCAGCGCAGCGCGTCGAGCACGGTGTTGACCGCCTCGGAGGACCGGTCGACGCCGGTCGCTCGGTAGGCGTAGCTGAGCCCGCCCGGGTTGACCAGGTTGAACTCCATGACGTACGGATACGCCAGGTCGATCCCGGAGTAGTAGATGCCGAGTCCCATCATGCGCTTGCCGAGTTGGCGCACGAAGTCATCTTCCTCCGGGGTGAGGGTGAGCGGTTCGAACCTGGCGCCGAGTGTGACGTTCGCCCGGTCGTCGTGCTCGGGGTGGATCCGGCGGAAGCCGCTCACCGGGGTGTCCCCGGCGATGATGACCCGCTTCTCGTTGCTGCGTACGTTGGGTATGTACTCCTGTACGGCGGTGTACCGCTTGGCCATGCCGATGATGTCGCGGCCGTACCGGCCGTAGCGGGGCGCGGCGTTGCCGGTCGCCGACTGCAGCAGCGCGGAGCGGTTGCGTTCGTGCTTGCTCAGGAAGTAGACGTCCGCGCCGATGCCGTCGTTGGTGGGTTTGACCACCCAGGTGCGTGCGGGGTCGGACTCCACCAGGCTGGTGAGGAAGTCGAAGTCGTTGGAGACGTAGGAGGCGGGCAGGTTCTCGTTGGGTACCGCGGCGCCCAGGGTGGTCTTGGAGTTCATGTAGAACAGCGCGGACGCGTCGTTGACGAACGGCACCCGCCGGTTGAGCAGCCACAGCAGTTGGAAGTGGTCGGTGAGCGCGTCCGGGTGGGTACCGGCGAGCACCCACACCAGGTCGAAGTCCTCGGCGCTTGCGTAGGACTCGCTCAGTGCCGGGAAGTCGCTGCCGACCAGGTACTCCTCGGTGAGCCGCACACGGTCGCACACCACGACGGAGTCGTGTACGCACAGGGTGTCGATGTCGCCGATGTACACCTGGTGGCCTTCACGGAACAGCGCGCTGGGGATGATGGAGTGGTTGTCGAGCCGGAACGTGGCGGCCTGTGACACCAGGATCAGGATCTTGTAGGACAAGGGAAGCGCCTCTCTCGTGCCGAACCCGCCTTGTTGTCAAGGCGAGTTGACGGTTCGGTGGGCCGTGGTGAGGGTGCGCACGGCGCGGGCCAGGTTGTGTTCGAGTTCGTCGCGGGTGTCGCCGGTGGCGACGACGAAGCCGTGCCGGTCGCCCGACTTGTGGATCCGCGGTGGGTACTCCCCCGCCGGTACGGTGACGCTGACTTCGGCGACGCCGGGTAGCGCGGCGACCGGCGCGGTGTCGATGGCGGGCATCGGCGCCGTCGGGTCGAAGGTGACGTAGCGGATGCCCGCGGTGCGGTCGCGGGTGGGTTGGCTCGTCACCGGCAGGCCGAGGACGGTGGCCATCGCCTGTTCGAAGACGTCCTCGCCGAGGGCGAGTTCGAGCATGTCGCTGATCCGGTCGCCGCCGGGGCGGCCGTGTGACTCGATGAGCCGCGGTCCGGCCGCGGTGAGCATGACCTCGGTGTGCGAGGGCCCGTAGCGGTAGCCCGCGGCGTCCAGGGTCGCGGTGACGACGTCGGCGATGGCGGCCTGGTCCGCCGCGGCGAGCCGGACGGGCAGGGTGTGCCCGGTCTCCACGAAGCGGGGGGCTCCGGTGGTCGCCTTCTCGGTGATGGCGAGGATGCGGTGACCGGCGGGTGAGCTGCTGGCCTCGACGCTGTACTCGGTTCCGGTGAGGAACTCCTCCACCAGATGGGCGGTTTGGAAGTCGAGCGTGCTCAGATAGTGCTCGGCCTCCTTGTGGCCCATGAGGTACCGCACCCCGGAACTGCCGGTGCCGTTCACCGGTTTGACCACGCAGGGAAAGCCGATCCGGTCGATCGCGGGCAGGATCTCGCCCTTGGTGCGGCACGTCACATGGGCCACCGGCACCCCCGCCCGGTCGCCGACCGCGGCACGCAGCCTCGCCTTGTCCTTGAAGGCCTCCAGCGCCCGCGGCGGGTTGCCTGGCCAGCCCAGCTCACGGTTGACCACGGCGGACACCGCGCAGCCGATCTCGCCGAAGCCGAAGCAGCTCACCGGGCCCGCCAGCTCCAACGCGCGGAGGGTGCCGATGAGTTCGGCGGGGTCGATGTGCCAGGGGGTGCGGATGACCGGCCCCGGCACGGCGTCGGGTTCGGGGGCGTCGGGCAGGACCACGAGGACCGTGCCGACGCCGAGCTTGCGCGCCGCGCGAACCACCAGGTCACGCGGGTTGAGCAGCACGGCGGTGCACCGTGCCGGGTCACTGTGCGGGTTCTGGTGAGGTGGCTGCCCTTGGGGGGCTGGCGGGGACGGTGTTCGCGACATGGGCACGATCCTTCGGTAGGAGGAGGCAGGCCGCCGCGGCACCGACGGACAGCCCGATGATCACCAGCCAGACGCCGCTGCCGCCGTGCAGCGTCTGGAGCAGGAAGCCGCCCATGCTGGCGCCGAGCAGGCTGCCGAAGGCACCGGCCGCGGCCATGGTGCCGAGCGCGCGTCCGGTACCGCGTGTCGAACTCGCCCTGATCGCCTGTTCGTCGAGGCTCGGGCCGACCAGCATCTCGGCGGCCGTGACCGGCAGCACGAAGGCCAGCAGCGACAACCAGCCCGCGCGCGGTATGAGCAGCGCGTAGGCGCAGCCGAACGCGAGGAACCCGATGGCCAGCAGCGTGCGGGTGGCGGTCCGGCGGAAGACGTGCCGCAGCAGCGTGTACTGGCACAGCACCACCAGCGCGCCGTTGATGGTGAACACGACCGAGATCGCGGCGGTACTGCCGGTCATGGCGTGCGCGGTGATCGGCATGACCACATTGAGCTGGCTGTAGACCGCCCAGTAGGCGACGCCGACCAGGCACAGCGGAATCCACTGCCAGCGCGCCCAGTCCGGCGCCGCCGCCGCGCTGACCGGCGGCGCGGCCGGACGCTGCCGGGGCCGGGCGGAAGGTGGACGGAACACCAGGCGCAGGCCGAGCACCAGGTGCGAGAGCACGCAGGCGCCCAGGATGAACGGGAAGCCGAACGGGTACACCGCGGCGCCGAGCGCCGGTCCGAGCACCACGCCGATGTTCACGAACGTGGCGCGCAACGCCAGCATGGTGCGCGGCTCGACACTGTCCTCGGACACCAGCAGCGTCTTGATCGACAGGCCCAGCATCGACCCGCCGACGCCGAGGGTGACGATTCCCACCACGATCGGCGTCAGCCGAGTACCGGTGCCGAGGGAGAGCAGCAGGTAGCCGGCGATTCGCAGCGCGAACCCGGCCGTCATCACCCGCCGCGCGCCGAACCGGTCCACCAGCATCCCGCACAGCAGCGAGAAACCCTGGCTGGAGAAGGCGAGCAGTCCCACCAGGAATCCGGTGCGGCTGGCGGCGATGCCCTGTGCGGTGAACTGGATGGCCAGCAGCGGCAGGAACATGAACGTCGTCAGACCGGTGAACAGCACGGCGATCAGCAGTGTCCGCCCGGTCGGCGACGTCTGGCGCCACGCCTTCACGGCCTTCGCCCCTCGTGTTCCCGCTGCGCACGCAGGTCCGCCTGCAGCCAGTCCTCCACCTCGAACAGCCGCTGCTCCAACTGGAGGGTGTCGGCGCCCTCGACGATCGCGAAGCACAGGTGGGAGGTGCTGTTCTGCGCCGTGGCGCCGGAGGGGAGTTTGTCGTTCACCTGGTAGTGCCGCACCCACTCGAACGGCGGTCGCCGCGGCGCGCTCACCGGGCGGCCCGGCGGCACGATGGCGACCGCGCCGTGCAGTGCGTTCGGCGGTGTGCTCGGCGCCGGGTCGACGGGCAGCCCGCAGGACAGCCGCAGCCAGGTGGTGAGCAGGTCAAGGCCGTAGGTGGCGCGGGTGAGGGCGGGGATGCGGGAGCCGCCGACCCGGGAGGCGATCTCGCACAGCAGCAGTTCGTCCTCGACGGTGTGGAACACCTCCAGGTGGTAGGCGCCGGTCGCCGGGGTGTCGAGGACGTCCAGCACGCTGTCCAGGAACTCCTCAAGGCGCTTGGCGAGCTTGTCCCGCGGGTGCAGTTGCAGCGAGCCGTTGTTCTGCCCGGACAGCACGCCCAGGCAGTTGCGCAGGTAGCGGGAGGAGGCGACGAACCGGTAGCCGTCGGCCAGCACCGCGTCCACGTGGTAGATGTCGCCCTCGATGTACTCCTCGGCCATGAGGTCGTCGCGCCAGTGCCGACGGCTGAAGGCGACCAGTTCGTCCTCGTCGCGCAGCACCACGATGTCACGTGAGCCGCCCTGTTTGACCGGCTTGACGACGACGGGGTATCCGTTGTCGTCGATGAAGTCGATCAGGTCGGTGAACGTCTCCAGCCGGGCGAAGCGGGGGGTGGCCACCGCGCGTCCGGCGACCTGCTTCATGACCACCTTGTCGCGGAACGACAGCGCGCTCACCGGTGACTGGCCGGGGATGCCCAGGTCCGCGCGGATGCGGGCGGCCCGTTCGAGGTCGTACTCGTTGTCGGTGATCAGGTGGCTGAACGGCTCCTCCTTCGCCAACTGGCGGATCCGCAGCTCCGCGTAGGGTACGAACTCGCAGTCCGGCACGTACTCGTACCGCGCGAGGCGACCGGTGTTGGCAAGCTCGTGGTGGCTGAAGACATGGAGCTTGTCGGCGATTTCGGGGAGCATGGCGGCGTAGTCGTTCAGCGGGCTGTAGTTGATGACCGCGACGTTGGCCATTGGTCGTACTTCCTTCACACTATGAGGCCAGCAGTTCCAGTTCCGGCAGGTTGTCCCGTACGCTGAACGGCCGCCTGGACCAGTTCGTGGTGCACCAGGGACCGGCCAGGTCGGCCAGGTCGGAAATGACGGCCGGGCGGTAGGTCGGGTCCGCGACGAGCGGCCCGTCGGGCGGGAACACCTTGTCGACGTAGCGGTGTCCGGGGTCGGCCGCGATGAACACTATGGGCCCGCCATCGGGTTCCACGCATCGGTGATAACGCGCCACCTGCCAGCCCGCACCGGCGGAGAGCCCGGCGAACACACCGGTCGTGGACAGCAGATGGCGGCATCCGGCGGCGGCCACGTCGAAGTCCAGCCAGTGGATGTCGTCATAGGCGCTGTAGTCGATGTTGTCGAAGCGGATTCCGCTGCCTATACCCGCGATGATGAATCCGTCGAGCGGAACGGATTCCGCGCCGAACGACCGGCTGCCGAACGGCTGGATACCGGCCACCCGCACATCGCCGCCCCTGGAACGCAGATAGCGGCTCAGCGCGCCGGTCGAGGCACCGGTGCCGACCCCGCCGACCAGTGTGAGGTCTGTGGAACCCAGCTCGTCGACGAGCGAGTTGGCCACCTTCTCGTATCCGATGTAGTGCACGTCGTCGTGGTACTGCCGCATCCAGTAGGCGTCCGGATGCTCGTTCAGATAGGCGTGGACGAGCCGTACCCGCGTTTCCTGGTCGTGCTTGAGACTTTCCGAGGACGGCACCTGGTCATAGGTCGCGCCGAGGTACTTCAGTTGGGTCCTGATCGCGGCGTCGACCGCGACGGACGCGAAGACATGGCATTTCAGGCCGAGTTCCCGGCACACCAGGGCGAGGGCGTGACCGTAGATTCCGCTGGAGCTGTCCACCAGCGTCTGCCCGGGGCGGATCACCCCGCGGGCCAGCAGGTCCTTTACCGCCGCATAGACCGAGGTGACCTTCATGACCTCGAAACGGAGGACATAGACACGGTCGTCCAGTTCGATCAGGTCCGGTTCCGCGAGTTTCTCCGCGAACGTTCTGTACACTTCGAAATCCTTTCCGGATGAGTCGCGTTCGGCTGTGCCCGCGACGGTCGTCAGGAAGAACTGGGAGATGGCGGCAGGCCCGGCAGACGCGTGGCGCCGAGGCACGGCCGAGAACCTAGGAGCGGTCCGGTCGGCACGTCAAGAAGCCATGTCAAGTCCGGAGTTCGGAAAGCGGGACCTGACAGGCTCACCGGTGCGGCGTGGACAGGATTGGCGGCCGAGCAAAGGATGGTCGGCCATGGTGAGCCTATCCTCGACAACACGATCTCGCCGCCCGGCGCATTCGACCGCGCCCTGGCCACACGAATCCCCACAGCCCGTACATGACATGGTACTGGAGCATGCCCGGCTTCATCCGGACCGTACCGCCGTGATATGCGGGGATGATTCCTATTCCTATTGGGAACTCGCTGACATCGCCCTCGACATCGCCCGAGAGCTGAACTCCAACGAGGCGTACGCCGGTTCTCGCAGAATCGGCATCGAGGCCTATCGCACGGCTTCCGCCCCGGCCGTCGCGCTCGGTGTGGCGTTGTCCGGCCGCTCTTTCGTCTTCCTCGATCCGCAATCCCCACAGAGCGCGTCGCGGCACATCCGGTCATCGGCCGGGGTCTCGGTGGTCGCCGACCCCAGGAGCGGCCGGATCCGGAAGCTGCCCGACGTGGAGTCCGCCGCTGGGCCCGGACCGTCCGGGGCCGACGAGGCGTATGTCCTCTACACGTCCGGCAGCAGCGGCCGACCGAAGGGCGTGTCGGTCTCCCAACGCAATCTGGCGGACTCCACCGCCGCCCGGCTCACGGTGTACGAGGGCTTCGGCACACCGACGTTCCTGCTGCTGTCGCCGTTCTACTTCGACTCGTCGGTGGCGGGCGTGTGGGGCACCCTCGCGGCGGGCGGCACCCTGGTGGTGGCCGGCGAGGACGAGCGGCGGGATCCGGCGGCGCTCGTCGGGCTCGTCGCACGGCACCGCGTGACCCACACGCTGACGGTGCCGAGCTTCTACGCCGAACTGCTGCACACCGCGCGGCAGGACGGCCAACTCGCCTCAGACCTCGCATCGTTGCGGTTGGTGATCTGCGCGGGCGAGTCGCTGCCGCAGGCCGTCATCGAGCAGCACTTCGCGCTGCTGCCCGAGGTCACCCTGGGCAACGAGTACGGTCCGACCGAGTGCACGGTCTGGGCCACCTACCGGCTGTACGAGCGTCCCGGCGCCTCCAGCATCGGCTTCCCGATCCCCGGTACCTCGATCCATCTGCTGGACGACCGGCTGCGCGAGGTGCCGCCCGGCGAGGTGGGCCAGATCGCGATCTCCGGCCGCGGTGTGACCGCGGGCTACGTCGGCGCCGAGCAGGAGACCAGGGCGAGGTTCACCGACGTCGAGGTGGCGCCCGGCCGGACCGTACGGGCCTATCTGACCGGTGACCTCGGCCGCTGGTCGGCGGCGCACGGACTGGAGTTCACCGGTCGGCTCGACAACGAGGTGAAGATCCGCGGCGTGCGGGTGAACATCGAGGCCATCGAGGAGTCGCTGGCCGCGCATCCGGGCGTACGGGCCGCGGCGGTGGCGTACGACGCCGAGGCCGCCGTCTGCTACGCGTGCGTCGTCAAGGACGCGGACACACCCGTCGACGCGGCCTCCGTCCGCCATCAGGTGGCGTCGGCGCTGGGCGCCTCGGTGGTGCCGGACCGGGTGGTGTTCGTGGACCG
The DNA here is from genome assembly GCA_037034305.1 of Streptomyces sp. PLK1-5. Lineage (GTDB taxonomy): Bacteria > Actinomycetota > Actinomycetes > Streptomycetales > Streptomycetaceae > Streptantibioticus_A. Next base: position 90,691 of record JBAGJY010000015.1, read on the forward strand.
GCTGCCGCGCTCCGCACACGACAAGATCGACCGGTCCGCGTTGCTGGCCTCGGTGCGCCCGGCGCGGGCGGAGCCCGCTGACGCCGGCGCGCAGGGACTCGCCGCCCGGATCACCCGGGCGTGGGAGGAGGTCCTGGGCGTGCCGGTGCACGAGGCCGAGCCGGGCAACTTCTTCGAACTCGGCGGCAACTCCCTGTCCGTACTGAGGCTTTCCCGCGCGCTGGGCAGGATCGCCGGACGCCCGGTCGCGGTCAAGCAGGTGTACCGCTGCGGCACGATCCCCCAGCAGGTGGAACTGCTGTCCAGCCTGTGAACCGCTCGTCACCCACAACACCACCGCACTGATGGGTACTCGCCATGACCGAACCCACCTCCATCCGAAGGTTCGCCCCCCGATCCGACGCCGAGCAGGCCGTGTTGTGCTTTCCGCACGCCGGTGGCTGCGCGTCCTTCTTCCGGTCCTGGCAGTCACTGCTGCCCTCGGCGCAGGTGTGCGCGGTGCAGTACCCGGGCCGGGAGGAACGCATCGCCGAGCCGACGGCGGACAGCCTGCTGGAACTCGCCGCGTCCGTCGCCGAGGAGGTACTGGCCGATCCGGCGCGGTACTCGGTGCTGTTCGGGCACAGCATGGGCGCGTACGTCGCCTTCGAGGTCGCCCACCACCTGCTGCGGGCCGGAGCCCCGGTACCGACGCTGGTGGTCTCCTCGGCCGCCGCACCGGCGCTACGGCCGCCCGTCCCGTTCGACAGCTCCGCCGAGGTGCTGGCGTACCTCGAACGCTATGAGCCGTTGAGCGACGAGATCCGCCAGGACCCGGAACTGCTCGACCTGGTCCTCGACTACATCAAGGAGGACCTGCGCCTGGTCGCGGAGTACCGGGAGCACACCGGAAAGCGGATCGACGCGCGGCTGCTGGCCGTGGTCGGCGCGGACGACGTGCCGGAGATCCGTTCCCGGTTCACCGCGTGGCGGGACCACACCGAGGCCGAGTTCGTCCCGGTGGTGAATCCGGGCGGGCACTTCTACCTGCGTACCGATCCCCCGCTGCGGCTGCTGCGCGCCGAGCTGGCTCGGTGCCTCACGACGGTCGGCACGGGTTCCTGATGGGAAACGATATGAGGCACGAGATCTCTCGCCTGGTCGACGGTGCGACGTACCGGTCCGGCAATCCGTTCGCCTTGTGGCGGTGGATGCGCGAGCACGCGCCCGTGGTCTGGCACGAGCCCGGGGAGTTCCCCGGATTCTGGTCACTGACCCGGTTCGCCGAGGTGAAGGAGGTGCTGCGGGACGCCGAGACGTTCAGTTCGTCCTCCGGCATCCTGCTGCGGCCGTCGGCGCACGGCGAGGACCCCGGCAGCGACCGTACCCTCGCGCTGTGCGACGCGCCCCGGCACACCGTGCTGCGCGGTGCCATCGCGGGCTGGTTCGCGCCACGGAACCTACGGCTGCTGACGGACTCCCTCAACTCGGCGGCGCGGTCCATCGTGCGTGACGCCGTGCGGGCGTCACGGATCGACTTCGTCACCGAGGTCGCCGCGAAACTACCGCTGGAGGTGGTCTGCGCCTTCCTCGGTATTCCCGACGAGGACCGGCCGTCCATCGTGGAGTGGTCCACCGACGCGTTCTGCGCCGGTACCGCCGAGGAACGCAGCATCGCCCACCTGCAGATCCTCGACTACTTCGGCGACCTCGCGGAGCGCCGCCGCAGCCGGCCCGGCGAGGACCTGGTGAGCGTGCTGGCGGGGGTACGGTTCGAGGGCGCGCGGCTGCCGCTCGAAGAGGTGGTGCTCAACTGCGACAACCTGCTGGTGGGCGGTACGGAGAACGTACGGTTGGCGATGTCCGGCGGCATGCTCGCGCTGCTGGGGCATCCAGGCCAACGGGCGCTGCTGCGCGAGGACTTCGACGGTGTGGTGGACACTGCGGTCGAGGAGATACTGCGCTGGACGTCGAGCGCCACGCACATCCTGCGGCGCGCGCGACGTGACGTGGTGCTCGGCGGCCAACTGGTACGCGGCGGGGACCTGGTGGTGTGCTGGCTGACGTCGGCGAACCGGGACCCGGCGCAGTTCGCCGACCCCGATGTCTTCGACCTGCGCCGCACCCCCAACCGCCATCTGGCACTGGGCGCGGGACCGCACTACTGCGTGGGGACACGGTTGGCGAAGCTCGAAATCGCCGCGGTGCTGCGGGAGTTCTTCGCCCAGGTGGATCAGGTGCTGCCGGACGGGGAACCCGAGTATCTGGACTCCATCGTGGTCAACGGCCTGCGCACACTGCCGCTGCGGCTCACGGCGTCCGCCGCCTGCCGCCCCGGGGACCTGGCGGGGACGCGGGGGTGATCAGGGGTGCAAGACGGCGGCCTCGGCCGTTGCGCGGCCCGGTGCCATGACGTCGGCGGCAGCGGCCGGGGTTGCGGGAACTTTCCAGGCGTACCTTGCCCGTATCCGGTTAGGGGCACGAAGAGCTGACTCGTGGGCAGGAAGGGAGCCGCCGTCATGACGTTGCCGTGGCGCGAGGACGAGCACTGGCGCCGTCGGTACCCGCAGGCCGGGCCCGACTGGACGCAAGGGATGCCCCAGGGGGCGACGGATCCGCTGACTCCCATGGGGCGCCTTGAACAGTACGGGCGGATGGGCGGCGCGCTGCGCGGCGGCTACCTGGCTCCCTGGCAGCGGAAGGTGATGTGGGGGTTCGTGATCGGCGCGCTCGTCGTGGCCGTGGTCTGCGTCCTGCTGGTCGCATTCGGTTGAGGGGTACTTCGGCCAAGGCGGGGTGGCCGGGAGACCGTTGCCACCGGCGGGCCCTCCGGACCACGGCCGTGAACGCTGTCGCACCGCACAGCCCGAAGACACCGATGGCGCTGCCCGACGCGTTGCCGCGCCCTATGGGGATGGCTGTCGCGGCGAGCACGCGAACGACTCCGAAGGCGACAAGTATCCGGCCGGTCAACGCTGTCAGCGGTCCGCCGACTCCTCGGCGGCGGGAGGATCAGCGAGGCCGGTATCCCGCATGATGAGGTCCACCGTCGCGGCCAGCGTACTGCCGGCGCCGATCACGGTCTCGACGCCGCCGGGCAGCAGATCGCGCGTCCGGTACCAGGTGCGCATCCGCGCCTCGCCGTACTCGTCCCGTTGCGGCTTGCCCGCGTGGCGGCGCAGCGTTTCGGCGAAGGGGATGTCGAGGTAGTAGTGGTGGCTGCGGCCGCGATGGTCCTGGGCCAGTCGCCGCAGCATCGCGCCGTAGTGGGAGGTGTAGAGAATGCCTTCGACGACGTGGTACCCGGCGTAGCGGGCGACCGTGTCGATGAGGCCGATGTTCGCGCCGCCGGGCCGATCGCGTTCCCGTAGCACCACCCGGCGCAGTTGGTCCTGTTCGACCAGGGCGAGACCGGGGCCGAAGCGGTTGCGCAGTTCGGCTGCCACGGTCGACTTCCCCGAGGCGGAATTGCCGCGCACGACGACCAGTGGCGTTTCCCCCGTACCCACCATCACCTGCCTCACGTGACCGGTGCGGCCACCGCTGTTCCGGGCGAGGGGTCGCCGGGGCGCGCACTGCACGCGGCAAGTGGCACCGGTCAACTCCTCACGCCGCCAGGGCAGTTCACAGCTGTAGGCCGACAGGAAACGGCAGTGGACCGTACCCCCGCGAACACCATCGCAGACGGGTCTGACAACGCCCCCGCCTTCCGGTCCTCCACTCTATTTGCCTAAAGCTATTAGGTAAGCGCATAATTGGTTTTGGAAAGTGGAGGGAACGGTATGGCACGCGTAGGACTGACCACGGAACGCCTGGTCGGGGCGGGGGCGGAACTGGCCGACGAGGTCGGCTTCGAGCAGGTGACCGTCTCGGCGCTCGCCAGGCGCTTCGACGTCAAGGTCGCGAGCCTGTACTCGCACGTGAAGAGCTCCCACGACCTCAAGACCAAGATCGCGCTGCTCGCTCTGGAGGAACTCGCCGACCGGGCCGCCGAGGCCCTGGCCGGGCGGGCGGGCAAGGATGCGCTGGCCGCCTTCGCGAACGCCTACCGCGACTACGCCCGGGAGCATCCCGGCCGCTTCGCCGCGGCCAAGTTCAGGCTCGATCCGCAGACGGCGGCGGCCAGCGCGGGCGGCAGGCACTCACAGATGACGCGGGCGATCCTGCGCGGCTACGACCTGACGGAGCCGGACCAGACGCACGCCGTGCGACTACTGGGCAGCGTCTTCCACGGCTACGTCAGCCTGGAGATGGCCGGAAGCTTCAGTCACAGCGCCCCCGACCCACAGGAAACCTGGTCGCGGATCCTGGCCTCCCTCGACGCCCTGCTGCGCAACTGGCCAGCGCCCTGACCCGGGGGCCGCCGCGCCGCCCCGAAGCGGTCGCGCCGCCGACCCGCGGGATGCGGCTTCGCCCGGCGGCGGATCCGCACCATCACCGAATCCCGACCAACAGGCTGGACGATGAGCGCCAAGCACAACTGGACCACCACACCCATCACCACGGACCTCCTGCGCGGCGCCCTCGACCTGGAGCGCACCGCCCACGGCGTACTGCCGCACCGGCTGCCCGCCCGGGCCAGGGCCCAGTGCGCGGACGGGCAACTCGCCATGGCGGAGGCCCAGCCCTCCGGTGTGCGGCTGGCCTTCCGGACCCGGGCCACCGCCGTCGAGCTGGAGACGCTGCCCACCAAGCGGGTCTACGTGGGCGCCCCGCCCCGGCCGGACGGCGTGTACGACCTGCTCGTGGACGGTCGCCTGGCCGGGCGGGCCAGCGTGGCCGGTGGCAACACCCTGACCATCGACATGGCCACCGGTACCACCGAGCACCAGCCCGGCCCGACCGGCACCCTCCGCTTCACCGAACTGCCCGAGGGCGCCAAGGACATCGAGATCTGGCTGCCGCACAACGAGGCCACCGAACTCGTCGCCCTGCGCACCGACGCCCCCGTCGAGCCCGCACCGGACCGCGGACGCAAGGTGTGGCTGCACCACGGCAGTTCGATCAGCCACGGCTCCGACGCGGCCAGCCCCACCACCACCTGGCCCGCGCTCGCCGCCGCGCTCAGCGGGGTGGAACTGGTCAACCTGGGTCTGGGTGGCAGCGCCCTGCTCGACCCGTTCACCGCCCGGGCGATGCGGGACACCCCAGCGGATCTGATCAGCCTCAAGATCGGCATCAACCTGGTCAACGCCGACCTGATGCGGCTGCGCGCCTTCACCCCCGCCGTCCACGGCTTCCTCGACACCATCCGCGACGGCCACCCCACCACGCCGCTGCTGGTCGTCTCCCCCGTCCTGTGTCCCATCCACGAGGAGACGCCCGGCCCCACGGCCCCGGACTTCACCACGCTCAGCAGCGGGGTTCTGCGGTTCCGGGCCGCGGGCGATCCCGCCGAGCGGGCGAGCGGGAAGCTGACGCTCACCGTCATCCGGCAGGAGCTGGCACGGATCGTGGCGCAGCGGGCGGCCGAGGACCCGAACCTGCACTACCTCGACGGCCGTGCTCTCTACGGTGCGGCCGACTACGCCGAGCTGCCGCTGCCCGACGAACTGCATCCGGACGCCGCCACCCACCGGCGCATCGGCGAACGGTTCGCCACGCTGGCCTTCAGCGGCGACGGCCCGTTCACCTGCCGAGTCGACTGACGCTCCGCAGGCACGGGACGTGCGGCCCGCCGGGCGACGGCGGCCTAAGCGAAGGCCTGAGCGGGCCGGTCCGCGAGCAGGACATCCGTGCGTGCGGTGAGCCGGGCCTGGGCGTCGCGGCCGTAGGGGCAGTGTGGGCGCAGGTTGACCCGCTCGCTCAGCAGCGTGCGGGCCAGGTCGTGGTGTCCGGCGTGCAGGGCCGCCTCGACCAAGGTCCTTTGCAGGGCGTCCCGTTGGGCGTGGCTGCCCCCGAAGGTGTGAAAGCGGTGGCGCAGCGGCAGCAGCAGGTCGACCGCGTCGCCGTACCGGCCCTGCCCGTACGCCACGAGGGCCCGGCTGACCGGCAGTCCGATCTGCGAGGTCATCGGCACGTTGGAGACGCCCGAAGCGGCATCGGGGCCACGCAGCCAGGCTTCCCGGTCGCGGATCAGCCGTTCGGCGTCCGCCATGCGGTCGGCACCGACGTAGGCCATGACGGCGTGAACGTCGTTGAAGGCGTAGTAGGCGCCGTCGTCTCGGCGTGCCCAGCCGTCGGCGAGCGCCGACCAGCGGTCGCCGGTGTCGGCGCCCACCAGGTACAGCCGCCACAGCAGCGACGCGGCGTCCAGGAGGTCCATGGCCAGTCCGGCGGAGCCCTCGTGGTGCACGGCCGTGTCGTAGACGGCCAGCACCTCGTCGGTACGGCCGGTCGCCAGGACGTACAGGGCGTAGTGCCACCAGTTGTGCACCTTGAGGGAGTTGCCGTCGGCCCAGTCGCCGGCGCGGGCCTCGAAGTAGCGGATGCCGTCCTCGTAGCGGCCCTGCATCTCGTAGGCGTGCACCACGGCGTGGATGCCCCACACGTCGCGTGCGTTGCGTTCCACGGCCTGCAGGCCGGTGTGTTCGGCCAGGGCGTAGTGGCCCGCTTCCTCCAGGCCGAACGCGTACCTGCCCTGGAGCAGTCCGTAGTGCGGATCGTCCTTGTCCCAGGCGGACAGCGCGCCGCCGACGCGGTCGCGCAGCAGGACGGCGTTCCCGGTGAGGAAGTCGATGTGGTGGCCGACTGCGAGGGCGAGGGCGTCTCGCGGGTAGGCCATGGTCAGGTCGGCGAGGACATGGCTGGCTTGGTGCAGGTCGCCGGTCAGCCAGGCGGTGGCCGCCGCGACGTGCATGCGTTCGCGGGGCGTCAGATCGGCGCTGTGCACGTCCCGCTGGTAGGCGCGGAAGGCCTCGGCGGCCGTGGCCGCGTCCCTCTCCTCCGTGCCGAGCAGTCCGAGATACGCCTTGAAGACGTTGCCCATGGTGGACCGCGGCGAGGCGTCGAGCATCGCGCCGACTCCTGAGGCCACCTCCTCGCGGAAGAAGAGCAGACCCTCCAGCGCCTCCTCGTAGTGCCGCACCGCATCGGCGTCGGTGTGCGTCATCGCGTGAGCGTGCCGGTCCGTTGCCACTTCGCCTCCCGCCGGGTCGCCGCGTGTGGTGGAATCCATGCCCAGCCGGGCGGCGGTGGACACAACGCCGCAGACCGGTCCAGCCCGTCGCCGTGTACGGCCGTCCGCGTGAAGTCACCGGCCGGGTCCTGGGTACCGGTCGCAGCGGCCGCCGCCGCGGCGGATGCGGCCACTCGGGTGAAATCTCCTGACATGAGGTTAGAAGCCGAACAAGATGGGTGTTTTCGTCTTTCCGCTGGCTAGCGTGGCCGCACTGGGCTGTCTGGCGGAAGGAAGACCGTGCGCGTTCACCGGGATGTCCCTACCGGCCGGGCGATCGCCATCGTGGGCGTGCGCTGTCGGCTGCCGGGCGGGATCGGCGGTCTGCGCCAGTTGCCGCAGGCGCTGGGGCAAGGGCGCGACGTGATCACGCGGGTACCAGGTCGGCCCCGGTGAGCCGGACGCCCATCGCGGGCTCGACGCCTACGGCATGGACCACCGATGGGCAGTCAGCTGCTGGCCGTCGTGCGGCGCCGCTACGACGGCCAGCTCCCGCCCATGGATCCGCTGGGCGACGGCACCACTGGGGCTTCGCCCACCTGGTCCACCTCCGTCCTGGGCTCGGCGACTCGTCCGGGCCCGCCGCCCGCGTGCCCGTGCAGGGCCGCCACCCGGCCGCCGACACGGCCCACGCCGACCAATGAGAAGCCGAGAAATCCGAGGCGCGAGAGTCACCATGAGATTCCCCACCCGCACCAGGGCCATCGACCGGTCCTTCCTCGCTGTCGAAGGAGGGAGGCAGATGATCAGCGGCCTCTATCTCGACCTGGAGGGACGACCGCCCGAACCCGAAGCGATCCGGGAACGGGTGCACCGCAGGGAATCGTGCGTTCCGGCGCTTCACCTGACCGCCTCCCCGGACAACGGCTGGTGGGATTCCGTTCCGCTGGACCTGTCCGTGCATCTGCGCAGCCGTCAGGTGGAGCCCGGCGGCCTGGACTCGGCGACCGCCGACCTGCTCCAGCACAAGCTGCCGGGCCCGCGCGCGCCCCTGTGGGACCTGTGGCTGCTGACGATGCGGGACTCGCGCCGCTACCGGCTGTGCTTCCGGGCCCACCACGCCCTGCTGGACGGGGTGGGGATCGCCCACACCGTGGCCGCGCTGCTCGCCGACGAACCCGTTCCGGGCCCCCGCCCCCACCGCCCCAGGCGCCCTACCGCGGCCGCGGCCGCGCACCTGTCCCGGGAGGCCGTCGGATCGCTGCGCCGGGAACGCCACTGGCCCGAACTGACCGCTCCGGCCACCGACCTGTGCGCGTGGGGCTACTGCGACGCCGAGGAGGAGCGGCTGCGGAACCTGGCCACCGCCTGGGGCGGAACGGTCAACGACGTCTTCCTCGCCACGCTGGCGGGCACGTTCCGTGCCTGGAGGGCCCGGCGCGACCCCAGCGGACCGTGTCCCGACCTGCCGTTGGCGATGCCCATGTCGGTGCGGCGCTGCGGCGGTGAGACCGCCGCGGGCAACCACATCGTCTTCGCCCGGCTGAGGCTGCCGGTCTCGCACGACGACCCAGCGTCCGCGATGCGCACGGTCATGGAGGCCACCGCCCGCCTGCGACACACCCACTACCGCGACACGGCCTGGCCGCTGTACACCACCCGGTGCATCTCTCCGCTGGCGCGGGCTCATCTGCGCCGGGCGTGGGAGCGCGCTTTGGTCATCCCCAGTCACGTCCATCTGCCGCGCGCCTTCCACTGCTTCAAAGGCACGGTACTGGCGGCGGCCAGACTGCCCGTACTCGCCCGCGGTGTGCGCTGCTACACGGGCCTGACCCGGGTGGCGGGCACCGCGCGCTTCGCGGTGGTCCACGATCGGGCGCTGCCGGGAGCGGCGGACCTGCCGCATCTGTGGCTGCGTGCGCTCTCGCAGCTGGAGACGGCTTCCGCTCTCCCGGCACCACGCATGGAGCACGCCCATGCGCTGCTGGCCCGGCCCGAGCCCGTCCCAGACTGACAGCACCTCAGCTCCGCTGCCGTGTGTGCGGCGGTCGTCGGCGGTGTGTCGGCGCGCTGGTTGATCAACCGGCGTGCGAGCAGCGGGACTTGCCGCTCGGTTCACCACCCGCCGTCAGCGCCCTGCCGGTCCGCCGCGCTCAGTGCGGCGCCGTCGCGGCGGACCGCCGCATGCTCGGCAGCTTGACCCTGGATCCGCCGGGGGTCCGGCGACCCCGCAGCGACTCCCCGGCGGTCTCCGGTATCAGTAGGATCGGCACCAGCGCGATCAGACCGGCCGCGGTCATGTACCAGCCGGGCATGAGGTCGTTGTGCGTGGCCGAGATCAGCGCGGTCACCACCAACGGCGTGGTCCCACCGAACGCCGAGGTGGAGACGTTGTAGCCGATCGCGAAGGCGCCGTACCGCACGTGGGTCGGGAACAGCGCCGGGAGGGTCGACGCGATGCAGGCGAGGAGAATCACCAGCAGCAGCCCGAGTACGGCGAAGCCGACGGCCGTGGCCACCAGGCTCTTCACGCCCATCAGCATGACCATCGGCACCGAGAGCACGATGAAGCCGATGCACGAGGTCAGCAGGACGGGCTTGCGGCCCACGCGGTCGGTGAGCGCGCCGGTGGGCGCGATGACCGCCAGCATGCCGACCATCACGACCACCGGGAGCAGGTCACTGGTGAGCGTGCTCAGCTTGAGCACGCTGTTGAGGTAGGTCGGCATGTAGGTGAGCACGCCGTAGTCGGCGACGTTGAGCAGCAGCACGAATCCGATCAGCAGCAGGATCTGCCGCCAGTACCGCATGGTCTCCCGCAACGGGACCTTCGAGGTCTCACCGCGTCTGGCCAACTCGTCGAAGCACGGGCTGTCCTCCAGTCGGGCGCGCAGGTAGAGGCCGATCGCGCCGAGCGGCAGAGCAGCCAGGAAGGGCACCCGCCAGGCCCACGCGTTGAGCGTGGCCTGGCTCACCGACGCCGACATGATGGTGGCGAGCAGCCCACCGCAGATCAGACCGATCAGAGTGCCGAACTCCAGGAAGGAGCCGTAGAATCCGCGCTTGTTGTCCGGCGCGTACTCGGCCATGTACGTGGCCGCGCCACCGTACTCACCGCCGGTGGAGAACCCCTGGACGAGTCGGCACAGTACGAGCAGGACCGGCGCCCACACCCCGATGGTCGCGTGGGTCGGCAGGACACCGATCGCCGCGGTGGACAGGGACATGAGGGTGATGGTGAGTACCAGCACCCGCTGGCGGCCCAGTCTGTCCCCGAGAGGACCGAAGACCATGCCGCCGAACGGCCTGATGGCGAACGAGACCGCCAGCACCCCAAAGGTGGACAGCAGCTTGGTGGTTGAGTCGTTGCCGGGGAAGAAGGCGTTGCCGACCGACGCGGCGAGATAGCCGTAGACGCCGTAGTCGAACCACTCGATCGCGTTGCCCATCGCCGAGGCGGCGGTCACACGGTGCAGGCTGGCGCGGTCCACCTCGCGAAAGCCGGTGGCGGCGCCCGGTACGGGCGACTCATCGCCGCCTTCCGCAGGAACCTCGTCGATCGAATCGCGATCCATCGGGCCACTATGGGGTGGGCACATACGTCTAGCGCCTCCATGAACAGGTACGTCGATCCGCCGTGAATCGAGTTGGTTCGGCATCCGCTACCCGACCTCACGCCTTCCATGCGTCATCCGTTCGTGGCGCGTTCACGAACCAGCGGGATCGACGCGGCCGCCGTCGGGCCGCGATCACGGCGTGCGGGCGGCCTGCCCGCACGCCGATCGGCCGTGCGCGCGAGCCTGGGGCTGGGCGCCCAGGCTCGCCCGCCGATTTCGGGGACCGGTCCGGCCCTGTGGAGGAGCCACCGCTCAGGGCTTCAGCACGATCTTGCCTCGGGTGTGCTGAAGCTCCAGTTCGCGGTAGGCGTCCCGCACGTCGTCCAGCCGGTACGCCTTGGCGATGGGGACCTCCAGCCTGCCCTGGTCGATCAGTGCGGCGAGTTCCGCGAGCACTTCGGCGCTGGCGGCTGCCGCGTTGCCCTCCGCCTTGGTCCCGTGCTTGTCCGCACCGGCGAAGTCGATGATCGTGTCGATTCGGTCGGGCCGCACACCGAGTTCCAGCGCGAGTTCGACGTAGCCGTCGCCGAAGGTGTCGACGAAGGCGTCGACCCGGCCGCCCGACGCCGCCCGGATCCGGTCGGCCGCCCCCTCGCCGTAGCTGACCGGGATCGCTCCGTGCTCCCTCAGCCACGCGTGGTTCTGCTCGCTGGCCAGGCCGATCACCGTGGCTCCGGCCTGCCTCGCCAGCTGCACGGCCAGCGACCCGACGCCGCCAGCGGCCCCCGAGACCACCACGGTGTCGCCCGGCGCCAGGGCGACGGCCCGCACCGCCGCGTACGCCGTGGTCCCGGCCACGAACAGGGCACCGCCCTGCTCCCGGGAGACGCCCGCCGGACGGTGGATCAGCTCGGTGGCCTCGGCGAGCACGTACTCGGCGTGGCTGGCCCGGCGGTTGGTGAAGCCGATCACCTCGTCGTCCGGCGCGAAGCCGCCGACTCCCTCGCCGACCTCCTCGACGGTCCCGGCGAAGTCGCTGCCCTGGCCGGAGGGGAAGGTGGTCGGCCACCGGTCGTGCAGCAGTCCCTCTCTGATCTTCGCCTCCCCCGGGTTGATCCCGGCGGCCAACACCTTGACCAGCACCTGTCCGCGGCCGGGCGAGGGTCGTTCGACATCGACGACCTCCAGTACGTCGATGCCGCCGTACGCTGCGAACCGGACTGCCTTGGGCATCGTGCTCCCCTTTCGAAGCTTGTGATGAAGACGCCAACCGACCGGACACCTCCGGGATTCCCGTCAGCGGGTCCCCATCTGCCGTCAGCAGCGGGCGGCGGACGGGCTTGCACGTGGCGGTAACCGGCCGAGCGCGCCCGGGACTTGGCGGCCGGGCCTGTCGACTGGCCGGGCGTTCGAGAAACCACGCGCCGCACCGCATACCTATACGTGGATGACGAGGGGTGAGCGGGCTTAGCCTGAAGCCGAGAGCCGTTCTCCTGGGAAACCCGGGCCAAAGCAGCTTCCGCACGCTCTCGCTTCGGCCCTCACACACGCCAGCCGGCCTCGGGACAACGGGTCGCCCGGACTGCCGTGCCCGTCCCTGAAGGAGCTGCTGATGGGCACCACCAAATGGTTCTTTGAATCCGGCCACACGGCCGCCGAGTTCAGCGCCCGGCACATGATGGTCACCTACGTGCGCGGCCAGTTCAAGAACATCCACGGTCGGCTGGAGGCCGACCCGGAACACCCGGAGCGGGCCACGGCAGAGGCCACCATCGACGCCGCAGCGGTCTACACCGGCCAACCGCAACGGGACGCCCACCTGCGCAGCGCCGACTTCTTCGACGTCGAACACCACCCCACCTGGACCTTCACCAGTACCCGCGTCCACCAGCTCAGTCCCACCGAGTTCGAGGTCACCGGCGACCTCACCATCCGGGGCACCACGCGCCCCGTCACCTTCGACGTCAGCTACCTGGGCCAGTGGGACACCCCGTGGTGGGAGGGCGACCAGAACCTCGGTCCGCGCCGCCGGGCCGGCTTCGTCGCCCGCGGCAGACTCAACCGGCAGGATTTCGGCGTGAGTTGGAACGACACACTGGACCGCGGCGGGGTCGTCGTCAGCGACCTGATCGATGTCACCGTCGACATCGAGGCCGTCCTGGAGCCGTAGCCCCCGCCGGACCGCACGTCGCCGCGCTCGGCGGCCAACACCCATCAGCCGTGTGAACAACGCTGCGGGTCAATACACCTAGCGGGCGTCGAGGGCGCGCATGAGGTGGTCGACCAGCCGCTCGAAGTAGTCGGCTTCCAGGGGCGCGCGCCGGACGCTCAGCCGCCAGTAGACCGGGGCGGCGAGCAGGTCAAGGGCGAGTTCGAGGTTCAGGTCGGCGGGAAGCTCACCGCGTTCCACGGCGCGCCGCAGGGTGACCGTGCCCAGCGCGCGCCGCGGTTCGCTGATGGTGGTCCGGATCGCCTCGGCCAGCGCGGGGTTGCGCCCGGCCTCCGCGGTCAGGTCCGGCAGGATCGTCGTCAACCGCGGATGCGTCAGCCAGTCGTGCATCGCGTGCAGCGTGGCCGTCAAATCCTGCCGCAGCGACCCGGCGTCGGGAATGTCGGCGAGCGGCACGCTGAACTCCGACAGCACGGCGAAGACCATGTCCTGTTTCGACGACCAGCGTCGGTACAGCGCGCTCTTGCCGACCTTCGCGCGTTTGGCCACCGCCTCCATCGAGAGCCTGGCGTAGCCGTGCGCGGCCAGTTCGTCGAGAACGGCCTCGGTGATCGCGGAGGTGATCCGTGGCTGGAAGACGGCCGCGCCGGTCGGCGTGCGGCGAGGTGGCTCGGTCATGACGTCAGCATACGTGTGGACGGGACGGTCCCGTCCTGTTTAGTCTCGACGGGACGGCATCGTCCCGTCCACTGTGGAGTGACTGGAGTTTCCCATGTCCGCAACACCGCGCACCGCCCGCGAACTCGTCGACGAGGCGCTCCGCTTACTGCTGGCCAGGGACATGGCCGGTTTCGCCGGCCTGTGGGCCGATGACGGGATCCTTGAGTTCCCGTTCGCGTCGGCCGGATGTCCGCGGCGTCTGGAGGGCCGCGACGCCGTGCGGGAGTACCTGCGCGGCTACAACGACCATGTGCTGCCCACGGCGATCGTCTCGCGCACTGTGCACGATACGGCCGATCCCGCCGTGGTCGCCGTCGAGTTCGAGGTGGACGGCACGGTGGTACGCACCAAACTCCCCTACCGCATGCGCTACATCGCGGTGATCACCGTACGCGACGGTGAGATCGCGTACTACCGGGACTACTGGAGCCCGCTGGCCGCCGCCGAGGCGCTGGGCACCAGTGTCGAAGAACTCGCCGCCGCCTTCGCCGAAAAGGGAGCCACCGCGTGAGCCCGCGCCCCACCACGCTGGTCATCGGCGGAACCGGAACCACCGGCAGCCGGGTCGCCACCGTGCTGCGCGACCGGTCGACCGCGGTGCGCATCGCCACCAGGAGACCGGTGGAAGGCAACGCCGAACACGTACGGTTCGACTGGGCCGATCCGGCCACCCACAGCGCGGCGCTGGCCGGGGTGGACCGGATGTACCTGGTCGCCCCGATCGGCGTGGCCGACCCGGCGCCCGTCGTCGAGCCGTTCCTGAACAGCGCGTTGGCGGCCGGAGTGCGGCGCGTCGTCCTGCTGAGTTCGTCCGCCGTCCCCGAGGGCGCCACGGGACTCGGCGCCCTGCACCGCCTGGTGCGCACCACGGCGCCGGAGTGGGCCGTACTGCGGCCGTCGTGGTTCATGCAGAACTTCGTCGGCGACCACCCGATCGCAGAAGGCATCCGCGCCGACGGGGAGATCGTCACCGCCACCGGCGCGGGCCGGGTGGCGTTCGTGCACGCGGACGACATCGCGGCGGTGGCCGCGCGGGCCCTGCTGGATGCCGTACCGCACAACGCCGAGCACCTGCTCACCGGACCCGAAGCCCTCAGCTACGCCGATGCCGCCGCCATCATCACCGGCTCGACCGGACTGGCTGTCCGCCATCGGTCGGTCAGCGCCCAGGAACTCACCGACCGCATCACGGCCACCGGTGTCCCGCCGGAGTTCGCCGCCGTGCTCGCCGCGCTCGACGAGGACATCCGGGACGGTGCGCAGGACCGCGTGTCCCCGGCCGTCCAGGCGGTCACCGGCCGCCCGCCCCGGTCGTTCGGCGACTTCGTCATGGCCCACCGGGACGCCTTCACGGCGTGACACCGGTTCCCGCCGGAAGGACGGCGAGGCCTTGAACGTGCCGCGGAAGACGGTGGGTTGACGGTGGGGGCGGGCCACAGCGCAGTGCTCGCAGCGCTCAGCTCTCCCCCAGTACCGCCCGGATGACGTGGCGGGCGTTGTTCGCCATCGCCGGGTTCGTCTTCCGGTAGTACGGCAGCGCGATCAGCGCCTGTGAGAGGGTGCGGCCCCGGCCGCGGTTCCAGGTCGCGTCGTCCACGCCCAGCGTCTCCCGGAAGACCTCCCTTGCGTCGGCAGGCAGCAGGTTCCAGGCCGGGAACAGATCACAGGCCGGATCGCCCAACCCCATGCACCCGAAGTCGATCACCGAGGTGAGCCTGCCGCCGTCCACCAGCAGGTTGCCCGGCATCAGATCGGCGTGCAGCCACACCGGCGGCCCCTGCCAGGCCGGGGCCGACAGCGCGTCCTGCCAGACGGCCGCCGCGGCCTCGCAGTCGACGCCCTCCTGCGGGATTCCGCGCAGTTCCGCGATGGCCGCCCGGGTCTGCGCGTCGAGCGCGCTCAGCGGCCCGCCGCGGTGGGCCGACGGCGCCCCGGGCAGGGTGATGCCGCGCATCGTCGCGACGAACCGCGCCAGGTCCCTGGCCAGCGGTACGGGCTCGCCCAGCGCCCCCACCTCGGGATGCTCCCCCGGCAGCCACCGGTACACCGACCACGGCCACGGATACCCCTCGGCGGGCTCCCCCGCCCCGAGCACCTCGGGCACGGCGGCGGGCAGCCGGGACGCGAGGCGGGGCAGCCACTCCCGCTCCATCAGCACGTCCCCGGCCCCGCCCGCCACCAACGGCAGCCGTACGACCATGCCGTCGCCCAGCCGGTACACGGCGTTGACCGTGCCGCCGGACGCGATCCGCCGCACCGCCAGCCCCGCCCAGCGTGGGAACTGAGTGCTGATCAGCCGCCGTACGAGGTCGTCGTCCACGGGCGGCGTAACGGGGTGCGTCTGTCCTGTGGTCACGGGGCGCCATCCGACCGCCGAACCCCTGCGGGCGTCAAACGCTTTACCGGGCTTCTCGCCCGTGGCCCGCGCGCTGCGTACGCTCGACGCATGAGCACGCGTGGGCCGCTTGTCGTCGTCCTCAGCGGGGCCGGGATCTCCACCGACTCCGGTATCCCCGACTACCGGGGGCCGAACGGGCTGTGGCGGCGCGATCCCGGGGCGGAGAAGCTGGTCAGCTACGAGCACTACATGGCGGATCCCGAGGTGCGCCGCCGGTCGTGGCGGATGCGGTGCGACAGTCCGACGCTGCGGGCGCGGCCGAACGAGGCGCATCGGGCGCTGGTCCGGCTGGAGCGTTCCGGGGTGCCGGTACGGGTGATCACCCAGAACGTGGACGGTCTGCACCAACTCGCGGGGCTGCCCGCGAGGAAGGTGTTCGAACTGCACGGCACCGCGCGCGAAGTGGTGTGCACGGGATGTGCGTGGCGCTCCGCGATGGCGGAGGCGCTGGAGCGGGTTCGGGCGGGCGATCCGGATCCGGCGTGCGCTCGGTGCGGTGGGATCCTGAAGTCCGCGACGGTGATGTTCGGTCAGGCGCTGGACCCCGAGGTGCTGGGCCGGGCGATGGCCGTCACGAAGGCCGCCGAGATCTTCGTCGCGGTCGGCACCAGCCTGCAGGTGCAGCCCGCCGCGTCTCTCGCCGGGCTCGCGGCCCGACACGGTGCCCGGCTGATCATCGTCAACGCCGAGCCCACCCCGTACGACCCGCTGGCCGACGAGATCGTCCGCGAGCCCATCGGCACGTCGCTGCCCGCGCTACTGGACGGCATCGCGGCACGGACGGCGTGAGGACGCCTCACGCCGAGGCGCGCCGAAAGGGCCGAAAGGGCCGTACGCCGTCGCGTACGGCCCGCTCGGGACGTGGCCGCCGGTCAGCGGACCGGGAGCACCTGGGTGTGGTCCTTGCGGACCGCCTGGAGGCGCTGCGGGTCCAGGCCCAGCAGCGACAGGATCGTCGGCGCGATCTGGGCGGTCGTGACCTGCCCGGGCTTGGTGATCCCGGCCGGGGTGCCCGCGCCGGAGACGACGAGCGGGACGCTCAGGTCGTCGGCGTGGGCGCCGCCGTGCTCCGCGACCTTGCCCTTGCCGCCGGTGTAGACCACGCCGTACTTGGCGATGCCGAACAGGTCCGGCACCCGCGGGTCGCCGGGCTTGACGCCGAAGTACTCGGCGGCTTCCGTGCCCGCGTACACCTTGCTCAGGCCGCCGCCCGTGAACGCCTTGGCGTTGCCGTCGATGTCGTTGCCCTGGCCGCTTGCGGCGAGCAGGTACTGCTTGGCGAACGAAGTGGCCTGCGCGGAGCGGTCGTTGAGCCACAGCAGCATGCCGTCGTCGTCGACGGAGTGCGCGACGAGGTCCCCGGCGCCCGGGTGCTTCTTCTTCCACGCGGCGTTGAGCCCGTCGAGCAGCGGACCGTCGTCGATGCGGGTGAGTGCCTTGGGGTCGGTCGGCGACTGGCCGTGCTTGGCGGACAGGATGATGTCCGTGCTGGCGGCCAGGCCCTGGGCCTGGATCTCCTTGACCAGTGCGGCGACCTCGGAGTTGACGAAGTCGAGGTTCTTGCGCAGCAGCGGGCCGGGCACGCCCTTGGCCGCGTAGCCGCCCGCCAGTCCGTCGGAGGAAGGGAGCTTCTGGGCGGTCGAGACCGACTGGAAGTTCATGCCGAAGACCGCCGGTGTGCCGACCTTGTGGCCGCGCGAGTGGTCGTAGCCGTCGATCTCGTTGCGGACGGCCTCGACCTTGTAGTTGTCGTACTGCTCGGTGGCCTTGTTGTCGGTGGTCCAGTCACCACCTGCCGGGTAGCCCGGGGCGTCGCTGTTGATCTCCGGGGAGAACTGGTCCTGGATGCCCGTGCCGGAAGGGCCGTTCAGGATGTCGTAGGCGATGTGCTTGTCCGACCAGGCGGTGCGCAGTCCGGCGTCGCGGGCCACGTTGAAGACGGTGTTCACCTGGAGGTAGGAGTGCGGGTACACCGGCTTGCAGGTCGGGGGGTCGACCGGCAGTTTGCTCGGGTCGAGCAGGGTCTGCGGCTGGCCGGTCATCCGCAGGATGCCGCCGGGCAGGTTCTTCAGGCCCTGACCGGCGTCGAGGGCGGCCTTGTCGCGGTCCATGTCCTCGGTCATGTCCACCTCGGCGCCGGGCTTGGCGCCCTTGCAGTGGGTGGTACCGGCCGGAAGCAGGGCGTGGTTGTACACGTCGTCGTAGTAGATGCCGGTGGTGCCCGGGCCGCCGCCGGTGACCTGGGCGGTCATGCCGGGGAAGGAGTCCGAGGGCGTGGTGGTGCGCGCGTTGGTGTACTGCACGCCGCCGTGCACCAGCCGGGCCAGCGCGGAGTTCGGGTGATGGGCGACGTACCAGGCCAGGTCCGACTGGTGCAGGCCGTCGACGGACAGGAGCAGGACGTGCTTGGCGGCCGCGGCCTTGTGCCGCGCGGCCGGGGAGCCGGGGAACTCCGACGCCGCGGCGAGCGAACCCCCGGCGAGCGTGGTGGCGAGGCCGAGGACGGCGGCCAGTCGAAGGGAACGACGGGTCACGAATCACTCCAGTTGCTACTGAGGACGCGGGCGGCGGTGCTCGCGCTATCAGTAGCCTGCGGTGGTGTACTGGCCACGGACGGGAGCTGAACGGACGACGAACCGGCGGTCGGCGCGACGCGACGGGAGTTCAACTGGCCTTGGATGGACAGTCGTTGGGGCGTGCGCCTCACCGTGGGCCCGCGGACGCCGCGGCACCCGTCGGCCGTCGCCGTCGCGCGGCGGGTCCGTCACGACCACACGTCCGGCCCGCCTCCCTGCCACTCGATCAGCGCCGGGTCGTCCAGCGCCACGTCGTCCGGGTCGAGGCCGGTACGACGGAGGAACTCCTCGACGTCCGCCAGTCCGTAGGCCTGCCCCACCACCTCGCCCTGGACCGTCACCCGTCGAGCGCCGCCCTCCACCGGATGCACGACAACAGGTGGATGCTCCATGCCCTCCAGGCTCCGCCATCCCCGGCCCGCCCGCACCCAGGGCTACTCCGCGGGCGGTACGGCGCCCGGACGGCCGCGGTCGCCCTGGCCGGTCGGCAACTGGACGCGGATGCTGCCGCCGCGCGCCATACGGGTGCCGGAGGCCGGGACCTGGCCGCAGACGTGCCGGCGCGCGGCGTGCGCGGTACAGGCACCGAGTGCGGACCGTACGACGTGCAGTCCGACGCGCTGCGAGCTGGTCCGTGCCTGGGCGAGGGTCTTCCCGACCAGATCGGGCACCGGCACAGTGGTGGGCGCCTGGGCCTGGCCGGATCCACCGCCGGGCGCGGAGGCGGTGGCCGCCGCCTGGAGCTGGCCGGGGCCGCCGCCGTCCGGCCCCGACGCGGCGTACGCCGCCCCCGCGACCAGCAGCGCCGCGGCTCCGGCCGCCACCGGCCACAGCAGGCGGCGCGGACGGCGACGGCGCTCCTGCGGTCGCCCCTGCCCGGCCGGCTCGGGACGCGGGGTGTCCGCGTCGTCGTGGGGCACGGCCGTGACGGTGAGCGTGGGCGCGGTGTCGTGGGGCACGGCCGTGACGGTGAGCGTGGGCGCGACCGCCGCCCGCGCGTCGTCGAGCCGGGACAGCGCGTGCTCGATGGCGGCGCGCATGTCCTCGGCGCTCTGGTAGCGCTGCTCGCGGTCCTTGGCCAGCGCCCTGAGCGCGACGGTGTCGCACACCGGCGGCAGTCCCGGCACCCGGGCCGAGGGCCGCTCGGGCGCGTCGCGTACCTGGGCGTAGGCCACGGCCAGCGGGTTGTCACCGGTGAAGGGCGGGCGCCCGGTCAGCAGTTCGTACAGCAGGCAGCCGGTGGAGTACAGGTCGGTGCGGGTGTCGACCTCCTCACCGCGCGCCTGCTCGGGCGAGAGGTACTCGGCCGTGCCGACCACCATGGCGGTCTGGGTCAGCGTCGCGCCCTGTGCGCCGAGCGGCCGGGCGATGCCGAAGTCCATGACCTTCACGGCGCCGTCGGCGCCGAGCATGACGTTGGCGGGCTTGATGTCGCGGTGCACGATGCCGCATCCGTGCGCGTGGGCCAGCGCCTCCAGCACGCCCGAGGTCAGCCGCAGCGCGTGTTCGGCGGTCGGCGGCTGGTCGCCGCGCGCCAACTCGGCCAGCGTTCGGCCCTCGACGTACTCCATCACGATGTACGGCAGGCTGGCGCCGTTCACCATGTGCTCGCCGGTGTCGTAGACCGCCACGATTCCGGGGTGGTTGAGCAGTGCGGCCGATCGTGCCTCCCGTAGGAAGCGCTCACGGTAGCGCGGATCGCCCGCGCACTCGGGGCGCAGCGTCTTCACCGCGACCGGGCGGTGCAGCTTGAGGTCGTCGGCGAGGTAGACCTGCGCCATGCCTCCCCGGCCCAGCAGCCTGCGCACCGCATACCGCTCACCGAGCGGACGTTCCTGGTCCATTGCGCGTGCCCTTCTCCGGCGGAAGCCGTACGGGTCCACGGCTTCGGCTCCGGGCGGCACGGTAGCGGGTAATCATGTGGATTCCATGTGGGACGGCGGGTCAGCTCACCGCCCGTACGATGCCGAGCAGCCCGGCCTTCTCGTCGTTGATCCCGGCGGCGAACCAGACCGCGTCCTGCCGCAGCTTGTGGGTGCCGCGCAGCAGGCCCCACAGTCCGGGGATGGCGATGGGCCTGCCCTTGGTGTCCCGAAGGGTGCCGGCCAGCCGCCCGGTGCGGGGGTCGAAGGCGTGGATGCGGCCGTCGCCGAAGTTGCCCACGAGCAGGTCGCCGGAGAACCTGCCGAAGTCGCGGGGCGCCGTTTCCATTCCCCACGGCGAGTTGAGCACGCCGTGGCGGGCGAAGCGCCGTAGCAGACGGCCGTGGGTGTCGAACACGTCGAGGAAGCCCCTGCCCGGCCCCGCGAGGTCGTCGTGCTTGGCCGGGTCCTGCTTGGCGTAGGTCACGAACACCCGTGAGCCGAACGCCTTGACGTTGAACGGCGCGTAGCCGCGCGGGATGCCGGGGTCGCGGAAGCCGCGGTCGTACCGCAGGCGGTGGAAGCACGTGTCGAACACGTCGATACGGGCGTTGCGGAAGTCGGCGGCCAGCAGTTGGGGGGTGCGCCCCCGCACCAGGGTGAGCCCCTTGTAGACGGCGTTGACGCCGTGCCGCTCGGTGTGGGCGACCCGTACGGCCCTGCGCAGCGACACCTTGGGGCTCCAGGCGAACAGGTCGCCCTCCTCTCCGGAGAACAGGAGCCGGGCGGGGGCCGACTTCCCGAAGGCGTGGAACCGGAAGCCGCCCGTGTCGTTGGCCACGCCGCCGGTCGGCGCACCGGAGCCGGGGATGGACTCCACCTGGCGCAGTACCGTGGCCGGTCGGCCGGGCCGCGCGCCCAGGTAGCTCGTCGCTTTGTCGCTGCCGTTGTCGGAAACCCAGATCACACCATCGAGCTGGGCCAGTCCCCAGGGATTGACCAGGTTGGGGTCCGTGGCCGTCGCCTTGCCCGGCACGTTGGAGACGAAGTCGAACTCCCGGTAGCCGCGGTCCGGTTGGCGCGCTGGCCGCGCCGACGCCGCCGGTGCCGCGAGTGAGACGGCTCCGAGGGCGCTGAGGGCCACGGTGGCGGTCAGCACTCGCCTGGTCAGTGAGTGCCGGTGGCACGCCGAAACCTGCTGGGCCATGGGGATTCTTCCTCGCTGCTGGGCTGCGCGTGAGCTGGTGGAGGAATCCTTAACCGGCCAGGTGGCTCAACTCGTAACACAAAGGATAATTAGCTCGTTCGGCCTACCGTCGGCGTCGACCGAGCGGTCCGCCCATGGCGCTCATGGGCGGACCGGTGGCGGATCAGTCGGAGAAGTCCTGCGTCAGCCAGACGGTGCCCTGGGCGTCCCGGTGCACGGCGATGCCGATGTGGGTGAAGCCGCTGCTCAGGATGTTCCGCCGGTGCCCGTCGTTCGGCGGCTGCTCGTTCAGCATGCCCTGGGTCAGCTGAACGGCCATGGCGGCGATGTCCTGCGACGAGGAACTGACCGGGCCGCCCTCGCCTATGTTCTCCCCGGCCGAACTCCACTGCACGCCCGCTGCCGTCTCGCGGTCGCCCAGCGCGGCCTCGCCCGGGCACTGGTGGGACAGGCCGCAGCCGTTCGCCATGACCTGGTTGTGCGCTTCGGCGCTGCGGGTCAGCCCGGCGCTGATGGTGTAGGCGGGCAGCCCCTGGGCGGCGCGCGCCTTGTTGATCAGGGCCAGTACCTGCTGGACCGCGGCGGAGGTGTCGCCCGCCTGCGTCGGGGTGGCGCTGGGGGTGGCGCTGGCGCTGGGGGCGGCCGGTGCCGTGGCGGACGGGGAGTGGGACGGTGCGGCCGAAGGCCGGGCGGGCGCGGGCTGGACCGGGGTGGCCGCGGGCCGGGGGGACGCGGCGGAGGCCGCGTGGGGGTGGGCGGCGCGGTGGGCGAAGTGGGGTTGCTGCCGCGCATGCTCGTGGTGCGTGTGCTCGTGGTGCGCATGCCGTTCGTGGTGGCGCGGCTGCGACTGGTCGGCGGTCACCGACTGGTGGCCGCTGGGTGCGGCGATGGCTCCGCTGGCACCCATCAGCGGAAGCATCAGACCCGCACCGGCTATCCCGGTGACGGCGAGGCGGCGGGTGGAGCTCTGGTGCGGGCGGCGGTGCCGTCCGGAACCCGGTATCAGCATGCGGGCGTCCTCCACGACGCCTACGAGGTGAGCTGTCGGGTTCGGGCGGTGAGGTGGCCCGGCCGCGCACGCGGCTTCACCCCGAGCCGTCCACGCTCGGCCCGGGCACGGGCAGGGCATGCAACGGCGACTTACCTGGTTCCCCCGCTCCTGCCCGTTGCGTTGATCGGTTGCCCGTCGGCCGGTGGACAGGACTCGGCGTCCCGGCCACGGGGTACGCGTGTGCGAACACCAGGCACGCTAGGCAGCCGGGATCACACCTCACAAGCATCTGTCGCGCACATCACATACACAGCACACAACCTGACGCTACATCAGGAATTGTCGGCCGTTATGTCCCCATAAAACTGGGCACTTCACGACACTCCGCAGTACCGGCGTGCGGGGGCAAGCGCCCGAACGTACCGAGATCCGGCAATCGGCCAGTGGGGGCACGCCGGAACCTCGCCGTGCCCCCGGCGGAGCGACCGGCCTCGGCCGATCTCAGGCGCTGGTCAGGACGACGAGCTGCTGGGTCGCCCGGGTCATCGCGACATAGCGGTCGACCGCTCCCACGACACCCTCACCGAACGCCTCCGGGTCGATGAGGACGACCAGGTCGAACTCCAGCCCCTTGGACAGCTCCGGGGTCAGCGACCGGACACGGGGCGTCGCCCGGAACGTGGGATCGCCGATGACGCAGGCGATCCCCTCGGCATGCGCGGCGAGCCAGGCGTCGAGGATCGAGTCCCGGTCCGCCACGGATCCGTGGACGACCGGTACGCCGCTGCTGCGGATGGAGGTCGGCACGTTGGCGTCCGGTAGCACAGCTCGGACGACCGACTCGGCCTGCGTCATGACCTCTTGCGGCGTCCGGTAGTTGATGCTCAGCGAGGCCACGTTGATCCGGTCGAGCCCGACGCGTTCGAGCCGTTCCCGCCATGACTCCGTGAACCCGTGCCTGGCCTGGGCACGGTCCCCGACGATGGTGAAGCTGCGGGACGGGCAGCGCAGCAGCAGCATCTGCCACTGCGCGTCGGTCAGTTCCTGGGCCTCGTCCACGACGATGTGCGCGAACGGTCCGGCGAGCCGGTCGGGGTCGGCGGCGGGCAGCGCGGCCTCGTCGACCAGGCTGTCCCGCAGGTCCTGTCCGCGCAGCATCGTCACCGCGCCCTCCCCGTCGTCGTCGGCCGCGAGCACGTTGTCGATGACGTCGGCCATCCGCGCGCGCTCGGCGGCGACGGCGGCCTCCTGCAGCCGCTTTCGCCGTGCCGCCCGCGGGTCGCCGAGCCGCTGCCGTGCCGCGTCCAGCAGCGGCAGGTCGGACACCGTCCAGGCCTGGGGGGCCGCCTTGCGCTGCAGCTTGCGGACCTCGTCGCGGCTGAGCCAGGGTGCGCACATCCGCAGATAGGCGGGCACCGTCCACAGGTCTGCGACGAGGTCGGCCGCCTCGAGCAGCGGCCATGCGCGGTTGAGCGTGGTGGCCAGTTCCTCGTCGTGGCTCAGCGACCGGCGCAGCAGGTCGGGTGAGATGTCGTCGCCGAGCTTGTCCATCACGATGGTGACCAGTTCCTCCCAGATCTGCTCGCGCGCCTCGTTGTGCGCGGTACCCGGCTCTGGCGCGTCGAACGCCGCGGCCCAGTCCTCGGCGCTCAGCCAGACGTCGGACCAGTGGGTCGAGACCGTCATCCCCTCGGCGGGCGGCTCCTCGTAGAACCTGACGGCCTTCTCGACCGCCTTCACCATGTCCGCGGACGACTTCAGGCGGGCCACGTCCGGATCGGTCTCGACGGCCGCCGCGGCTCCCTCGGCGACCAGGTCGCGCAGGGTGCAGGTGCGCACGCCCTCCTCTCCGAGGCTGGGGAGCACGTCGGCGACATAGGCCAGGTACGGCTGGTGCGGACCGACGAACAGCACACCGCCGCGGCGGTGGCCGAGTCGGGGGTCGGAGTAGAGGAGGTAGGCGGAGCGGTGCAGGGCGACTACGGTCTTCCCGGTGCCCGGACCGCCGTCGACGACGAGAGCGCCGCGGGAACCCGAGCGGATGATGGCGTCCTGGTCCGCCTGGATGGTGGCGAGCACGTCCCGCATCCGGGGCGACCGGTTGCCGCCCAGGCTGGCGATGAAGGCGGACTGGTCGTCGAGCGCGGCGTGCCCCTCAAGGCCGTCAGCGGTGAACACCTCGTCCCAGTAGTCGCTGATCCGGCCTCGGGTCCAGCGGTACCTGCGGCGGCTCGCCAGCCCCATCGGGTTGGCGTGGGTCGCCGCGAAGAAGGGCTCGGCCGCCGGGGAGCGCCAGTCGAGCAGCAGCCGACGACCCGCGCTGTCGGTGAGGCCGAGCCGCCCGACGTACACGGGCTCGGGGTCGTCCGCGCTGACGATGTGCCCCAGGCACAGGTCGAGACCGAAGCGCCGCAGGGCGCGCAGCCGAGCGGTCAGCCGGTGGACCTCCGCGTCCCGGTCCATCGCCTGGCGGCCGATGCCGCCGGGCGACCTGAGCTCGGCGTCGAGGCGGTCGGACAGTTCGGCGATGGTCTGCTCAAGGCTGTCCGCGATGGCCGCGAAGTGCTGCTCGTCACCGGCGATCAGCGTCGGGTCCGCCTTGGCGGACAGATGGTCGGGAAGGTCGAACGCACTGGTGGTCAGGGGACTCATGCCACCGCCCGGTAAACCGACGACAACGAACGCACTACGCGAATCTCCTATTTCTGAAGGTTCCGGCATCGGCCAGCGATTCTGCGGCATGACCGGGGCCTTGCCGCAAGCCCCCCAGTGCGCTATAAGTTGAGAGTGGCAAGGACTGGACTGACTCCTTGCCCTTTTTCGTGCGCGTGGCCCTACGCCCAGCCACGAGAACTTCCCACTCCTTTCGGCGCGTTGGGCACGGCCGACGCCGACGCCGTCGAAAGCGCCGATGCCAAGGGGGCGTTGGCGGGTCAGCCGGGGGCGCCGAGCGGGAGTTCCACCTCGAACCAGACGACCTTGCCGTGGCGGGTCATGCGGCTGCCCCAGCGGTGCGCCAGCTCGTTGACCAGCCGCATGCCGCGACCGGTCTCCACGTCCTCCTCGGTCGGCCGCAGCAGCGGGATCTGGCGGCTGGTGTCGGCGACCTCCACGGTGAGCGTGCGGTCCTGGAAGAGACGCAACTGCCGTGGCGGGCCCGCGTGCCGCAGGGCGTTGGTGACCAGCTCGCTGACCAGCAGTTCGGTGATCTCGGCGAGGGAGGCGAGCCCCCAGGACTGAAGGGTGCTGCGGGTGAACCGGCGCGCCTCGCCCGCGAGCACCGCGTCATCGGCCAGCGGCAGTGTGGCGATCTTGTCCACCGGGACCGGAAGCACCCGGGCCATGATCACCGCGATGTCGTCCTCCGACCGCTCCGGTACCAGCGCGGCGAGCACCGCGTCACAGCTCTCCTCCAGGTCGCGCCCCCGGTCGGCGAGGGTGCGGCACAGCAGCTCAAGCCCCTCGTCGATGTCCTGGCCGCGCCGTTCGATCAGGCCGTCGGTGTAGAGCACCAGGATGCCGCCCTCCGGGATGGTGATCTCCACGCTGTCGAAGTCCACTCCCCCGACGCCCAGCGGAACCCCGGCGGGCAGGTCGACCGGCCGGGTGCCGCCGTCGGGGCCCACCACCACGGGCGGCAGGTGCCCGGCGCACGCCAGGGTGCAACTGCGGTCGACCGGGTCGTACACCGCGCAGACGCAGGTGGCGAACTGGCCGTCGCCGATGCCGGAGGCCGTCTCGTCCAGCCGGGTCAGCACCTGGTCGGGCTGCATCTCCAAGGTGGCCAACGTACGGGCGACGGTGCGCAGTTGGCCCATCGTGGCGGCGGCCCGGATGCCGTGCCCCATCACGTCGCCCACCACCAGCGCCACCCTTCCGCAGGACAGCGGCACCACGTCGAACCAGTCGCCGCCGACCTCGCTGCCCACACTGCTCGGCAGATAGCGGTGGGCGATCTCCATGCCCAGGGTGTGCCGGGTCTCCTGGGGCAGCAGGCTGCGTTGCAGGGTGAGCGCGGTCTCCCGCTCGCGCCGGTACAGCCGGGCGTTGTCGATGGACACCGCGGCGCGGGCGACCAGTTCCTCGGCCAGCGCCGTGTCAGCGGGGCCGAACGGGTCGGGGTTGCGGGTACGGACGAACTCCACGCCGCCGAGCACCGCGCCACGGGCGAGCACCGGCACCATCAGATACGAGTGGATGCCCGCGGCGAGGCCGGGCGCCACCCGGTCCTGCGAGCTGACGATGGCGGACAGGCTCTCCTCGTCCACCTCAGGCACCAGCACCGAGCGTCCCCTGCGCAGCGCCTTCGCGTAGAGCTTGCGGGACTCGAACCGGGAGACCTCGCCCACCGCGTCGGCGACACCGGTCAGCCCCGAGTCACCCGCCTCGCCGACCGCGACCGCGCGCAGTTCCAGGGCCTGCTCACCGCGGAGCGTGTCGGGTTCCTCGCCGCTGAGCACCGGCTCCAGCAGGTCGACGGTGGCGAAGTCGGCGAAGCGCGGCACGACCACCTCGACCAGTTCCTCCGCGGTGCGCTGCATGTCCAGTGTGCTGCCGACCCGGCTGCTCGCCTCGTTGATCATGGCGAGCTGCTCCCGTGCGGCGTTGGCCTCGCGCAACGCGGCCTGGCGCTCCATCAGGTTCTCGTGTTCCCGCAGATACAGCCGGGCGTTGTCGATCGAGGCCGCCGCCCGCGAGATCAACTCGTCGCCGAACGTGCTGTCCTGGGTGTCGAACGGCTCGCGGTCGAGGCTGCGGCCGTAGATCACGACACCGAGCACCGTCGCCCGGGCGACCAGCGGCGCCACCCGTACCGGTTGGGACTGGCGGGCCAGGTAGGCGTTCACCCGGTCTGCCCGTACATCGGTGAGCGGCGGCAGCTCCGGTCCGGGGACGATCACCGTCCGCCGCCCCGCCATCGCCTGCTCGTAGGGCGAGCCCGGCGGGATGCGGTAGACGCCCTCGGTCGGCAGGTCGGCGACGGGGAAATCGCGTCTGGTGGAGGCGATCGCCAGTCGCCGCACGTACACCGACTCCGCGGCGCCCACCGGTTCCGGGTCCATCCCGCCCACCAGCCGGTCCAGTACATGTACCGCACACACATCAGCGAGCTGCGGGACCATAGCCTCGGACAGTTCCCGGGCGGCCCGGCGCAGGTCCAGCGTGGCGCCGATCCGGGCGCCCGCCTCGGCCAGCAGGGAGAGCCGCTGCTGGGCCTCCTCCGCCTGTGCCTCGGCCTGGTACCGCTCGGTGACGTCGATGAGCGAGGAGCTGACGCCGAGCACCTGCCCGGACGGCGCCTCCAGCCGGAAGTACGACGCCGACCACGCCCGGTCGTGCTCGGGATCACCCGGTGTACGGCCGTGCGACCGTGCGTCGACCACCGGCTCGCCGGTCTCCAGGACCCGCCGCATCAGCTCCTCGATCTCATTGGCGTTGATGCCCGGCAGCACCTCGCTGAGCCGCCCGCCGATGTGCTGCTCGGCCGACAGGCCGTTCATCCGGGCCAGCGCGTCGTTGATGCGAATGAACCGCAGGTCGGTGTCGTAGACGGCCAGGCCGATCGGGGACTGGCTGAAGAAGCCGTTCAGCACGGCCAGGTTCTGCTCCACCCTGCGCAGTGCCGCCACCTCGGAGGCGGTGGCGAGCACGAACCGCTGTCCCTGCGGGCCGGTGATCGGATAGGTGTGGAACTCCAGCTCCACGTTGTGGCCGTCGCGGTGCCGGACCGGAAAGGTCCCGGACCAGCCGCGCCCGGAGGTGATGCTGTCGAACACCGGCAGCACCTGCGGCCACCACCTCCTGTCCAGCAGCAGCCGGGCGGCGAACCTGCCCACCGCCTCGCTCGCCGGGTAGCCGACCAGCTTCTCGGCGTCCTCGCTCCAGTGCAGGATCCGCCCGTCCGCGTCCAGCAACGCGGTCGCCAGGGGTAGCAGCCGATGCCCCTCCAGCCGCGCCCCTGCCGCGTCCTGCGACTCGTACCGGTGCATGGCCAAGAAACCACCAGTCCCGCGCTCACCTGCCCACCGCCGCACCTCCAGGGTGCTACGCCACCCGCCGGACGGCGAACGCAAGGCCGCCCCGGCCGCCGCTTCGCCACTGTGACCTGCGCTGACGCGGTGGTCCGGCCGGGTGCCAGCCGGGGCGCCGGGCGCCGACCGGCCCCCGCGCCGCGTGGGCCGGTCGGCGCCGGGATGCCAGGAGAGGTGAGTTCCGGCCGCGTCAGGGTGCCGTGCGGGTGAGCTCGGTGCACGGGATGCGCGCGGCCGCGGTGCCCAGGCCCGTGGGGGCGCCGATGCGGGACGCGGCGCCCACCCTGTAGCGCAGTTCGGACTCGCGGTAGCGGGCGCAGCCGCGGTACCAGGTGAGCAGTCCGGCCATCCAGTCCTGGAGCTCGCGCACGTGGTCGTCCAGCGCCCGGCGGGCGGTCCTCCCGAGGCCGAAGTCGTCGCAGAGCACGGGCAGTTCGTGCGCGGCCACGTGCTGGAACTGGCGCATCCGGGAGTTCACCAGATCCTGGATGATGCCGAGCCCGGTGGGATAGTCGCAGTTGAAGAAGTTCTGCACGACAAGTACGCCGTTGTGCACCTCCCCCTCGAACTCGATTTCCTTCTGGTACGAGTAGAGGTCGTTGAGCAGGCACGCGTAGTCGGCGGCGGAGTTCGTCAGGGAACGCATCGGCCCGCTGCGGTGGATCCGCGGTGGCAGTTCCCCTCCGCGCGCCAACCGGCTCAGGCTCATGGTGAGTTCCGCCCCGAAGGTGCGTCGGCGCATTTCGACGTAGTCCACCGGGTCGGGGATGCGGTGCTGCGCCTGGTTGGCCAGTTCCCACAGCCAACTTGCGGTCATGTCCTCGACGGTGGCACGGAACCCGCGCCGCGCGCCGACGGGCATCGGCCGCACCGTACGCGACCACAGATCGGACAGCGAGCGCTCCAGGGCACTGGCCGGTGGGGGCGCGGCGTCGGGGTCGGTCGGCATGCACGCCGACAGCCGTTCGTTGCAGGTCCTGGCGGCGGCCAGGTCGCGCGCCCGGCCGAACACCGCGGGATAGTAGTCGTCCGCGTAGGCGCGCCAGGCCAACCACTGTGCCGACAGGTCGAGTTCGGCCCGGGACGCCTTCGGATGGATACCCGCCGCGCACAACGGGAAGTCGAAGGCGATGAGCTTGTGCTCGTCCCAGACGTGTGAGCCGGGAACGCCTGGCTGCGGCCTGAGGATCCCCATCCGGTGCGCCCATTCCACCATGTTGCGGCGTGCCGACCGCAGATGCGGGCTGAGCGTGGTGCGGAACGGCATGTGGATTTCCGGGATCCGGGACGGCCCGACCTTCTGGAAGGGCACATGGGTGAATCGGCGAGCCCGGTCGGCCTCGGCACCGGCCGAAGTCGGTTTGAGGTCCGCCGCCGAAGTGCCAAGACCGCTGGGGACGAACGCGGACCAGCGGACGGAACGGGCGGGCCGCCCGCCGCCGTTCATGTAGCGGCTGGAGCGCATGTGCCATTCGTGGCCGCCCGACTGCCAGTCCTGAAGTCCCTTGACATAGGCCAGGACACCGGCGCAGGAAAGCGGATCCATTCCGTTCTCGGCGAAAAGCGGGGGCAGTTCCGTCAGGGCCGTGTTCTCGAACTGCTGCAGCCGTGAGGTCAGCAGGTCGTTCACGGCGTCCGCGGCCTGCTGGGTGGTGCATTTCAGGAACTTCTCCAACACCAGCACACCGTTGCTCAGTTCGCCCTCCTCCTCGGTCTCGCGCTGGTAGGAGAACAGGTCGTTGCGCAGGTGCACTGCGTCCGCGAAGGTCTCCTTCAGCACCCGCATCGGCCGGGTTCCGGCGATCGCCGCGGGCACCTCGGCGCCCACCGCGTGCTCCACCAGACCGGCGGACCACGGCGCTCCGCCCACCTTGCGGCGCATCTCGACGTACTCGACGGGATTGGGGACGCGGCCCGCGTTGATGTTGGACAGCTCCCACAGCGACTCGTTCAGCAGGTTCTCGGTGCTCTCGGCGAACCGGGTCCGCCAGTCCATGGACATCGTCGGCACGGTGCGGCGCCACAGGTCGATCAGGCCCGCCTCAACCGGGTTCGTGGGCACCGGCGTTGCCGCGGCGGGGTCCATCGGCATGAAGGCCGGCAGCCGGTCGAGGTAGGCCTTGCCGCCCTCCCGGTCTCCCGGCCGCTTGAAGACCTCCAGGAAGTGGTCGTCGAAGAAGAAAACCCACACATACCAGTCGGTCACCAGGGACAGTTCCGGGCCGTCGCAGTCCGGGTGGGTGTAGGAACACAGCAGGGCGTAGTCGTGGGAGTCGAGGTCGCTTTCCTCCCAGATTCCCGAGCCCTCCAGCATCCCCATGGCACGGGCCCACTTCCTGGAATGCGAACGCGCCTGCTCCAGGTGCGGGTTCAACCGTGCGGGATAGGGCATGTAGAAGTCAGGCAGTTCGAAAGGCTGGGACTGGGTCACTTCGGGGCCCTCTCTGGATTTCCATGGCGAAGGAAACTGGTGCGGGCGGCCGGGGGCCAACCGCCCACCGGGCCGGTCCGGTTCACGGGAAACGCCGGAAACACGCGACAGCCGGTGCCGGTATACGAGGCGTGCCGAATTCGGCGGACATTTCGCGGACCGCCCCTCCCCACGCCGCGCCGCCCCGTCGCAACAGCACTACCCAGAGCGGCACACGATTACCCGACCTCACAAACAATCATATAAACAGGCATTTCGCGTCGTGGAATGCCGCGGCACTGACGGGCGCCCGCACCCCCGCTCCCCGCGGTGGTCGTTGGGACAGCAGCCCTCGGGCGCAGTCCGCTGCGGTTGGGACGCGCCCCGAAGGGGCGCGGGGAACCGCGCGACCAGCCACATCGGCGCCGCCGATGACCGACGGCACATCGCCGCACGCGGAACGCCTACGCTTGAGTCTCCCCCGACGGGAGGCTCCAAGGTGACGGGCATGGACGACGACGCCCTGTGGACGATCGGGGAACTGGCCCGGATGACCGGTCTGAAGGTCAAGACCATCCGGTTCTGGTCCGACGCCGGAGTGGTGCCGCCGACCGACCGCACACCCGCGGGTTACCGGCTCTACGGCCAGGACGCACTGGCCCGGCTCGGTCTCGTCCGTACGCTGCGCGACCTCGGTATCGACCTGGCCACCATCCAGCAGGTGCTGGACCGCGAGGTAAGCGTCGCCGATGTCGCGAGGGCGCACGCCGAGGCCCTGGACGTGCAGATCCGCACCCTGCGGCTGCACCGGGCCGTGCTGCGCACGGTCGCCGGACGCGGGTCGACACCGAAGGAGACGCAACTGATGCACAAGCTCGCCACCCTCTCCGATCAGGAACGCCGCCGCCTGATCCATGACTTCATCGACAACGCCTTCGGCGGCCTGGGCGTGGACGCGACGTTCCTGACGATGATGCGGGACGCGATGCCCGAACTGCCGGACGAGCCGACCACCGGGCAACTGGCCGCCTGGGTGGAGCTGGCGGAACTGGTACAGGACGACGGCTTCCGCGCGGCGATGCGCCGGGCCGCCGCCGACCAGGTACAGGCCCGCCGGGAGGTAGGTCAGCCCGACGAG
Organism: Streptomyces sp. PLK1-5; assembly: GCA_037034305.1. Classification (GTDB taxonomy): domain Bacteria; phylum Actinomycetota; class Actinomycetes; order Streptomycetales; family Streptomycetaceae; genus Streptantibioticus_A. Next base: position 122,788 of record JBAGJY010000015.1, read on the forward strand.
GACGCCTCGCGGCGGCTCGCCGAGCTGATCCGGGAGCGCACCGCCGCGGCGCGCGACGCCGGTGTCGAGCCGGACTCCGCGGCGGCCCGGCCGGTGGTCGACGCGCTGGTCGCCGAGTGCGCGCGGCTGTGCGGACGGGCGGACGGCCCGGAGTTCCGCGACTGGCTGCTGGAGCGCATGCGGATCGGCCATGACTCGGGCTACCAGCGGTACTGGGAGCTGCTCACGGTGATCAACGGCTGGCCGCCCGCGCCCAGCCTGACCCTCGCCGTGGAGTGGCTGATCGCGGCGCTGCGGTCCGCCTGACCGGAAGGTCCGTGGCGGCGGCGCACGTCGGCCGCCACGGCACGGTCAGCGGACCACTCGCACCATCGGGCGCAGCCGCGACTCCAGGTCCTCCATCACCCGCTCCGCGGCGGGCAGCACCCGAGGGCCGAGCGCCGCGACACCGATGGCGGTGGTGACGCCCGCCCAGGCCACCGGGCCCAGCGGGGTGCAGTCGAAGAAGTGGCTGACCACGGGCGTCTGTACCAGGATCACCAGTGCCGCGGCCGAGCCGAGCACGGTCAGCAGCACCAGCGGGCTGTGGCGGCGCCCGACGACCGTCTGGGTCAGCTGGGCGCCCACCACTCCGCACAGTGCCATGGTGCTGGTGCGCCGGGCGCTGCCGGGGGTGAGCGTGCCGATCAGCCATGCGGTGCCCGCGCCGAGGCCGGTGATGACACCGCGCTGCCGGATCTGCCGGGACAGCGGCTCGCCGAGCGCGGCGATGCCCACCGGCGCGGTGCCGGTGGTGGCGGAGCGCCGGTCGAACGCCCCGTCGGCGGTGGCCTGTTGGCGGTCCTGCGGGGTGACCGCGACCGCCATCGCCGGGAACATGTCGGTGAGCAGGTTGACCAGCAGCAGCTGACGGGTGGACAGCGGTGAGGCGCCGGACAGCAGGGTGCCGAGCACGGTGAAGCCGACCTCTCCGGCGTTGCCGCCGATGAGGATGCTGATGGCGTCCGCCACACTGCTCCACAGCGCCCGGCCCTCGGCGATGGCGTCGATGAGCACCGACAGTTCGTCGGTGGTGATCACCAGGTCCGCGGCGTTGCGGGCGGCGGCCGAACCGCGTACCGCGATGCCGACACCGGCGTCCGCGGCGCGGATCGCGGCGGCGTCGTTGGCCCCGTCGCCGACCATCGCCACCACCCGTCCGGCCTCCTTGAGCGCCTCCACGACCTGGAGCTTCTGCTCCGGGGCCACCCGCGCCACCACTCCGCAGTCCCGCAGTCGCCGGGCCCGCCCCGCCCGGTCCAGGTCGGCCAGTTCGTCACCGGTGACCACGGTGACGTCCGATGGCCAGCCCAGTGCGATCGCGACAGCCCGAGCGGTCTGCGGATGGTCACCGGTGAGCATCACCGGCCGTACCCCGGCCCGGCCGAGCCCGGCCACCAGCGGGGCGGAGCTGGCCCGCGGGGCGTCGGCGAGGGCCACGAACCCCACCAGTTCCAGTGCCTCAAGCGGCTTGCCCAGCGCCTCGGTCGCCGCACCGGGGTCCAACCGGCGCCTGGCGACGGCCAGTACGCGCAGCCCCTCACCCGCGAGCGACCGGGCCTTGTCGGTGATGTCCGCGTCGACGCCCACGCAGCACGGCAGCACCACCTCGGGGGCGCCCTTGACCGCCAGGACCTCGGTTCCGTCGGCGTCGGTCCCGCAGGCGGCGGCATAGCCCCGGCTCGCTTCGAACGGCTGCACCTCGACGGGCTTCCAGCCGGGGTCCTGCGGGGCGGCCGCGATCACCGCCTCGTCGGTGGCGTGCGCGTGGATGCCGGTGGTCTCGGCGACCCGTGGGCAGGCCCGGGCCGCGATCCGCAGCACCGGAGCCGCCTCGGGGGCGTCGGCGGGGTGCGTGGCACCGTCGGCGGTGGCGGTGCGGACGACGTGCAGCCGGTTCTCGGTCAGCGTGCCGGTCTTGTCGAAGCAGACGGTGTCCACCCGGCCCAGCGCCTCCAGGGCGCGCGGGGTGCGCACCAGTACGCCGAGCCTGCTCAGCCGTCGCGCCGCGGCCATCTGCGCGACCGTCGCCACCAGCGGCAGTCCTTCGGGCACCGCGGCCACGGCCACCGCGAGGCCGCCCCTGACCGCCTCGCGCACGGACCGGCCGCGCACCAGTGACAGTCCGGTGACCACCGCGCCACCGGCGAGGGTCAACGGCAGTACCCGGCTGGTCAGTTCGTGCAGTCGCGCCTGCACCCCGGCGGCGGGCGGTACGTGGGCGGCGAGGTGCTCGGCGCGGCCCGCCTCCGTCTGCTCGCCGGTGCCCACCACCACGGCCCGGCCCTGACCGGCCACCACGGTGGTGCCCTCGAACACCATGCACCGCCGGTCGGCGACCGCCGCCCGCGGGGTCGCGACCACCCCCTTGCGGGAGGGCAGCGACTCCCCGGTGAGCGAGGACTCGTCCACCTCCAGGTCGTCGGCTTCCAGCAGCCGTGCGTCGGCCGGGACGACGTCACTGGTGCGCAGTTCGATCACCTCGCCGGGGACCAGCCGTCCGGCCTCCACGGTGCTGGTGTCGCCCGCACCCTGGTCGGCCACCCGGCGGGCCGTGCGCCGCTGGCCCAGCACGAGCGCGGACAACGCCCGTTCCGCGCGCAGCCGTTGCACCCCGCCGACCAGCGCGTTCACCCCCATCGCGCTGGCCACCAGCAGCGCGTCCACAGTTGATCCGAGCAGCGCCGACGCGGCGGCGCCGACCACCAGCACGGGGGTGAAGGGATCGTCGAGTTCGGCCCGTACCGCGCTGGCCAGCCGTACCGTCAGGCGTACCGGGGTGAACACCGCCAGCCGTCCCAGGGCGTCCGTCCGGCGGCGCAGCACCTGGAGCGCGGACGGCGCGGTACGCGGCATGCTGGCCAACCGGGCCAGCACCTCCTCCGGTTGCAGTGCGTGCCAGGCCACCCGCGGGCGGGGGTGGGGGGTGGCCCGGGTGCTGACCCGGATCGCGGCGCGCCAGCCGGAGACCAGCGCGGCGGCGGCGGCCACGTTGACCGGGCTGAGCCGGAACCCCAGGCTGAACGGGGTGCGTTGGGCTCGCGATCCCCGGGTGAGCACCAGCAGGCCGGACAGCGCGGCGCCCGCCTCGGCGAGGACCTTCGAGTGCCGCCCGACGGTCCGCGCCGCGGGTACCGCGGCCAACAGCCGCCACACTCCCCCGAGTCCGCCCAGCGCCAGCAGGTCCGCGCCCCAGACCACGGCGCTGTCCTCGTCGATGACCGCGACCGCGACATCGCTGCTGAGCAGACCGGCGAGCACCTCGCGGCCGTTCTGGGTCAACTCCGGCCGCCCGCCGTCGGCTTGGCCCGGCACCCGGGCCACCGTGAGCACCACCCGGCCGTCCTGCTGCAGTTCGCGGACCACGTCGTCCAACGGCCGGTCGGGGGAGACGAGTTCGTCGACGAGGGCGGCGAAGTCTCCGAGCGAGGCGTCGTCCACCACCACGACCCGCAGCCCGGCCCGGCGTGCCGCGTCCAGCCCGGCCTCGGCCAGTGGGTCCACCTCCCAGCCGACCAGTACCGTGCCCACGTCCCTGCCGTGCGCCGAGGCCACCATCAGGCCGGTGTCCGACGCCTCCTGGCCGGGCACCGGACGCAGCCGCAGTCCCAACTCCGCGGTGGGCAGCGTCCATTCCTCGGGCGGTCGCAGCGCCACGGCCGCGGCGCGCCACAGCCGGTCCTGGTCCCAGTCGTCGGCGCTGGGGTGCACGTCGAGCACGGTACGCCGGTCGCCGCGCAGCGCCTGTGGGTGCAGCACCACGGTGTCCACGATCTCCAGTTGCCGCAGCCGCTCGCCGTCGCGCACCAGCACTCCCTCGCGGGCCAGTGCGCCGCCCAGCACGGCGGTGAAGGCCGCGGGACCGTAGCGGGCGGCCTTGGGCGACCCGGCGAGCACGGCCTCGGCGGTCTCCCGGGTGTCGCGGGTGAACAGCAGCGTGGCGGCGGCCCCCACCAGGCTGCCGCTGACCGCCTGGTCGGCGTACTCCTCACCGGGGTAGGGCCGGATCGCGGGCCGCTCCACCTGGCCCGCCAGGCTCAGCCGGTCGGGGGCGCAGACGGTGTCATGGGCGGCGTCGAAGGCGGCGGCGCGGGCGAACGCCTCGGCCAGCTGGGCGGTGCGCAACGCGGCGTCCAGCACCAGGGCGGTCGGCGACTGGCCGAATCCGTGCGCCGCGGCGTTGGCGGTGGCCAGCAGCAGGTCCGCCGGGGCGGTGCCCAGTCGGCGGCGCAGAAGGCGGCGCACCCGGGAGTCCTCGCGCAGCAGGGTGACCACCGCGGTGGCCATCTGCGGGGAGCGTCTGAGGCCGACGCTGCGGGCGGTGAACGCGGTGGTGATACCGGCCAGGTCGCAGGCGAGCGCGAGCGCCCCGGTGCGCACGCCGCCGACGTCCCCCGGATGAACGCGCTCCAGCGCCCGCGCGCCGGGGTGCGCCAGCCCGTGCCGGTCGGCCAGCCGGTACACCTCCTCGGCGACCTTGTCGGCGGCCGCGTCCTCGGTGGTCCGCACCACCAGTCGGGCCAGGCCGCCGTCCCAGTAGGCGGTCAGCACGTCGGGGTGCTCGGCCAGCGCGACCGCGATCCTGCGCGCCGCGCTCTCCAGGTCTTTCAGGCCGCGCCCTGCGGTCTTCGGCGACAGTCGCAGGGCGAGGTGCAGCCGGGATCCGGCGTGCCAGTAGCCGATGCCCGGCGCCATGGCGTGCCGGGCGACCCGTCCCAGGCGTACGGCGGTGCCGGACAGCGCCGCCGCGCCGCTCGCCGTGACGTGCGCGCCCGCGCCCGCCACCTCGGTCGCGATCCGTGCCGCGGCGCCGGCGGGCGCCGCAATCCGCCGGGTGATCTGGGCCGGGGCGGCGAGGGCGAGGTCGAGCCCGATCAGCGGAATACGGGACAGGAGGCGCAGGACCATGCCTCAGCTTCACGGGGAACCGGCCGACGGATGCGATATGACGCGCGATATCAGGTTTTTTGACCGCTTGTGGCGGATGACGGGCTGCGGCGGGTGCGGGTGGCGGAGGCGGTCCGCTTGGAGGCGGTCCGCTTGGGGGCGGTCTTCTTGGCGGTGGTCTTCTTGCCGGTGGTCTTCTTGGCGGTGGTGCGCGTCTTCGACGCGGTGCCGCGCTTGGCCGCGGCGCGCTGCGACGCCGTCTTCGCCTTGGTCTTCGGCCGGGTGGCGGCGCTCTGGGCGGTCCGTTGGGCGGTGGCGCCGCCGTTGTGCTCGGGGCGCGGCTGGGTCAGCCATACGACCGCGGCGCCCGCGGCGGCCACCGGCCATTCGACCAGGCCCGCGACTCCCAGCAGGCCCACTCCGGCATAGGCGGCGACCCGGCGGGCGTGCGGGGAGACGACACCGACGGTGTCCAGCACGCCGTCCACGACGCCCTTGACCACAGGGGCCCCGGGAACGTGGTTCACCGCCTCCGTCACCGTCTGCATCGGATGTGACAATTTCGACATCACTGTCGACGGAGTATCGGCGCTCTCACTCATGGTGTCTCCGATCGCGGCTGCGGGGCGGGACGCGCCGAATCGGCGGCCCACCGTGGTTCCTCTTCCATTCCCCTTTTGTTCACCAGAACTCTCCTTGACAACTTACGGCAATAACGGCAAATCTCGACATGTGTGTGTACCGCGTTAGGTCGAATGCCTCGCCCGGTACCCATGTCCTTGAGCAGTGGCGCGCCCTGGTGGCAGCCGCTGGTCCGTTCGATGGCACCCGCGCGTGTCCTGGCCGCGAGGAGGTGAGGGGAATGAGTTCCCGGCCCAGTCCAGAGCCCGACCCGCGTTCCCCGATCCCGTCCGATCGCGGCTCGCGCGGCCGCTGAACCACGCCCGAGACGCCGCCCCGCGCGGCCCGCGCTGACAGCGGTGTGCGCACGGCACACGATCCGGCCCGCTCCCGTGAGGAAGACAGCCATGCGCATCGAACTGACCTGGCCGCGCACCGGCGCCGCCGAGCGCACCCTGACCGTTCCGGTACCCGACCTCCCCGTCGCCGAGCTGGTGCACCATGTGCGCCGGGCCTGGACCCCCTCGACGGCACGGCGGATAGCCACCTACGCCCGGCCCGTCGTGGACAGCGCGGCCAGCGCCGCCGGCGCCGGGGTACTGGTGCAGCTCGCCATGCCGTTCGCCGTACGGCTGGTCAGGCAGGCGCTGCCCGACACCACCACCGGCCCCGGTCGTCCTGGCGGGCACTGAGGTACGGCAGGATGACGCCATGAGCGTCGTCAAGATCAACGTACTCACCGTCCCGCCGGAGATGCGGGAGACCCTCGAACAGCGCTTCGCGGCGCGGGCCGGGGCCGTGGAGAGCTCCGACGGGTTCGAGTGGTTCGAGCTGCTGCGCCCGGTCGAGGGCACCGACCAGTACCTGGTGTACACGCGCTGGCGCAGCGAGGCGGACTACCAGAAGTGGGCCGCCGAGCGGATGGGGCCCGCGCACAGCGGCGCCGCCGCGGAGGGTGAGCGCAAGCCCGCCGCGACGGACGCCACGCTGTGGTCCTTCGAGGTCGTTCAGCACGCGGCCCCGAAGAACGGCTGAGACACGGATCCCTGGACGGCGGTGCACGGCCCCGGGCGGGCGGCGCACCGCCGTCGTACGTCAGGGGGCCATCGGGCCGCCCCGCCAGACCGGCAGGGGGCGGTGGCCGACCGCGGCCTCGAAGGCGGCGCGGGCCAGGAGCCGGGTGGAGTCCAGCGTGGGCAGCGGGGAGACCTCGGGCGTCACCAGCAGCGGGATCTCCGTGCAGGCCAGCGCGACCGCGTCACAGCCGCGGGCGGCCAGTTCCTCGATGACCCGGACGTAGCTGTTGCGCGAGGTCTCGGTGAACACGCCGTTGACCAGTTCCTCGAAGATGATCCGGCTGACGGTCTGCCGGTCCCGCTCCTCCGGTACCTCGCAGGCGATCCCCCGCTCGGCCAACGCCCTTGGGTAGACGGGGCCGTTCATCAGGAAGCCGGTGCCGAGCACCCCGACCCGGGTACGGCCGTCGAGTGCGGCGCGGTCGGCGACCACCTCGGCGATGTGCAGACCCGGAAGCGCAAATTCCGGACCGGGCCGTTCCAGCGCCTGGTGCGCGGTGTTGTCCGGGCAGACGAAGAAGTCCGCGCCCGCGCGGGCGAGTCGGTCGACGCTCACCGACAGCGTCCGCCGGATCGTGTCGTGATCCCCGTTCTCCCAGGCGGGCATGGAGCGGGCCAGGGCGATGAAGTCCAGTGTCACATCGGGATGTTCGTGCGGGCCCAGTTCACGGAACCCTTCCTGACAGAAGGTCCGGAAGCACAGCGCGGCCCCTTCAGCGCTGTGCGCGACAATACCGAGGTGGTGCATGAAGCCTCCTGTGGTGTCAAGATGTGATGTGTCATCAGCTCTCGGGTCAAGCACTGTGGAAACTCACGTCCTGTCGTAAAGATCTCACTCACGGGACCAACGACCATGACGGAAATCACCGCCGCGAATACCGTTAGTCATGGGTCACCCGGGGCACGCGTAGCGCATGGTTCTGCCGCTACCGCGGAAGTCCACCGACTTCCACCGAGGCGCATCACTCCTGGTGGGCACCCGGCTGCGATCCGTCAACTCAGTTGCGCCTGCGCGGTATACCGGGGAATTCAGCACCTTTTGGGACTTCCACATTCCGCGGCTGGCCTTCGCAACCGTATCGGCCCTGGCGTCGTCATTCCTGTCGTGTCAGACCCGATCCCCCCGCACGCCTGGCAGAGCCCCTGCCGACGGCCGTTATTTTCCACCGCCCGGTACCCGTCCGGTGTCCGGTGGAACGGCCGCCGGTGGATTCCGCGCGCTGTCCGGGACACCGCCCTGGCGGCGGTGGAGATGAAGGAGCACAGCACAGTGGTGCCGCCTTCGAACCCGCTCCCCCGCCTCCTCGTATGTTCCATTGACTGTGCGCGCCCGATGGCTCGTGACGCAGCCGCGCACGACGAGACGCAGGAACTGGCGACTGATGGCAACTAACGGCTACTCACCGGCAACTGACGGTGTTCCAGGTAAACATGGCCCCATCCCGACACTGGTCTATGTCTGTGAACCGGATTCCGCCACCGCGGAACAGCTCGCGGATCTGTGCCGGATCCACGCCGCGCACCGGGCGTGGTGGGTGGTGGACACGGTGATCGAGGCGACGCCCGACGCCCCGTTGCAGCAACGCGAGGGGTGGCAGCGGGTCAAGGCGGCCCTCGCCCGTGGATCGGTGGACATAGTCATCACCTGGAGTCCGGTGTCCGTGGCCGCCGGGCTCGCCGAATTCCAGGTCCTGCAGGCGGAGTTCCGCGTGAACGAGGCGGTTCTTGTCGCGGTGACCGGTGTACCCGACCCTCCACCCCCGCAGCACACTCCCGCGGACTGAACCACCGCCAGGAACCTCCCGGAGCCCCAGCCGAACCCCACAGTCGCGCGGGGCACCACCTAGAGACTTGGAAAGGCCATGCAGCCATTCGCCCTCACCTACGCCCGGCGCCCCGTACCTGAGCCGGAGACGTCCTTCGTCTACGACCCGGAGCAGCAGCTGAACGTGTTCGCCGACGGCACTCCGGCCGTACGGCGCCCCAAGGTGCTGCTGGAAGCCGGTTCCACCACCTCGACCGCCGGGTCCAAGACACATTTCGACGACTGATGACGGTACTGGTCCTCACCAACCCCGAGGATGTGACCGCCGACATGGTGGTGGACCATCTCAACAGGATGGGCACCCCGGTGCTGCGTGTCGACCCGGCCGACTTTCCGGAAAGGGCGTCCCTCACCGCGTCCTTCGCCTCCGGGGTCCTTTCCGGAAGGATCACCACCGAACACCGCTCCACCGATCTGCGCGACATCCGCGCGATCTGGGTGCGCCGTCCCGGTCAGCCGGGCGCCGGTGCGCGCACCCAGGCGGCGTGGGTGGCGCTGGAATCGGATCACGCCTGGTACGGAACGCTGCGCGCGCTGCCGGACGTTCGGTGGATGAACCACCCCGACGCGCACACCGCGTGCCGTTACAAAATGCGGCAACTCGTCCTCGCCCAATCCGTCGGATTCCGTGTCCCGGCAACGCTGTTCACCAGTGTGCCCGCCGACGCCGAAGGTTTCGCGGAATCACATGGACCGCTGGTGTGCAAGTCGATATCCGGGCACGCGCCCGACGATCCGCCGCTGGCCCTGCCCACCACACCGGTACCGGAGGGCACGGATTTCACCGCCGTCAGCGAAGGGCCCACCTGTCTGCAAACCCTGGTTGACAAACGCGGCGACATTCGGCTGACCGTGGTCGACTCCACGATGTTCTGCGCCCGCGCCGACCAACTCGCCACGGACCACCCGGAACTGGACTGGCGCTACGCCGAGCCGGAATCGGTGCGCTGGTACGCGGTACCGGTGCCACCGGACATCAGGGCCAAAACCGAGGACTTTATGCGGCTGGCCGGGCTGGTGTACGGGGCGTTCGACTTCGCGGTCACCGCCGACGAAACCTGGCACTTCCTGGAGTGCAACGCCTCCGGTCAGTTCGGATTCATCGAGCTGGCCGCGGGACTTCCCATCTCCCGGGCAATGGCCGACTGGCTTGGCGGAACGAAAGATTCTGCCTAGTGAGGCCGACCGGCCAGGGGAGCTGAGCGTCGCTCAGGCCCTGGCCGGTGCCCGTTCAGCGCAGGGCGGAGAACCAGCGGCGCGGATGACGGGTCAGGCCGTATCCGGCCACACCCGCGACGGCCGCCAGCACACCGCCCCCGACCGTCCACAGCCACCGGGTGGACAGGCTGGAGAACCAGCCCCTGGCCCGTTCGACCGGCCGCGGCGCGGACGCGGCGGCGGTCGGCGCGGCCGAGGCGACCGCGTCGGGCGCCAGCGTCGCCCCCGGGTTGACCGGTGGCGACAGAGGAGCCTTCAGCGTGGCGCCGTCCGGCTGGGCGTCACCTTCGCGGGCGGTGATCCGCAACTCGGCCTGGACCGGCAGCCCCAGGTCCTGTTCCGGCAGATCGGTCGCCGACAGCCGCAGGTAGTAGGTGCCCGGCAGCGGATCACCCGACCATGACTCGGCCCACGAGCGGACCTGCCGCAGGGTGCAGTCCAGCGACACGGTGCTCTCCCCGGTCGCCGCGGTGACGGTCTGCGCGCCCGCCGTACAGGCCTGGCGGCGGCGCAGTCCGTCGAACGCCTCCACGGTCCAACTGGCGGCGCCGTGGCGGCTGGTGGCGGGCGGCAGGGTGAGGTTCACCTCGACCCGGTCGGTCTGCCCGGCCGCGGCGGCGAACGACCAGTACAGGTAGTCGCCGGTCGAGGCGGACAGCCGGGCCGTCTGTCCCGGCCGCACGGTGGTGGCGGTGAGGAAGGACGTACCGGCGGTGCCGACCGTGCCGGACGGGCTCGGTGAGGGGGAGGCGTCGGCCGCGGCCGGCCCCCCGGCCAGCAGCAGGACGGCGCCCGCGGCCGACAGCGCGGCAACTGCTCTGGCGCGCATGGTCAGTTCTCCTTCCAGACGGCGATCCGCCAGCGGGCCAGCCAGCCGGTGACCAGCCCGGCGAGCAGCCCGACCACGGTGAGCACGGCGAGCAGCGCCCAGCCGCGGCCCAGGTCGGGACCGCTCGGTGCGGCCGAGGAGGCCACCACGTCGACGGTCAGCTCCAGCGGCATGCCGGGCGAGGTCTGCACCCCGGTCGGGGCGGAGAAGGAGTTGCTGACCACCAGGCAGACGGTGCCCGCCCCGGACGTCCCGGCTGCGCCCGAGCCGGACGCGGCCGGCGAGGGAGTCGGCGGCGCCTGCGTGCCGGACCACCGCAGCCCGGTGGACACCACATCGGTGCGCCCGCTGCCCGCGTCCGTACCGCGCACCAGCTCCCGGCCGTCCACGGCGGTGGCGCGCAGCAGCACCCCGTAGTCCGGGTTGAGCGTGCGGTCCAGCGACATGCTCACCGAGGCGCGCAGTTCCTGCCCGGGTCGCACCGGCACCCGGTACCAGCGGTGCTCGGCGAACCGCTCACGGTCGGCGTAGACGCCGGGCGCCAGGATCGGGGCGCTGGCGCAGCCGTCGGCGCCGGAGATCTGGCTCGGGGTCTCCTGATAGGTGTCGTTGGCCCGGTTCACCAGCTGGTTGAGGCGGCCGGTCATCTGGTTCTGGTGCTGGACGGCCGTGTAGGTGCCGCCGGTTGCCGAGGCGATGCAGGTCAGCTGCCGCCGAACCTTGTCGTCCAGGGTCAGTCCGAGGGTGTCGACCACCAAGTGGGTTCCCTGCGCGGCGAGTTCACGGGCCACGTCGCAGGGGTCCGGCGGCGCGCAGTCGTCCTCGCCGTCGGTGATCAGGACGATCCGGCGGGTGGTCTCGCCGGTGCCCAGGTCCTTGGCGGCGGCGCGCAGGGCGAGCCCGATGGGGGTCCAGCCGGTGGGCCGCAGGGTGGCGATGGCGGTCTTGGCCTCGGTCTTGTCGACCGGGCCGACCGGCGAGATCTGCTGGGTGTCCCGGCAGCCGACGGTCTTGTCCTCACCGGGGTAACTGGAACCCAGGACCCGGATGCCGAGCTGGGTCTGCTCCGGAAGCGCGTCCACCACCTCGTCAAACGCCTGCTGGGCCACGGATATCCGGCTGCGGCCGTCGATGTCGGCGGTGCGCATCGAGCCGCTGTCGTCGAGCACCAGCTCGACCTTGGGCGGTTCCTTGGCGGTGGGTTCGTCGGCTACGGCAGGCGGCGTGCCGAGCATGTTCAAAGCGGCCAGCACACTGAGCAGGCCGACCGCGGACCGTCTTTGGTTGATCACCATACGCATAGTAGTGATCTTCAGCCCACCTTCTTGCCGAGATCGTTGCCCGCACAACCATGGAACCTCGCGCCCGGGGACGGTAGAAATGGTGCCGGAGTCGTGCCGACGATCATGGACGACGGAGGTTAACGGAGGCTTTCCCCAAGCGTTCCGTGTGCGCCCACCGTCGTTCCGGGGCGCCTGGTCAGACTCCACCCGGAACTTCGTTCCGTCATGAACCAACCGAGGAGACAAGCTCTTTATGACCGGGATCAACCGTCGCAGATTCATGCAACTGGCGGGCGGTACCGCCGCGACCACCATGCTCACCAGCGCCATCGCCCGCGCGGCGGAGATTCCGGCAAGTCGGCGTACCGGGACCCTCCGGGACGTGGAGCACATCGTCGTCCTGATGCAGGAGAACCGTTCCTTCGACCACTACTTCGGCACCATGCGTGGCGTCCGCGGCTTCGGCGACCCGCGCCCGGTGACCCTGCCCAGCGGCAAGCCGGTGTGGTACCAGTCCGACGGCACCAAGGACGTCCTGCCGTTCCACCCGGACGCCGAGAACCTGGGCCTGCAGTTCCTCCAGGACCTCGACCACGGCTGGGACAGCGGCCACCACGCGCTGAACCAGGGCAAGTACGACCAGTGGGTTCCGGCCAAGACGGCGACGACGATGGCCTACCTCACCCGTGAGGACATCCCGTTCCACTACGCCCTGGCGGACACGTTCACCATCTGCGACGCCTACCACTGCTCGCTGCTCGGGCCCACCGACCCCAACCGCTACTACATGTGGACCGGTTACGTCGGCAACGACGGCACCGGCGGCGGCCCGGTCATCGACAACGCCGAGAAGGGCTACTCCTGGACGACGTACCCCGAGCGTCTGGAGAAGGCCGGTATATCGTGGAAGATCTACCAGGACGTCGGCAACGGCCTTGACGCCAAGGGCTCCTGGGGCTGGACGCAGGACGCCTACATCGGCAACTACGGCGACAACTCCCTGCTGTACTTCGACGCGTACCGCAACGCCGCGCCGGGCAGCCCGCTGTACGAGAAGGCCCGCACCGGCACCAACGCCCAGCAGGGCGAGGGCTTCTTCGACATCCTCCGGGCCGACGTGAAGGCGGACAAGCTCCCGCAGATCTCCTGGATCGCGGCGCCCGAGGCCTTCACCGAGCACCCGAACTGGCCGGTCAACTACGGCGCCTGGTACATATCCCAGGTGCTGGACGCGCTGACCTCCAACCCCGAGGTGTGGAGCAAGACGGCGCTGTTCATCACCTACGACGAGAACGACGGCTTCTTCGACCACGTCGTGCCGCCGATCCCGCCGTCCTCCCCGGCACAGGGCAAGTCGACCGTGGACGTCAGCGCGGACCTGTTCACCCCCAAGGGCTCGGACACCAGCGTCGCCGGGCCGTACGGTCTGGGCCAGCGGGTGCCGATGTTCGTGGTCTCGCCGTGGAGCACCGGTGGCTACGTCTGCTCGCAGGTGTTCGACCACACCTCCATCATCCGCTTCATGGAGCGGCGGTTCGGGGTGCACGAGCCGAACATCTCCCCCTGGCGCCGCGCGGTGACCGGCGACCTGACCACCGCGTTCGACTTCTCGAAGTCCAACGCCAAGGTGCCGCCGCTGCCGGACACCAGCGGCTACCTCCCGCCGGACCACAACCGGCACCCCGACTACGTGCCGAAGCTGCCGGCCAACCCCGAACTGCCCAAGCAGGAGCGGGGACTTCGGCCCGCCCGCCCACTGCCGTACGACCTGTCGGCGGACGGCCGGGTGGGTGCCCACGACGGCCAGCTGTCGATCGACTTCTCCAGCCACGGCCGGGCCGGTGCCACGTTCCACATCACCTCCTCCACCGAGCAGGACGGTCCGTGGACCTACACCGTGGAGGCCGGGCGCAGCCTGTCCGGCAGTTGGCACCTCGGCTCGGGCAAGCAGGCCGCCTACGAGTACACCGTGCACGGCCCCAACGGCTTCCTGCGGCAGTTCAAGGGCCACACCGGCGCCACCAACCCCGAGGTGAGCGCCCGGCACGAGAGCGGCAGCGGGCAGGTCAGGCTGGTGCTGACCAACGCGGGCACCACCACCGTCCACCTCACCGTCACCGACGCCTACGGCAACGACCGCCCGGCCAGCTACCGGCTGCGGCCCGGCGCGCATGCCGTGCACACCGCGACCCCGCACCGCAGCCACGGCTGGTACGACCTGTCGGTGGCCTGTGACCAGGACGGCACGTACCTGCGCCGGCTGGCGGGCCACGTGGAGACCGGCCAGGTGAGCACCAGCGACCCGGCGATAGCCACCGACTGAGCCGCCGCCGCTCGCCCATCGCGAAGGGTGCCGCCCACAGGGCGGCGCCCTTCGTCGTACCGGGGTCAACCTCCCGTCAGCCTGCGCGGATCCGGCGGAATCTGCGAGTACGCTACGCGCCTCGGCCCAGCTCCCTCACCCCCACGGTCCGCCATGTCCACACTCACCCAGCACCCCCGCCTGCTCGGCGGTCCGCCGCGTGGCGCCGTCGCCGAAGCGGCACAGCCGATACGCCGGTGGCTGGCGGCAACGCGCCGGGCCGCACCGGCGCTCGCGGGCTACGCCGTGGTCCGCGGGGTGAGCCTGGCGCTGTTCACCGCGTGGGGCACCGTGCGGGGCACCCCGGTGTGGCACCGGATGGGGACGCTGTGGGACGCCGCCGCCTATCTGCGCGTCGCCACGGCCGGCTACCCGACGGCGCTGCCCGCTCCGGACGCGCACGGACACCGCTACTGCGACCTGGCGTTCTTTCCGCTGTACCCGATGGCGGTCAGGGCGCTGCACTCCCTGCTGCCGGTCTCACCGCCGGGGGCCGCGCTGCTGGTGGCCTGGGCGGCGGCCGGGGCCGCGGCGGGCGGGATCTTCGCGGTCGCCGAGCGGCTGTACGGCCGGCGTACGGGAGTGGCCGCCGCCCTGGTGTGGGCTGCGCTGCCGCACGCGTTCGAGGCGAATCTCGGATACACCGAGGCGCTGTTCGCCGCGCTGACCGCCTGGACGCTGTACGCGGCGCTGACAGAACGGTGGCTCTGCGCCGGGGCGTTGAGTTCCGCGGCGTGCCTGACCCGGCCGACCGGAATCGCGCTGGCGGCGGCCGTGGCCGCGGCCGCGGTGGTGCGGGCACGGCGTACGCCGTGGCGCTGGCGGGCGCTGCTGGGCGCGGCCCTCGCGCCCCTCGGATGGTTCGGGTTCGTCGGATGGGTGGGATACCGGCTGGGGCGCTGGGACGGGTACTTCGTGGTGCAGATGGCGTGGAACTCGCACTTCGACTTCGGCGGCACGACCGCCGAGCAGGTCCTGCAGGTGCTGCGGCGGCCACTCGACCAGGGGGTCGGCGCCGTCGCGGTCACGGTGGTGCTGCTGGCGGCGGTCGTACTGTTCGGGTACTGCTGCGCCGCGCGGCAGCCGACGGTGCTCGTGGTCTTCAGCGCGGCGATGCTGACCATCACGCTGGGCGACGCCGGGGCGTTCCTGTCCCGCGCCCGATTCCTGCTGCCGGTCTTCCCGCTGGTGTTTCCGCTGGCGAGCGCGCTGGCCCGGACCCGGTCCCGGCGTACCGCCGGGCTGGCGCTGGGGGCGGCGACCCTCGTCTCGGCGGGCCTGGGGCTGTACCTGACGTTCGTCAGCACGGCGTCGCTGTGAGCGCTGCGCCCAGAGTGCGGCGATGTGTTGTGGCTGGTCGCGTTCCCCGCGCCCGGTCAGAGCCCTGCCGAACCGCGGCGGACCTCGCTCGACCTGCTGGGTGACCGGTTGACAGATTGGCCGGATCCGCCACCCACGGGGTACGCGCCACGACGACCCCTCGCCTACCGTCGCGACGTTCCCCAAGTGCGTTACGTCTGCGAAGAGTTACGGAGGCGCCATGCCGACGACGAACCGGTTGGCCGGAACTGTTGCGCTGGTGACCGGCGCCTCCAGCGGGATCGGCGAGGCCACCGCCCGGGCGCTGGCCGCCGAGGGCGCGGCGGTGTCCCTGGTGGCCCGGCGGCGGGAGCGGCTTGAGCAAGTGGCGGACGGCATCCGGGCGTTGGGCGGCACGGCGCTGGTGCGACCGGCCGACCTGACCGACGAGACACAGGCCCACTCGGCCGTCGACCAGAGCGTGGCGGCCCTCGGCGGGCTGGACATCCTGGTCAACAACGCGGGCCTGATGCTGCTCGGCCCCTTCGAGGAGGCCGCCTCCGACCAGTGGCGGCGCATGGTGCAGATCAACCTGATGGGCCTGATGTACACCAGCCAGGCCGCCCTGCCCCACCTGGTCCGGGCGGCGGCCGACGGCGCCCGCCAGGTGGCCGACCTGGTCAACGTCAGCGCCGTCGCCGGGCGCCGCGCCCGCGCCGGACGCGCGGTCTACAGCGGCACCAAGTTCGGTGTGGGCGCGTTGACCGAGGGGCTGCGCCAGGAGCTGCACGACCGCCATGTCCGGGTCTGCGCCATCGAGCCCGGCAGCACCGTGACCGAACTGCGCACCCACAACCCGCCGCACGTCCGGGCACAGCTGGACGCCCGCCGCCTGCACCGGCTGGAGGCCGCGGACGTCGCCGAGGCGATCGTCTTCGCCGTCACCCGCCCACGCCACGCCGCGGTGAGCGAACTGCTGATCCGGCCGACCGAACAGCCGTGAGTGCGGTCCGCGCCGCTCGCCGAATCACCCGGAGTCATACCATGTAGGTGGATACCTCCCCTCGGAAGGAGGGTGCGCGCATGACCGCCTGGGCGCCCAGAGGGATCGCGATCGCGTTGTGCCTGGCGGTGGTCGCCATCCACGTCGTGGACCAGGGCGGAGTGCCGGGTGTCAAGGACCCCTTCTACGTCGGTGTCGGCTATCACCTGCTGGAGATCGCCGGGCTGCTGGCCGCTGGGCTGCTGCTGGTCGGCCCGCTACGGGTGGGGTGGCCGCTGGCGGCCGGGGTGGCCCTGGGGCCGCTGCTGGGGTACGTGCTGTCCAGGGGTCCCGGCCTGCCGTCGTACACCGATGACGTCGGCAACTGGGGCGAGCCGCTGGGAGTGCTGAGTCTCGTGGTGGAGGCCGCCCTTCTGGCGTTGGCGCTGGCGGTGCTCACCCGCCGCCGCCCGGTCAGCCGTTGACGCGGCCGACCGCCGCGGCGGTCAGCACCTCCAGGGCGGGCTGCCGCTCGCCGGGGCGGGAGAGGAACAGCGCGGTGTGGTAGCGGCCGTCGGCCTCCTTGCCCGCCGGGTCCTCGCCCGCGGCGGTGAGCGCGTCGATCGCGCTGCGCTGCTCGGCCGGGTCGGTGAACAGCCGCTGCGGGTAGGTGCGCTCGGTGTCCCGCTCGGTGGCCAGGCCGTGACCGGCCAGGCAGCGGACCACCGGTGCGTACGACACGGTGCGCAGCACGAACGCCGCGATCCACACGGGGAGTTCGGCGCACTCCAGCAGCGCCTGGAAGGTGCGCGCGGAGATGTACCCGACTCCGCCGGTGACGGTGATCAGGCCGGTGCCCGCCACGGCGCGGCGCAGCGGCTGACTGGGCGGCGCGGACTCCAGGTCCTCGGCGAAGCCGTCGTCCAGCAGGCCGACGTCCAGCGCGTACCGCACGGGGTTCGCCTCGGCGTCCAGTCCGACCACCCGGATCGGGTCGGCGCGGCGGCGGGAGGCGTAGAACTCCTTGTCCCGCTCGACGAGTTCGTCCCGGGTGCAGGCCTGCGCCTCGGGGCTGGTGTAGTGCTCGTACAGTTCGCGCAGCGTCAGGTGGTGGTTGAGCAGCGCGGCGTTGATCCCGTAGGAACAGCACAGGTCGAGGATGGCCACCGGGCCGCGGTGGCCGGGAATCGCGGCACGTGCCGTGTGCACACGCCGGAACACCGGCTGGGCATGGTGCGGGATGTGATATTCCAGCGGTGCGAGCCTGCGGAAGTAGGCGCGTGGGTCGGGCTGGTCGTAGATGTCGTCGAAGCAGCTCTTGCCCGGCACGGTGTGGTTCCGCCTACGGGTCATGCAGGCTCTCCTCACTGGCGTTGATCACGTTGGGTGTCGCCGATCACGCTGAGCAATATCATGAAGTTTGTAGCGACGGCGGCGCGCATGTGGTAGGGGGCGTGTCGAAATCTAGTCACCCTCCGCACCACTACGCTGGGTTGCGGGACAGCTCCGCCCAGATGATCTTGCCGTCCGGCGTGTAGCGGGTGCCCCAGCGGCGCGAGAGCTGGGCGACCAGGAACAGGCCGCGACCGCCCTCATCGGTGGTGCGGGCGTGCCGCAGCCGCGGCGAGGTGCTGCTGGAGTCGGCCACCTCGCAGATCAGCGCCGCCTGCCGGATCAGCCGGAGCTGTATCGGGCCGGAGGCATGGCGGATGGCGTTGGTGACCAGCTCGCTGACGATGACCTCGGCGGTGAACACCAGCTCCGCCAGTCCCCACCCCTCAAGGCAGCGGGTGGCCAGCACCCGCGCCTCCGAGACCACCGCGGGATCGGACGGCAGATGCCAGGAGGCCACACGGTCCGGGCCCAGCGCGTGGGTGCGGGCGATCAGCAGGGCCACGTCGTCGTCGGGCGGCCCGGTCAGCAACGCCTCCAGCACCGCGCCGCAGATCTCCTCCAGCGGCCGGCCCGGCGGCGACAGCGCCGTACGCAGCCGGTCGAGCCCCTCGGCCGCGTCCCGCCCACCGGCCTCCAGCAGCCCGTCGGTGTACAGGGCCAGCAGGCTGCCCTCGGCGAGTTCGAACTCGGCGCTCTGGAACGGCATTCGGCCCATTCCCAGGCGCGGCCCGCTGGGCAGCTCGGGAAAGGTCACGGTGCCGTCCGGTGCCACGATCGCGGGCGGCGGATGGCCCGCCCTGGCCATCGCGCACCTGCGGGTGACCGGGTCGTAGACGGCGTACAGACAGGTGGCGCCCACCCCTGGTTCCGGCTGCGCCTCCTCCTCCGCGTCCTCACCGCCGGGCGGCAGCACCAGGTCGTCCAGGTGGGCCAGCAGTTCGTCAGGCGGCAGGTCCATGTCGGCCAGGGTGCGCACCGCGGTACGGAAACGCCCCATGGAGGCCGCCGCGCTGATGCCGTGTCCGACCAGGTCGCCGACGACCAGCGCGGCGCGGGCACCGGACAGCGGGATCACGTCGAACCAGTCGCCGCCCACGCCCCCGCTGGCGCCCGCGGGCAGATAGCGCGAGGCGACCTGCAGCGTGGTCCGCGAGGACAGCCTGTGCGGCAGCAGGTCCCGCTGGAGGGCGAGCGCCGTACTGTGTTCACGGGTGAACCTGCGGGCGTTGTCGATGTTGACGGCCGCCCGGGCCACGACCTCCTCGGCCAGCAGCAGGTCGTCCCGCTCGAAGGGGTCGGGCCGCTGCCAGCGGACGAACGTGGCGACGCCCAGCGCGTGGCCGCGGGCGCGGATCGGGACCAGCATCAGCGACCGCAGCCCGAACCTTCGGAAGCTGTCCGACCGGACGACGTCCGCGGCCATCCAGCCGTCGGGCTCGATGTCCGGTTCGCTCTGCAGGTAGGGGGTGCCCTCCACCAGGCACCTCTCCCACGGTGAGCCCGGGTCGACGCTGACGGTGTCCCCGGTCGCCGCGATCGACTCCGGGGCGCCTGCCAGCACCGACTTCTGCCCGGCCCGGCGCAGTTCCCTGATCTCCAGCAGCGGTCCGGCGCGCGGAGCGTCACCGCGCAGCACGGTGTCCAGCAGGTCGACGGTGACGAAGTCGGCGAGTCGCGGCACGCCGATCTCCGCCAGTTCCTGTGCGGTACGGCCGACCTCCAGGGTGCTGCCGGTGCGCGCCCCCGCCTCGTTCAGCATCGCCAGCCGCTCCCTGGCCCGCCAGCGGTCGGTGACGTCAACAACCATGTAGCAGACGCCCAACACCCTGCCGAACGCGTCGTCGAGCCGGAAGAACGACGTGGAGAAGGCGTGCTCGCGGTCCGGGTCGGCCGGGGTGTACCCGCGGTACTCGAAGTCGATCGTCGGCTGCCCGGTCTCCAGCACCTGGCGCATCTGCGCCTCGACCTTCTCGGCGTCCAGCCTCGGCAGCACCTCGCCGAACCGCTTGCCCAGCCGCATCTCACGCGGGATGCCACCGATGCGCTCCAGCGCGTCGTTGAGCCACACGAGCCGCAGGTCGGGGCTCATGACTCCCATCCCCACCGGGGAACCGGCCAGGAACCGCTCCAGCATCGACCGGTTGACCTCCCACCACGGGGTGTGGCCGATGTCGATGGCGGCGAGCAGCCAGCCGCGCGGCGCCTGCAGCGGCCAGATCCACAGCCCCAGCCGCAGCGGATGCCCGTCCCGGTGCCGGACTTCGACCAGGCCCGCCCAGCCCTCCGGCGGCTGCCGCTCGCGTACCGAGGCCAGCACCCGGGCGGCGTCCCCGGCGTCCACCAGCAGCCGGGTGACCGGCTGCCTGACCACCTCGGCGGGCGGATAGCCGAGCACCGCCTGCGCGCTGATGCTCCAACTGACGACGAGGCCCTTCGCGTCCACCACGCCGATCGCCACGCCCATCAGGTCGAAGGGCGGCACTGCCCCTTCGGCCGTGGTGGTGCCGTCGAAGGCGTCCATCGCGCTACCTCGTCCACCCGTTCATGCACGGCGCTCCCGTTCCCCGGCGCGTTCGATCCCGGCCGGTCGGTGGTCCTCCCAGCATCGCACTGATGCGCCCACCGGGTCGGCCGGGCGCAGGGGGCCGCGGCCAGCACGTGGCTTCGCGTTCGCAAACGCCCTTTGGCCGCCGCGTCGGCCGCATAGGATCACGGCACGGCATCGCGCGTCGGTCACCGGCTGGGTGAGGCGTGGAGGTGCCCGTGGAGTGCCGTGGAGGCATTCACCGTGTCAGTCGAGTTGAACCACACCATCGTCTTCGCCCGGGACAACCGGGCTTCCGCCGAGTTCCTGGCGGACATCCTGGGCATGCCGGTCGGAACGCCGTGGGGGCCGTTCGTCCCCGTCGCCACCAGCAACGGCGTCACCCTGGACTTCGCCACCGCCGATCCCGAGACAATCACCCCGCAGCATTACGCCTTCCTGGTGTCGGACGAGGAGTTCGACGCCAGCTTCGCCCGGATCCAGCGGGCCGGGATCGCGTACTACGCGGATCCGCGCCTCGAACAGCCGGGGCGGATCAACCACCACCACGGCGGTCGCGGTGTGTACTTCTTCGACCCGGCGGGCCATGGCATGGAACTCATCACCCGCCCGTACGGCAGCCACCCGGCATAGCCGTCGCGTACCAGGTGGAGCGGGGCACGGTGTCCCGCTCCACCGTCCTTGCGCGGCAGCCCGGTTGGGGTCACGGAAATCCGCTGGCCCGGCGAGCAGCCGGCGGGGAGGATGAGGGGATGCTGAGCACCCTCCTGCCCTTCCTCGGCGCGTGCCTGGTCATCGCCGCCGTCCCCGGCCCCAGCACCGCGCTGATCATCCGCCACTCGCTGCGCGGCGGGCGGCGGCCCGGATTCGCGACCGTGCTCGGGAACGAGACCGGTGTGTTCGTGTGGGGCGTCGCGGCGGCCCTCGGCCTCACCGCGCTGCTGGCCGCCTCGCAGCTGGCGTACGACGTCATGCGGTACGTAGGAGCCGCGGTGCTGGTCTGGTTCGGCGTCCAGGCCCTGCGCGCCGCCCGGCGCGAGGCCGCGGGCGACGGGGCTGCCGGGTCCGGCCCGGCCGCGCTGTCGGCGTGGCGGGCGTACCGCACGGGTGTGTGGGTCAACCTGGCCAACCCCAAGGCGGCGGTCTTCGCGATGTCGTTCCTGCCGCAGTTCGTTCCGCACGGCGCCCCCCAACTGCCCGCGGTGGTGGGGCTGGCGACGATACAGGCGCTGTTCGAGGCGGTCTTCTACGGGATGTACGTCTGGTTCGTCCACCGCATGAAGTCGCTGTTCGACCGGTCGTCGGTGCGGCGGCGGATGGAGCGGATCTCCGGCGCCGTGCTGCTGACGCTCGGGTTGCGGCTGGCGCTGGAGGGCTGACCGGCGCGGCGGCGGAAGCCACCCCGCGCGGATATGATTTCCCTGGGCTGCGGCCCACGACCCGACGCACCTCGGAGGGTCCATGACCCGACGCCGTCCCACCCGGTCCGCCGACGACCTGCTGACCGCACTCGGGCGGCTGACCGCCCAGGCGCTGGAGCGGGCCGAGCTGCAGAAGGCGCGGGTGGACCTGGCCGTCGCACTACAGCGCGAACTGCTTCCGGCAGTGCTGCCGGAGGTGCCCGGGCTGCGTTCCGCGGCCCGCTACGCCCCCGCCCGGCACGGCCTTGACATCGGCGGCGACTGGTTCGACGGCTTCTGGCTGCCCGACGGTGCCGTCGGCTTCTCCATCGGCGACGTACAGGGCCATGACGTCGAGGCGGCGGCGTTCATGGGACAGATCCGCATCGGCCTGCGCGCGGTGGCCGCCGCCGTCGACGACCCGGGCGAGGTGCTGAGCCGGGCCAACGAACTGCTGCTGTCGATGGGCTGCGACCTCTTCGCGACCTGCAGCTTCCTGCGCTTCGACCCGGCCACGGCGGAGCTGGCCGACGCCCGCGCCGGACATGTCCCCGCGGTGTGGGCCACCGCGGACGGCGAGTGGGGAGTGCTGGAGCACGCCGGGGGCGTGCCGCTGGGCATCCTGCCCGGTGAGGCGTATCCGGTCACCACGCGCCGGATGTCGGACACGGAAGTGCTCGTACTGTTCACCGACGGTGTGGTCGAAGGGCCGTCGTTCTCCATCGAGGCGGGGATCGAGCAGGTGGCGCGGCTGGTCCGGGACGGGGTCGGGGCCGATCCAGGCGAACTGGCCAGTCAGGTGATCAGGGTTGCCGACCTCACCGGCCATACGGACGACGCGGCGGTCCTGGTGCTGAGCCACGGTCCGGGGTGACGTAACCGCCACCACCGCGCGTGTCACGGCGGACGAGGGGTGGCGAGGCTGTCTGATGGCAGCTGTGGTGCGCAACGAGGACGTCCGGCGGCTCGCGGGGACAGGCCTGTGGATCCTTGCTGTGGCCGCCGCCTATTTCGTGACCGGCCGACTCGGCCTGTCGCAGCGGGTGGTGGTCGCGGGCGCGGTGGTCACCCCGCTGTGGCCGCCCACCGGGATCGCGCTGACCGCACTGCTGCTGACGGGGCTGCGGATCTGGCCGGGCATCACACTGGGCACGTTGCTGGTCACCGCCACCATCGGGCAGCTGACGCCCACCGACGTGGGGATCGTGGCGGGCAACACACTGGCTCCCGTGTGCTCGTTCCTGATGCTGCGGCGGGCGGGGTTCCGGCCCGATCTGAACCGCCTGCGGGACGGGGTGGTGCTGGTGTTCCTGGGCGCGCTGACCGGAATGCTGGTCAGCGCGACCGTGGGGACCGGCTCGCTGGTCGTCTCCGGCTTCCTGCCGCCGAGCCGGTTCTGGGGGGCGTGGGCGGCGTGGTGGGCCGGGGACGCGATGGGCGTACTGGTCGTCACACCGCTGCTCCTCGTCGCCCGCCGGGCGCGCTGGCCCGGGGACGTGCACGGGTACCGGTGGGCGGAGGCGGTGGCGCTGGCCGCCGGTACCGTCGTGGTGACGGTGCTGGTGACCAGCACCCAGATGTCGCTGCTGTTCCTGGCCTTCCCCATGCTCATCTGGGCGGCGCTGCGCTTCCGGCTGGCCGGTGCGGCGCCGTGCGTGCTGCTCATGTCGGTGCTGGCGGTGATGGCGGCCACCCGGCGGGCCGGGCCGTTCGCCCACCACGGGCTGTTCGCGGTGATGGTGAACCTGCAGGCGTTCAACGGCGCCGCCGCGCTGACCGCACTGCTGCTGGCGGCGCTGACCACCGAGCAGCAGAGCACCCTGCGTAGGATCCACCAGGCCTGCGAGGAACTGACCGAGGTCGTCGCCCGGCTCGCGCCGAGCGACGCCACTCCGCCGCCGGACGAGCGGCGGTAGCGGTCACCGGCAGCCGTGCGTGGCGCGCGCGCCGCCTAACGGCTCGCCTTGGTGAACTCGGTGACGAACGCGTCGTCGAAAGCCTCCAGATCCGCCGGTTCACGGCTGGTGACCAGCACGTTGGGTCCGTCCCGGCAGACCCGCGCCGCTTCGTCGACCCAGTTGCCGCCCGCGTTGCGGATGTCCGTCCTGAGACTCGGCCAGGACGTGAGGGTACGGCCGCGTACGACGTCGGCCTCCACGAGCATCCATGGACCGTGGCAGATCGCCGCTACCGGTTTGCCCGCCTCGACGAAGCCCCTGACGAGGGCGACAGCCTCGGGGTCCGTGCGCAGGAGGTCCGGGCCCGCGACGCCGCCGGGAAGGACCAGGGCGTCGTGGTCCTTCACGGAGGTCTCGGAAAAGGTCTGGTCGACCTTGAAGGTGTCGGCCTTGTCCAGGTGGTTGAAGGCCTGGATCCGCCCGGGCTCCGGTGAGACGAGGGCGGGGGTTCCTCCGGCCTCGTAGACCGCTTCCCATGGATCGGTCAGTTCGATCTGCTCGACGCCTTCCGGGGCTACGAGGAAGGCGACCTTCATGGGCTTCGGCGCCTTTCTGGCTGCCATGGGCGGCTACCAGTAGTGCCGTCGGCCGAACACCGCGTGGCCAAGCGCTCCGAGCAGCCAGAGGATCGCTCCGATGACGACCAGGATGATGCCGATGGTCCACAGGATGGCGATCTTCAGCAGAAAGCCGACAATCAGCAGAATGACGCCGAGGACGACCATGATGCCCTCCAGTTCCGCTTGGCTTGGACGAACAGCGCCTACCCCTTC
Source organism: Streptomyces sp. PLK1-5 (assembly GCA_037034305.1). Lineage (GTDB taxonomy): Bacteria > Actinomycetota > Actinomycetes > Streptomycetales > Streptomycetaceae > Streptantibioticus_A. The sequence continues at coordinate 147,280 of JBAGJY010000015.1, forward strand.
CCGGTCCGCGTAACCAGCCGCGGCGGCGCCGCCGACCTGCGCCGCTGAGCGCTCCGATGGGAGTGCGCACAGATGTGCCGTCGCTCCTCCCGCGGCACCGTTGTGGCTGGTCGCGCGGTTGCCCGCGTCCCTTCGGGTCGCTTGCGAACCGGCGGAGCCTACCGACCGCCGGCAGCGTTCGCGGCGTGGAAGATCCCCCACACCAGGTGGCCGCTCCTGCAGGCGCGCACCCACAGCGGAAGGTTCTCCCTCAACCGGTCCAGGTAGCCGGGGCTGATGACCTTCGCCAACTCGTCCGCGTGCTGCTGGACTTCCTCGGTGAGCCGGACGTAGTGCGTCAGCAGATGCTCACTCAGGTCTTCGAACCGGGCGGGCAACAGGCCGAGTTCGCCAAGTAGGGCACGGTAGAGGCCTGGTGTGGCGAACTCCCCCATCGCGAGGCGCTCGGCGAGCGGCGCCAGTTCCTCCGCGGGGGCGTCCTCGGTGGCCATGACGTCCGTGAAGACGAGCGCGCCGCCCGGCTTGAGCACCCGGGCCGCTTCACCCAGCGTCTTCGCCCGGTCACCGCTGTGGCACAGCGCCTCCTGGGACCATACGACGTCGAAGGATCCGTCAGGCACCGGAACGTCGTTGAAGGAACCGGTGACGACCTCGATCAGTGTGTCGAGGCCGCGTGCGGCGTTGGTTTCGCGGTGCCGCTGGTTCTGGGACTCGCTGATGTTGACCGCGACGACCCGGCAGCCGAAGGTCGCCGCCAGATAGCGGGCCGCGCCGCCGTAGCCGGATCCCATGTCCAGCACGCTGCGGCCGGGCCCCAGCAGGTCCGCGGCCTTCGCCGCCACCCGCTCGACCGTGCGCCGGGAAGCCGCGCCGATCGCCTCGTGAGGCCGCGCGTAGATTCCGGTGTGGATGTCCTCGCCGCCCCACACCGAGGCGTAGAAGCCGTCGACGTCAGCGCTCTCGTAGTAGCCGCGTGCCGCGTCCGCCGCCCGTACCGTGTTCTGATCGTTCATAGCTGCTGCCTTGACCAGGCGGTCCGGCGGCAAACCTGGAAGCCGGGGCCGCGGTGGATACCGGACAACCGTGATGGATCATCAGGCCGGCCGTCCCCCCGGGTCGCGGACACGAAGGAGCGGTTGGCGGTGCGGGTCGCTTCCGCTTCTCCCACCGCCAACCGCTCACCAGCGTTGCTCAGGCCGGAGCGCCTGGGCTGTGACAGTTGCTGTGGTCAGTCCCAACCGCCCCAGCCGCCGCCCCAGTCATCGCCCCAGTAGCCACCGCCCCAGTCGCCCCCACCCCAGTAGCCGCCGCCCCAGCCGCCGGGACCCCAGCCCCAGTAGCCGCCGCCCCAGCCGCCGCGACCCCAGCCGCCGTGACCCCAGCCGCCGTGACCCCAGCCGCCGCCTCCGCCGCGAACGCTCACGGTGGCGACGTGGGTCGCGTGCTGCGGGGTCGCTGACGCGGTGGCCAGGCCGCCGACGGACGCGAACGTACCCGCGGTGAGAACCCCGGTGGCCGCAGCCACGGCGAGGCGCCGTATCGGCTTGCGCATGGCGCTCTCCTAACTTCTGTGAACGCGGCGGGTTGCCGCTCCTCCACTCCAGGGTGTGCCCGCCGAACGACATCTACAAGCAAATCACCATAAAACTGATATAAATCGGAAAAAGCTGACGAACCGCCGCACCAAGGCCCCCTCGTCTACCGGATCGTCAGCGACGAAAAACCCTGGTCAAAGCGGCCTCCCAGAGCACCGGGCGTTCCGCGTGAAGATCGCGTCACCGGGCACTCCCCAGCCCGGCCCGCCGGTGACCCTGTGGCTCCCCGTCACTCCTCCGCGTGATCGCCGCTGGACAAGGCGCCTACGCCCGGCCGTACCGGCGTAACCTGCCCGAACCATGACGGATTTTGCGGATGAGGCCCGGTCGCGTACCGCGCATCTGTTGCGGATGGCTAACACGGTGGACGCCCGGGTGCGGGCACAGATCATCGAGTACGCGGATTCGACGCCGGATCCGCCGGTGATGGGTCCGGCCGGGATCGCCACGGCGGGCTGTCCGCGGTGTCGGCGGACCATGTGGCGGCAGCGCGATGGCTGGGTGTGCGCGTCGTGCGGCCACGTCGAGGAGGAGCTTCCGGTGAAGTGCCCGAACTGCCGGACCACGATGAAGGCTCCGCCTGCCAGCGCACCGGATCGCTGGTGGTGTCCGCGATGCGGCCGGGTGGCGACGGACGGCGACTCCACGACGGAGATCGAGAACCGGGAGCGGGGGCGGCTGGAGGCGGTCCGGCTGCTCGACGGGGCGATGGCGGAGCGCGCCGAGGAGCGCGGGGACGCGGAGTCCACGGCGGTGTCGTGGGCGTTCTCGGCGGCGGTCACCGAGCGGGAGCGGTTGCGGATGGAGCGGGCGGCCCTGCGGCTGCGCGCTTGAGCGGGACCACGGGGCCGCCGCGCCCGTGCGAGCCGGACGACCGGCCCGCTCCCCGGCCCGCCTCAGCGCGAACACAGGCCTCGCGCGTAGTCGACCGTCGCGGTGTCACGCGAGTACGACCACTCCGGGTCGAGCAGTCGGCTCTGCAACTGCCGTGCGGCGGCCGGGCTTTCGACGATGTAGCCGAAGTCCTGCAGCCAGGACGGGTAGAGGTTCTTGGAGCCGAGGTAGAACGCGGAGTCGTCGACGGAGACCACCTTGTGGTGCAGTGCGTACGGGCGGCCGTCGGCCCAGTTGCCCGTCGGGGCGCCGCGGAAGGACGCCAGTTGCAGGTTGGCGCACATCCTCGCGTCGGCGGTCCGCCGGTCGCCGGTGCTGCGGACGAGGCGTTCGCGCAGCGTGTCGCTGATCTCCCTGAGGGACCTGATCTGCGAGTAGCCGCCGCTGCCGACCAGTCCACGGTTCGCCGGGTCGCTGACCACGATCCGCACCTTCACTCCCTCGGCGAGTTTGGCGGCCAGGGTGTCGTACAGCCGGATGTCGTAGCGCGGCAGCGGCGGGCAGGTGCCGTTGAGGTCCTGCTGGGATATCTCGATCCGGCGGTGGGCGCTGCCGATCAGCGAACGCAGCGCGGTCTCCTCCGGGTTGACGGTGTCGTAGTCGCGGTCCCCGTTGGTGTTGTCGTGCACGCCGATGCCGCAGCGGGTGTCCGGCGCCGTGGGAAGCGTGGGCCTGAACGTTGACTTCGGGTCCGATTGCCTGATTCCGACGCCCAGCCCACCGACCGCGATGACGGGCACGCTTCCTTGTGCCTTGACGGGTTCGGGGTTGGCGTCCTTCTCCAGGGTGGGCATGCAGGCCGCGCCGCTGGAGGCGGCCAGCCAGACCGCGTTGGGGTTGCCGGAGTTGCGGCAGGTCCAGGTCCACAGCGTGTCCAGGTACGCGCCCGCGGTGCGGGCGGCCGGTCCACGCAGCGCCAGGTCGACGTCCGACACCGGGTGGGTGGTGTCGATGTAGTCGTCCTTCCAGTCGTTGACGCCACCGGTGATCACCGTCTGGCCGTCCACCACGATGAGCTTGGTGTGGTTCCAGGAGAACGACGTCTTCGACGCGGTCATCGACGCGACGTTCAAGGTGATGTGGTCCGCGGCGCTGCCGAGCCGGGCGATCAGTTCGTTCCTGTACAGCGCCGGTACCACGTTGAGGTGGTAGACCGGCGCGGCCCCGACCAGCACCCGCACCCGCAGCCTGTGTCCGTCGGCGACGGCCGCCTTGAGGCCTTCGACGACGGCGTCCTGGAAGGCGCCGTTCGGCAGTGGGGCGAGCGAGGAGATGTCAACGGTGTGTCGTGCCCTGGAGATGTTCTCGGTCATCTTGGCGAGCAACCGCCGGGTGCCCGGCCGGTCGGCGCACTTCGGGTCGCCCCAACACCCGGGCGTCTGAAGGAGCCAGCCCCCGGGGTCGCCGCCGGGCGCGTCCAGGCTGTTGCCACCGGTTCGCTCCCACACCTGTCCTTCGAGTCCCGGTGACACCTCCCGCAAACTCCGTTGCACGGCGTCGAGGTGCGCAGAGGGCACCGCGGCCCGCGCGGGCGCGGCGGGCAACGCGGCCAGTACGGCACTCACAAGGGCGGCACAGGGCGTCAGTCGGCGGAACCGGTGGCGGAGCAACGGCGCTTCCTTAACATCGATTTAACGGGATGTGAAGCACAAGGATCCACAAGGGAACGCAAACTCTTCGGCTCGCGAAGCTACCCGCTCCCCACCCCCCACGTCTGCTCCCGGCATCACTCCTCAGCCAACCACCGCGCAGTTGGCCCGATTGGATCGGCGCATCAACAGCACCACCAGCGCCGCCATCACCGCCAGCGCCCCGGCACCCACCAGCATGGCCAGGTGCAGACCCGCCACGAACGCGTCGTCAACGGCGGCTTGCGGTAACGCCGGTAAGCCTCGCCGGAGCCCTGCGCCACCCCCGGAGGCGACCGAGCGCGCCAGTGCGTCCGCGTCGGCGCCGCCCAACCCCGGTAGATGTGCGCGCAGTTCGGCACCGAACCGGGTGGCCAGCACCGCGCCCATCACGGCGACTCCGGCCACTCCTCCGACCTCGCGGAACATGTTGACGGTGGCCGACGCCATGCCCGCTCGCGCCGGTTCGACCGCGGCCATCACGGCGATGGAGATGGGCGTGAACGTCAGCCCCAGACCGATGCCGAGCAGCGGCATCAGCCACCAGAACTGCGCGAACCGGGCCTCGCCGCCGTACCGCGTGAACCCGGCGAGGACGACCGCCAGCAGCGCCAGTCCGGCCGCCAGCGGCAGCCGCGGACCGTAGCGGGCGCACAACCGCCCGGTGAGGATCGCGGTGCCGCCGGTGCACAAGGTGGCGGGCAGCATGATCAGACCGGCGGACGTCGCCGAACACCCCAGTACGGACTGGAGGTACAGGCTCAGGAACACGCCCAGCCCGAAGAACCCGAAGCTGACGGTGAACCCCGCGATCACCGCGGCGCCGGTGGCGCGCCGGGAGAGCAGCCGCAGGTCCACCATCGGCGACGGCACCACGAGTTCCAGCACCACGAATCCGCCCAGCGACAGCGCGGAGGCGAGTGCGGCGCCCAGGACCAGCCGATCGCCCCACCCCCGTACCGGCCCCTCGACCAGCGCGTACACCAGCGTGCTCAGCCCGGCGACCGCCGCGAGCTGGCCAGCCGGATCGGGGCGTGTCCGCGACCTCGGCACCGGCGGAAGCGTCCGGTCGGCCAGCAGCAGACTCGCCGCCCCCACCGGCACGTTGATCCAGAACGCGCTGGCCCAGCCGAAGTGGTCGACCAGCGGTCCGCCGAGAGCGGGACCGACGGCCAGCCCCGCACCGGAGACCCCGCTCCAGACCCCGATAGCCCTTGCCCGCTCGGCCTCCCCGGTGAAGACATGCCGGAGGATGGCCAGCGAGCCCGGCGTGAGCAGCGCCGCACCCACCCCCTGCACGGCCCGTCCGGCGACGAGCGCGGCCAGGTTCGCGGCCGTCGCGCAGAGCACCGACCCGGCCGTGAACAGCGCCAGCCCGGCGAGGTAGACCGGTCGGCGGCCCCATCGATCACCGAGGGTGCCACCGGTCAGCAACAGCGAGGCGTAGACCAGGCTGTAGGCCTCGACCACCCACTGCAGCCCGGCCGTCCCGGCCCCCAGCGCCCGCCCGATGGCGGGTAGCGCGGTGCTCTGGCTCCGCCGCTGAGTCCGCTTCGAGGCTCGCTCGTGGGGGTCTGGGGGCGCAGCCCCCGGCTGGGGGTCTGGGGGCGCAGCCCCCTGGGGGCCTCGGGGCGGAGCCCCGGCCCCCTTCAAAGGCACCACCGTGCGCTGTGGGCCGACCTGGACGTTGCTGCGCTCACCGGGGCGCGACCCGACCGGTGGCGGGAGGGTGTCGCGCGGACGGCGCGCGGGCTACGGGCGCATCTGCTGGCCCGGCCGAACGCCGTGCGCGTGCTGGCCGGTCGCTTCTCGCCCGGTCCGCGGGCGCTGGTGCGGATGGAGGCGCTCATCGACATCCTGCGCCGAGCGGGCTTCGGCGGCGCCGACGCGGTCAACGCCGCCTATCTGCTGAGTACTTGGGTGCACGGATTCGTCGTCCACGAATCGGTGCCGATGTCCGCCCTGGAGGAGCGCGGCGCGTCCCCCGAGGAGGCGGTGGCCGAGGCCCGGCAGCGGCTGGCCGCACTACCGGCCGACCGCTACCCCAACGTGTCCGAACTCGCCGAGGAGATCGCCGGCCCCAGCATGGACAGCCGGTTCGAGTTCGGCCTGGCGCGACTGCTCGACGGCTTGGAGCCGCTGCGGTAGACCGGCTGGCCGGGGCGTTTGACGGCGCTGCCGACCAGGACCGTGTCGACACACTGGATGCCCAGGCCGCAGAGGTCCTCGGAAACGAAGCGGTAGAGCGCGTCGAGATCGGGCAGCCACACGGCGGCGTGCAGGTTGGCCTGACCGGTTGTGGCCAGTGCGCCGTGGACGGCCGGGTGCTGGGCGAGGCGTCGGCCGACCCTGTCGAGGTGGTCCGGCGGCACCTGCAGCCACACGTTGGCGTCCACCGCGAGACCGAGACGGCGGGGGTCAACCACCACCAGGGTGCGTAGCGCACCGCGGGCGGTGAGGGCCGTCAACCGGCGGCGGACCGTGGAGTCCGGCAGGCCGGTGCGGGCGGCGAGGGATGCCGCCGACGCGCGGGCGTCGTCCGCGAGGGCGGTGAGCAGCAGTTGGTCGGTCTCGTCCGGTGCCACGGCGCAAGTGGCGCGTCCGGGCGGGGTGAGCGCCGCCCGCTCCCGCGCGGTGAGCACGTCGAGTCGCCAGTCGGCCGCGTCCCGGAAGACATGCAGCACGGTCTGCGCGGTGACCGAGGTGACCGCCGAGGTCGCGGGCAACTGCTCGAACACCAGCCGGTCGCGCGGCCCTGGACCGGTCAGGGCGATGGCGCTGATCTCGTCGCCCCCGGCGGAGACGTCGATGAACGGAATGTCGTCGCGGGCGGCCAGGGCCGCGGTGACCGCGTCCAGGCGACCGCGCAGCACCCGGATGCGCAGCAGCATCACCCGTGCGCCGTCCGGGAGCCGGGGTGTCATGACGACCCTGGCGGTGCCGTCCGCGAACAGCGCGGACCAGCGCCGCCGTACGGTACGCGGGCCGATGCCCAGTACGGTCGCGGCCCGCTCCACCGGCAACCGGCCGTCGCACTGCAGAGCGGCGACCAGCCGTCTGTCCCGCTCATCGAGGACGTCAATCGCCGTTCGCATCGCCATGGAGAGCATTTTCGCTCACTGTGAGGGTCTGGAGCGCCGGTTGGTGGGCGCCGACCGCGAGGGTGGAGGTCCCTTCACCGCCCCAAGGAGAACACCGTGTCCGACCTCGACCTGCTCGCTCCCCTCGCCGTCGCCCAGCGCGTCGGCAAGCGGCTGCTGGACCGCGAGCGCCCGGCGCCCGCCCGCACCCTGCGCGAACTGCGGGCCGTCTTCGAGGCGGTGGACGGCCCGGCGTCCGAGGCGCTGCGCGCGGAACTGGCCCGGCTGCGGCCTCAGGCGCGCTGGACGGACGAACTCGACCCGCGGCTACCGCAGTCGGGTGAGGCCTGGGTGACCGACGCCATGGACGGCGCGGTGCAGTACCTCCAGGGGCTGCCGCAGTGGTGCGTCACCATCACCCTGGTGCGCGACGCGGTGCCGGTGGCCGCGGTGCTCCACTGCCCGCCGCTGGGCGAGACGTACGCCGCGGCGGCGGGCCACGGCGCCACCCGCGACGGTGCGCCGATAGCACCGTCGGCCAAGGCCGACGCGTCCGCCACGGTCGTCGCCACCAGCCATCCCACGTTCGCCGCCGAGCAGCCCACCGCCATGGCCCGCGCCGGGCGGTCCTACAGCGCGCTGCTGCCCGAGGTGCGCGCCGTCCGCAACCTCGGCCCCACCTCCTGGCAGCTCGCCGACACGGCGGCCGGGCGACTCGACGCCTTCTGGATGTACGGCACGGACGACACCAATGTGCTCGGCGGCGCACTGGTCGCCCGCGAGGCCGGGGCGCGCGTCACCGACGCCGAGGGCAGGCCGTGGGCGGCCGGGGCGGACAGCCTGCTGATCGCCGGGGCCCAACTGCACCACCGGTTCCTGGAGTTGCTGCGCGACGTGCGCTGACGTCCGACGGCCCGGCTCGTCCGTCCCGGCCCCGACCGGCGGTTCACCGCCCCGGCTCAGTAGAGTGCGATGCCGCCGCCCATCATCGGCCGCGCCCGTGCGGCCCGAGGAGAGAACATTGACGGTCTACTTCATCGGCGCAGGCCCCGGCGCCGCCGACCTGATCACCGTGCGCGGCCAGCGCACGCTGGCCCGCTGCGGGGTCTGCCTGTACGCGGGCAGCCTGGTCCCCCGCGAACTGCTCGCCGAGTGCCCGGCCGACGCCCGGCTGGTCGACACCGCACAGCTCGACCTGGACCAGATCACCGCGGAGTTGGTGCGCGCCCATGAACAGGGGCACGACGTGGCGCGGCTGCACTCCGGCGACCCCTCGGTGTTCAGCGCGGTCGCCGAGCAGATGCGCCGCCTCGACGCGGCGGGTGTGCCGTACGAGGTGGTGCCCGGCGTGCCGTCGTTCGCGGCGGCGGCCGCCGCGCTGAAGCGGGAGTTGACCGTGCCCACGGTCGGGCAGACGGTGATCCTGACCCGGCTGGCGCACCGCGCCACGCCGATGCCGGACGGCGAGGACCTGGCGACGCTCGGCCGCAGCGGCGCGCTGCTCGTACTGCACCTGGCCGCCCGCTACGTCGACCGGGTGGTGGCCGAGTTGCTGCCGCACTACGGGGCCCACTGCCCGGCCGCCGTGGTGGCGATGGCCAGCCGACCGGACGAACTGGTGCTGCGCGGCACCCTGAGCGACATCGCCGAGCAGGTCAAGGCGGCGGGCATCGTGCGCACCGCGGTGATCCTGGTCGGTCGTACGCTCGGCGCCGAGCAGTTCCGCGACAGCCACCTCTACTCGCCGGAGCGCGAGCGGCACGGCGCCTGCGCTCAGCCGTAGGCGGCGGGTTCCGCCCGGCCGACGATGTTTCCGGTGCGGTCGATGCAGATGACGTCGACCGCCACCGGGGCCTCCCGCAGCACTCCGAGGGCGGTGCCGCGGGCGGTGGCGGCCACCAGGTCGCCCAGCGGTACGCCGTGCCCGGCGCACAACTGGACCGCCTGCAGGCCGGTGTTGGCGTCCGCCACCGCGGCGGCCAGCGTGTCGTCGGCGCCGCCCCGGCGGGCCAGCTCGGCGAGGAAGCCCTTGTCCACCTGGGAACGAGAGGAGTGCAGGTCGAGATGGCCAGCGGCCAGCTTGGACAGCTTGGCGAAGCCCCCGGCGATGGTCAGTCGCGGCACGGGATGGCGTCGCAGGTACTTCAGCACCGCACCGGCGAAGTCGCCCATGTCCAGCAGCGCGTCTTCCGGCAGGCCGTGCACCGCGACCGCGACCTTCTCCGAGGTCGACCCGGTGCATCCGGCCACATGGGTCCGTCCGGCGGCCCGGGCGACGTCCACACCGCGCCGGATGCTGTCGATCCACGCCGAGCAGGAGTACGGCACCACGATGCCGGTCGTGCCCAGGATGGACAGCCCGCCGAGGATGCCCAGCCGGGGGTTCCAGGTGCTGCGGGCGATCTCCTCGCCACCGTCCACCGAGACCTCGATCTCGACGTCCGCGGTTCCACCGTGCGCCCCGGCCACCTCGGCGATGTGCTCGCGCATCATCTGCCGGGGCACCGGGTTGATCGCGGGCTCGCCGACCGGCAGCGGCAGCCCCGGCCGGGTCACCGTGCCGACGCCGGGCCCGGCCCGGAACACCACACCGGTGCCGGGGGCGCCGTGCCGTACCGTGGCCCTGATCAGGGCGCCGTGAGTGACGTCCGGGTCGTCCCCGGCGTCCTTGACCACGGCGGCCATGGCCTGCCCGTCCGCCAACTCCTCGGCGGCCAGGGCGAACGCTGGCCGCTGCCCCTTGGGCAGGGCGATGGTCACCGGATCGGGGAACTCCCCGGTCAGCAGCGCGGTGTACGCGGCCGTGGTGGCCGCCGTGGCACAGGCGCCGGTGGTCCAGCCGTGCCGCAGCCCGGTGCGCTCCAGCTGTGCGGAACGGCCGCCCTTCGGCTTCGTGCCCTCAGTCACCGGACGGTCCGATGAGTACCCGGCGGCATGTGCTGATCCTCGGCGGTACGACGGAGGCCCGACGGCTCGCGGCCGAGCTGGCCGCCGACCCCGGCCTGCTGGTCACCAGTTCGCTGGCCGGGCGGGTGGCCCAGCCGAGGCTGCCCGCCGGGCAGGTGCGCATCGGGGGTTTCGGCGGCGTCCAGGGCCTGGCGCAATGGCTGCGCGAGCACCGGGTTGACGCGCTCATCGACGCCACTCATCCCTTCGCCGAGAAGATCAGTTTCAACGCGGCCGAGGCGGCCGGCCTCGCCCATACTCCCCTGCTCGCCCTGCGCCGTCCCGGGTGGGTACCGGGTTCCGGCGACCGCTGGCACGAGGTCGGCTCGCTGCCCGAGGCGGCGGCCCTGCTGCCGTCGCTGGGGCGGCGGGTCTTCCTCACCACCGGCCGGATGGGGCTGGCGGCCTTCGCCGGGCTGGACGAGCTGTGGTTCCTGGTCCGCTCGGTCGACGCTCCCGAGCCGCCCTGTCCAACGCGGATGGAAGTCGTGCTGGACCGCGGGCCGTTCACCGTCGAGGGCGAGTCCGAGTTGGTCCGGCGCCATCGTATCGAGGTGCTGGTGACCAAGGACAGCGGTGGTCCGGCGACGTCCGCCAAGCTCACGGCCGCCCGCTGCGCGGGGGTGCCGGTCGTTGTGGTGCGGAGGCCGCCGGTTCCGTCCGGCGTGCGGGTCGCCCCCGACGTGCCGGGGGCCGTCGACTGGCTCGGGGAGCTGCGTTAGCACCCACCCTTCGGCGCGCCCTGTGGGGCTGAGCTGGGTCCGGCACCGCGACCGGAGAACCCGTCTCACCCCCCGGTGGGGTAGTTCCGCGGCGTCCACACCACCGTGGTGCCATCACCACGGTGGACCGTGCGGGTCTGCGAGGAGCCGACGAGCAGGACGCACCGCATGTCGACGGTCGCCGGGTCGAGGGTGTCCAGTGTGTGGAACCGCACCGCCTGTTCCGGACCGCCGACGTCCCGGGCGACCACCACCGGGGTTTGCGGCGCGCGGGTCTCCAGCAGGACCTTCAGTGCGTGGTCCAGTTGGGTCCTGCGGCTGTTGGACGCCGGGTTGTACAGCGCCAGCACGAGGTCGGCGGCCGACGCGGCCCGCAGTCGCTCCTCGATGATCCGCCACGGCTTGAGCCGGTCGGACAGCGAGACCACGGCGTAGTCGTGCCCGAGCGGCGCACCGGCCAGCGCGGCGGCCGACTGCGCTGCCGTCACCCCGGGCACCACCTGGACCCGCACCCCCAGGTACGGATCGGCGGAGGCCGCCTCCAGTACCGCGGTGGCCATGGCGAACACCCCCGGGTCACCGGAGGAGACCACCGCGACCTTGCGCCCGCGCCGGGCCAGGTCCAGGGCGAACTCGGCGCGTTCGGCCTCCACCCGGTTGTCGGAGGCGTGCCGCCGCTGACCGGGCCGACGCGGTACGCGGTCCATGTAGGTGGTGTAGCCGACCAGGTCCTCGGCCGCGGCGAGTGCCGAACGGGCCTGCGGGGTCAGCCACATGGGACCGGCCGGACCGAGCCCGACGACGGTGACCTCCCCCGCGCCGCGCTCGTCGGCCGGCGGCCGGGCGTCGACCCGGCTGGGCAGTACGGCCATCGAGAAGTACGGCACCGACTCGGGGTCGACGTCGGCGAGCGCGGCGGTCCGCTCACCGCTCATCGTGGCGCGCTCCACGTAGTGGGCGTCGGCCAACCGGCCCGCCCGCTCCAGCGCGCTCCGGACGGCCGGGAAGGTACGTCCGAGCTTCATCACGGCCGCCGAGTCGGCGCTGGCCAGCCGGGCGGCCAGTTCGTCCTCCGGGAGGGTGCCCGGCAGTACGGTCAGCACCTCCTCGCCCTCCACCAGTGGCCGCCCCAGGCGCGCTGCGGCGGCGCTCACCGAGGTGACGCCGGGCACCACCTCGGTCGGGTAGCGGTCGGCGAGCCGCTTGTGCATGTGCATGTACGAGCCGTAGAACATCGGGTCGCCCTCGGCGAGTACCGCGACCGAGCGTCCGGCGTCCAGGTGCGCGGCGAGCCGGGCGGCGGCCTCGGCGTAGAACTCCTCCAGCGCGCCCCGGTAGCCGCCGGGGTGGTCGGTGGTCTCGGTGGTCACCGGGTAGACCAGCGGTTCCTCGATGTGCTCCGGGCGCAGGTGGCGTTCGGCGATGGAGCGGGCGATGCTGCGGCCGTGCCGCGCGCTGTGGTACGCGATGACGTCGGCGGCGGTGATGACCTCGACCGCCCGCACGGTCATCAGCGACGGATCACCGGGGCCGAGGCCGACACCGTAGAGGCAGCCGACCGGCTGCGGGCCTTGCGTGTTCACTCTTCCTCGCTCGCAATCGCGTTGATCGCGGCGGCGGCGATCGCACTGCCGCCGCGCCGTCCGCGTACCACCAGGTGTTCAAGGCCCGACGGGTGCTCGGCGAGCGCCTGCTTGGACTCGGCGGCGCCGACGAAGCCGACCGGAACGCCGATCACGGCGGCCGGGCGGGGGCAGCCCGCCTCGACCATCTCCAGCAGCCGGAACAGCGACGTGGGCGCGTTGCCCACCGCCACCACCGCGCCGTCCAGCCGGTCCCGCCACAGTTCCATGGCGGCGGCCGAGCGGGTGGTGCCCAACTCGGCGGCCAGCGCGGGCACCGAGGGGTCGGACAGGGTGCACACCACGTCGTTGTCGGCGGGCAGCCGCTTGCGGGTCACCCCGCTGGCCACCATCGCCACGTCGCACAGGATCGGGGCGCCCGCCCGCAGCGCGGCGCGGGCGTCGCGTATGACGTTCTGGCTGTAGCCGAGATCACGTACCAGGTCGACCATGCCGCAGGCGTGGATCATGCGGACCGCGACCTGGGCCACGTCGCCGGGCAGTCCGCTCAGATCCGCCTCGGCGCGGATGGTGGCAAAGGACTGGCGGTAGATCGCCGGGCCGTCCTTCTCGTACTCGATCACGTGGTCCTCGTCTGGGGTGTGCTGCGGGCCGCCGCCACGGCGGCCGAGATCTGCTGACTGCCGGGCAAGTCTGCCCGATGCGTTCCGGCCACAGTCACCTGGTATCCGTCCCCGGTGGCCAGCACGTCGACCCAGCGGTCCCCGCCGGGGTGCCCGCAGCGCCGTGCGCAGCCGGACCAGTGCACCGGCAACGTCGGCGCCGCCGACGGCGGTTGGGCGGTGAGGGCCCGGGCCGCGTCGTGGCGCACGTCGGCCAGTGACTTGGCACAGCCGGGCAGACCGGTGCAGGCGCTGGCGCCGTGCCAGGGCGAGCCGGGGTCGGTGATGAGCCCCGCCCCGGCCAGGGCCGGGGCCTCGGCCGCCGAGGCGCCGGGCAGCACCACACCGCGCCAGGGCGTCAGCCGCAGTTCGCCGGTGCCGCGCGCCGCGGTCTCGGCCAGCAGCCGCCACTGCGGCGCGGCGGCGCGGCCGAACCGCAGCCCCGCCGACAGGCCGACGACCGTACCGTCGGTGTCGCGTACGGTCCCGAACCCCGGCGGCGGGCCGAAGTCGACCGTCCCGGCCGCGGGCGACGCGCCGAGCCGTGCCCGGATCAGGCTGCCGTCCGGGTCCACCTCCCGTACCCGCCAGGCGCGTTGACCGCCGTCGCGCGCCACCGCCAGGAACTCCTCGGCGGCCCGCAGCGCCCAGCGCGGGCCGTCCTCGGCGGGCACCGCGATCCCGTTGCCGGACGCGACCGGCCCCACGTGGAGCACCGCCCGGCCGCCCGGCAGCGCGATCAATGTCACATCGCCGCCGAGCGCCGCCACATCGCCCCGGCCGTCATCAAGGACGAAAAGGAACCGGCCCGACAACCCGGTCGCGGCGTCGCTCGCGCACAGCAGACCGTCCAACTGCCGCGTCCACTCCTCGACGTCGGCGTGTCCACGCCCGTCGACGCCCGCCAGCGGTGAGGCGACGATGTTGCGCACCCGTTCGTGCCGGATCGACGGCAGCAGGCCCGCCGCGCCCAGCCGGGCGGCCAGTTCGCCCCCCGCGTCCGAACTCAGGCCGCGCAGTTGGACGTTGCCCCGCGAGGTCAGATCGAGGTGTCCGTCCCCCAGTTCCTCGGCCGCTCGCGCCAGCGCCTCGGTCTGAGCGGCGGTCAGCAACCCGCCGGGCAGCCGCACCCGGGCCAGCGCACCGTCGTCCGCCGGGTGCAGCCGCAGCGCGCCAGGGCAGGCGTCATCGCGCCCGCGGCCGACCGCGGGCGCGCCGAAGGGGCTGGTCACGGCGGCTCCGAGAGTCGTTGGGCAGGGCGGCGGCGGGACTCAGCATGGAGGACGTGGGCGACTGTCGCAAGCCTTACTATGCTCGCGGACGTTCCAGCACGGCGCGTCCTTGCCCGTGACGGCAACTGGGTGGAAACCGGTGCGAATCCGGTGCGGTCCCGCCACTGTCACCGTGCCGCGGTAACGCGTCACGGAAGCCAGGAACTCCCCGCCGTCCTACACCAGCCCGGGGCGCGGACCCCGAGGAAGGCATGCCGACGTGATCCTGCTGTTGTCGACGTCCGACACCGACCTGCTCAGCGCCCGCGCGGCGGACGGCCCGGTGGCGTACCGCTGGGCCAACCCGGCGCGGCTCTCGCTGGACGAACTGCCCGCGCTGCTGGAGGGCACCGATCTGGTGGTGGTGCGGCTGCTCGGCGGGATCCGCGCCTGGCAGGACGGGCTTGACGTGCTGCTGTCCGGGCCGCGTCCGGTGGTGGTGCTCACCGGTGAACAGACCCCGGACGCCCAGCTGATGGCCTCCTCCACGGTGCCGATCGGCATCGCCACCGAGGCACACGCCTATCTCGCGCACGGCGGGCCGGAGAACCTCGCCCAGCTCGCCCGCTTCCTGTCCGACACCGTGCTGCTCACCGGCCACGGCTTCGGCGCGCCCCAACCAGCGCCGTCCTGGGGCGCCTTGGAGCGCGAGGAGCGCGCCCACGCGCACGGCCCGCTGGTCGCGGTGCTGTACTACCGGGCGCACCACATGAGCGGCAACACCGGTTTCGTGACGGCGCTGTGCTCGGCGATCGAGGACGCGGGCGGGCGGGCGCTGCCGTTGTACGTCGCCTCGCTGCGCGCCCCGGAGCCGGGGCTGCTGGAGGCGCTCGGCGCGGCGGACGCCATCGTCACCACCGTGCTCGCCGCGGGCGGCACCCGCCCGGCCGACGCCTCCGCCGGGGGCGACGAGGAGGCGTGGGACGCGGGCGCGTTGGCCGCGCTCGACGTGCCGGTCCTGCAGGCGCTGTGCCTGACCGGGTCGCGCACCGCCTGGGAGGACAACGACGAGGGCCTGTCCCCGCTGGACGCGGCGACCCAGGTCGCGGTGCCGGAGTTCGACGGGCGGCTGATCACCGTGCCGTTCTCGTTCAAGGAGATCGACGCCGACGGCCTGCCGGTCTACGTGGCCGATGCGGAGCGCGCCGCGCGCGTCGCCGGGATCGCGGTGCGGCACGCCCGGCTGCGGCATGTTCCGGCCGCCGACAAGCGGCTGGCGCTGGTGCTGTCCGCGTACCCCACCAAGCACTCGCGGATCGGCAACGCGGTCGGCCTGGACACCCCGGCCAGCGCGGTCGCCCTGCTGCGGCGGCTGCGGGAGGAGGGCTGGGACCTCGGGCCGCAGGACGGCCCCGACGCGCTGCCCGGCCTGGCCTCCGGTGTCGGCGACGACCTGATCCGGGCGCTGATCGAGGCGGGCGGGCACGACCAGGAGTGGCTCACCGAGGAGCAGTTGGCCCGCAACCCGATCCGTATCCCGGCCGCCGACTACCGCCGCTGGTACGGCAGGCTGCCCGCCGAACTGCGTGAGCGGGTGGAGGAGCACTGGGGTCCGCCGCCGGGCGAACTGTTCGTGGACACCAGCCGGGATCCGCGCGGCGAGATCGTGCTGGCCGCACTGCGCGCGGGCAACCTGCTCGTGCTCATCCAGCCGCCGCGCGGCTTCGGCGAGAACCCGATCGCGATCTACCACGATCCCGACCTGCCGCCGTCGCACCACTACCTGGCGGCCTACCGCTGGATCTCCGCGGCCCGCGAGGACGGCGGCTTCGGCGCCGACGCGATGGTCCACCTCGGCAAGCACGGCAACCTGGAGTGGCTGCCCGGCAAGAACGCGGGGCTGTCCGCCGCGTGCGCGCCGGACGCGGCGCTCGGCGACCTGCCGCTGGTCTACCCGTTCCTGGTCAACGACCCCGGTGAGGGCACCCAGGCCAAGCGCCGCGCGCACGCCACGCTGGTGGACCACCTGGTGCCGCCGATGGCCCGCGCCGACTCCTACGGGGACATCGCCCGGCTGGAACAACTCCTCGACGAGCACGCGTCCATCGCCTCGATGGACCCGGCCAAGCTCCCCGCCATCCGCGCACAGATCTGGACGCTGATCCAGGCCGCCAAGCTCGACCACGACCTCGGTCTCGAAGACCGGCCGCACGACGCGGAGTTCGACGACTTCCTGCTGCACGTGGACGGCTGGCTGTGCGAGATCAAGGACGCCCAGATCCGCGACGGACTGCATGTGCTCGGCCAGGGGCCGACCGGTGCCGAGCGGGTCAACCTGGTGCTCGCCATTCTGCGCGCCCGGCAGATCTGGGGCGGTACCACCGCGCTGCCCGGACTGCGCGAGGCACTGGGCCTGGACGAGTCCGCCGCGACGCGCACCGGTGCCGACGACGCCGAGGCCCGCGCCCGGGCGCTGGTGCAGGCCATGGAGGACGCCGACTGGAACCCGGAGGTGGTGCCCGAGGTGTGCGCGGGGCTGCCCGAGGACGTGGGCCGGGTGCTGGACTTCGCCGCCCGCCAGGTGGTGCCCCGGCTGGCCCGCACCGGCGACGAGATCGAGGCGGCCGTGCACGCGCTGAACGGCGGCTTCGTGCCCGCGGGCCCGTCCGGCTCGCCGCTGCGCGGGTTGGTCAACGTGCTGCCGACCGGGCGCAACTTCTACTCCGTCGACCCCAAGGCGGTGCCCAGCAGGCTCGCCTGGGAGACCGGACAGGCGCTCGCCGACTCGTTGTTGGAGCGCTACCGCACGGACAACGGCGACTGGCCGCGCTCGGTGGGCCTGTCGCTGTGGGGCACCAGCGCGATGCGCACCGCGGGCGACGACGTCGCCGAGGCGCTGGCGCTGCTCGGGGCGCGGCCGGTGTGGGACGACGCCTCCCGCCGGGTCACCGGCGTCGAGGCGGTTCCGCTGGAGCAGTTGGGCCGTCCGCGCATCGATGTGACGCTGCGCATCAGCGGGTTCTTCCGTGACGCGTTCCCGCATGTGGTGGCGCTGCTGGACGACGCGGTACGGCTGGTCGCCGCACTGGACGAGCCCGACGAGTCCAACTTCCTGCGCGCGCACGCCCGGGCCGACCTCGCGGCGCACGGCGACGAACGCCGGGCCACGGTCCGTATCTTCGGCTCCCGGCCGGGCACTTACGGCGCCGGACTGCTCCAGCTCATCGACAGCCGCGACTGGCGCACCGACGCCGACCTCGCCGAGGTCTACACCGCCTGGGGCGGCTACGCCTACGGCCGGGGCCTGGACGGCCGGGCGGCGCGGGAGGAGATGGAGACCGCCTACCGGCGCATCGCGGTGGCCGCGAAGAACACCGACACCCGCGAGCACGACATCGCCGACTCCGACGACTACTTCCAGTACCACGGCGGCATGGTCGCCACGGTACGCGCGCTGACCGGCAAGGCCCCCGAGGCGTACGTCGGCGACAGCACCCGTCCGGAGACGGTGCGCACCCGGTCGCTGCTGGAGGAGACCTCCCGGGTGTTCCGGGCCAGGGTGGTCAACCCCCGCTGGATCGAGGCGATGCGCCGCCACGGCTACAAGGGCGCCTTCGAACTGGCCGCCACCGTGGACTACTTGTTCGGCTACGACGCCACCACCGGTGTGGTCGCCGACTGGATGTACGACAAGCTCGCCCAGACCTACGTCCTGGACCCGGAGAACCGGGAGTTCCTCCAGCAGGCCAACCCCTGGGCGCTGCACGGCATGGCGGAGCGCCTGCTGGAGGCCGAGAGCCGCGGCATGTGGGCCAAGCCCGACCCGGCGGTGCTGGAGGGCCTTCGGCAGGCGTTCCTGGAGACCGAGGGCGATCTGGAGGGCAGCGGGGACTGAGTCCCCGGGAACCCGCTGGCGCTTCCCGCCGACTACTGGGCTGGAGCACGGCCGGTCACCCTGACGGTGACCGGCCGGACGCTCGTTCGTCCATGGTCTGAACGGAGAACCGCCCATGTCCGCTGCCCGCGTACTCGTCCGATCCCTCGCCGCGTCGAGCGCCGGACTGCTCGTGCTGACCGGCTGCGGCGGTTCGGGCACCGCCTCGTCCTCCGCCGGTACCGCCGGGCCGTCGAAGGGCGGCCCCGCGGTGGTCGCCACCACCACCTGGGAGGCCGCGCTGGCCAGGGCGGCCGGGGCCAGCGACGTCAGGTACATCGTTCCGGCGTCGATCCGCCACGCGCCGGACTACGACCTCAAGCCGTCCGACCTCGCGGCGGTCGCCGGGGCCGACTACGTGCTGTACGCCTCGTTCGAGCCGTTCGCGGCACGGATCAAGGACGCCGCGGGTTCCAAGGCGAAACTGGTCGAACTCGACCTGGACAACGATCCCGCCACGACCTCGGCCGATGTCACCAGGCTGGGCGAGCTGTTCGGCACGCGGCAGCAGGCGCACAAATGGAACACCGACTTCAGCTCGCACTGGAAGTCCTGGACCCAGCAGGTGAAGGCGGCCTGGCCGGGCGGCAAGCCCCCAGTGGTCGTCGCCCAGGCGTACGCGACCTGGGCGGCCAAGCTCGCCGGGGCCCGACTGGTGGGCAGTTACGGCCCGAACCAGGTCACCCCGGCCCAGCTTGCCCAACTGACTGCGAGGAAGCCGCAGTTCGTGCTGGACAACGAGAACATGTCCACCGGAACCGTGCTGCCCGGCTCAGGCGCCAGGCAGTTGGACATCGCCAACTACCCGGGGCAGGACCTGGACTTGACCACCGTCTACCGCACCGCCGCGGCCCAGATGGCGAAGGCGTTCGCCGGTTGAACCCTGAGCGCCTCACGGCGGGCACGCCAAGGCTCCGCGGGGAGTGCGGTGATGTGCCGTCGATCATGTGCGGCACCGTTGTGGCTGGCCGCGCAGTTCCCCGCGCCCCTTCAGGGCGCCACCGAACCGCAGCGGACTTCGCCCGGCCTGCTCAGTCCTGGAAGCGGAGGAACTCCGCCGGAACATGGTCGGCCAGCCACACCCCGTTGGCGCTGCGCCGGAACTCGAACCCGGCGCGGCGCATGGCGCCCGCGCCGACGGCCACCACCACCGGCCTGCCGCGCCGGGCACCGGCACCGCGCGTCACTCCAGGCGGAGGGGGTCGGGGGAGCCCGGCGTCAGCAGGCCGCGCAGGGTCTGGTAGTAGGCGTGGGCGGACCACGCGAACGGCAGGTAGCCGAGGTAGCCGGGCAGCGGCATCCGGAACAGGTGCACGTAGGACAGGAGCGCCGGGAGCCGGTAGACCCAGTGCGCCCCCACCGTCCAGTAGTTCCACATCTCCCAGAAGAACCCGCACATCGCACCGCCGAGGGCCAGCGCCACCAGCGGCTGCCAGCGGCCCCGGGCGAGCTGTCCGCACAGGCTGGGCAGGCCCAGCCGGGTGTTGACCGGGTCCAGGATCAGCAGCGGGCACAGCCAGAGCAGGAAGAACAGCTGCCGGGGGAGGATCAGTACCGCGGTGAGCAGCAGCACGCCGAACGCGCTGACGCCGTAGAGCAGCGCGGGGGTGCACCTCAGGGGCCGCCAGTGGCCGGGCCGGTTCAGCAGTCGTGTGGAGCGCAGTAGTTCGGCGGACTCCAGCAGGGCGGGCAGCGCCGTGCTGAAGCACAGCGAGTACAGCAGGACGCGCACCGGCTCACTGTGGGCGGCGGGCTCGACGTAGTACCAGTTGTGCAGGGCCGCGTTGAACCACTCGTGCAGCCACCAGAACGGAACGGAGTAGCCGAACAGCGAACAGAACTGCGCCGCGCCGCGGGTGAGGATCGAGGTGCCGGTGCGCAGTGCGACCACGCCGTCGACGGTGAGGACGTAGCCCAGCCACAGGCCGAAGAAGAAGATCTCGGTCCAGGCGTTGACCACCGTCCAGAACAGCGCCCAGCACCCTGCCACCAGCACCAGGCCGATCACCAGCTGGACCGGTACCCCCACGTCGGCCCGGCCGGGGGCGTCCGCTTCGGTCCTCATCACCGCGCCTCTCGTTCCCCGACGACACCCGATCACTGCCCAGAGTAACCACCTTTACACCCAATGCGAGCATCGCGTAGTCGGACCGTATCGTCCACTTCCGCGTGGCCGCGCCGAGGGGAATGATCGGTATCGAAGGGTTTTTCCTCTGACACCAGCGATACCACGAGGGGGACCAGGAGGCCGGAGCCATGGCACACAAAGAGACGGAGTGGAGCACCCACGTGTACGTCGTCGAGGAGGGCGACACCACCAGGGCCAGGGCGACCCTGGACACCACGACCGCCCAGTTCACAGGTGAGGGGGAGGCACGCAAGAACCCGCGCGACCCGCAGGTGCACGAGATCGGCGACGAACTGGCGGCGGGCCGGGCACTGGCCGACCTTTCCCGCAAGCTGCTGCGTGAGGCGGCGGAGGAGATAGCGGAGAACGAGGACATGGAGCCCCGCGAGACCGAACCCGCCCCAGCCCGGCTGTGGCAGTGATCCGGCTCCCGCAGGTCCGCTACATGTTGATCATGTGACCGGCCAGCCCGTGCACCGCCTCCTTCACCGCCTCGCCCAGGGTCGGGTGGGCGTGCACGTTGCGGGCCACCTCGTGGACGGTCAGGTCCCACTGCTGGGCCAGGGTCAACTCGGGTAGCAGTTCGGTGACTTCGGGGCCGATCAGATGGGCGCCGAGCAGTTCGCCGTGCCGGGCGTCGCTGAGGATCTTGACGAATCCGGCGGGGTCGCCCAGGCCGTGGGCCTTGCCGTTCGCGGTGAAGGGGAACTTCTGCACCTGGACGTCGAAGCCGCGCTCCCGGGCCTGCGCCTCGGTCCAGCCGAAGCTGGCGATCTGCGGCTGGCAGTACGTGGCGCGCGGGATCATCACATAGTCGAGTTCCATCGTCTCCGCGTCCGCGATGGTCTCGGCGGCGACGATGCCCATCGCCTCGGCGGCGTGCGCCAGCATCAGGTTGGCGGTGACATCGCCGATGGCGAAGATGTGCGGCACGTTGGTGCGGCAGCGGCCGTCCACGCCGATGGCACCGCGCTCGGTCAGCCGGACCCCGGTGTTCTCCAGGCCGTAGCCGGTCACCCTCGGCTGGAACCCGATCGCCTGGAGCACCTTGTCGGTCTCCAGCACCTGGCGCTGACCGCCGGTGGAGACGTGCACCCGCACCCGCTCCCCCGAGTCGTCGATGGACTCCACCCGGGTCGAGGTGAGCACGTTGATGCCCAACTTACGGTAGCGACGGGCGAGTTCGGCCGAGACCTCCTCGTCCTCCAGCGGCACCACCCGGTCCAGGAACTCCACCAGCGTCACCTGCACCCCGTAGTTGTGCAGCACGTAGGCGAACTCCACCCCGATGGCACCGGCGCCCGCGATGACGATGCTGCGGGGCAGTTCGGAGCTGAGGATCTGCTCCTCGTACGTCACCACGCGCTCGCTCAGCGAGGTGCCGGGCAGCAGCTTGGTGTTGGTGCCCGCGGCGATGACGCAGTGGTCGAAGCTGACGGTGTGGGTGGCGCCGTCAGCGGTCCTCACCCTGAGAGTGTTGGCATCGGTGAACGTACCCTTGCCGGTGTACTCGGTGATGCCGTTCTTCTTCATCAGGTAGTGGACACCCTTGACCCGCCCGTCCGCCACCCGTCGGCTACGGGCGTACGCCTCGCCGTAGTCGAAGCTGACCTTGCCGTCGACCCGGATACCGAAGGTCTTGGCCTCCTGGGTGAAGATGTGGGCCAACTCGGCGTTGCGCAGCAGAGCCTTCGAGGGGATGCACCCGACATTGAGGCAGACCCCGCCCCAGTAGCGCTCCTCCACCACCGCCGCGGTGAGCCCGAGCTGGGCGCAGCGGACCGCCGCGGTGTATCCGCCGGGCCCGGCACCCAGGACGACGACGTCGAAGTGTCCACTCTTGTGCTCCACTTGCACCACCTTTCCGAAAGGCCGGCACCTTCACACGATGCCGCCCTGGGAGGGGCCACGCAGTCGGTCCCCATCAGCTCTGGTCACCCCCACGTGCTCCGCCATTGTCTCCCATCCGTCTCCCACTCCCCCGGACCCCACTCCATATGACTTCGCCCTCACCCCGTCGCCGCGCCCCTTGTGAGCGCTGTCGGACCGCAGCGGATTTCGCCCGTTCTGGTTAGGGTCGGGCACATGACGCTGTCGAGGCGGGAACGCGAACAGTTTCTGGCGGAGCCTCATGTCGGAGCGTTGTCGGTCGTCGAGCGGCCGGACCGCGCACCGCTGACGGTCCCCGTCTGGTACCACTACACGCCTGGCGGTGAACTGTGGGT
Source organism: Streptomyces sp. PLK1-5 (assembly GCA_037034305.1). Taxonomy (GTDB): domain Bacteria; phylum Actinomycetota; class Actinomycetes; order Streptomycetales; family Streptomycetaceae; genus Streptantibioticus_A. The sequence goes on from JBAGJY010000015.1 coordinate 169,888, forward strand.
GCGTACCGGGCCTGATTCCCGAAAGACGCGAGCCATCAGGTCCGCGGGGCGGTTCAGTCTGATGGTGCAGCGCACCGAGCCGACGGTGCGCTACGTGTCCGTGGAGGGACCGGTGACGAGGACGGAACCGGACAGCCGCGAGCGCTCCTGGGAGTTGGCCGCGCGTTACCTGCCACCGGAGAAGGTCGCGGACTTCGTCGAGTACGACCGGGCCCGACTCGGTGCGCACGTCGCCGTCTACATGCGGCCAGAACACTGGGTCTCCGCCGACCTGGGTGGCTTGTGACCCACCGCGATGGCGCGCCAGCCCGTCGGCCTCCGGGCGTGTCGGTCAGGCGCCGGTCACTCCTGGGGAGCGAGCCGGGCGGGGAAGCCGCCCGTCGCCACCGGGCTCCACCGCACCGGGGTGACCCGGATGATTGACTTGCCCTGCTCGACCATGGCCGCCCGGTACTCGTCCCAGTCCGGGTGCTCACCCGCGATGTTGCGGTAGTACTCGACGAGCGGTTCGACGGAGTCAGGCGCGTCGATGACCTCGGCCGTGCCGTCGACCTGGACCCACGGTCCGTTCCACTCGTCGCTGAGCACGATCAGGCTGACCCGCTCGTCCCGTTTGGCGTTGCGGACCTTGGCACGCTCCGGGTAGGTGGCGACCACGATCCGCCCCGAGTCGTCGACTCCGCAGGTCAGCGGCGACCCCTGGGGGCTCCCGTCGGCGCGCCGCGTCAGCAGGATCGCACGGTGGCGGGGTCGGACGAAGTCCAGCAACTCGTCCAGGGAAACAGAGGTGTTCGTCGCGATGTTGGGTGCCATACGGTCAGCCTAGAGGCGGATGAGGACGTTGGGGCCAGGCGCCACCCGGCAACTGGACCGTACCGGCGGGCGGACCCGTGGCGCCGGACCTGCCGGGTGTGTTCCGGCAGGTCCGTGGCCGGAGCGCAGCGAGGCGCCGTGGGAACCGCGGCGTGGGCGCCGGGCGTCTCGGAAGAAACCGTTCCGCTGTGCGGCGGCTGGGCCCGAAAAGGACCGTGTCGCGCGTCGCGGAGGAACGGATGAAGTGCCCGCCATCCGTAGCTCATCGCCCACTGGTTTGGTCTCGACATGCCCGCTGACAACGCTGCTACCGTCGCCGACTCCCCCGCGATACCCCACGCCGGGGGCGCGGACACGTCGTCGCAGACCGCTGGTCCGCTGCTTCGCCTCCCGGGGCTCCCCCGGTGGTGGCGGCCATGGGGTCCGGTGGCGGTCGATGTGCTGGTGGCGCTCGCCTGCGCGGGGTTCGACTTCGACGTGCGAAGCGCCTTCGCCCCGGGCGAGATCTACGGGCTGCTGCCGTCGTGGGCCTATGGCTGGCTCGCGGTGCTGGCCGCCGCCTCACTGGTCGGCAGGCGCCGGTTCCCGATGGGGGTCACCGGCCTGGTCACCGGTGGGCTGCTGGTGGGCACCGGGTCCGTGCTGACGGTGGTGGTGGCGTACTACTCGTTGGGGCGCCATGTCCGGCGGACGCGGACGCTGTCCGCGGTGGCGGTGGCCGGTCTGGTGGCTGTCGTGGTAGCGGCCGCCCTGCATCTGCGCCGGTTCGCGCCGGGTCACGGCGTGTCAAGCCCGGTGATGGTGGTGCTGTTGGTGGCGGTGGGGCTGGTCGCGGTCGTGGTGCCGGTGCTGGCCGGGCTGATCACCAGGGTCGTGCCGAAGCAGCCGTGGTGGTGGGAGCACCGGCGCGCGATGTTCTTCGACCTGCTGCTCGTGTTCGTCTTCCCGGTGGCGAACCCAGGTGGACTGCTGTTCACCCACGCCAGCGAAGCGGGCCGGGAAGCACTGGTGCTACCGGTTCCGGCCGCGCTCGCCCTGGTGGCCGTCCAGGGCATCGCCCTGATCTGGCGGCGCCGCCACCCCACCGTGCTCACCGCCGCCGCCATCGCCACGGTTCCGCTGGTCCTTCCGCCGCTGAGCACGCTGCCGGTCTGCCTGTACTCGCTGGCCAAGTACGGGCGCTCCCGGCGCCATCTGCTGGTGGCCTGCGGTGCGGCGGTGGTCGTGCTGGTGGGCTGGACGACATACCTCACCGGCTTCGCCGCGCACCGTCTCATCCCCGTGGCCATGTTCCTGGTGGGACTGTCCGTGGCGGTACCCGTGGTGTTCGGCATGTACCGGGGGGCCAAACGCAGCCTGCTGATCAGCCTTCGGGAGAGGGCGGAGCGGCTGGAACGCGAGCAGCACCTGCTGGCCGCGCAGGCCCGGATGCAGGAGCGCACCCGGATCGCCCGGGAGATGCATGACGTGGTCTCACACCGGGTGAGCCTGATGGTGGTCCATGCCGGAGCGCTGGAGGCAGGAGCGGCCGGAGACAACGAAGTGGCTGTGCAGACGGGCGAGTTGATCGGCCAGATGGGACGGCAGGCACTCAACGAGCTGCGTCAGGTGCTGGGAGTGCTACGGATGGGGGACGGCGAGGAGTCGCTCACCGCACAGCCGACGCTCGACGACGTAACGACGCTGGTTGACCAGTCACGGTCGGCCGGTATGCGGATCACCCTCGAGACCGTCGGCGATCCGTCGACCGTGCAGCCCACCGCGCAGGGCGCGCTGTACCGGCTCGTACAGGAAGGCCTGACCAACGCCCACAAGCACGCGGGGGACGCAGCGGTGCGGGTCGAGGTGCGCCGACTGCCCGACGCGGTACGGGTGGTCGTGGAGAACCAAGCCCCTACTCGGCCGGTCATCTCCCAACTGCCCAGCGGCGGGCACGGGCTGGTGGGGCTGGGCGAACGGGTGCGGGTGCTCGGCGGCGCCTTCGAGGCCGGAGCACGGCCGGACGGCGGCTTCCGCATCACCGCAACGATTCCCATCGCCAGTACGCCGCAGCCATGAACCGCCAGCGAACTTGACCGGCGCCCAGCCGACGCCGGTTGTTCCCGATGCCGAAGGGGCGCAAGTCACCGGTGCAAGGTGGTCACCCGTCGCATGTGTGAGAGCTTCGCGGGATTGCGCACGGCGTAGAGCCCGGTGATGAGGCCGTCGTCGACGCGCAGCGCAAGGACGGTGTCGAGTTCGCCGTCGACCTGGAGGACCAGCGCCGGGTAGCCGTTGACCTGGGTCGGTCGCAGCGACCCGACGGCGGCCAGCTTGCCCAGGCCTGCGGCCAGCAGGCGGCCCACCTTGTCGGCTCCCACGACGGGCCGCAGGACAGCCTGCCTGACTCCGCCGCCGTCCCCCAGGAAGACGACCTCCGGCGCGAGGATGTCGAGCAGGCCCTGCAACTCTCCTGTCTCGGACGCTCGTCGGAACGCGTCGATCGCATCCCGGGTGACGGCCGCGGACACCACGCCGCGCGGTCGCCGCGCCGCGACGTGCGCCCGGGCCCGGTGCGCGATCTGGCGGACGGTGGCCGGGTTCTTGTCGACAGCCTCGGCGATCTCGTCATACCCGAGGTCGAACACCTCACGCAGCACGAACACCGCCCGCTCGGTCGGCGCGAGCGTTTCCAGCACCAGCATCATCGCCATCGAGACACTCTCGGCCAACTCGGCGTCCTCGGCCACGTCCGGGGCGGTGAGCAGCGGCTCGGGCAGCCAGGGGCCGACGTAGGACTCCTTGCGGCGGCCCAGTGTACGAAGTCGGCCCAGCGCCTGCCGGGTGGTGATCCGTACCAGGTAGGCACGCTGGTCCCGCACCGCGCCGAGATCGACAGCCGCCCACCGCAGCCACGTCTCCTGCAGGACGTCCTCCGCGTCGGCGGCCGAGCCCAGCATCTCGTAGGCGACGGTGAACAGCAGGTTGCGATGGGCGATGAACAACTCCGTGGCGGGATCCGTACGCCCGCCGTCGGCAGGTTGCCCGGCAGTGTCCGCTGTGCGCTCGCTGTTCACTGGCTGCTCCCGTCTGTTCGCCTTCGACGATGCCACGTGCACAAGACGCCGGTCGCTGCGGCTTTGTGACATCCGTCAGCGGTGGCGCACGTCACACCACTGTCCCGTCACAAGGAGCGTGGCGTCGGCATCTCATGGTCGTTCCTGCGACCACGAGTGAGGAGACGAAGTCATGGACGTCCGATTCAACATGTTCGACAACGAGACCGCCACCAGGTTCGCCAAGCGGTTCGCCAACGCCAGTCTGGTGATCCACCAGTCGTCGCTGCCGAAGTCCACCCAGGAGCTGGTGTCGCTGCGCGCCAGCCAGATCAACGGCTGCGGTTGGTGCATCGACATGCACACCAAGGAGGCCGCGGCCGCCGGTGAGACCGCGGTGCGGCTCAACCTGGTTGCCGCCTGGCGTGAGTCCACCGTGTTCACCGACGCCGAGCGGGCCGCACTGGCGCTCGCCGAAGAAGCCACCCGGCTCGCCGACGCCCACCAGGGCGTGTCCGACGAGACCTGGTCCCAGGTCCGCGAGCACTACGACGACGACCAGATCGCGGCGCTGGTCTCCCTGGTCGCCCTCATCAACGCGGCCAACCGACTCGCCGTGATCGTGCACCAGAAGGGAGGTTCCTACGAGCCCGGCATGTTCGCCGCCGCGTTCAACTGACCTGCGGACGAAGCAGCGCCGTCGAAGATGACTACGCGCGAAGACCGCTGACGCGGAAGGCGGGACGGGCCGGTGCACCCGGCTGAGCCTCCTGGTTGACAATCCGCCAAGAGAATCCGAACGATAGGCGAAGTCCCGAACGCACTCGGAGACATTCGCATCCGCAACCCGGCGATCGGACCACTCGCGACGGAGTAGAGGTGCACCCGTGAGGCCCCATCACATAGCCATGTTCACCGTACCGCTGCCCGGGCACATATATCCGAGCCTGGAGATCATCCGGGAACTGGCAGCTCGTGGACACCGCGTCAGCTACGCGATAACAGAAGAGTACGCCCACTTGATACGTGACGCCGGGGCTGAGCCAGTCGTCTACTCGACGGCCTTTCCACCGGCTTCCTCCGACGAACGCCCAAAAGATGAACTCGCCGGTGCCGCCCTGTTCCTTGAGGAGGCGATTCATGTCTCGCCTCAACTGGCTACCGCGTACGACAGCGACCAACCCGACCTGATCCTGCATGACTTCGGTGGCTATCCCGGCCCGGTACTGGCCCACCGCTGGGGCGTTCCCGCAGTGCAGATCGCGCCTGTCTTCGTCCCGTGGAAGGGTTACGAAAAGCACATCTCCTCACTCCGAGCGGCACGGCTGTCGGACCCGAGGGGGCGCGCCTACTACGACCGTTTCCATGGCTGGCTGGCCCACGAGGGAATCGATGCCGACCCGGACTTCTGGCTCGCCAAGCCGCGGCGGGCGGTTGTTCCCATTCCCAAGGAACTCCAGCCACACGCCGAGGACGTCGACGAGCAGATCTACACCTTCGTCGGGCCCTGCTTGCGGGAGCACGCCGACGATGGCTCATGGCAGCGCCCACGTGATGCTGAGCGGGTTCTGCTGATCTCCCTCGGATCGGCCTACAACCACGAGCCGAAGTTCTATCGCCAGTGTTACGACGCCTTTGGCGACCTCGACGGCTGGCATGTAGTGCTGAACATCGGCCAGTCTGTCGACGGATCCGAACTCGGAGAAGCCCCTCGTAACTTCTCCCTGCATCGCTGGCTGCCGCAGCTGTCGGTGCTGCAACGGACGGATGTGTTTGTCACTCACGCCGGGATGGGCAGTACCGTGCAGGGCATATGGTGCGGGGTTCCCATGCTGGCGGTCCCGCAGGCCCTTGACCAGTTCGTCAACGCAGATTCCATCGCCCGGCTCGGTATCGGTCACAAGTTGTCCGACCCCGCGAGCGTGCCAGCGCTACGGGAAGCCGTACTCGATTTGGCGTCGAACGGCCGGATCGCCGCCAATGTCGAAGGACTGCGGCAACAAGTGCGAGCAACTGGTGGCACCCGACGCGCAGTCGAGATCATCGAGGGTGAGCTACTGAGGCTTTCGCAGCCGCGCAGCAGCGCGTCGTAGGTCCGGTTGTCGGCGTGGAGGTGCTGGAGGGAGGTGCCGTGCGGCTTCCCACTCCACGACGTGGAGCGGGACGTCGAGCGTGGCAGCATAGGTGGCCGACGTGACGCCTCTGGTTGTCGTGGTGAAGGAGCGAGATGCAGGCACTGAGACTCGGCCCCACAAGCCATGAGCGAGTTGTGCTCTTCGCCGCCGGAGCAGGTGGCGATCCGGAGCGTTACCGGCCCCTCCTGGAGTATCTGGCAGCCCACGACTGCCAGGTCATCGCGCCCCACTTCGAGCGCCTTGTCGCGCGGGAGGCGACCACGGCTGAGCTGCTCAGGCGTCCGGTCGGGCTGGTCGAGGCGCTCGACCGATGGGCCTCAGCGGACGCAGCGGTTGTGGCGGTCGGCCACTCCATCGGTGGATGGGCTGCCCTGTGCCTCGCCGGTGCGACGCCCTGGGGGCGGGACGGCAAGCCACTGGATGTGCCACGAGAGCCACGTGTCAGCCGTCTCGTCCTGTACGCGCCCGCAGCCGGCTGGTTCGCCGCTCCGGGCGCCTTGGACGCGGTGACGGTGCCGCTGCTTGTCTATGCGGGAGAACTGGACACCATCACGCCCGTCGAGCAGGCCATCCACTTGAAGAGCGCACCGGCCGAAGTCGACCTTCGCGTCGTGCCGAAAGCCGGTCACTTCAGCTTCATGCATATGCCTCCGCCGGGCACGGCCGACGATGACGCCTTCGACCGTGGCCGGTTCCTCAACGACCTCGCACAGGCGACGCTGGAGTTCGCCACCGCGCCCTGACACGCCGGGTGGCGGGTAGGCGGAGATCCGTGCTGTTCCTCGTGAGGAGGGTGGCCCCCCTGGGGCGGCGGTTGCGTAGTCACCGCTGCGACGCAGCAGCCAGGCCAACACCGCCTTCACCGACCCCGGCCACCTGATGAGGGCGCTACGCATGGGCCTCCGCCAGATCCACTACCGCAGCAACCTCATCGACGGACGCCTTGCCGCCATCAGACTCCGCTTGACGACACCACGGCTACAGACTCAGTAACCGGCTA
>JBAGJY010000016.1:0-157260 GCA_037034305.1 Streptomyces sp. PLK1-5
TTATTGCGAAAAGGGGCCTCTCCCCGGTCATCGACCCGGGGAGAGGCCCCTTCGCGTTCCTGGAGCCGCCCGGAGTGCAGTCCACCGCGCCCCCTATGCACTGGGCCCGACCGCGTCCCGGTAAGGTCAGGACACATCTCGTTACGTTCGTTCACAGGGCCTGCGTCACCCGCATGGACCAGGCGACGGGCGCCGCTTACCGCTACTGACCGGTACCGGACTTACAACAGGAGGCACTGCGGGTGGAGGTCCAGGAGACACGGGTGCAGACTGACCGCGTCCTCACCATCCCCAACATCCTCAGCATGGCGCGTCTCGTCGGTGTGCCGGTGTTCCTGTGGCTGATCCTCTGGCCGACGTTCGGCGGGCCGAACCATGACGGGTGGGCCCTGCTGGTTCTGGCGCTGAGCGGCATCAGTGACTATCTGGACGGCAAGCTCGCCCGGCGGTGGAACCAGATCAGCAGTCTCGGCCGCATCCTCGACCCGGCCGCCGACCGGCTGTACGTCCTGTCCACTCTTGTCGGTCTGACCTGGCGGGAGATCCTGCCGTGGTGGCTGACCGGCGCCCTGGTCGCCCGTGAGTTGATGCTCGGCGTGGCGGTGCTGGTGCTGCGCCGGCACGGCTACGGTCCGCCGCAGGTGAACTTTCTGGGGAAAGCGGCAACTTTCAACCTCATGTACGCCTTTCCGCTCCTGCTGCTGAGCGAGGGCAACGGGTGGTTGCACACGCTCGCTGCTATTTTCGGATGGGCGTTCGCCGGATGGGGTACAACCCTGTACTGGTGGGCAGGAATCCTCTACGTGGTTCAGGTCCGCCGACTCGTCAGGGCGGACGCCACGGCCGACTGAGCCCACCACCCGCCAGGCGTGCACGAGGCCGGGTGCCCGAGCGGCGGACCAACGCCGAAAAGCGCTGGACCCACGGGTCATCTGGACGGGTGAAGTCGGCGAGAATGTCGTCTCTTCGAGGAGGACACTTCCGACATGAAGGCCGTCGTGATGGCCGGTGGTGAGGGTACCCGCCTTCGCCCCATGACCTCCAGCATGCCCAAGCCGCTCCTGCCGGTGGTGAACCGGCCGATCATGGAGCATGTGCTGCGGCTGCTCAAGCGGCACGGTCTGAACGAGACCGTGGTGACGGTGCAATTTCTCGCGTCGCTGGTCAAGAACTACTTCGGCGACGGCGAGGAACTGGGCATGGATCTGACCTATGCCCATGAGGAGAAGCCACTCGGCACCGCGGGAAGTGTCAAGAACGCGGAAGAAGCACTCAAGGACGACGCGTTCCTGGTCATCTCGGGAGACGCTCTGACCGATTTCGACCTGACCGAACTCATCAACTTTCACCGGGAAAAGGGTGCGCTGGTCACGGTGTGCCTGACCCGGGTGCCGAATCCGCTGGAATTCGGCATCACGATCGTGGACGAGGAGGGCAAGGTCGAGCGCTTCCTGGAGAAGCCGACCTGGGGGCAGGTCTTCTCGGACACCGTGAACACCGGCATCTACGTGATGGAACCGGAAGTGTTCGACTACGTGGAGCCGGACGTGCCGGTCGACTGGTCGGGGGATGTCTTCCCGCAGTTGATGAAGGAAGGCAAGCCCATTTACGGCTTCATCGCCGAGGGCTACTGGGAGGACGTCGGCACCCACGAGAGCTACGTCAAGGCCCAGGCGGATGTTCTCGAAGGCCGCGTCGACGTCGAGATCGAAGGGTTCGAGATCTCCCCCGGGGTGTGGGCGGCAGAAGGCGCGGAGGTGCACCCGGACGCCGTGCTGCGCGGCCCGCTCTACATTGGCGACTACGCGAAGGTGGAGGCGGGCACCGAAATCCGCGAGCACACCGTGATCGGGTCGAACGTCGTGGTGAAGAGCGGCGCCTTCCTGCACAAGGCGGTGGTGCACGACAACGTGTACATCGGCCCGCAGACGAATCTGCGTGGTTGTGTCGTCGGGAAGAACACCGATGTGATGCGCGCGGCACGGATCGACGACGGGGCGGTGATCGGTGACGAGTGCCTGATCGGCGAGGAGTCGATCATCGCGGGCAACGTTCGGGTGTACCCGTTCAAGACCATCGAGGCGGGCGCCTTCGTCAACACGTCGGTGATCTGGGAGTCCCGCGGGCAGGCGCATCTGTTCGGCGCGCGCGGTGTCTCCGGGATCCTGAACGTGGAGATCACCCCGGAGCTGGCGGTGCGGCTGGCGGGCGCGTACGCCACCACCCTCAAGAAGGGCTCGACGGTCACCACGGCCCGTGACCACTCCCGTGGCGCGCGGGCGCTGAAACGTGCCGTCATCTCCGCCCTGCAGGCCAGCGCCATCGATGTGCGCGACCTTGAGAACGTGCCGATGCCGGTGGCCCGGCAGCAGACGGCGCGCGGCAGCGCGGGCGGAGTGATGATCCGTACCACCCCGGGGGTGCCGGACTCGGTCGACATCATGTTCTTTGACGAGCGGGGCGCGGACCTCTCCCAGGCCGGGCAGCGCAAGCTCGACCGGGTGTTCGCCCGCCAGGAGTACCGTCGGGCCTTCCCCGGTGAGATCGGCGACCTGACGTTCCCGTCCAGCGTCTTCGACTCGTACACCGGCGCGCTGCTGCGGGCGGTGGACACCAACGGGGTGCGCGAGGCCGGGCTGAAGGTCGTGGTGGACGCCGCGAACGGCAGTGCGGGAATCGTGCTGCCCAACCTGCTCGGTCGCCTCGGTGTCGACGCGCTGACCATCAACCCCGGTCTGGACGAGGCACGACCGACCGAGACCGCGGACGAACGCAGGTCGGGACTGATCCGGCTGGGCGAGATCGTCGCCTCCTCCAGGGCCGCGTTCGGGGTGCGCTTCGACCCGGTCGGTGAGCGGATCTCGCTGGTGGACGAGCGCGGCAGGATCGTGGAGGACGACCGCGCGCTGCTGGTCATGCTGGACCTTGTCGCGGCGGAGCGGCGCAGCGGGCGGGTGGCGCTGCCGGTGACCACGACCCGGATCGCGGAGCAGGTCGCCGCGTACCACGGCACGCAGGTCGAGTGGACCACCACCTCGCCCGACGACCTGACCCGGGTCGGCCGGGTGGAGTCCACGATCTTCGGCGGTGATGGACGCGGGGGTCTGATCATCCCGGAGTTCAGCAGCGTCTTCGACGGGGCCGCCGCCTTCGTACGGCTGGTCGGCCTGGTCGCCCGCACCCAGCTCACTCTCAGTCAGATCGACGCGCGCATCCCGCGGGCGCATGTGCTCAAGCGGGACCTGGCCACTCCGTGGGCGGTCAAGGGCATGGTCATGCGGCGTGTCGTGGAGGAGGCGGGCGATCGCTTCGTCGACACGACTGACGGGGTGCGGGTGGTGGAGTCGGACGGCCGCTGGGTGCTGGTGCTGCCCGACCCGGCGGAGGCGGTGACCAGGCTGTGGGCGGAAGGGCCGGACGATGCCTCCGCCCAGGCACTGTTGGACGAGTGGTCCGCGGTGGTGGACAGCGCCGGACGCTGATTTCCGGCCGTACGCCGCGTCGCCGCTCCTTTGGGGCGGCGACGCGTGCGGTACGTGTGTGGTTCATCGCCGCGCGTGTGCGTCGCCCGCTGTGACGTGGAGTCGAACGGCGCGTCGTACGGGGGCCGTTCGAGAAGTGTCGGTGCGACGTGCGACGATGTGCGGCATGCCGCAGCAGCCCCCCGTTCGGAGCACCCCGACGCCGCCACCGCGCCGTGATGCCTCCATGTCGCTGCTGACCAACATCATGGAGCACAGCCTGGACGACGGTTACGCCGAGGCCGCCGCCCGCCGTGGGCAGACCGGCCGCTCCCGGCTGCCGAGCACCACCCGCGCCCGGGCCGTGTTCGCCGCCGGGCTGGTGGTCGTCGCCCTGGTGATCACGCTCGGCGCCGCCCAGGCGCAGTACGCCGCGCCCACCCTGGCCAAGGAGCGCCAGGAGCTGATCAACCGCATCGGCACCGAAACCCGTGGCACCGACCAGTTGCAGAAGGACGTGAACACCCTGCGCGGCCAGGTCGAGTCGCAGCAGCGGAACGCGCTGCCCCGGCACGGCAGGGACAACGCGGATCTGATGGGCCTGCTCTCCGGTGCGACGTCGGTCAGCGGGCCCGGTGTCCAACTGGTCGTGGACGACGCCAGGGAAGCCTCCGCGAGCAGCGGTTCCGGGCCGCGGGAGACCAGCGGTTTCTCCGACACCGGCCGGGTGCGTGACCGGGATCTGCAGCGGGTGGTCAACGGACTGTGGCAGTCCGGTGCGGAGGCGGTCTCCATCAACGGGCAGCGGCTGACCGCGTTGTCCGCGATCCGCGCCGCCGGTGAGGCGATACTGGTCGACAACAAACCGCTGGTGCCTCCCTACACCGTGCTCGCGGTCGGTGACGGGCCGCGGCTGAGCGCGTCCTTCCAGGGCAGCCCGGACGGTCAGTACTTGCGTGTGCTGCAGCAGAACTACGGCATCCGTACCAGCATTTCGGTCAGGAACGAGGTGCGGCTGCCCGCGGCCCCGAGCGTGGCGGTGCGCATCGCGACGCCGGTCGCGGGTAGCGGCGGCTCGGGTACCGCGCAGACAGGGAAGGGCAAGAAGTGATCGCCGTATTGGGGCTCGTCGTCGGAGTCGTGGTCGGGCTGGTGCTGCGGCCCGTTGTGCCGTCGGCGGTGGAGCCCTATCTGCCGATCGCCGTGGTCGCGGCGCTGGACGCGGTGTTCGGCGGGGTGCGCGCGATGCTCGACGGGATCTTCGACGACAAGGTCTTCGTGGTGTCGTTCCTGTCGAACGTCGTGGTCGCCGCGCTGATCGTGTTCCTCGGCGACAAGCTCGGCGTCGGCTCCCAGTTGTCCACCGGCGTGGTCGTGGTGCTCGGCATCCGCATCTTCTCCAACGCGGCGGCCATCCGCCGCCATGTGTTCCGGGCGTGAGGCGGCGATGAGCGACAACGAGCGGCCCAAGGAGCAACCGGAGGAGCAGCCGGAGCGTCGGCCGCTGCCGCCGGAGTCGGTGTCCGAGGAGACGCCGACGCCCGGTCCGGAAGCGGAACCGGAGCATGACGTACGGGCCGAGTCGGAGAAGTCCGCCGGGGGCGACGGGCAGGCCACCGGTCTGCGGCGGCTGGCGAACGGGCTGTGGCCGCCGCGCTTCACCCGTGCCCAACTCATCTTCGCGCTGCTGCTGTTCGCGCTGGGCCTCGGACTCGCCATCCAGGTCCGTACCGCCAGCGACAACGGGGTGCTGCGCGGTGCCCGCCAGGAGGACCTGGTGCGGATCCTGTCCGAACTCGACGCCAGGACCCAGCGCCTGGAGGACGAGAAGCGCGGTCTGGACAATCAGCGCACCGAGTTGCAGACCAGCTCGAACCAGGCCGCCGAGGCGCAGAAGCAGACCTACCAGAAGGCGCAGCAACTGGGCGTGCTGGCGGGCACGGTGGCCGCCCAGGGGCCCGGCATCACTATGACCATCCGGCCGTCCGGCGGCGCCGTCTCCGCGGACGAACTGCTGGACGCGTTGCAGGAGCTGCGGGCCGCGGGTGCGGAGGCGGTGCAGATCAACGACGTACGGGCGGTGGCGGGTACGTACTTCACCGACGCCGCGGGAGGTGTGTCGGTCGACGGGCACCAACTGTCGCCACCGTACGTGTTCAAGGTGATCGGCAATCCGCCTGACCTGCAACCGGCGTTGAACATCCCCGGTGGCGTGGTCCAGACCTTGCAGAAGGAGCAGGCTACGGTATCCGTCGTGGCGTCGCAGAAGATCGTCGTGGACGCCTTGCGATCGGTGAAACAGCCTGACTACGCTCGGTCGTCAGGCCAGTGAGGCGGGGGGAGATGGAGCGCAGCTGGGGAGGGGTGGACGGCGCGAGGGGGCGGCGTACCGATGGGGCGGTGCGTGGTGGAAACTGTGGAGTGACCTGGTTCGTTGTCCGGGTGACCGGAACGGCCGGTCGGTGTTGCGAGGGTTCGTCCTGCCCCACGGGCGGGTCTGTTTCTTTCAAGGGGAATCGCCCGTGAAGTTGTTTGAGAAGTTGTTCGGCAGGCGCGCACGGCAGGCGGGTGACCCGGCTACGGCGCGTCACCGGGCGTCCCGTCAGGCGCAGGGTGAGGGGACGGGCCAGGAACGTCCGCTCTTCCGCGACGAGTCGGTTGCCCCGGGTGGCGACACGGGCGGTCATGGGCCGGTATCTGTTGACCCTGCCGCGTCGGGCCGCATAGGTTTCCAGGAACCATCGACCTCAGGTATGGGTGGAGGGTTCTCCTCCGACCCGTATGCGTCGAACGTTCCCGCGGGCCAGCCGCGGCAGGAGGCTCAGCCCATGGCGTCCTTGCCGGTGTGTACGAGGTGCGGACACCAGAACGCGGAGGCGAGCCGCTTCTGCTCCAACTGCGGTGCGCCGCTGCGCGGCGGTGCCGCGGCGGAGCGCTCCTCCGAGACCACCTCCACCATCTCGATCTCCGGCCTGGAGGCCTACGAGGCCGAGGTGACCGGTCAGACGGCGCTGCCGTGGCTGACTCCGGAGGCGCAGGCCGCGGTGGAGGCGCTGCCGCCCGGCTCCGCGCTGCTGGTGGTCAAGCGCGGCCCCAACTCCGGCAGCCGGTTCCTGCTGGACAGCGAGGTCACCACGGCCGGACGGCACCCGCAGAGCGACATCTTCCTGGACGACGTGACGGTCTCGCGGCGGCACGTCGAGTTCCGCCGGGGAGCGGGCGGCGGGTTCAGCGTGGCCGACGTCGGCAGCCTGAACGGGACGTATGTGAACCGTGAGCCGATCGACTCCGTTGCGCTCAACAACGGGGACGAAGTGCAGATCGGCAAGTACCGGCTGGTCTTCTACACGAACCAGCGGAGCTACTGACCCGCACACCCGCAAGGGGAAGGTTCATGCTGCGTACACCGCCGGGCGGTGCCGGTAACGGCACCGCCGCCACGGACGGGCGGCTGATGAGCATCGGAGCGGTGCTCGCGCTGCTGCGGGACGAGTTTCCCGAGGTCACCATCTCGAAGATCCGCTTCCTGGAGGCGGAGGGCCTGGTGGAGCCGCAGCGCACGCCCTCCGGGTACCGGAAGTTCGGCGTGCGCGATGTGGAACGGCTGGCTCAGGTGCTGCGGTTGCAGCGTGACCACTACCTTCCGTTGAAGGTGATCAGGGAGTACCTCGACGCGCTGGACGCGGGTGAGCAGGTCGCCCTGCCGGGTCCCGCGGAGCCGGTGGACCTGCTGGACGCCGGTGCGGAGCGGCCCGGCGGCGGTCCACGGATCGGCCGGGAGGAACTGCTGGCCGCCTCCGGTGTCGGCGAGGAGGCGCTGGACGGCTGGGCGTCGTACGGCCTGATCGAGCCGGACGCGGACGGTGAGTACGACGCGGAGGCGGTCACCATCGCCAAGCTCATCCGGGACCTGGGCGGATACGGGCTGGAGCCGCGCCATCTGCGGGCCGTCAAGGCCGCCGCGGAGCGCCAGGTCAGCCTGGTGGAGCAGGTGGTCGCGCCGTTGCGGCGGCACCGCAACCCGCAGACCAGGGCGCATGCCGAGGCGACGGCGCGGGAGCTGGCCACCTTGTCGGTGCGGCTGCACGCCGCACTCGTCCAGTCGGCGCTGCGGGTCCGGCAGATCTGACCGAGATCCGGCAGCGGGCGGCTGACCCGGGGGTAACCGCGTATGACCTGGTCACCGGCGAAATGTTTCGGCCAGCGGGTGGGCGGTCCGTGCCGAGGGCCGGAATGCCCGACTACCCAAAGTCTTCGGTAACGGCCTAGGGTTGCTGTGTGAATGAGCTCGATGTCGTGGGTGTCCGGGTGGAAATGCCCTCCAACCAGCCGATCGTGCTGCTGCGCGAGGTGGGCGGGGACCGGTACCTGCCCATCTGGATCGGTCCGGGGGAGGCGACCGCGATCGCCTTCGCCCAGCAGGGCATGACGCCCGCGCGCCCATTGACCCACGACCTCTTCAAGGACGTTCTCGACGCGGTGGGCCAGCAGCTCACCGAGGTGCGGATCACGGACCTGAGGGAGGGCGTGTTCTACGCGGAGCTGGTGTTCGCCAGCGGGGTCGAGGTGAGCGCACGGCCGTCCGACGCCATAGCGCTCGCGCTGCGCACCGGAACGCCGATCTTCGGCAGCGACGGTGTCCTGGACGACGCGGGGATCGCCATCCCCGACGAGCAGGAGGACGAGGTCGAGAAGTTCCGCGAGTTCCTCGACCAGATCTCTCCGGAGGACTTCGGTACCAGCAACCAGTGACCCGGCGGGGGCTGTTCAGGCCATTCGGCTAGCCTTTCCCGCCGAGAGGGCACGCGAAACCACTCTTGGGGTGGAAATCACTCGGCGTGCCGAGTGTGGCGATCGTTGACGCACTCCGAGTGACTCCCTACCGTCGAGTGGGAAAGTCCTGGAGGGTGCAGTGCCGTGTCCCCGCGCATCCGTGGCGGGCAGGGCCGCGTACCTGTGTGCTCCGGGATGTGAAGGGACGGAGGTCGGCGTGAGAAGCACCGGCGACGGGGCGGCCGCGGGCGGTGCGTTTCCGGTCCACGGGGCCGTGTCCCGTACCACGCACCGCAGGGCGGACGAGGGTGCCACGGGGGCGGAGCGCGAGACCGAGAGCGTCGGCTACCGGGGCCCCACGGCCTGCGCGGCGGCCGGGATCACCTACCGGCAACTGGACTACTGGGCCCGCACCGGTCTGGTCGAGCCCAGCATCCGGCCCGCCTATGGCTCCGGAACCCAGCGACTTTACAGCTTCCGTGACGTCGTCGTCCTCAAAATCGTCAAGCGGCTGCTGGACACCGGCGTCGCGCTGCAGAACATCCGGACCGCGGTGCGCTATCTCAGTACCTGGGCCGAGGCGGACGCGGTCCGCACCACGCTGATGTGCGACGGGGCCACGGTCTACGAGTGCACCTCGCCGGACGAGGTGGTGAGCCTGCTCCAGGGCGGCCAGGGCGTCTTCGGTATCGCGGTCGGCGTGGTCTGGCGGGACGTGGAGAGCAGCCTCGCCCAACTGCACGGCGAGCGGGTGGACACCGGCGAGACCCTGGTCGGGCACAACCCCGAGGACGAACTGGCCCGCCGCCGCCACCGCGCGGGCTGACCGCTCCCACACCGCCCACGCTGCCGTACACGTGTACGGCGGATGTCGGTGTCATACGGCAGCATCAGTGGCTGTGAGGAACACGCCGACGATCCTGCATCTCGACATGGACGCCTTCTTCGCCGCGGTGGAGCAGGCGGCCAAGCCGAGCCTGCGAGGAAAGCCGGTGGTGGTCGGCGGCCTGGGACCACGCGGTGTGGTCTCCACGGCCTCGTACGAGGCGCGGGTGTACGGGGTGCACTCCGCGATGGCGATGGCACAGGCCAGGCGGCTGTGCCCGAACGCGGCCTATCTGACACCCAGATTCGGGCTGTACCGCCAGGTGAGTGACACGGTCATGGGCCTGCTGCACCAGCTGTCGCCGCTGGTGGAGCCGCTCAGCCTGGACGAGGCGTTCGTCGACCTGGCCGCGGGCGAGTGCGGTGAGCGGCTGCGCGCCCTGCCGGAGTCCGAGCTGGCGGCCGGGCTGCGCGGGGTCGCCGAACGGCTGCGGGCGGACATCACGGCGGCCACCGGGCTGACCGCCTCGGTCGGGCTGGCCAGCTCCAAACTGCTGGCCAAGATCGGTTCTGATGCCGCCAAGCCCAACGGCCTGGTGGTGATCGAACCCGGCACGGAAGAGGACTTCCTCGGCCCCAAGACGGTGCGCACCCTGTGGGGCGTGGGCCCGGCCACCGCCGAGCACCTGCGGCGGGCCGGTATCACCACGGTCGCGGAGGTCGCCGAGGCGGGCGAGGCCGAACTGGTCCGGCTGCTCGGAAAGGCGCACGGCGCCTCGCTGTACGCCATGGCCACCGGGCAGGACGACCGGCCGGTGGTGGCCGACCGCGACGTGAAGTCGGTCTCCGTGGAGGACACCTTCGACGTGGACCTCACCGACCGGGCCCGGGTGCGGGCCGAGGTCGGTCGGCTGGCGGACCGCTGCGTCCAGCGGCTGCGCTCCGCGGGCCGCTCCGGTCGCACCGTCGTGCTCAAGGTGCGCCGCTACGACTTCACCACGCTCACCCGCTCCGAGACGCTGCGCGCGCCCACCGATGATCCGCTGGTCGTCAGGGAGACCGCCGGACGGCTGATCGAGGCGGTGGACACCACCGGAGGGGTGCGGCTGCTGGGCGTCGGGGTGGCGGGCCTCGCCGACTTCACCCAGGAGGACCTCTTCGCCCAGGTCCAGGAGGACGGCCGGGCCGAGCCGGAGTCCGCCGAGACGGCGCCGGTGCGCCCGGAACCGATACCGCACCCGGACGTCCACCGCTGGAGACCCGGCCAGGACGTGACGCACACCGAGTTCGGCGCCGGATGGGTGCAGGGCAGCGGGGTCGGCCGGGTCACCGTCCGCTTCGAGGTACCGGGCGGCGAGCCGGGCCGGGTGCGCACCTTCGCGGTGGACGATCCGCTGCTGGCGCCCGCCGAGCCGTTGCCGCTGGTGTCCGGGAGCCCGGTGGATCCGCCGTGACCGGTGACCGGCGGGTCAGTCCTGGGCGTCATCGCCCGCGACGCGGCCGAAGTCGGTGTCGCCGGGAGGTCTCGCCTCTGGCCCCGGAGGCGGCACCTCCAGGCCGTAGTGGTGGTAGAGCTGGAGTTCCTGCTCGGGGGAGAGATGGCGGCCGACGCCGAAGTCCGGGGCGCCCTTGACCAGGGCCTTGTCGAACGGCACCATCAGCGACTCGCCCTCCAGCTCGCTGGGCTCCAACGGGACGAACGCGTCGCGGCCGAACAGCCCGGTGCGCACCGCGGCCCACTCCGGTTCGCCGGTCGCGTCGTCCAGGTACACCTCGTCCACCGTGCCGATCTTCACGCCGTTGCGGTCGAACGCCTTACGGCCGATCAGGCTCCGCGGATCGATATCGGTCTGCACGATCCCTCCATGTGGTCGAAGGGGCCCCTCCCATGCCCGCCAGGCGACGGAGGGGGCACCTCCCGCGCCCTGAAGCCAGGGGGGGAGGTCCAACACCTTCACGAAAAGCCACATTCCGGGGCGTGTCGAATCGAGAGGGCGGCCAAGTCCGGTCGAAGGACCATTCGAGGGCCATCGGTTTGCGACGACTGCGCTGGTAGGGTGGCAAGTGGCCGCTGACCCTGTGCGGGAGAGTCCTGACGACATCGCAAGCCGTCGCCAGGCGCCGAAGGAGCAAACCCTCCCCGGAATCTCTCAGGCATCCGTACCGCGCGGACGAGGTCACTCTGGAAAGCAGGGCGAGCTGACTCGGTGCGTGTTCGGACCGGGGCGGTCTCCGTCCTCACCGACGGTGAAAGCCGCACCGCCTCGGCGGCCGCGGTGAAGCTCTCAGGTCGATGACAGAGGGGGAGGCCGACAGGGCACCCACGCCGTGGTGCCCCTCACTAGGTCGCACACCGACCAGGAGGCCTCCCTAAGATGACCGCCCACCGCATCCCCCTCGCCGAGCTGGAGCGCGGCACCCCCTTCGAGCAGCGCCACATCGGCCCCGACCCCGGCGCCCAGGCCAAGATGCTCGCTCAGGTCGGCTACGGCTCGCTGGACGAGCTGACCGCGGCAGCCGTACCCGACACCATCAAGAGCCTTGAGGCGCTGCGCCTGCCGGACGCCCGTACCGAGGCCGAGGTACTGGCCGAGCTGCGCTCGCTCGCCGACCGCAACCAGGTGCTGGCCCCGATGATCGGCCTGGGCTACTACGGCACCTTCACCCCGCCGGTGATCCTGCGCAACGTGCTGGAGAACCCGGCCTGGTACACCGCGTACACCCCGTACCAGCCGGAGATCTCGCAGGGGCGGCTGGAAGCGCTGCTCAACTTCCAGACCGTTGTCGCCGACCTGACCGGACTGCCCACCTCCGGCGCCTCGCTGCTGGACGAGGGCACCGCCGCCGCCGAGGCGATGGCGCTGGCCCGACGGGTCGGCAAGGTCAAGGGCGGCGTCTTCCTGGTGGACGCCGACTGCTTCCCGCAGACCACCGCGGTGCTCCGGACCCGTGCGGAGCCGACCGGAGTCGAGGTGGTCGTCGCCGACCTGTCGGCCGGGATCCCCGACGAGATCGCCCAGCGCGGCGTGTTCGGCGTGCTGTTGCAGTACCCGGGTGCCTCCGGCGCGGTGCGCGATCTGCGGCCGGTCATCGAGCGGGCGCACGAACTCGGCGCGATCGTCACCGTGGCCGCCGATCTGCTGGCGCTGACCCTGCTCACCTCGCCCGGCGAGCTGGGCGCCGACATCGCGGTCGGCAGCAGCCAGCGGTTCGGCGTGCCCATGGGCTTCGGCGGCCCGCACGCCGGGTACATGGCGGTGCGTGCCAGTCACGCGCGCAGCCTGCCCGGCCGCCTGGTCGGCGTCTCGGTGGACGCGGACGGCAACAAGGCGTACCGGCTGGCGCTGCAGACCCGTGAGCAGCACATCCGTCGGGAGAAGGCGACGAGCAACATCTGCACGGCGCAGGTGCTGCTCGCCGTGATGGCCGGGATGTACGCCGTCTACCACGGTCCCGAGGGCCTGGCGGCGATCGGCCGCCGGGTGCACCGCCAGGCCGCGGTGCTCGCCGAGGGGCTGCGGGCCGGCGGCGTCGAGGTGCTGCACGGCAGGTTCTTCGACACCGTCACCGCCCGGGTCCCCGGCCGCGCCGCCGAGGTGGTCGCCGCCGCCCGCCGGGCCGGGATCAACCTGCGGCAGGTGGACGCCGACCTGGTCGGCGTCGCCTGCGACGAGACCACCGACCGGGCCCAACTGACGGCCGTCTGGGACGCGTTCGGCGTGGTGGGCAACGACATCGACGCGCTCGACGGGACCACCGCGGACGCGCTGCCGACCGGACTGCTGCGCGAGGCCGACTACCTGACCCATCCGGTCTTCCACCAGCACCGCTCCGAGACCGCGATGCTGCGCTACCTGCGCCGCCTCGCCGACCGCGACTACGCGCTGGACCGCGGCATGATCCCGCTGGGCTCCTGCACGATGAAGCTCAACGCGACCACCGAGATGGAGCCGGTCACCTGGCCGGAGTTCGGCGCGCTGCACCCGTTCGCCCCGATCGAGCAGGCGGAGGGCTACACCACGCTCATCCGCGAGCTGGAGGAGCGACTGGCCGAGATCACCGGCTACGACAAGGTGAGCATCCAGCCCAACGCCGGTTCGCAGGGCGAGCTTGCCGGTCTGCTGGCGGTGCGCGCGTACCACCGCGCCAACGGCGACGCCCAGCGCACGGTCTGCCTGATCCCGTCCTCCGCCCACGGCACCAACGCGGCCAGCGCCGTGATGGCCGGGATGAGGGTCGTGGTGGTCAAGACCAGCACCGACGGCGACGTGGACCTGGACGATCTGCATGCCAAGATCGACCAGTACCGTTCGGAGCTGGCCGTTCTGATGGTCACCTACCCGTCCACGCACGGGGTGTTCGAGGACAACATCGCCGATGTGTGCGCCACCGTGCACGAGGCGGGCGGCCAGGTCTACGTCGACGGCGCCAACCTCAACGCGCTGGTCGGGCTCGCCCAGCCGGGCAGTTTCGGTGCCGACGTCTCGCACCTGAACCTGCACAAGACCTTCTGCATCCCGCACGGCGGCGGCGGTCCCGGTGTCGGCCCGGTGGCGGTGCGCGCGCACCTCGCCCCCTACCTGCCGAACCACCCGCTCCAGCCAACCGCCGGTCCCGCCACCGGAGTTGGGCCGATCTCCGCGGCGCCGTGGGGTTCGGCGGGCATCCTGCCGATCTCCTGGGCGTACGTGCGGCTGATGGGCGGTGCGGGGCTGCGCCGCGCCACCCAGGTCGCGGTGCTCAGCGCCAACTACGTGGCCAAGCGGCTGGCCGCGTACTACCCGGTGCTGTACACCGGGCCCGGCGGACTGGTCGCCCACGAGTGCATCATCGACCTGCGGCCGATCACCAAGGCGACCGGGGTGACCGTCGACGACATCGCCAAGCGCCTGATCGACTACGGGTTCCACGCGCCGACCATGTCGTTCCCGGTGGCCGGGACGCTGATGATCGAGCCCACCGAGAGCGAGGACCTAACGGAACTCGACCGGTTCTGTGCGGCGATGATCGCGATTCGCAGTGAGATCGACCGGGTCGGCTCCGGTCAGTGGCCCGCGGATGACAACCCGCTGCGCAACGCGCCGCACACCGCGGCCACCCTCACCCGCACCTGGAACCACCCGTACACCCGCGAGGAGGCCGTCTTCCCGGCCGGGGTGTCGGCGGCCGACAAGTACTGGCCGCCGGTACGGCGGATCGACGGCGCGTACGGCGACCGCAACCTGGTCTGCTCGTGCCCGCCGCTGGACGAGTACGAGGCCTGATCGAAGACCGTGGGACCGGAGCGGCGCTGATCCACCGCTCCGGTTCGCGGCGTGCGATCAGGCCGCGGTGGCGATGTCTGCGGCGTCCAGCGGCCGGTGCGGAGCGATGATCTGGCCGTCCGGCAGCAGCTCACCGGTGTCCTCGAAGAGCAGGACGCCGTTGCACAGCAGGCTCCAGCCCTGTTCCGGATGGTGGGCCACAAGGTGGGCGGCCTCCCGGTCGGCGGAGTCCGCGGATGGGCACTGAGGCTGGTGCTGGCACATTGACGTGGTCTTTCGCTGCGATTGGTCTGCTGTGCGGCTGGATCGGTGGTCTACCGTGCTCATGGCCGCCCCCCCGTTTCGGTTCGGTCGGGTCCAGTCTTGCCCTACGGGCCTGGTTCCGCAGGGATTTCGGCTCAGCTCTCCTCAACAGTTGGGGACGCGTCACCCGCCCGGGCGGTTGCCGCCGGATCCGCCACCACCGGGACGGTCCGCGTCACTGGATACGTCACGGCGCACGTTCCGGTTCAGCGCACCACCGCAACGCGCCACCCACCGCGAACCGTGCGCCCCCGGCATCCGGCCGGGGGCGCACGGTTCGCGGCGGTGCGTTCCGCTAGACCCCGCTGCCGAGCAGCGGCACCGGACGGATCCGGTGGGTGAGCACCGGTACCAGGTCCGCCACCCGGTAGGGCCGGTGCGCCGCGATGCCCGGCGGTGCCGGAGCCAGCGGAATCAGTACGTCCGCCGGGGCGGGCTGTGCGTCGTCGCCGTCCGCGACATCGCCGTGCAGCCACAGGCAGAGCATGTACAGCCCGGGGATGGACAGCAGGCGCGGCTGGTACGCGGACGGCAGCGGCTCCGCCTGCCGTAGCGCGTGCTCGGTGGAGGCGAGGAAAGGCCCCTCGCAGAAGTGCGAGAACGCCCAGCCGTCCGGGGTGATCATGGTCTCGGCCGCCGCCACCACCTGGTCGCCGCCGCGGACCAGGAACCGCCACCCGGTCAGCCGGGCCCGTGGCATCGCGTCGCTCGCCGCCGCCGGATGCAGCAGATGGACCGGAAGCGGGTGTTCGGGCACCAGCGGACCGGCGGAGGTGCGCAGGGCGGGCGTACTGGCGGCGCGGACCGCCAGTGGCGAAGCAAGGGCCGCGAGGACGCTGCGCAGAGCGGGCGCGGGGGCCGGAGGGACATGCAGCGGCATGGTGGGTCGCCTCTCGCTGGAGACAGGGTGGTGCAGGACGCGGTGCGGACGGCGCTGTGTACGGTGCGGTGCTGTTGTACTACGCGGTGTAACGAGGCATCGTCGGCCGGGCACCCCACCCGTGGGGGCGCGGGATGTCCGGTTCCGGCGGTGGCATGCAGAGTTCTTCCCGTGGCCTGGATGTGCGCGGGGGCGCAACCGGCGGGTCGTGGAGTCTCTGCCTGTGCGCGAAGTTTATACGAAACGTGTTCGCCCGGCGATTCGGCTACCGGGTTGCGGTAGTAGGGGCAAGGCTGTATCAAGCCGTTCCATCGCGCTATTCAGAGTCATTCTTGAGCAGCATAGCGGCGATACGCTGGCACAACAATGGCTGCGCGGTTGGCTGGTTCCCGCACATGATTTTCCTGGCGGGTTGTGCCCGTTGGGCTGGACGGCTTCGTATGCCAACGGAATGTGCCGGAACGGCTGAAGCGTGCGCCCGGCGTCCACCGGGCGCACGCTGGGCGTTATGGATCCGCTGTGCTGGGCATCATCGGTGCACGGCCCATACGAGGAGGGACCCTGCGATGGGAGAAAAGGTCGTGGCCAGCGGGTTCGACCTGTCCGATCGGCAGCGGTACCGGCGCAAGCTGCAACAGTGTCTGACGGGTCTGGAGCGACTCCTGGAGGAACGGCGTTTCGACCGGCCCCGCAACCTGATGGGGCTGGAGATCGAATTGAATCTCGCGGATTCCGACGGACTGCCCCGCATGATGAACGAAGAGGTGCTGGAGCGCATCGCGAGTCGGGATTTCCAGACGGAACTCGCGCAGTTCAACATCGAGGTGAACATCGCTCCGCACCGGCTCTCCGGCCGGGTCCTCGATCAACTTGCGGAAGAACTGCGGATAGGCCTTGGATATGCCGACCGCAAAGCCGCGGAAGTCGGCGCGAGTATCGTCATGATCGGAATTCTGCCGACCCTCGGCGCACAGGACCTGGTCCAGGCGAACCTCTCCCGGGTCGACCGCTACCGGCTGCTCAACGACCGCATCCTCGCGGCTCGCGGCGAGGACCTCACCTTGGACATCGAGGGCGTCGAGCACCTCACGTGCACCTCCGGCTCCATCGCCCCGGAGGCGGCGGCCACCTCGATGCAGATGCACCTGCAGGTGACGCCCGGCCGCTTCGCAGCCGTGTGGAACGCGGCGCAGGCGGCGGTCGGGCCGCAGATCGCGCTGGGCGCCAACTCGCCCTTCCTGTTCGGCCGTGAACTGTGGCGGGAGACCCGGCCGGTGCTCTTCCAGCAGGCCACCGACACCCGCCCGCAGGAGCTGACCGTGCAGGGGGTGCGCCCGCTGACCTGGTTCGGCGAGCGGTGGATCAGCAGCGCCTACGACCTGTTCGCGGAGAACGTGCGCTACTTCCCTTCCCTGCTGCCCATCTGCGACGACGAGGACCCGCTTCGGGTGCTGGACGAGGGCGGCGTACCGCGGCTGAAGGAACTGCAACTGCACAACGGCACCATCTACCGCTGGAACCGGCCGGTGTACGCGGTGGTGGACGGCGTACCGCATCTGCGGGTGGAGAACCGGGTGATGCCCGCCGGTCCCACCGTCACCGACGTGGTGGCCAACGCCGCCTTCTACTACGGCCTGATCCGCGCCCTCGCCGAATCCTCGCGTCCGGTGTGGACCAGACTGCCGTTCTCCGCCGCCGCCGAGAACTTCGAGACCGCCTGCCGCCGGGGCATCGAGGCGGAACTGACCTGGCCGCGCCCCGGCCGCGGCGGCCTGACCCGGACCCCCGCCGTACGGCTGGTGCAGGACGAACTGCTGCCGCTCGCCTCGGCCGGGCTCGACGCCTGGGGCGTGGCGCCCGCCGACCGCGACCGCTACCTCGGGGTGATCGAGGAGCGCTGTCGCTGCCGGGTCAACGGCGCCTCCTGGCAGGCCGCCGCCTACCACCGCGCACTGGAACGGGGCCTGGACCGACACAAGGCGCTGGCCGCGATGACCCGCCGCTACTGCGAACTGATGCGCTCCGGCGACCCGGTGCACAGCTGGCCAGCGGGGCTTCCGTTGAGCTGAGCGCCTATCGTGTGCGAGCGGCCAGGTGAGCGCGGATCGCACAGACGGAGGCATGCGTGCACGGAGAGTACTGCGAGGCGGCCGGGGGCACCCCGACGGGGTCCGACCGCGTTGGGAGTGCTGTGACGCCCTCCACTTCGCACCCGGCCGACGGATCCGCCCTCGCCCCGCGCACCCTGCGCAGCGAGACCCTGCTGGTACTGGCCCTCTCGCTGGGCGCCAGCGCGGTCAGCGCGCTGATCAGTTTCGTCGGCTCGGTCACCAAGCCCGGAGCGCTACGGAACCAGGCGGCCACCCTGGTCGGCAGCCAGGCGCCCGGGCGGCACTGGCTGGACCTGGCGTGGCAGCTGTTCAGCGTGGGCACCGCACTGGTCCCGGTCGCGCTGGTGGCGCACCTGCTGGCCAGGGAGGGCGTGGGCATGCGGTCGATCGGTTTCGACCTGCGCCGCCCGCGGTTCGACCTGTCGTGGGGCGCGCTCGTCGCGGCGGCCATCGGCGGTAGCGGGCTGGCGCTCTACCTGGGCGCCCGGGCGGCCGGGGTCAACCTCACCGTGGTGCCGGAGTCGCTGCCCGGTGTGTGGTGGCGGATTCCGGTCCTGGTCGCGGCGGCGGCGCAGAACGCGGTGGTCGAGGAGGTCATCGTCGTCGGCTACCTGCTGCGCAGGCTGGACCAGTTGGGCTGGCGGCCGGGCGCGGCGATGGCGGTGAGCGCGCTGCTGCGCGGGTCGTACCACCTCTACCAGGGCATCGGCGGGTTCGTCGGCAACCTGGTGATGGGCGTCATCTTCGTGCTGCTCTACCGCCGTTGGGGCCGGGTGGGGCCGCTGGTGGCGGCGCACGCGCTCATCGACACGGTGGCCTTCGTCGGCTTCGTGCTGCTGGCGGGCAAGGTGGGCTGGCTGCCGACGAAGTGAGCGGCCCCCCCGGCCCGGCCCCGGAACAGGCGTCAGGCCAACAGTTCGCCCTCGATGACGGTGACCGCGTGGCCGGTGAGCAGCGTGCGGTCGCCGTGCAGCGCGGTGCGCACCAGACCGGTGCGGGCGGAGGCCTGCAGGCCGGCCAGTTCGGTACGGCCGAGTCGCGCGGACCAGAACGGGGCGAGCGCGGTGTGGGCGCTGCCGGTGACCGGGTCCTCGGGGATGCCCACGGCCGGGCCGAAGAACCGGGAGACGAAGTCGTAGCCGCCGCTGCGGTCCTCGGCGGCGGCGGTGACGATCAGGCCGCGGTGCGGAAGGTTTCCGATCGCCGCGAGGTCGGGGGACAGGCCGCGCACCGTAGCCTCGTCGGGCATTTCTACCAGCAGGTCACCGGTGTTCGGCCCGGTGTCGTACGCGCCGAGCACCGGCGCGCCCAGTGCCCGCGGCAGTGCGCTGGGCGGCTCCACCGCGGTGAGTTCGGCGGTGGGGAAGTCCAGGGTGATCGCGCCGTCGTCGGCCGCCGCCGCGCGTAGCACGCCGCTGCGGGTGGTGAAGCGGATGGTGCCGCTCGCGCTGCCGGTGCTCAGCAGGATGTGCGCGGTCGCGAGGGTGGCATGGCCGCACATGTCGACCTCGGTCACCGGGGTGAACCAGCGCAGCGCCCAGTCCGCCGGTGCGCCGGGCGGCAGCCGATGGGCGAAGGCGGTCTCCGGGAGGTTGACCTCGGCGGCCACCTGGCGCATGCGGTCCACGTGCGGGAACCCGTCCCCGCCGAGCAGTACGACACCGGCCGGATTGCCGGCGAACGGGCGGGCGGTGAAGGCGTCGACGATGCGGATCCTCATGATCGCGACGGTACCGGCGCGACCGCCCGGCGGATACGGCCAATTCACCGAAGCTGGCACAAGGGGCTTGCCGAGCGACAGTCACCGATATATCGTTGAAGCATCGCGACAGATCAACGAAGGATCCGCGATCCCGTGCGTGATACGCGCACGTCAAACCCACCCATCGGCAGAGAAAGGAGCGCGACCATGCGTTCCCACGGATACGGACACGGACGAGAGCGCCGCGGACCGGGCGGCGACCGCCGCTCCCAGGGCGCCGAGGGCTTCGAGCAGCGGCGGGCCGCCTTCGGTCCGTTCGGCCCGCCGTTCGGCGGCGGCCCATGGGGTCACGGCCGAGGCCGCGGCGGACCGCGCGGCCGGGCCCGGCGCGGTGATGTGCGGGCGTCGATCCTGGCGCTGCTCAAGGACCGGCCGATGCACGGCTACGAGATGATCCAGGAGATCGGCGAGCGCAGCGGCGGCGCGTGGAAGCCGAGCCCCGGCTCGGTCTACCCGACGCTGCAACTGCTGGAGGACGAGGGCCTGATCGAGAGCGCGACCGAGGGCGGCAAGAAGCTGTTCACCCTCACCGACGCGGGCCGCGCCGAAGCCGAGGGCGGACCGGACGCACCCTGGGAGGAGGCCGGACGGGGCGTCGACTGGGAGGCGATGAACGAGATCAGGCAGGCGGGCTTCGGCCTGGTCGAGGCCTTCCGCCAGGTCTGGGCGACCGGCACCCCCGCCCAGCGGGAGAAGGCGATGGCGGTCGTCAACGACGCCCGCAAGAAGCTGTACCTGATCCTCGCCGACGAACCCGCCGACCAGTAGTCCGGACACCGCCGCGCGGCACGACGCGACCGGCGGTCCCGGTGGATCACTCCACCAGGACCGCCAGTTCGCGCAGGCTCTCGTTCAGGGCGCCGGTCGCCGACTGACTGAGCCGGCTTGCCATCAACGTCACCGCGGCGCCGGTGAAGCTGCCCGCGACGCGGACCGTCGTCTCGTCGGCGTCGGGGTGCAGCTCGTACCGCATGGCGAGGTTGACGCCCATCGGCCCGGTCCCGGTGGTGGACAGCACACGCTCGGGCGTCAACTCGGCCACGGTCCAGGTGACTTCCGCCGGAAAGCCCATCAGCCTCATGTTCTCCACGTACACCGCGCCGACCGCCAGCGGATCCGGACCGCCCCGGGGGAAGGCGCTGTGCGTGGCGTTCCACCGCCCGTACGCGGCGAAGTCGGTCAGCTGCCGCCACACGCGCGCTGCCGGAGCCGCGATGCGGGCCTCCGCGGTGACCTCGGCCATGGTGACCACCCTGCGTCCCTCGGCTGCCGCGCGGTCTCGCGACAGCGGTGTCGCGGAACGTAGCCGCTCGGATGCGAATACTCAATGCTGATGGCCCATCAGAAATACCTGGCGGCCGGTGTGGCAGGATCGAGGCGTACCGGAGCCGGGAGGACCGAGAGTGGAACACGACGCGCTGCGCCAACGACTTCGCCGCACACCGGCGTTGGCCGGAGCGTTGCCGGTGTTCGACCCCCGGCAGGCGCCGACGGAGCCCGGAGAGCTGTTCGCCGGCTGGCTCACCGACGCCCTCGACGACGGCGTACCGGAACCGCATGTGATGACGCTCAGCACCGCCGACGCGGCCGGGCGCCCCTCGTCCCGCGTACTGATGCTGCGCGGCTTCGAACTCCACGCGGGCGCCTTGGACTTCGTCTTCGCCAGCGAGGCCGCCAGCCGCAAGGGCCGGGAGCTGGCCGCCAACCCCCATGCGGCGCTGAACTGGTACTGGCCGCGGCACGGCCGCCAGATCCGAGCCGCGGGTCCCGTCACGGCACTGGACCGGCAGGCCGCGCGCGAGGACTTCCTCGCCCGCAGCGAGGCGGCCCGCGCCGCCGGGTTCACCGGCCTGATGAGCGCCGAACTCCCCGAGACCGACCCGTATCCGGCGTACCAGCGGGCCCGCGCGCACGCCCGCGAGATCGTCGGTACCGACCCGCTGGCCGTACCGGACGGCCACACCCTCTACGTGCTGCGCGCCGAGGAGGCCGAGTTCTTCCAGGGCGACAGCGGCCCCGACCGCTTCCACCGCAGGCTGCGCTACCTGCGCGACGGCCAGCGCTGGACGCGGCGGATGCTGTGGCCGTGACCCGCGGCGCGGGTCCGACCCGCCGTATCCGCGCCCTGATGGGGGAGTCGGTGAATCTCCTCCCTGAGGAGGAGGCGGCGGCCATTCGCACCCTTCTTGGGGTGGATGGGCAAATGCCTCCCGACGTGGATGCTTCGGGCACTATGTCCTGATGGGGTGGGAGTCGTGCGAAGCGACACCCGTCCCGAAGGCCCCAGCAGTGCCAGAAGCGGACCGCAACTGAGCGTGGAACTGCTGTCGGTGGTCTCCAGCGCGCGTCGGCGCGCCTCCCGGGACGGGGACCGCCAGATCGACACCGCCCATCTGCTGCACTCCCTGCTGGAGTCCGACCCGAAGGCACGCGAGGCGCTCGCCGCGGGCAGCGCCGACGGCACCGCGCGAGTCCCCCGGGTACTGGCCTACCTGGTGCAGCGCGCCATCGGCTACGGCATGCAGTGGCGCGGCACCGTCGAGGACTCCGGCGCCCTGCCGGTGCTGGCCAAGGACGCCGCACCGGGCTGCAGCCCGTCCGCCGCCGCGGTACTGGACGAGGCGGCGCACCGCGCCATGGCCCGCGGCGCTGCCGCCGCCGACGGGGTGGACCTGCTGGCCGCCCTCGCCGCCGACGCCGGGTGCCGGGCCGTGCAGGTGCTGCGGGCCGCCGGGTTCGACGCCGCCCGGCTGGCCGCCGCCCCGCCGCGGCGGGGCACCGCGCTGGAGCCCCTGGGTGACGGGCCGACCGTCGCGGGCTGACATGATGACCCGATGGAAGGCATATCGGGGACGACGGCGCGCGGATCAGGTCTGCTGCCCGCGCTGACCTCCGCCGTCGCGTTCGGTGGGTCGGGTGTCGCGGCCAAGCCGCTGATCGAGGCGGGGCTGGCGCCGTTGCACGTGGTCTGGCTCCGGGCCGCCGGTGCCGCGCTGGTCATGCTCCCGGTGGCGCTGCGCCACCGGAGCGCGGTGCGCCGCCGCCCCGGACTGCTCGTCGGCTTCGGCCTGTTGGCGGTCGCGGGCGTACAGGCCTGCTACTTCGCCGCGCTCTCCCGGGTCCCGGTCGGTGTCGCGCTGCTGGTGGAGTACCTGGCGCCCGCGCTGGTGCTGGGCTGGGTGCGGTTCGTCCAACGGCGGTCGGTGAGCCGCTCGGCGGCGATCGGCGTGGTGCTGGCCGTGCTCGGCCTGTGCGCGGTGGTCGAGGTGTGGCACGGGCTGAGCTTCGACCCGCTCGGACTGCTGCTCGCGCTCGGCGCCGCGTGCTGCCAGGTCGGCTACTTCATCCTCGCCGACCACGGCAGCGAAGGCGACGACCCGGTCGACCCGCTGGCGGTCATCGCCTACGGGCTGCTGATCGGCGCCGCGCTGCTCACCGTGGTGGCCAGGCCCTGGGAGATGGACTGGTGGGTGCTGGCCCACCAGGCCGCGCTCGGCGACAAGTCGGTACCCGCGATCCTGCTGCTGGCATGGCTGGTGCTGGTGGCCACCGTGGTCGCCTACCTCACCGGGGTGCTGTCCATCCGCCGGTTGTCCCCGCAGGTCGCGGGCGTGGTGGCGTGCCTGGAGGCGGTCATCGCGACGGTACTGGCCTGGTTCCTGCTCGGTGAGAGGCTGGGCGGCTGGCAACTGGCGGGCGGTGCCGCGGTGTTGGCCGGTGCCTTCATCGCGCAGACCGCCGCACCGAAGGCCGCGAGCGGCGCCGTCGCCGGATCACCGGCGGATCCGGCCCAGGACAAGGGGTTGTCCGACACCCCGAGCCACGCCTAGGGTGACGATCATGCATCAGACAGTTCTCCCGCCTCCCGCCGCCTAGCGCGGGTGGCGAGGCCACGGAAGACCGGCTCGAGGTCACGGACCTGACCGAGCAGGTCGTCGCCGCCCGCACCCGGGACCACGCGACCACCTGACTCTTCCGTTGGAGAACACTCGTGTCACGCATGCCCGACCGGGCTTCCGGCCGCCCTCGTCCCCTGCCCGTGGGGCGGGGACTGCTCTACGTGGCCTTCGCCGCGACCGCCTGGGGAACCGCAGGTGCGGCAGCCGCCCTGCTCTACCGGGCCGGTGACTTCGGCCCCATCACCTTGTCCTTCTGGCGCTATGTGGGCGGCCTGGCGCTGCTGCTCCCGGTACGGGCGATCGGCCGCCGCGGCCGTCCGGCCGCCGATCCGATCGCCGAGCCACGCAGCCGGAAGGCCCGGCGGATCCTGGTCACCGGTCTCGGCCTGACCGTCTTCCAGAGCGCGTACTTCGCCTCCGTGCAGTCCACCGGGCTCGCCGTCGGCACCGTGGTCACCCTGGGGGCCAGCCCGGTGCTGGTCGCGCTCGGCGCCCGGCTCACCATGGGCGAACGGCTCGGCAGGGCCGGGGCGTTGGCGGTGCTCGGCGCCTTCGCCGGGCTGGCCGTACTGCTGCTCGGCGGTGCGGGCGGCGGATCCGGCGCGGTGCGCCCGGCGGGCGTCGGCTGGGCGCTGCTGTCGGCCGCGGGCTACGCCTGTATCACGCTGCACACCCGCTGGACGGCCAGGCGGGGCGGCGGCACCGATCCGCTGACGACCACGATGTGGGCGTTCGCAGTCGGCGCCGTCTGCCTGCTCCCGCTCGCGGCCCTGGACGGCCTGTGGCCGCAGGTGCGGGACGTCGGCCGCGCGCTGCTGCTGCTCGGCTATCTGGCCTCGGTGCCCACGGCGCTCGCCTACGCGCTGTACTTCGCGGGCGCCGCGGTGGTCCGGGCGGCCACCGCCTCGGTCTTCACCCTGATCGAGCCGGTGGCCGCCGGGGTGCTCGCCGTCGTACTGCTCGGCGAACGCCTCACGGCGGCAACGGTGTCCGGCACCGTGATCCTGATCGGCGCGGTGACCGCGCTGGCGGTTGCCGAGACCCGCGGCGCCCGCACCGAGCGGGCGGTGCACCGGGTCGCCCACCGGGAGGAGACCGTCAGGTACTGAGCGGCCTCGGGAGACGCACCCGTCATCCCCGAGGCGGCTTGGCCTGCGGAGCCGCCGCCAGACGGCGCAACTGGTGTTCGCGGGCCGCCGCGTCATGGCCGGTGGCCCGCTCCGCCAGCAGCCCGGTGACCCGCTGCTGCATGGCGCGCGGCTTGTTGCCGCCGTACTTGAACTTGGCCCGGACATCGGTGACTTCCAGCCGCAGCCCGCGGATCCCGGGCAGCATCCGGCCGAACGGCGGCTGGCCCGGCGCGACCTCGGCGTAGTCGCCGTCCGGCTGGAAGTGCGCCAACTGCCGGTGCAGCAAATCGGCCTTCAGCTGCTCGTCGTCCACGACGTGGGCGACGCACAGCAGTTGAACGGCCGCGTAGAAGCTGGTCGGGGTGCCGTGCTCCGGAGGCACACCGTCCGGGGCGTGCCAGGGACCGGGGATGAACACGTAGTCGTCGACCACACTGAGCGTGACCCGCGGACCGGCCTCCAGCGCGGCCCAGATCGGATTGGCCCGGGCCAGGTGGGTGACCGCCTCGGCGCGCTCGGGGTCGTAGGCGAAGTGCAGCGGCTGGACGAACGGCGGCTCGCCTCCCAGGCCGTTGACCGCCAGTTGGCCGAAGTCATGGGTGCTGAGCCAGTGCTGCCACTCGCCGCCGTCGAGCGCCGCGTCCCAGGGGTGTATGAGCATCGACCCTCCTAGCGGGCGCCGAGGTAGCCGGGCACGGCGATCGACGGGTCCAGGTCGTCCGCCGGGATCGGCGCGCCGTAGCCGCGGGTGACCGGCAGCACACCGCTCCAGTGCGGCAGTCGCAGATCCTCGGCGTCGTCGTTGGGACCGCCGGTGCGGATCTTGGCCGACACCTCGGCCAGGTCGAGGCGGAGCACCGCGGTGGCGGCCAGCTCCTTGGCGTTGGCGCGTCGCGAGTCGTCGGCGCGGCCCGGCACGATGTGGTTGACCAGCGCGTCCAGTGCCTCGGCGCGCTCGGCCGGGTCGGTCACCTGGTGGGCGGTGCCGTGCACCACCACCGAGCGGTAGTTGATCGAGTGGTGGAACGCCGAGCGGGCCAGCACGATCCCGTCCACATGCGTGACCGTGAGGCAGACCGCGAGCCCCTCGTCCTGCCGGGCGCCGCGCAGCGCTGGAGAGCCGGTGGAACCGTGCGCGTAGAGGCGCTCGCCGACCCGTGCGTAGAGGGTGGGCAGCACCACCGGCGCGCCGTCGCGCACGAAGCCCAGATGGCAGACGTAGCCCTCGTCGAGTATCGAGTGCACGGTCTGCCGGTCCCAGGAACCGCGCTCCGGCGCACGGGTGGGCACCGTACGCCCGGTGCGCGGGTACGGGGTGGTGGCCGCCATCGCGATCTCCTTTGTACTAGTGCATAATGTTGTTTGTGCTAGGAGAGTATAGGATCGCTGGTCGGCGCGCTACGGAGATCGCCGCCGATGTCGAACGCGCCATCGGCGACGGGGCGTTGCAGCCCGGACAGGCCCTGCCGCCGCTGCGGGAACTCGCCGCGCGCCTGGAGGTGAACCCGAACACGGTCGCCGCCGCGTACCGGCTGCTGCGCGACCGCGGGGTCATCGAGACCGCGGGGCGGCGCGGCAGCCGGGTGCGGCACCGCCCGGCCAGCACGCCACGCGAGCGGCTCGGGGTGGTGGTGCCGCCCGGCGCCCGCGACCTGTCCAGCGGCAACCCCGACCCGGCGCTGCTGCCGCCGCTCGGCGACGCGCTCGCCGCCGCGGCGAAGGCCAACGAGGAGCACCCCATGCTCTACGGGATGCCGGGCGTCGATCCGCGGCTGGCCGCGCTGGCCCGTGCCGGGTTCGACGCCGACGGCGTGCCGGACGGCCCGGTCACCGTCACCTCCGGCTCCCTCGACGCGATCGAACGGGTGCTGGGAGCCCACCTGCGGCCGGGCGACGCGGTCGCCGTCGAGGACCCCGGCTGGGGCAGCCTGCTCGACCTGATCCCGGCGCTCGGGCTGCGGACGGTGCCGGTCGCCGTGGACGACGAGGGGCCGCTACCGGACGCCGTGGAGCGGGCGCTGCGCTCCGGCGCGCGGGCGCTGATCGTCACCGACCGGGCGCAGAACCCCACCGGCGCCGCCGTCACCGAGACCCGCGCTCACGCCCTGCGGGAGGTCCTCGCCGTCCACCCCGACGTACTGCTCATCGAGGACGACCATGGACACGCCATCGTCGACCTGCCGCTGCATCCGCTCGGCGGCGGCACCCGGCACTGGGTCGTCATCCGCTCCGCCGCCAAGGCGTACGGCCCCGATCTGCGGATCGCCGTGCTCACCGGCGACTCGATCACCGTCGACCGGGTGCAGGGCAGATACCGGCTCGCCGCGGGCTGGGTCAGCCAACTGCTGCAGAGCACCCTGCTGCACCTGTGGCGCACCGGCGCGGTCGACCCGGCGTCGGTCGCGGCCTCGTACGGGCGGCGGCGCGCCGCGCTGGTCGCCGCGCTGGCCGAACGGGGAGTGACCGGCCACGGGCGCAGCGGGATGAACGTCTGGGTGCCGGTGCCCGACGAGACGGGAGCGATGCTGCGGCTGCAGCAGAGCGGCTGGGTGGCGGCTCCGGGCGCCCGCTACCGGGTGGCCTCCCGGCCCGGGCTGCGGGTGACGGTCTCGCCGCTGGCGATGGGCGAAGTGGCCGCCGTGGCCGACGCGGTGGCGCTGGCCGCGCGGCCGGACGGCGGGCTGCGGTACGGGTGACGGTGAGTCGGTCAGCGTGAGCGGGTCTGCGTCAGGGCCGCGCCCAGCAGCACGATCACCGCGCCCACCGGCTCGTTCCAGGTCAGGTGCTCGCCCAGCAGGAAGACACCGGCCGTCGTGGCGACCACCGGGACCAGATAGGTGACCATGGTCGCGATGGTCGGCCCGGCCTCCTGCACCAGCCCGTACTGCACCAGGAACGCAAGGCCGGTGCCCAGCGCGCCGAGCGCCACCACCGAGAGCACCGAGGTGATCGGGAACGAGGCGGGCAGCGAGGTGAACAGCGGCGTGACCACGGCGAGTTGGAGCGTGCCCAGGGCCAACTGCCCGGCGGACAGCGACAGGCTCGACTCGCCGGTGTTGCCGAGCACGCGCCGCACGTAGATCCAGCCGACCGCGTAGCTGGCCGAGGCGATCAGCGCGAGCCCGGTGCCCAGCGGATCCTGCCCGGAGAAGCCCTGCCATGCGCCGAGCACCGTCAGCACGCCCGCGAAGCCCAGGCCGACCCCGGCGAAGCGGCGCCGGGTGGGCCGGTCCTCGGAGAGCGCGACCACCGACAGCAGCATGCTGAACAGCGGGGTGGTGGCGTTGCAGATGCCCGCCAGAGTTGACGGAATGGTCAACTCCGCGTAGGCGAACAGCGTGAACGGCAGGGCGTTGAGCAGGAACGCGGCCACCAGCAGACGGCCCCACACCCGCCCGGACCGCGGCAGCCGCTGGCGCTTGACGGCCAGCGCGGTGACCAGCACCGCCGTGCCGAAGACCATGCGGCCCAAGGTGACCTGAAGAGGCGCGAACGCCTCGGTGCCCACCTTGATGAACAGGAAGCTGAACCCCCAGATCAGCGCGAGCGCCAGGAACCGGATCCGCCAGTCCACCGCCCGGCGGCGCGGTGCCGGATCGCTCGTAGGCGAGGTGGCGGTCGGGGAGGCGGCGGGGGCGGCGGGACGTGTGCTGGCGCTCATGAGCAGCAGGATGCCGGGTGGCGATCTCTTAGGACAAGTGAGTTTTCGTGAGAGTGATGGCGTAGGGTTGCTTACATGTTGAGTCTGGAGCGCCTGCGCATCCTGCACGCCATCGACGCCTACGGCTCGGTCAGCGCCGCCGCCGACGTGCTGCACGTGACCACCTCCGCGATCTCCCAGCAGATGGGCAAGCTGGAGCGGGAGACCGGGCAGCAGCTGCTCGCCAAGAACGGCCGCGGGGTGCGGCTGACCGACGCCGGGCGGCTGCTGTCAGGGCACGCGGACCGCATCCTGTCCATGGTCGAGCTGGCCCACTCCGACCTTGAGGCGCATCGCGGGGCACCGGTCGGGACGCTGGCCATCGGGGCCTTCCCGACCGCGGCGCGCGGGCTGTTCCCGCGGGTGCTGGCCGCGCTGCGGGACGAGCATCCGCAACTGCGGCCCTA
Source organism: Streptomyces sp. PLK1-5 (assembly GCA_037034305.1). Classification (GTDB taxonomy): domain Bacteria; phylum Actinomycetota; class Actinomycetes; order Streptomycetales; family Streptomycetaceae; genus Streptantibioticus_A. Next base: position 28,516 of record JBAGJY010000016.1, read on the forward strand.
TCTGGAGGAGATGGAGCCCCGGGAGGCGGTGCCGCGGCTGATGCGTGGTGACATCGACGTCGCGGTGGTGCTCGACTGGTACAACAAGCCGCTCCCACTGCCCGACGGGCTCGCCAAGGCCGAACTGCTCGACGACGTCGCCGATGTGGCGGTGCCCAGCGGGCATCCGCTGGCCGGGCGGGAGTGGTGCGACCTGGCCGACTTCGCCGATGACGACTGGATCGGCTGGCCGCCCGGCGAGTTCTGCCACGAGTGGCTGGTGTTCACGCTGCGGGGCAAGGGACTTGAGCCGCGCATCGCGCACGCGGCGGAGGAGCACCACACCCAACTGGCTTTGGTGGCCGCCGGTCTGGGGGTGGCGATCACCCCGCGGCTGGGCCGCGGCCCGATCCCGGACGGCGTCAGCGTCGTGCCGGTCCGGCACACCATGCGCCGCCATGTCTACGCGGCCTGGCGCGCCGACGCGGACCGCCGCCCTTCCATCAGGGCGGCGGTGGAAGCCCTCCGCCGGGCGGGCGCCGACTAGCCCTTGGGCCCGGACCTGTTCGTCCGGGGGCTGCGGCTGTATCGGCGCTTCTCGTGGTTGCCCGCCGCCGCGACGGACCTGATCGCGGGGGGACAAGCCCCCCCCGGATCCCCACCAGCGATGCGGGGTCCGAGGGCCGCGGACGGGGCTCCTTGAGGGCGGGAGCTCCAACCGCCCACGCTTCCAGCAGGGTTGCGGGACCTGCCCCCGGAACTGCCCCGCCGCGACGGCGAGCAACCGTACGGCGGGGACCGGCGGCGCCGAAACCACCGCCTCCACCGCCAGGGGACCGGGGCCTGCCCCGGGCGGCAAAGACCTGACGCGCCGGATCGGACAACCCGCCGGGAGGGCTCACCGCTTGCGGAAGTCCCACGAGACGGTCCGCTCCGGCACCAGCCGGACCCACGCGTGCCGACCGTCGTGCGGCATCCGCGAGAGATCGAAGTACTTCGCGGCGAACAGCCGCTCCGGGAAGTCCAGTTCCGCGCACGGTGCACCCGTGCGCGGTGCCTCGCCGACGAACTCGACGGTGCCACAGAGCTCGACACCCCGCAGCTCCCCGTACTCCTCGCCGTCGTCCACGAGCACCGCGACCCGCGGGTCGGCCCGCAGTTCGACCCAACGACGGCTGCGCACCAGGGAGTACAGCCACAGCGCGGCGCCGTCCCAGGCGAACCACAGCGCGCTGACGTGCGGCGCGCCGTCCGCCGAGACGGTGGCCACCCGGCAGGTGTGCTGCTCGGCGAGGTAACCGTCCAGCTCCCGCGGTGTCATCATGATCCTGCGGCCACGCCGCTGTGCGGTGCTCATCGGCGCCTTCCCCTCACCCGGAACCTGACGTAGCGTCAGGACAATGGTAGGCCCGGCCGGGAGGAACGCCATGGCGGAACGGGAACCACTGGCCGCGCTGGTCGCACCGGCGCACACCGCGCTGCTCACCGTCGAATGCCAGCGCGGCGTCGTGGGACCCGGCAGCGCGCTGCCACAGCTGGCCGTCGCGGTGCGCGCCGACGGCACGCTCACCCGGGTCGCCGCCCTGGTGGCCGCCGCCCGCGCCGCTGGTGCGGCGGTGCTGCACGCGGTCGCCGAGCGCCGCGCGGACGGCCGCGCCGCCAGCCGCAACGCACCGCTGTTCCGGGCGGCCGAACGCCGCCCGGTCCGGCAACTCGCCGGAACGCCCGCCACCGAACTCGCCGACGAGCTCACCGTCACCGCCTCCGACCTCGTCGTCCGTAGACTGCACGGTCTGTCGCCGCTGGCCGGAACCGAGGTCGACGCGCTGCTGCGCAACCTGGGCGTCCGCACCGTCATCGTCACCGGAGTGTCGCTCAACATCGCGGTGCCCAACGCCGTGTTCGACGCCGTCAACCACGGCTACACGGCCGTGGTGCCCGCCGACGCCGTGGCCGGGGTGCCCGCGGACTACGCGGCCGCCGTGCTCCGGCACACCCTGGCGCTCGTCGCGACGGTCACCACGACCGAGGCACTGCTGGCCAGTTGGCGCGGCTCAGGCCAGCTTCACTGAACCGCCCTCAACGTTGATCTTGGCGGGCGCGAGCGGCTGGGTGGCCGGACCGGCGGCCACACTGCCGTCGGCGATGTGGAACTTGCTGCCGTGGCACGGGCAGTCGATGGTGCCGTTCTGCACCTTGTTGACCGTGCAGCCCTGGTGGGGGCAGACCGCGGTGAACGCCTTGTACGTACCGGCCGTCGGCTGGGTCACCACGACCTGCTTGTCCGTGAACACCTTCCCACCGCCCTGCGGGATCTCCGAGGTCTTCGCCAGCACCGTGCCGCCGCCGCTGCCGCCCGCCGGTGCCGACGAGGAGCCCGCTGCCGAACCCGCGGCTGACGAGGAGCCGGCCGCCTGGCTGCTGGTGTCCTGGGAGGGCGTTGAGGAGGCGGAGTTGTTGGACCCGCCGCATGCCGCCAGCGCTGCGCCGAGGCCGACGGCCCCAGCCGCCGCGACCACGGTGCGGCGGGAGGTGGATACCGGGGAGCCGGAAGACTGGTGGTCCATTGGGTCACGTCCTTCGATGAGGTTGTCGCCGACTGCGTCGAGCGGCGCGCGGTAACGCCGCCCCTTCCCATACGGCTCGCGGGCCACCGGCGTTCAACGGGCGGCGCTGCGGAGCGCGGCGCGCGGTCGGGGTGGGCCGGATCGGATATCCACCACCGCCGCACCGCGGATTCATCGACCCTGGCCAGAAGAAGCGCCCGGTACGGGCCAACTGGCGGGAAAACGTCGCGGAGTCGAGGGCAAGCATGGGCGGACCACGGCGGAGTGCCCGGCGCACGGGCACCCCGTATATCCGTCGAAGACATGCCCTTGTGCCCAGTAACCTGGGCGAATGCTTCCTGAAGTGACCGCGATCCGCTATGTCACGCCCCTGCGTGAGGGCGGATCGGTGCCCGGAATCGTCGAGGCCGACGATCTGGGTACATACGTGGCGAAGTTCATCGGCGCGGCGCAGGGCCGCAAGGCGCTGGTCGCCGAGGTCGTCTGCGGTGAACTCGCCCGGCGGCTGGAACTGCGCGTGCCCGACCTGGTACGGCTGGACTTCGACCCGGTCATCGCACTGGGGGAGCCCGACACGGAGGTGCAGGACCTGCTCAAGGCGAGCGGCGGACTGAACCTCGGCATGGACTTCCTGCCCGGCTCGGTCGGCTTCGACCCCCTCGCCTTCGAGGTGGACGCCAGCCAGGCCGCACGCGTCATCTGGTTCGACGCGCTGGTGAACAACGTCGACCGCTCCTGGCGCAACCCCAACATGCTGATCTGGCACCGCGAACTGTGGCTGATCGACCACGGCGCCGCCCTGATCTGGCACCACAACTGGAAGGGCGCGCAGGCCTCCGCCGTCAAGCCGTACGACGCCACCGACCACGCGCTCGCCCGCTTCGTCACCGCCGCCGAACTGGCCACGGCCGCGACCGAACTCGCACCGCGGATCACCAAGGCGCTGCTGCGCGAGGTGACCGCGCTGATCCCGGACGAGTGGCTGCTGGACGAGCCCGGCTTCGACACGGCCGACGCGGTGCGCCGTGCCTACGCCGACGTACTGGGCGGCCGGGCCGCCGCCATCCACGACCGCATCCAGCTGTCCGCGCCGCCGAGGACGGCCGAGGCGCCCCCGGAGTGGCTGCGCACCTGGGTCGAGGGCAAGGCCGCCGAAGCCCAGCGGGAGGGCGGCCGGTGACCACCCGCGACGTCTTCGAGTACGCGCTGATCCGTGTCGTCCCGCGGGTCGAGCGCGGTGAGCAGATCAACGCCGGTGTCCTGGTGTACTGCCGGGCCCGGTCCTTCGTCGCCGCCCGCATCCATCTGGACGAGGCACGGCTGCGCTGTCTGGACCCGAACGCCGACGTGGCCGCCGTGCGCTCCGCGCTGCGCGCCGTCGAGTGCGTCTGCGCGGGCGGGGAGCTGGCCGGGCAGGCCGCGGGCGACGACCCCGGGCGCCGGTTCCGCTGGCTGACCGCGCCGCGCAGCACCGTCGTCCAGCCCGGCCCCATCCACACCGGCCTGACCGCGGACCCGGCCGCCGACGCGGACCGGCTGCTCGACCTGCTGGTGCGCTGAGCCGACCGCACGGGCGGCCGTGCCCTGAGCCACATCTGGCGCCGCGCCGTTGACACTGGGTCACCACCCTCCTACGGTTTCGTGCACCGGACGTACTAAGCGGTCGCTCACATGTGGCGCCGCACCCTTAGGGCGAGGAGAGCAGATGTCCACCACCGAGCAGCCCCTGTCCGCCGGACAACGCGTCGCGATCGTCACCGGTGCCGCCCGCGGCATCGGCGCGGCCACCGCAGTACGGCTGGCCGCCGAGGGCCGCGCGGTCGCGGTGCTGGACCTGGACGAGGCCGCCTGCAAGGGCACCGTCGAGAAGATCACCGCGGCGGGCGGGAGGGCGATCGCCGTCGGCGCCGACGTGTCCGACGAAGCACAGGTGGAGGCCGCCGTCGCGAAGGTCGCCGAGGAACTCGGCGCACCCACCATCCTGGTCAACAACGCCGGTGTGCTGCGCGACAACCTCCTGTTCAAGATGAGCGCCTCCGACTGGGACACCGTGATGAACGTCCATCTTCGCGGCGCGTTCCTGATGACGCGCGCCGTGCAGAAGCACATGGTGGACGCCAAGTTCGGCCGGGTCGTCAACCTCTCGTCCAGCTCCGCGCAGGGCAACCGTGGCCAGGCCAACTACTCCACGGCCAAGGCGGGACTCCAGGGCTTCACCAAGACGCTGGCCATCGAACTCGGCAAGTTCGGGGTCACCGCCAACGCCGTGGCGCCCGGCTTCATCGCCACCGACATGACCGCCGCCACCGCCGCCCGCGTCGGCATGGACTTCGAGGACTTCCAGAAGGCCGCCGCCAGCCAGATCCCGGTCCAGCGGGTCGGCCTGCCCGACGACATCGCCAACGCCATCGCGTTCTTCACCGGCGACCAGGCCGGATTCGTCTCCGGCCAGGTGCTCTACGTCGCCGGCGGCCCGCTCGACTGACAACGGCGCACACACAGCAGACGCGAGGGAAAGGCACCCAGCACCATGACCACTCAGCCAGACAGCGGCCGGGTCGCGATCGTCACCGGCGCCAGCCGCGGCATAGGCTACGGCGTCGCCGAGGCACTCGTCGCCCGCGGCGACCGGGTGTGCGTCACCGGACGGAACGAGGACGCCCTCAAGGAGGCCGTCGACCGACTCGGCGCCGACCGGGCGATCGGCGTCGCGGGCAAGGCACACGACGAGGCCCACCAAGCGGAAGCCGTGGCCCGCACCATGGAGGCCTTCGGGCGGGTCGACTACCTGGTCAACAACGCCGGAACCAACCCGGTGTTCGGCCCCATCGCCGAACTCGACCTCGCGGTCGCCCGCAAGGTCTACGAGACCAACGTCATCTCCGCGCTCGGCTTCGCCCAGCAGACCTGGAAGGCCTGGCAGAAGGAGCACGGCGGCGCCATCGTCAACGTCGCCTCGGTCGCCGGACTCGCCCCCTCGCCGTTCATAGGCGCCTACGGCATGAGCAAGGCGGCGCTGATCAACCTCACGCTGCAACTCGCCTCCGAGCTGGCACCGGGCGTACGGGTCAACGCCATCGCACCGGCCGTCGTCAAGACCAAGTTCGCCGCCACCCTCTACGAGGGGCGCGAGGAGGAGGCGGCAGCCGGATACCCGCTCAAACGGCTCGGCGTACCCGAGGACATCGCGGGCGCCGCCGCGTTCCTGCTCTCCGACCAGGCCGGCTGGATCACAGGCCAGACACTCGTGGTGGACGGCGGCCTGTTCCTCCAGGCCGGAGTGGCCTGAGCGGCCACCACAGGGGCGGGTGAGGGGGCGGTGCGCCGGGCACCGCCCCCTCACCGTCGGGACGCGGCGGAGCGGTTGTCAGTGGGGGCCGGTACGTTCTGTGGTGAGTAACGGAACACGTACCGGAGGTTCTTGACGTGCCCAGCATGCTGCCCGAGTCCTGGCAGGCCGTCCTCGGCGAGGAGTTGGACAAGCCCTACTTCCAGGAGCTCACCGAGTACGTCGAGAAGGAGCGGGCCCAGCACAACGTGTTCCCACCCCGCGACGAGGTGTTCGCCGCCCTGGAGGCGACCGCGTACGACCAGGTCAAGGTGCTGATCCTGGGGCAGGACCCCTACCACGGCGCGGGCCAGGCGCACGGCATGTGCTTCTCGGTGCGGCCCGGGGTGAAGACCCCGCCGTCGCTGCGCAACATCTTCAAGGAGATGCAGGCGGAGCTGGGCCACCCGGTACCGGACAACGGATACCTGATGCCCTGGGCCCGACAGGGCGTACTGCTGCTCAACGCGGTGCTGACGGTCCGCGAGGGCGAGGCCAACGCGCACAAGGGCAAGGGTTGGGAGAAGTTCACCGACGCCGTGATCAAGGCCGTCGCCGAGCGGCCCGACCCGGCGGTCTTCGTCCTGTGGGGCAACTACGCCAAGAAGAAGCTGCCGTTGATCGACACCGAGCGGCACGTGGTGGTGCAGGGCGCGCATCCCTCGCCGCTGTCAGCCAAGAAGTTCTTCGGCAGCCGCCCCTTCACCCAGATCGACGCGGCCGTGGCGGCCCAGGGCCACCCGCCGATCGACTGGCGGATCCCGGACCTCGGCGTTCCCACCCAGTAGCCGCTTCGTCCGTCGGCTGGCGCCCGGTGTCGCGCCGGGCCTCAGCCCAGGCTGTAGTCGAGGGCGTAGGTGGTGCTGGGCTCACCGTGCCGCGCGGTGAAACTGCCGCCCCCGGTGATCCCGGCCAGCTCGCCACTACCCGACCCGGGCACCACCGTCAGGGCGCAGTGCACCGTGTCGCCCGCGAACCGCCCCCGGTGCTCGATCACGAAGGAGCCCCGGCGGTCCTCCACCGAACCGGTCAGATGCTCGTAGCCGCAGAAGACACCGTCGGTGGGACCGGTGTACACGAGCGCGTACTCGACCACCCCGGACGCCTCCAGAGCGCCGGTGAAGGTGTTGGCCACCGAGGCCCGACCGAGCCGCGCACCGCCCTCGGCCTCCGCGGAGGTGTCCTCCGCCCATCCGGAGAACGTGAAGGTGCCGGTGACATGCCGCTTCATGGCTGTGCTCCTCGCTGTCGGCGCCGTGGAATCGCGCGCTCCGATCCGACCGCGCAATTCCACGATGCCCCGTTCACCAACTCAGCGGTCTCGTCCTTCACAGTGATTGTCAGACCCTCCCGCTAGCGTCGTCCTCACAACACAAAGCAACCACGCGACCACGGGAGGCGACGATGTCGGACGAGATGACCACCCGCATCGGACAAGTGATCATGCTGCTGCACGGCGGGGACCGCGAAGAGGCGCGCAGTCGCTTCGCCACGCTGTGGCAGGAGATCGCCGAGGACGGATCCCCCCTGCACCGCTGCACCCTCGCCCACTACATGGCCGACGCCCAGGACGACCCCGAGGACGAACTGGCCTGGGACCTCAGGGCGTTGGGCGCCGCCGACGAGATCGACCGGGACGCTGTCGCATGGAACGGCCACGTGCTTTCCATCCGCGGCTTCTACCCGTCGCTGTACCTCAATCTGGCCTCGGACTACCACAAGCTGGGCAGGCATGACATAGCGCTGGACTACCTCGGCAGAGCGCGCCAGGCCTCCGACGCGCTGGCCGACGACGCCTACGGGGACGGCGTCCGTACCGCGCTCGACCGGCTGGAGCTACGGCTGGCCGGGGCCACCGGACCGGACCAGCCGCGCTAGGCGCGCCGCTGGGAGGGCGGTGATTGGGCCACCGGCTGCCCCGGCACCGTAGTGGCTGGTCGCGCGGTTGCCCGCCCCCCTTCGGGATGCTGCCGAACCGCAGTGGACTTCGCCCGACCCGCTTGGGTCCGGTCATCTGTCGTAGGTCTGGCGGCAGATGCGGTCCGCGGGGCTGTCCGTCGCCCAGCGCCCGTAGGTCTCGCCGAGCCCGCAGACACCGCCGCGCCCGGCCGGTTGCCCGACCGGCGGCGCCGCCGGTGCCGGGTCGTCGTGATGCGCGGACGGCGGGTGAGGCGGCGGTATCGGCCGCGGCGCGGGACGGGGTGCGGAACGGGGCGGCAGAGGGGGCGGGGGAGGGGAGGGGGCGGGGGGAGGCCCCAAGTCCTGGGCGGGCGCCCCCCGTTGCCCCGCATCCGCGGGCGTGGCGACACCAGCGTCTGCGGGCGGGCCGCCTGCCCCCGAGGTGGGCGCCGTCGAAGTGGTGGAGGCGGGGAGGGAGGGGGAGGGGGAAGCCCCCGGAGTCGGCTCGGTGGTGGCCAGCTCCTCGCGGGCGGGCTCTGGGGCGATCCGCATGAGCGCCGGTAGTCGTGGCGCCGCGGGGCGGTCCGGCGAGTCCGGCCGCTCGGAGACATTGACGCATCCGGTGAGCAGGGTAACCGCCGCCGCCATGACGACCCCTGCGGAAAATCGGCGCACCTGCCCAACTCTGCCCGGGGGCAAGGAGGTTGACCATTCCCCGCAGGGGTGATCGGCGCTCGCACCGCCCCACCGGTGGCACTGTCGACGCGCTCGCGGAGGGATCGGCGTGTCCGTCGTCGGCAAGGCCGTGGAACCCGCCGTCCCGCCCCGGGCCTCCCGCCCGCCGTCGCCCGTCGCCCGCCGTCCCGTCCCCGCCACCCGCCGCCCGCAGTCACCCGCCGCCCGTCGCCGCCCCCGTACTACCGCCCGGTAGGACCCATATGCTGCACAGAGGGGAAGCTTCGTACCACCGGACCCGGGAGATCAGCAGTGTCATCCTCTGGCAGGCCGCTCAAGGTCGGCGTCATCGGCCTCGGTGACATAGCGCAGAAGGCCTATCTGCCGGTGCTCACCGCGCTGCCCGGCGTCGATCCGCATCTGCACACCCGTAGCCGTGCCACGCTCGACCGCATCGGCGACAGCCACCGCATCCCGGCCGACCACCGGCACACCGAACTGCGCGCCCTCATCGACCAGGGCCTCGACGCCGCCTTCGTGCACGCCCCCACCGCGGTGCACGCCGAGATCGCCGGAACGCTGATCGACGCCGGGGTCCCGGTCTACGTCGACAAGCCGCTGGCCGACGACCACGCGGGCGCCGAAGCGCTGGTGCGGCGCGCCGAGCAGCGCGGGGTGAGTCTGATGACCGGCTTCAACCGCCGCTACGCGCCCGCCTACGCGCAGTGTCTGGACCATCCGCGCGACCTGATCGTGTTGCAGAAGAACCGGGTCGGACTCGCCGCGCAGCCGCGGGAGTTCGTCTTCGACGACTTCATCCACGTGGTCGACACCCTGCGCTTCCTGGCCCCCGGCACGGTCGAGCACATCGACATCCGCACCAGGTCGCAGGGCGGCCTGCTGCACCATGTGGTGCTGCAACTGTCCGGCGACGGGTTCACCGCGCTCGGCATCATGAACCGGATGAGCGGCTCCAGCGAGGAGATCCTTGAGGTGATGGGCCAGGACACCAAGCGTCAGGTGACCAACCTCGCGGAGATCATCGACCACAAGGGGCAGCCGAGCCTGCGCCGGCGCGGTGACTGGGTGCCGGTGGCCCGCCAGCGCGGCATCGAGCAGATCACCCTCGCCTTCCTGGACGCGGTGCGCACCGGGAAGGTGCTCAGTGCCCAGGACGACCTGGTGACCCATGAGTTGTGCGAGCGGGTCGTCAACGCCGCGCTGCGGCAGGCCTCCTGACCGCCCGGTATCCCTCGTGGCAGGCGCTGAGCACCAGCAGGCCCACGGACAGCTCGATCACCCAGTCGCCCCACCGGTCGTAGGGGCTGCGGCCGTTGGACAGCGGCACGGTGTAGACGCGGGCGGTGCTGCTCGACGTGCTGAGCCAGGGGCCGACCTTGGCGCCGCGCGCGTCGTAGACCGCGCTGATGCCGGTGAGCGTGGCGTGCACCATGGGCCGCCAGGTCTCCGCCGCACGCAGCGCCGCCAGTGAGGCGTGCTGGGCCGGTGCCCAACTGTCCTGGAACGTGGAGGTGGAGGACTGCGCGACCAGCAACTGGGCGCCCATGTCGGACAGATGGCGGCTCATGTCAGGGAAGGCCGTCTCGAAGCAGATCAGCGGGCCGACGCGGAGCGCGCCGACGTCCATCACCACCTGGTGGGTGCCGCGGTGCCGGTTGACGCTGGCGGCCTTGCCGACCTTGGTGGCCCAGCCGAGTACCGAGCGCAGCGGGATGTACTCGCCGAACGGCACCAGTCGCATCTTGTCGTAGCTCTGCCCGGTCGGGCCGCCCGGACCCACCAGTACGGACGTCTTGTAGATGCCGCGTCCGTCGGCGCGTTGCGCGTCCACGTTGACCAGCAGGTCGGCGCCGACCTGCCTGGACAGGGCGGCCAGCCGGGTGCCCAGCGCCGGGTGCGCGGTCAGGTCGAAGCCGACGCTGCTCTCGCCCCAGACCACGAGGTCGGGATGTGTCCCGGTCAGCCGGGAGGTGAGTTGCGCGCTGCGGTCGAACCGGGCCATGGGGTTCTCGATCACTCCCGGTTGCACCACCGCGATCCGTACGCTGCCGGTGCGCGGCGCGGCGGGAACCCAGAACCACACCGCCGTACCGCCCAGCGCCACGGCCAGCAGCGCCGCGACTGCCGCCTGCCGCGCCGAGGGCACCGCGATCAGCACCGCGGCCGCGGTGTTGACCGCCACCAGCAGGAAGCTCAGCAGCCATACGCCGCCCACGGAGGCCAGTCGCAGCGCGGCCGGTACCTGCCACTGGCTGGCCCCCAGAAGTCCCCAGGGGCCGCCGAGGTACTGCCAGGAGCGGACGATCTCGGCCAGCAGCCAGGCGGACGGCAGCAGCACCAGCGCCGAAAGCACGCTGCCGAGCCCGGGTGTCCCGCCGAGCAGCCGCTGGGTCAGCCAGCCCCAGGGCAGCCACGCCAGCCCGAGCAGCGCCGCGATGACCACGATGAACGCGCTGAGGCTGGGCAGCAGCCAGTGGTGCACGGCGAGCATGAATCCGGTGCCGCCCAGCCAGCCGTCAAGCGCCCCCCGGCGCCGGGTGGGCGCCGAGCGCGTCAGCAGGGTGAGCGGTACCAGGGCGACGTAGGCCAGCCACCACAGTGCGGGCGTCGGGAAGGCGAGGGCGGGCAGTGCTCCGGCGGCGACGGCGGCGGCCCCGCGCCACCAGGGGGAGGCGAGCGAGGGCCGGTGGCGAGCGGCGTCCCGGGGCGGCATGTCCTGGCGCCGCGTCGCGCCGGGGCTGCGGTGGCGGGGCTTGGTGAGCTTCGGGACGGTGGTCACCTTCGTAGACTTCCCCAGGTCGGCTCGGCGGCAACCGGAAGGCGGCGTTACGGATCGGCGAGTGCCGGGTCGAATCGACGGCTCGGTGGAGGGCCGGGGTCAGCCCTCGCCCAGTCTGGCTTCCTCCAGGTCGAGGCGGCGTTGGATGCGCCGCCGGGTGGTGTCGCTGATCCGGTTGATGTCGTACAGCCGCCGCAGCTCGGCGGCCTCGACCGCTATGACGTCGATACGCAACTGACGATACGCGTCCGCCGTCGCGCGGTCCTGTTCCTCTTCGCCGAGCCGTTCGCGGGCGTGTTCCAGTTGGGAGCGCAGGGTGCGGCGCAGCCGCTCCACCACCACTTCGGGCACCGCCTCCAGTTCGGCGATCTGCTCCAGGTGCCGCAGTCCGGCGCCGAGCACCAGGTGCTGGGCCCGCGCCTCCTCGCGCAGGGTGTGCGCGGGCTCCATGGCGATTCCGGAGCGCCGCACCAGCGGGGCGAGGGTGAAGCCCTGGGTGATCAGCGTGATCACCACCACCGAGGTGGCCAGCACCAGCACCAGCGGCCGGTGCGGCAGCGCGGCCCCGTGCGCGGTGGTCAGCGGGATGGACAGCGCCGCGGCCAGCGGCACCACGCCCCGCGCCCCCGCCCAGGAGGCGACCGCGGCCACCCGCGCCGAGCCGCCGCCCGCGTCGCCGTCCTTGCGGTGCAGTGCGGCCGACAGCGGGAACACCCACAGCATCCGCACCGTCATCAAGGTGACCGCCACCGCCAGTGCCTGTAGCGGCCACCAGCGGTCGGCGCCGCTCAAGTCCCTTATCAGGCTGGGCAGTTCCAGCCCTATGAGGCTGAACACCACGCTCTCCAGCAGGAACACCACCGTGCCGTAGACCGCGTGCAGCTGAAGCCTTGTCGGCGCCGATGTCAGCCGGTGCCCACCGCCGCCCAGCAGCACCCCGCACACCACCACCGCCGTCACACCGGAGGTGTGCGCGCCCTCGGCGAGCACGTACGCCGAGTACGGGGTCACCAGCGCGATCACCGTCTCCAGCACGGGATCCTCGGTGCGCCGCCGGATCAGCGCCACCGCACCGGCCACCGCGGCCCCGAGCATCGCCCCGCCTCCGGCGAGCAGGGCGAACTGGCCGCCCGCCGCCTGCCAGGTCACCGCGCTGGAGGCCACCGCGACGCTGACCGCGACCCGGAACAGCACCAGGGACGTCGCGTCGTTGAACAGGCTCTCGGCCTGCACCAGCACCTGGACCCGCGGCGGCAGCGAGAGCCGCCGCCCCAACGCGGTCACCGCCACCGGGTCGGTACTGGCCAGCACCGCGCCCAGGACGAAGGCCATCGACAGCGGCAGCGGGGTGAACGCCGCCGCGACCGCGCCGACCGCGGCGGCGGAGAACAGCACCAGGCCGACCGCCAGCACCGCCACCGGCCGCCAGACCGCCTTGAGCTCGCGCCAGGACATCTCCTCGGCGGACGCGTACAGCAGCGGCGGCAGCACCACCAGGCCGATGGCGTCGGGCGTCACCTTGATCTGCGGCACTCCGGGGAGCAGCGCCACACCGAGCCCGGCCACCACCAGCAGTGAGGGGGCGGGGATGCTCCAGCGCCTCGCGCCGGTCGCCACCACGGTGGCGAGAACCACCAGGAACAGGACCGTTCCGACACTGTGCACGCCTTCGCTCCCCGATCGAGATTTCGGGACTTTCCGCCCCGGCCGACCAGACTTCCCGGCGCACCGCGCATCACCCTATCGGCCGAATCGCGTCAAGGCACCGTCAAGGAGTCACGTGATCGTGTAAGGACCCCGCTAACGGTCTCAGGGGTGGGCGTTCCCGGGCCGCACGCTACGAACCACGGGGCAGCACGCTGTGAGTGCCAGCGCAATCCGGCCCTCCCGCGCGGCACGATGCCTGACCAGCCAAGGGCGGCGACGACGCCCGACAACACAAAAGGAGGGGCTCCCGGTGGTGCACAGCGCCGTCCCACCCGGCACGCTGAAGGTCTTCCTCGGTGCGGCGCCCGGAGTGGGCAAGACCTACCGGATGCTGGACGAAGGACGGCGCCGCGCCGGACGCGGCAAGGACGTGGTGGTGGCGCTCGCCGAGTGCCACCACCGTCCGCACACCGAGGCGATGCTGGACGGCCTGGAGGTCGTTCCCAGGGCCCAACGCGCCTACCAGGGCACCGATTTCACCGAGCTGGACCTGGCAGCCGTGCTGGAGCGTCGCCCCGAGGTCGCCCTGATCGACGAGATGGCGCACACCAACGTGCCCGGCGGGCGCAACGCCAAACGCTGGCAGGACATCGAGGAACTGCTGGCCGCCGGGATCGACGTGGTGACCACCCTCAACATCCAGCATCTGGAGTCGCTCAACGACGTCGTACAGAAGATCACCGGCGTGCCGCAGCGGGAGACGGTGCCCGACGAGATCGTCCGGCGTGCCGGGCAGATCGAACTGGTCGACATCCCCGCCGAGGGGCTGCGCCGCCGGATGGCGCACGGCAACATCTACCCGCCGGAGAAGATCGACGCCGCGCTCTCGCACTACTTCCGCATCGGCAATCTGACCGCGCTGCGCGAGCTGGCGCTGCTGTGGGTGGCCGGACGGGTGGACGAGGCGCTGCAGAAGTACCGCTACGAGCACCGCATCGGCAGGGTGTGGGAGACCCGGGAGCGGGTGGTCGTGGCGCTCACGGGCGGCTCGGAAGGAGAAACGCTCATTCGCAGGGCCGCCCGGATCGCCGCGCGCTCCGCCGGTGGCGATCTGCTCGCCGTCCACGTGGTACGCAGCAGCGGCCTGCCCGACTCCTCCCCGGTCGCGTTGGCCGGGCAGCGGCAGCTGGTGGAGAGCCTGGGCGGTACCTTCCACTCGGTCGTCGGCGACCATGTGCCCACCGCGCTGCTGGAGTTCGCGCGCGCCGAGAACGCCACCCAGCTCGTCGTCGGAACCAGCCGCCGCAGTCGGCTGCGCCGTCTGCTGGCCGAACGCGGCGTGGGCGAGACCACCGTGGAGCTGTCCGGCGACATCGATGTCCACATGGTCACCCACGAACGGGCGGGTGGCGGGCGGCTGTTGCCGCTTCCCGGGAACTCGCTGCCGGCCTCCCGGCGGGTGGCCGGACCGGTCGCCGGGATCGTGCTGCCGGTGCTGCTGACCGTGCTGCTGCGCACCGGCTCACCCGGGCTGCACCTCAACCTCACCAGTGAGACGCTGCTGTTCCTGACCGCCGTGGTCGCGGTGGCGTGCATCGGTGGAGTGGTCTCCGCCGTGCTCGCCTCGATCAGTGCCTCGCTCCTGCTGAACTACTACTTCATCCCGCCCATCGGCGAGTTCACCATCGCCGAGCCCAACAACATCCTGGCGCTCACCGCGTTCACCGTGGTCGCGGTCATCGTCGCCGCCATCGTGGACCGCTCGCTGCGGCTGGCCCGGCGCGCGGCCAACGCCACCGCCGAAGCCGAGACGCTCTCCTCGCTCGCCGGGCACATCCTCCGCGGCGACCAGGCCGTCCGCGCGCTGCTCAACCTGACCCGGGAGACCTTCGGCATGGAGTCCGCCGCCCTGGTGCGGCGCTCCGCCGACGAGCCCGCCCGCCCAGGAGACGAGGCCGACCTGAGCATCCCGGTCGGCCCGGACGGGCTGCTGCTGCTCAGGGGGCGAGCCCTGGCCGCCTCCGAGCGCCGCGTGCTGACCGCGTTCGCCGCCCATCTGGCGGCGGCGCTGGAGCGGGCCCGGCTGGCCGAGGCCGCCGCCGAGGTCGAGCCGGTCAAGGCCGCCGACCGGATGCGCACCGCGCTGCTGGCCGCGGTCAGCCACGATCTG
The DNA here is from genome assembly GCA_037034305.1 of Streptomyces sp. PLK1-5. GTDB lineage: Bacteria > Actinomycetota > Actinomycetes > Streptomycetales > Streptomycetaceae > Streptantibioticus_A. Next base: position 43,581 of record JBAGJY010000016.1, read on the forward strand.
CGCACCCCGCTGGCCAGCGGCTGGGCCGCGGTCAGCGGGCTGCGCAGCCGGGACGTGGAGTTCAGCGACGAGGACCGCGAGGAACTGCTGGCCACCGCCGAGGAGTCGCTGGCCAAGCTCAACCGGCTGGTGGACAACCTGCTCGACATGAGCAGGCTCCAGGCCGGGGCGCTCACCCTGCGGCTGCGGCCGACCGCGCCCGCCGAGGTACTGCCGTCGGCCCTGGACACCCTGCCGGACGGCTCGGTTCCGGTGCTTGCCCCGGGACTTGAGGCAGCGGCCGACGTACTCGCCGACCCGCCGCTGCTGGAACGGGTGCTGGCCAACCTGGTGGCCAACGCGGTACGGCACTCACCGCCCGGCGAACCCGTCTCGGTCAGCGCCAGCGCGCTCGGGTCCTGGGTGGAGATACGGGTCGTCGACCGTGGCCCCGGCCTCCAACCCGCCGACCGGGAGCGGGCGTTCGAGCCGTTCCAGCGCATGGGCGACACCGACAACAGCACCGGCCTCGGCCTGGGCCTGGCACTGTCGCGTGGACTCACCGAGGCGATGGGCGGCACGCTGACCCCGGAGGACACCCCCGGCGGCGGGCTGACCATGGTGGTCTCGCTGCCCGCCGCACAGCCGGTCCGGGACGAGGCGAGCGTATGAGGCGGGTCCTGGTCGTCGACGACGAGCCGCAGATGCTGCGCGCCCTCGGCATCAACCTCAAGGCCCGGCACTACGCGGTGGCCACCGCGCCGGACGGCACCACGGCGCTGCGTCTGGCCTCGCGCCGCCCACCGGACGCTGTCGTCCTCGACCTCGGTCTGCCGGACGTGGACGGGGTCGAGGTGATCGCGGGCCTGCGGGCCTGGAGTTCGGCGCCGATCATCGTGCTGTCCGGGCGCAGCGGACCGGCGGTCACCGTGGAGGCGTTGGACGCGGGCGCCGACGACTACCTGACGAAACCGTTCTCCATGGATGAGCTGCTGGCCAGGCTGCGCGCCGTACTGCGTCGCCCGGCCACCGCGCCACCGCGGCGGCAGACGGTGCGGGTGGCTGGTTTCACCGTAGACCTCGACTCGTGCACCGCCGTGCCGGCGTCGGGGAAGGGCGAACCGCTGCACTTCACGCCGACCGAGTGGCGGTTACTGGTGCCGCTGCTGTGCAATCCGGGCAGACTGTTGACCGGTACCCAACTGCTGCGCGACGTCTGGGGTCCCGGACGTGAGGACCGCACGAACTACCTGCGGATCTACATGTCCGCGCTGCGCCGCAAACTGGAGCCGGATCCGTCCCGCCCCCGGCATCTGATCACCGAGCCGGGGATGGGCTACCGCTTCGACCCCTGAGGGGCGAGCTGTTGGAGGCAGGCGTGGTGGTGGCGGTGTTCGCCGCGGTCGCGGGCATCTGCGGGACGGTCGCGGCGCTGGCCGGGATCGCCGGACTGCGCGAGGTCCGCCGGGTGCGGCGGTTCGGGGCGCGGGCCCAGGCGCTGGTCAAGCGGGCGCCTGGGGACTTCTCCGGTGAGCCGTGGCCGCCGCGTCCGCGGCTGCAGTTCGCGACCGCGGACGGGCGGGTGGTCGAGGTGGTCAGCCCCGTGCCGCCCTCGCGGCGGCAGCCGCTCAGGGACGGTTCGACGGTGCTGGTTTCCTACGATCCCGCCGATCCGCGCACCGTCGTCGTGCATCGGCGGGAGCGGGTGGGGTTGGAGTACGGGTTCATCGCGGCGGGAAGCGCGCTGGTCCTGGTCTGCGGTGTGCTTCTCGCCTTCGGCGGGTGACCTGGTTCCTCCCGCCCGCCCAACCGTTGCCGTCTAGCGCGGGCTTGGGACCAGTGAGCGCAGCAGCTCCGGGCCCGCTTCCTCCAGCGACGGCAGTACCGTGCGGCCCGGGGCCGCCTCGATCGGTACCGCCGACGGTACGGCCAGGACCTGGCAGCCCGCCGCCTCCGCCGAGGCCACGCCGGTCGGGGTGTCCTCCACGGCCACGCAGCGCGCCGGGTCCACGCCGAGCTGCCGGGCCGCGGCCAGGTACGGATCCGGGGCGGGCTTGGTGCGCGTGGTGTCGTCCGCCGAGACCGTCACCGTGAACCGGTCACGGCCCAGCGCCCGCAGCACCATGTCCACCACCCGGCGCGGCGAGGCCGACACCAAGGCGGTGGTCAGCCGCTGCGCCCGTAGCGCGTCCAGCAGCGCCAGGGCGCCGGGGCGCGGCCTGATGTCGCGTTCGACCAGCTCCGCGAAACGGCCGTCCAGCTCCGCGACCAGCGCGGCGCGTTCGCGGCCGGTGCCGGTGACGTGCAGCAGGTGGTCCGCGGTGTGTTCCACCGGGCGGCCCAGCACGTCGGGCAGGTCCCGCTCGGACAACCGGTAGCCGAGGTCGGACGCGGTGTCGGCGACCGCCTGCCACCACACGTCCTCGGTGTCCACCAGGGTGCCGTCCATGTCGAAGAGAACCGCTGCCAGGGTCATGCGGCGCGCGCCTCCACCAGTACCGGCCGCTCGGGCAGCGTCACGGTCGCCGTGGCGCCCGCCGCCAGGGCGGACGCGCGGTGGCTGGGGATGTCGGCCTTGACCGTGGTGCCGTCGGCGAGCGTCACCGTCAGCCGGGTGACCGCGCCGTGGAAGGCGGTGGCCGTCACCCGCGCGGAACCGGCCTCGTCGGCGGTGGCGTCCACCGCCTCGGGACGCACCAGCACGTCGACCGCGCCCGCGGTGGCCGCCTCGCCGCGCACCGGCAGCCGCTGACCGAGCACCTCGACGCCGCCGTCGCCCGTGGCGCGTCCCGGCAGCCGGTTCATGGTGCCGACGAACTCCGCGACGAACGGGGTGGACGGGGTGTCGTACAACTCGGCCGGGCTGGCGCACTGTTCGAGGCGGCCGTCGCGCATCACCGCGACGCGGTCGGCGGTGGACAGGGCCTCCTCCTGGTCGTGGGTGACGAAGACGGTGGTGATCGCCAGCTCCTGCTGCAACCGCCGGATCTCCTCTCGCAGCTGAAGCCGGACCTTGGCGTCCAGCGCGGACAGCGGCTCGTCCAGCAGCAGCACCTTCGGGCGCAGTGCCAGCGCTCTGGCCAGCGCCACCCGCTGCTGCTGGCCGCCGGACATCTGGTGCGGATAGCGGTCGGCGTGCCGCGGCAGCCCGACCAGCTCCAGCAACTCGGCCGCCCTGGAGCGCCGTTCGGCCGCGCCGACCTTGCGCATCCGCAGCCCGAACGCCACGTTGTCGGCGGCGGTCAGATGCGGGAAGAGGCTGTACGACTGGAACACCATCCCGGCGTCCCGCCGGTGCGCCGGTACGTCGCTGATGTCCTCACCGTCCACCAGCACCTGCCCCGAGTCGGGCTTCTCGAAGCCCGCCAGCATCCGCAGCGCGGTGGTCTTGCCGCACCCGGACGGGCCGAGCAGTGCCAGCAACTCGCCCTGGTGGGCGGTCAGATCGAGGCCATCGAGGGCCTTGGTGGCGCCGAACGACTTGTGCAGCGCCCGGAATTCGACGGTCATGATGCCGACTCCTGGGGAACGAGCGCCGGGGCGGCCTTGGCACGCGCCCGGCGGGGGGTACGGGTACGGGGGCGGCTCGCGGCGGCGAACACCAGCAGCAGCGCCCAGGTCAGCAGCAGGCTCAACACCGAGACCGCGACCGACAGTTGCGCCTGGCTGCCGCCGATGCCCACGATCCACACCGCGAACGGACGGAAGCCCAGCAGCGCGCCGACGGTGTACTCGCCGAGCACCAGCGCCAGGGTGAGGAAGGCGGCGTTCATCAGCGCGCCGCGCAGGTTCGGCAGTACCGCCTGGAACACCGCCCGCACCTGGCTCGCACCGCAGCTGCGGGCGGCCTCCATCAGCGTGCGCACGTCCACCGCGCGCATCCCGGCGTCCAGCGCACGGTAGGCCAGCGGCAGCGCCATCACGGTGTAGGCGAGCACCAGGACCACGGGGAAGTCGGCGTTCTGCACCGCCACGAAGGTCTCGAACAGCGGGGTGCGGGACAGGTACTGCGGACCCCAGCGCAGCACACCGCTGTATCCGGCGACCAGTGCCACCGAGGGCACCACCAGCGGAAGCGAGCAGACCACCTCCAGCAGCGGCCGAAGCCGGGGAGCGCCGAGCCGCGCCGCGAGCAGCGCCGGGACCAGCAGTCCGAGCACGAGCACGATGGTAGCGGCGGCCAACTCCAAGGTGAGCAGCAGGCTGCTGGTGAAGCCGCTGGCGCCCAGGATGCCGGTGTACGCGCCCAGGGTGAAGCCCTGACCGGGTACGTCGACGGTGAACAGCACCGAACAGGCCAGCGGCACAAGGAAGTACAGCCCGGCGATGACCGCGACCGCGCCGCGCCACCAGCGGATCGTACGCCGGTTCGTCAGGCGAGCCATCGGGCGCTCCTTCGCTGCAGTGGTACGTAGACCGCCATCACCGCGCCCGCGACCACCACCATGTCGATACTGAGTGCGAGCGCCACATTGCCCTGGCCCACCAGGACGTTTCCGGACAGCGCGTCGGCGATCTGCGAGGTCAGCAGCGGCACCGAACTGCCCACCATCGCGGCGGCGGTGGCGTAGGCGGCGAACGCGCTGCCGAACAGCAGCACGTAGCCGCCGAGCAGTGACGGCGCGAGCACCGGCAGCGCGACATGCCGCCAGTACTGCCACGAGGTGGCCCCGTTGTTGCGGGCCGCCTCCCGCCAGCCGGCGCGCAGCCCCTCCAGCGCCGGGGCGATGGTCAGCACCATCAGCGGCAGCAGGAAGTACAGGTACACCACCACCAGGCCCCAGAAGCTGTACAGGCTCCAGCCGTCCGTGGCCAGCCCGAAGCGCGTGGTCAGCACGCCCGCGTTGCCCAGGGTGGCGACGAACGCGAACGCCAGTGGAACGCCACCGAAGTTGGCGAGCACACCGGAGGCCGACATCACCGCGTCGCGCAGCGCCCGGCTGCCCGAGGTCACCACGGCCTGCGCCAGCGGCACTCCGAGCACCGTCGCCAACAGCGCGGACAGCGCGGAGAGTTTGACGCTGCCCCACAGGGCGGTCAGATAGGCGCCGTGCACCGAGGTGGTGAGGTTGGACAGTGTCCAGTGCACCCCGCCGGGGGCGTCGGCGCTGGTGGTGAACGCACCGGTGGCGATGGCGATCGCGGGCAGTGCGAAGGCGACTGCCATGAAGACCAGCAGCGGGGCGACGGCGAGCAGTGGTCCGAGGGCCCGGCCGCGTGGGGTTTCGGGGGCCTGCCCCCGGAAGAAAGGCTTCCGGGGGCGAGGGGCCTGCTCCGGGGGCAAGCCCGTACCAGCCGAAGTGGCGAGGTTCATCAGGAGACCGCCGCGGCCCACTTCTCGGTGACGACCTGCTTCGCCTTGTCCGTCTGGTCCGGGGTCGGGAAGCTCGGCGTGCCGCTGACCGCGGCGAGCTTGCCCGCCGCCGTGGTGTCCAGCGTTCCGGCCTGCTTCATGGCGTCCATCAGGGCCGGGCGGGCGTATCCCTTGAGGAACAGGTTCTGGCCCTCGGCGCTGTACAGGTACTCCTCCCACAGCCGGGCCGCCGCCGGGTGCGGCGCGGAGGCGTTGATCGCCTGCGAGTAGTACTGCGAGTAGCGGCCGTCGGAGGGGACGGTGACCTGCCAGTCGACGCCCTTGCCGTGGAACTCGTCCGCGTAACCGGAGTTGAGATAGTCCCAGTCGACGCTGATCGGGGTCTCGCCCTTCTGGATCGTCGCCGGGGTGGCCTGCACCGGGTCGAAGTTGCCAGCCTTCTTCAGCTTGCCGAAGAAGTCGACGCCGGGCTGGATGTCGTCGAACGAGCCGCCGTTCGCCAGCGCCGCCGCGTAGACCGCGCCGAACGCGGCACCGGCCTTGGTCGGGTTGCCGTTGAGCGCCACCTGGCCCTTGTACTCGGGCTTGAGCAGGTCGGCGAAGGTCTTCGGGCAGTCCTTGATCCGCTGGGCGTCGCAGCCGATGGAGATGTAGCCGCCGTAGTCGTTGTACCAGCGGGCCTGGGCGTCCTTCTGCACGCGGGGGATCTTGTCGAATCCGGCCACCTTGTAGGAGGCGAACAGGCCCTGCCGGGCGCCGCTGAGCGCGAACGAGGAGCCGAGGTCCACCACGTCGGGGGCGCGGTCCTGGCCCTTGCGGGAGGTGATCGCGTTCAGCTCGTCCTGGCTGGCGCCGTCGGGGTTCTCGTCGTTGACCTTGATCCCGTACTTCTTGGTGAACCCGTCGATGACCGCGCCGTAGTCGGCCCAGTCGCGGGGCAGCGCGATGGCGTTGAGCGTGCCCTCCTTCTTCGCGGCGGCGACCAGCGCGTCCAAACCGCCGAAGTCGGCGGCCGAGGTGGCGGTCGTGGCGCTCTTGCCGTTCGCCGTGGTGCTGGTGGCGGGCGCGGCGCCGCAGGCGCTGAGGGTGAGTGCCGTCGCGGCCAGGACGCTCGCGGCGCCGATGGCTCGAAGTCTGGGCACGTTCACTTCGGTCTCCTTGCGGGGGTCTGAGAGAGGCGGTCAGGTTGGCTGTACAACTTGACGCGCCAAGTACGTACGAGCTGGATGGCCGGAAAGTGAACGAGTGGCCGAGATTCGACGAAGGCGGCAGGAACGACCCGGAGGCGTCCACAGGTTGCGGTTAGGCTCCCGATCGCATGCGTGGCACACGCACGGATCAGGCGCGGGGATGTGGACGGGGATGATGGTGGCGGACGGGCGCCAGGCGATGTACCGCAAGGTCGCCGCCGAACTGCGGCAGGGCATATCCGACGGCGCGTACGGCTCCGGCGGCAGGCTGCCCGCGGAGGCCGCGCTGGCTCAGACCTACGGCGTCTCCCGGGGCACCATCCGGCAGGCCCTCGCCCTGCTGCGCGCCGACGGCCTTGTCACCTCCCGGCGCGGCACCCGCAGGGTGGTGCTGGGCACCGCCAGGGTGCAGACGTTCAGCGAGACGGTCAGCTTCACCCGCTGGGCGCGCTCGCTCGGCGAGGAGCCCGGCGGCCGGGTGGTGGACGTGGTGCGTCGCCCCGCCGACCCGGTGGAGCGCGAGAAGCTGCGGCTTGCCGAGGGCGAGCAGGTGTGCCTGGTGCTGCGGGTGCGCACCCTGTCCGCGGTTCCGGTGATGGTCGAACGCTCCGTGTATCCACGGCACATCGGGGAGATCGTCGCCGCGCTCGACCCGGCCGCCGTCTCGCACACCGTGCCGCTGGAGGAGCACGGTGTGCGGTTCACCGACGTGCACCACACCATCGATGTGACCTACGCGGACCCGGACGACGCCGCGCTGCTCGGCTGCCGTGCCGGTGACGCGCTGCTGCGCGAACGGCGGTGCAGCACCGATCCCACCGGGACCCCCGTGGAGTGGTCCGAGGACCGCTATCTGCCGGGGACGGTGGCCTTCACCGTGCACAACTCCTCGGCCGCCACAGCGCTTTCCCGCCGCACCGCGAACTGACGTTTTCACGGTCCGGCGCGACCCGGCCGCCCGCGTCCTTGCACACCCGGCCCCAGCCCCGGACGGTCCACGCCGGTCCGCCGGGCCGGTTACGGCGGGTGGCGGGGAAGGAGACGTTGACAGCGCCGACGACCGGGCACAGACTCGGGCGCGAGCCGCCGCGATCTTCGGTTCGCCGGGTGAACAGGGCAGCAAGCAGGGAAGGACACCGATGAGTACTGGCGTGGCAGCCCGGGATGTGTACATCGCCGACGCGGTGCGCACGCCCGTCGGCAAGTACGGCGGCGCGCTGGCCGCGGTGCGCCCCGACGATCTCGCGGCGCATGTCGTGAAGGCCCTGGTGGACCGCAGCCCCGCGCTGGACCCGGCCAGGATCGACGACGTGGTGCTCGGCAACGCAAACGGCGCGGGCGAGGAGAACCGCGACGTGGCCCGGATGGCCGTGCTGCTCGCCGGGCTGCCGGTCACCGTACCCGGCTCGACCGTCAACCGGCTGTGCGGATCCGGCCTGGAGGCGGTCATCCAGGCGTACCGCGCGGTTGCGCTCGGTGACGCCTCGATCGCCGTCGCGGGCGGCGTGGAGTCGATGAGCCGCGCACCGTGGGTGCTGCCCAAGCCGGAGCGGGCCTTCCCCACCGGCCACCAGGAGATGTACTCCACCACCCTCGGCTGGCGCATGACCAACCCACGGATGCCCCAGGAGTGGACGGTCTCCCTCGGCGAGGGCGCCGAACTCGTCGCGGACCGGCACCGCATCACCCGCGAGGCACAGGACGCCTTCGCCCTCGCCAGCCACGAGAAGGCCAGCCGCGCCTGGAAGGACGGCCTGTACGCACCGGAGGTGGTGCCGGTCGACGGCACCGACCTGCCGCGGGACGAGACCATCCGCGACGCCACCTCGATCGAGGCGCTGGCCAAGTTGAAGCCGGTCTTCCGCGACGGCGGCACGGTCACCCCGGGCAACGCCTCACCGCTCAACGACGGCGCAGCCGCGCTGCTGATCGTGGACGAGGCGGGGCTGAGGGCGACCGGACGCGAACCGCTCGCCCGTATCAGCGCCTGCGCCGTCACCGGTATCGAGCCGCAGCTGTTCGGGCTCGGACCGGTCGAGGCGGTGCGACGTGCCCTGCGGCGCGCCGGGCGCGGCTTCGCGGACCTGCGCACGTTCGAGCTGAACGAGGCGTTCGCCGCCCAGGCGCTGGGCTGCCTCGCTCAGTGGCCCGAGCTGGACCCGGCCGTGGTCAATCCGCGCGGCGGCGCCATCGCCATCGGCCACCCGCTCGGCGCCTCGGGCGCCCGGCTCGCCGGAGCCGTCGCCCACCAACTCGCCGCCGCGGGATCGGGAACCGGGCTCGCCGCCCTGTGCATCGGGGTCGGCCAGGGCCTCGCCCTCGTCCTGGAACGCTGAGCGCTCCGCCGGGGCTGCGGTGTGATGTGCCGTATTCCGTCTGCGGCACCGTCGTGGCGGGTCGCGCGGCTCCCCGCGCCCCTTCGGCGCTCCTGCAGGCGGCAAGGGGATTTCCGTCTCCGTGGACTTCGAATGAAGTGGGCGGCGGCCAGGGGGAGTTGGCCATTTTTCCGCTGACGGTGTCTTGACGCGGGTCATTGGTCCAGGCCAATTTATTGGGCATGCGGTGGCCTCGGCGTCCCACGGGACGCCCGCGCCGCATGCGACCCCGGCACGCCATGACGCCGCCCTCCCCACGACCGCGGCGCCGCCAGCACCCGCGCCGGGACGGTGTGGCCGACCACGCCGCCCGGCGCGGGCTCCACCCCCACCTCTGGAGTCCGCCATGCCGCAACGCTCCTCCGCCCTGCCCACCAGGCCCCCAAGAGGCGACGCCATGCGCCGCGGCACGGTGCTCGCCGCGGCCACCGCGCTCCTCACGGGGTCCATGGCGCTGACCGCCAGCACCGGCAGCGCCGCGGCGGCTACCACACCCCCGCGCCCGGCGGCTGGTGGCTTCGGCGGTTTCTCCCCGTACGCGGACCTGTCGCTCTACCCCCAGTACGACCTGGCGGGTGGCGCCGCGACCGAGGGCACCAAGTACTTCAACCTCGCCTTCGTCACCGACGGCGGAGGCTGCGACCCCAGGTGGGGCGGCGTCACCGACCTGTCCGACCAGGCCACCACCGCCGACATCGCCGCGCTGAGGTCCGCCGGAGGCGACGTACGGGTGTCGTTCGGCGGCGCCAACGGCACGGAACTGGCCACCAGTTGCTCCTCTGCCGCCGACCTGGCCGCCGCGTACCAGAAGGTCATCGACCAGTACTCGCTCAGCGACATCGACTTCGACGTCGAGGGCGCGTCGGTGGCTGACTCGGCGTCAGTTGACCGCCGCAACCAGGCGATCGCCATCCTCGAACAGAACAACCCCTCGCTCCAGGTCTCCTACACCCTGCCGGTCCTGCCGGACGGACTGACCTCGGACGGCGTCAACGTCCTCAACAGTGCCAAGAGCGACGGCGCGGCCATCGCCGCGGTGAACGTGATGGCCATGGACTACGGCTCGTCGTTCCCCACCGACATGGGGCGCAATGCCATCGACGCGGCCACCGCGACCCAGGCCCAGATCAGGTCCGTCTGGCCGGACCTCAGCGACGACCAGGCGTGGAACAAGGTGGCTGTCACCCCCATGATCGGGCTCAACGACAACACCAGCGAGACGTTCACCCTCGACGACGCCGCCAGCCTGGTCTCGTTCGCCCAGAGCAAGCACCTGGCCTGGCTCTCGTTCTGGTCCGCCACCCGCGATCAGCCCTGCCCGGGCGGTCCGACCGGCTACGCCCAGCCGACCTGCTCCTCGGTCGACCAGAGCCCCGGCGCGTACGGCCAGGCCATGAGCGGCTACACCGGCTGACCGGTCCCGGCCTGACGCCGTACGGCGTCAGGCCGACGGCGGCATGGCGATCACGCCGAACACCCCGCCCTGCGGATCGCGCACCACGGCCATCCGGCCCGCCGGGATCTCGTACGGGCTCTGCAGCACCGCGCCGCCCGCCTTGGCCAGCTGCTCGACCGTCACATCGGTGTCGTTCACCGAGAAGTACGCCAGCCAGTGCGAGGGCGTCCCCTCGGGCAACTGGTCAAGTCCCTGCAGCCCGCCGACCGTTCGCCCACCGGCGTGCATCGTGAAGTAGCCGGGCATCTCCTTGTACGGGGTGAAGACGACCCCGAGCACCCGTGAGTAGAACTCCGAAGCGGCCTGCGGATCCCGCGAGTTGAGTTCGTTCCAGCACAGTGTGTTCGGCTCGTTGACGAGCTGGGAGCCGAAGAAGTCCAGCGGCTGCCACAGCCCGAAGACCCCGCCGGTCGGATCCACCCCGACCGCCAGCCGCCCGATGTTCGGCGGAACGTCCATCGGCCCGGTGAAGACCTGCCCGCCGTTGGCGCCGACCGCCTCCACCGCCGCGTCCATGTCGTCCACCGACAGGTACGTGGTCCAGGCGGTCGGCGGTGCGGGCTGGCCCTCCATCGCCATCGCCTTGCCGATCCCGGCCACCGGCTTGTCGCGCACCGTGCAGACCGTGTAGCCGCCCACCTCTTCGGGGCCGACCTCCCCGGACCAGCCGAACAGGTCGCCGTAGAAGTCCAGGGCGGCCTGCTGATCGCCCACCATCAGATCCACCCAGCACGGTGTCCCGGCCGGGTACGCGGCTGTGACCTCGGACATGCGCTCGCCTCCACGTCTGGGCGGTCCGCCGTCCGGCACGGCGGACGAGGTCCGTCCCCCCTCGGCTCCACCCTTGCCGAGCCCCGTGCCGCCCGCCACTCGGGGGTCAGCGCGCGGCGGTGGTGTGCGCGGCGCGGGCCAGCATCGTCATCGGGTCGCCGACACGCAGCGCCCGCTCCAGGGTGTCGAGCAGTTCCGACGGCGGAACCGCCAGCACGGTGCACCTCGCGTGCGCCAGGCAATAGCGGCTCACCGCACCGTGGAACAGCCGACGCAGCCGACCGCGCCTGCCGGTCCCCACCACGAGCAGGTCATCTGGGCGGTCGGCGCAGTGCACCAGCGCCTGACCGGCGTCGCCGCGCACCACCTGACCGTGGATCCGCAACCCTTCCGGGTAGCCGCCGAAGGCCTGCTCGAAGGCGGTGTCCAGCCGCCTGCACGCGGCGCTCTCCCACTCCTTCAGCAGCGGCGGGCAGGGGCTGCGGCGGTACACGCCGTCGCCGCCCACCGGCGTCCAGGCGAGCACCGGCACCAGCAGGGCGTCCCTGCGGCGTGCCTCGCCCACCGCGCGGTGCAGCGCCGCCAGGCTGCTCAGCGATCCACTGACCCCGACGATGACCCGGGTAGCCTCGGCCATGATCGTTCGCTTCCCTTTTCCCACTGTGTCCCAGGGCTGTGCTGCCCCGCTGTCCGCACCTCCAGTGGACGTCCGCGCGACCGCGCCGCAGGCCGCCTTGACGGGCTCTTTACAGCCGCCGCCCACTCCTTGACGAGCCTTTGACGTTGCCGAGGCCCACCTGGTCAGACGCGCTTCGGCAGCGGCGGCAGCCGCTTCTCGTACAGCCACGGCCGGAACAGGCCGTCCAGCTCGCGGTGGCCGTGCCGCTCGGCCAGGGCGATGAACTCGCCCGTCGCGGCGTTGCCGTGGCGGTACTCGGCGGCCCAGGCCCGCAGCGTGGCGAAGAACGCCGCGTCCCCGATCGTGGTGCGCAGCGCGTGCAGGGTACAGGCGCCGCGGGAGTACACCCGGTCGTCGAAGATCCGGTCGGGGCCCGGATCGCCGATCCGCAGCCGCTGGCCGTCGTCGGCCAGGTCGGCCCAGTTGCGCGCCGCGAGCGTGTCGGCGCTGGCACCGCCCGAGTGCTCCGACCACAGCCACTCGCAGTAGGTCGCGAACCCCTCGTTCAGCCAGATGTGCCGCCACTCGGCGAGGCTGACGCTGTTGCCGAACCAGTGGTGCGCCAGCTCGTGCGCGACCAGGTGCTCACTGCCGCGTCTGCCGTCGACGTGGTTCACCCCGAACAGCGAGAACGTCTGGTTCTCCACCGGCTCGTCGAGTTCGGCGTCGACCACCACCGACCCGTACACCTCGAACGGGTACGGCCCGAACAGGTCCTGGAACAGCCGCATCATCTGCGGCTGCCGCCCGAAGTCATGGTCGAAGGCGGCGGCCAGCCGCATGGGGTACGCGTTGCGGATGGGTACCGGGCCGCCCTCCTGCGTGGTGAACACGAAGCGGCCGATGTTGAGCGTCGCCAGGTAGCTGGCCATCGGCCCGTCGTGCCGGTAGGTCCAGGTCGTCCCGGCTCCCGGCACTGTCGTGCGGTCGGCCAACACCCCGTTGGCGACGACCTGGTAGTTCTCCGGCACCGTGACCGTCATGCGGTACGCGGCCTTGTCGCCCGGCTGGTCGTTGCACGGGAACCACGAGGGCGCGCCCAGCGGCTGGCTGGCCACCAGCACACCGGTGGGCGAGCCGGTGGTGTAGTCCCAGCCGATCTCACCGAACGGGGTGCGCAACGGCTTGGGCCTGCCCGAGTAGCGCACCTCGCACACGAAGGGCCGACCCGCGGACAGCGCGCCGACCGGGGCGACGCGCAACTTGCCGCGCCGGTGCCGGAACTGGGCGGGGGTCCCGTCCACGCTCACCGCGGACACGGTGAGCGCCGACGACAGGTCCAGGCCGAATCCGTCGCCCGCCGCCTGAGCCGTCGCGGCCACCCGCGCGACGCCGTCCAACGTGCGGGTCGCCGGGCGGTACGTCAACCGCAGGTCGTACTCGGCGACATGGAATCCGGGGTCGCCGTGGTTGGGGAAGTAGCGGCCCGAGGCCGCCGCACGCGCCTCATCCGACCCCTCGTAGGCGTCCGCCGCGGCGCACGACACGGGAAGCGACAGCGCGCCGGCCACGAACGCCCGGCGAGTCCACGGACACACGGTTCAATCTCCTTGGGAGTCCAGCGGGTTGAGGGGCCCGCCGCGTCACGCCGACACGGCGGGCCCCTGAGCGGGACGGCTCACGCCGAGACGACCGGCTCGGCGTCCGACGCCCACGAGGACACCGGGTTGCCGAGCCAGCGAGTGCCCGACGGCACCTGCTCACCGCGCATCACCAGGGACGACGGACCGATCACGGTACCGTCGCCGACCGCGGAACCGGGCAGCACGATGGAGTGCGGACCCAGTGTCGCGCCCCGGCCCAACCGCACGCCGTCGACACGCATCAGCCGGTCGTGGAACAGATGCGTCTGCAGCACACAGCCGCGGTTGACGCTCACCCCGTCACCCAGCCGCACCAGGTCGGTCTCCGGCAGCCAGTGGCTCTCCAACCACACGCCGCGCCCGATCCGCGCGCCCAGCGAACGCAGCCACATGTTCAGCAGCGGCGTGCCGATCAGCGAACCCGCCAGCCACGGCATCGCCAGCTCCTCGACGAACACGTCGTACAGCTCGTTGCGCCACACGAACGAGGACCACAGCGGATGCTCACCCTGCCGGAACCGGCCCACCAGCAGCCACTTGGCCGCCGTCGTGGTCAAGCACGCCACCGCGCCCGCCGCCAGCAGCACCACCCCGGCCAGCGCCAGCGCCGCCGTCCAGCCGTCGAGATCGACCAGGTCCTGCAGCACCACGAACGACACGTCGCCCAGCAGCGCGGTGCACAACAGCGGGACGAACCGGCACAGTTCCACCGCGGCCCTGGCCAGCACCAGCCGGGTGGGCGGCGTGAAGGTACGGCTGGGATCGGCGCCGTCCGCGTTGCGGGCGACGGTGAACCCCGGTCGGCCCAGCCAGGACGAACCGGGCTCGGCGTGCGCGGGGGCGTCGGAGAGCACCCCGACCAGCGACTCGTCGGGCAACGCCCGACCCGGCCCGACGATGCCCGAGTTGCCGACGAACGAGCGGCGGCCGACGCTGGAGGGCCCCAACCGCAGCCAGCCGCCGCGCACTTCGTACGGCGCGACCAGCGTGTCGTCCGCCAGGAACGCGCCCTCCTCGACCGTCATCAGCCCCGGCAGCGCCAGCACCGTGGACAACTCGGCCCGGCGGCCCACCCGGGCGCCCAGCAGCCGCATCCACACCGGCGTGAACAAGCTGGCGTAGAGCGGGAAAAGGGACCCGCGCGCCTGATCCATCAGCCCCGAGGTGATCCAGGCGCACCAGGCCGCCTTGCCGTGCGCCGGATGGAACCCGGGCTTGATCGCCCGGCCCGCCAGCCGGACCAGCACCACTATCAGCGCCGCGTAGACGCTCATGGTCAGCGCCGTCAACACCGGCGCCGTCCACAGCAGATGACCGAGCAGGACACCGAGCGAGGCATCGCGCCCGGCGATCCAGTACAGCACTGCGAGCGCGGGCAGCGTGGACAGCAGCGGCAGCACGTTGAAGCCCAGCAGCGCCGCCGCGTACGCCGGATACCACCGCCTGGAGTGCCTACCGCGCGGCTCGGGCCACTCGGCGCCCACCGGATCCGCGTCCCGGGCGGGCCTGGCCGGGCTGCCGACCCACCGCTGCCGCGCGGGCACGACACCGCTCACCAGCGAACCGGGCGCGATCTCCGCGCCCTCGCCGACCGACGCCCCGGGCAGCAGCGTCGACCTGGTCGCCACCCGGGCGCCCGCGCCGACCTTCACCCCACCCAGGTGCAGCACATCGCCGTCCAGCCACCAACCGGCCAGGTCGACCTCCGGCTCCACGGCGCAGCCGTCGCCGAGTTCGGCCATGCCGGTCACCGGCGGCATGGTGTGCAGATACACCTCACGGCCCACCGCGCAGCCCAACGCGCGCGCGTACCGCGCGGCCCACGGCGTACCGATCAGTCCCGGCACCCCGAAGGTGGCCACCACGCGCTCGGCCGCCCACAGCCGCAGGTGCGCCGCACCGCCGCGCGGATGCGTGCCGGGCCGCAGCCCCCGGGTGAGCAGTCGGGCCGCACCGGCACCGATCGCCAGCCGGGCGGGCGCGCTGTAGAGCACCAGCCAGCCGCCGAGCACCACCCACCACGAGGTGTGCGGCGCCCACGGCAGCGGTCCCACCAGGTTGTCCAACGTGGCCAGCGCCAGCAGCCAGCGCATGCCGGTGACGGTGTACAGCACGGCCAGCACCAGGCACTGCACCACCGCGGCGCGCTTCGGTGTCGGCCGAACCTCGCGCCGGGCCCCCGACGACTCGCGATGCGAGTCCAGCCGTTCGGCCAGCGCCAGCAGCCCCGAGCAGTGGTAGACGTCCGCCACCGACACGTCCGGATAACGCTCGCGCAGCGTGGAGACCAGCTTCGCGGCGGACAGACTGGTGCCGCCGAGGGCGAAGAAGTCCGACTCCGCGGTGACCGGCAGGCCCAGCAGGTCCTGCCAGCGGGCCGCCAACCAGCCCGCGGTTCCCGTCAGTTCCTCGTCCGACTCCGCTCGAGCGTTCGGCAACGGCCACGGCAGCGCGTTACGGTCCACCTTGCCCGAGGTGCGGGTGGGCAGATCGTCCACCACGGCGAGCACCGGAACGAGTGACTGCGGCAGTTGGTCGAGGAGTTGACGCCGGGCGGCCGCGGTGTCGAGGTCGTCGCCGGTCGGCACCAGGTAGCCGACCAGCACCTGGCCGCCCCCCGAGGTGCTCCGCACCGCCGCGGCGGCGGCCCGTACGCCGGGCAGCGACTGCAACGCGGCGTCGATCTCGCCGAGTTCGACCCGGCGCCCGGCGAGCTTGACCTGTTCGTCGGCGCGGCCGACGAACACCAGTCCTTCCGGTTCGGCCCGCACCAGGTCACCGCTGCGGTAGACGCGGCGGCCGGGCAGCGCCGGGTGTGCGCTGAACTTCTCGGCGTCCTTGGCCGCGTCGAGGTAGCGGGCGGTGCCGACCCCGGCGATCACCAGCTCACCGGCCTCGCCCCAGGACACCGGTCGGCCCTCGGCGTCCACCACGGCGATCTCCCAGCCGTCCAGCGGCTTGCCGATGCGCACCGGCTCGCCCGGCAGCATCCGGGTGGCGCAGGCGACGACCGTGGTCTCGGTCGGGCCGTAGGTGTTCCACATCTCGCGTTCGCCGCCGAGCCGGTCCACCAGTTCGGCCGGGCAGGCCTCGCCACCCACGATCAGCAACCGCACCCGGTCCAGCGATTCGACCGGCCACAGCGCGACCAGCGTCGGCACCGTGGACACCACGGTGATCGCCCGGTCCACCAGCCACGGCCCCAGATCCGTGCCCGCCCGCACGAGCGAGCGCGGAGCGGGCACCAGACAGGCGCCGTGCCGCCAGGCCAGCCACATCTCCTCGCAGGAGGCGTCGAACGCCACCGACAGCCCGGCCAGCACCCGGTCGCCGGGACCCAGCGGGGCCCGCTGGAGGAACAGCCGTGCCTCGGCGTCCACGAAGGCCGCCGCCGACCGGTGGGTGACGGCGACACCCTTGGGTTTGCCGGTGGTTCCGGAGGTGAAGATGATCCAGGCGTCGTCCTGCGGCGCCGGTCGGCTCGGTCTGCCCCGCGGCGGTGTCTCGGGACGGGTGAGCACCGAGAGCCCGGCACCGATGACGGCGGACACCCCGGCCTCGGACCAGATCATCTCGGCCCGCTCGTCGGGGTCGTCGGCGTCCACCGGTACGTAGGCGGCGCCCGCGTACAGCACACCGAGCACGGCCACGTACAGGTCGGCGGTGCCCGAAGGCACACGTATGCCGACCCGGTCGCCCGCGCCGATGCCCTGCGCGCCCAACTTCTCGGCGAACGCGGCCACTTCGGCGAGCAGCGTGCGATAGTCCAGGACAACGCCCCCCGCGTCCAGGGCCGGAGCCGTGGGGTGCGTCTGCGCGGAAGACTCCAGGACGTCGATGAGCGTGCGGGCCGGTGCGGGCTGTACCGCTGGCCACAGTGCCCCTGGTGCGGGGGAGTTGGTCAGTAAGTCCTGCTGGGACGGAATCCGGCGCGCCGGGGTGGCGTACTGCGGTTGCAGTGTCAAGGAGAGTCCTTCTGGATCACGCCCTGAGCGGGCGAGCTTGCTTGCACGTATACAGACGCGCGACGAGATGCCGGAGTTGGCGACAAAGGCGCAAACACTGGGCCAAGAGTCAGTAGCCCTCCATAAAATCTGTTCGAAAAAACGTCAAGGGGCGTCCGGCGCCCAGATGAGACGTTGGTAAGCCAAGCATGAGAAGAACATAAGAGAAAACTGAGAAGGCGCCCCGATCGTGCAACGATGCGCATTTCGAACGGCTTTACCGGCCGTTCCTAGGCGGAGAACCGGCGATTTCGAAACCTCGACCGGTGGACAGCCACCCGGAACGGGTGACCGCGGGTGTCCTCGGGTATTCCAGGGCGTGCTAAAATTCCCGGCCCTCTCGCGCGGCCGTTGCGACGGCGGTCACATTCCGCCGCAACGGCCCGGCACCACAAGGGCGCGGACCGGGAGTCAGGAACCGGCCGCCACCCGCCACGTTCCCGATCGGTCGGCGCCTACGCGTTGTTCCACGCGTCGACCAACTCCACCAGCTGCTCCAGGCCGACCACCGTCGCGTCCGGCTGCGCGGTTCCCGAGCCCATCTCCTCCTCGGGGATGACGCTGTGCGGCACCCAGATCGTCGGCATCCCGGCCTCCCGCGCGCCGTAGATGTCCTCGAACAGCCGGTCGCCGACGAACGCGCACGACGCGGGATCGGCGAGGCCCATCGCGGACGTCATGCTCGCGAAGATCCGCGGATGCGGCTTGGTCCACGGCACCTCGCTGGAGTACACGGCGGCGTCGATGAGTTCCAGCGCGCCGTCCCGTTCGAAGATCTCCCGGTGCCAGGCCGCGGGCCACAGCGTGTTGGACAGCACGCCGATGGTCAACCCGCGCTCCCGCAGCGCCCGCAACACCCGCACTCCCGCCGGGTCGAGGAAGGTGTGCTCCTCCCAGGCCAGCCGGTACGCGTCGAGCACCTCGGGACCGCTGGCGACTCCCGCCGCCTGGAAGACCTGGTCGAGGGTGCCCGAGACATGCTGCTCGCGGCACCGCGTCAGCAACTCCCGCTCGGCGCGCAGCAGCCGGTCCGCGATCGCCGGTGCCTCGTCGCCGTCGATGGCCTTCGCGACCTGGAGCCAGGTGTCGGGTATGTCGATCGTGTGCCAGGGAGTCAGTGTGCCCGCCCAGTCAAAGGCGATTCCTTCAATTCGCTTGCGATTTCCCATGGTTCACATCCTCACCGCAACCGCCGCGCAGCGCGTAGCGAATTAACCCGGCACCGCTTCCCGCGGCCCACGAGCAGTAGCACGCCCCTCGGCCCTGCGCCCGCCACGTCCCGCCGCCCCGCCCGCCAGCCCGGCGAACGGCATCGCGCACGCCAACGTCGCCGCTTGCCGCGAATGGCACAGTGCCCCGGCCGCCGATTGGATCTTCTGCTCCCGCCGCCCGCGGCGTACCGTCGCCACTGGAGACGGCCCCGCACGGGCCCAACGACGAGGAGTGACAACATGGCTGTTGACGCCCAGACCCAGGAGAGGGCCCGGCGGTTCCGGGAGTTGACGCGGGAGCTCCTCGTGCTGCCCAACGCCTGGGACGCCGCGAGCGCCGCGCTGATCGCCGCCGCCGGTGCCCAGGCGATCGCCACCACCAGCGCGGGGATGGCCTGGTCGCTGGGGCGCGGCGACGGCCAGGGGATGAGCCGGGAGCAGATGGCCGAAGCCGCAGCCAGGATCGTGGCCGCCGTCGACCTGCCGGTGACCGTGGACGCCGAGGCGGGCTACGGGCCGACCGAGGAGGACGCCGCCGCCACCGCCACGGCGGTCATCGCGGCCGGTGCCATCGGCCTCAACCTGGAGGACTCCACGGCGGTGCGCGGCCCGCTGTTCCCCGTGCGGCGGCAGGCCGCCCGTATCCGAGCGGTTCGGGCGGCGGCGGTGGCGGCCGGGCTGCCGGAGCTGGTCGTCAACGCCCGTACTGATGTGTACCTTTCGCAGGTCGGCGAGGCCGGGGACCGGCTGGGCGAGACGCTGGACCGGGCGGCGGCCTACGCGGAGGCGGGCGCCGACAGCCTGTTCGTACCCGCCCTGCTCGACCTGGAGACGCTGAGCAAGCTCGCCGCCGCCTCGCCGTTGCCCCTCAACGCGCTGGCCGTGCCCGGCGGGCCGAGCGTCGCCGACCTGGCGCGGGCGGGGGTTCGCAGGGTCAGCCTCGGCGCCGGGGTGGCCCGCGCCGCCTACTCGGCTGCCCGCGAGGCCGCGCTGGAGATGCTGAACGAGGGCACGTACCAGTCGGTGCAGGGCGCGGTCGAGTCCTCCCACCTCAACGGCCTGTTCGGGTAGGGCCGTTGGTCACGGCAGTCGGCGGCCCCATGCCGAGACCGTGAACTGCGGGATGTCGACGAAGGCCGGGTCATCGAGCAGTTCGAAGAACCCCTTCAGCTCCGCCTCGGTGATCAGGCCGTCGGCGACCAGGGCCGGGCCCGCCTGGTTGATCAGCGGACGCCAGCGGTCCTTGCCGAGCAGGCCCATGCAGCCCAGGTTCCCTGTGAAGCCCACGTCCCGCAGCCCGTTGCGTGCCAGGACCGCGGGCAGGCCGCGGGCCCAGGTCAGATCGGCGCCGTGCTCGGCGTACTTGCGCTCGTACGCCGCCATCAGCCGCTGGACCAGCGGGAACGGCGAGGTGTCCGCCGGGAGTTGGTAGGGGTCCTCGACCACCAGCCAGCCGCCGGGCGCCAGCCACCGCGCGGCCCGTGCGATGACCTCGTCGCGCTCCGGCAGGTGGCAGAGCAGGTAGCGGGCGTGGATCAGGTCGAAGCTGCCCGGCGGATACTCCTCGCTCAGCACGTCGCCCCGCTGGACCACGAGGTTCTCGGCCCGCCGCGCGTCGAGGTACCGGGTGTCGATGTCGACGGCGACCACCTGGCCGTCCGGGCAGCGCTCGGCCAGCCAGTAGGCGATGGAACCGGCACCCGCGCCCAGTTCCAGGCAGCGCCAGGAAGGCGCGACCGCGAGGCCCTCGATGACCGCGATCGTGCGTGTGTCCACGCTGCTTTGGATGGACTCCAGCCGGTCGCGTTCGTGGGCGGAGTCCTTGCCCAGCATCCCGGTGCTGTAGCGGTCGTTGGTGGTGGTTCGTTCGGCGTTCATGATTCGCGCTGGATTCCTGACTGCGGCTGGGGCTGTGGCTGGAGGGATTCCGTCATCTCCTCGCGGTATCCCTCCGCAACGGGCGTGGAGTGGTCGGGGCACGCGGAATCCAGCGGGAACGACGGCAGGATTCCGCGCGCCCGGTGCACTTCGAGGAGGAACTCGATCTCGTCGCGCAGGTCCTGTCCCGCGAAGCTCGCGGAGGCCGCCGGATTGGGCAGCGGCACGGACCCGTTCGCCTTCGCCTGCCGTGCCTGCGCCAACCAGCAGGCGACGACGGCGGGTTCGACCCGGTGGTCCGGTACGCCCCGCAGGCGCACGTACTCGCGGGCGCATTCCACGGTCCGCGGGGTCACATAGTCACGCAGGATCAAGATGGCGTCGCGGATCTCGATGACTTCACGGTACAGCCGAAGGTACACCGACCGGGGCCCGCCGAGGGTCTCCCGCAGCCTGCCGCGCGGAGAGTCCAGGGCGACGTGCGGTACGGCCCCGACGAGTTCCCGCCACAACGGGCGCAGCCGCCACAGCGCGAGCGCGTTGCGGCCCAGCCGGTGCGCGGCGAGCAGCAGCGGCAGCGCGGTCCCGGCGGTCATGAGCCAGGCGGTGATGCCGATGTTGAGCGGGAACAGAGCGCCGAGCCACGCCGGGCGGGCGAGCAGGAACCCCAGTACCACGGTCCAGAAGACCGAGGAGGAGATGAATCCACCGGCGAGCAGCATCAGGCCGAGGCGGAAGGCCCGGTCCTGTTTCGCCTGGCGGCCGTAGCGCACGCACATCACCGCGCAGGGGATGGTTCCGGTCAGATGCGCGGCGACCAGGATCCACCAGAACAGGCTGTACCACGGCACGGACTCGGAGGTGACACAGCCCGAGTTCGGCGCGATGGTGGCGTTGAGCGCGACCAACGCGGCGGTGGTGACGGCCATCGCGCCGTAGACCAGCCACGGGCGGCGCCGGGACATGGCGGCGAGCACGAAGTCAAGGATGAGCGCGGAGCTGAAGACGCCCCACACGTTCATGAACAGGCCGCAGCTCTGGGCGAACACGAAGGTCCGGTTGAGCGCGGCGGTGACCGGGTCAAGATAGACGGTGATCGACCCGGCGAGACCCGCCACCGCCAGCAACAGCATGCGCTGCTGGTGCGAGCGCCGGGCCGTCGGCACCCGTAGGAACACCGCCAGCCACAGGACCAGCGCGCCCGAAAGCTCGACGGCAGAGCCCATGTTGTACACCGAGGCGTCGTCCATGACTCCTACTCGCGTATTCCGAGGGACACTTCGAGCTTGCCGCGCACCCCGGTGGACGGCAGCGGTGCGAGCGTTCCGGCCTTCGCCCGGATCAGGCTCGCGACGAGTTCCGCTTCCTGCTCCTGCTCCGTGGTGTAACTGGTGCGGGCCAGTATGCGGCTGACCGCCTCGGGGCTGAGGTTCGGCAGCAGCATGGACAGCGAACCGGGGTCCTCCCGGCCGCCGTTGTCATGGTGCATCAGGATGTGGCCGATCTCGTGCAGCGCGATGTGGTCCCGGTGGAACCGGGTCGTCTTCTCCTCGACGTAGATCTCGTCGCTGGTGTCGGTGGAGATCACCAGTCCGCACGCATGGACTCCGAAGCCACCGGGCAGGCTGCGCAGCCGGATCGCACGGCCGCGCTGTGCGGACAGCTCGTGGATGAGGCTCTCCACGGAGAAGGGCCGGGGGAGGGTGAGCGTACTGACCAGCGCCTGGCACTTCTTCCTGACGCGCCGTGTGGTCATGGTGCGACTATCCCCTCCAATCGCCCTTCGCCCGCGGTCGGTCCGGGCAGTGGGTTCACTCTCCTCTAGCCAACCAATGCCGCACGGAAGTCGTCAACAACGCTTGCCGTCGGCACGTGGCCGGACGAGTCAGCGAAGCGGGATGATGGGGCGGCACTGTCCGAAAACCATCCACGCCGCACGCTCCGGCGTCACCGGTGACGCCGGAGCCGGGCTCCACCATCCGACGCGTGCCCGCGGCGGGCGCCGACATGTGCCGCGCCGGGACGTGGGCGGCGGCGAACGCCGTTGCGCCGGTCGCCGAGGCGGCCACCACCGCGAGGTGTCGCATCGTCGCATGAGCCATACAGCGCTCTCCTTTTCCCCGGCCTCCGGTGGATGGCCGAACAAATCGGGGGAGGCCTCAGCTGGTCGGGCACAATTCGCATGGCAGCGGCAGCTGGGAATACCCCTGGAGAGCCCCCTCGGGTGAATTGGCTCGCGCGTTACGGTGAGCCGCGCTCGCCGAACTGACGGTTCATGAGAATCCGGCTACGCCTCCCGTACCGCGACCGCGAAAACGCGGCGGAAGGGAAAGACCGTGCCATGTGCTCCGGCGGGGTAGGCCTTACGCAGCAGCGCCCCGTACTCGCTGAGGAAGGCCGCCTGGTCGGCCGGGTCGGTCAGCTTGCTGAGCACGGGGCGCAGCGCGGTGCCCTTCGTCCACTCGAGAACCGGGTCGGGGCCGGTCAGCAGGGTGTGGTACGTGGTCTCCCACACGTCCGCGGTGCAGCCCGCCGCCAGCAGGGCCTCCAGGTAGTCGACCGGGTCGTGCACGCCCGAGCGCCTGGGGTTCATATCCAGCTTGGCGGACCAACGCGGGCTGCTGATCAGCTCGCTGAGCAGGGTGTGGCTGGGGGCGTCGAAGTTGCCGGGGGCCTGGAAGGCGAGCACGCCGCCGGGGCGTAGCGCCGCCGCCCACCGGGGGAGCAGTTCCAGGTGGCCGGGCAGCCACTGGATCAGCGCGTTGCTGACGATCAGGTCGGGGTGGGCGGGGGCCGGGTCGAACTCGGCGGCGTCGGCGAGCACGTAGTCGGCGGTGGGTTCGCCAGTGGTGCGGGCGGTGTGCAGCATCTCGGCGGAGTTGTCGATGCCGGTGACGGCGGCTCGCGGCCAGTGTTCGCGCACCACGGCGGTGGAGTTGCCGGGGCCGCAGCCGAGATCGAGGACGACGGGTGCGGCGGGCAGTTCCGGCACCCTGGCCAGCAGTTCGCGCAGCGGCCTGGTGCGCTGCTCCGCGAAGCGCAGGTACTGCCGCGGGTCCCAGCGGGGAGTGGTCATGGTGGCACCTCGCACTCAGTATCTCGACGTCAAGGTATATGCGCACAGCTTCCCTGGAATTTCTCTCGACGTCAAGATACTTCATCTCGTGTTACCGGACTGCCTGCCGGTAGAACGGGGTTGTGGCAGGCTGGGCGCGGTCGTCAGCCGGCAGAGGAGTGGTGGCAGTCATGAGTGGGCTTACCGTCGCCGTCGTCCAAGCCGGATCCTTCCTCTTCGACACAGGCCGCACCCTGGCCAAGGCACAGGCGCTCACCCGTCAGGCCGCGGCGACGGGCGCGCGGATCGTCCTCATGCCCGAGGCGTTCCTCGGCGGCTACCCCAAGGGCCTGGACTTCGGCGTCACCGTCGGCGCGCGGTCCGTTCGCGGGAGGGAGGAGTTTCGGCGCTATTTCGAGTCCGCGATCGACGTACCAGGTCAAGAGAGCACGGCGTTGGGCGCGCTGGCGGGAGAGCTGGGCATCCACCTGGTCGTCGGAGCGGTGGAACGTGGTGGCGCCACGCTGTACTGCACGACGCTGTTCTTCGGTCCCGAGGGCACCCTGCTCGGCAAACACCGCAAGCTGATGCCCACCGGTGCGGAGCGGCTGATCTGGGGCTTCGGCGACGGCTCCACCATGCCGACCATCGACACCGGCGAAGTCCGGCTGGGCGCGGCGATCTGCTGGGAGAACTACATGCCGCTGTTCCGAACTGCCATGTATGCCAAGGGGGTCAGCCTGTGGTGTGCCCCCACGGTCGACGACCGCCCGGCATGGCAGTCGACCATGACCCATGTGGCGCTGGAGGGACGCTGTTTTGTACTCAGCGCCTGTCAGTACCTGCGCAGGGCGGCGCTCCCGGATGACGTCCACCCCGTCCAGGGGGACGCCCCGGACACCGTGCTGATCAACGGGGGAAGCGTCATCGTCTCTCCGCTCGGCGTGGTCCTCGCGGGACCGCTGCGCGACACCGAGGGCGTGCTCACCGCCGAACTCGACCTTGGCGAACTCGCCCGCGCACGTTTCGACTTCGACGCCACCGGCCACTATGCCAGACCCGATGTCTTCACCCTGCTCGTCGACGACCGCGCCAAGCCACCGACCAGCCGGATGCGGGAGGGCACGCCGTACGGCCGCGACGTGCCCTGCGAATCAGGCCGCGACCTCGGCGATCCGCTCCACCCGCGGTGAGGCCGCCCGCACGTAGTCACGGGAGTCGAGTGAGAGCGAGACATCCAACTCACCGGCGGTGAAGAACATTCGCGGTTGCTCCAACAGATCGGGGTCGACCACCAACTCCAGCGCTGGGTCGAACGAGAACGGCACAATGGAGCCGCTTACCGAACCCGACAGCCGCTCCGCGGTCTCTCGCTCCGCGAACGACACATGCACCGCCGACCACAACTCGCGGACCCGGCCGAGGTCGACCCGGCGGTCACCGGGCACCACCGCGAGCACGTAGTGCGACTTCTTCTTGGTCAACTTCACTCGCATGACGACGCACTTGGCGGCCTGAGACAGTGGATTGCCGCGCAACCCACTCACCACCTCGGTGCGGCCCTCCGGCTCGTGCTCGATCACCCGGTACGCGGCACCGTGCTCGTCCAGCAGCGCCACCACGCGATCGAAGACGCGGGTGCCTTGCTGGACGGCGGGCTGCTCCGTCATCCCCACACCACCGCGTCCTGGAGCCGGCCGTCGCCGAAGCCGATGAAAAAGCCCATGGTGAGCCGGTCTGAACCGTGCACCCGCTCGATCGAGTGGTACCGGGTGGGGTTTATCAGATAGACGTCCCCGGCCTGCGGCTTGAACTCGTGGCACGGTACACCGTCGACCACGGCCTCCTCGTAGCCGAGCCCACCGGGGATCTTGTGCGACTCGTCCGCGGCCTGCCACTCCTTCTGGTAGATCCGCAGCTCACCGCCTTCGTCGCACTCCTGGAGGCACACCACACAGCTGAGTTGGAAGGCGAGGCCGGCGAGGGCGATTCCGGTGCCCTTGGCGTCGCGCATGATGTTGTCGTTGTGCAGCGGATTGCGCACTCCGTCCGCGTGGATGCGCACCACCGACGCCGAGTACCGCCGCCCGTCCGGCTCGCTGGCCGGTTCCACCGAGCCGAGCCCGAAGGCGTCCCGGAGTCCGGCTCGCACCTGGCCGTCCAGGTCGAACTCCACACCGTCCAGCATGGACCTTGCGGCTTCGGCGTCGGCGAAGTAGTCGGTCGGCCGGTCCAGGTACTTGGCAAGGTAGGGGCCCACGGTGGTCAGCGCGCCGTTGACGTATTCGGTGGTGGAGGCGTTGGCGAGCAGCTTGCCGATCCGCTCACGGTTGACGGCGAAGGCGTCGGCCGGTAGCAGGTCGCGCAGCACGGCCACGGCGGTCTCGCCGGCGACGAGTCGGCGCAACAACCCGGGGTCCGGACGGTTGGCGCCCGCGTCGACGACGACACGGGTCCACGATGTGGAGGACGTCATGGTGGTGTTCCCTAAGAATGTCTGCTGGTCCGGCGGGACCAGGTGTGATGGGGTTGTTGTTGGTGGCTCAAGGGGAATGGCCGCCTGGTCCGCCGTCATGTGAGTACGGGGTCGGCGACCTGGCCGAGCGGGATCTCGACGACGTGGTCGGGCTTGAGCGGCTCCCAGTGCTCGTGCGGCGCCAAGGCCGGGATCACCTCCGAGGCGATCACCCGGAACCGCGGTGTGCTCAGCGTGTACATGCCGAAGTAGCGAGGCGCCTGGTTGCCTGGCGTCGTCCAGTGGATGACATAGGCGTGGTCCGGGTTGACGGCTATGGCGTTGCCGGAGCTACCGCCCGGCGGGATTGCCGTCAGCCGCTCCAGAGTCGCCGCCTCGTCCAGCCGCCGGACGCCCTTCGGCACGACGTACTCGAAGTACTCACCGGAGTCGAACTCGGATTCCGGCAGACCAAGGAGTTGGTACACGGTCGGCAGGAACCCGTTGTGCATGAAGTACCACGGATACTCGCCACCGCGCTCCAGCGGGTGAGTGCACTTCAGGCCCTGGTTCCTGGCCAGGGTGGCGTGCCGGGCGTGGATGGCGAGGAAACCGGTCTCCAGCCCCCTGACCGGCGAGTCGTCGCAACTCTCGCCGAGCGGACGGGTGTCACGGTGCACGGCGAGCCCGTGCGGGGCGTCCGGCTGGCGCCACACCGCGCCCCAGCCATTGGGGTGGACGTCGGTCGGGCCGTCGTGGTCCGCGGTGCGACCGCAGCTCATGTCCACGGCGGCGTCGAGGATGGCACCGGCGTCGAAGCGGCCGGTGGCCAGGATCAGTCGGCACATGGTCAACCTCGCAGTCGGGTGGCGACGAGCGGACGCAACAGGGCGTGCGCCTCTGAGCAGTTGGCGGCGGTCACCAGGACCCGCCCGACGGAACCGGTGTGGCGCGACAGGTCGGCGGCGAGGACGTCGCGGTCCGCCGCGTCCAGCGCGTCACCCGCTGGCAACGGCGCCGCGTGCACCACCTCCACCTGATGGCCGATCCGCGCCAGCTCGGCTCCGGCGCTCAACTCCCGTTGCGAGACGGCCGTGATCTGGCCCACCGCACGCTGCTGGGAGGGCGGCACGGTGGGGGGCCGACGGTCGAGGTGGACCGTGAACACCGCTTCCGCCCAGCTGGCTCCGGTCGCCTTCTCCACCAGCGCCACCAGACCGCCTCCGGAGAGCCGGAACCCCATCTCCACGAAGACCGGACCGGTCTGCCCCTGGATGACATCGACGTGGAACGGCCCCTCCTGGTAGCCGACCGCGCGCAAGGACCGCTCCGCCAACTCCAGCAGCGCCGTGGCAGCGGTGCCGCCGTGCCGGGCCAGATGCCCGACCTCCCGGAAGCCGGACAGGCCCGGGGCCTGCGGTACCTCTTCGAGCGTGGTCAACTTCTCGCAGACGCTCAGCAGATACGGCCGCCCGTCATGGGCGACGCCCTGCAACGACAGCTCCGGGCCCTTGACGAACTCCTCGGCGATGACCGAGACGAACTCCCCACCGCCGTAGTTGCGCATCCCCTGGATGAGCTCCACGGCACGCGACCGCTGGTCCGGATCGTCCACGAGCAGCACGCCGAGCCCGCCGCCCCCGTCCGACGGCTTGACCACCTGCGGGTAGTCCAACTCCGCGGTCCGGGCCGTACCGATGAGGGCGAAGCGCGGCTGGTGGACCTGTGCCCCGGCCCGCAGCAGCGCCTGCCGCTGCTGGTACTTGTCCAGCGGTCGGAACCCCTCACCTGTGTACGGCCATGGTGCCGAGCGCACCGTGCGGGCCAGGTCGAAGCCCGCGTACACGTACCGTTCGAACCCCGAAAGCACCAGCCGCGGTACCACCTCCGCTTCGGCGAGTGCCGCCGCCACCGCCGCCGGATCCTGCGGCTGCTCCACCGGCAGTTCCAGGTCGAAGGAGGCCCGGCCGAGCATCCGCCGCCAGCGCAGATACGCCGGGGTCTCCACCAGCACCGCACGCATGCCGCGGTGCCGCGCGCAGTCGAGGTAGGGGTCCAACCCGTCCCTGGTCGCGCCGAGTTGTACGAAGTCCTCTGCCTGGTGTGCCACCGGTCACCGGCCGGAGAGCAGTTCGGGCACCAGTGGGCCGTTGGCGGAGTGCCGGGTCTGGATGATCTCCTTGTGCGGGTCGCCCTCGAGGATCGAGTCGATGAGCTCGCCGCTGTCCACCGTGGTGGAGGCGATCCGCAGCGATCCCCGGTACAGCACCCTCAGTTGGTCCACCGACAGCCCGGTGAGCCCCTCCAGCCGGGCCACCAGCGCGGTGTCCCCTCCGGCACCGTCGAGCAGTTCCCGCACCGAGCTGGCGGACAGATCCGGCTGCTCGGCACGCAGATAGGCGTCCAGGTTCGCACCCTTCTCTGCGAATGGTGCGTACACCATGGCGACCAGCTGCTCCTCGGTAAGCCCGTACGCCTCCGCCGCGTACGCGTCCATCGCGGCCCGCATGCGGTCGGCCGCGCCCTCGTACCGGTCACGCATCAACTGCACAAGCTGTGGCGGGAACTCCTTCTTGTGCATCAGCGCGATCGCGAACTCGACGTACTCCGCCAGTCCGTCGGCGTAGCTGCGGCCGTAGCGGCGCTCGCACTTCAGGGCGCGCAGGTGTGCCATGAGCGCGGGGTTGCCGCAGTCGGACTCGGTGAAGCTGAACGCGATGTCGTCGAAGTCGAACCGCAGATAGTCGGTGAGCAGTTCCCAGTGATCACCGGAGGCATAGGCGGTGTCGTCGTATATGGAGAAGAACTGCAGCCCTTCGCGCACCTCGGTGGTGATGGCGTGCTCCGCTATGGTGCCGGAGGCGTCGGCGCCGTGGATGTCAGCGAAGTACGCCTGCGAGATGTTGTTCAAGGCAGCCAGGAAGCCCTTGAACCCGGCCCGCTGGTCCCGGGGCGGCTGCAGACCGAACCGCTTGGCGAGCCGAGACACCCACAGGTAGTAGTCACGCTGCTCGCGCTGCGAGTCACCGGTGATGATCAGGTCGACCCCGCCGTCGTAACCCGCGGCCAAGCCGAAGGAGTTGACCATGCTCAGGTTGCAGGCGTTGCAGAAGGTCGGCCTGGCGTCGGCGGCCGTACGGTGACCGGTCATCAGGATGTCGGTGCGGTTGCGCCGCACCACGTCCGGGGCCTGCGGCAGGCCGACGTCGAAGGGGCGTACCTGCTGGCCGTCGATCAGCAGCAGCTCGCAGTCGGGGTCGTCGGGCAGCCGCAGCGCCGTGTACACCCGGTCGATGTTCTCCATCACCGCGCGCGGCATCCCGGCGTGCCGGTTGGTGGCCACCCGCATCCGGAAGGTCGAACCATGGACCCGGAACAGGATCAGCTGCATGGCCCGTACGAACGTCAGGGTGTAGGAACTGTCCTTGCCACCGCCGTATGCCACCAGTACCACGCTGTGGTCGAGCCCGCGATTGGCGGGCAGCGCGCTGTACAGCCGCATCGCGCAGCGCACGGCGCCCTCGTAGTTCTCGGCCGAGAGCACGGCGCGTAACTCCCGAAGCGCGGTCGCGCGTAGTTCTTCGACATCCACCGCGGTGCTGGGCGCTGGCGCGACTGAGGACATGGTGAACTCCTTACCGGGCAACGGGTGATGGTGTACGGAACCGCTCACGGCCATGCGGAAGCGTCCGCGCGGAAATGTGCGCCGCGCGAGGTTGCGCGAGCAGCGCGTACGTCGCCCTCTTCGACCCACTGGATCAGGGCGCTACGCGAAAGGAAGGGTGGACGCGATTCTTCGGGTGATTGCGGAACCTACCTGCGGCAGTATCCGTATCGCCGTACGCGAGAACCAAATCGGACTGTTTCCCCGGAACCGCAGAGCGGTTACGGCTGGGTTTCCGTGTCCGGCTGCTTCCGCGTCCGCCAATGGCGCCGCAGCGCGTCCAACACGGCCCGTACGGCGGGGCGGTGCTCGGTACGGGCGCGCCACACGGTGGAGACCTGACGGGAGGGCGCCGGGCGCATGGACAGCACCCGGATGCCTGCTGGCAGCACGCCCCGGCCCAACCGCGGCAGCATCGCCACCCCCAACCCGGCTCGTAGCAGTGCGACCTGGGACTCGTATTCCTCAACCTGGTACGCGATGTCCGGCCGCATGCCGTGCTGGTGGAAGGTCCGGGTCAGCCACTCATGACACATTGCCCCCGGCCCCTGGCTGATCCACCGCTCGCGCCCGAGGTCGACGGGGGTGAGCACATCGCGCCCCGCCAGCGGATGGGCGGCAGGCAGGGCGACGTCCGCCACGTCCTCGCCGACCGCTGACGCGGACAGCGGTGACGGGAGCACCAGCGGGGTGTTGTGCCAGTCGTGCACCACGGCCACATCCGCCTCACCCCTCGCCACCTGGGCGATGGCGCGGTTCGGGTCCAACTCCAGGAGTCGGCAGTCCAGTTCGGCGTTGTCCCGGGCCAGCTCCGCCACGGCCTCGGCGACGAATCCGCGACACGCCGTGGGGAACGCCGACAGGACGAGTCGGCCGCACGGCACACCGCGCAACGCCTCAAGCCGCCCCTGGACGCCTTCCAGGACGCCGCTGATCTCGTCGGCAGCCTCCACCAGCAGCCATGCGGCCGGGGTCAGTTCCGCCCCGCTGCCCTTGCGTTCGAGCAGTTCGGTCCGGACCTCGCGCTCCAGCTTGGCGATCTGCTGGGAGACGGCGGACGGGGTGTATCCGAGGGCGCTGGCGGCGCGGGCCATGGAGCCATGCGTGGCTATGGCCCTAAGGACGCCAAGCCGACTGGGATCGAGCATGAAGCCATGCTAATCCCCGGGCTTAACGGATCCTCGCTGGCCGCTGACCACGGTCAGTTGCTTTCATGGGTCACGCGTGTGCTGTGCGCTCAGGAAGGTCGTGTATGAAGCCCGCCCATGTCGCCCTCGCCGTTTTGGTGGCAGCCGTATGGGGGGTGAACTTCGTCGTCATCGACGTAGGATTGCGTGACTTTCCTCCGCTGTTGTTCTCGGCCGTGCGTTTCTCCCTGGCCGCGGTGCCCGCGGTTTTCTTCGTCGGACGGCCAAGAGTGGCATGGCGCTGGGTGATCGCGGTCGGCGTGGCGCTGGGCATCATGAAGTTCGGGCTGCTGTTCATCGGCATGGACGCCGGAATGCCGTCCGGCCTTGCGTCGTTGGTGCTCCAGGGCCAGGCGATCTTCACCATTCTGTTCGCCGCGGTGCTGTTGCGGGAACGCCCACGCAAGGCCCAGATGGCGGGCATGCTCTTGGCGACGGCCGGGATCGTGGTGGCTGGTACGGACTCCGGCGTGGCCGGACCGTTGGGGGCCTTCCTCCTGGTCGTCGCCGCAGGGGCCTGCTGGGGTGTGTCCAACGTCGCGATGCGCAGGGCGAGTCCGCCGGACATGTTTCGGTTCATGGTATGGGTCAGCGTCGTCCCCCCGATCCCGCTCGCGCTGATCTCCATCCCCTTCGAAGGCTGGCACCGCGACGTACACGCGCTACGTGACATCAGCTGGGGCGGCGCGGGTGCCGCTCTCTACGTGGCCTGGGGCGCCACTCTCTTCGGCTTCGGCGTCTGGGGCTTCCTCCTGCGCACCTACGACTCCCCGACGGTTGCCCCCTTCTCCCTCCTGGTCCCGGTCTTCGGGCTGGCCGCGGCATGGGTCTTCCAGGGGGAAGGGATGAACATGACGACGTCATGCGCCGCGGCACTGGTCATCGTGGGAATCGCACTGGGGATGCTGCGTCCTGGGGGGCGGCTGCTCGGGTCGCGCGCGGGGGCTTCCGTCGCGGCGTCCACGCCCGGTGTCGCGGCCGTGAGTCCGGCCGAGGCTGCGGAGGATTCGGTGATGGGCTGAGGGGACAACGGCGTTGGGCAGTCCCCGAATTGGGGGAAGACCCGCTGTGGAAGGTGGTCGTATCCCCGCATCGGTCTCCGGACGGAGAACCCCGTCGCGCCAGTCCCCAGCACAACACCGTTCACCGGGCTGCCCCCGCCCTGCACCGCATACCGTCATCAGTCGTCGCTGCCGGTAGCAGGACGCGCGTGCATTCAACCCGCGCCAAAGGGTGTGTGACCGCTTCGGTCAGGGGACCATGGAAACCGAAGCACCCAGCGGACGGGTGCGGAAGGAGGCCGTGGGTTGAGGCCGGGGGACGGCCCGGATGCCTTCGGGCGGAGGGAGCGCCTGCGATGAGCGCAGCAGGCGGGTGGCCGCGGGGCGCGGGCCGAGTGGACGCGGTGTCGTCGCAACCCAGCGGGCTGATGGACCTGCTCGGTGTCGCGGCGGTGCTGCTGGACGCCGAAGGCCGCATAGTGCTGTGGAGTCCGCAGGCGCAGGCGCTGTTCGGATACACCGCGCAGGAGGCGCTCGGGCAGTACGCGGCCCCGCTGCTCGTCCACCAACAGCACCAGGACCTGGTGATCAAGCTGTTCGCCGAGGTCATGGAGACCGGCGAGAGCTGGGCCGGGGCCTTCCCGGTACGGCACAAGGACAGCAGCACCCGGCTGCTGGAGTTCCGCAACATGCGGCTGCTGGACGACCTGGGCGACTTCTACGCGCTCGGGCTGGTCACCGACTCACCGACGCTGGCCGAGGTGGAACGGGACCTCGCGCTGTCCACCCGGCTGGTGTCCCAGGCGCCGATCGGACTGGCGATACTCGACTCCGACCTGCGGTACGTGGCCGTAAACCCGGCACTGGAGCGGATACACGGCCTTCCCGAGAAGGACCACATCGGTCGGCACTACCGCGACATCCTGCCCGCCGCGCAGTTCGACGTGCCCGAGGCCGCGATGCGGCATGTGCTGGAAACCGGGACCCCCAGCATCGACCAGTACACCGTGGTCGCCGACCTTGGCTCCGGCGCAGGTCAGGACCATGCCTGGTCGCTCTCCTTCTACCGGCTGGAAGACCACAACGGCCGGGTACTGGGCGTGGTCGACTCGGTCGTGGACGTCACCGACCGGCATCGGGCAGCCGCCGAGGCCGCCCGGGCCCGGCGCCGCCTGGCGCTGATAGCCGACGGATCCGCCCGGATCGGCACCACCCTGGAAGTCGAACGCACCGCCCACGAACTGGCCGAGGTGGCCGTTCCGGAACTCGCCGACGTGGCCGCCGTCGATGTGCTCGACTCCGTGCTGGACGAGCGCCGCCCGACCGGCCGCGACGGCGACGGCGACGGCGACGGCGAGGTACGGTTCCGCGCCCTGGCGGTGCGGGCCGCCCACCCCAGCGAGGCCGCCCAGGCCGCCGACCCGCCCGGCCAGATCGCCGCCTACGCCACCGACCGGCTCGCCACCCGGTGCGTACGCACCGGCCGACCGATCCTGGTCTCCCACGCGGACGACGCCGATCTGGCGCGCATCGCCCGCGACGCGCGGGCCGCCACGCTCCTGTCGCGCGCCGGAGCCCACTCCTACCTGGCGGTTCCGCTCACCGCCCGCGGCAAGGTCCTCGGCTTCCTCGGGCTGACCCGCACCCGCAACCCCGTGCCGTTCGACGAGGACGACCTCGCGCTCGCCGGTGAGCTGGCCTCCCGGGCCGCCGTGTGCATCGACAACGCACGCGCGCACCAGAGCGTGCGCATCACCGCGGAAACCCTGCAGCGCAGCCTGCTGTCGGAACTCCCCCCGCACCACCCCGGCCTTGAAGTCGCCTCCCGCTACCGTCCCGCCCAGTCCACCACCGCCGTCGGCGGTGACTGGTACGACGTCATCCCGCTCGACGGTGACCGGACCGCACTCGTGGTGGGCGACGTCATGGGCAGCGGCATCGACGCCGCCACCACCATGGGCCAACTGCGCACCGCCACCTCCACCCTGGCCGACCTCGGCCTCGACCCGGGCGAGGTGCTCCGCCACCTCGACAAGATCACCCGGCGCCTGGAGCACTACATCGCCACCTGCGTCTACGCCGTCTACGACCCGCTGCGTGCCGAGTGCCGCATCGCGACCGCCGGTCACCTGCCGCCCGTTCTGGTGCGCCGCGGCGAGCGCCCGCGACTGCTCGACCTGCCGACCGGTATCCCGCTGGGAGTCGGCGGCCTGCCCTTCCAGGCCGCCACGTTCGGTGTCCGCCCGGGCGACCAACTGGTCCTGTACACCGACGGGTTGGTGGAGACCCGGCACGATCCCATCGACCGGCGCCTCGACGCGTTGCGCCGTCTGCTGGACGCCGCGGACCGCCCGCTGGAGGAGACCTGCGACCGGCTCCTGCGTGAACTGCGCTCTCCCGACGACCCCGACGACGTCGCCCTGCTCATCGCCCGCGCGCAGCCCTACACACCGGGCGCAGCGGACCTCAGCCACTGACCGCGTCAGCCGCGCGACCGGCGCAAGCGGGACAGGGGGCCGTCACCACAACAGGCGCCGCCCGAAGGGCACTTGGCGTCGCACCCGCCAGGTCAGCCCGGCCGCGCCCCGCGCGCCAGCAGCAGCAGCGCGTCGACGAGTTCGTCCGCGGGCGATCCCGTGGCCAGGCTGCGCAGTTGCAGTCCGAAGACGAGGGCGACGGCACTGCTCGCCAGCCGTTCGGCGTCGGACACGCCGAGGCAGGTCAGGATCCGGGCGGCCAGCCGGTCGTAGGCGGCGAAGCACTGCGCCGCAGCGGCGCGCAGCCGCTCGTCGCGACCGGCCTGGACGTACAGCTCGAACGGCGCGATGTGCCTGCTGTCGAACCGCGTACCCCGCGCGACCTGGCCGACCGCCGCCGCGGCCCGGTCCAGGTCCATCGTGTCGGTCTGGCACTGGTCGGCGAGTTCGGTGAACCGCCGGGTCTCCTCCGCCACGAAGTGCAGCAGGCTCTCGCGCAGCAACTCGTGCTGGGTGGCGAAGTGGTAGGTGACCGAACCGAGGGAGACCCCCGCCTCCTTGGCGATGCGCCGGTTGGTGACCGCGGCGACGCCGTCCTCACCGATGATGCGCAGCACGGCATCGATGATGGACTGCCGGGTTCCGGGGGGCTTGGGCATGGCGGTCATTGTTCCACCGGCGTCCTCGACGTGGCGTCGGGGGCCGGGCGCAGCCGCGACCAGCGCAGTTCGGCCTCGAGTTGGGCGGCGAGGGAGACGAGCAGTTCCTCACTGGAGTCCGGCCCGAGCAACTGGGCGCCGACCGGGAGCCCGTCCGGTGTCAGGCCTGCCGGGACGTTCACCGCGGGCCAGCCGAGCGCGTTCCACGGCCACGCGTACGGGCAGGCAGCCACCATCGCCGCGTTGGTCCGCCACGCGCCCAGCCCGTCGAAGTGGCCTATGCGCGGCGGCGGGACGGCGGTGGTCGGGGTGAGCACGACGTCGTACGTGTCGTAGATCCCGCCGATCCTGCGCTGTTGCCGTGGCTCGCGGCTTCTCGCGACGCGCAGTACGCGTCCGCCCAGCCGTCTGCCGTCCCGCACGGTGCCGTGGGTGCGCGGGTCGAGTAACTCGGGTACGGCGTGCCGGGCGGCGGCCTGCGCCACACCGGCCGCGGCGCGCGGCACGAAGCTCAGCCCGATCAGCCCGTAGCGCGGCCGGGCCTCCTCGACGTGGTGGCCGAGGCGGGCGAGGGTCTCGGCGACGCCCGCCACCGCGCGCCGCACATCGGGGTGGACGCGGGTTCCGGTGAGGGTGAGCGGCGGCCGCCAGGCCAGGGCGATGCGCAGTCGGCCCGGTTCGCGACGGCACGCCGCCGAGGCGTTGACCGGCGCGGGCCGACCCACGTCGGTCGGGTGCGCTCCCGCGACCACGTCCAGCAGCAGGGCCGCGTCCGCGACGGTGCGGGCCAGCGGGCCGTTGACCGTGAGGCCGTGGAAGGCGTCGGCGTACGGGTGCAGGGAGACCCGGCCGCGCTGCGGCTTGATGCCCACCAGATGCGTCCAGGCCGACGGAATGCGGATGGATCCGCCGCCGTCGGAGCCGATCGCGGCCGGGACGATTCCGGCGGCGACCGCCGCGGCCGAGCCGCCGGAGGAACCACCGGGTGTGTGGGCGGTGTTCCAGGGGTTGCGGGTGGCGCCGAAGGCGCCCTCGGTGAAGGGCCACTGGCCGAGTTCGCAGGCGTTGGTCTTGCCGACGATCACCGCTCCGGCCGCGCGCAGTCGGCGTACCAACTCGCCGTCGGCGGCCTTGGGTTCGTCCTCTCCGTCGCAGCCGAACCGGGTCGGCAGACCGGCCACGTCGGTGTCGTCCTTGACCGCGATCGGCACGCCGAGCAGCGGTAGCCGCTCGCCCGCGGCGAGCCTGCGGTCCGCCTCCCGCGCGTCCCGCAGCGCGGCTCGCGCGGACACGTACCGGAACGCGTTGAGTGTGTCCTGGGTCGCCGCGATGCGCGTCAGTGAGGCGCGCACAAGCGCCGTGGACGTGGTGTGCCCCTCGGCCAGGGATCGGGCGTGTTCGGCGAGTCCGGCGAAATCGGCTGTGGACATGGCCGGTTCCCTTCCCTAACGTTCGTTCGAACGAACAGCTCTCGGGAGGCTACTCGTATGCGCATCGCAGGATCAACCGTTCTGCTGACCGGTGCCACCGGCGGTCTCGGCCAGGCCATCGCCCGCGAACTCGCCGCCAGGGGAGCGCAGTTGGTGCTGACCGGGCGTCGCGCCGATGCCCTGGAACCGATCGCCGCCGAGCTCGGCGCGCGCACCGTCATCGCCGACCTCGCCGAACCCGACCAGGTCGACCAACTCGCCAAGAGCTGCGCCGACGTGGACGTACTGATCGCCAACGCCGCGCTCCCCTCCAGCGGCGACCTCCTTGAGTACACGCCCGAGCAGATCGACCGGGCGCTCGCCGTGAACCTCCGTACCCCCGTCATGCTGTCCCGGGCGCTCGCTCCCCGCATGGTCGAGGCGGGCCGAGGGCACATCGCCATCGTCGGCTCGATCTCCGGGAAGACGGCCAGCAGGTCCACTTCGCTCTACAACGCGACCAAGTTCGGCCTGCGCGGCTTCGCGCTCGGCTTCCGCCAGGACCTGCACGGTACGGGCGTCGGTGTCTCCCTCATCCAGCCGGGCTTCGTGCGCGACGCGGGCATGTTCGCGGCGACGGGCGCCACGCCGCCCGCCGGGATGCGCACGGTCACTCCCGGGCAGGTGGCGGCGGCGGTCATCCGGGCGGTCGAACGCGACCTGTGCGAAGTCAACGTGGCGCCGGTGGAGTTGCGGTTGCTCAGTGCGATCGGCGGGCAGTTTCCCGCGATCGCGGAGCGGTTCCAGCGCGGTTCCGCCGCCGACCGGACGCTCAGCCGGATCGTCGCGGCGCAGCGGGATCGACGGTAGCCCGCGGGGCGGTGCCGTGCAGGACCTTCGCCTCGGTGTCCGGGTCCAGTCCGACCGCCGGGCGGTCCGGGCGGTGCGGCGGTTCGCCGCCGATGGCGCGCAGCCACGACCAGGTGTCGGCGACGGTCTCCTCGACGGGGCGGCACCGCAGGCCCGCGGCAACGGCCTTGGACACGTCGCCGCGGTGCAGGTAGTCGTGCAGCTCGCCCGGCGGCAGCCAGATCGGCAGCTGTGTCCACGGCTCGATGCCCGCCGCCGCGACGCGCTCCGGGGCCACCCACCGCAGTTCGGCACCGGCTCCGGTGACCCGCACGCAGGTCTCCAGCAGTTCGCCCATCGTGGTGTGCCCGGCCGGGCTGACCATGTTGTACGGGCCGCCGAGGCCGCGTTCGACGGCGTCGAGCGTCCAGGCCGCGAGATCGCGTGCGTCGACGTACTGGAGGGGCAACTCCCGCGGGCCGGGCGCCAGTACGGGGCCGCCGCGGGCCACCCGCAGCAGCCACCAGGGCAGTCGGCCGATGTTCTCCCGGGGGCCGAGGATCAGACCGGCCCTCACCAGCAGCGCCCGGTCGCCGAAGGCGGCGGTGGCGGCCACTTCGCCACCGCGCTTGGCCTGCGCGTACTCGACCTCACCGGCGTCCGGCGAGCCGTCGACCAGCGGCCCGTCCTCGTCCAGCCCGGCTGCGCACGGATAGCGGTAGACGGACCGGGTGGACACGTACACATACCGCCGCGCCCGAGTCGCCAGCAGCCGCGCCGCGTCCCGTACGGCGGACGGCGCACCGGTCCAGGTGTCGACGACGGCGTCCCACTCGCCCCCGCCGAGCGCCGCCAGCCCGTCGGTCGCCGTACGGTCACCGCGCAGCGCGACGACACCGGGCGGCGGTTCGTGGCGTCCGCGGTTGAACACCGTCACCTGCCAACCGCGTGCCAGTGCCGCGTCCACGACAGCGCGACCGACGAACTCCGTTCCACCGAGCATCAGTAGTCTCATGCCCTCACTGTGCCCGTGGCGCGGCCCTGCCACGGCCGGGCACGCTGTCAGCGGAATCGCCAGGAGCTGAACCGGAATCACGCCCTCAGGGCCGCGGCTGCGGGCACCCCGATGCGGGGCTTCCCGCGCCGGTAGCGTCACTCGCGGATGGGATCTCCTACCGGGACACGGAGGCGGTGACCCTGACGGCCGTTGAGGAGGGTGTCGGCGAAGTGTGACCGGCGCTCGGTCGCGGTCAGCCGAACGGGGCGTGGCCGTGGGGGGAGCCGCCCGTCACCCCGAGGCGTTCGAGCAGCAGTCCCTCGCGGGTGGACCAGGGGCAGATCTCGACGCAGCCCACACCGCACGCTTCCATCAGGCTCTCGGCCACCAGCGCCCCCGCCAGTGACTGCCCGGCCCGATGCCGTGAGATGCCGGGCAGCGCCGCACGGCGGTCAACGCCCGTCGCGGCCAACAGCGGCAGCACGCGGTGCAGTTGGGCCGACGTCAGGTGCCGCGAGCGGCGTGACGGCCTGCCCCGCCGGGCGTTGGCCAGCCGCGCGAGTTGCTCGAAGGTCTTGGAGCAGGCGAGCACGCGGTCGCCTCCCACGGCCCGCGGCAGGCCGGGCACCCCGCTGAGGGCCTGTCGCAGGTAGTGCCTGACCTCGGCCAGGCGTCGCTTGGACGGGACGATGGCGCCGGGCAGCCAGTCCCGGGTGATCGTGCGCGCTCCCAGCGGCAGCGAGCACACCTGGTGCGGCTTGTCGCCGGTCCCCGAGGCCAGTTCAACGGTGCCGCCGCCGACGTCCAGCACCAGCGTGCGCCCCGCCGTGCCGCCCGCCCACCCGCGGGCGGCCACATAGGCCAGCCGCGCCTCCTCCTCGCCGGGCAGCACCCGTAACCGGGTACCCGTCTTCCGGGCCACCCGGGCGATGACCTCCTCGCGGTTGGGAGCGTCCCGGATCACGGACGTCGCGAACGCGAACAGGTCCGGCAGAGGAAGAAACGGATCCGCGTTCACCGCCTCGGCCACCGCCTGCTGCACGCTCTCGGCCCCGGCGTTGCCCAGGCACCCGCGCCGGTCGAGCGCCTCGTGCAGGCGCAGTCGCACCTTGTGCGAGAAGACCGGTTCGAGCACCGCACCCGGCCGCCACCGCACCACCGTCAGCAGAGCGCTGTGACAGCCCACATCGAGCACCGCCGCCTTCCGCATGTACGCCCACCTCCCCCGAGCCCGGACAGTAATCGCGCCATCACGTATCGTGCCCGCAGTGGTGAGATCAATGCGCCTCCATGACGCGCATCAGGCGCACGACCGGCTCGCGTGCGCAGTCGCCGGCTCTGCCGGCGTCAAGAGGGCGTCAAAGGCCTCCGGCGCGGCGTCTTGAGGTCGTCAACGCGGACCGACTTCGCGGAACCGCGGCTTCCAATGGACGTACGGAAGGTTCTGGGCGGGCCGAGGGCCATGCGGAACCGGAGAAGAGTCCCCGCCCGGAGCCTTCCGTGCGCCGTGGCACACAGGTCGGCGGCCTCCGCCACCCCGTAGTGCCCGCGTCCGCCGCCTGGCGACCGGGCGCGGCGACACGGCCGAACACGCCACCGCACCACCTCGTCGCACTGCCACGAGGTGGACTTTCCGTGTCGGGCCGCCGGGCGGGGCGAACACCGTGGTGGGCTGGTGCGGTGCGCCGCCGCCGGAATGCGCGACGGGAGGCGCGGGCAGACGATTGGCTACAGGTGAGGGCGGCGATGAGCGGGAAGGACGGGCGCGGTGGATGACGCGTCGCAGGTCGCACCGGGGGCCGGGCGTTCCAAGCGCGGCTGGTGGTACGAGTTGCTGGGCTGCGCGACCCATGGCCACGCGCTGGTCGCCACCGACGCCGCGCGGATCCGGCCGCAGGACGCCTGGCTGGCCCGCGAGCACGAGGGCCTGCGCCTGCACCGCTGCCTACGCTGCGACGCCTGGCTGGCTCTCCCGCCGCCCAGTACGCCTGGCAGGGAGCACCCACCGGAGCGCGCGGAGATCCAGCTGCCCTTGCGGGGCAGGGCACTTCGGGACCGGTATGTGCTGCGCCTGATCGCGCTCGACCGGTTGCTGCACTTCCTGGTGCTGGGAGTGTTGGCGGCGGCCGTGCTGGGGTTCGCCGGTGAGCGCAGTCGGCTGCGTGGCCCCTTCTACCGGGTCGTGGATGCCTTGCAGAACGGTGTCGGTGGCGTCGGGGGCCGCTCGGGGCATGGCCTGCTGGGCGAGTTGGAGCGGGCTTTCGGTGCCCGCTCGGCGACCTTGTGGGTCATCGGCGCGGTCCTGGCCGCCTACGCCGTGCTGGAGGGCGTCGAGGCGGTGGGGTTGTGGGCGGGGCGGCGGTGGGCCGAGTACCTGACCCTCGTGGCCACTTCCGTGCTGCTGGTGCCCGAGGTGTACGAGCTGACCGGAACGGTGACCGCGGGCAAGGTCATCACACTCGTCATCAACGTCGCGGTGGTGGTGTATCTCCTCTTCGCCAAGCGGCTGTTCGGCGTGCGCGGCGGGGGACGTGCGCAACGGGCCGAGGTGGCACGGGACAGCGGCTGGTCGGCGGTGGACCGGGTGTACCCGGGCGCGGGGCAGCCCGGCGAATCGGGCTGATCGGTACCGGCGGAACGCGGCCCGTCCGGGGCCGTGCGCTGTCCCCGGGCGTGGTGCATGGCCCGGGGACAGCACGCGGCCGTCGTGGAACTCGCCGCCGCTCAGGCACGCTTGCGTACCCCACGCGAGCCGGCCGACCGGTTCACCCGATGTAGACGCTGGACCCGAAGCCGAGCGTGGTCACCCCTGGTTGGATGATCTCCTGCACGTCTCCGGAGCAGTTCAGGTCCGAGTAGACGTAGGCGATCTGGTCGGTCTGGTTGACGACCAGCGACACGAGTGTTCCGGTCGCGAAGCAGCCGCTGGGGTCCTTGTGTCCGACGCCGTTGATGACGAGGTTCCCGGTGGCCGCGTACGCGGAGCCTGGAAGGGCGAGGGCGAGCGTCCCGGCGGTGACGACGGCTCCGAGGGCGGTGGCGATGCGTCGCATGGCGATTCCTTCCGTGCGTCAGGGCCACTCGCGTTGTGTGGCCCACTGATAACCGACCGTATTGGCGGTCGCCGCCGAGGGGCACCGGAGCGTGGAAGTACGGGAAGCGGCACGGGAGTTACGCAGGCCCAGCCGGTGTGTTGGTGGGGCGCGGGGTGCGTGCCGAGGCGGGGAGTGCGGCCCGCTCGCCCGTGCACCACTGCGGCCGGGGGCGTGTGCGGCCCCAGCGGAAGCACACCGCCACCACCGCGTGGCGACAGCGGCGATCGGCAGGTGGGAGACCCAGGCGCTCGGTTCGCTCCCGACGAGTCCCGCCCACCCGTTCGGGCGCTATGCGTGCGGCTGGGCGGACGGCGACGGTGGTGTCAGTGCGCCGACAGCGGAAGCGGACCGCTGCGGTGCCGTGAGGCCGTCGGCCGGCGCAGGCGCCCAATTGACTGATCGTCAGCTATCGCATGCTGTGTCGCGGGCGGCGAGCAAGCCGGGGTGGAGTTCGCCGCGAGCCGGGCACGCAGATGGAAAGGAAGCCTCGGTATGAACCCGGGCAGACCATTCGAACCGCCTTCGCGACCGCGCCCGGAGCGGTCCGCGAAGACCACCGTACGTCCCGCCGCCGAGCGCCTGCCCTCGCTGACCGGTCTGCGGTTCGCCGCCGCGGGCGGTGTGGTCTACACCCACGCCAGGCTGCTGGTCAGTCCGCACCTGGCCGTCACGTTCGGTCCCGAAGTGTGGGTGAGCATGAGCTCCGTGTCGCTGTTCTTCATCCTGAGCGGCTACGTCCTCACCCACTCGGCCCGTCCGA
Source organism: Streptomyces sp. PLK1-5 (assembly GCA_037034305.1). Lineage (GTDB taxonomy): Bacteria > Actinomycetota > Actinomycetes > Streptomycetales > Streptomycetaceae > Streptantibioticus_A. Next base: position 85,629 of record JBAGJY010000016.1, read on the forward strand.
CCGACACCGCGTGGGACTTCTGGCGGCGACGGGCTGCCAAGATCCTGCCCAACCACGTTTTCACCTGGAGCGTCGCGGTGGCGGTGCTGGTTGGCACGGGTGGGGTTGCCGCCACCGGCGGCGCCGGGCCGGTGGCTACCGTCGCCAACCTCTTCCTGGTGAACACCTGGATTCCCAGCCGCCGCTTCGTCTTCGCAGGCAACCCCGTGTCGTGGTCACTGGCCGCCGAGGCGTTCTTCTACCTGCTTTTTCCGCTGCTGCTGCCGAGGGTGCGGCGGCTGTCGCGACGGGGGCTGCTCATCGGCTCGGCGCTGGCGGTCGCGGTCGTCTGGTGCTGGCCCGTGCTCTGCCGGTTCGTCATCAACCCCCGGGGAGCCTTCTTCCCCGACTACTGGTTCCTGTACGTGCTGCCCGTCACGCGGCTGCCGGAGTTCCTCCTCGGAATGATGGTGGCCCGGGTGTCGATGACCGGCGGTCGGCTGCCCCGGGTCGGTGCCGTTCCGGCCGGGCTCAACGCGGTGGGCACGGTCGTCGTCGGCGGCAGTCACCTCCCGCATGCCTTCATGTACGCGGCGGCGAACGTGGTGCCGCTCGCGCTCCTGGTCCACGCGACCGCGCGGCTCGACCTGGAGGGCAGGCCATCGCTGCTCCGCACCCGGCCGCTGGTGTTCCTCGGCGAGATCTCGTACGCCACGTATCTCGTCCACGCGCTGGTGCTGACGGTGGTGTTCCTGTGTCTGACCGATCGCGGATGGAGTCCCGGCGCCGCGGTCGTCGTCGCCCTGCCTCTCGTACCGCCCGTGTCCTGGCTGCTCTATGTGACGGTCGAGCGGCCGTGCACGCGCCGGTTGGCCACCGCCCGACGGGGTGCGAACTCCGGCTCGTGAACAGGGTGTCCGTGTCCCGTGCTCGGACGTCCTTGCGGCAGACGGTTGATCGAGCCCGGCGGGTGCTGGAGTGAGTCGCTGGCGAAGCTGTTGGGTGGTCCGCCGGGGGGTGTGTTTCGCCCGCGCGCCAGCCGTGCACCGAGCGCCGGTATCGTGCACCTCTCACCATGCATCGCAAAGCGTGTTCGGGTGGATACATTGAGTGATCCTTGGCTCCTGCCGGGCGGAATGACTCGGCGGAGCGCAAGAAGCCAGACCGCAACTGGTCGTGTACCAGCGTGTATCGACAAGGAGGGGCCCATGCGGCTGGATCAGTTGACACCCGCACAGGTCGACCTGCTCATCGAGGCGGAGTGCACCGCGGCCGAGAAGGCTGAGGTACGGGCGGCGGTCCGACAGCTCAGGGATTCGGTCTTCGCATGTCTGAAGCGGTCCACCGGCCAGGGCGTCGAGGAGGGGCTGCTGCTCGTCGGTGATCTGCAGACGGTGCGGGCGGGTTTCTCCCGCAAGGTCAACCGGATCGCCGAGTCGGCGCGGCGACGCTACCTCGACCGAACCCTCCATGGCGGTGAAGGGGCGGGTGGCGCCGCGCAGTTGACAGCCGGGTCGCGGGACGGGAGGTGTTCGCGACCCGGTGCGCCGTGCGCCGCGGCTGGCGCCGGGGTGGCGGGATCCGGCGCGGTGTCCTTCGCGGTGGAGTGAATTTCCGCGGCCGCACGGTGACCATCCTTGCGGCGGTGTATCGGACTTGGCGGCAGGGGGTTGTGGCGTAGAAACGTACGAGCCGGTGCCGGTTGGTGGATCCGCGCATTTCAGGGGCGGAGTCGCGGCCAGGGTGGTATTTTCCGAAAGAAGCCCGCTTACAACGGGCCGAAAGTTTCTCGGCGATTCGTATCCCGGCCGCTGGGGACGCCTTTCCGGTCGCCGTGTTGACAGGTGACCTGCACGGGTCCTGTTCAGCGCGCTGGCCGACGAAACCTCTGCCGCGCAGGCGCGGTCGTCGTGCCACGCCCGCCGCTTACACATCCGACCGACGGGCGGGATCGAACAGGGAGGGTTTCGGGGCGCGTTGATGTGCGGGGTAGTGAACGCGGCGACAACGAATATGCCGCCCGCCGCGCCTGACACACCCATTCGCACGGGCAATCAAGTAAAGTCTTGAGCGTCTTGGTGTGTTCCCTTGGCATATGCCTCCATAATCGACCCGGGGGAGCGGTGCGAGCAGAGGTGCACGCAATTGAGGGGACCGCGGATGGAGATTTTAATTGAAGGGGAAACGACGATGTCGGCCCGATCGATCCTTGCGCGCCAGCCGAATGAACGGCTGCAGGCACTCATTCAGGAGGCGGGAGTCTCCAACGCTGGCTTGGCCCGACGCGTCAACCTGTGCGGGGCCGAGCACGGGCTCGATCTGCGGTATGACAAGACGTCCGTCGGTCGATGGGTGCGTGGCCAGCAGCCACGCGGCCGGGTGCCCGAGATCATCGCCGAGGCCCTGGGACGCAAGCTCGGCAGGGCGCTGTCGGTCGACGACATCGGCATGGCGGCTGGCAAGAACTCCGCCTCCGAGGTCGGTCTGCACTTCGCGCCCAGCGTGTCCGCGGCGGTCGAGCAGGTGTGTGACCTGTGGCGCAACGACGCCGGAGGCCGCAGCCTGGTGAACGGGGCGACGCGTCCTGTCTCGGCGCTGGTCGAGCCGAGCCGGGACTGGCTGATCACCGAGCCGGACAGGACCGTCGCCAGGTGCGGCGGGTTGCGGGTGGTCGCCGCGGACGTGGCGGCGGTCAGGAAGGCGACCGAGTACGTGGTGGAGCTCGACCACCGGTTCGGCAGCGGGCATGTGCGCCCGATCGTCGTGCACTATCTCGACAGCGTCATGTCCGTGCTGCTCACCGGCTCCTACGCAGAGGAGACCGGGCGGCAACTGATGACCGCCGCGGCCCGGTTGACCGAACTCGCGGGATACATGGCGGTCGACACCGGCCGCCCCGGACTGGCCCAGCGCTACTACATCCAGGCGCTACGGCTGGCGCAGGCCGCGGGTCACCGAGGCTACGGCGGCTACGTGCTGGCGTCGGGGATGAGCCATCTCGCCGGGGCCCTGGGCAGCCCCCGGGAGGTCGTGCAACTGGCGCGGGTCGCCCAGGAGGGGGCGCGCGGGCATGTGACGCCCACCTCTCAGGCGGTGTTCTACGCGGCCGAGGCACGGGGGTACGCGTCGCTCAGGGATGCGCGGGCCTGCCGCGCGGCGGCCGACAAGGCCACCGAGGCACTTGAGCGCGGCAACCCGCAGGAGGACCCGGAGTGGATCAGCCACTTCGACAGGGCGTACCTGGCTGATGAGTTGGCGCACTGCCACCGCGACCTGGAACAGCCGGAACCCGCCGCTCGGTGGGCCGAGGAGGCGCTGGCCCGGCATCCGGACAGCCGGGTACGGCGGCGCGTTATCGACATACTGCTCCTCGCCGCGGTGCAGGCGACGGCGCGTGAGGTGGAACGCGCCTGCGAGACGGCCAGGTGCGCGGTCGATCTGCTCTGCGGGCTGCGCTCCACCATCGGCGCCGGATACCTGGGCGAGTTCAGACGGCGGCTCGACCCGTACCGACACGTCCCGGCCGCCAGGGAGTTCGAGGAGTGGCTTGAGGAGCGCGCGCTGGAGGGATGCCCGCTGAACGGCCGCCTCACCCCCTGCGAGGATCACGAACGGGTGCCGAGCCAGCGCCAGGGGCCGTGGGACACCAGGCAGTGACCGGAAGGCCCCCCGCGCGCCGCCCTGGCGGGGGAGGGACCGTACAGCGCAACGCGCCGACGGCCAGGTCGTTCCGGCCGCGTGGAGGGGGATGGCGACCTGAACGATTCCTGACCGTCGGCTGTCCTTGCCGCACGAGTCGTTGCCCGCGCGGGGACCGCTTTCAGCTCTCCCGGGCGGGGTCCTGGGGCCGGTTCGGGGGTACGGGCACCGCCGCCCACACCGAACAGCTGCCGTCCGCGGCGAACCGCCTGCCCCAGCCGCGGGAGGCCCCGGCGACCAGCGTCAGCCCGCGTCCGTGGTCGTTGGCGCCGTCGGCCTGGTGGTCCGGGGAACTGGACCACGACCCGCCCTGATCACGTACCTCCACGTACAGCACACTGCGTGCCCTCCACAGGCGGCAGACGATCCGTGAACTGTCCGTGTGCCGGATGGCGTTGGTGAGGAGTTCGGAGAGCACCAGTTGGATGGTGTACCGGGTGTCCTCGTCGTCGATCCGCACCACGTCCATCCAGCGCAGCGCGAGTCTTCGGCACAGGGGTACCGCCCGGTCCAGCGGCGGTGTGGAGACCACCAGGGGGGCCGCCGCCGGGCACTGGCCGGGCCGGGCCAACATCTCCTGCGTGTCGGGCCACTCGTTGATCTGCCCGGCGGTGAGCTCGATCTCGTTGGCGCGCGTGGTGGTGGGCAACATGGTGACTTCTCCCGTGGGTCGGGGTCGGAAAAGAAGCCGCCTGCTACGTCTGGGGCCGGTCACCCCTGAAGGACCGCAGTAACTCCTGGTGCGACTTCATGTGGGGATCGGTGACACGCCTGCTCCGTATCGCCGTTCGTCTGCCGGTGTACGGCTCCTCCGGTCGGGCCGGGGCGGTGTCCGCGACCGCCCGGGCCCGCCGAAGGAACGTGACCGCGCGATCAGTTGAAGCAGCCGGGCACCGGTGACGGGCTTCCCGCGCAGTTGGTCGGGGTGTTGTTGAACACACCCGTGAGCACGAGGGACACCGTGCCGCCGTTGTTGAGGATGCCGCCGGGAGCGGTGGTGGCGTGGTTGTCGGTCACCGAGTTCAGTGTGAGTCTCACCGTGCCGCCGACGGTGGCGATGCCTCCGCCGGACGAACTCGCGCCGGTGGCCGAGTTGGAACCGAGGCTGGACAGGTCGCCGGTGACGGTCCCGCCGTTGTTGAGGATGCCTCCACCCTGTGAGGTGGCGCCGGTGGTGGTGTTGTCGTCCACGCTGCTCGCCCGCAGAGCGGCGGTCGCGGAGGAGCCGTTGAAGACGCCGCCGCCTCCACTGACCGCGGTGTTGTCGGTGATCCGGGTGGCGAAGGTGTGCAGGGTGCCGGTGTTGGCCACGCCGCCGCCGTTGCCGCCGGTGGAGTTCTTCGTGACCTGGACGGCGTGGAGTGTGAGTGTGCCCGCGTTGCTGATGCCTCCGCCGTCGCCGGTGGGGTTGCCGCCGCTCACGGTGAGCGCGTCGAGGGCGAGCTTGCCGCCCGAGGCGACATCGAACAGGCGGAACGCGGCGGTTGACGACGCGTCACGGGTGATGACGGCACCCGAACCCACGATGTGGATGTCGCCGGTGATCTGCGGCAGGCCGTCCTCGCTCTTGTTCGCCGGTGAGGTGATGGAATAGGTGCAGCCGGGGGACAGCAGCAGCGCACCGCTGCCCGCCGCGTTCGCAGCCGTGATCGCTGTCCCCAGCGCTGTCGCCGAGCACGGGACGAACACCGGTTGCGCTGCGGCGGGACCGGCTGTCATGAGCGCCGACGCGATGATGCCCGCTGAACCCAGCCCGATCGACCGTAATTTCCTGCGAGGATTCATGACTTCTCCTGTACGCACGCTGTGCGTGGCTCTGGCGAGACTCCTGTGCCTCTGTTCCTGAATCGCTGGAGAATGCCTTGCGGCGCTTTCGGGGAACCGAGGTGATGGCCTGTCGGGCCGTCCGTCCCGCTTTCCTTAATTGAACCAAGTGGCCGGTTATCCCGGAAGTCGCGGGGTGGTCAAGGCGGATAAAGAGGAGCTTTTCCGGGGCCAAGGGCTATTAAGTGAAGAATACCGTTCAGGAGATTCGGCGGCTTCCTTCCCGAGCGTGGAGCGGCCCGGGTGGTGCGCCTGTCGCGCACCGCCCGGGCCTTACCGCCGTTTCGCGCTACTGGCCGGTGAGGTCCAGGCCCATGTGCTCGGCCAGCCCGTCCGCGAGCGCCGCGAGTGTGGGGTGCTGCCAGACGAAGTTGCTCGCCAGCCGCACGCCGAAGGCGGATTCGAGACGCACTCTCAGTTCCATGGCGAGCAGCGAGTCGAAACCGAGCGCTTTCAGTGGCGTCTGCGGATCCACGGCATTGTCACCCAGCCGGAGAACGGCTCTGATGTGGTCGGACAGGAAGGTCTCCAGCGCGGTGCGGCGCGCCAGCCCGGCAGGCACCGCGGCCAGTTTCCCCCGGAAGCCGCCGGATTCCTCCGACGGTTGCGGCGCCTGCTCCTCGCCCGGCAGGACGGTGCGGAAGAACGGCGAACGGCGCCCGGTGGTGGGTACCCATGTTTCCGGTACCCCGGGAATCACTCCGGTTTGCACCCGCCGGTGTGCCAGGAGAGCGTGCAGGGCTTGCAGGCCCTTTTCCGTGGGAATCGTCTGGTAACCGCGGGCCGCGAAATCGGTGGCCGCCCCCGTTTCCCCCCACGGGCCCCAGTTGACGGCCAGAGTGGGCATGCCACGAGACGAGCGCCAGGCCGCGAAACCGTCCAACCAGGAGTTGGCCGCCGCGTACGCGCCCTGGCCGGGGTTGCCGAGCAGTGATGCCATCGACGAGAACACGGCGAACCAGTCGAGCGGGTGCCCCGCCGTGGCGCGATGCAGCTGCCAGGCACCGGTCACCTTGGGCGCCCACACCCGACGCAACTGCTCGTCGCGGACGTTGGCGATCGAGGCGTCGTCGAGGACCATGGCGCAGTGCGCCACACCGCACAGCCGCAGATCATCGACGCACGCGGCGGCCACCAGGCGCTCGGCGGTGCCCGGCTCGGCGATGTCCCCGAGCCCGACCGTGACCTTGGTGCCGCGCGCCGTCAACTCGCCCAGCACTTGTGACGCGGCGGGTGAGGGAGCGGTGCGGCCGTTGAGGACGAGATGTGCTGCGCCCTGGTCCGCGAGCCAGCGGGCGGTCTCCAGCCCGAGGCCGCGCAGACCGCCGGTGACGATGTACGACCCGCCCGGCCGTACGGTCAGCGGCCCGTCGGGCAGTACGGCGGCTGCTTCGCCGCTGTCGGGGACCGTCAGCAGCAGCTTGCCGATGTGACCGGCGCCCGCCATGAGACGGAACGCGTCGGTGGCCTCCGAGAGCGGAAACGTCGTGCAGTAAAGCGGTTTGAGCCTGCCGCCCGCGAACTCCGCCAGCACCTCCCGCAGCACCCTGGCGAACACCTTGGGCCGACTCCTGTGCAGCCCGATCAGGTCGACGGCGCGCATGGTGATGTTCTCGCGGAACGGTTTGAGGCCCAGCGGGGTGTCGGCCATGATGTCGCGCACGCCCAGCTCGATGAAGCGGCCGAACGGGCGCAGGCACTCAAGCCCGGCCTGGATGGCCGCTCCTGACAGCGAGTTGAGGACAACGTCCACACCCTCACCGCCGGTGTACTCGCCGACGCCCGCGCGGAAGTCCAGCGTCCGGGAGTCCATCACGCGGGAGACGCCCATGGCGCGCAGATGGCGCCGCTTCTCCTCGCTGCCGGCGGTGGCCAGCACCTCGGCGCCGAGCGACCGGGCGACGGCGATCGCGGCGAGGCCGGTTCCCCCGGTGGCCGAGTGGATCAGGACCCGTTCCCCCTGGGTGAGTCGGCCGACGTGGCGCAGCGCGTACCAGGCGGTGAGGAAGGCGATCGGCAGCCCGGCCGCGGCGATCGGGTCGAGCCGGGCCGGGATGCGCGCCACCGTGGCCGCGGGGACGGTGACGAACGAGCTGAAGGCGCCGCCGCGCAGGTCGACGGCGAGTACCCGGTCGCCCACTCGCACATGGTCGACGCCCCGCCCGACGGCGGTGACGACTCCCGCGCACTCGAAGCCGATCAGGTACCGGACGTCCCTGTCACTCGGCAGCAGTCCCATGGCGGTGAGAACGTCGCGGAAGTTCAACCCCGCGGCCAGCACGCGTACTTCGACCTCGCCGCCTCCCGGCGGTCGCCGCCCCGTCGCCGCCAGCTCCAGGCTCGCCAGGTCGCCGGGACGCCCGACACGCAACCGGAACCCATCCGCACCGTAACGGACCGTGCAGGCCGCGGCGTTCCTGCGCTCGGCACCGGTCAGCGGGGCGCTCGCCAGGCGGGCCGCGTAACGCTCCCCGCCGCGCAGGGCGACCTCATCCTCGGTGCCGTCCGCGAGCAGTTCGTCGGTCACGGGCGCCCAGTCCGGGTCGTCCGGATCCGCGTCCACCCACGTCGCGCGCACGTCCGGGTGTTCAAGCGCCAGTACCCGCACCACACCGCGCGAGGCGCTCGGCCCGAGGTCGGTCGTCTCCCCGGCCGCCACGGCACGCGCACCACGGGTGAGCACGAACAGCCGCGGTGCCTGCGCCAAGTCGGCGGTCACCGCCTGGGCGACGCCGAGCAGCCTTCGGGTGCGCCGCAGTGAGACCTCCGGGTCAGCGCTCGGCTGCCCCGCGCACACCACCGCCACGCCCCGCGGCACTGTGGGCAGCGTCGCCAGCCGACGGGCCAACGCGTGGCGGACGGACTCCAGTTGCTCGTCGTCCAAGGCGGCGTCCCACACTTCGGCCCGCGCCCCGGCCGTACGAAGCGCGGCGGCCAGCTCGTCCGCGTGGCCGTCCGCCTCGCCGAGGACCAGCCAGTTCCCGGGGGGCCTGCCCGGCGTCGGCGCACGGCGGTCAGCCCGGTGCCAGCCGACCTCCCAGAACCACTGGTCGACCTCGTGGCCCTGCTGTGCGGCCCGGCGGGTGAACAGCAGACCGTCGATGGCCAGTACGGGGTTGCCCGCCTCGTCGAGCAGACGTACCTGGCCGACGAGTGCGTCCCTCGTCGCGTCCACCAGGCGGGCATGGCAGTAGGCCGCGTCGGCGGGGTTCCCGAGCAGTCGCGCCGCCTGCATCCGCACCGGCAGCACCAGGCCGCGGTCGCCGTCCTCCTGGGCCAGCTTGGCGACGACGAGTTGCGCGCACTGGTCGACGAGCACCGGGTGGACGCGCAGCGAGGGGTCCGGTGTCCGGGCCGCTTCCGGTACGTGGACGCGGGCCCAGAAGCTCTCGCCGCGACGCGAGCCGCGCAGCTCCCTGATCCCGCTGAACGCGGGGCCGTGCTGCAGCCCGCGGGCCCGCAGACCCCGGTAGAACTCGGCGGGATCGAGCGAGACCGGGTGGCGCATGGCCAGTGTGACCGTTGACGCCGCGTTCGGCTGGGCCGGTGCGTACAGTCGGCGCAGCGTGGCGCTGGCCAGCAGCGTCCACTCCCCGTTCGCGTCGTGCCCGAACACCTCGCATCTGGCCCGGTCCGGGGCGGACAGGGTGACGGTGGTGCTGATCGCGGTTCGCTCCGCGAGCCGCAGCAGTTCGTGGAACCGCAGGTCAGTGACCTCAACCTTCTCCGGAGGTTCGGCGAACGCCTCACAGGCGGCGCTGAGGGTGACGGCGTAGTAGGCGGCACCGGGGAACACCGGGTCGCCGTGCACCCGGTGGTCCGCGAGCCACGGCAGCGCCGCCGTACCCGCGTCACCGTGCCAGCAGTGGCGGACCGGCTGCCCCGGCACCTGCGTGTGGCGGCCGGGCAGCGCACCGCCCAACTGGTCGGTGCCCGGCTCGGCGTGCGGCGGCGGAGCGTCGGCCCAGTGGCGCTTCCGGTCGAAGGTCATGGTGGGGACGTCGACGAGGTTCCCGTCCCCGTACAGCGCCGACCAGTCCACCTCGACACCGGCGCAGTGCAGCGCCGCCAACTGGCGTCGGAAGGTGGCCGGTTCGTGTTCGCCGCGGCGCAACGTCGGCAGCACCACCGGTGTTTCCACCAGGCCGGTCAGGGCGCGGCTGACGTAGTGGGTGACCACGGGGTGCGGGGCGATCTCCAGGAACACCTGGTGGCGGTCGGCCGCGGCGGCGGCCACGGCCGCAGCGAACCGCACCGGGCGACGGAGGTTCGCGCACCAGTACTCCGCGTCGAAGGCGGGCGTGCTGCGCGGATCATCGAGCACGGTGGAGTAGAAGGGGATCACCGGGTGCTGCAGCGTCAGTTCGGCGCATCCGGCCCTGAGATCGTCGAGAAGCGGTTCCACCTGGGCGCAGTGGGAGGCGACGTCGACGGCAATCAGGGACGCCGGAACACCTTGCCGTTCCCACCGCGCGACCAGGCGCTCCACCTCCTTCGCGTCGCCGGACACGACGGTGGAGTCGGGTGCGGCCATGACCGCCACCGCCACCGAGTCGACGGTGGCCAGTTCCGCTTCCACCGCGTCGGCGGCCAGCGCCACCGTCGCCATGGCACCGCTCCCGGCGATCCGGGTCAGCAGCGCGGACCGTCGGCAGATCACCCGGGCGCCGTCCGCCAGGGACAGCGCACCGGCCACCACGGCCGCCGCCACCTCACCCATGGAGTGGCCGATGACTCCCGCCGGTTGGACCCCATGGGCGCGCCACAGTGCCGCGAGCGCCGTCTGCAGCGCGAACAGCACCGGTTGCACCCTGCCGCAGCCCGTGACCGGCTCGCCGCCGCGCAAGGCGTCCAGGACGCAGAACCCGGCCTCCGCGGCGATCAGCGCGTCGGCCTCCGCCAACGCCGCGGCGAACGCCGGTTCGCCCTCCAGCAGGGCGCGCCCCATGCCCGGCCACTGGGAGCCCTGTCCGGAGAAGACCCACACGGGCCGACGGGTGACCGCGGCACCCACGGCACCCGCGACCACGCCTGGATGCTCCCGCCCGACCGCGAACGTCCGCAGCGCGTGGACGAGTTCACGGCGATGCGCGGCGACCACGCCGAGTCGTCCACGCCCCGCGCTGCGCCGCACGGCGAGCGTGTGGGCGATGTCGCGCAGCGGCACCAGGGCGCCGTCGTCCTCCAGCCAGTTGGCGATACGCCGCGCCGCGACCGGCAGGACGGCGGCTGACCCGGCCGGGACCACGAAGACCTCCGGTGGTGTCTGCGGCGCCTGCCGCGGGTGTGGTACCCGCGGCTGTGCCGGTCTGTTCGACGCCTGTTCAAGCACCACGTGGGCGTTGGTCCCGGAGAACCCGAAGGAGGACACCGCGGCCAGCCGCGGCGGGTTGCGCACCGGCCACCGGGTCAGTTCGGCCGGAACGAAGAAACGCGTTCCCTCCGCGTTGATGGCTGGATTCCATCGGTTGAAGTGCACGTTGGGCGGGATGAGGCCGCGGCGCAGACACAGCACGGTCTTGATCAGGCCGGTGATTCCGGCGGCGGGCTCCAGATGACCCACGTTGGTCTTGACCGAGGTCAGGGCGCACCGGTCGGAGCCGCCGCCGTACACCCGCGCCAGGCTGGCGAACTCCGTGGGGTCGCCGAGCGGCGTGCCCGTGCCGTGGGTCTCGATCATGCCCACGTCGCCCGGCCGCACTCCGGCCCTGGCGAGCGCCTCGCCGAACAGGGCCTCCTGCGCGTCGGCCGAGGGCGCGGCCAGACCGTCGGACCGCCCGTCCTGGTTGACCGCCGAGCCGCGCACCACCGCCAGGATGCGGTCGCGGTCCCGGACCGCGTCGCGCAGTCGTTTCAGCACCGCGACACCGCAGCCCTCACCGCGAACGAATCCGTCGGCGGCGGCGTCGAAGGTGTGGCAGCGGCCGGAAGGCGACAGCATGCCCATCCTGGTGAACGACAACGTGGTCCTGGAACCGAATATCAGGGTGACGCCACCGGCCAGCGCGATGTCGCACTCGCCCGCGCGCAGCGCCTGACAGGCCAGGTGCACGGCGACCAGCGAGGAGGAGCAGGCGGTGTCCAACGCGACGCAGGGACCGCGCAGCCCCAGCAGATAGGAGATCCGCCCGGCCGCGACACAGTGCCCGTTGGTCAGGATCGAGCCTTCCAGTTCCAGGGGGTGCCCGGCGAGACGGTCCATGTAGTCGTGGTAGCTCAGCCCGGCGAACACGCCCGTCGCCGTGCCGCCCAGCCGGTCCGGGACCAGCCCGGCGTGCTCCAGCGCCTCCCAGGTGACCTCAAGCAGCAGTCTGTGCTGCGGGTCGAGCACATCCGCCTCGCGCCCCGACACGCCGAAGAACTCGGCGTCGAAGCCCGTCACATCGCGCAGGAAGCCGCCGCGGGAAAGCCCCGCGGGCTGCCCGGTCCGCTCCGGCCACAGATCCTGCCGCTCCCGTGGCGGCGCACCGACGGCCTGACGCCCCTCGGCCAGCAGACGCCACAGCGCGGTGGGCGAGTGGACTTCGCCCGGCAGTCGGCAACCGATGCCGACGACGGCGATGCGTTCTGATGGTTCGCTGGGCGTGGGTGTGAACTGGCTCATCGGGGACTCCGTACGTTGTTCGGTGGCGCGTCGTACCGGTCCGGCGGGGCCGGGCGCGGTCACAGGGGCAGGCAGCCCGCCCTCGGCTGGGTTCGCGCGGCGGCTGAGCGGGTCGGTCGAAGTCCGCCGCGGTTCGGCCCCCCGACGGGGCGCGGGGCAACCGCGCGACCGGCCGCAGTGGTGTCGCGGAGGGTCGTTGGCACATCGCCGCACTCAGCGGAGCGTTCAGGTGGCGTCCGGGCTGCCCAGCAGGATCACGTTCTTGACGCCGCCGACCTGGTAGTTGAAGGTCAGTGCGTAGTCGAAGTCGAGCGGTCGGGTGCGCATGCCCGGTACCGGGTCGAATGTCAGGCCGTCCGCGGGCTGTTCGCAGTTGGCGGTGGGGCACACCTGGCCCTGCTCCATCATCAGCAGGGTCAGTGCCACACCGAGGCATCCCGCGGGAGCCCCGTTGTGGCCGAAGCAGCCCTCCTGCGAAGTCATCAGGACCGGGGAGCCGGGGCCGTACAACTCCCTGACGGTGTTGGTCTCGAAAGCGGTCACCACCGGGTTGCCGTCGCTGCCGCCGTGCACGTACGGCACCTGCTCGATCCGCCGGTTTCCCAGGCACCTGCGTACCGCGGCCACCAACTCGGTGCCGGAGTCGTCGCACGCCAGCGGGTTCGCCAGCCCGTCGCGGCTCATGGCGGTCGCGAGGACCTGGCCGTAGACCCGGGCGCCGCGCCGCTGCGCGTGTTCCCGGCTCTCCAGGATCACCGTCGCGGATCCCTCGCCGTGGTTGATGCATTCGGCGCGCCGGTCGTACGGGCGCATGAGGGCGTCGAAGGACGGCACGAACTCCGGCATGCCCGCGGAACGGATCGATTCATAGGTCTGTTGTGCGCCGCGCAGCAGGCGTTGGATGTTCTGGATCAGGCCGATGTTGAAGACGTCGACTCCGGTCACCGCGGCGATGTCGACCTCGCCGCTGGCGATCAGCCGTTGGGCGTTCCCGACCTGTACGGCGGACGAGGCGCAGCCGCACGACACCGTGAACGCGGGGCCGTTGGAGCGGGTCACGGCCCCCTGCACGAGAGCGACGTCGGAGGGGGTCACCGCCTGCTCCGCCGCGACGAACAGTTCCATCGCCTCCATGGCCGTGGTCTTCTCCGGGTCGGCCCGCTGCACCGACAGATAGCTTTCGACGTTGGCGTCCACACCGCCGCGTCCGACCAGGATGGCCGCGTTGCTCAAGTCGCCCGCCCGGAAGTCCAGTTCGGCGTCGGCGCACGCCTCCGCGAGGGAGACCAGACCGAACCGGTGCGCGGAGGTGTAGTGACGGGAGAAGAACGACGGGATCTCGGGGAGGCGTTCGTCGAACATCGCGGAGGACAGGTTCACCGAGCCGTAGTAGATCTCGTCCCGCACCAGGCAGGACAGGCCGTTGGCGGCGACGTCCCACACCTGCCCGGCGGTGAAGACCGGTTCGAGTTGGCCGGGCAGGCAGAAGCCCATGCCGGTGACCATGGCGTTTCTCGCTCTGGTGTCGCCTTCGGCGCTGACCGCCGAACTGCGTGGCGTACTCATGTCGTGCTCCTGGGGCAGAGAGGAAGCATCTTCGGTTCCTCTGCTATTTCGACCGATGTGATCGTGTCTTTCGACCGATGGCGTCGCGTGATGTGGAGTGCCGCTACTCGGCGATGAACGTGCGGCGGCACCATCGATAGACCGGGACCTGCTCGCCAGCCACTTCCGCGTGTTCCTCGGTGGGTTCGAAGTGTTCGTACCCGTTGCCGCGCGGCACCTTTATCTGGCCTGGATCCTCTGGGGGCGGGGCCGTCCACACCCGTGGCGTCCCGGGCGGGCCGCCGACGAGCACCACGTACTTGTTTCGAGACATGATGCGCCTCTCGGTGGATCAGGCGGCGAGCCCCCTCTATTGCCGACTTCGAATTCTGCATCAACTACGTTAGTTCGCCGAGTGGTTGACCGAAAGGTCGCGTCTGGATTCCATGGGTTGCCCAAGCGGTTTTGGTGGTGAAAGTAGTCCGGTCCGTTGGCGAAGCCATCCGTCAGCTGGGCGGAGTGTGCGGGAGCGCCGTGTGGAACCTGCCCGGACGAGGAGAGGGATGCCTCGTCCGGGCAGGGGTCTGTATCGGGCAGGCGCGATGTCGCGGTACCGGCGGGGACCGGTTGGCCGAGTTCTCGGACGCCGCGACCGTTCGATTTCACGGTCCGGCGCATCAGCCGGTGCCGGTGAACGGCACCGGCTGATGGATCCAATTCCTCCGCCGAGGGTGCCCATCGCGACACCGCGGCAGCCACCGCCGCCAGGCTCCAGGTCGGGTCGGCGGTTGCGCCGGTTGCCACTCCCCCGGAGAGGACGGGCGCCCACCGGTTTGGATGTGACTATTAATTCACCGCGCCGAATCGGTCGGCAATGGGCGCCGGGCGAAGTCACCCTGATGGAAGAGCGCATGTCACGGGGGGACTTCACGCACTACCGCGTGCACCACGGTGGTGAGCCCCGCCGAACACAGGCGGATGGGAATTGCTCATCGCCAACCACCTTGTTTTCCAAGGGATTTCGTCCAGAAGTCCGCTCGCCCACGACAATTGTCCGAAGCGGGCGTCGGCCCCCGCCGGGCGGACCGGCGGGGGCCGACGTCACCGGTGACGGGGCGTCACTAGGGGGTGTAGGTGAAGCCGCCGGGCACGGTGGCGGAACCGGCCGGAGTGGTGACGACGACGGTGGCGTTGCCGGCCGCACCGGCAGGAGTGATGCCGAACACCGCGGTGCCGGTACCGTTCACCCCGACTCCGGTGGCCGGGGTGCCGTTGAAGGTGACGGAGGTGGTGCCGGACAGGTTGGATCCGCTGATGACGAACGGGGTGCCGCCGATGACCGGGCCGGTGGGCGGGACGATGGCGCTGACCGACGGCGGTGCCGCGGCGGTGTAGGTGAAGCCGCCGGGCACGGTCGCGGATCCGCCCGCGGTGGTGACGGTGACGGTGGCGTTGCCGACCGCACCGGCCGGGGTCACGCCGGTCAGCACCGTACCGGTGCCGTTGACGGCGACACTTGTGGCGGCGTTCCCGTTGAACGTGACGCTCGCGCCACTGAGGTTGACGCCGACGATGGTGAACGGCGTACCGCCGGTGGCCGGACCGCTTGTCGGGATCAGCGAGAACACGACGGGCGGCTGCGCGCCCAGATAGGTGTACATGGCGGGCGCACTCGTACCGGACGTGGTCGTGACGACGACCGGTACGGTTCCCGCGGCGTGGGCCGGGGCGAGGACGATGAGCACGAGCCCGATCGGGTCCTGGAACAGGATGGTGCCGGGCGTGCCGCCGAAGGTGACCGACTGGGCGTTGGCGAGGCCCGAGCCGAGGATCAAGACGGCGTTGCCACCGCTGGTGGGCCCGGACGACGGGATGAGCAGCCCGATGCTCGGCATGGCCGACAGGCCGAGAAGCGGATATCCCGCCCCGGCGGCTTGGCTGCCGTATGGCAGCACCGAGGCCGGGACTTGGGTCGGGATGGACATGGGTTTCCTCCTCGTTGAGGTGGAAGGTGGAACGGCCCGGCCGCCGCATACCGTTGGGTTGCCTGCTCGCGGCGGCTGTGACCCGGTGCCGCTGTCGCCCTCGACTGTGCGGGCGCCTGCGGACATGACCGGGGGCCGAATGGGAACCTTTGGCCGTCGGGCCCCGCGCACCGCGGCGGGGACCGGGCCGAACCCGTGGCTGCCGGGAGGAGATGGGCGGTCGACCGGCCGGGTTGATCCCATTAGCCCATAAGAGGTTGATCCCCGACAAGGAAGCCGGCGCGGGTTCACCCGAACAGCGGGAGCACTCGCCCCTGGCGTTCGGAGCACCGGTCGTGCGACTCCGCGTCATCCGGGCACCGCGTGCCGCAGGCACCACGTGATGCCACCCCCGGGAACCACGCTGACAGGCGAGGCAGTTCAACCCCGGTGGGGTCAACTGCCGTGAACGGCCGGGGATCCCGCCGCACAGTCGTGCCGAACACGACAGCCGCCGCCGGGGACCGGCGGCGGCTGAAGGAACACGACGGACGCGTCGGCTCGGCTGTGCGTCACGTCGTCCGTGCGGTACCGGGGGATCTGCGGGCGGCGACCTGGGGCGCGGTGGGACTGGCGAGCCAGGCCAGTCTGCCGAGGGCAGGACGCAGCCGGGTGTCGACGCTCCACGTCGCCCCGGCGAAGGCGGTGAACAGCGCGAGGGAGGCGAAGCGAGACCACGCGCCGACCGCGTCCGGCAACTGCCTGCCGTCGCCCGGTCCGGCAGGACGGGCGAATACCGCCTGACGCGCTGGCCCGGAGTCGGCGGCGTCCCACCTGATCACGGACGGTCACGGCCGCACGCTGCGCGGTGGCGGACCCCGGCGGGTCGGCGCAAGCTGGTGAGGCACACCGGCTCGGGGCCAATCCGCATGACGAGGGAGCCTGATCATGGCCGATGTCGACGTACTCGTGGTGGGCGCGGGCCCGGTCGGCCTGACGGCGGCGGCCGAGCTGCGGCGGCACGGCGTGGACTGCCGCATCGTCGACCGGCTGGCCGTCCCGGACCCCTACGCCAAGGCCATCGGCGTCCATCCCCGCACGCTGGAGGTGTGGGACGCCATGGGCCTGGTCCGCGGGGCGCTGGACGAGGCGGTGCCGCACCTGGGCCAACTGGTCTTCATGAACGGCAAGCCGGCCCCCCGGGTCGAGCTGACGCTGCCGCCCGAGATCCCCTACCCCTTCGCCACGCTGCCCCAGGGCGCGACCGAGCGGCTGCTCGCCGAGCATCTCGGGCGCTTCGGCACGCGCGTGGAGCGGCCGATCGAGCTTCGCTCGGTGGAGACGCACCCGGACGAGGTCGAGGCCGTCCTCGCGCACGCCGACGGCCGCATCGAGCGTCTGCGCGCCCGCTACGTCGTGGGCTGCGACGGCGCACACAGCCTGGTCCGCAAGGCGGCCGGGCTGACCTTCGAGGGCGACGCCTTCCCCGAGCAGTACAAGATCGGCGACGTCGAGCTCGACTGGGAACTGCCCGCCGGCTACAGCATGCGGGCCGTGAACCTGGACGCGAACGGTGAGATGGACGACATGCTCGTCTGCATCCCGATGCCGGGCGTTCGGCGGTACTGGCTGTCGATGCTGCGCCCCTGCGCCCAAACCGGGGGCGAAGACGGTTCGAGCGCGCCGGACGGGATCGTCCACGGCCTGGGGCACGGCCACGGACCGGACCTCGGCCAGATCCAGGCCGTGCTCGACCGGCTGTCCCCGCAGCCGACGACCGCCTCCACGCTGCGCTGGTCGTCCACCTTCCGGATCAGCCACCGCCTGGTGGACCGCTACCGCAACGGCCGCCTGCTCGTCGCCGGGGACGCCGCGCACATCCACCCGCCGATCGGCGGGCAGGGTCTGAACACCGGCGTGCAGGACGCCTACAACCTCGCCTGGAAGCTGGCCCTGACGGTGCGCGGTCTGGCCACGGACGACGTGCTGGAGAGCTATCACGCCGAACGCCACCCGGTCGGGCGGGAGGTGGTCCACCGCACCGTCCGCCATGCCCGCTCCGGCCTCAGCGGCAACGGGGACGACGCCGAGATGCGGCTGCGGCGCCAGGCCCAGCTGCTGGTCGCCTACCCGGACAGCCCGCTGGTCCAGCAGCGGGCGGCGGACGGCACACCCGCGTCCGGTCCCGCCCCCGGCGACCGGGCACCGGACTGCCGCGGCCTGCTGAGCGACCTCGCCAGCTACCCGCGGCGGCTGTTCGACCTGCTGCGCACCCCGCGGCATGTGCTGCTGCTGTTCGCGGGCTCGGAGCACGCCTCGGGCGACGGCGCCACCCGGCTCGAAGCCTGCGCCGCCGCGGCGCATGGCGCCGCCCACGGCCTGCTCGACGCCTACATGGTCACCGCGGCACAGGTGCCGGAGGACGCCCGCCCGGTCGGGCTGCGCCCGCCGCGGGTGCGCGACGCGGCAGGCGAGTTCCGCGACGCCTATGCGCCGCGTGACGGCGAGGCCCTGCTGATCCGCCCGGACGGCTACCTCTCCGGACGCTTCCACCCGGCCGTACCGGAACGCCTGACGGCGCATCTGCGCCGGACCTTCGCCTGACTCCCGCCGCGGACGAGAAGCGCCGCCGCTAGTCCGTGACGCGGCGGAGCCGCCAGGCGTGGCAGGCCATGGGCATCCGGACCGGTCCCTGTCCGGAAGGCAGGGCGGCGCTGACCCGTGCGGTGATCTGCCGGGTGATCCGGCGCTTGGCTTCGTCGGGCTGGGTGATGAATCCGCTGTAGGTGGTGAACATGCCGACGACCGCCTCGCGGGTCATCGCGGCGTCCCAGGTGATGACGCGGGACGTCACATCGGTGAACGGGGCGTCGCCGGGAAGCCAGGTGTGGCCACTCATGTGCTGGATCCGGCGCTCGACGCGGTCCCCGGATCCCGTCAAGTCCCGTACGGACGAGTCGAGTTCGGCGACCCACGGCACTCGCCGGTCCCGGCGGGTCCACAGCACGGCGAACGTTCCACCGGGCCTGAGCACTCGGGCGATCTCGGGCAGCGCCCGATCCGGGTCTATCCAGTGCCATGCCGCGCTCACGATGACGGCGTCGACACGGGAGTCCGGCAGCGGAATGCCTTCGGCGGTTCCGGCCAGTGATGTCGCCTGCGGGCAGGAGCCGTCGAGCACCCGCCGCATCCGTGGGTCGGGGTCGACGGCTATGACTTCGCCGACCCGGCCCACCAGTTGGCGGGTCAGCAGGCCGGTCCCCGCGCCCAGATCGAGCGCGCAGCCGCAGCCCGCGGGCAGCAGCCAGTCGAGCGCCTGCGGCGGTGGGCCGATTCGATAGCGGTCGTACTCCCGCGCCGCGGCGCCGAACGACGTGGCGCGCTGTGACCTGTCGAGCATGGAGAAGGACTCCCTTGTTGGGCCGGGGGATCGCACTACAGGCCGCGTAACCCCACCAGGACGCGTTCGAGAAGGGTGATGTCCGGCTGTCCCTGCGCGTGTCCGGGCTGCTCGACGTTGACCAGCCCGTTCTCGGCCATGTCGGCCACGAGCACCCGGACGACGCCGAGCGGTATGTTCAGCAGGGCCGCTATCTCGGCCACGGACTTCAGCTCCACGCACAGTCGGCAGATCGCCCGCTGCTCGGGGGTGAGCCGTGCCGGGTGGACACCGGGCTGCGCGTTGGTGCTGACCAGAGCCTCGATCGCCAGCTGGTAGCGTGCCTGCGTCCGTCCGCGGGTGACGGCGTAGGGCCGCACGAACCGTGACGACGCGCCCTCTCCACTCACAAGTGGCCGTCCTTCCTCATGTGGCCTGGCCTGTCGGCCGTGTCCGGGGTCAGCGAGTCAGAGCGTTCCGCAGTTCCGCACGCACCGCTGGGGTGAGTACCTCGCCGGTGCGCTCGACGAGCAGGGTCATCTCGTAGCCGACGAGCTTCAGGTCGCAGGTCGGCGACGCCAGCACGGCGAGCACGGAACCATCGCTGATCGCGGTCACGAAGAGGAAGCCGCGCAGCATCTCCACGACGGTGCGGGCCACCGAACCGGCTTCGAAGACGTCGGCCGCGCCCAGCGTCAGGCCCGACACTCCCGAGGCCACCGCGGCGAGCTGGTCGGCGCGGTCCTCGGGCAGGGTGTGGGAGGCGGCGAGTTGGACACCGTCCGACGAGACCACGAGGGCGTGCGCGACTCCCGGCACCCGGGCCACGAACCTGCCGATCAGCCAGTTGAGGTTCTGTGCCGCCTGGCTCAGTTCGGCCTCGTCCATGGTCGCTCCTCGTGGTCGACGGGTTTCGCCTCGCGGTGCCGCTCGCGCCGATCGTTTCTGCCCCGGGCCGCGGCTCGCGGCGGCGGCGGTGGGGGAGGGGCGGGCGTGTCGCGTGGCGCCCTCTTCGGCAGTTGGTCGCGGGTCGCTGGGGGATCGGCCTGCCCGCAGGGCCCGTTGGCGCCGGGGCGCTCGTCCGCCGGTGCGTCGGCACGTGGGTATGCCTCGTCGCCGACGGGCGCGTGCGGCGCCGTCTCGTCCGCGAACCACGAGAAGCCGTCCGACGACGGTCTCTCGTGGCCGCCGAACAGCGACTGGTACGCCTTGTCGTCAGCCGCCCACGAGGCGACCGAGCCGAGCATCTCGCTCAGGCCCACGGTGTCGTTCGACCCGGGCCGCATGACGAGGTCGAACGCCGCACCCGTACCGTCGTCAACCGCGCTGGCGGGCTTCAGCAGCGGTGGGGGCAGGGTCACCACGGCCCTGATGCCGACCGTCGCCGCCGTCTCCAGCCGCACCCGGATCCGGTGCTTGGCCGCCAGCCGCCCGACCACGAACAGGCCCATCCGGCGGGAGACCGCGACGTCCACCACCGGCGGCTGGGCGAACCGCTCGTTGATCTTCGCGAGTTCCCCCGCCGCCATGCCCAGACCGGCGTCGGTGATGTCGAGTGCCACCGCGCCGTCCGCGAGTACGGTGGCGCCCACCAGGACGTCGGTGGTGGGCGCGGAGAACTCGGTGGCGTTCTCCACGAGTTCGGCCACCAGGTGGACGACGTCGGTCGCCGCATGGCCCGCCAGGGCCACGTCGGGCAACTCGCCCAGCGTGACCCGCTCGTACTGTTCGACCTCGGCGGTGGCGGCGCGCACCACGTCGACCAGCAGCACGGGACGGTTCCACAGTCGCCCCTGCTCCTCTCCGGCGAGAACCAGCAGGTTCTCGTTGTTGCGGCGCATGCGCGTCGCGAGGTGGTCCAGCTTGAACAGATAGGCGAGCTGACTGGGACTCTGCTCGCTGGCTTCGAGTTCGTCGATGAGTTGCAACTGCCGTTGCACCAGGCACTCGCTGCGCCGGGACAGGTTGGTGAACATCGCGTTGACGTTGAAACGCATCATGGCCTGGTCGGCGGCGAGCCGCACCGCCTCGAAGTGGATCCGGTCGAACGCCCGCGCCACCTGGCCCACTTCGTCCAGCGAGTCCACCGCGATCGGCTCGACCCGCGCCAACTCGTCAGCGGCGGTCGCGTCGGTGAGCTTCGCGTCGCCCAGCCGCCTTACCACCTCGGGCAGTTGGCTGTCGGCGACGTCAAGCGCCGAACCGCGCAGCAGTCCCAGCGGCCTGACGACCGAGCGGGCCAGCGCCGTGGCTCCTGCGTAGGAGATGAGCACCACGAGGCCGATGATGGCGATGTTCTCGTACAGCTCCATCCTCCCGTGCGACAGCAGTTGCCCGGCGCGGTGCGTCATACGGACGGTGATCTGCTGCTCGACGGTGCGGATCGCCGCGAGCTTGGCCGTCATCTGGTCGAAGGCGGTGGACGCGCTGGTGTGCGCGCTGCTGAGCGGGGTGTTCTCCTGGGCGGCGTCCGAGACCGCCTGCAGCGTTCCGTCGGCCGCGCCGACCGCGTTGCCGCTGACCGTGGACTGGTAGAGGTTGACGATCTGAGCGGGCGCGTCGTTGGCGATAGCGCTGTCGGCGCTGGCGAACTGCGCCTGCGCCTGCGCCAGATCCTCCTTCTGCTCCAGGGTGAAGCCCCCGCTGCTCAACATCGCCACCAGGTAGCCGCGTTCCAGCGAGGTCTGCTCCTCGATCTGCTGGATCGAGCCGAGGGCTTGGACGAGGGTGTCCAGGTAGTGGTCGGAGGTGTTCGACGCGAGTTGGTCGCTGAAGTCCAGCAGGTCGTTGCTGATCGTGGTGTACGCGGTGAAGGTCGGCGCGACCGAGCCGAGCCGCGTCACCGAGGCCCGCAGCGGGGCGAGGTCACCGAGCCTGGCCTCGGCCCGCGCCCCGAGCTGCTGGGTGGCGCTCGGCAGGGCGCTGACGGCGGCGCGGTACCGCCGCAGGGCGAAACAGAACGCCTGGGCGGCCGAGGTGGTGGCCCGCTGCGCCCCGGCGAGGTCCGCGCCGGGGCCTGGTCCGGTGAGTGCGGCTTCGGTGCGGTCGCGCTCCTCGCCGATGGCGTTGACCAGCCCGGAGATCCGCTGCATGAGCAACGTCTGGTCCCGGGTGTCCCGCGCGGCCTGGATGGTGTCGAGCCCCGTCATGACGCCGACACCGGCCAGCGGGATGATCGCTATCAGCGGGACCAGGACCAGTAACAGCATGCGATTGCGCAACCGCCAGTCGCGCAGCCTGCGGCTGCCCGGCCATCGGCCGCGAAGCGGACGCCGCGCGGGCAGCGGGCCGTCGAGCCCCCGTTCGTCGCGGGGGTGCCGCTGCGCTGAGCGCCGATGCCTGCCCGGTCGTCCCGCCACGGCTTCGCCGTCCGCACCGGTGGCGCTCCGGTCGTCCGCCGAGGCCCGCTCGGGCTCAGTCGCGGTCCGCGGATGCTTCCCGTCAAGCGGTGTCCGGCCCCGCGAGGTCGCCGGTGGTCCTTGCACTGACCCTCACAAAGTCGTCGCCGGGGCCCTGCTCCCCGATGCCATGCGGTCACCGCGAGAGACGTCGAGCTGCGCCCGCGGTCGGTGTCCAACGTGCCTGTGACGTGTGTTGACTTCTTCTGTTGGCGGTCGTCGCGGTGACGCATTCCAGCACACGGCGAGACGCCTGTCGGACGCGAGTCCCACCGGCGGGATTCAGTCGCGGCGTCTACGTGGTGTTTCCATGGACTGCCCGCACGCGCCCGCCGGCGACCGGACATCGCTCTGACGTTGGACATCGAGCGGCCCGGATATCGGGGGTCTGCACCTGTCTCAGGAGCCGGACGGCGCATATGATTTGCCATTCAACGAGATCGCGCGTCCCGTGCGGGATAACTCCCGTAATCCACCACGAAGTTGATGACAGGTCAGGCAGGGCAGGCTGTTGCGCGGCAGCGGGATCTGGCAGCCTCACGCGGGTGACGAGTGAACTGGGGTGCGAGCATCCCGACGAGCACGCCGCGGCACGACGGCCGGTTCCGCCTCCCCGCGCCATCGTGCTGAACGGCGTGACCAAGGCCTTCAGGACTCCGCGCGGGGACGACCGCGACGCGCTGCGTGAGGTGGGATTCGAGGTCGAACCCGGTGCGTTCACCGCGGTGATCGGACCCTCCGGCTGCGGCAAGTCGACGCTGTTGTCGCTGATCTGCGGCACCCAGAGGCCGGACCGCGGCACGGTGCTCGTCAACGGCCGACCGGTGGACGGCATCGGTGACGACGTGGGCTTCGTCTTCCAGACGGACGCGCTGTTCCCCTGGAAGACAGTCATCGCGAACGTGGCCGCGGGACCGCGCTTTCGGGGAGTGCCCCGCCGGGAGGCGCTGGCCGAAGCAGCGGACTGGCTGCGGCGGGTGGGCCTCACCGGGTTCGAACGGCACCACCCGCACCAGCTCTCCGGCGGTATGCGCAAGCGGGTGGCGCTGGCCCAGACGCTGATCAACCGGCCGCGCGTGCTGCTCATGGACGAGCCGTACTCCGGCCTTGACGTGCAGACCCGCCAGATCATGTCGGACGAGTTGCTCACCTTGTGGGAGCTGACGCGGCCGTCGGTGGTGTTCGTCACCCATGACCTCGCAGAGGCCATCGCGCTCGCCGACAAGGTCGTCGTGCTCACCGCGGCTCCCGCCACCGTCAAGGAGGAGTTCACCATCGCACTGCCGCGGCCCAGGCGAGCGTTGGAGGTCCGGCACGATCCCGCTTTCGTCCGACTGCACGAGCGCATCTGGAGGTCGCTGCGTGACGAAGTCCAGGTTGCCCACGACCGCGGCCTCGGCCCCACCTGACACCGGAGTGGAAACCGCAACGCAAGACCTGTCAGCGCCCCCGACACCGGCCGAGCCCCCCGGCACCGACACGGCGCCGGTCCGCCGCGCCCGTACCCGGCGACGCCTACTGGTCAACCTCTGCCGGGTGTCGGTCCTCGTGACGTTCCTCGGGCTGTGGCAACTTCTCGCCGCCACACGGACCATCGACCCCTTCTACTTCGGCGAGCCTTCCGGGGTCTGGGCGCGGCTGTGGACCTGGACGCTGCACGGCACCTCGCAGGGACCGCTGTGGATCCAGATCCGGGTCACCCTCGAAGAGACGCTGCTGGGCTTCGGCATCGGGGTGGGGCTCGGCGTCGTGTGCGGCATCGTGCTCGGCCGACTGCCGCTGCTCGCCGATGTCTTCGGCCCCTACCTCAAGACCCTCAACTCGATACCGCGCATCGTGCTCGGCGCGGTGTTCGCCATCTGGTTCGGTCTCGGCATCGGATCAAAGGCCGCGCTCGCGGCGGTGCTGGTCTTCTTCGGCGTGTTCTTCAACGCGTTCCAGGGCGCCCGCGAGGTGGACGGCGAACTCCTCGCCAACGCCCGCATCCTCGGCGCCAAACGCGCCCAGATCACCTGGCAGGTGGTCATCCCGTCCGCACTCAGCTGGATCACGACCAGTCTGCACACGGCGTTCGGCTTCGCCATCACCGGCGCGATCGTCGGCGAACTGCTCGGGGCGCAGCAGGGACTGGGGCTGCTGATCTCACAGGCCCAGGCCAACTTCGATCCCGACGCCGTCTACGCCGGACTGGTCATCACCGCGGTGGTCGCGCTGGCCGCCGAGGGGCTGATCACGCTTGTGGAACGACGACTGCTGCGCTGGCGCCCCCGGCCGCGAACGGACGGCGCCGAAACCTGACAGCCGCGGGCACCACACCGTCCGACCGCCGCGCCTCAAGGCGCGCGGCCACGCGGGCATCGCGATGCGCCCGCCGAACCGATCACCCCCGGAGGAGAAGACACCGATCATGTGGCGCAAGAAGATCGCCGCCCTGACCGCCGCCGCTGCCCTGACGACAGGACTGTCAGCGTGTTCGAGCGACTCGTCAGGCGACGCGGACGCCCACGGCACGACGACGTCGGCGACCATCGTGCTGTCCAACCAGCAGAACCAGAGCTACCTGCCGCTGATCCTGGCGCAGCGTCTCGGCTTGTTCAAACAGCAGGGGCTCGACATCAGGATCGAGAACCTGCGGTCGACCAGCGAGGTGACCAACGCACTGCTCACCGGCGACGCCCAGGCGATGGTCGGCTTCTACGACCACAACCTCGACCTGCAGGCAAAGGGCAAGCAGACGGAGTCGGTGATCCAACTGCTTCAGGCGCCGGGCATGGTCGAGATGGCCGCCGCCAACGAGGGGATCAGCTCACCGGCGGACCTGCGCGGCAAGAACATCGGCGTGACCAGCCTTGGTTCGTCGACTTCGTATCTCGGCGACTATCTCGCGGTGCACAACGGCGTACCGCTGGACCAGACACACCTGGTCGCGGTGGCCGCCGGTGCCACCTTCGTCGCGGCCTTCCAGCACAACAGGGTGGACGCCGGTGTCACCACCGAACCCACCGTGTCGACCCTGCTGCAGCGGCACCTCGCCAGGATCGTCACGGACATGCGCACCGCCGCGGGCACCAAGGCGGCGCTGGGCGGCCCCTATCCGGGCACCTGTCTGCTCGTCCAGAACTCATGGGCGAACCGTCACCGGGACACCGTGCAGAAGATGGTCAACGCCCTCTACCAGTCGCTGCAGTGGATCGAGACCCACTCCGCGCCCGAGGTGACCGCCGAGGTACCGGCCGACTTCTACCAGGGCATCGGCAAGGAGCAGTACATCGAGGCGCTCGCCAACGAGATGGGCATGTACGACCCGAGCGGCCAGATGCCTACCGACGCACCGCAGACCGTCCTGCGCGTGCTGTCCAGCATCGACCCGATGGTGCGGGGGCACAGCATCGACCTGTCGAAGACCTACACCGACGAGTACGTCCAGCGCGCCTCCCAACACACGGCGCACGCCTCCCGTTGACGCACGCGTGGCGGCGGGCCGCCCGCGGCCTGCCGCCGCCTTCGCGGGGCTGAGGACATCCGCCGGGTCGGAAATAGCGAAGCTTCCAAGGAGAGCGTGGCCGTATCCGACAGCGGTCGCCGAGCCGCAGCCCCGGAAAAGCGAATGCGGACGGCGGCGCAATAGCGAACCGACCTCCTGATGGCCGTTCCATGGCCGTTTTATGGCCGACCGTGGTCGCCTTCGGGCAACGGGAATTGCTGCCACCGCCGTCACCGGGAACCGGCCCGTGCGGGATGGCGAACCCGCGGTGTCGCCGCTGTGTGCGCGAGGTGGCGGCCGCGCGTAACGGCGTGGAATCCGCCCGACTTGGGCCTTGTGCCGCCGTGCGCGCCCAGTATCATCCGGCGCCCACGCGGGCGTGGTCGATTCCCGTTCACAAGACCGCGTGGCTTCCGATGCCGGAACGTAGGTTGACTCCTCGCATTGATGTCGCTACCTTCGGCACCTGCCTCAATTCGAACTCCCATCCGGGGTTCCTGCCGCGGATGGCCATTCGTGCATGTCCTGGTTGCTTCCTTTGCGCCGCTACCCCCCATGCGTCATCGAATCCCTTGGGAGAGCACATGACGTCCGCTGCGCGCTTAGCCGACATTGTCATAGGCATCAGTCCCTTCGGTGAACCGGACGCCAGAGTCACCTCGGCGGTCAGCCGCGCCGGTGGACTCGGGGTGCTCGATCTGGGCGCCGGGCACCGCCGGGCGCGGGAGGCACTCGCCGACACCAGCCGCTGGGCGTCCGGCGCCCCGTTCGGCGTCCGGGTGTCCGCCGCCTGCCAACTGGCGCCCAGTGACCTCGGCGTTGAGGAGGGCTCCGGCCCGGACACCGTGGTGCTCGGCGTGGACGCGCCCTGGCGGGCCAGCGAAGTCGCCGATGGCTACCGGGTGTTGGTCGAGGTCACCGACCTGGACCAGGCCCTGGACGCTGTTCGCCGCGGGGCGCACGGCCTGATCGCCCGGGGCAGCGAGAGCGGTGGCCGGGTCGGGGAGCTAAGCACGTTCGTCCTGCTTCAACTCCTGCTCGCCGAGCCCGCGGTGGCTCTTCCCGTGTGGGCCTGCGGCGGCATCGGGCCGCGAACGGCGGCCGGGGCGGTACTCGGTGGGGCCGCCGGAGTCGTGCTGGACACCCAGCTCGCGCTGCTCGCCGAGTCCGGGCTGCCACCGGAGGCGATGGCCGCGATCCGCTCCATGGACGGTTCGCAGACCGTCGTCGTCGGCGGTCACCGGGTGCTGCGCCGCCCCGGAGCCGTGTGCGGTACCGAAGACGCCGCTCAGGTCGCCACCCGGCTCGGCGTGCACGACCTGCGCAGCCAACTGCTCCCGGTGGGCCAGGACGGCTTCCTCGCCTCCCGGTTCGCCGCGCGCTGGCATGACGTTCCGACGGCCGTACGCGCCGTGGCCGAGGCCGTCCGGGAGGCCGTGCGGGACGAGACGGCAGCGGCGGCGCTGCGCCCCGGGTCAGCGATGAGCCGCACCCTCGGCACCCGCCTGCCGGTGGTACAGGGTCCCATGACCAGGGTCAGCGACCAGCCGGGATTCGCCCGCGCCGTCGCCGAGGAAGGCGCGCTGGCGTGCATCGCGCTCGCCCTGGCGGGGCGTGACCGGGCCCGCGAGCTGCTGGCGGACGCCAAAGCCGCACTGGCGGGCCGGGCCTGGGGCGTCGGCCTCCTCGGGTTCGCGCCACCGCAGCTGCGGCGCGAGCAGCTCGAAGCCGTGACGGAACAGCGCCCGAGCCATGTGATCATCGCGGGCGGGCGGCCGTCCCAGGCCGAGGCGTTGGAGCGGGAGGGGATCACCGCCTTTCTGCACGTGCCCTCGGCGGGGCTGCTCCGCCAGTTCCTCGCGGCCGGTGCCCGCCGGTTCGTGCTCGAAGGGGCCGAGTGCGGCGGCCATGTCGGGCCGCTCGGCAGCTTTCCACTGTGGGAAGCCCAACTCGCCGTCATCGAGGACTACCTGGACGGCGCCGGGGACACGGCGGACCGAGTCGAGGTCCTGTTCGCCGGTGGAATCCACGACGAGCGTTCGGCCGCCATGGTGGCGGGGCTCAGCGCGCCACTCGTGCGACGCGGTGCGGCCGTCGGCCTGCTGATGGGCACTGCCTACCTCTTCACCGAGGAGGCCGTGGGGCGCGGCGCCGTCCAGCCGCTGTTCCAGCGCCAGGTGCTGGCCGCCCGGCGCACCGTCCTGCTGGAGACCGCACCGGGGCACGCCACCCGCTGTGTGGCCAGCCCGTTCGCCGACGGCTACCACACGGTCAAGGAGCGGCTGCGGACGCCAGGCGTCCCCGACCGGCGGATGTGGGAGGAGTTGGAGCGGCTCAACGTCGGCCGACTGCGGATCGCCAGCAAGGGGCTCGAACGGGACACGGACGGTGAGCTGCTGCCGGTACCGGCGGAACGCCAGCTCGCCGAGGGCATGTTCATGGCCGGACAGGTCGCGGTCCTGCGCTCGGCCACCACCACGATCGGCGCGCTGCACCACTGCGTTTCGCTCGGCGCCGCGGACTTCCTGGCCGACCGTACGGCCTCGCTGCGACCGCGCCTCGGCGTCGGGGAGGGCGCCGAAGCGAGGGTCCCGGAGCCGTTGGACGTCGCGGTGGTCGGCATGGCCTGCATGTTCCCCCAGGCGCCGGACCTCGCCACGTTCTGGGCGAACGTCGTGGGCGGCGTCGACGCGGTCACCGAGGTGCCGGGCGAGCGGTGGGACCCCGCGGTCCACTACGCGCCGACCGAGGGCGGCGGCGCCACCGCCTCGAAGTGGGGCGGATTCCTGCCGAGGATCCCCTTCGACCCGCTGCGGTACGGGATTCCGCCGACGTCGCTCGGCAGTGTCGAACCGGTGCAGCTGCTCGCCCTTGAGGCAGCGCGCCGTGCCCTGGACGACGCCGGATACGGCGAGCGGGGCCGGAC
Organism: Streptomyces sp. PLK1-5; assembly: GCA_037034305.1. Lineage (GTDB taxonomy): Bacteria > Actinomycetota > Actinomycetes > Streptomycetales > Streptomycetaceae > Streptantibioticus_A. Next base: position 114,431 of record JBAGJY010000016.1, read on the forward strand.
GTTCGACCGCTCACGTACCGCCGTCGTCTTCGGCGCCGAGGCGGGCAGCGACCTGTCCAACGCCCACGCGCTGCGTGCCGTGCTGCCGTCCTACCTCGGCGCGGTACCGGAGCGACTGGCGGAACAACTGCCCGAACTCACCGAGGACTCGTTCCCCGGCATGCTCGCCAACGTGATCTCCGGTCGGATCGCCAACCGGCTGGACCTCGGCGGCGCCAACTACACGGTGGACGCGGCCTGCGCGTCGTCGCTGGCCGCGGTGGACGTCGCCTGCAAGGAACTGGTCGCGGGCACCAGCGACGTCGTCCTGTGCGGCGGCGCCGACCTGCACAACGGCATCAACGACTATGTGCTGTTCTCCTCGGTGCACGCGCTCTCGCCGACCGGGCGCTCCCGCGCCTTCGACAGCTCGGCCGACGGCATAGCGCTCGGCGAGGGCGTCGCCTGCGTCGTGCTCAAGCGGCTGGCCGACGCCCAGCGGGACGGCGACCGGGTCTACGGCGTGATCAAGGGGTTGGGCAGCTCCAGCGACGGGCGGTCGCTCGGGCTGACCGCGCCACGCCCCGAAGGGCAACGGGCCGCGCTGGAACGCGCCTACCGCAACGCCCGGGTGTCACCCGCCGACGTGGGCCTGGTCGAGGCGCACGGAACGGGAACGGTGGTGGGCGACCGCACCGAACTGGCCATCCTCAGCGAGGTGTTCACCGCCGCCGGGGCAACCCCCGGGCGCTGTGCGCTCGGCTCCGTCAAGTCGCAGATCGGGCACACCAAGTGCGCCGCCGGACTGGCCGGGCTCATCAAGACCGTCCTCGCGCTGCACACCGGCGTCAAGCCGCCGACGCTGCACATCACGCGGCCGAACGACGCATGGCAGCCCGATCGCAGCCCCTTCGTCTTCCATACCCGGGCACGGCCGTGGGCGGCACCGGCCGCCGAACGGTTCGCGGGGATCAGCGCGTTCGGGTTCGGCGGCACCAACTTCCATGTGGTGCTGGCGGCCGATGGCGGTGGCGCGCCACCTGCTCACGGGCTCGACGCCTGGCCCGCCGAACTGTTCACCTTTCGCGGTGCGGACCACGCCGAAGCGCTGCGCGAGGTCGAGCAGGCGCTGGAGCTGGCCGTCGGCAACGACCGCCTCGGGCGGCCGTGGCGGCTGCGAGACCTCGCGCTGAGCGTCGCCCGACGCTCCGACACCAGCCACGAACCGGTTCGGGTGGCAGTGGTGGCCGAGGATCTGGACGGTCTGGCCGGGCGACTGCGCCGGGTCCTCGCGGGCGAACACGACCCCGCGTCCGGGATCCACATTGCTGACGCTCGATCAGGACGGGCCTCGCGAACACCGGAACCAGGAAAGGTCGCCTTTCTCTTCCCGGGGCAGGGAAGCCAGCGCCCCGGCATGTTCGCGCAAGTGTTCGTCGCCTTTCCCGAACTGCACCGCTATCTCGAACTCGGCCGGGCGTACACGGACGTTCTGCACCCGCCGACCGCATTCGACGAGGAGACGCTGGCACGGCAGCGGCAGCGGATCGCGGACACCCGTGTGGCGCAGCCGGTTCTCGGCATCGCGGGCCTTTCGGCGTACTGCCTGCTGACGGCCGCGGGCATCCGGCCGGACATGCTCGCCGGGCACAGCTACGGGGAACTCGTCGCCCTGTGCGCGGCGGGCGCCCTCGATCCGCGCACCCTGCTGGAGTTGAGCGCCGAGCGCGCGAGCGCGATCCTGGACGCGGCCGGGGACGAGCCGGGAGCCATGGCCGCGGTGACGGTGGGACCCGAGGACGCCGAGCGCGTCCTGGGCCGGGCGGGGCTGGCCGGGAAGGCCGTCGTCGCCAACCACAACGCGCCGCGCCAGACGGTGGTCTCCGGCCACGCGGACGCGGTGGACGAGGCGATCCGGCTGTTCCAGGAGGCCGGGTACGGCGCCAGGCGGATTCCCGTGGCCTGCGCCTTCCACAGTCCGCTGCTCGCCGGTGCGGGCGAGCGGTTCGCCCGCGCGCTGGCCGGACGCCCGGTGCGGGCACCCGAACTCCCCGTCTGGGCCAACCGCACCGCCGCCGTCCATGCCGTGGACCCGGAGGCGGTGCGGTCGGAACTGGCGGCCCAGATCGAGGCGCCCGTCCGGTTCACCGCGCAGATCGAGGCCATGTACGCGGCGGGCGCCAGGGTCTTCGTCGAGTCGGGCCCCGGCACGGTGCTCACCCGGCTGGTCGGCTCGATCCTGGGAGACCGGCCGCACCGCGCCATCGCCTTCGAGGGCAGCGGCCCGGGTGGCGCTGGCGGCCTGCGCGGCTTCCTCGACACACTCGCCCAACTCGCCGTCGCCGGACTGCCGGTGCGCTGCGGCTGGCTGTTCCGGGGCCGGGACGCCGTGCCGGCCGACCGTGACGCGCCGCCGAAGCGGCCCGGCTGGACGGTGGACGGCCACCTGGTGCGCAGCGCGGACGGCGAACCGCTGCCCGGCGCGCTGGCGCCCGCCAGACGGATCCCGCAGCCGGTGATCGGCGCCGCCGGGCCGCGGGGCGGGCGGGAGGAACGCGAGGCGCTGGTACGTGAGTTCCTGCGCGGCAGCCGGGAGATGGTGGCCGCCCAGCGGGATGTGCTGCTGGCCCACCTCGGCGCCGAACCCGGCCCACCCCAGCCGGTGCCCGACGCGCCCGCGAAGGCCGAGCCGCCGTCAACGGCGGCCACCGCGGAGGCCCCGGCCGGGACACCGCTGCCCGCGGCAGCCGCCCCGGCCGCGCTCACCGCCGCCGACGTGGCGCGGCTGGTGGCGCGGACCATCAGCGAGCGCACCGGCTACCCCCTCGACATGATCGAACCGGACCTCGACCTGGAAGCGGACCTGAGCATCGACTCGATCAAACGCGCCGAGATCGCGGGCGAACTCGCTCGGCGTCTGGGAGGGCGGGAGGACGGCGCGGCGGCGCTCGACGACGAGGAACTGGAGGAACTCGCCAAGGCCCGCACCACCGCCTCCGTCACCACCTGGCTGACCCGGCGGCTCACCCCCGGCGACGGCACTGCCCTGCAGTCCGCCGCCCAGCCCCAAGTACCGCCCACCGCCGAGGAGTTGGACGACCCGGCGGTGCGGCAGCGGTCCGCGCCGGTAGTCGGCGCGTCGCCCAGGCGGCTCGTACCGCGCCTCGTGCCGCTCGGTGAGCCGGACCACGCCGTCGACCCCGCCGCCGTGCTCACCGGCAGACGCTTCGCGCTGCTGGGCGACGGTGGCGACGCCGCCGAGACGGTCTCGGCCCGGCTGACGGCACACGGCGCCGAAGCCGTGCGCCTCGACGCCGACCATCTGCTCACCGACCGGGACGGTGACGTGGACGGGGTGATCCTGCTGCAACCCCTGGCCGACTCCGGTCGGCCGGTGCTGCCGGAGGCGTTCCCGGTGCTCCAGGCCGCTGTGCGGCGCGCACCGCGCTGGCTGCTCGCGGCGTGCAGCGGCGATCCGCTCGACCTGCGCGCCGCCGGGCTGCGCGGCTTCTTCCGGACGGTGGCACAGGAGTACCCCCGGATCGTGGCCCGCGTCGTCGAGGTGCCCGGCGCGTCCGCCCGCGCAACCGGAGGGGAGGCGCCGGTACCCGTGGCCGACGCGCTGCTCGGCGAGTTGCTCGCCGCGGACGGCGTGCCGGTGGTGGTGCGGACCGCCGGTGGCAGGCACGGGCTGGAACTGGTCGAGACCCCGCTCGGCGCTCCGGCCAGCACCGCGGCGTCCCCCGGTGCCGGAACCTCGCGGGCCGCCGCCATCGGCCTCGACCGCGACAGCGTGGTCGTACTGGTCGGTGGGGCACGGGGCATCACCGCGCGGTGCGCCGCCGCGCTCGCGTCCGCCGCGCGGTGCCGGATCGAACTGCTCGGCCGCACGCCCGAGCCCGCCGGGCCCGAGGACCCGGCCACCGCCGACGCCCGCGACCCGGCGGCCCTGCGCGCGGCACTCGCCGCCCGGGGCCGCCGCACACCGGCCGAGATCCAGCGGGAGGCCGAGCGGATCCTGGCCGGGCGCGAAGTGGCCGCCACCCTGGCCGAGTTGACGAACCTCGGCAGCCAGGCGCGCTACCGCCGCGTGGACTTCCGGGAGACCGACGCCGTACTCCAGGTCGTCAAGGAGATCCACGCCGAGTACGGCCGACTGGACGCGGTCGTGTACGGCGCCGGTGTCATCGAGGACCGGCTGATCGAGCGGAAGTCCACCGAATCCTTCAAACGGGTCTTCGGCACGAAGGTGGACGGGGCCAGCGCCCTGCTGGACGCGCTGGAGCAACTGCCGGTCGGCCCCGCCCTCGTGGTGCTGTTCGGTAGCGTCTGCGCGGTGCTCGGCAACCCCGGCCAGGCGGACTACGCCGCGGCCAACGACGCGCTGGAGACGCTCGGCCTGCGCTGGGCGGCCCGCACGGGCGGCCGGGCGCTGACCGTGCACTGGGGACCGTGGGCGCCGACCGGGACGCACACCGGAATGGTGAGCCCCGAACTGGCGCGGGACTACGCGCGGCGCGGTGTTCCGCTCATCGACCCGGCCGAGGGCACGCTCGCGCTGCTGCGCGAACTCGCCTGTCCCGGCGGGCCGAGCGGTTCCGTCGTCGTCACCGCCTCCAACCGGTGACCGCCGTGTGCGACGCCGACCGGGCACGGGTCGGCGGCACGCGTCCGGTCGCCATCGTGGGCATGGCCGTGCTGCTGCCGGGCGCGCCGGACCTGGACACCTACTGGCGCAATCTGGTCAACGGCGCGGACGCGATCACCGACGTTCCGCCCGGCCGGTGGGACACCGGCTTCTACCATCCAGACGGCGCGGGCGGCCCGGCCGCCCCGGACCGCGTGTACTGCCGACGCGGCGGATTCGTGGACGAGTTCGCCGAGGTGGACGCCGCCCGGTTCGCAATCATGCCCGCGTCCGTGCCGGGCACCGAGCCCGACCAACTGCTGGCCCTGAAGGTGGCGGCCGCGGCCGTCGCGGACGCGGGCGGCGAGAACCGGCTGCCGGACCGGCGGCGGGTGGGCGTGGTGCTGGGCCGCGGCGGATACCTCACACCCGGACTCGTCCGGCTCGACCAGCGGGTACGCACCGCCCGCCAACTGGTGTGCACGCTAGGCGAGTTGCTGCCCGGCCTCGGCGCGGACCAGTTGGCGCGGGTCCACGCGGCCTTCGTCGAGCGCCTCGGGCCGGACCGCCCCGAGGCGGCCATCGGGCTGGTACCCAACCTCGCCGCCTCACGCGTCGCGCACCGGCTCGACCTGCGCGGACCCGCCTACACGGTGGACGCCGCCTGCGCGTCGTCGCTCGTGGCGGTCGACCACGCGGTGCGGGAGCTGGACTCGGGCCGGTGCGACGTGATGCTCGCCGGCGGTGTGCACCACTGCCACGACATCACGCTGTGGAGTGTCTTCTGCCAACTCGGCGCGCTCTCCCCGAGCCAGCGCATCCGGCCCTTCCACCGGGCGGCCGACGGCATCCTGATCGGCGAGGGCACCGGGGTGGTGGTGCTCAAGCGGCTGGCTGACGCGCGGCGGGCGGGAGACCGTGTCTACGCGGTCATCCGGGGCACCGGGGTGGCCAGCGACGGGCGCGCCGCGGGACTGGTCAACCCGGACCCGGCGGGCCAGGCGCGCGCCGTCCGGCAGGCGTGGCGAGCCGCTGGCCTGGACCCCGCGGAACCGCACGCGGTCGGGCTGCTGGAGGCGCACGGCACCGGCACACCAGCCGGAGACGCGGCCGAACTGGCCACGCTCGCCGACGTGTTCGGCCCTCGCGGTTCCGGCGGAGCGGACACCGGCGCCGTCATCGGTTCGGTGAAGTCGATGATCGGCCACACCATGCCCGCCGCCGGAGTGGCCGCCCTGGTCAAGGCGGCGCTCGCGGTCCACCACGGTGTGCTGCTGCCCACACTGCACTGCGACGACCCGCACCCGGCTCTCGCGGCCACCCGGTTCCGTACCCTCAACACGCCGCGGCCCTGGGAGACCACCGCGGACCAGCCGTTACGCCGTGCCGCGGTGAACGCGTTCGGCTTTGGCGGCATCAACGCCCACGTGGTACTGGAGCAGGCGCCAACACCCCGACCGGCGCCCGCCGCGCCCGTCGCACGGGCCGTCGTGGCGGCCGAGCCGGAGCGTGTCCTGGCGCTGGCCGCGGACAGCCCGCAACGGCTCGCCGAACTCCTCGCGGCAGACGACTCGGCCGTACTCGCCGCGGGGTCGGCCCGGCCCGCCGGGTCGGGCCGCAGCAGGCTCGGCATCGTCGACCCGACCGCCAGGCGGCTGGCGTTGGCCAGGCGCGTCGTCGCCAAGCGCCGCCCCTGGCGCGGTCGCCACGACATCTGGTTCGCCCCCGGCCCGCTGCTGGGCGGCGGCGCCGACGGGGTGCCGGGAAAGCTGGCGTTCGTGTTCCCGGGCCTTGAGGGCGAGTTCGAGCCCCGGCTGGACGGTGTCGCCGAGCACTTCGGGCTCGCCGCGTCCGGCAGTGCACCGTCACCCGCCGGTGACGTCGGCCGACATGGGGCGGGCGTCTTCGGCGTGGGCCGCCTGCTGGACGCCGCGTTGCGGCGCATGGGCGTGGTACCGGACGCGGTGGCCGGGCACAGCGTCGGCGAGTGGACCGCGATGGTCGCGGCAGGCATGTACGCGGCCGACGCGGTCGACGCCTTCGTCGACTCCTTCGACCCGGACGCGCTCCGCGTGCCGGCGATGGCCTTCGCCGTCCTCGGCGCCCCCGCGGAGCGGGTCGCGGCCGCGTTGCGGCGGCGGCCGGACGACGCGATCGTGCTGTCCCACGACAACGCGGCGCACCAGTCGATCGTGTGCGGCCCTCCCGCCCCCGTCGCGGAGTTCGTCCGAACGCTGCGGGCGGAGGGGGTGATGGCGCGGGTCCTGCCGTTCCAGTCCGGCTTCCACACTCCGATGCTCGCCCCCTACCTGGGGCCGATCGAAGCAGCCGCGCACCGCTTCGAGCTGTTCCCGCCGACCGTTCCCGTCTGGTCGGCGACGACCGCCGCGCCCTACCCGCGTGACGAGGCCGCGGTACGCGAGTTGTTCGTGCGGCATCTGCTGGAGCCCGTGCGGTTCCGGTCGCTGACCGAGGCGATGTACGCGGCGGGCTACCGCGTCTTCGTACAGGTCGGCACCGGCCAGCTGGCCTCGCTCATCAGCGACACCCTGCTCGACAGGGAACACCTGGTGGTGGCCGCCAACTCGCCGCACCGCGACGGCCTCGCCCAACTCAGGCGGGTGGCGACGGCGTTGTGGGCCGACGGCGCCCTGGTGGATCCCGCACTGCCACCCCCGGCGGCCGGGCGTGCCCGGAGCGGACACGAGTCGGCGGCGTTGGTGCCACGTCAGCCGGTGCGGCTCGACCTGGGCAACCCCCTGGTCCGACTGGACCCGAGGGCGCTGGTAAGGCTGCGCGGCGAGTTGGCGCCCGCCGCCGACACCGCCAGCCCAACGGGCGGCGCCACGGCGGCACTTGACGCGGCGGGCACCCGCTTCCCGCTCGCCGCCGAACTCGGCGCACTGCTGCGGCAGACCGCCGAGACCGCCGCCGAAGTCATCGCGGCGGCCGACCGGACCGAACCGGCGGCCGCGTCACTCCCGCCGATCGCCAGCACACCGCGCGCCCTGGAGACGCGCACCGTGCTGCGGGTCTCCACCGACGCCATGCCGTACCTGCGCGACCACTGCTTCTTCCCGCAGCGGCCCGACTGGCCCGACGAGGCGGACCGGTGGCCGGTGGTACCGGCCACCACCATCCTGCGGCACCTGATGGACGCGGCGGAACGGGCCGCGCCCGGACAGCACGCCATCGCGGTGCACGCCGCCCGGTTCGACCAGTGGGTGACCGCCGCGCCCCCGGCCGACGTGCCCATCACCACGGCACCGTCACCCGACGCCCCGGACAGGATCCGCGCCACCTTCGGCCGCGGCGCGCACGCCACAGTGGAGGTGGCCGCACGCTACCCGGCGCACCGCCCCGAACCGTGGCGCACCGACGCCGCAGCCGAGCGCGCGCCCGGCCACACGGCCGCCCAACTCTACGCCGAGCGCTGGATGTTCCACGGCCCGGCGTTCCAGGGCCTCACCGCGATCACCGCCATCGGCGAGGCACACCTGCGCGGCACCATCACCGCGCCCGCGGCGCCCGGCGGCCTGCTGGACAACGTCGGCCAACTGCTCGGCTACTGGATCATGGCGACGCGCACCGAGCGGACCGTCGTCTTCCCCGTAGGGATCCGGCGCCTGTGCTTCTTCGGGCCGCACCCGCGCCCCGGCACCGAGGTGCGGTGCGTGGTCAAGATCGCATCGCTGACCGACACCGCGCTTGAGGCCGACGCGCAACTCGTCGCGGACGGCCGGGTGTGGGCGGAGCTGACCGGCTGGCAGGACCGCAGGTTCGACAACCACCCGCAGACCAGGGCGGTCGAGCGCTTCCCGCAGCGCAACACGCTCTCCAAGGCACGGCCCGGCGGCTGGGTCCTCCTCCACGAACGCTGGCCGGACCTCGCCTCCCGCGACCTGATCATGCGCAACCACCTGGGCGGCGCCGAGCGCGCCGAGTACGAGCGACATCCGCCGCACGGCCGCAGGCAGTGGCTGCTCGGCCGGATCGCGGCCAAGGACGCCGTACGGCGGTGGCTCTGGGACCACGGCGAGGGCCCGGTCTTCCCCGCGGAGATCCGGATCCGCAACGACGCACACGGCCGCCCGTACGCCACCGGTGTGCACGGCCGCACCCTCCCGGATCTGGACCTCTCCCTGGCCCACCGCGCCGAGACCGGGGTGGCGCTCGTGGTGCCGCGACGGCCGCGGGGCCGCGCCGACGGCCCGGGACCGGGCATCGACATCGAGGAACTGGCCGACCTGGCCGAGCCGACGCTCGCCGTCGCCTTCGGCGCGCCGGAGCGCGAGCTGATCGCGGAACTGCGCTCCGCGACCGGCGAGGCCGAGGCGCGGTGGGCCACGACGTTCTGGGCGGCGAAGGAGGCCGTCGCCAAAGCGGAGGGCACCGGGTTCCGCGGCAGACCGCGGGACTTCGCCGTGGTCGAGGCGGACGTCACGGCCGCCCCGGTACGGCTCGTGGTCGAGGCCTGCGCGGGCCCCGGTGCGCGCCGCCGCTACCGGGTGCACAGCGCAGGCGTGGCCAACCCGCCGGAACTGCCGAACAGGAACTACATCGTGGCCTGGACGCACGGACCGGCGGACGACGACGAGGAGATCGATCAGTGACCACCAGTGAGCAGACCCCGGCGGCCCGCGAGGCCGACCCGCGCACGGTCCTGGCCCAGATCGCGCGGATGCTGCGGACCGTGCTCGACGAGTACGGCCTCGACGACGTCGAGATCACCATGGAGAGCCGGTTCACCGAGGACCTGGAGCTGGAGAGCATCGACCTGGTCACCCTGGCGGGCAGCCTGGAGGAACACTACGGGCGGCAGGTCAACTTCGCCGAGTTCGTCGCCGACCTGGAGCTGGAGGAGATCATCGGCCTCACCGTCGGACGTCTGGTCGAGTACGTCGTGCGGTGCCTCAACGCCGGGAGGAACTGAGCCATGGCGATGATCCGGACCGCCGCGGGACCGGACGGCGTCACACTGCACGTCCAGCGGCTGTCCCCACCGGACGGGCGCCCGCCCACCGCCACCGCCGTGCTGCTGCACGGCCTGCTCACCGACAGCCTGGCCAGCTACTACTTCACGGTGGCGCCCGCGCTCGCCGCGGCCGGGACCGACGTGGTGATGTACGACCACCGCGGCCACGGCCGCAGCGAACGCCCCCGCGTCGGCTACCGGTTGGCGGACTTCGTCACCGACCTGGAGCGGTTGCTGGACCGCCTGGGGATCACCTGCCCCGTCCATCTGGTGGGCAACTGCTTCGGTGGAACAGTGGCGTTCGAGTACGCCGCCCGGCACCCGCGGCGGGTCACGGGGGTCTGCCTGATCGAGTCGGCTCCGGCCACGCGGTCCTGGGCCGAGGAGATAGCCGGTATCTTCCGGCGCCTGGTCACGGAGTTGGTCGAGCACGAGGCCGAGGCGCTGGCCTGGGTGAACGCCAACGAGGGCGGTCACACCGCCAGGTTGGCGAAGTCGGCGGCCCGGCTGGTGCGTGGCACGAGCATCGCGCGGGACGTCCCGGCGAGCCGGGTGCGCAGCGAGGAGCAGGTCCGCTCGGTGCGCTGCCCGGTGCTGGCCGTCTACGGCGCCGAATCCGAACTCGCCGGGCGGGCAGGGCGGTTGGAGTCGCTGCTGCCGGGCACCCGGTCGGTCGTGCTGCCCGGCCAGGGGCACTCGGTGCTGGCGGAGGCGCCCGGGACCGTCCTCGGTCTGCTGCTGTCGAAGATCGGCGGGCCCGGCGGCGAACCGCCGGTGTCCGCGCCGGTGGGGGGCGAAGCACGGTGAGCCGCTTCCTGTTCGTCGTGCCGCCGCTGGTCGGCCACATCAACCCCACGGTGGGAGTCGGAGCCGAACTGGCCGCCCGCGGACACCAGGTGGCCTGGGCCGGGATGCCGGAGGTCGTCCGGCCGCTCGTCGGCACCGCCGCCACCGTCTTCGCCTGCGGCGGCCCACGGCTCGGCGGGGACGGTGCCGTCCGCCCGCCGGACGTACGCGGTCCGGGCGCGCTGAAGTTCCTCTGGGAGCGGTTCCTGGTGCCGCTCGCCGAGGAGATGACCACCGGCGTGCGTGCGGCGGTGGCCCGGTTCCGCCCCGATGTGCTGGTCGCCGACCAGCAGACCGTCGCCGGTGGCCTGACCGCCGAACTGCTCGGCGTGCGGTGGGCCACCTCGGCCACCACGTCCGCCGAGTTCACCGGAGCGCTCGACGGCATGCCCAAGGTCGACGCCTGGCTCGAAGGGCTGCTGGCCGACCTGCGCCACCGTGTGGGGCACCCGGCCGGGACGGCCGATCCCCGGTTCTCACCACACCTGGTGCTCGCCTTCACCACCGAGGAACTCGCCGGGCGCCCGGCGCGGGCGCGCGAGCGGATCCGCTTCGTCGGCCCGTCGATCGCCCACCGCCCGGCCCCGTGCGACTTCCCGTGGCACTGGCTGGACGGCGCGCGCCCCTCGGTACTGGTCACCCTGGGCACCGCCAACGCCGAAGCGGGCGCACGTTTCCTCGCCGAATGCCGCGCGGCCGTACCGGGCCGAACCGACCGCCTCCAAGCGGTGATCGCCGACCCCGGGGGCTGGCTCGATCCACCCACCGCGGATGACAAGGACGTGCTGGTGCTGCCCTACGTTCCCCAACTCCCGCTGCTGGCAAGGGTCGGCGCCGTCGTCTGCCACGCGGGACACAACACCATCTGCGAATCCCTGTGGCACGGCGTTCCGCTGGTGGTCGCACCGATCCGCGACGACCAGCCCGTCGTGGCCGCCCAGGTGGTGGACGCCGGAGCGGCCGTCCGCGTCCGGTTCGGCAGGGTGACGGCGCCCCGGCTCGGCGAGGCGCTCGACGCCGTGCTCCACGAACCCGGCTACCGCGCGGCGGCCGAGCGGGTCGGCGCGTCGTTCCGGGCGGCGGGCGGAGCCGCCGCTGCCGCCACCCATCTGGAACGGCTGGCGGTCGGCGCGCCCACCGCCGAGGTGGCGAAGTGAGCGCGGCACAGCACACACCCGCCGCGTCCGCCAAGCGCGGCCGCGCCGCGGCCGTCGCCGCGCTTCGTCCGAGCTATCAGGCGGATCTGGCCCGGGGCACCGGGCGGTTCTTCGACAGCCGCCGCGCCGACTGCCCGTGGTGCGGCTCGACCCGGCTGCGCGAGCGGCTGCGCACGCCCGACCTCTTCCAGCGCAAACCGGGCCGCTTCCACCTCGACGAGTGCCAGCGCTGCGGCCACGTCTTCCAGAACCCCAGGTTGAACGGCGCGGGCCTGGAGTTCTACTACCGGGACTTCTACGACGGACTGGGCGAGAAGGACCTCGACGGCGTGTTCACCGGGCCCGGCCGGGAGAGGATGTACCGGCGCCGCGCCGAGTCCCTCAAGCCCTTCGACCGCACCCCGAGGAACTGGCTCGACGTGGGCACCGGCCACGGGCACTTCTGCGCCACCGCCCGAACCGTCTTCCCCGCGACCGCCTTCGACGGGCTGGACTTCAGCGCGGGCATCGAACTGGCCGAGCGGGCCGGACGGATCGACCGCGGATTCCGCGGCAGCTTCACCGAGTTGTCGCGCCGGGAACTCGCCGCCGGGTACGACGCCGTCAGCATGTACCACTACCTGGAGCACAGCACCGACCCGCGCGGCGAACTGCGGGCGGCCTGGCGGGCGGTCCGTCCGGGCGGGCACCTGCTGATCGAGGTGCCCGATCCGGCGAGCCGCCTCGCCAGGGTGCTGGGCCGCTGGTGGCTTCCCTGGCTGCAGCCGCAGCATCTGAACTTCCTGCCGGTGGCCAACCTCCGCCGGGAGCTGACCGCCCTGGGCTTCACCGTGGTCGCCGAGGAACACGCCGAGCCGCATGACACGGTCGACCTGCTCGGTGCCGTATGGCTGTCGCTGAACGCCGTCGCACCGCCCGAGGACGCCCCCTGGCTCGCCACGCCGACGGACCGGGTCCACCGCCTGCTGCGGGCCGCGATCCTGCTGGCCGGGGTACCGGCGCTGCTCCTCGCCACCACGCTCGACCGGCTGCTGGTCAAGCCGCTCGCTCACCGGCTGGGCCTGAGCAACGCCTACCGGGTGATCGCCCGTCGCCCCGAGACACCGCCCGGATGACGGACAGGCGCCCACTTACCCGGGAGTGGCTCCCGTCGCGGTGGAACGTCACATCTGGGCCCCGACGGCGACCAGCAGCGCCGCGATGCCGACGACGAGCCAGCTGACGTAGTCGCCCATGTGGCCCGAGTGCAGTCGGCGCAGCGGTGTCACGGCGCGGTGGGCGTCACGCGGGGTCGCCCACAGCGCGGCGGCGGCGAACGCCACCGCGAGCGCGGCGGAGGCCAGGCCGAGCGCGACGCCTTCGGCGGTCCAGTCGGCGGCGGGCGGCTTCGCCGCGGGATGGTTGTGCCCGAAGACGGCGGCGAGGTATCCGGCGCGGTCGGTGAACAGCCGGGCGGCCTCGGCGAGTTGGCGGCTGACGCCGGGGAGCAGGCCGACGGCCAGCGATCCGCACAGCAGCAGGGCGGGCACGGCGAGCATGGGCGGCGGAACGCGGCGGGACGGGCCGCGGATCTCCGGCTCCTCGCCGCCGCCGGTGGTCTCAGGAGCCTCGTGGTGTTCTCGCGGTCGGCGCCCGGCCCCGGCGAAGACCCGGGCGGCGGCGCGCAGCACCGTCGCGCCGGTGGCGGCCGAGGCGAGGACGAAGACGGCGATCAGCCAGGGGGAGTGGGACTGCGCGGCGTGTTCGGCGACGGCCTTGCCCAGTGCCGTGCCGAACGGCGGCAGCCCGGCCAGCGCGAGGCCGCCGAGCGCGAACAGGACTCCGGCGAACCGCAGTTCGCGGCCCCGGCCGTACAAGGAGTGCTCGTCAACGCTGCCGTACCGGTCCAGCAGCGCGCCCGTGACACCGAACAAGGCCGCCTTGGCTCCGGCGTGTCCGGCGACGTACAGCGCGGTACCGGCGGTGCCTTCCGGGGTCAGCAGGGCCACGCCGACGAGGAACAGGCCGATGTGGCTGACGGTGGAGAACGCCAGCATCCGCTTGAGGTTGCGCTGCTGCCAGCACATCACCGCGCCGACGACGGCGGTGAGCACGCCCGCGACGATGAACGTGTCCCGGAAGACGTGCGGGGCGATGCCGTGCGGACCGGAGAAGACGGTCCAGTAGATCCGCACGGCGCCGTAGACGCCGAGTTCGACCATCACGCCGGACAGCAGCATGCACACCGGCGTCGGCGCGACGGCGTGCGCGTCCGGCAGCCAGAAGTGGAACGGCGCCACCGCGCCTTTCACCAGCGGCCCGATGAGGACCAGCACGAAGGCCGTCACCAGCAACGCGTCGGCCCGGTGGGCCGTGAGCTTCTGGCTGATCTGGGCGAACCCCAGTTCACCGGTCCTGGCGTACAGCAGGCCGATGCCCAGCAACGAGGCGTAGGCGGCCAGTGAGTTGATGACACCGAAGGTGAGCGCGCCCTGCAGCGGCCGCGGGTCCTCGATGCGCAAGCCCGTCAGCGCGTAGGCGACCGCACCCATCAACTCGAAGAAGACGAAGGCGTTGAACAGGTCGCCGGTGAGCGCGAACCCGCACATGCCCGCCTCGAACAGCAGGATGAGGGCGGGAAAGGTGCCCGCGTGCTCGGCGGGCGGCTCGTCGAAGTACCGCCAGGAGTAGGCGACCACGGCGAGCACGAGCACCGCGGTGAGCAGCGCGAGTCCGATGCCGATCCGGTCGTTCACCAACACGATGCCGACGCCCTCGCCGTGCTGGAGCCGCCAGCCGCCGAGCCAGCTGACGGCGCGGCCGTCCCCGGTGCGCGTCCACAGCCACACCAGGTCGGCGACCTGCGCGGCGGCCCAGAAGGTGACGAGGAAGTCGGTGGCGACGCGCGGCAGCCGACCGCCGAGGAGGACCAGGACGACGGACCCGAGCAGTGGGATGGCGACGGCGAGCGGCAGCAGGTCGGCGGTGCCCATCGCGGCTCAGCCCCTGAGTCCGGTGAGGGCGTCGGGGTCGACCGTGCCGTGCCGCTTGCGCAACTGGAGCGCGAGGGCGAGCAGCAGGGCGGTGACCGTGGCACCGACGACCACATCGGTGAGGGCGAGTGCCTGCACCACCGGGTCGACGACGGGCGTGCGGGTGGAGGTGTCGGTGAAGTACGGCGAGGTGCCGCCACGGCGGTAGCCAACGGTCAGCAGCAGCACGTACGTTGAGGACTGGGTCACCGCGAGGCAGCCGACGGTGCGGATCACATTGCGGCTGGTGACCATGCCGTACGCCCCGACCAGGAAGATCCAGCCGGCGGCCAGGAAGAACAGCAGCGTCATTGTGCGGTCCCGTTGTCTTGTCCGTCGGGTGAGTCGATCTCCACCGCCTGGTCGAGGAAGCTCGCGAGCAGCACCACCACGCCGGAGCCCACCTCCAACCCCACAGCCGCGTTGATGACGGGCACCAGCCCGCCCGACGACAGCTGACCGAAGGTTCCCAGCGGCAGGACGTTTTGCAGGTACGCCGCGCCGACGGCCAGTCCGACCAGCCCGAGGCCCGCGAAGGCACCCGCGCCCACGGCGTCCGCGACGTCGAACACGGCCAGTGGGCGGATCGCCTTGAGGACCCCGTAGTCGGCGGCGATGTACGCCAGGTGCAGACCGGTGGCGAGGATGACACCGCCCTGGAAACCACCGCCCGGCGACAACTGGCCGTGGGCGACGATGTAGACGCCGGTCAGCAGGGTGACCGGCAGCAGGATCGAGCCGAACAGCCGTGTGGTGGGCAGCACCCGGCCGCGCCGGATGCTGCCCAGTCGTTCGTCGCGGGCCCGGCGCAACAGCACCAGGCCGCCGAGCACGGCGGCGAACAGGATGGACTCCTCGCCGAGGGTGTCGAAGGCACGCTGGTCGAAGTTGACCGAGGAGACCGTGTTGGCGGTGCGCTGCCGGAAGGTCGCGGCGACGGCGCGGGTTCCGTACGGATGCGACAGCGTGCCGAACCCCGGCAATCCGGTGCAGGCGGCGGCGAACGCGACGGCGAAGACCACCGCGGCGGCCCAGAACAGCCTGACGCGCAGCGCGCGGCTCACCGCGGGCGCTCCCCGTCCCGCCGTAGCGCGGCGGACCGCCGTACCTTGCGTACCGTCAGCATGATGAGCAGCGGTGTCACCGCCGTGCCCACGCCCAGCTGGGACAGCGCCACGTCGGGCGCCTGCAGCACGGTGAACAGCAGCGTCAGGCCGAGGCCCAGCATGGCCAGCACCAGGGCCTGGCGCATCGGTTCCGGGGTGAGCGCGGCGACGGTGGCGGTCGCCGTCACCAGCACAAGGCAGGCCGCGATCAGGTAGTCGCTGATGGCACCGTTCACGGGGGTGAGTCCTTCCGTAGCAGGCTGTCGTTCTGGGCGGTGCCCCGGCCGATCGCCATGGTGGTGACCGGTCCGCCGACGGCCGTCAGCGCGGCGATGAGCAGGAGCTTGACCGCGCCGCGTCCCGGTCCCGTCTCGACGGCCAGCGCGAACGCGATCAGCGGCATGCCCAGCGAGGTGGCCGGAGTGAGCGCGTGCAGACGTCCGTAGGGGCGCGGCAGCACCAGCAGCGCCGCCGCGGACAGCAGCAGCACCCCGACGCCGAGGACCAGCAGGACCAGCGCGCAGATGTGACGGGCGGTCATGTCAGTCGGACTCCTCGCGGGCCGCTTCCCCCGCCTGGCCGCCCAGGAACCGCGCGAAGACCAGCGTTCCGGCTGGTCCCAGCGTCGCGAGGACCAAGGGCAGGTCGACGTACGAGCTGCGGTTGACGCCCTCGGTGAGCAGCAGCAGGACCGCCGAGCACATCGTGGCGGCCAGGTTGAGTCCGGCCAGTCGCTCCTGTGGCGTGCGGCGGGACACCAGCCACAGACACGGTGGCAGGCCCAGCGTCAGCAGCACCGCGCTCGCCGCGAGCCACGCGTTCATGACCGCTCACCGCTGGTGAGGACGCGTTCCAGCGCCGTCCGTGTGTCACCGAGGACATGGATGGTGAGGGCGTCCCCGGACCCCGCCGTCCCCGCACTGACGTCGACGACGTACGCGCCGGGGGTGGCGGACAGCAGGGCGCAGGCCCAGGCGCTGCCGGTGCCGTGCTTGAGCCTGACTTCGCGAAGGCGCGAGGGGACTTCCCGTCCGCGCAGCGCGTTCATGGTGACCGCGGCCAGCCGACCGGTGTCGGCGAGAACCGCGCCGGGCCACGCGAACAGTGCCCGCGCCCAGGGGCCGCCCTGGCCGCCCTCGGTACCGGCCGCGTTGCGCACCGCCCAGTGGGCGACTGCGGCGAGCACCCCGGCGCCCGCGCCGACGGCGAGCTCCAAGGTGGAGACGGTACTGATGAACATGAGGTTGAGAACGAACAGAACGGCCCACCACGCCGCGATGTTCGTGACCGGACCCGCGTGCCGCATCGGTGCCTCCTCAAGTCCGTTGCCCGCGTGCCGTCAGCAACGTCTACCCGCATCCGCAACCCTGATGCGGCCCGCGCGCCCGCCCCACCGAGGCGAGGTCCGGACCGTCACCGGTGTGGCGCAAGCGGGCTGGTGACGGCGGAGCCGACACCGATCGCGCGCACGCCCCGCATGTCCGGGACGCCTTCCGCCTCGCCGCGCGGCGGGCGCTGTTGGGCCGGTTGGTGGATGGCGCGGTCCGGTTGGAGCGACTGCGCGAGACACGCAGTGCAAGCTGCCGACAACCGGGTAGGCGTTTCGACCGGAAGGCGCGACAGACGGCCACGGCAAAGGGGTGGGCATGAACATGAGTCAAGCGGCCGGACGCCGGTGGGCCGGCGCGACCCCGCCACGTCCGGCAAGCGCCGAACTGGACGTCGCCGGGTTGCGGAATGCGCTGTGTGAGCGCGTGGACGCCGAGGTGCGGTTCGACGCGGGCAGCCGCGGAGCGTACGCCACGGACGGCTCGAACTACCGGCAGGTGCCGATCGGCGTGGTCGTACCGCGGACCGTCGAGGCCGCGGCCGAGGCGGTCGCGGTGTGCGCCGAGTACCGGGCGCCCGTGCTCTCCCGAGGCGGTGGTACGAGCCTGGGTGGGCAGTGCACCAACATCGCGGTCGTCATCGACTGGACGAAGTACTGCAACCGGCTGCTGTCAGTGGACGCCGAGCGACGCACCTGTGTGGTCGAGCCCGGCCTCGTGCTGGACGACCTGAACCGCCAACTCGCCCCGCACCAGCTGATGTTCGGACCCAAGCCGTCCACGCACAGCCACTGTTCGCTCGGTGGGATGCTGGGCAACAACTCCTGCGGCGCGTCGGCCCAGGCATACGGCAAGACCGTCGACAACGTGCGCCGTATGGAGGTGCTGACCTACGACGGCACGAGGCTGTGGGTCGGGCGCACCCCCGAGGAGGACTACGAGCGGACCGTCGCCGCGGGCGGTCGCCCGGCCGAGCTGTACCGCGGGCTGCGGGACATCACCGACCGGTACCTGGCCGACATCAGGCAGGGCTTCCCGGACATCCCGCGACGGGTCTCCGGCTACAACCTGGACTCGCTGCTGCCGGAGAAGGGCTTCGACCTGGCGCGGGCGCTGGTGGGCAGCGAAGGCACCCTGGTGACCATCCTGCGCGCCGAGCTGGAACTGGTGCCGGTTCCGGCCGCCGAGTGCATGCTGGTGCTCGGCTACCCCGACATCTGCGCCGCCGCCGACGACGTGCCGCGGCTGTTGCAGCACAGCGAGCCCGCCCAGTTGGAGGCGCTGGACAACCGGATGGCGCAGCTGATGCGCGAGGAACACGCCTACCTGGAATCGCTGGACCGGTTTCCCGAAGGCGGCAGCTGGCTGCTGCTGCAGTTCACCGGCGACAGCCAGCAGGAGGCCGACCGGCAGGCTCAGCAGCTGCTGGAGGCCATCGGCCGCAGCGAGCGGGACGAGACGGTGGTGCTCTCCGACGACCCGCGGCGCGAACAGGAGATGCTGAAGGCACGCGAGGCCGGTCTGGGTGTCACCGCCCGCCCGCCGGACGAGCGGGAGACCTGGGAGGGTTGGGAGGACAGCGCGGTCCCGCCGGAGCGGCTCGGCGACTACCTGCGCGACCTGAAGGCACTCTTCGACGAGTTCGACTACGACGACCCCGCCCTGTACGGGCACTTCGGCCAGGGATGCGTGCACACCCGCATTCCGTTCGCCCTCAAGTCGGCCGAGGGCGTGGCGGAGTTCCGGCGGTTCCTGCTGCGCGCCGCGGATCTGGTGGCCTCCTACGGCGGTTCCCTGTCAGGGGAGCACGGTGACGGGCAGGCTCGCGGCGAGCTGCTGCCGAGGATGTTCGGTGAGCGGCTGGTCACCGCGTTCGCCGAGGTCAAGGCGCTCTTCGACGCGGACAACCGGATGAACCCGGGGAAGGTCGTCGCTCCGCACAGCGGGCCGCACACGGTGAACCCCGTCGACGGCCAGCTACGGCTGGGACCGCGTTGGCGGCCGGTGGAGGGCCGCACCCGATTCGGCTACCCCGAGGACAACGGTTCCTTCACCAAGGCCGTGATGCGGTGCGTGGGCATCGGCAACTGCCGTACCCACCAGGGTGGTGTGATGTGCCCTTCCTACCGGGCCACCGGTGAGGAGGAGCACTCCACCCGGGGCCGGGCCAGATTGCTGTTCGAGATGCTCGACGGACACGACGACTCCCCGGTCACCGACGGCTGGCGGTCGACCGAGGTCCGCGACGCGCTCGATCTGTGCCTTGCCTGCAAGGGCTGCAAGTCGGACTGCCCGACCGGTGTCGACATGGCGACCTACAAGGCGGAGTTCCTCTCGCACCACTACGCGGGGCGGCTGCGCCCGGCCGCGCACTACGCGTTGGGCTGGCTGCCGGTCTGGGCCAGGCTGTCCCGCCCGTCGCCGCGTACGGTCAACGCCGTGCTGCACGCCCCGGGGCTGTCCCGGCTGGGCAAGCGGCTGGCCGGGGTGAGCGGTCGGCGTGCGGCGCCGGTGTTCGCCGCGGAGTCGTTCACGCGCTGGATGGCGGTACGCCAGGCCCCCCGGCCGGATCCGGGCGATCCGCGGGCCGTGCTGCTGTGGCCCGACACGTTCAGCACCTACTTCCACCCGGCCGTCGCCCGCTCCGCGGTACGCGTCCTGGAGGACGCGGGCTTTCGGGTCGCCGTGCCGAGCGGGCCCGTGTGCTGCGGGCTGACGTGGATCTCCACCGGCCAACTGGCCGTCGCCAAGCGGGTGTTGCGCCGCAGCGTCGCCGTGTTGCGGCCGTGGATCGAGGCCGGAACGCCGATCGTCGGTCTGGAGCCGTCGTGCACCGCGGTGTTCCGCGCCGACGCGCCGGAGTTGCTGTCCGCCGACCAGGACGTGCTGCGGCTCGCCCAGCAGTTCCGCACCTTCTCCGAGTTCCTGGTCAACGACGCCTCCCGCGGCGGCTGGCAGCCGCCCCGCCTCAACCGCGTCGCGACCGTGCAGACCCACTGCCATCAGCACGCCGTGCTCGGCTTCGACGCGGACCGGGAGTTGATGCGGCGGGCCGGGATCGACGCCGACGTGCTGGACGCCGGGTGCTGCGGACTGGCTGGCAACTTCGGGTTCGAACGCGGCCACCACGACATCTCCATGACCATCGGTGAACAAGGCGTGCTGCCCGCGGTCCGCGGCAGCGCGCCCGACACACTCGTCCTCGCGGACGGCTTCAGCTGCCGCACACAGATCGACCAGGGCGGCACCGGCCGCGGCGCGCTGCACCTGGCGGAAGCCCTGGCACTGGGCGTCGCCGGTCCGCTCCCCGCCGACCGGCCGGAGAAGGCCGTCGACCGCCCGAGCGCCAACCGCCGTGACGCGCGGGCGGCCACCGCCGCGGCGCTCACCGCCACGGGTGCCCTCGCCGTGGGCGCTACGGCGGCACTGGCCCGCCGCATAAGTCGATAGCCGCACGCCGGCGCCGGTGCCGCCGGGCATCCCACTGCACGCAGTGGGCAACGGCCGTGCCACACGCCGTCGGCCGCGCCACGTACCACCACACGACGCACCTACGGGAAGAGAGGAAGGCTCCGTGTCGACCAAGGTCTCCGACTACCTACTCGAACGACTCCGCGACTGGGGGGTCGAGCACGTCTTCGCCTACGCGGGAGACGGCATCAACGGACTGCTCGCGGCCTGGGGACGCGCGGACAACAAGCCGCGCTTCGTGCAGGCCCGGCACGAGGAGATGGCCGCGTTCGAGGCGGTCGGCTACGCCAAGTTCTCCGGCCGCGTCGGTGTCTGCGCGGCGACGTCCGGGCCCGGCGCCATCCACCTGCTCAACGGCCTGTACGACGCCAAACTCGACCACGTTCCGGTGGTCGCCATCGTCGGGCAGACCAACCGCAGCGCGATGGGCGGCTCCTACCAGCAGGAAGTCGACCTGCTCAGCCTGTACAAGGACGTGGCCAGCGAGTTCTGCGAAATGGTCATGGTCCCCGAGCAGTTGCCCAACGTACTGGACCGCGCGATGCGCATCGCCCAGGCGCAACGCACCGTGACCGCCGTCATCGTCCCCGCCGACGTGCAGGAACTGGACTACTCACCACCGCAGCACGCCTTCAAGATGGTGCCCTCCAGCCTGGGCATCGCCCAGTACGCCCCGATCCCCGCCGAGTCCGACCTCACCCGCGCCGCCGACCTGCTCAACGAAGGCGAGAAGGTGGCCATCCTCATCGGGCAGGGCGCGCGCGGCGCACGAGCCGAGGTCGAGCAGGCCGCCGACGTCCTGGGCGCGGGCGTGGCCAAGGCGCTGCTCGGCAAGGACGCGTTCCCCGACGACCTGCCGTACGTCACCGGCGCCATCGGGCTGCTGGGCACCCGGCCCAGTTACGAACTGATGCGGGACTGCGACACCCTCCTGGTCATCGGCTCCAGCTTCCCCTACACCCAGTTCCTGCCCGAACTCGACCAGGCCCGCGCGGTACAGATCGACATCGACCCGCACATGGTCGGTCTGCGCTACCCGTTCGAGGTCAACCTCGTCGGAGACGCCCGCGAGACGCTGCGCAAACTCCTGCCGCTGCTGCGCCGCAAGAGCGACGGCAAGTGGCGGCAGAAGATCGAGAAGGACACCGCGCGCTGGTGGGAGGTCATGCAGCGGCGGGCCGCCGTGGCCGCCGATCCCATCAACCCCGAGCACGCGGTCCACGCCCTGGACGCGCTGCTGCCCGACGACGTGATCCTGGCCGCCGACTCCGGCTCCGCGGCCAACTGGTACGCCCGGCATCTGCGCATGCGCGGCCGGATGCGCGGCTCGCTGTCCGGCACCCTGGCCACCATGGGGCCCGGCGTCCCCTACGTGATCGGCGCCAAGTTCGCGCACCCCGACCGGCCGGCCATCGCCATCGTCGGCGACGGCGCCATGCAGATGAACGGCCTGGCCGAACTGATCACCGTGACCAAGTACTGGCAGGACTGGGACAACCCGCGACTGATCGTCGCCGTGCTCAACAACCAGGACCTCAACCAGGTCACCTGGGAGATGCGGGCGATGTCCGGGGCCCCGCAGTTCCTGCCCTCGCAGAGCCTGCCGGACGTCCCCTACGCCGACTTCGCCCGCTCCATCGGCCTGGACGGCCTGCGGGTGGAAAAGCCCGACGAGGTCGACAGCGGTTGGCGCCGCGCGCTGGCCGCACAGCGCCCGTTCGTCCTGGAGTTCCGCACCGACCCGGCCGTCCCCCCGATCCCACCACACGCCACCCTCGACCAGATCGAGGCCGCCGCGGCCGCCATCGTCAAGGGCGACAGCGACCGCCTCGACGTGATCAAACAGGGCGTCAAGGCCAAGGCACAGGAGCTACTCCCCGGGGGCAAGCCGCGGTCGGACCGGCCGGGCGGCCAGGAAGACCAGTGACCCGCGCGGCATCGAGGGCGGACACGCCCCGGGTGGACGCGATCGAGACCGCCGTCTACACCGTTCCCACCGATGCCCCCGAAGCCGACGGCACCCTGTCCTGGGACCAGACCACCATCGTCGTGGTGACCGCCCGCTGCGGGGGCACCACCGGCCTCGGCTACACCTACGGGGCCGCGGCCACCGCCCAGGCGGTCCGCGAACTGCTGGCGCCCGAGGTGACCGGGCGGACGGTGTGGGACGTGCCGGCGGCCAACGAGGCGATGACCCGGGCGGTACGCAACGCGGGCCGCCCGGGTCTGGTCGCCGGAGCGATCTCGGCCGTCGACATCGCCTTGTGGGACCTGAAGGCACGCGTCCTGCGACTGCCGCTCACCGCCCTGCTGGGGGCGAGCCGCCAGCACGTCCCGGTGTACGGCAGCGGCGGCTTCACCACCTACGACGACCAGCGGCAGGACCGGCAACTACGCCACTGGGCGCACGAACAAGGCATCCCGCGCGTCAAGATCAAGATCGGTGAGGCATGGGGACAGGCCGAGCGGCGGGACCGCGAACGCATCACCAACGCCCGCAACAGCATCGGAGACCGCGTCGAGCTGTACGTCGACGCCAACGGCGGCTACCGCCGCAAGCAGGCCATCCGCCTCGCCGACCACCTCGCCGAACAGGCCGTCACCTGGTTCGAGGAACCCGTCTCCTCCGACGACACGATCGGCCTGGCGCAGGTCCGCGCCGGTGTCCCGGCCGATGTCGCCGCGGGCGAGTACGGCTACACACTGGCCCACTTCGCCGGGCTGCTGCGGGCCGAAGCCGTGGACTGCCTGCAGGCGGACGCCACCCGGTGCGGGGGGATCACCGTCTGGCTGCGGGCGGCGGCCCTGGCCGAGGCCGCAGGGGTGGAGATCTCCGCGCACTGCGCCCCGCACGCCCACGCGCACGCCATCGCCGCCGTGCCCAACCTGCGACACCTGGAGTGGTTCCACGACCATGTGCGCGTCGAGCAACTGCTGTTCGACGGCACCCTCGACCCCAGCGGCGGAAGCGTGGCACCCGGCGCCGACGGAGCGCCGGGACACGGCCTGACGCTGCGCACCGAGCAAGCCGCCGCCTATCGCACCGCGTGATCACGGAGCATCATGAGCAACACCAGTCGGCCCGGCGCCCACGCCTACCTGCCCCAATCGCTGCGTGAGTACGCCCTGCTGGCGGACGGAGAGCGCGGGGCGCTGGTCGGGCCGCACGGTGACATCTGCTGGCTGTGCGTTCCGAGTTGGCATGACGGGGCCGTGTTCACCACGTTGATCGGTGGCCGGGGGCAGTACGCCGTCACACCGCAGGGCCGGTTCGTGACCGGCGGCTACTACGAGGACGGGTCGTTGGTCTGGCGCAGCCGCTGGATCACCGAGTCCGGAGTCGTGGAGTGCCGCGAGGCCCTGGCACTCCCCGGCGACCCGCGGCGAGCGGTCGTGCTGCGGCGGATCCTGGCGCGGCAGGGCGAGGCCCGGGTGCGGGTCATCTGGAACCCGCACGCCGATTACGGCAGTGAACCACTACGCGACCTCGCACGGGAGCCGGACGGCGCGTGGACGGCCCGCACCGGAGGTCTCCATCTGCGCTGGTGCGGAGCGGCCGACGCCGTCGCGAACCCCACCGACACCCTGGTGCTGGACCTGGTGCTCGGTGAGGGAGACGAGCACGACCTGGTGATGGAGGCGAGCTGCGATCCACTGCGTGACCCTCCCGTGGACGCCCGCGACGCCTGGACGCGCACCGAAAGGGCCTGGGCGGACGCGGTCCCCGCGCTGGCGGACACCATCGCTCCCAGGGACGCCCGCCAGGCGTACGCAGTGATGCGCGGCATGACCAGCCGTAGCGGCGGCATCGTGGCCGCCGCCACCACCAGCCTGCCCGAACGCGCGAAGGAGGGCCGCAACTACGACTACCGGTACGTGTGGATCCGCGATCAGTGCTACGCCGGACAGGCCGCCCTGGCGGCGGGCCTTGAGCGGCAGGCCGGCGACGCCGTCAGATTCGTCACCGACCGGCTCCAGCAGGACGGGCCGAAGCTGGCCCCCGCCTACACCGTGCACGGCGGCACCGTCCCCGACCAGCGGCGTCTGGAGCTGTCCGGCTACCCCGGCGGTTTCGACCAGGTCGGCAACCATGTCAACCGCCAGTTCCAACTCGACGCGTACGGCGAGGCGTTGCTGCTGCTGGCCAACGCCGCCCGCCACGGGCGTTCGGACCGTGACGCGTGGCAGGCCGCCCGGATCGCCGCCGACACCATCGCCCGCCGCTGGCGTGAGCCCGATGCGGGCATCTGGGAACTGGACAGCCGCGCCTGGACACACAGCCGCCTGGTCTGTGTCGCCGGGCTGCGCGCGCTGTCCGCCGCCGCCCCCGACGCGCCGCGGTCACATCAGTGGCGTGCGCTCGCCGACACGATCCTCACCGAGACCGCCGACACGGCGGTCCACCCGGACGGCTACTGGCAGCGCGCCCCCGGTGACCCGGCTCCGGACGCCGCACTGCTGCTGCCGCCGGTACGCGGCGCCCTGGCGGCCGACGACCCGCGGACCGGGGCGACCGTGCGCGCGGTCCGGCGTGAGCTGGGCGACGACTACCACCTCTACCGGTTCCGGCACGACGACCGGCCGCTCGCCCAGGCGGAAGGCGCGTTCCTGCTCTGCGGATTCGCCATGGCCCTGGCCGAACACCAGCAAGGACACGCCGTGGAGGCGTACCGCTGGTTCGAGCGCAACCGTGCCGCCTGCGGCGCGAGCGGGCTGTACTCCGAGGAGTTCGACATCGCACAACGCCAACTGCGCGGCAACCTGCCGCAGATGTTCGTCCACGCCCTGCTGCTGGAGTGCGCCACCAGGCTGGCCCACCCGCCCGGATCCCACCTGCCCTGACCAACCCGACACGAGTCACGAGCGCTGACGAAAGGCAGAAGGCGACATGCCCCAGACCATCGTCATCACCGGTGCGAGCGGCGGCATCGGCCGCGCCACCGCCCGCCTGTTCGCCCGACGCGGCGCGAACATCGCCCTCCTGGCCCGCGGCCGCACCGGCCTGCGGGCAGCCGCCGAAGAAGTGGAGCGCCTGGGAGGCCGGGCACTGGTGGTACCCACCGACGTGGCCGACCACGAACAGGTGGACAGCGCCGCTGACGAGACGCAGAAGGCGTTCGGGCCCATCGACGTGTGGATCAACGTCGCCTTCTCGTCCGTCTTCGCCCCCTTCCCCGAAGTCACGGCCGAGGAGTACCGGCGGGTCACCGAAGTGACCTACCTGGGCTTCGTCAACGGCACCAGGTCCGCGCTGGCCCGCATGCTTCCCCGGGACCGCGGCACCATCGTGCAGGTCGGCTCCGCGCTGGGCGAACGGTCCGTCCCGCTGCAGTCCGCCTACTGCGGCGCCAAACACGCCATCAACGGCTTCACTTCGGCACTGCGCACCGAACTCCTGCACCAGAAGAGCAACGTGCACGTGACCGTGGTCCAGATGCCCGCGGTCAACACCCCGCAGTTCTCCTGGGTGCTCTCCCGGCTGCCCCGGCACCCGCAGCCGGTGCCACCCATCTACCAGCCGGAAGTCGCCGCCCGCGCCATCGCCTACGCCGCCGACCACCCGCGACGCAAGCAGTACTACACCGGCGCCTCCACCCTCGCGACCATCCTCGCCAACCGCGCGGCGCCCGCCCTCCTCGACCGCTACCTGGCCCGCACCGGTTACGACTCCCAACAGACCGACGCCCAACCCCCGCCCGTCGAAGGCAACTTGTGGCGCCCACTGGACGATCCCGAGGACCCACACGGCCACGACTTCGGTGCCCACGGTGTCTTCGACGACCAGTCGCACGGCCACTCCCTCCAGGCCGCCGTGGCCCGGCATCCGCTACTGGCCGCCAGCGCCGTGTCCGCCGCCGCCGTCCTGGCCGCCCGTAGGCTCATCGGCCGCCGGTCCACGCGATAGGTCCGGGCAGCGGGACGTAACGCACGGGCACCCCGCGCGCCTCGGGAATCTTTCCAAAAGCGTCACAAGGGCTGCGCACCACCTGCGGAAGGTGCCGTTAGCGTTGCTGGCCGCTCGTTCCCGCGTGTGAACGTGAACAGGTCGCCGGCGTGCTTGGCGGCGCAGTCGTACAGGAAGATCGCGATGGACTACTGCTCCTCATGTCGTCGGACCCTCAACGGCGCCCTTGTCTGTCCCGGGTGCGGCGCGTACGCCCCGGACATCGCCCCGTCGGCCGAGCGGATCCGAAGGGCGGTGGCGACGGCGGAGGTGGCCTCGGGCGGGTATCCCGACTCGGCGACCGGTTTCGACGCCCCCCACGCCGAACCCGCACCCGCCGCCCACGGCGCGACCGGAGGAACGGAGGCGCTCGCGCCGGACTCGTCCAGCGACGCCGAGTACGGTGCCCGTACCACCCCGGGCCGTGCGGCCCGCCGCCGGCAGATGGCACGGTGGAAGAAGAACAGGCGGCGGGCCGCGGCCGCGACGGCCGTCGCGCTCGTCGGCGGCGGACTGAGCGTCGCCGCGCTGCCCACCACATCGGCGACCGGCCACGCACCGGCCGCGGCCGCGCCGGAGCCCGCGGCGCCGATCGCCAGCCGAATACCCTCCACCGTCTCCGGGACGGCCCGGCCGACCGCCTCCGCTCCCGCGCACCCCTCGACGGGCCCGTCCGCGACGCCCAGCACGCAGCAGTACGCCACAGCCACGGTGGCGCCGCCCACGGCGGCGACGATCGCACCGCCGCCGTCGCTGTCCACCGTTGCCGCCGACCCGACCGCGCCGACCGCCGCGCCGCCGCGGCCGATGGCCGCGGCGCCCGGCGGTACCCACCATGTGGTGCCGACCGCCCCTCGGGCTGCCTCGCCCGGCGCCACTGGCCAATCCGGCGCCGGAACCCCGAACCCGGGCCCCACGCAGCCAGCGGCGTCACCCACGTCACCAGTGCACGTGTGCCTACTCGTGCTGTGCGTCGGCTGACCGCACCGCGGGCCGTCGCGACCCCGGCGAGTACTCGGCCGTGCCCGCGCCGCACGGTGCCACAGCGTCCCGCGGGTGGCAGCCGGATCGCCGGTTCCCACCGCGCAGAAGCCACCGAGGAGGTCGAGTCCCCTGAGCACTCCGTACGAAGCACGGCTTCACCGGATCGGCCGGTGGTGGGCCGTGGAAATCCCGGCACTCGACATCCACACCCAGTGCCGCACCCTCGACGAAGCGGAGGACATGGCGCGCGACGCCATCGCCGCGGCCCTCGGGGCGCCGTCGGACGCGATCGCCGTGGAGCTGGTGATCGCGCAGGCCGCGCCGCTGCTGCGCGGCGTGTGGGAGGCGAGGAGCCGTCGTGCCGCGGCCGTTGACGCCGAGGAGCGCAGCCTCACGGAGGCGGCTCGCACCCTCGTCGAGGAGTGGCGGGTCAGCCAGGGCGACGTCTGCCGACTGCTCGGCATGTCCCAACAGGAGGTCGCCCGGCTCGTCCCGCTTCGCACCTCCGGCGCCTCCCGGCAGCGGCAACTGGACGCTTCGCCCCCGACGAGCGCGCCCGCCCGTACCAACCGCATCGGCGGTGAGTCCGCACAGCAGCTGACCGGGCAGCAGCGTCCGGGCCCGGGCCCCGGCAACCGGTCCCTCGACAGCGTCGGCCCGATACGCCCGAAGCGGCACCGTCCGCCCTCACGCACCCGCCCGAGCTGGGCGACAGCGGAGGACGACGCGGCGGCACCGTGAACTGCCCATCGGCCAGCGCGCTCCTGGCGAAGCGGGGCGGGGAGGGCGCGTCGCCTTCCCCGCCTGCGTTCGCCCTCCGCGAGGGATCAGTGGCGCAGCGCGCTGTTGCTCGTCGTGACGTGGACGTAGTCCACGACCAGTGACTGCGGGAACCGTGTGCTGCCGTTGGGGTCACCGGGCCAGTAACCGCCGACGGCGAGGTTCATGATCAGGTAGAAGGGGTGGTTGAACACCCACTTGTTGCCGTGGGTGTCGGCCGGGGTGCGGGTTTCGTAGGCGTGGCCGTCGACGGAGAAGGTCACGGCGCCCGGCGACCAGTCCACGGCGAAGGTGTGGAAGCCGTCCGCGAACGCCTGTCCGCCGGGCAGGGTGTATCCGGCGCCCAGACCGCCGGAACCCGAGTAGCCGGGGCCGTGCAGGGTGCCGTGGACCGTGCCTGGTTCGAAGCCCACGTTCTCCATGACGTCGATCTCACCGCAGGCGGGCCAGCCGACCCGGCCGATGTCGCTGCCGAGCATCCAGAACGCCGGCCACATCCCCTGGCCGCGGGGGATCTTCATGCGCGTCTCGAAGTGCCCGTACGCCTGGGTGAAGGTCCGCGCGGTGGACAGCCGGGCCGAGGTGTACTGGCAACTGCCGTACCAGCACCGGTATCCGGCCGGGTTCTCCCGGCGGGCGGTGATGACCAGGTGGCCGTGGCCGTCCAGTGCGGCGTTGTGGGTCCCGGAGGTGTAGTACTCCCGCTCGTGGTTGTTGACGTTGTCGCCGGTCTCGTAACGCCACTTGCCGCCGTCGACGGCGCTGCCCGCCGGGCCGTTGAATTCGTCGGAGAAGGTGGTGACGGCGGCGGTCCGGTGGGAAGCCGGACTGCCGTCGGCCTGGGCGGTGGTCGCCAGCGTCCAGCCCGCCGTGAGCAGGAGGGCCGCGGCGAGGGCGGTGCGGGTGCGTCGGCGGTGGCGTATTCGGGTACGCGGGCGGTCGGGTTGCGCGGGGATGGTTGATGGCATCGCGGTCACCTCGTCGAACGTGGTGTGTGGGGGATCAACGGCCGTCAGGCCGAGGGGAGTTGCCACCGCTGGTTGGCGGCTGCGGTGCAGTCCCAGATCTGTAGCCGGGTGCCGTTGGCCGAGCTGGGGCCGGTGGCGTCGAGACAGCGATTCGACTGCGGATTGACCAGCGTCCCGCCGGAGCCCGAACGCCACAGCTGCGCGCCGCTGCCGTTGCAGTCGTACAGCTGGGCCCTGGTGCCGTTGGCTGTCCCCGCGGAGGTGAGGTCCAGGCACTTGCCCAGGGCGCGCAGGGTGCCGTCGGCGGCGACGGTCCAGGTCTGTGCGGCGGTGCCGTTGCAGTCGTAGAGCTGCACGGCGGTGCCGTTGGCCGGGTTGGCCCCGGCGACGTCCACGCACTTGCCGCCGTACCCGCTGATCGCTCCCGTCGGGCCGCCGCCGGAGCCGTGCGTGCCGTTCCAGGTGAACGTGGCCGAGGTGTGGGCGGGCAGCGGGTAAGTGAAGGTCTCGCCACCCCAGTTGACGGTGAACGGCTGGTCAAAGCCGCCGCCGTTGTAGGCGATCAGCGCCTTCGACCCGTCCGGGTTGAGCCAGGCGACGTTGGGGATAGTGCTGTTGGCGGTCGAGTCGATCCGGTAGGCCCCGGGCCGGACGAACTTGGTCAGCTGGCCCATGTCGTAGTACTCGACGGTGTAGTCCACCTGGCCGCTGCGGTCATCGCCGTTGTGCACGGTGACCAGCCCCGTGCAGGTGCCGCAACCGCCGTTGTGCGGGCCCATGTTCTGGTCGACGGCGAGCGACCACTTGACCACCGACTTACCCCAGTTGCGGGTGTAGTCGATGATGTTGTTCATGTCCTCCTGCTGCTGGTTGCCGATCCAGGTGCCGCCGGAGTGCTCGGTGTCGTAGGCGTCGAGGTTCGGGTACTGGTTGTGCACCGTGGTCTGTTCGGTGACGTCGCCGCCGTAGCCGTGCCAGGCGAGACCGCCGAACAGCGGGTCGTCGCGGATCGAGGCGTCGTCCACGGTCGGGGCGCCGTAGGAGCCGTAGGTGTCCCAGTTCCAGTCGAGGGCGAGGACCTTGGTCGACAGTCCCGCCGCGTGCAGTGCGGGCAACAGGTCGGTTCCGGTGAAGTAGTGCAGCCCGGAGCCGTTCCACTGCATGGAGGGGTAACCCGAGCAGCAGGTCGGCTCGTTCTGCGGGGTCACGTAGTCGATGTGCACGCCCTGGGCCTGGTAGGCCTGGATGTACTTCACGAAGTACTGGGCGTAGGCGGCGTAGTACTGGGACCGCAACCAGCCCTGGTCCATCGCTGCGTTGTCCTTCATCCACGCCGGAGCGGTCCACGGGGTGCCCAGGACCTTCAGGTCCGGGTTGAGCTGCTCGGCCTGTTTGGTCAGCGGCAGGACGTCGGCCAGGTCGTGGGCGATGGAGAAGTGGGTCAGGTCGGGGTCGCTCTGCCCGGCGGGCATGTCGTCGAAGGTGTAGTCGTGGCGGGCCAGGTCCGAGGCCCCGATGGGGTTGCGCAGGAAGTCCAGCCCGATGCCTGACACCGGGTCGAACAACTTCCGCATCGTCGCGTCACGGGTTGCCGCGGTCAGGGCGCCGCTGCTGTTCATCAGCCACGCGGCCGTGTCGGTGAACGAGGCGCCACCGCCGGTGAACCGCTGGTAGCGGTTGTTCTCGTTGACGGTCACGGTCTGACCGGTGCCGCCCGTGCCAGGGGTGAACGCGATGGGAGTCTGCTGCTCAAGGCCGCGTGTCACATGGCGACCGCCGGAGTCGTCGGTGGTGGTCAGCCATATGTTCACGGGTTCGCCCGCGGCGTGCGCGGTGCCGGGACCGGCTATCAGGAATCCGGCCACGGCCAGGGCGGCGCAGGTGAGGCCCGCGATCCATCTACGACGGCGACCAGGGCGGCGCCAGCGGTGGGGCGAGGCGGCCCGCGAGGGCGCCGGGAGAGCGCCTGGGGTTGGTGACATGGGGGGTCCCTTGGGGTCGGTTGGGTTTCCGACTTATTTCGCGGCGTGATTTAACTCGTGAACTGAAAGGCCGTCAAGGTAGTTGGCCCACTTTCAAGAACTGACGGCACCGCTGGGCGCCGGTACCGCGCAGTGTGGTGAGGCGCGGGCGAGCGCCTCACCGCGCCGGGCGGATCGGCAACGTCACCGGTGCTGGCGAACGCGGCCGCCGTCGGGCACGCCCCTGAGGGCGCCTAGCAGGAGCAGTGAGCGGATCCGACCGGTGCCGTCAACGGGTCGGCCGCACGCCGCACCACACCGCCCGCACCCTCCACCGGGAATCCCTCACGGATCCAGTACTCGATCCCACCGATCATCTCCTTGACGTGGTAGCCGAGTTGAGCGAGGGCGAGTGCCGCACGGGTCGCGCCGTCGCAGCCGGGCCCCCAGCAGTAGGTGATGACCGGAACCGCCGCGACCAACAGGCTCGCGGCACGCTGTTGGATCTCGGCGGTCGGCAGGTGCACGGCACCGGGTACGTGCCCCTGCGCCCACGCGTCCTCCCCGCGTGAGTCGACGAGCACGAAGCCCGGGGCGCCGGACTCCAGCGAGGCGTGGACATCGGACACATCTGCCTGGAAGGCAAGGCGCGCGGCGAAGAAGGCGGCCGCCTGGGCGGGTTCGGCTGGCGGTACCCGCAAGGCCGCGCTGCTCTCTGTTGTGGTCATGCGTTGACGCTATGCGCCCGGTGGCCTGCCGAGAACCCGAAGTCCACGGTCCTGCCCGCGCCTCGCCGTGCAATTCGTGGTATCAATCGGCCATGGCCGCTGATTCCCTTGACGCCACCGACATACGCATCCTGGAAGCCCTGCAGCGTAACGGCCGTGCCAGCTATGCCGAGTTGGCCCGAAGTGTCGCCATGTCGCCGAGCGCCGTCACGGAACGAGTCCGACGGCTGGAGGAGAACGGCGTCATCTCCGGCTACTCCGCCGTCGTGCGCCCCGAGGCCCTGGGCCTGGACATCCTGGCCTTCGTCCGGCTTCGCTACCCCACCGGCAACTACAAGCCGTTCCACGACCTGCTGGACACCACACCCGAGATCGTGGAGGCTCACCACGTCACGGGCGAGGACTGCTTCGTCCTCAAGGTCGTCGCCCGCTCGATGCGCGACCTGGAGCGGACCACGGGCCGCGTCGCCGCTCTGGGTTCCGTCACCACGAGCGTCGTCTACTCCAGCCCGCTGCCCAGCCGTCCGGCGACGACGGCGGTGCCGCAGGGTCCGTCGTCCGGCAGACCCGGTGACTGACCGTCAGCCACACGCGGTGGCTTTGCCAGCCCCCACGTAGCGGGCTGGTCGGCTGCCCCTGAAGGGCAGCGCGCGAGCGGTGCCGGGAACGGGTTCGCGGTCTCGCCTGCCGCGGGCAACGCACCCGCACCACCGCACAGCGGTGAACCGGTGGCCCTGCGGCTTCGTACAGACAGCGATTGGTGCTCTTTGACGATGGGAGAGACGATGCGGTCCGCGCAAGACTCGCTGGGAACCGCCCTCGTGGCTGTGGCAACACTGTTGACGGTCATGGTGTTCGCGTACTTGGTCTTCGACGCGGCCACCACCAAAATACCGTCCGCGAAACAGTCATCGGTCTCCCGCACACGCGGCTGAACCGCTCGCCGCGGATCGTCCGCGCCAGCACATGGTCGAACTCGGCCACGGCACCCGGCAGTTCGGCCGGGCCGCGGCGCGAACCGGCGACACCGCCAGCCATGCGGCATGATCGTGACCGTGAGGCATCCGCATCTGGCGAGCACCAGATCGCACAGGAGTACAAGCTGGAGCTGACCGTCACCAATCATCCGCGCAACGTGCGGGACGCGGTCCTTGGAAAGGACCGCGACCTGGCGGGGTGGCCCCGCCAGGTCGGGATGGTGCGACGGGGATGAGGGTCAGCTGTCGCCGTGGGACGATGCGCTCTGGGAGAAGTTGTCGTGCCAGGCCGCCTTCGCGCCGGAGTCTCCGATCCGGTAGACGGTGACGACCGAGCCCGCGGCGACGACGAGCGACAGCACCACGGCGGTGGCACGCATCGCGGCGGAGACCGCCACGGTTCCCCCGTGCGAAGCCGCCGAGCGGCGTACCCACCACCACACCGCGGCGGTGAGCAGGAACAGGCCGAGGGCCCAGGGCAGCATGCCGTCACCGAGTTCGGCGTGCTTGCGCACCAGCGGGTCCCGGCCGACGTGTTGGGCCAGCCACTCACCGGCGTGCGTGGTCACGGGCACGCTGACCAGGGTGACCAGCCCCAGCATCGGCAGCAGCACTCCCAGCCGTCGGCCGAGAACGGGCCAGGCGGCGCAGAGCACCAGGGCGAGCGCGGTCAGTGGCACAAGGACCACGACGACGTGGACGAACAGCACATGGGCGGGCAGCCCGTTGATGACGGTCGGGCTCATACGGCGCTCCTCGAAGGTGGGGGCGGAACTGATCCGTTGGGCATTTCGACGCGCTTCCTCCTGGCCGAGCCGAAGGCAGAAGGCGTGTGTGGCAGCCCGTGCGGTGCGAGTTGTCGGCCGTGCGGCCACACGGGTCGCCGGGTCAGGACGGGACGAGCCTTTCAGGCCCACCTCTGAGGAACCTCTGAGACCGCGGCGTTCCGGCCGCGGGTGGCGAGAAAGAAACGTACTGGTGGCCGTGTCAGCGGCAGTTGAGCCGAAGCCGGGGGCTGGGGGAGCCGTCTCCTCGATGCCTCAGTGGGCGAGGGCGCCCATGGGGTCCCAGGCGGGAAGGACGATCGGCGGCTGGTCGAGGGCGGCAGCCAGCTCCGGCGGGAGTGCGGAGCGCCGGACCGCGATCTCGAAGACATGCTCACCGAACCACGAGTCGTTCATGGTCCAAAAGCCCTTGTCCGCCTTCTCGTCGCCCCAGCTGTTCTCCACCCGCCAGCGGCGTGGGCTCCCGTCCACCACGTCGACGCCGGTGAACAGCATCGCGTGGGTCATCTGCGTGTCGTGGTGCAGCAGCCGGGCGGCCTTGTCCATGGTGAACGGGGTGTCGTAGACGGCCGCGTAGTCGAAGAGCCCGGCGTCCCAGACACCGACGTCCGCGCGCATCATCTTGGCCACGTCGCAGCCGAACCACACCGGCTCGCCACCGACGACCGCGTCCATGGCCAACTGCTTCAGCAACTCCATCCGCACGTTGAGATAGACCACCGGCGGGGCGTCCACGACATTGCCCAGGTACTCGACGGTGAAGGTGCGGCCGACCGGACTCGACTCGCGCGGGTCGTGCACCAGGCACACGTACTCGTCCAGCGGGAGCCGCACATAGCAGGCGGCGAACTCCGCCGGGGTGAGCCAGCCGTCGCGGTGGAACTGCTTGTCGTCGTCCTCCCACTGCCACAGGAACCGCTGCGGAGGTGTGCCGAGATGGATGCTGAGCACCCGGTGGACGGCGGCCAGCACCTCCCGCTTGCGCTCCCGCTGCGCTTCGACGCCTTCGGCGGCCTGCCCGCGCAGGTCGCGGGCGCCCTGGCGGAGCAGGGTCTTCAGGGCCCGGTTCATCGCCCGGGTCGAGGAGGAACTGTCGGTCTCCGGCATGGCCGACTTGGGTACCAGGCCGTGCTTGGCGACCAGCGCCGCGAACATGTTCCACTGTCCGCCGTCACCGATCGGCTCCGCCAGCAGATGCGCCACCGTGCGGTCGTCCACATCACGGTCGCAGGTTTCGATGACTGCCTCGAGGAAGTGGTTGGCCCGCTCGAACTTGTCCCACCAGAGCAGGTGGTTCTGGGAGAACTCGAAGTCCTTCACGCCCAGCTTCCGCGCCGCGCCGACCCGGAGCAGGTTGAGCCCGGCGAACATCCAGCAACGTCCGCTCTGCCTCTGGTTGGTGACCTTCCAGTCGTCCAGGTGGTGGGAGACCGAGTGGTCGATGCCGGTGAGGATCCGCCGGTCCAGGGCGACATCGTCCACCGGCGTCTGGGTGACGGCGTTCTGCATCAGCCGGTTGACCGGCCGGGCCGCGAACTCCTTCTCGAAAAGCTCCAGTTGATCGGGCGTCAAGCCGCGTCCCATGGGCCGGGAGTCATCGCTTCCGAAGGTCACAGCAGCTGCCTCCAGTTCCCAGGGGCTTACGCTGAGGAGCGCGTCCTCACCGTCGCACGGCCGTTCAGCCGGAGTCAACGCAGCGTCGAAGGCGAACCGCCACCGCCGCGAGATGCCGCCCGCCCTGTGGCGGGCGGGAAGGTACACCCACGCTGGTCAAGCCGCACGTCAGTACTCGTGAGGGCTCCGCAGAGCCGGATCGCGCCGGAACGCGTCCAGCGGCCTCGTCGCCCCGGTGGTCCGGCTGCCTTGGGCTCCGACTGCCTTGGGCGGGGCGGCCGCCGTCCGGTGTCGTCGCGGTGTCAGGCCGGCTTCACGCCTGTGCGTTCTCACCGGGCGCCCGGTGTCGAACCGCGGTTTCGCGCGGCTCGTAGCAGGCGTCGCAGGATGTGTGGGATGCCTCGACGGGCGGGCGTGGGGCAGACGGCTTAACGTGGTTTCACGGGTCGCTTGACCGCGGCGCGGCGGAGCCGTCTGAACTCCCCGCGGCCCGGTTCCCGGCGGAGCCTGGGCCTGATCTCCGCCAGCCCAGCAGGGGACGGGTTCCCCCTTCCGGACAGCTCCCCCTGTGCGAACCGTGTACTCGCGTGCGAGCCCCCTCGTGTACCAGGACGAAAGGAGTGGTCATGCGTCGTGTCCTGACCATGACTGTCGCTGTCGCGGCGGTCGCGAGCGGTACCAGCGTTGGCGCTGCCCATGCTGTCGTCACGGCCCCTGCGGTGAGTGCGCCTCGCTGCACCACCGGTTCCCTGCGTATCTCCATGGTGTCGGCCCCCGGTGAGGCCGGGGTGGGGAACCGGGGAGCGTTCCTGCGCTTCACCAACGTCAGCCGCGGCGCCTGCACGGTGCGCGGCTACCCGGGACTGAGCTTGAACAACGCGGCGGGCAGGCCGTTGAAGAGCACTGTCACCTGGGGGCCGACGTACTTCAACCCGTCCACCGTCAGCAGCCTCACCCTGCCGCGAGGCGCCAGCGCCTGGGCGAACGTGGCCTGGGCCACCGCCTACTCGCCGCTTCAGATGGTGCGCCCCGCCTACCTGACCGTCATCCCGCCCGGCGCCCGCACCTCCCAGAGGGTCCCCTTCACGCAGCCGGTCGGCCAGGGGCGGCTCACCGTCACCGCGCTGTCTTCGACACGGCCGCGCTCCTGACGGGCCGTCGGATCGGTCCCGGAGTTCGATGATCACGCCATGGTCGGCGTGGGCGCCGTCGTCGGCGGTGTCGCTGCCGTAAGGCCGCGCCCCCCGCGAGCCCCCCACGGCCCGCGGTGGGCGCGGCGGCGCCGGGCCCGACGCGCCTGGGAATCTTCCCGGCAGGTGCCGAGGAAGGGGGTCAGTCCCCTGGCCGGACCCGGCCTCGCCAGGCTCCCGACTCGCTGCCACGGTGCTCGATGAACTCCTTGAAGCGACGCATGTCGCCCTTGACGCGCCGGTCGATGGTGCCGGTCAGGTCGGCGGCCTTCTCCGCGGCTCCGCTCGGCTCGACATCCATCACCAGTTCCACGCGGGTGTGCGCCTCGTCCATGGGCTGGAAGCTCACCATTCCCTTCTGCCGGGTGTCGCCGCCGACGGTCCGCCAGGTGATCCGCTCGTCGGGGTACTGGTCGACGATCTCGGTGTCGAACTCCCGCCGCACGCCACCGATCTTGGTGGTCCAGTGGTTGTGCCGGTCGTCGATCTGCCGCACCTCCTCGACACCCTCCATGAAGTGCGGGAACTCCTCGAACTGGGTCCACTGGTTGTAGGCGGTGTGCAGGGGCACGTCGACCTCTACCGACTCCTTCACCGTGGTCATCAGGCGCTCCTCTCTCTCGTCACGGCAGCGCGGGCAGGCAAGCCCGCCATACTCGTGCGACTACCCCTTCGGAGACGTTTATGCGCTCTGTCCGGTGTCCGGGGACCCCCGTTTCGTTCCGGGGCGGGCTCAGCGGCTGAGCGCGTTGAGGTGCCGAAAGAGCGCCTGGTGCCCTTCGGGGGTGGGGTGCAGGCCGTCGGAGAGCAGCTCGGTGCTGTCGCGCAGCGGCTCCCACATGTCGAGGTAGTCGATGTGGTTCTCGGCACACCAGGACCGCATGGACTCACGCAGTGCCAGCGCCCGTACCCGGGTGAAACGTAGGCCTTCGTAGTCGCGAGTGCGGACTTCGTCGAGCCACGTCGGGCCCGCGACGACGAGTCGCGCGTTGTGGCTGTGCGCTGTCTCGGCCAGCGAGCCGAGACTGTCCGCGATGTGGTCCAGCCCGTCGCTGTGGCCGTACGGCGTGCCGAGCGGCAGGGCGGAGTCGTTGATGCCCGCGGCGACGAGGAGGGTGTCGGGACGGCGCGGGGCGAGGAGTGCGGGCAGCTGCTCGTCGACGTCGACCAGGGTGCTGCCGGGAATGGCCAGGTTGAAGACCCGGTGTTCGGCCTCGTCCTCGGCGATGTGGGCCGCGGCGATGTGGCCCGCCCATCCGCCGTGCGGATCGCAGCGTCCGTAGGCGATGCTGTCGCCTGCTATGACGATACGGCTTGCGGAGCGAAGTGGTTTCGCGTCCAGGTAGGCCCAGGCGCTCTCGCCGCAGGACAGGAGTACGCGTCGGCGGGTGTAGTCGTCCACCTCGT
Source organism: Streptomyces sp. PLK1-5 (assembly GCA_037034305.1). Classification (GTDB taxonomy): domain Bacteria; phylum Actinomycetota; class Actinomycetes; order Streptomycetales; family Streptomycetaceae; genus Streptantibioticus_A. The sequence continues at coordinate 152,269 of JBAGJY010000016.1, forward strand.
AGCCGTCGGCTGCGGCGAGCTCCTCGTCCGTGAGGTGCAGGACGGCGCCTTCGACCACGCCGCCGAGCCTGCGCTCCAGCGTCAGGTGCACATCCAGGCCGCTGGTGGCGATGACGGACTGGTCGGTGATCGGCAGGGGCCTGGTCGCGTAGCCAGCCATCGATGCTGGAGAACTGGGCACGACCTGCCCGAAAAGAGCTTTCTGGACCTGTTCGTCCAGCAGTGTGCCGAAGGAAAACAGGGAGTTGGGGCGGGACTCGGTCACCGTGAACGCCGTGGCCTTTCTTCGTGAAACGATCAGGACCACCCTACGCGTGCTCGTATCCCCGCAGGTCCGATCAGTATCGGCCTGGAAATCGACGCCCGCACAACTCGCTGCGGGCCTGCGGCGGTTCGCGTCAGCGCCTGCCAACTGGCAGGCGCTGAACGGCACTCCGGCGGACATCGCCCGAGGACGGCTGCCCGATCGTGTCAAACCCCATGCTCACAGGGCGCGAATGACCCGACCGCTCACCTCGCCGGGCGTGATGCGGATCCACAGGTCGCGTCGGCCCCCTGCCCAGGGCCGGGCCCCTGGCCGTCCAGCCAGGTCCTGCACGATGTCGGGGTCGGTGATGTGTTCCGCGGTGCCGGTTACCAGTACGCTCCAGCCGTTGCTCGACTGCTCGTCAAGGTGGTCGGTCTCGAAGGCGAGTTGGCCTCCGGCAGGCACTGCGGCCGCACCCTCGGGGTCGGTGCGGTAGACGATCGTACGGGCGTCGACCAGGAAGTTGACCGGAAGCACCACGGGACCGGTACCGGACGACAGCCCCAGGCGGCCGATGCCGTGCGTGCCCAGTCGCTCCCAGCACTCGTCCTCGGACAGGCGCATCAGTACCGGATGAGTCGCTGCGCTGTGCTGACCGGGCGGTGCGTCGCGGCGACCGGCCACCAGATCCTCGTAGGGCATCTCCAAAGCGGCGGCGAGCCGCATGAGGGCGGCGGCGTCGAAGTCACCGCCGGACGTCTCCAGCCGACGCAGGTAGGCGACGGACATGCCCGCCCGGCTGGCCAGTTCCTCCGGCGTCATCCCGAGCTGTCGGCGTCGCACGCTGGCACGGGTGGCCACGGTGTCGCCGTGGGGCGAGGCGCCGGATGATTCCTGCGGCGGCGTTCCTTCGCCATGCACGCTCGTTCCTCCGGATGTCCGCATGTCGGTTCCGCACCGCTGGGCGTCGCTCACGCCGCACGGCTGCTCACCTTCCAGGGGACCAGAGGCAGTGACATCCTGCCAGCGCTGAGCCACCGCCTGACCGGTGGCGGCCCCGAAGGCCGACAGCCAGCCGCTTCGCCTCCGACGCCACCGCTCACGCCGTCAGCCGGAAGACGGTCTGGGCGCCCGTGGCGCGAACGCTCAGACGGAACGGGGGACGCCGAGGATGGCGAGGGCTTGGCGGACCATCTGGTGGCTGAAACCCCACTCGTTGTCGTACCAGCTGATGACCTTGACCAAGGTGCCGTCCACCACCCGGGTCATCGCGGCGTCCACGATCGCGGCCCGAGTGTCGCCGACGATGTCGGTGGAGACGATCGGCTCGTCCGCGACTCCCAGGATCCCCCGGTAGCGCTCACCCGTCGCCTCCTGCCGGAACACGTCGTTGACCTCCTCAGAAGTGGTGGGGCGGGCCGTGACCAGTACGACGTCCGAGATCGATCCGACCGGCACGGGTACCCGGATCGCCACACCGTCGAAGCGACCCGCCAACGCCGGAACCACCTTGGTGGTGGCCCGTGCCGCTCCCGTGGTGGCCGGGAGCATGTTCACGGCACCGGCCCGGCCGCGCCGGAAGTCCTTGCTCGGGCCGTCGACGAGCTGCTGGGTGACGGTGTAGGCGTGGACAGTCGTCATGATCGCTCGCCGCACGCCGATGCGGCGCTCCATCACCTCGACGACCGGGCTGATGCAGTGGGTGGTGCAACTGGCGCAGGAGACGATCTGGTCCTCGCTCGGTGCCTGGTTGACTCCGTGCACCACCGTGGCGATCGTCTCCGTACGCGCGGGTGCGGAAAGGACCACCCGGCGGGCCCCGGCCGTCAGATGCCGTTTCAGCTCCTCCTCGTGCCGGAAGGCTCCCGTGCACTCGAAGACCAGGTCGACACCGAGTTCGGCCCACGGCAGCTCGGCGGGGTCGCGCCTGCTGTAGACGGGGATGGTGCGACCGTCGACCACCAACGCGTCACCGGTTGCCCCGACGGGTCTGGGATAGCGTCCGTAGACGCTGTCGTGCGCGAGCAGATAGGCCAGGTTGTCCGCCGGGACGAGGTCGTTGACCGCTGCTACCTCGATGCCTTCGACATCCCGCAGTATCTTCAACGCCGCGCGTCCGATCCGTCCGAGCCCGTTGATGGCGACCTTCGGCATGCGACAACCTCGCTTCCGTGTGCGTCCGGACAGCCCGCATCCCGCCCCCGTTGCCCCCGCAGCCGCCCGGGCCACCGAAGTGGCCGGTGGCGCTACCTGGCGTAGACGTGCTCGACGAACTCCGCGACCTTCTCGTCGGGCAGGCTCTGGGCCACGTCCACCTCGCTGATCATGCCGACCAGCTGCTTGTTGTCGATCACCGGAAGGCGTTTGATCCGGTGGCTCTCCATCTCCCGCAGTACCTCGCTGACGTCAGCATTGGCGTCGATCCAGCGAGGGGTTCCCTCGCACAGTTCGGCGCACCTGGTGCTGGCCGGGTCGTGGCCCATCGCCACGCACTTCACCACGATGTCGCGGTCGGTGATGATGCCGCACAGCCGCTCGTTCTGGTCGCTGACCGGTATGGCACCCACTTTGAGTTCCCGCATCAACTGGGCTGCCCGGTCCAGCGTTTCCTCGCGGTATATCCACTGGGCGCCGCTGTGCATGATGTCCCTGGCCGTGGTCATTGCCGCCTCCTGGCTGGGTGCGATCCGTGGCATGTAACGGTCGTTTCCATGCTCACGCGGCACGCGGGGTCGCGCGACCGTACCGGCCGCACACGGGCTCGCGGTGGCGGATCGCGGCGGGCGATTCCATCCTGGGGTAAGGCAACGTTCGGCAGCACGGGCAGGGGTGGTCCGCAGGGACGGCGTGTGACGTTCACGGTCCACTCGTAGAGTGCGGACCCGAGCGGAGAGAGCGAACCGCCATGTCAGAGCAGGAATCATCCGGCAAGGCAGCCCGGCCCGGCGGGCCCGGGCGCACTGACTTCGGGCGCCGGGTGGCCGCGCGGCGACAGGAGCTCGGGTTGACGCGGGACGAGGTGGCCGCCCGGGCCGGTGCGGCGGCGGGATACATCCGGTACGTCGAGGAGAATCCCTCCCTGCCCGATGTGGCGCTGCTGCTGCGGGTCGCCGGGGCGTTGCAGACCACGGTGACGGAGCTGTGCGGCGGCAACGCCGACCTGCCGCCGGGACTCGGTGAGGCCGCGTACCATCCGGAGCTGGTGGCGCTGGACGAGGCACAGTGCCGTGCCCGGCTCGCCACCCATGGCGTGGGGCGGGTATCGGCGACGACCGCGGCGGGCCCGGCCATCATCCCCGTCAACTACTCCGTCGTTGATGACGCGGTGGTTTTCGCAACAGCGCCGGGCACCGCGCCCGCGTCGGCATCCGGAACGAAGGTCGCCTTCGAGGTCGACCACATCGAGGAGGCGCTGAGCCAGGGCTGGAGCGTGCTGGTCGTCGGGGTGGCCCAGCAGGTCACCGACCCCGAGAGCATCGAGCGGCTGGCCGCGCAAGCGCACAGCAAGCCCTGGGCGGGCGGCACCCGCGAGATCTGGATCCGCATCGAACCGGAACATATCACCGGACGCCTGATCCAGGTGCGGCGCTGATGCCATCGAAGCGCGCACCCGGCGCGCCGCGCCGCAGGGCCGGGCACGGCCGACCTGGCGGGACGCGGCGATCAGCGACCCGCTGCCCGCCGCGCCCCATCCGCCGCTGACCGGCGCAGTCATCAAGTCCCCGGGCTCGCCCGGAGTTTGGCCCGCGGCTAGCACGCGCCGCTCTCCTCGCGTCGTACGGTCGTCGACGCCGCCGCGCCCGGCACGGGGACCTGAGGACCTCCGGCCCATCCCGGTTCGGGCGGCGGGGGCGGACGCTGACAGTAGGAAGCCGCGCCGTCCCGCGGAGGGGAGGCCGCCATGCCGCACAGCCCGCACATCGTCAGCGACGTGATGACACACACCGTCGTCGCCCTGGGCCGGAACGCGCCGTTCAAGGAGATCGTCCAGGCCATGCAGCAGTGGAAGGTCAGCGCACTGCCCGTCCTCGAAGGGGAGGGGCGGGTGATCGGTGTCGTCTCGGAGGCCGATCTGCTGCCCAAGGAGGAGTTCCGCGACAGCGACCCGGCCCGGCTCGAACAACTCCAGCGCCTGAGCGACCTGGCGAAGGCGGGCGCGACCACGGCTGAGCAGTTGATGACGACCCCCGCGGTGACCGTCCACGCCGATGCCACGCTCGCCCAGGCCGCACGGGCCATGGCGCACGCGCACGTCAAACGCCTGCCGGTGATCGACGTCGAAGGGCGCCTGGTGGGCGTGGTCAGCCGCGGTGACCTGCTGAAGGTCTTCATGCGCGGTGACCAGGACATCGAGGAGGAGATCCGGCGCGACATCATCGGGCTGCTCTTCCCCAGCGGCTCGCCGCCGGTCGACGTCACCGTCGACCAGGGCGTCGCCGTGCTGCGCGGCCAGGTGGCGGACGCTTCGCTCGTCCCCATCGCGGTCCGCCTGACACGAGCGGTCGAAGGCGTGGTGGACGTCGAGTGCCAGCTCGTGTCAGCACGGCACAGGCGGTTCGAACCGCACTGACCCGTCGCGCTGACGCGGGCCTGCCCCTGGTCACCGGGCCCTGCGACCGGCCCGTGGCGGTACCGGACGTACACGATTCGCGCGACGCACGGTCCCTCAGGGCGCCTGACCCCCGCGGTCCGGAACCAGGGCGACGGGACAGTGCGAGTGGTGCAGGAGCGCGTGGACGACCGGC
>JBAGJY010000017.1:0-148591 GCA_037034305.1 Streptomyces sp. PLK1-5
GCTCTCCAACTCGGCGATCCTGCGCTCCAGTTCGTCCGACGGCGACAGCAGACCGCGGGCCATCGCCCGGTCGGCGTTGGCCAGCGCGCGGGCCACCCACGGCAGCACCGGCCAGCCGACCACCAGCAGCACCACCGCCAGCGCGAAGGTCAGCACACCCCACGGCAGCCGGATGAAGAAGTACAGCGCGTGCCGCCAGGCGACCGGGTCCTTGATCGTGGTCCACAGCCAGCCGAACAGGCCGCCGTCCCGGGAGCGCAGCCGCCGCGGCTCGTCGATCCGCTCGCCCAGCAGCGCGCGTACCCTGGCCCGCTCCATGCGGCCCAGCAGCCGGCAGCCCAGCAGCCCGCCCGCCAGCAGCGGCAGACCGATGACCGTCACCGACAGACCGATGCCCAGGGTGAGGACGATCACGACGTAGGCGAAGCCGATCAGGTCGACCGGCAGGTTGAGCAGGAGGTGCGCGATCTCCTTCCACGTCGCCGCGCCGAAGGCCAGCCGCACCGGCGGCGACGGCCGGGACTCGCCGTCCTCGGCGCTCTCGTGGGCGGTCTCGTCCAGGGCACGGGTGTTCATGATGTAAGACTGCCCGGCTCGCCGGTGGGCGCGCCATGGGGGGTGTTGGGGGGAGAAGGTGGGGTTTTCCCCACCGGTGGGTGGGCGGACCTGCGTCCCTCGGCAGCCCGCTGTCCTGGGCAGGCCATAGACTCGCGTGCGTACAGATCGTCTAAAGAGTCTGAAGAAACCTCCCAGCCGTCGTCCCGGACCGGACGGCGGGCCGGGACGGAAAGAGGAACGAGGGGCGGACGTGCCGGAGGCGACCGTGGCCACCGTGTCGAGCGCCGACGCCATGGGCGGCGTCAGGGGCGCGGTTGACGCGCACCTGGCGGCTGGGTACTTCCACGCCTACTCGGTCGTCGGCCTGGTGGCCGTCGTCGGCGTACTCTTCGTCGCCGTGGCCTTCGCGGCCGGCCACCTGCTGCGGCCGGTGGCGCCGACGCGGGAGAAGATGCTGACGTACGAGTGCGGCGTCGACCCGGTCGGCGAGGGCTGGGCGCAGACCCAGATCCGCTACTACGTGTACTCCTTCCTCTACGTGATCTTCGCGGTGGACGCGATCTATCTGTTCCCGTGGGCGACGGTCTTCGCCGCACCCGGGTTCGGCGGCACCACGCTGGTGGAGATGTTCGTCTTCATCGGCTTCCTCGCCGTCGGGCTGCTGTACGCATGGAAGAAGGGCGTCCTGGAATGGACGTGACGCCACAGACCAACCCCCTGCCGCTGCCGGAGCCCAGGCGGCTCGGCACGCTGGCCCGGCTGGCCCCCGAGCCGATGAAGGTGGTGCTCAACTGGGGCCGCCGCTACAGCCTGTGGGTGTTCAACTTCGGCCTGGCCTGCTGCGCGATCGAGTTCATCGCCGCGTCGATGGCCCGGCACGACTTCATCCGGCTCGGGGTCATCCCGTTCGCGCCCGGCCCGCGGCAGGCGGACCTGATGGTCGTCTCCGGCACGGTGACCGACAAGATGGCGCCCGCGGTCAAGCGGCTCTACGAGCAGATGCCGGAACCGAAGTACGTCATCTCCTTTGGCGCCTGCTCCAACTGCGGCGGCCCGTACTGGGACTCGTACTCCGTCACCAAGGGCGTCGACCAGATCATCCCGGTCGACGTCTACGTGCCCGGCTGCCCGCCGCGGCCCGAGGCGCTGCTGCAGGGCATCCTCAAGCTCCAGGAGAAGATCGCCCGCGAGTCGCTCGGCGAGCGGTACGGGGACGGCACGGGTGCCGGGCGGCCCTCGGCCACCGCGTTGAGCAGCGGGCTGGTGCCCGCCCCGCCCGCGCCCGCTCCGCCCGCGCCCGCGACGGACGCCCCAGGGGAGGGCGGCAGATGACCGCGTTCGACCGGCTGCCGGAGGCCGCCGCCGAGATCTTCGGCGCGGAGGCGACGGCGGAGGAGGCGTACGGCCTGCTCACCGTGGACGTCCCGGCCGCCTCGTGGATCACCGCGCTGGAGACCGCCCGCGACCAGTTGGGCTGCACCTACTTCGACTGGCTGAGCGCGGTCGACGAGCCCGGTACCGGTCTGCGGATCTGCGCCCATGTCGCCGACCCGGGGCACGGCGGCGTCCGGCACCTCGTGCTGCGCACCACCGTGCCGCACGACGCGCCCGAACTGCCCACCGCCACCGGCGTATACGCCGGTGCGGCCTGGCACGAGCGGGAGACGCACGAGATGTTCGGCGTCGGCTTCACCGGCCACCCGCATCTGGTTCCGCTGCTGCTCCCGGAGACCTTCGAGGGGCATCCGCTGCGCAAGGACTTCGTCCTGGCGGCGCGGGTGGCCAAGGCCTGGCCGGGGGCCAAGGAACCGGGGGAGCCTGCGGCGGGCGCTGCGCACGGTGGCCCGAAGCGGCGCCAGATGCTGCCGCCCGGCGTGCCCGACCCCAACGAGTGGGGCCCGCTCAAGGGCCAGCTTCCGCCCGCACCGGCCCGCCCGGCCCGCGCGGCAGCGGCTGGCGAGCGCCCGGCCCGGCGCACCCGCAGCGTCTCCGAGGGCTCGGCCAGTCAGGCGGCGGCCGCGGGTGCGGCTGGCGAGCGTCCGGCTGGCGAGCGTCCGGCTGGCGAGCGTCCGGCTCGGCGGGCCCGCAGTGTTTCGGAGGGCTCGGCCAGTCAGGCGGCGGCCGCGGGTGCGGCTGGCGAGCGTCCGGCTGGCGAGCGTCCGGCTCGGCGGGCCCGCAGTGTTTCGGAGGGCTCGGCCAGTCAGCGCCCCGCCGCGGAGTCCACGGTTGAGGGCGCGCCTGCCCCGGAGCGCCCGGCTCCGCGCAGGCGCACGTCCGATGCGCCGTGGAACCAGCCCCGGGAGGCGGCGGCTCCGGAGGGCGCGCGGCCGGAGGCTGCGCCGTCGGACGTTGCGCGGTCGGACGTTGCGGAACCGGAGGCTCCGGTCTCTGGGGTCGTGAAGCCGGAACCGGGCGTGGCGGGGGCGGAGCGCTCGCGGCCGGACGCTGCGGAACCGGAGGCTCCGGAACCGAACGCCGCGCAGCCGGAGCCTGCGCAGCCGGAACCGACCGCCGCGCAGCCGGAGTCCGCGGAACCGGAGGGTCCGCAACCGGCCGCGCCGGAGCGCGGCGCGGCCGAGCCGCGGCCTGACGCGGAGACCACCGAAGGCCAGAGTGACGAAGGAGGCGACACACGATGAACGGCACGCTTGACGTCGTCCTTCGGCTGGTCGCCGTCCTGGTGGTCTTCCTGGTGCTGCCGCTGGTCGTCGGCCAGACCGAGCACAAGGTCATGGCCCACATGCAGGGCCGACTCGGCCCGATGTACGCCGGTGGCTTCCACGGCTGGGCGCAACTCGTCGCGGACGGTGTGAAGTTCGCGCAGAAGGAAGACGTGGTTCCGGCGGGCGCCGACCGGCGGATCTTCCAACTCGCCCCGGCGGTCTCCCTCTTGCCCTACCTGCTGGTGCTGATCGCCATCCCGGTCGGCCCGAACGGGTTCGTCGGGCAGGCCATCGACGCCGGGTTGTTCTTCGTGCTCGCCGTGATGGGCGTCGGTGTGCTCGGCTCGCTCATGGCGGGCTGGGCCTCGGCCAACAAGTTCTCCCTGCTGGGCAGTCTGCGGACCGCCGCCCAGCTGATGGCGTACGAGCTGCCGATGCTGCTCGCCGCGGGATCGGTCGCGATGGCGGCGGGCACGGTCTCACTGCCCGGGATCGTGCAGGCCTTCCACTGGTGGTGGATCCCCTGGCAGATCGTCGGCGGGCTGGTGTTCTTCACCGCGGGCCTGGCCGAACTGCAACGTCCGCCGTTCGACATGCCGGTCGCCGACTCCGAGATCATCTTCGGCGCCTACACCGAGTACACCGGCCTGCGGTTCGCCCTGTTCCTGCTCGCCGAGTACGCGGGAATCGTCGTGCTGTGCGCGCTGACCACCGTGCTGTTTCTCGGCGGTTGGCACGGACCGCTGTCCGGCAGCCTCGGCTGGCTGTGGACCCTGGTGAAGACCGCGCTGCTCGCCTTCGTCGTCATCTGGCTGCGGGTGACCTACCCACGGCTGCGTGAGGACCAGTTGCAGAAGCTCGCCTGGACCGTGCTCATCCCACTCGCCCTCGCCCAGATCGCCCTCACCGGCATCGTCAAGGTGGTGATCTCATGAGCCCCCTTCCTGGGCATGGCCTGGCCAAGGGGCTGGCCGTCACCCTGCGGACGATGACCCGCCGCTCGGTCACCCACCAGTACCCGGACGCGCCGCCGCAACTGCCGCCGCGCAGCCGCGGGGTGATCGCGCTGTTCGAGGAGAACTGCACGGTCTGCATGCTGTGCGCCCGCGAGTGCCCCGACTGGTGCATCTACATCGACTCCCACAAGGAGACGGTGCCGCCCGCCGCGCCCGGCGGACGGGAGCGCAGCCGCAACGTCCTGGACCGCTTCGCCATCGACTTCTCGCTGTGCATGTACTGCGGTATCTGCATCGAGGTCTGTCCTTTCGACGCGTTGTTCTGGTCGCCGGAGTTCGAGTACGCCGAGACCGACATCCATGAGCTGACCCACGAGCGGGACAAGCTCCGCGAGTGGATGTGGACGGTGCCGACTCCGCCCGCCCTCGACCCCGGTGCCGAGGAGCCGAAGGAGATCGCCGCCGCCCGCAAGACGGCGGAGAAGCTGGCCGCCGCCCAGGAGACGGCCGCGCGGGAGACGGAGCCACAGGAGGGCGACGCATGACCCTCGCTGTCGCGCACCCCGGCTTCATGTCGCCGTCCGGGGTGGAGATCGCCTTCGTGCTGGTCGGGATCGCCACGCTCGGCGCGGCCCTGGTCACCGTGACCACCAGGCAACTGGTGCACGCGGCACTGTGGTTGGTGGTGGCGCTGGGCGGCCTCGCCATCGAGTACCTGCTGCTCACCGCCGAATTCATCGCCTGGGTACAGGTGTTGATCTACGTCGGTTCCGTGGTCGTCCTCCTTCTGTTCGGGCTGATGCTCACCAGGGCCCCCATCGGCCGTTCCCCGGACGCCGATTCCGGCAACGGCTGGGCGGCGCTCATCGTCGCCGTGGCCGCCGCGGCCACGCTGGTGTGGGTGGTCGTGGACGCGTTCCGCTCGACCTGGATCGACCTGGGTGGCGCCGCCCAGGGGTCGACCAAGGTGACCGGCGCGGTCCTCTTCCGGCACTGGGTGCTGCCGTTCGAGGCGCTGTCCGTACTGCTGCTGGCCGCGCTCGTCGGCGCGATCGTGCTGTCCAGGCGCGGTGCCCCCGCCGGGCGTGCCGCCTCGGCCACGCCCGGTGCGCTGACCGGACTCGGTGCGTTGTCCAAGCGGAAGACCGGGGAGAGCTGATGCACCTCGCCTATCCGGCCGTCCTCGCCGTCCTCCTGTTCTGCGTCGGCCTGTACGGGGTCCTCGCCCGGCGCAACGCGATCCTCGTCCTGATGTCCGTCGAGCTGATGCTCAACGCCGTCAACCTCAACCTCGTGGCGTTCGACGTCTGGCTCCGCGACACCCTGCACGCGGGCCAGGCGCTCACCCTGTTCACCATCACCATCGCCGCCGCGGAGATCGGCATCGGCCTCGCGATCGTGCTGCTCGTCTACCGCAACCGGGGCACCTCGGACGTCGACAAGCTCACCGATCTGGCCGACACCGGGACCCTTCCCGACGCTGGCTCAGCCAGCATCGCACCCACCACTGACAATCCCGCCGACACCGCCGCCGAGCAGGCACTTCGCGCCAGGGAGCAGACCGCGTGACCCTGACGACCCTCGCCGCCCTCGTCCCCCTCCTGCCGTTCCTGGGCGCCACCGCCGGGCTGCTGCTGGGCCGCCGCGCCCCCGGCTTCGTACGCCCGCTGGCGGTGCTGCCCACGCTCGCCGCGTTCGTGCTGGCGGTGCTGGTGGCGGTCCGCCAGGGCACCGGCCCGGCGACCGACGCGGGCACCCGGCTCACCCCGACCGGCTCCGTCCCCGTCGACCTCGCGCTGCACCTCGACGGCTTCGCGGTGCTGATCGCGGTGCTGGTCGGGCTGGTGGCGACCTGCGTGCAGATCTACTCCACCGGCTATCTGCGCGACGACCCGCGCTATCCGTCGTACGCGGCCCTGGTCTCGCTGTTCACGGCGGCCATGCTGCTGGTCGTCTACTCGGGCGACCTGATGGTGCTGCTGGTCGGCTGGGAGGTCATGGGCATCTGCTCGTACTTCCTGGTCGGGCACTACTGGGAGACCCCGCAGGCCCGGTCGGCCTCGATCAAGGCGTTCCTGGTCACCAAGCTCGGCGACGTGCCGTTCCTGATCGGCCTCTTCGCGCTCGCCGCCGACGCCGGGACGTTCCGGATCAACGGCGTCCTCACCGCCGCCGCCAGCGGGCAACTGCACCACCCGACGCTGATCGCGCTGCTGCTGCTCGGCGGCGTGGCGGGAAAGTCCGCCCAGTTCCCGCTGCACACCTGGCTGCCGGACGCCATGGCGGGCCCCACCCCGGTCTCCGCGCTGATCCACGCGGCCACCATGGTCGCGGCCGGTGTCTACTTCGTCGCCCGGCTGCTGCCGGTCTTCGCGCTCTCCGCCGCCGTGCTGGCGGTGCTGGCGGTCATGGCCGCGGTCACCATGATCGGCTCGGCGCTCGCCGCGCTGGCGCAGGACGACATCAAGCGCGTCCTGGCGTACTCCACCATCGGGCAGCTCGGCTACATGACCGGTGCGCTGGCCGTCGGCGACCGTAGTGCCGCCGTCTTCCACCTGCTCAGCCACGGTGTGTTCAAGGCCCTGCTGTTCCTCGGCGCGGGCGTGCTGATCCACGCCGCGGGCACCAACTCGCTGGCCGCCATGTCCCGGATGCGCGACCTGCGCGAGCGCGTGCCGGACGCCATGTGGACGTTCACCATCGCGCTGGCCGCGCTGGCCGCGCTGCCGCCGTTCTCCGGGTTCTTCTCCAAGGAGTCCGTGCTGCGCGCCGCCGAACACGCCGCGGGCGGCCACCAGCCGCACGTACCGGCGGCGGTCGGCTGGACGGTACTAATCGCGGGCCTGCTCACCGCCTTGCTCACCGCGGCCTACGCGACCCGGCTCTACCTGCTGGCCTTCCGCGGCAGTGGCGGCCAGGCCCCCGCGGCGCACCGGCAGCCGGTGGTGATGAACGCCGTGCTGTGGGTGCTGGCGATCCCGGCGCTGGCCCTCGGCGTGGCCGTCGGCGCGCTGCCGAAGTGGTTCGACGGCACACCGCTCAACCCGACCCTGACCACGTCGGTCGTCGGCGTCGGCCTCGCCCTGGTCGGCGTGGCGGTCACCTCAGCGGCCTGGCGGGTCACCGCGGCGCGCCGCGCACCGCTCGGCGCCGTGGTCACCGACGTGGAGCCCGAGCCCGGCGCCACCGAGGCGGTCGCCATCGCCACCCACGAGCAGGCGTACGGCGACATCGCCGCCGCCCCCGACCCCGCCGACCCCGGCAGGCTGCTCCTCGGCCCGCTGCACCGGCACGCGGCGCACGGCTTCCATCTCGACGCCGTGTACTCGACGCTGTTCGTCCGCCCCGTGCTCGCCGCGTCCAGCCTCGTCCGCTTCCTCGACCGTGAGGTCGTCGAGACGTACGTACAGGGCGCCGGAGCCACCCCCCGGCTGCTGGGCGCGGTGGTCCGCCGCACACAGACCGGCAATGTGCAGACCTACCTCAGCGCACTGCTCGCCGGCGCCGTCGTCCTCGCCGTCCTCGTCGCCACCGGAGCCTGAGCCGTGAACGCCACCGCCCTCCAGTACGTCCTCGTGGCGCTGGTCGTCCTGCCCCTGCTGGGCGCGATCGGCGCCCTGCTGCCCGTGCCGCCCGGGCTCAAGGGCCGCGATCCCGACCAGGCCGTGCTACGGCACGGCGTGTCCGTCACGGGTGCGGTACTGCTGCTGTCGATCGCGCTGGCGGCCGGGTTCGACTACGGCCACTCGGCGCGTATGCAGGGCACCACCGACCTCAGCTGGATTCCGGCGCTGCGCATCCGTATCCACCTCGGGGTGGACGGCGTCTCACTTCCGCTGATCGTCCTCACCGCGCTGCTCACCTTCCTGTGCGCTGTGCACGCCTACTTCAAGACGCCCGAGGGGCCCGCCCCCAAGGCGTTCGTCGCACTCCTCCTCGTCCTGGAGGCCGGCACCCTGGGCACCTTCGCGGTGCTCGACCTGATGCTGTTCTTCCTGGCGTTCGAGATGGTGCTCATCCCGATGTACTTCCTCATCGCCCGCTGGGGCGGTGCGGGCAGAGACCGCGCCGCCTTCCGGTTCATCCTCTACACGCTGCTCGGCTCCGTCGTCATGCTGCTGGGCCTGCTGTTGATCGGCCTCAAGGCAGGCACCTTCGACATGGTGGCACTCGCCACTGACAACGGCTCGAAGCTCAGCCACAGCACCCAGATCATCGCGGTGCTCGCCATCGGCGTCGGCCTGGCCGTCAAGGCCCCGATGTGGCCGCTGCACAGCTGGCTGCCCGACGCCCACACCTCGGCGCCCACCACCGGTTCGGTGCTGCTCGCCGGTGTGCTGCTGAAGATGGGCACCTACGGGCTGGTGCGGATCGTGCTGCCGATCGCACCGCAGGGCGCGCACTTCTTCGCGCCGTACCTGGGCGCGTTCGCGGTCGTCGGCATCCTCTACGGTTCGCTGGCCTGCCTGGCCCTGGGCCGCAAGGGCAACAGCGGCGACCTCAAGCGGCTGATCGCGTACTCCTCCGTCGGCCACATGGGCTTCGTGCTGCTGGGCATCGCGACGCTCACCTCGACCGGGGTCAACGGCGCTCTGTTCGCCAACATCGCCCACGGCCTCATCACCGGCCTGCTGTTCTTCCTGGTCGGCGCCGTCAAGGAGCGCTACGGCAGCACCGACCTGGACCAACTCGCGGGCGACGGCGGCGCCGCGCTCTACGGCACCGCGCCCCGCCTGGGCGGGCTGCTCGCCTTCGGCGCCGTCGCCTCGCTGGGGCTGCCCGGACTGGCCGGGTTCTGGGGCGAGATGCTCGCCATGTTCGGCTCCTTCCACCCGGCGGCGGGCCTGAGCCGCCCGGCGTATCTGACGTATATGGCGCTGGCCGCCTTCGGCACCCTGCTCACCGCCGCCTATCTGCTGGGCGTGGTGCGCAGGGTGTGCATGGGTGACCGCGCCGCGGCGGCGGTACGGCTGCCCGACGTGCGGGGCTATGAATTCGCCGCGTGGTCGCCGCTGGTCGCGCTCACCGTCCTGGCGGGCCTGTGGCCCGCGGCTCTGCTCGGCCTCACCGACCCGGCCGTACGCACCCTGCTGGGAGGCCACTGATGACCGAACTCGCCGGAGGGCTGGTCCAGTCCGTCGACTGGCTGGCGATCGCCCCTCCCACGATCATCGCGGTCGTCGCGCTGGCCGTGCTGGTCGCCGACCTGTTCGTCGGCGAGGCGCGCAAGGCGCTGCTCGGCTGGGCCTCGGTGGGCGGGCTGGTGCTGGCGGGCCTGGCCCTGTTGCCGCTGCTGCGCGGCGACCGGAGCACCTTCTGCCTCACCACCGGCGCGCACAACTGCAGTTACGTGGCGGACCACTTCACGCTCGTCATCCAACTCCTGGTGATCGGCGGCGCGTTGCTGACCGCGCTGCTGTCGCTGCACAACCAGGACCGGCTGCCGCAAGGGGAGTTCTGGTTCCTGCTGCTGTCCTCCGCGGCGGGCGCCGCGCTGCTGCCCGCCTCCCGCGACCTGGCGACCCTGGTGGTGGCGCTTGAGGTGGTCTCGCTGCCGTCGTTCGCGCTGGTCGGACTGCGCCGCGGGGACCGGCTGTCCAGTGAGGCCGCGCTGAAGTTCTTCCTGTCCTCGGTCACCGCGACGGCGGTGATGCTGATGGGAGTGAGCTTCGTCTACGCGGCCACCGGCACCCTGCACCTGACCGCGCTGGCCGACGGGCTCGGCCACGCGCCCGCCCAACTGGCCACGCTCGCCAGGACCGGCGCGGTGCTCACTCTGGTGGGCTTCGCGTTCAAACTCGCCGTCGCGCCCTTCCACTTCTGGGTGCCGGACACCTATGTGGGAGCGCCGCTTCCGGTCGCCGCCTATCTGTCGGTGGTGGGCAAGGCCGCCGGTTTCTCCGGACTGATCCTGGTGACGGTGATCGGCTTCCGGCCGTACGGCGACGTGTGGGGTCCGGCGCTCGCCGTGCTCGCCGCGCTGACCATGAGCGTGGGCAACGTGGCCGCGCTGCGCCAGCGTCCTGAACAGGCGCGCAGCGCGGTGCGGCTGCTGGCCTGGTCCTCGATCGGCCAGGCGGGCTATCTGCTGGTCCCGCTGGCCGCCGCGGGCTACGTCAGCGACCAGGGCCACCAGATCGGCGCGACGGTCTCGTACGCGCTGATGTACACGGTGGTGAACCTCGGAGCGTTCGGCGTCGCCGCGCTGGTGCTGCGCTCCAACGCGGCGAACCGTATCGCCGACTACCGCGCCCTGTACGCCAGGCGACCGCTCGCCGCCCTGGCGCTGGCGTTCTTCCTGCTCTGTCTGGCCGGGCTGCCGCCGGGGATCATCGGGCTGTTCGCCAAGGTCGTGGTCTTCTCCTCGGCGGTCGACGCCGGTCTCGGCTGGCTCGCGGTGATCATGGCCGTGAACGTGGTGATCGCCCTCTACTACTACCTGCGCTGGACGGCCCTGCTGTTCATGCGGCCCGAGCCGGTCGCCGGGCAGGCGGCGCCGACGGTGCGGTCTCCGGCGACCCTCACGGCCGCGATCGCCGCCGCCGCGGTGGTCGGCGTCGCGCTGTCCGGCGCGCCCCAACTGGTGCTGCGGTTCGCCTCCGGCTCGCTGTTCTAAGCCTCCCGCGAGGTTCACCCGTACGGGGACGGCAGGCGGGCCGCCCCCGGGAACCGGGGGCTGTCGCGTGGCGTTGACCAGTACGGGAGGGTCCACTGGAGGGTGGAAGGAGAGTTCCCACCGCACGTCTTGGAGGGCTACCGTGCACCGCCGGCACAACGGGCTGAAGACCGCCGCACTCCTGGGGGGACTGTCCGCGCTCATCATCGTCGTGGGCAGCTTCTTCGGGCGCACCGGTCTGATCGTCGCGGTACTCGTCGCGCTGGGCACCAACGCGTACGCGTACTGGAACAGCGACAAGCTCGCCCTGCGGTCGATGCGGGCCCGCCCGGTGAGCGAGTTCGAGGCGCCCGCCCTGTACCGCATGGTGCGCGAGCTGTCGACGGCCGCCCGGCAGCCCATGCCCCGGCTCTACATCTCCCCGACCGAGGCCCCCAACGCCTTCGCCACCGGCCGCAACCCGCGCAACGCCGCCGTCTGCTGCACGGAGGGCATCCTGCGGATCCTGGACGAGCGCGAACTGCGCGGTGTCATCGGCCATGAGCTCAGCCACGTCTACAACCGCGACATCCTGATCTCGTCGGTCGCCGGAGCGCTCGCCTCCGTGGTGATGTTCCTGGTCAACTTCGCCTGGCTGATCCCGGTCGGCCGCTCCGACGACGACGAGGGCCCCGGCATCATCGGCCTGCTCCTGATGATGATCCTCGGCCCGCTGGCGGCGTCCCTGATCCAGCTGGCGGTCAGCCGTTCCCGGGAGTACGAGGCGGACGCCTCGGGCGCCCGGCTCACCGGCGATCCGCTCGCCCTGGCCTCCGCGCTGCGAAAGCTGGAGATCGGCACCCAGCAGCTTCCGCTGCCGCCGGAGCCGCGGTTGGAGACCACCAGCCACATGATGATCGCCAACCCGTTCCGCGCCGCGGACGCGTCCAAGCTCTTCTCCACCCACCCGCCGATGGCGGAGCGCATCGCCCGCCTGGAGGAAATGTCCGGAGGCCGCCGGTGAAGACCGTGCTCAACGTCATCTGGTTGCTGCTCTGCGGCGTCTGGATGGCGCTCGGCTACGCGGTGGCCGGGATCGTCATGTTCGTGTTGATCCTCACCATCCCGTGGGGCATCGCCGCGTTCCGTATCGCGGGCTTCGCGCTGTGGCCCTTCGGCCGTACCACGGTGGTACGGCGGGACGCGGGCGTCGGCTCGTTCCTCGGGAACCTGGTGTGGTTGATCCTCGCCGGGATCTGGCTGGCCATCGCCCACATCATCACCGGCATCGCGCTGTGCGCCACGATCATCGGCATCCCGCTGGGCATCGCCAACTTCAAGCTGATCCCGATATCCCTGACCCCGCTGGGCCGCGAGGTCGTCCCCACCGACCGCCCCTTCGCCACCCGCTGAGGCCTCACCACGGGTGCGGTGAGGCCCCTGGGAGGCGTGCTCAGCGGTAGTTGACGAACTGCAGCGCGAAGTCCAGGTCCTTGCCCTTGAGCAGGGCGATGACGGCCTGCAGGTCGTCCCGGCTCTTGGAGCTCACGCGCAGCTCGTCGCCCTGGACCTGGGCCTTGACGCCCTTCGGGCCCTCGTCACGGATGATCTTGGCGACCTTCTTGGCGTTCTCCTGCGAGATCCCCTCCTCCAGGGAGGCGGTGATCTTGTACTCCTTGCCGGACGCCTGCGGGTCGCCCGCCTTCAGCGCCTTCAACGAGATCCCACGCTTGACCAGCTTGGACTCGAAGATGTCGAGGACCGCCTTGACTCGCTCCTCGCCGCCGGCGCGCATCTCGATCTTGTCGCCGGACCAGGCGATCGAGGCGTCGACGCCCTTGAAGTCGTAGCGCTGCGAGATCTCCTTGGCGGCCTGGTTGAGGGCGTTGTCGACCTCCTGCCGCTCGACCTTCGAGACGATGTCGAAACTGGAGTCGGCCATGTTCAGTTGGCTCCTTGCGTCGGATGCTCGGGGGAACGGACCGGGGACGAGCGGGCGCACACCACCGGTGCGGACCACACGCCGCGCGCCCGGGCCGTACCCGCAAGGGTAGCCATCGCCACCCGCCGCGGTGCTGATCAACCGGGTGGCGGACCACCCCCGGTCATCAGGTATCGTTTACGTCGTTGCCACGGAGTTCCGCGCGAGCGGCGCCCGAGCGACAACATTCCTGGCGGTGTGCCCGAGCGGCCAAAGGGAGCAGACTGTAAATCTGTCGGCTTACGCCTACGCAGGTTCGAACCCTGCCGCCGCCACATGGAAGAAACGGCCCCTGGTTCGCGGAGACGCGGATCGGGGGCCGTCCGCGTTTTCGGGGGCGGGGGGCGTCGGTCGGTGGGGCGGTGGGGTGGGGCTCGGGGGAGGGTGGCGGCCACGTACGGGTGAACGTGGTCCGTACCTGATGTGCTGGCGGCGGGGGGCGGGGAGACCTGGACGGCAGACTCTGAGGACAGGCGCGGCTTGTCGGAGATATGGCATTTGCCGGTTCTCCGGTACTGGGCGGCGCCGTTGTCAGGCCCACTGCCCCTCTGGAGGTCCTGAGTTGAAGAACCGTCGGATGCCTGCGCGGCGCGCGGCCCTGTTCGGTGCGGCGGCGACCGCTCTCATGGCTGTGACGCTCGCCCCACCGCACGCCAGCGCGTCACCCACCCCCGCCCCGAACCCCGTCTCCGCAGTCCAGGCCGCCCATCTCGCCACCACACTGGCCACGCAGCTGAAGGGCGCGTCGGCCGGTTCCTACTACGACGCCGCCACGCGGCAGCTCGTGGTCAACGTCCTCGACAACGACTCCGCCGCCATGGTGCGCGGCGCGGGCGCCGTACCGAAGCTCGTGCACAACTCGCAGGCCCTGCTGGACGCGGACCGCGCGGTACTCGACGCCCAGGCCGCCATCCCGGGCACCGCGTGGGCCGAGGACCCGCGGGTCAACCAACTGGTGGTGACCGCCGACCGCACGGTCGCGGGCACGGACATGGTGAGGCTGACCGCGGTCGCCCGCGCGCTGGGCGACGGGGTGGCGGTACGCAGAACGTCGGCGCTGCTCAGACCGCTGATCGCGGGTGGCGACGCGATCTGGGGCAGCAGCGCGCGCTGCTCGCTCGGGTTCAACGTCGTCAAGGGCGGCCAACCGTACTTCCTGACCGCCGGACACTGCGGCAACGCCGTCAGCAGTTGGTCCGCCACCCAGAACGGCCCGCAGATCGCGGTCACCGAGTCGTCCACCTTCCCCGGCCACGACTACGCGCTGGTGCGGTACACCGCCGCCGTCGCCCACCCCAGTGCGGTGGACCTCTACAACGGCGGCACGCAGCCCATCAGCCAGGCCGCCGACGCCATCACCGGCGAGTCGGTCCAGCGCAGCGGCTCCACCACCGGTGTGCACGCCGGGCATGTCACCGGCCTGAACGCCACGGTCAACTACTCGCAGGGCCAGGTCAACGGCCTGATCCAGACCGATGTGTGCGCCGAGCCGGGCGACTCCGGCGGCCCGCTGTTCGACGGGGCGAGCGCGCTGGGGATCACCTCGGGCGGCAGCGGCAACTGCACCTCGGGAGGCGAGACCTTCTACCAGCCGGTGCCGCAGGCCCTCCAGGCGTTGGGGGCGCGAATGCCCTGATCACCGGCCGCGCGGCGGCGCGGCGGACGGCTTGCGCCGCCGCGCCGGACTACCCGCCGGTCGTTACGCGGGCGGGCGTACGCCGCGCCTGGCCGGGCGTTCGGCGGTCGGCGGTCCGGCGGCGGTGCCACCCGGTGAGTTCCTGGGCGCCCGCCGCGGCGGTGGCCGCCGCCAGCAGCACGTAGAAGACGGCGAGCTTGTGCAGGTCGTCCAGGAAGTACCAGACGGCCGCGGTGCCGGTGAGCCAGAAGGCGACCACCGCGAAGGCGGCGTCGCCGCGGTCGCGGGCGGCGCGGGCGAGACAGACGGCTGCTGCCATCGCCAGCATCAGGGCGATGCTGGCGTACGAGCTGTCCCACCCCAGGTTCGCCCGGCGCAGCTCGGAGTTGACCGCGACGGCCTCCGCCACCGGCCCCCAGGCGACCACGCAGGACAGCCGGGGCGACACCGGTAGCGCGACAAGGCCCAACAGGCCTGCGACGACGGCGACTTGGCCGAAGTGTGCGGTCTCCACCGCCTGCGCGCGGGCGCACAGGAACGACAGTACGCAACCAACCAGCGCCAACGCGCCGGCGCTGGACGGCCGAAGCGCGCGCCGGAGTCGCTGCGCGGGTTCCGGTACGGGTTCCGGAACGGCCTTGCGCGCCGCCTGCTGAACAGGCGTCCCCGTCGGTGTGGAGGACGCCTGTTCAGGTGCCGCAATCGATACGCCCGACTCCTGTTCAGGTATCGCCGATACGGCCGACGCCTGTTCAGGTGCCGCCACCCGCAGGGTCGCCGCCTCGGCCTGACCAGCCGCCTCCGTCTGACCGGCCGCCTGCGCCTGACCGGCCGCCTGCGCCTTGCCGGCCGCCTGCGCCTTGCCGGCCGCCTGTGCCAGCGCGGCCCGCATGGACTCCGCGTCGGGGAAACGATCCGCTGGATCCTTGCGCAGCGCCCGTGCGACCACCGCCTCCACCGCGGGCGGCACCTCGGCTCGAAGCCGGCCGACCGGCACCGGCTCGGCGTACACGTGCTGGTGCATCACGGCGAACGGTGAGTCCGCGCGGAACGGCGGTGTCCCGGTGAGCAGTTCGTACAGCAGGCACCCCATGGCGTACAGATCGGCGCGGTGGTCGATCTCCGCGCCGCTGATCTGCTCTGGCGAGAGGTACGCGGGCGTGCCGGGGGCCGCGCCGCTGCCGGTGAGCCGGGTGGCGGCCTCGGTGAGCGCCTTGGCGATGCCGAAGTCGAGGACCTTCACCGTGGTGGGGCCGGTGAGCATGATGTTCGACGGCTTGATGTCCCGGTGCACGATGCCGTGTTGATGACTGTGCCCCAGGGCGTCGAGCACCTCACCGGCCAGGGCGGCCGCCCTGGTGATCGGTAGGGGGCCGTCGCGCAGCGCCTCGGCGAGGGTGCCGCCCGGCACGTACTCCATGACCAGGTACGGCCGTGGACCTTCCGGATCCGGTTCCTCTCCGACGTCGTGGATGGTCGCCACCGCGGGGTGGTTGAGCGCCGCCACGGCGTGTGCCTCGCGCTGGAACCTGGCGCGCGACTCAGGGTGGTGGGCCAGCTCCGCGGACATCAGCTTGACGGCCACCGTGCGCCGCAACCGATGGTCCACGGCGCGGTGGACCGTGCCCATGCCGCCATGACCGAGCCGCTCGACCAGCTCGTAACGCTCGCCGAGCATCGCGTCCCGCCCCACCCGCTCCTCCTCGCTCCAGCGGCTTTGCGTGCAGCTTACGTTGCGTTCGAGAGGCGTCCGGGGTGCGCCGTCGCGGTGCGGACATGGCACCGCCCCCGACCCGTGTGTCCGGTCGGGGGCGGGTGGTCCACCAGCGGTTCGCCCGGCTAACGGGTGGTGCCGCACTGGTAGAGGGTCTGCGCGGCGTTGGCCTCACCCATGCCGGGGCCGGGGAACCCGTTGGCGGCCGTCGCGGACGACTGCGTTCCGCCGTAGGCCGAGGCCGGTACCCGGGTGCAGCTGGACTTGACCCAGTTGGTGATCTGGGCGGTGCTCGTCGTACCGGCGTCGCTGTTGCCGAACATCGCTCCCATGCCCCGACCGCTCCCGCCGACCAGCACGTACTTGAGCTTGCCCGAGCTCACCAACTGCTGGAACTGGCTCTGGGTGGGGAACGGCACCTGACCGGTGAAGCCGCCCAGCGGAAGCACCTCGGCGCCCTTGGCGAGGATGTACGGGGAGGCGCCGCTCCAGCTCGTGGTGGCGAACACGTACTGCGCGGAACCGCGGTGGGCGGTCGTGTAGTCCAGCAACCTCTGCTGCTGCGCGGTCAGTTGGCCGCCGCTGCCGCCGAAGCCGCCCATGCCGCCGCCGTGCGTCGCGCCCGCGCCGCGGGCGCCGCCCGCCGCGCCGCCCCACGGCAGCTGGCCCGTCCGACCGGCCGCCAGCTTCGGCTGGCCGTGGCCGCCGCCCCCGTGGCCCATGCCGGACGGACCGACCGAACCCATGCCGGAACTGCCGTACGACGGGTTGAACACCTGCACCGCCCAGGCGCTGGGCGCGAACAGCACCGCCGCCAGCGACGCGGCGAGACCCGCGAGGGCGAGCCGCCCGCCGGACCGGACACCGCCCGGGCGGGCGAGGACGAGCAGTACGACGGCGGCCACCGCCAACACGCCCACGGCGGGCGCCAGCCACGGCAGGAAGGTCGGGAACCCGCTGGCTATGTACGCACCCCACGCGGCCGTCGCGGCGACCGCACCGGGCAGCACCCAGGCACGGCGGCCACCGGCCCGGTACGCGCGCCACAGCAGCGTCATCCCGCCACCGGCGAGCGCCGCCAGCGGCACCGCGATCACCCCCATGTAGTACGTGTGGCCGCCGACGCTGCCCGCGCTGAACACCAGGAAGTACGTGGTCAGCCAGGTGCCCCACAGGACGAAGCCGATGCGGACCCGGTCGGTGCGGGGCTTGCCACGGCGCCACCACAGTCCGCAGACGATGGCGATGGCGGCCAGCGGGTAGAGCCAGCCGGTCTGCGAGGCGAGCGACGAGCCGAACATCTTCGACCAGCCGTTCTGGTCACCGCCCCAGCCGCCGCCTCCGCCGCCACGGCCCTGCTGCCCGCCGTGCCCGGCGGCCGACTGCTGCCCGGCCGACTGCTGCCCGGCCGTCTGCTGCCCGGCCGTCTGCTGAGCGGCACCCGAGGCCCACTGCCCGGAACCGGAAGCGGAACCGAAGTGCTGGCCTGGGGCGGAGGCGGAACCGGAGGCGCCGCCGAAGTCGCCCTGCATGCCGCGGTGGTGAGCCTGCGAACCGCGGTGGCCCGCAGCCGAGTGCTGGCCCATCCCGGCCGTGCCGGGCAGGCCGGGCGTGGTCGCCCCGGACTGGCCGCCGTTTTGGCCCATGCCGTGCTGGCCGCCCGCGTTCTGGCCCGCGGCCGGGGTGCCGGTCGCGCCGTGCTGGCCGCCTCCATGGCCGCCGCCCTGGGTGGCGCTGATGCTTCCGGTGGAGGCCGCGCTGATCCCCAGCGACGAGAAGCGGTTCAGGAAGTTGTAGCCCACGACCATGCTGAAAGCGGAGTTGTTCGTGGTGCCGTCCACATAGGGCCGGTCCTTGGCCGGGGTGAGGGTGACGGCGAGCATCCACGAGCAGGAGACCGCGGCCATCACGACGGCGGACACTCCGATGTGCGCCAGCCGCTTGCGCAGCGCCATCGGCGCCGAGATCAGATACAGCAGCGCCAGCGCGGGCAGTACCGCCCACGCCTCCAGCATCTTGGACTGGAACCCGATGCCGACCCAGACCCCGGCCATGACGAGCGGACGCAGGCGGCCCGCCTCCGCGGCGCGCTGGGTGGCCTCCGCGGCCAGCAGCACGCACAGCGTGAACAGCGGGTCCTCCACCGCGGTGCGGAACAGTCCCACGGCGACCGGCGTGACCAGGAACGCCGCGCTGGCGATCAGCGCCGCGTTGACCCCGGCCCAACGGCGGACCACCCGATAAAGCACCAGAAGGCTGGCCACCCCCTCAATTACCTGAGGAAGCGTCAGGGCCCAGGGGTGAAATCCGAAGATGCGGGCCGAAATGGCTTGTGGCCAGAGGAATCCAGGCAACTTATCCAGCGTGATGGAATTGCCCGGGTCGAAGGAGCCGTAGAAGAACGCCTTCCAGCTCTCGGTCATGCTGCGCGCGGCGTTCGCGTAGAAGGTGTGGTACTGGCTGTGGTTGATCCCCCAGGCGTAGAGCACGGCGGCGAGCACGGTGATGACCAGCAGAGCCGGCCGCGCGTACGCGGGTTGGTCCACCGGCGATCTCCAGGGCGCGCGTCGGGTCGCGCCGGTGGGGACGGTCGGGTCGAGGACTGTCGTAGCCATGTACGGCAGTCTTCGTCACCCGCTGGGGTCCCCTATGCCAAGGCGGTCACATTCAAGGAACTTCTCATCGGAACAAGAAGAAGCTTTGGAAACACCTGGGGCTGCCTTTAATCGGCGCGGTGCTGTTCATCACCCATCGCGAACATTTCGGTACGCGGAGTGGATGCACAGCGAATGCACAGGAAATCCACGGAAAGTCAGTGCGCGGCGGCGGCCTTGACCGCCTCCGCGATCGGCACGGGGCCCTCTATCAGCTCCAGCGTGCGGCCCGCCGTGCGCGGCTCCTCCAGCAGCGCGGCCAGCACCGCCGCCACGTCGTCCCTGGGTACCGGGCCGCGGCCGGTCCGCTCCGCCAGCGTCACATGCCCGGTGCCGGGCGCGTCGGTGAGCTGCCCGGGGCGCAGCACCGTCCAGTCCAGGCCGGGCCTGGACCGCACGTCCTCGTCGGCCGCGCCCTTGGCCCGCAGATACTCGGCGAAGACCAGGTCGGTGCCCGGGGGCGGCTCGCTGTCGGCACCCATCGAGGAGACGATCAGATAGCGCCGTATCCCTGCCTGCTGCGCCGCGTCCGCGAACAGCACGGCCGAGGCGTGGTCCACCGTCCACTTGCGGGCCGCGCCGCTGCCCGGCCCGGCGCCCGCGGCGAAGACCACCGCGTCGGCACCGTGCAGATGGCCGGCCACCTCGTCGACGGTGGCCCGCTCCAGGTCGCAGACGATCGGATCGGCGCCGTCCGCCCGCAGGTCCTCGGCGTGGTCGGGATTGCGGATGATCCCGGCCACGGCGTCACCGCGCGCGGCCAGCAGGCGCTCCAGCCGCTGCGCGATCTTGCCATGTCCACCAGCGATCACGATGCGCATACCCCCGACCGTACGCCCGGCCACTGACACTCGCCGCCGGAGCGAACCGCCTTGTGCGACGGCCCGGTTCAGGCCGGGGTGGAGCCGCCGCTGCGGGACTGCCGGGGCAGGTCGAGCGCGGCCGTGGTCGCGCAGTCCGCGTACTCGCGCACCGCGCTGGTGCGCGAGACCACCCGGCCCCGGTGGATGACGATCCGGCTGTAGCCGAGCGAGAGGACCGCGTCGATCCGTTGCCCGCGCACCGCCAGCAGCTCCGCCGGAAAGCCCGCCTCGACCCGCACCTCGGGCAGGCCCAGCGCCTCGCGCGCCCGCCCGCTCACCGCCTCGTACGCGGCCTGCGCCGCGCACTCCCCGTACGAGGCCAGCAGGAACGCGGCCTCCAGTGGATCGCCGCGGCCGACCGGATTGGCCGCGTCCCGCAGCGCGCCGCCGCCCGCCGTGACCCGTACCCCCGCGCCGCGCAACAGGCGCGCGACCCCAGGCGTGTAGCCGCCGAACGCGGCGCCGGTGAGCGCCCCGCAACCGCCCTGCGGCAGACAGGCCACCGAGACCCCTGCGGCGGCGAGCCGCGCGGCGGCCCGCTCGGCCGCCTCCCGCGGCAGCGCGGCGAGCCCGGTGCACGGCCCGATGGTCACCCCGGGCCGCAGCCCGCCCGCCATCGCCGCCAGCCGGGCCAGCCGGGCCGGGTCGCCGCCCTCGGTGTGCAGGTCGACCGCGCAGCCGAACTCGGCGGCCACCCCGAGCACCGCCTCCACGTAGCCGGTGGGGTCCGGGTCCAGGTCGGGGCAGCCGCCGACCACGTCGGCGCCGGTCTTGACGGCGTCGCGCAGCGCCGCGAGGCCCTCGGTGCCCGCGGCGCCGGTGAGCACCCGGGGCATCGCCACCGCGGACAGCTCCACCAGGCCGCGCAGCGCCCGCCGGGACTCCAGGACGGCCTCCAGGGCGGTCAGGCCGCGCAGGTCGCCGACCCGTACATGGGTGCGCAACGCGGTGGCACCGTGGCCGAGTTGCAGCAGCGCGGCCTCGGTGACCCGGCGCTGCACGTCCTGCTGTGCCTCGCTCGGCGGCCCCGGGCAGTCGGCGGTGAGGGCCGAGTCCAGATGCGCGTGCGGCTCGGCGGGGGCGGGCAGCAGCAGATAGCCCGCGAGGTCCACCCGGGTGCCGCCGGTGGCGTCCGGCGCGGCCAGACTGCCCGCCGTGCCGACCGCCTCGATCCGGCCACCGCTGAGCCGTACGTCCACCAGCCGCCCGTCGCCCAGTCGGGCGCCGCTGAGCAGCAGGGCGGGCGCGCGATCGTCCGGGGCGTCGTCGGTTTCCGGCCGTCCCTGGGGTTGGGGCTGGTGCGGCTGCGACGGCACGCTCTCGGTCATCGCGCTCCTCGGTGGGGGGCGGCGTTGGTCGGTACACAGGATCACGCGGAGTAACCGCGCAAGATCACGCGGCATGAGCCTATGGGCCGCGCGGCGGCCGATCGCGCAGGAGGGGAATAGTCGTACCGGCGCTGTCGTACACGTTGGCGTGCATCCGCTGGAGCCGCTGGTGGGACGCGTTCACCCTGGTGCGCGGGTGGCCTCGCGGGGCTTGGGTGACGGGGCGGCGAAGCGTCGGGAGACGTTGGGTTGTGCGGGCTCGATACGGATTTCACGTATCGCGGCGGAGCGTGTAATGTCTTCCTCGCTCGCCCCAATAGCTCAGTCGGCAGAGCGTCTCCATGGTAAGGAGAAGGTCTACGGTTCGATTCCGTATTGGGGCTCTGATGTGACGGGGTTCCCCGCCTAGCGGCGGGGGGAACCGTTCATCACAGCGGCGTAGCTCAGTCGGTAGAGCAAGCGGCTCATAATCGCTGTGTCACCGGTTCAAGTCCGGTCGCCGCTACCCTGTGTAGCCGATTGCGGGATCGGTCCTTCAATCGGCTACTCTTGCTGCGTTAAATCCGTCCGTCCGTCAAGGAGCACTCACGTGGCTGCCACCGACGTCCGCCCGAAGATCACGCTGGCCTGCGTGGAGTGCAAGGAGCGGAACTACATCACCAAGAAGAACCGGCGCAACGACCCGGACCGTCTTGAGATGAAGAAGCACTGCCCGCGCTGCAACGCGCACACCGCGCACCGCGAGACGCGCTGACCAAGACACCACCGTAAGGCCGCCCCCACGCCAGGGGGCGGCCTTACGGCGTTGAGCCGGTCCGTGCGTTCGCGCCACCGGCCGTACCGGACCGCACACCGGAGCACTGGAGGTGCCGATGCCGCTCGACCCGTCCTACGTCGGGCGTACGTACCCGCCCACCGAGGCCTACGAGGTGGGCCGGGAGAAGATCCGCGAGTTCGCCGAGGCGGTGGGCGACGCCAACCCCGCGTACTACGACGCCGACGCCGCCCGGTCGCTCGGGCACCCCGACGTGATCGCGCCGCCGACCTTCCCGTTCGCGCTGACCTACCGGGCCGCCGCCCAGGTGGTCAACGACCCCGACCTGGAGCTTGACTTCAGCCGGGTCGTGCACGGCGACCAGAAGTTCGCCTACACCCGCCCGGTGCGGGCCGGTGACCGGCTCTCGGTCACGGTGAGCATCGAGGCGATCAAGTCGATGGCGGGCAACGACTTCGTGACGGTGCGCGGCGAGGTGTACGACGCGGACGGCGAGCACGTGGTGACGTCGCTGATGATGCTGGTCGTGCGCGCCGTCGAGACGGAGTCCGCCGAGCAGAAGGTGGGAGGCTGACGTGGCCGCGAAGGTGCGTTACGACGAGGTCGAGGCCGGGACCGAGCTGCCGCCGCTGACCGTCCCGGTGACCCGCGCGACCCTGGTGCGGTACGCGGGGGCGTCCGGTGACTTCAACCCGATCCACTGGAACGAGAAGTTCGCCAGGGAGGTCGGGCTGCCGGACGTGATCGCGCACGGCATGTTCACCATGGCGTCGGCGGTCCGGGTGGTGACCGACTGGGTGGGCGACCCCGGAGCGCTGGTCGAGTACGGGGTGCGGTTCACCAAGCCCGTCGTGGTGCCCAACGACGACAAGGGCGCGGTGATCGAGGTCTCCGGCAAGGTCGCCGCGAAGCTGGACGACGAGGCGCGCACCGTGCGCGTCGACCTGACCGTGACGGCCGCCGGGCAGAAGGTGCTGGGGCAGTCGCGGGCCGTCGTCCGGCTCGGCTGAGGTAGCGCCTCCCGCGCGAGGTTAGGTCCCCGGGGCTACGCCCCGGGCCTCCTTTTGACAGCGAAGTTATTGAGTACTAACTTAATCCGCATGGCGAATCCGGGACCCAGGATGTCGGCCGAGGAGCGGCGCGAGAGCGTCATCCGCGCGGCCGTCGTCGAGTTCGCCCGCACCGGCTACCACGGCACCTCCACCGAGGCGATCGCCCGCCGGGTGGGCGTCTCCCAGCCGTACCTCTTCCGTCTCTTCCCCGGCAAGCAGGCGCTGTTCCGCGCCGCCGCCGAGCGCTGCTTCGACCGCACCGCGGAGGCCTTCGAGGTGGCGGCGGACGGGCTGTCCGGGGCGGAGGCCATGGAGGCGATGGGGGAGGCGTACGCCCTGCTGATCCGCGACCGCGACGTGCTGATGCTCCAGATGCAGCTGTACGTGGCGGCGTCCTCGGCGGAGGATCCGGAGCTGGCCGACTACATCCGGCGGCGCTGGACCGACCTGTGGGACATCGTGCGCGGCCGCACCGGGGCCAGTGACGAGGAGCTGGCCGGCTTCTTCGGCCACGGCATGCTGATCAACACCCTGCTGGCGCTCGGCATCCCGGCCGAGGACCGCTGCTGGGACGGCTTCGACGGCGTCTGCAAGCTCGCCGCCGCTGAGGCCTACGCGCAACAACGCTGAGTCAACGCCCTCCCGCTCCGGGAGGGCTTTTTCACCGCCTGACAATTTAGTGACTGCTAACTAACCCTAGGGGGAGACCAATGGCACAACCAGGCCGTACGTCCAGAGCCACCGCGATATGGGCACTGGTCGTCACCAGCGTCGCCGGATTCATGGCAGCGCTCGACAACCTCGTGGTCACCACGGCACTGCCCTCGATCCGCAAGGACCTCGGCGGCGCGCTCACCGACCTGGAGTGGACGGTGAGCGCCTACACGCTCACCTTCGCCGTACTGCTGATGTTCGGCGCCGCGCTCGGCGACCGCTTCGGCCGCCGCCGGATGTTCGCCATCGGCCTCACCGTCTTCACCGCCGCCTCCGCCGCGGCGGCGCTGGCGCCCGGCATGGGGGAGCTGATCGCCGCCCGGGCGGTGCAGGGCGTCGGCGCGGCGATGCTGCTGCCGCTCACCCTCACCCTGCTGTCCGCGGCGGTTCCGGCGGAGCGGCGCGGTACCGCGTTCGGCATCTGGGGCGCGGTCAACGGCCTGGCGGTGGCCACCGGCCCGCTGATCGGCGGCACCCTCACCGAGCACTTCTCCTGGCAGTGGATCTTCTGGTTGAACGTTCCGATCGGCCTGCTCCTGCTGCCGCTCGCGCTGCTGCGGCTGGGCGAGAGCCGCGGCCCCAACCCACGGCTCGACCTGCCCGGCACCGTCCTCGCCAGCGCCGGTCTGTTCGGCATCGTCTACGGGCTGGTGCGCAGCCAGCCGGACGGCTGGACCAGCACGCCGGTGCTGACCGGGCTGATCGCCGGGCCGCTGGTACTGGCCGCGTTCGTCTGGTACGAGCTGCGGGCCGCCAACCCGATGTTGCCGATGCGGCTGTTCCGCAGTCGTGCCTTCAGCACCATCAACGCGGCGAGCCTGCTCATGTTCGTCGGGATGTTCGGGTCGATCTTCCTGCTCAGCCAGTTCATGCAGGGTGTCCAGGGCTACACGCCGGTCGAGGCCGGGGTGCGGATGCTGCCGTGGACCGGCATGCCGATGATCGTGGCGCCGCTCGCCGGGTTCGTCTCCGACCGGATCGGCGGTCGACCCGTCGTCGCAGCCGGACTGGCCCTCCAGGCGGTCGGCCTGGCGCTCTTCGCGCTCGTCGCCGCGACAAACGTGTCGTACACCACGCTGATACCGGCGCTCGTGGTGAGCGGCACGGGGATGGCGCTGTACTTCGCGCCCAGCTCCCACCTCGTCATGAGCAGCGTCCGGGCCGACGAGCAGGGGATCGCCTCCGGGGCGAACAACGCGATGCGGGAGGTGGGAGGCTCGCTCGGGGTGGCCGTACTGTCGTCCGTCTTCTCCTCGCAGGGGGGCTACACGTCCGCGCAGGCCTTCGTGAACGGCCTGACCCCAGCCCTGTGGGTGGGCGCGGCGGCGGTGGGGGTCGCCGCGGTGGTGGCGGGTCTTCCGGCTGCCTCGCGTTCGCGTACGGCGGAGCTGCCCACGCGCCCGCCGGTGACCGTCTCCTGAGCGCTGGTCCTGGGTGGGCGGGTTTTTCCGCCCACCCACCCGATCACCGTGGGGCGGCTGCTTGCCGTTGCGCACGATGGGGTGTGGGTCGGGGGGGTGCCGGGTGACTCCTCGCTCCGCGCGCGTGGTGGGGTGCGGGTGCTTCCTGGGGCCGCTGCGGGGACACCCCGGCACGCCCCCTTCCGTGGTCGCCGCGCCGCGGACCGGTGGGGGGACTTTCCCGCCCGCCGACCCGATTGCCGTCGGGGCACGCGGGGTGAGGGACGTCTCATCGCACCTCGGTAATCCGGTGGGCGGGTGGGCATGACCCCGCCCCGTAATGTGGAGCCGTGCAGGAAACCCACAACACCCCACTGGCTCCCCTGACCACGTTCCGGCTGGGTGGTCCGGCCACCCGGCTGGTGACGGCGACCACTGACGACGAGGTGGTCGACGCCGTCCGCGCCGCGGACGACTCCGGTGTGCCGATGCTGGTCATCGCGGGCGGCAGCAACCTGGTCATCGGCGACGGCGGCTTCGACGGTGTCGTCCTGCGCATCGCCACCAAGGGCCTGGCGCTGGACGGCGTGGACCTGGAGCTGGCCGCCGGTGAGAACTGGTCGCAGGCCGTCGCGCGCACCGTGGAGGCGGGCCTCGCCGGTGTGGAGTGCCTGGCCGGAATCCCGGGCTCCGCGGGCGCCACGCCCATTCAGAACGTCGGAGCATACGGGCAGGAGGTCGCCTCGACGATCACTGAGGTGATCGCGTATGACCGCGCCGCGCGCGAGACGGTGACGCTGGCCAACGCGGAGTGCGGCTTCGGCTACCGGCACAGCCGTTTCAAGGCCGACCCGCAGCGCTACGTGGTGCTGCGGGTGCGCTACCGGCTGGAGGACGCGGGCGGGCTGTCCGCGCCGATCCGGTACGCCGAGGTGGCCAGCGCCCTGGGCGTCGCCCAGGGCGAGCGGGCCCCGGCGGCGGACGCCCGGGACGTGGTGCTCAAGCTGCGCGCGGGCAAGGGCATGGTGCTGGATCCCGAGGACCACGACACGTGGTCGGCCGGATCGTTCTTCACCAACCCGGTGCTCGATCAGCGCACGTACGAGCGGTTCCTGGACCTGGTCCGGGCCCGGCTCGGTGCCGACGTACGCCCGCCCGCCTACCCGGCGGGCGACGGGCACACCAAGACCTCGGCCGCCTGGCTGATCGACAAGGCCGGGTTCACCAAGGGCTACGGCACCGGCCCGGCCCGGATCTCCAGCAAGCACACGCTGGCGCTCACCAACCGCGGCGGCGCCACCACCGAGGACCTGCTCGCGCTGGCCCGTGAGGTCAGGGACGGGGTGCGCGACACCTTCGGTGTGACGTTGGTGAATGAACCAGTTATGGTCGGCGTCCGTCTGTGATGCGGGGCGGACCTTGGTGAGCCCGCCGGTCTCGCCCTGGTAACCGTCGAAGAGACACTCATGAGATTCTCATCCCAACGCCGGCAGGCGGGCAGATGGGGAGGACGAGACACGTGCGGAACACGGGTACGGCCGACGGAGCGGCCCACAACCCGGCACATATCGGACGTATCGGTCTCGGGCCGGTGCGGTGGCACCACGCAGTACTGACGCTGTGGACCGCGTGTTGGTTCTTCGTGGCCACCCGGCACGGCGCGGTGTCCTGGCACTACCTCAAGCAGGGCGAGCAACTGCTGTTCGGCCAGGTGGGCGGCGGCGGCCTGGCGCTCTACGCCAACCACCCCGAGTTGCAGATAGGCCCGGTCAGCTTCCTGGCCGCCGGCCTGTTCGCACCCTTCTCGGGCGTGGGCGAGAAACTCGCCGAGGGCGCCATGTCGGGCCTCGGCCTGTGGATGGTGGTGCTGATCGGACGCGCCGCCGCCGACCACTACCTGGGCACCGGCACCAACCACAAGCGGCTGCAGCAGCGCGTGCTGATCGCCGGGGCCGCGTTCATCCCCATGTGGGTCGAGGTCTCGGTGCGCTTCGCCCACCTCGACGACGTGCTGGCGCTGTTCTTCACCACGCTCGCGGTGCGGTCCCTGGTCCGCGGCCAGGCCACCGCGACCGGCGTCTTCCTCGCCCTCGCCTGCGACTCCAAGCCGTGGGCGGTGGCGTTCCTGCCGCTGCTGCTGGCGCTGCCGAAGGGCACCTGGCTGCGGTCGGCGGCCTGGACGTTCGGACTGGTGGGGATCGCCTGGCTGCCGTTCTACCTCGGCAACATGCACACCATGGCGGCCGCCCACTTCACCATCCCCAACCAGCCCGCCTCCTCGCTGCGCTGGTTCGGCGCCAACGATCCGGTCACCCCGTGGTGGGACCGCCCCGCGCAGATGGCGCTCGGACTCGGGCTGGGCGCGCTGGCGGTGCGCCGGGGGCGCTGGGCCGCGGTGGTGCTGCTGGCGGCCGACGCGCGGATCGTGCTCGACCCCAGCGTGTACACCTACTACAACGCCTCGGTGCTGCTCGGCACCCTGATCTGGGACGCCATCGGACAGCGCCGCCTGGTGCCGTGGGTCAGCTGGATCGCGCTGATCTCGCTGTACGGCAGCGTGCTGATCGTGCCCTCGGACTCCACCCGGGGCCTGATCAGGCTCGCCTTCGCGGTCGGCTCGGCGGCGTACGTGCTGCTGTGGCCGATGCGCGAGCCGCGCAACCGGCGCGGCGGCAAACGGCGTACGGCGGCCACCGTGCCGCACCAACGCGCCCCCGTCGACGAGCACCCCCACCCGCTGTACGCCAACCCGGCGGGCTGACGCGCCCGCCGCGGTACGGCGCCCTACGCCGCGAGCCACTCCTTGATGCCCGACAGCAGGCGCTCCTGGACCTCGCGCGGCGCCCTTGAGCCGCGCACCGACTGGCCCGCGAGGTCGGCCAGTTGCTCGTCGGTGAAACCGTGCGCGGTGCGGGCGAGTTCGTACTGGGCGGCCAGCCGGGAGCCGAACAGCAGCGGGTCGTCCGCGCCCAGCGCTATCGGGACGCCCGCCTCGTACAGCGTCCGCAGCGGCACGTCCTGCGCCTTCTCGTAGACGCCCAGCGCCACGTTGGAGGACGGGCACACCTCACAGGTGATCCGCCGGTCCGCCAACTTGGCCAGCAGCCGCGGGTCCTCGGCCGCCCGGACGCCGTGGCCGATCCGCTCGGCGTGCAGGTCGTCCAGGCAGTCCCGCACGCTGTGCGGCCCGGACAACTCGCCGCCGTGCGGTGCCGCCAGCAGACCGCCGTCCCGCGCGATGGCGAAGGCACGGTCGAAGTCCCTTGCCAGACCGCGCCGTTCGTCGTTGCTCAGTCCGAAGCCGACCACGCCGTGGTCCGCGTACCGCACCGCGAGCCGGGCCAGCGTACGGGCGTCCAGCGGGTGCTTCGTGCGGTTGGCGGCGACCAGTACGGCGATGCCGAGACCAGTCTCCCGGGAGGCGGTCCGCACCGCGTCCAGGATGATCTCCAGCGCCGGGATCAGCCCGCCCAGCCGCGGGGCGTACGAGGTGGGGTCGACCTGGATCTCCAGCCAGCCGGAACCGTCCCGTACGTCCTCCTCGGCGGCCTCCCGGACCAGCCGCTGGATGTCCTCGGGGCTGCGCAGCACGGAGCGCGCGATGTCGTACAGCCGCTGGAAGCGGAACCAGCCGCGCTCGTCTGTGGCGCGCAGCTTGGGCGGCTCCGCCGCGGTGAGGGCGTCCGGCAGGCGGACGCCGTACTTGTCGGCCAGCTCCAGCAGGGTGCCGGGGCGCATGGAGCCGGTGAAGTGGAGGTGCAGGTGTGCCTTTGGCAGTTGGGATACGTCGCGTGCCATCCCAGGATCTTGCCGTAGCGCCTCCCACTGGGGGAACCGTTTTGGGGATTTCCGGGGGCTTCGCCCCCGGAACCCCGGTAATCCTGGGGCTGCGCGCCCGGCCCAGAGGGCTTCGGCGGGGGCTGCGCCCCTAGCCCCGCGCCGGGGCTGCGCCCCCGGGGCCCCGACGCGGGGTGCGCCTCCGGAGTCGGGGCCGGTGCGGCTCGGGGGCCGTTGTGCCCACCCGTTCCGCCCAGCGGAACGACTGCCCACAACGTATGGCGACCGCCCGCAAGGTTGGGACGGCTGCCCGTAACGGGGGAAACCGGGGGGCGCGACCCGCGCGGCCCCGGGGGCGCCATCGGCGCGCCCGGGGCTCGACCGCCGCGGCGACGGGGTCGGGGGTCCGTCAGTCGCGGGCCTCGGCCAGTAGCTTCTGGACGCGGGAGATGCCCTCCACCAGGTCCTCGTCGCCCAGGGCGTAGGACAGCCGGAGGTAGCCGGGGGTGCCGAAGGCCTCGCCGGGGACCACCGCGACCTCGACCTCCTCCAGGATCAGGGCCGCCAGGTCGACCGAGGTCTGCGGGCGCTTGCCGCGGATCTCCTTGCCGAGCAGGTCCTTGACCGACGGGTACGCGTAGAACGCGCCCTCCGGCTCCGGGCAGAGCACGCCGTTGATCTCGTTGAGCATCCGCACCATCGTCCGGCGCCGCCGGTCGAACGCCTCGCGCATCCGCGCGACGGCGTCCAGGTCACCGGAGACCGCGGCCAGCGCCGCGACCTGCGCGATGTTGGACACGTTCGAGGTGGCGTGCGACTGCAGGTTGGTGGCCGCCTTGACGACGTCCTTCGGGCCGATCAGCCAGCCCACCCGCCAGCCGGTCATCGCGTAGGTCTTGGCGACACCGTTGACCACGATGCACTTGTCCCGCAGCTCGGGCACGACCACCGGCAGCGACGAGAAGGTCGCGTCGCCGTAGACCAGGTGCTCGTAGATCTCGTCGGTGAGCACCCACAGGCCCTTGTCGGCGGCCCAGCGGCCGATCTCCTCGACCTGCTCGCGCGAGTAGACGGCGCCGGTCGGGTTCGACGGCGAGACGAACAGCAGCACCTTGGTGTTCGGCGTGCGGGCCGCCTCGAGCTGCTCGACGCTCACCCGGTAGCCGGTGGTCTCGTCGGCCACCACCTCCACCGGAACGCCACCGGCCAGCCGGATCGACTCCGGGTAGGTGGTCCAGTACGGCGTCGGGACGATCACCTCGTCGCCCGGGTCCAGGATCGCGGCGAAGGCCTCGTAGATCGCCTGCTTGCCGCCGTTGGTGACCAGCACCTGGGAGGCGTCGACCTGGTAGCCGGAGTCGCGCAGGGTCTTGTCGGCGATGGCCTGCTTGAGCTCGGGCAGGCCGCCCGCGGGGCTGTAGCGGTGGTACTTGGGGTCGTGGCAGGCCTTGGCCGCCGCGTCGACGATGTAGTCGGGCGTCGGGAAGTCGGGCTCGCCCGCGCCGAAGCCGATGACCGGGCGTCCGGCGGCCTTGAGCGCCTTCGCCTTGGCGTCCACGGCGAGGGTCGCGGACTCGGAGATCGCGCCGATGCGGGCCGAGACCCGTCGGTCGGTGGGAGACGTTTCGGGGGAAGTAGCGGTCATGGCTGCCATCGTCGCAGACCGGTACAGCAGGCGGCACGGTGGTTTCGGATGGGCCCGTCAACTCATGTGACGGGTGTTGCCGCGGGTGGCCGGAACCACCCGCTCGGCCTTGCTCGTTCGACGGCCGGGCCCTGAACACGTACACTCATCCCTCGTGACCTCCGAGGGCGACCCCGGTCCGCGCACTCTGTGCGGTGGTTCGGGTGCGGTACGTTGGGGGAACCAAAGGGTCGTAGCTCAATTGGTAGAGCACTGGTCTCCAAAACCAGCGGTTGGGGGTTCAAGTCCCTCCGGCCCTGCTACACGCATTCATCACCAGGGTGCGTGCACGTACGTACGTAATAACGCACCTGGCCGGGCCGGACGCGGCACGGCCATGACCCGGATTCAGGTGAGGACGAGTGACGGAAGCCATTGGCTCCACTGGCTCCACCGCGACGCCTGAAAGTGGTCGGCCCACCGACGCCACCGAAGGCGCTCTGGACTCGCAGGCGAAGAAGAAGCGCGGCGGCAAGCGCGGCAAGAAGGGCCCCTTCGCGCGCATGGGCCTGTTCTACCGGCAGGTGATCGCCGAACTGCGCAAGGTCGTGTGGCCCAACCGCAGCGACCTCATGTCGTACACCACCGTGGTGATCGCCTTCGTTGCTGTGATGATCGGCATCGTGACTGTGATTGACTGGGGATTTACCGAGCTCGTTAAGTACGTCTTCGGTTAACAACCCCCGCGAAGGGCGCCCGAGCGGGGCGCCTGTTCGCATGTTCAACCCCTTGAAGTCAGGAAGAAGCAGCCATCGTGTCTGACCCGAACCTGTACGACGCCGATGAGACCGCAGCGGCGGCGGAGGCCGACGTTGACGCTGCCGTTTCGGCCGAGGTCGAGGGCGACGACACCGAACGCGAGATCGTCGAGGCGGTCGACGAGACCGACGAGTTCGACGCCGAGGACGCCGAAGCCGGTGTGCCCGCCGAAGAGGCCGCGCTGCACGAGGCCAGCGACGAGGAGCCCGCTGAGCAGGCTTCCGAGCCCGCCGAGGAGCCGGTCGACCCGGTCGCCGCGTTCCGTGAGGAGCTCCGCACCCAGCCCGGCGAGTGGTACGTGATCCACACCTACGCGGGCTACGAGAACCGTGTGAAGTCCAACCTGGAGCAGCGCGCCGTCTCGCTGAACGTCGAGGACTACATCTACCAGGCCGAGGTGCCCCAGGAAGAGGTCGTCCAGATCAAGAACGGCGACCGCCGTACCGTGAAGCAGAACAAGCTCCCCGGTTACGTGCTGGTCCGCATGGACCTGACCAACGAGTCCTGGGGCGTCGTCCGCAACACCCCCGGTGTCACCGGCTTCGTGGGCAACGCCTACGACCCGTACCCGCTGACCCTGGACGAGGTCGTCAAGATGCTCGCGCCGGAGGTCGAGGAGCAGGCCGCCGCGACCGCCGAGGGCGGCGAGGCCGCGCCGAAGAAGAAGGTCGAGGTCCAGGTGCTGGACTTCGAGGTCGGCGACTCCGTGACGGTGACCGACGGTCCGTTCGCGACCCTCCAGGCGACGATCAACGAGATCAACGCCGACTCGAAGAAGGTCAAGGGTCTGGTGGAGATCTTCGGTCGGGAGACCCCGGTCGAGCTCTCCTTCGACCAGATCCAGAAGAACTGAGGTAGGGCGCGGGGGTCCGTCCCCCATGTCCTGTTGGGGCCCGAGGCGATGCCTCGGGCCCCAATTTCCTGTTTCGCCGGGCTACCCGTTATCGTGGCTCGGTATGCCTGTCAGCAGGCAGCAACACTCTCGACTAGGACCCGGAGAGAGCAATGCCTCCCAAGAAGAAGAAGGTCACGGGGCTGATCAAGCTCCAGATCCAGGCTGGTGCGGCCAACCCGGC
Organism: Streptomyces sp. PLK1-5; assembly: GCA_037034305.1. Taxonomy (GTDB): domain Bacteria; phylum Actinomycetota; class Actinomycetes; order Streptomycetales; family Streptomycetaceae; genus Streptantibioticus_A. Next base: position 32,186 of record JBAGJY010000017.1, read on the forward strand.
TCCGCCGGTCGGCCCCGCGCTGGGTCAGCACGGCGTCAACATCATGGAGTTCTGCAAGGCCTACAACGCTGCGACCGAGTCGCAGCGCGGCATGGTCGTGCCGGTGGAGATCACGGTCTACGAGGACCGTTCCTTCACCTTCATCACCAAGACTCCGCCGGCCGCCAAGCTGATCCTCAAGGCCGCGGGTGTGGACAAGGGCTCCGGCGAGCCGCACAAGACCAAGGTCGCGAAGATCACCCGCGCCCAGGTCCGTGACATCGCCACCACCAAGATGCCCGACCTGAACGCCAACGACCTGGACGCCGCGGAGAAGATCATCCTCGGCACCGCCCGTTCCATGGGCGTCACGGTCGAGGGCTGATCAGCCACCGTAGGTCTTCCGTGGAAGGGCCAGCGCTGGCCCGTACCACGACTCCCATTTACTCGTAGGAGCAGCAGTGAAGCGCAGCAAGAACCTCAAGGCTGCGGACGCCAAGATCGACCGGGAGCGGCTGTACGCCCCGCTCGAGGCCGTCCGCCTCGCCAAGGACACCTCGTCCGCCAAGTTCGACGCGACCGTCGAGGTGGCCATGCGGCTGGGCGTTGACCCCCGCAAGGCCGACCAGATGGTCCGCGGCACCGTGAACCTTCCGCACGGCACCGGTAAGACCGCCCGGGTCCTGGTCTTCGCGACCGGTGACCGTGCTGCGGCCGCGGAGGCCGCGGGCGCCGACATCGTCGGCTCCGACGAACTGATCGACGAGGTCGCCAAGGGCCGCCTGGACTTCGACGCCGTCGTCGCCACCCCGGACCTGATGGGCAAGGTCGGCCGCCTGGGCCGGGTGCTCGGTCCGCGTGGTCTGATGCCGAACCCGAAGACCGGCACCGTGACGCCGGACGTGGCCAAGGCCGTGACCGACATCAAGGGCGGCAAGATCGAGTTCCGCGTCGACAAGCACTCGAACCTGCACTTCATCATCGGCAAGGTGTCGTTCGATGAGCAGAAGCTGGTCGAGAACTACGGCGCGGCGCTGGAGGAGATCCTCCGGCTGAAGCCGTCGGCCGCCAAGGGCCGTTACATCAAGAAGGCCTCCATCACCACCACGATGGGCCCCGGCGTTCCGGTCGACCCGAACCGCACCCGCAACCTCCTCGTCGAGGAGGACGCCGCGATCTGACCCCCGGCGAGCTTCTCAGCGAGCAGAGGGAGATCGCGCGGCGAGCCGCGGTCTGATCCACGGCGCACCGCTTACGGACCCCTGGTCACCCGTGTCACAACGGGTGACCAGGGGTCCGATCGCGTTGTCAGGGGCATGCGTTAGCGTTCTTCCCGAACATCGAGCACGGGGGAGAAGCACCATGCGCAGCACCCAACTACGCAATCTCGCCGCGGCAGTTGCCGTCGTCGCCGCCCTGGGCGCCGTCTCGGCCTGCGGCAGCGGCAGGTCCAGCACCGGCGCCCAGAAGTCCGGCGCCCCGTCCGGCGGTCAGCAGCCGGTGGTGGCCTCGGCGATCAGCGCACTGCTCAAGGTCAAGGCGAGCACCGACAAGGCCCACTCGGCCAAGGTGGACGCGGAGATCGACCAGGGGCAGTTGGGCAGGACGCACCAGTCGGGCGCGGTGGACTGGTCGGACGGCTACCGGGGCGATGTGACGATCACCCCCGAGGGCGGTGACTCGTTGGCGGGCGCCATGGGCATGAACGAGGTCCGCTACACCAAGGACGCCATGTACGTACGGATGGGCAAGTCCGGTGGCCAGGGGTGGGTCAGGTACGACTACGCGGCGCTGGACAAGCAGGGCGCCAACGGCAGGGCCATGCGGGCCCAGATGCAAAGCGGCAGCCCGAACCAGACGGTGCTGATGCTGATCGCCAGCGGCGACGTCAAGGTGGTCGGCGAGGAGAGCGTCCGAGGGGTCGCCACGACGCACTACTCGGGCCTGGTGGACGCCGGGAAGCTCGCCGCGGACACCACCCCCGGGCTGAGCCAGGCCGAGCAGGGCCAGCTCAAGCAGCAACTGCACGACGACGGCGTGACCTCCGACCAGATCGACATCTGGGTCAACGGGGACAACCTGCTGGTGAAGAAGGTCGAGCAGGTGCACGCCGCGAGCAGCAACATCCGGCAGGAGATCTACTACTCCGACTACGGGGTCCCGGTGAACACCACCCCGCCCCCGGCGTCCGAGACGACCGACATGGCTGATCTCACCAAGCAACTGCAGAACGCCCACTGACCGCCCCCGGCCGGGAGGCGATTTGCCTCCCGGTGCGGCACTCGCGTAACCTCTTCCAGAAGCCAGAGACCGCTGGTCGTCGCCGTGCCCATCTCCGGGCGTGGTGGCCGAAGGATCCGCTAGATGCGGACGGCCCGCGCAGGTGTGTTTGAGGACCAGCTCCCGGACCATGTCCGGTCGAGCGACGCCCCGTGCGCCCCTGCGCCGGGGCGTTTCGTACGTTCCAAGCCCCTTCCGTGCGGTCCGCAATCACCCGGAAGGAGGCCGAGGCTCATGGCGAGGCCCGACAAGGCTGCCGCGGTTGCCGAGCTGACGGACAAGTTCCGCAGCTCCAACGCCGCCGTGCTCACCGAGTACACCGGTCTCACCGTGGCGCAGCTCAGGCAGCTGCGTCGTTCGCTCGGTGAGGACGCCCAGTACAGCGTGGCCAAGAACACGCTGACCAAGATCGCGGCCAACGAGGCCGGGATCACCACGCTCGACGCCCTGTTCACGGGGTCGACGGCGATCACCTTCGTCACCGGTGACCCGGTGACGTCGGCGAAGACTCTTCGCGACTTCGCCAAGGACAACCCCGCGCTCGTGATCAAGGGCGGTGTCCTTGAGGGCAAGGCGCTGTCCGCGGACGAGATCAAGAAGCTCGCGGACCTCGAGTCCCGCGAGGTGCTGCTCAGCAAGCTGGCCGGTGCCATGAAGGGCAAGCAGTCCCAGGCTGCCTCGCTCTTCCAGGCGCTGCCGTCGAAGCTCGTCCGCACCGTGGACGCGCTGCGCGCCAAGCAGGCCGAGCAGGGCGGTGCCGAGTAATTCGGCTCGCGCATTGACCGGCGCCACCGCAGCGCGCTGGTCGTAGCGGGCCGCACGCCCGCCGACATGTACATCCGGCACCTGCCGACTTAGTGGAAGGACCCGCCATCATGGCGAAGCTGACCCAGGACGAGCTGCTCGCGCAGTTCGAGGAGATGACCCTCATCGAGCTCTCCGAGTTCGTGAAGGCCTTCGAGGACAAGTTCGACGTCACCGCCGCCGCTGCCGCGCCGGTCGTCGTCGCCGGTGGTGCCGCCGGTGGCGCCGAGGCCGCCGCCGAGGAGGAGAAGGACGAGTTCGACGTCATCCTCACCGGCGCTGGCGACAAGAAGATCCAGGTCATCAAGGTCGTGCGTGAGCTGACCTCGCTCGGCCTGAAGGAGGCCAAGGACCTGGTCGACGGCACCCCGAAGCCGGTCCTGGAGAAGGTCAACAAGGAGCAGGCCGACAAGGCTGCCGAGTCCCTCAAGGCCGCTGGCGCCTCCGTCGAGGTCAAGTAAGGCCCAACACGGCGCAGGCCGTGTGTGCCCCTTTCGAGGGGCTGATCAGCCGCAGGGCGGCCACCCTTTCGGGTGGCCGCCCTGCGGTCTTCCGCTCCACGGGCACCCGGTTCCGCGCCGTTGTCGGTGGACCCGGGTATGGTGATCTTCGCCGGTTCGCCGAGTCCCGCCGCGAGGGTCCGTCGTGGGATCCGATGTGAGGATCTCCGAGGGGCGGGGGCCTTGACGAACCGGACGCAGCGCGCAATTCTCAGGACGCGTCCTGATGTCGGTCCGGGTGTCGAGGCATGGATCGCGGACGATGCGGGAATGACTGAGGTCGAGCGCAGTACCCAGCAGGACCCAGACAGGATCCAAGCAGGTGGGATCCAAGGAGTAGTGCCCGGCCGAGGCCGGGCCTATGGATGACGAGGGGGAGAAGATTCGGTCTCCGAATCTCTGCTCTGGACATCAGTGTGCCGAGTGGCTACACTGACCCTTTGCGCTGCCTGTTAGCTGCCGTATGGCCCGTCACCAGCGGCATGCCCGAGTCTGAGCACCGAAAAACGGAAGATGTCCACGACCAGGATGTCACCGCTGTGCCCAGGGGCGGACCGGTACGCGCGTAGTGAGTCCGAGCCCTCGGAAGGACCCCCTCTTGGCCGCCTCGCGCAACGCCTCGACTGCCAATACGAACAACGGCGCAAGCACCGCCCCGCTGCGCATCTCCTTCGCGAAGATCAAGGAGCCGCTTGAGGTTCCGAACCTTCTAGCGTTGCAAACCGAGAGCTTCGATTGGCTGCTCGGCAATGCCGCATGGAAGGCTCGTGTCGAGGCGGCTCTCGACAACGGGCAGGATGTGCCGACCAAGTCCGGTCTGGAGGAGATCTTCGAGGAGATCTCCCCGATCGAGGACTTCTCCGGGTCGATGTCGCTGACCTTCCGCGACCACCGTTTCGAGCCTCCGAAGAACTCGATCGACGAGTGCAAGGAGCGCGACTTCACGTACGCGGCCCCGCTCTTCGTCACCGCCGAGTTCACCAACAACGAGACCGGTGAGATCAAGTCCCAGACGGTCTTCATGGGCGACTTCCCGCTCATGACCAACAAGGGCACCTTCTGCATCAACGGCACCGAGCGTGTCGTGGTCTCCCAGCTGGTCCGCTCGCCCGGTGTGTACTTCGACAGCACCATCGACAAGACCTCCGACAAGGACATCTTCACCGCCAAGATCATCCCGTCCCGGGGTGCCTGGCTGGAGATGGAGATCGACAAGCGCGACATGGTCGGCGTCCGCATCGACCGCAAGCGCAAGCAGTCCGTAACCGTCCTGCTCAAGGCGCTCGGTTGGACCACCGAGCAGATCCTGGAGGAGTTCGGCGAGTACGAGTCGATGCGCGCCACCCTGGAGAAGGACCACACCCAGGGCCAGGACGACGCGCTGCTCGACATCTACCGCAAGCTGCGTCCGGGCGAGCCGCCGACGCGCGAGGCCGCCCAGACCCTGCTGGAGAACCTGTACTTCAACCCGAAGCGCTACGACCTGGCGAAGGTCGGCCGCTACAAGGTGAACAAGAAGCTCGGTGCCGACCAGCCGCTGGACGCCGGTGTGCTGACCACCGAGGACGTGATCGCCACGATCAAGTACCTGGTCAAGCTGCACGCGGGCGAGACCGAGACGGTGTCCACGGACGGCGAGACCATCCCGGTCGAGGTGGACGACATCGACCACTTCGGCAACCGTCGTCTGCGCAACGTCGGCGAGCTGATCCAGAACCAGGTCCGCACCGGTCTGGCCCGTATGGAGCGCGTCGTCCGCGAGCGGATGACCACCCAGGACGTCGAGGCGATCACGCCGCAGACCCTGATCAACATCCGGCCGGTCGTCGCCTCCATCAAGGAGTTCTTCGGCACCAGCCAGCTGTCCCAGTTCATGGACCAGACCAACCCGCTGTCGGGTCTGACCCACAAGCGCCGTCTGTCGGCGCTGGGTCCGGGCGGTCTGTCCCGTGAGCGGGCCGGTCTTGACGTCCGTGACGTGCACCCGTCGCACTACGGCCGTATGTGCCCGATCGAGACGCCGGAAGGCCCGAACATCGGTCTGATCGGTTCGCTCGCCTCGTACGGCCGGGTGAACGCGTTCGGCTTCATCGAGACCCCCTACCGCAAGGTGGAGGACGGCCGGGTCACCGAAGAGGTGCACTACCTGACCGCCGACGAGGAGGACCGCTACCTCATCGCGCAGGCGAACGCCGCGCTGACCGAGGAGGGCACCTTCGCCGAGGGCCGTGTGCTGGTCCGCCGCCGTGGCGGCGAGGTCGACCTCGTGCCGTCCTCGGACGTGGACTACATGGACGTCTCGCCGCGCCAGATGGTGTCGGTGGCGACCGCCATGATCCCGTTCCTGGAGCACGACGACGCCAACCGCGCGCTCATGGGTTCGAACATGATGCGCCAGGCGGTGCCGCTGCTGAAGGCGGAGTCGCCGCTGGTCGGTACCGGCATCGAGTACCGCGCCGCGGTCGACGCCGGTGACGTGATCACCGCCGAGAAGGACGGTGTGGTCCAGGAGGTCTCCGCGGACTACGTCACCGTCGCCAACGACGACGGCACGTACACCACCTACCGGGTCGCCAAGTTCAACCGCTCCAACCAGGGCACGTCCTTCAACCAGAAGGTCGTCGTGGACGAGGGCGCCCGTGTGGTGGCGGGCCAGGTGCTGGCCGACGGTCCGTCCACCGACCAGGGCGAGATGGCGCTCGGCAAGAACCTGCTGGTCGCCTTCATGCCGTGGGAGGGCCACAACTACGAGGACGCGATCATCCTGTCGCAGCGCCTCGTGCAGGACGACGTGCTGTCCTCGATCCACATCGAGGAGCACGAGGTCGACGCCCGTGACACCAAGCTCGGCCCCGAGGAGATCACCCGGGACATCCCGAACGTCTCCGAGGAGGTCCTGGCCGACCTCGACGAGCGCGGCATCATCCGCATCGGCGCCGAGGTCGTCGCGGGCGACATCCTGGTCGGCAAGGTCACCCCGAAGGGTGAGACCGAGCTGACCCCGGAGGAGCGCCTGCTGCGCGCGATCTTCGGTGAGAAGGCCCGTGAGGTCCGTGACACCTCGCTGAAGGTGCCGCACGGTGAGACCGGCAAGGTCATCGGCGTGCGCGTCTTCGACCGCGAGGAGGGCGACGAGCTGCCGCCGGGCGTGAACCAGCTGGTCCGCGTCTACGTGGCGCAGAAGCGCAAGATCACCGACGGCGACAAGCTCGCCGGCCGGCACGGCAACAAGGGTGTCATCTCCAAGATCCTCCCGGTCGAGGACATGCCGTTCCTGGAGGACGGCACGCCGGTCGACATCATCCTCAACCCGCTGGGTGTGCCGTCCCGGATGAACCCGGGACAGGTCCTGGAGATCCACCTGGGCTGGCTGGCCAAGCAGGGCTGGGACGTCTCCGGCATCGCCGAGGAGTGGGCGCGCCGCCTGCAGGCGATCGAGGCCGACCGGGTCGAGCCCGGCACCAACGTGGCCACCCCGGTCTTCGACGGTGCCCGTGAGGACGAGATCGCCGGTCTGTTCGAGTCGACGATCCCGAACCGCGACGGCGACCGGATGGTGCTGCCCTCGGGTAAGGCCCGGCTGTTCGACGGCCGCTCCGGCGAGCCGTTCCCGGCGCCGATCTCCGTCGGCTACATGTACATCCTGAAGCTGCACCACCTGGTGGACGACAAGCTGCACGCCCGGTCCACCGGTCCGTACTCGATGATCACCCAGCAGCCGCTGGGTGGTAAGGCCCAGTTCGGTGGCCAGCGCTTCGGTGAGATGGAGGTGTGGGCGCTGGAGGCTTACGGCGCCGCGTACGCCCTCCAGGAGCTGCTGACCATCAAGTCCGACGACGTTCTCGGTCGTGTGAAGGTCTACGAGGCCATCGTCAAGGGCGAGAACATCCCCGAGCCCGGCATTCCCGAGTCCTTCAAGGTGCTCATCAAGGAAATGCAGTCGCTCTGCCTGAACGTGGAGGTGCTGTCCAGCGACGGTATGTCCATCGAAATGCGTGACACCGACGAGGATGTCTTCCGCGCTGCGGAGGAACTCGGTATCGACCTGTCCCGGCGCGAGCCGAGCAGCGTCGAAGAGGTCTGACGGGGGCTGGGGGCTCTCCGGAGCCCCCGGCCGCCCTCCCCGGACCCGTCCAGACCATGTTTGACTTTCGACCCCGAAAGAGGGATTGACGACCAGTGCTCGACGTCAACTTCTTCGACGAGCTGCGGATCGGCCTGGCCACCGCGGACGACATCCGTCAGTGGTCGCACGGCGAGGTTAAGAAGCCGGAGACCATCAACTACCGCACGCTCAAGCCCGAAAAGGACGGCCTCTTCTGCGAGAAGATCTTCGGCCCCACCCGGGACTGGGAGTGCTACTGCGGCAAGTACAAGCGCGTCCGCTTCAAGGGCATCATCTGTGAGCGGTGCGGTGTCGAGGTGACCCGCGCCAAGGTGCGCCGTGAGCGGATGGGCCACATCGAGCTGGCCGCGCCCGTCACGCACATCTGGTACTTCAAGGGCGTCCCGTCGCGCCTGGGCTACCTGCTGGACCTGGCGCCGAAGGACCTGGAGAAGGTCATCTACTTCGCCGCCTACATGATCACGTGGGTGGACGAGGAGCGCCGCACCCGCGACCTGCCGTCGCTGGAGGCCCAGGTCTCCGTCGAGCGCCAGCAGGTCGAGCAGCGCCGCGACGCCGACGTCGAGGCCCGGCAGAAGAAGCTCGAGGCCGACCTGGCCGAGCTGGAGGCCGAGGGCGCCAAGGCCGACGTGCGCCGCAAGGTGCGCGAGGGCGCCGAGCGTGAGATGAAGCAGCTGCGCGACCGCGCGCAGCGCGAGATCGACCGTCTCGACGAGGTGTGGTCCCGCTTCAAGTCGCTCAAGGTCCAGGACCTGGAGGGCGACGAGCTGCTCTACCGCGAGCTGCGCGACCGCTTCGGCACCTACTTCATGGGCGGCATGGGCGCCGCGGCGCTGCAGAAGCGCCTGGAGTCCTTCGACCTGGAGGAGGAGGCCGAGAAGCTCCGCGAGATCATCCGGACCGGCAAGGGCCAGAAGAAGACCCGTGCGCTCAAGCGCCTGAAGGTCGTCTCGGCGTTCCTGCAGACCCGCAACAGCCCCAACGGCATGGTGCTGGACTGCGTCCCGGTGATCCCGCCGGACCTGCGGCCGATGGTGCAGCTGGACGGTGGCCGCTTCGCGACCTCCGACCTGAACGACCTGTACCGCCGTGTGATCAACCGGAACAACCGCCTCAAGCGTCTCCTTGACCTCGGTGCCCCCGAGATCATCGTGAACAACGAGAAGCGGATGCTCCAGGAGGCCGTCGACGCGCTGTTCGACAACGGCCGCCGCGGCCGTCCGGTCACCGGTCCGGGCAACCGTCCGCTGAAGTCCCTGTCCGACATGCTCAAGGGCAAGCAGGGCCGCTTCCGGCAGAACCTGCTCGGCAAGCGCGTCGACTACTCGGCCCGTTCCGTCATCGTCGTCGGCCCGCAGCTCAAGCTGCACCAGTGCGGTCTGCCCAAGGCCATGGCGCTGGAGCTGTTCAAGCCGTTCGTGATGAAGCGCCTGGTGGACCTCAACCACGCGCAGAACATCAAGTCGGCCAAGCGCATGGTCGAGCGTGGCCGCACGGTCGTGTACGACGTGCTCGAAGAGGTCATCGCCGAGCACCCGGTGCTGCTGAACCGTGCGCCGACCCTGCACCGTCTGGGCATCCAGGCGTTCGAGCCGCAGCTGGTCGAGGGCAAGGCCATCCAGATCCACCCGCTGGTGTGCACCGCGTTCAACGCGGACTTCGACGGTGACCAGATGGCCGTGCACCTGCCGCTGTCCGCGGAGGCGCAGGCCGAGGCCCGCATCCTGATGCTGTCCTCGAACAACATCCTCAAGCCCGCCGACGGCCGTCCGGTGACGATGCCGACGCAGGACATGGTCCTGGGTCTGTTCTTCCTCACCACGGACTCCGAGGAGCGCGAGGTCAAGGGCGAGGGCCGGGCGTTCGGCTCGGTCGCCGAGGCCATCATGGCGCTCGACGCCCGCGAGTTGTCGCTCCAGGCGAAGGTGGACATCCGCTTCCCGGTCGGCACCGTGCCGCCGCGTGGCTGGACTCCGCCGGTCGCCGAGGAAGGCGAGCCGGAGTGGCAGCAGGGTGACCCGTTCCGGCTGACCACCACGCTGGGCCGGGCGCTGTTCAACGAGCTGCTGCCCGAGGACTACCCGTTCGTGGACTACTCGGTGGGCAAGAAGCAGCTCTCCGAGATCGTCAACGACCTCGCCGAGCGCTACCCGAAGGTCGTCGTCGCGGCGACGCTGGACAACCTGAAGTCGGCCGGTTTCCACTGGGCGACCCGTTCCGGTGTCACCGTCGCGATCTCCGACGTCGTCGTCCCCGAGGCGAAGAAGACCATCCTCGCGGGCTACGAGGCGCAGGACGAGAAGGTCCAGAAGCAGTACGAGCGCGGTCTGATCACCAAGGAAGAGCGGTCCCAGGAGCTCATCGCGATCTGGACCAAGGCGACCAACGAGGTCGCCGAGGCCATGAACGAGAACTTCCCGCGGACCAACCCGATCTTCATGATGGTCGACTCGGGTGCTCGTGGAAACATGATGCAGATGCGTCAGATCGCGGGTATGCGTGGTCTGGTGTCCAACGCGAAGAACGAGACCATCCCGCGGCCCATCAAGGCGTCGTTCCGTGAGGGTCTGACCGTGCTGGAGTACTTCATCTCCACCCACGGTGCCCGTAAGGGTCTCGCGGACACCGCGCTGCGTACCGCCGACTCGGGTTACCTGACCCGTCGTCTGGTGGACGTCTCGCAGGACGTGATCATCCGCGAGGAGGACTGCGGCACCGAGCGCGGCCTGAAGCTGTCCATCGCCGAGCGCGGCGAGGACGGCGTGCTGCGCAAGGCGAGCGGCGTCGAGACCAGCGTGTACGCGCGCAGCCTGGCCGAGGACATCGTGGTCGACGGCAAGGTGCTGGCCCCGGCCGGTACCGACCTCGGCGACGTGCTCATCGACCAGCTCATCCTGCACGGCGTCGAGACGGTCAAGACCCGCTCGATCCTCACCTGCGAGTCCGCCGTCGGCACCTGCGCCATGTGCTACGGCCGTTCGCTGGCCACCGGCAAGCTGGTGGACATCGGCGAGGCCGTCGGCATCATCGCGGCCCAGTCGATCGGTGAGCCCGGTACCCAGCTGACGATGCGTACCTTCCACACCGGTGGTGTGGCCGGTGACGACATCACCAAGGGTCTGCCGCGTGTGGTCGAGCTCTTCGAGGCCCGTACCCCGAAGGGTCTGGCCCCGATCAGCGAGGCCGAGGGCCGGGTCCGCATCGAGGAGACCGAGAAGACCCGCAAGATCGTCATCACCCCGGACGACGGCAGCGACGAGATCTCCTACGGTGTCTCGAAGCGTGGCCGCCTGCTGGTGGACGAGGGCGACCACGTCACGGTCGGCCAGAAGCTGATGGCCGGTACCGAGAACCCGCACGACGTGCTGCGGATCCTCGGCCAGCGGGCCGTGCAGATCCACCTGCTGGGCGAGGTCCAGAAGGTCTTCAATTCGCAGGGCGTGTCGATCCACGACAAGCACATCGAGATCATCATCCGGCAGATGCTGCGCCGGGTGACGATCATCGAGTCCGGCGACGCGGAGCTGCTGCCCGGCGAGCTGGTCGAGCGCGGCCGGTTCGAGCAGGAGAACCGCCGGGTCGTCGCCGAGGGCGGTCACCCCGCCTCCGGCCGTCCGCAGCTGATGGGTATCACCAAGGCCTCGCTGGCCACCGAGTCCTGGCTGTCGGCCGCCTCCTTCCAGGAGACGACCCGAGTGCTCACCGACGCGGCGATCCACGCCAAGTCGGACTCGCTGCTGGGCCTGAAGGAGAACGTCATCCTCGGTAAGCTCATCCCGGCCGGTACGGGCCTGTCCCGCTACCGCAACATCCGGGTCGAGCCGACCGAGGAGGCCAAGGCCGCCATGTACTCGGCCGTCGGCTACGACGACATCGACTACTCGCCGTTCGGCACCGGCTCCGGCCAGGCCGTTCCGCTGGAGGACTACGACTACGGTCCGTACAACGCGTAGTCGTCTCCCGGCGGGGAACGTCAAAGGGCGGCCCGCCCCCTGTTCGCAGGGGGCGGGCCGCCCTTTCGTCGTCCGCGTCCCCGCGGGTCAGCTCCCGGTCGCGGGCAGGAACTCCTCCAGGTGGTGGAGCCTGGTGTAGTGGTCCGGATGCGAGGACAGCAGCCGGGCCACCGTGCCTGGCCCCTGTGCCTTGCGGCCCATGGCGACGGCCTGCTCGATGGCCGCCTGTTCCTCCGCGTGCAGTGCGTTGAGCACGTCCACCAGCGCGGGCGCGAAGCCGAGTTCGGCGGCGTGCCGGTCGGCGCGCAGTTCCGCGCGGCGGCTGATCGCGGCCAGCAGGTAGGGCGCGGCCAGCATGGGCAGCACGATCCACCAGGCGGTGAGCACCGCGGCGGCCAGCACGCTGCCCAGGACGCAGACCACCACCAGCGCGCCGAGCCCGGAGAAGAACGCGGCCACCCGCACCGCGACGGCGGCGACCTTGCGGAAGAGCGCCCAGACCAGCCGGGCGGGCAGCGCGTACCACAGGCCGAGCAGGGAGGCCCAGGCGTGGCCGCCTCTGTGGTGGCCGAGTTCGTGGGCGAGGACCGCGGCCAGTTGCCTGGGCGGCAGTTGGTTCAGCGAGTAGTGGGTGACCCCGACGATGTGTCCGGCCGCCGCGTAGGCGTTGAGTTCACCGCTGTTCTCGACCCACAACTCGTAGTTGTGCGCGTCGATCCCCGAACGGGCCGACACCTCCCGCCAGATGGGTTCCAGACGCTGCCGCTCGTCGCGGGTGGGATAGCGCAGGTGGAACAGGTGGCGGGCGAGCACGCCCTCGGTGGGCCGGTGGAAGACGAGCGCGCCGGAGGCCAGCCAGCCGAGCACGACGAGGTATCCGAGCGGGCCCAGCAGCCCGAGCGCGAGCGCGCTGACCACCGCGAGACTGCAGATCAGGTACGGGATGTGCAGCAGCACCTGGCTGACCACGGTTGCGTCCGCCCCACGCTGGTGCGCGGATATGTGCACCCGTCCGGTGCGCCGCGGGAAGTCCTCCGGATCCCCGGGCCGGGGCGGCGGCTGCTCCTCCTGGGGCGCTTGCCGGGATTCGGACCGCGGCGGCGGGACCTGCGTCGGCTGGCCGGGCGGCGGCGTCGAGGGCGCGCCGGGGTACGGGGGTGGCTCCTCCGCCGCGGGGTACGGCGGCGGGGCGGTGGGGTACGCGGGCGCGGGCGTGGCGGTGGTCGGATACGGCGGTGGTGGTGGGGCGGTCGGGTAGGGCGGTTCTGTCGGGTGGGTCATCTGGTGCTCCTTGGGGACGGACGGCTGCCGCGGACGTCAGCCGATGAGCAGGGATCCGGGCAGTAGCAGCGCACTGCTGCCGAAGGCGAGCAGTCCGACGCGCAGCCACTGGTGTTTGCGGGCCGCGATGCGGCTGGTCTCGGTGAGGGCGGTGACCAGCCCGCCCGTCGCGTCGCGTTCGGTGTCGGCGAGCGCGTCGGCCAACCGCCCGCACACCGCGGCCTGTTGGATGTCGCCGAAGTAGGTGAGCGGACGCCCGGGCACCCATCCGCTGGCCCGGTACCGCGGCAGTACCGTCATCACCAGCGCGACGAGCGCGACGGCGAGCGCCGCCGCCCCCGCCCACCAGGCGGTGGCGGCGGGCCAGGAGAGCGCCTCGGGACTCCAGGCGCGCCCCCCGAGCACCCCGCCGATCACCCCGAACGTCATGCCGATCGCACCGACCAGTACGGATGCCTTGCTGTCGGCATGGGCGATCTCGGCGCGCAGGTCCGCGAGGAGACGCAGACCGGTCTCGGTGGGTGGGAGCGAAGGGTCGGCCAGGGACATGGCGGCGTACTCCTTGCGGATGTGGTCCAGGCGCGGGGTGCCGTTCAGGGCGCGGTGCGGTTCACACGGGCGGTGCGGGCGGCGCGTCGTACGGCTCGTCGGGGCCCAGGGCGACGGGGTCCTTGGCCAGCTCCACCTGGCCCGCCGGCAGGGGCGCTGCCGGGGCCGAGGGCGGCAGGAGTCCGGTCTGCTGCTGGGCGAGCAGCTCCCGTACCGTGGAGAGGACCAGCTGAGCCGGTTCCTCCAACTGGTACTGCTCCAGTTGCTTGTTCTCCACCATCCGGTCGAACAGGTGGATCTTGTTACGCAGCAGCTCCACCTGGTCCGCCCGCAGGCTCTCCAGGGCCCGCGGCAGATCGTCGGGGTGCTGGGCGAGTTGCAGTGCCCACTGCGCCACACCGCCCTGGTCCAGGTGGTAGCGGTAGAACTCGGCCTTCTTGGCGAGTAGTTCCTGCTCCTGTCTGAGCCGTAGCTGCTGGTACTCGTGCTCCGGCACGGCGGCGGCGGTGTCGTACCGGATGGCCCGCAGGCGTTCCTGGTGCGCCCGCGCCGCCTCGTCGAGCCCCAGCCGTACCGAGCAGATGACCTCCAGGCCCTCGGTGTCGGCCAGCGGCACGGCGTCCAGCGCGTCCTGGACGGCGGTCTCGGCGGCGGCGCTGTCCTCGATGGCGAACCGCCTGCTGGCGGCGCGCATCCGCTGCTGGACGCGCGGGGTGAGGGTGGCGGGCACATCGCGCAGTCCGCTGGCGACCACCCGGTCGGGGGCGGCCACCTGCCAGGTGAGGTCGACGGTCGCCTCGAAGTGGAAGGCGTCGCCCCGGCTGGGCAGGGTCTGGATCAGCTGGACCGGGTGGATTCCGGTGTCGACCTCGTAGACGGCGGTGTACCGGCGGGCCACCACCTCGGCGCGGCTGGGCCGCAGCGGTGGTACGTACGCGTCGTAGCCGCCCTGGCCGGTGACGAAGACCAGGGCGTGGTCGAACCGTCCGGCGGCCCGGCGACCGCCGATCGAGTCGAACCGGGACAGCTGCCGGACGGTGATCACCGGATCCGTCAACGGGCTGCCGCGATCGGCCTGTTGCTGCCACTCGGGCTGGTGGCGGAACTCCGGCATGCACGTTCTCCTCTGACTGGTGGTGCGAAGGGTCGCCCCGGGCTCGGGGACACCCGGCGGGCTGGGGGAAGCGGGACTCACCCGCGCGCGGTGAGCGCGGACAGCAGACGCGCGGCCACCGCGGGCGGCGGCCCGGACCGGGTCGGCGTACGGACGTCCGGGAAGGGCGCGCGCAGCAGATGGCTCAGCCGCTGGATGTCCGCGCCGGTGACGGCGAGCGCGGGCAGCAGCACGGCGAGGTACGCCTCGGCCTGCGGGTCGTGTTCGGCGCTGCGCACCCAGAACCGCACCGCTTCCAGGGCCCGGTCGGTGTGGACACGGTCCGACAGCGCGGCCCGCCACAGCGCGGCCAGCCGCCGGTCGTCCGTGCTGTCCGGATCGGCCGCGGCCTGTCCGAACCAGTCGAGCATCAGTGGCCGGGTGGCGGAGCTCGCGCCGGTGCCGTCGGGGCACTCGCAGCGCAGGGCGGCCTTGAGGAACGCGCGCAGCGCGAGTTCGCGCAGCGGCGCATCGTCCTGCAGCCAGCCCACCACCTCGGCCAGGACCGAGCTGCGGACGCCGCTGGTCAGCAGCAACAGTTCCACGGCTTGCACCAGTTCGTCCCTCTCGGCCTCGGTGGGGCGTTGCGCGGCGATGTGAGCGAGGTCGCGCAGGGCCTGCCTGGGCAGTCGCCAACCCAGCAGCCCGTAAGCGCGGATCGCGGTCCAGCGGCGGGTGGACTGCCCGCTGCCGCACCACTCCTGGAGGATCCGGGGTACCGCGTCGGTGCCCGCGAGGTAGGCGAGGGTCAGGGCGTTGGCGGCGGTCAGCCGTCTGCGGTGGTCCTGTGCCCCGGCCCAGCCGCTGATCAGCAGCGCCATCGCGGAGGGCAGATCGGCCTCGGCCAGGGTGGCGGCGGCCGACGCGGCCCGGGTGCGCACCAACGGACGCCCGTCACCGGCGAGTTGGCGGACCCACTGGACGAGTGAGCACCGCGCCGACGGGTGGCCGTTCCACACCTCGCGCAGCAGGACGCGCGCGGTGTGCTCGTTGTCGAAGGCGGCCATCCGCTGGGGGACCGGACCCCAGGGCGTGGCCTCGTCCTCCTGGTAGCCGTGCGCCCTGGCCAGCAGCATGCGCGCCGTCACCGAGCTGCCGAAGACCGGGATGTCGGCTGGTTGCTGCGGGCTTTGGACCCGCTGGAGCAACACGTACAGCCGGTCGCAGAGTTCGGCCGTCACCGCGTACGGGGCCTTGTCGAAGACCGCCAGGGCGATCAGGAACGCCTTGTCGCGCAACTCCAGTTGGGGGTCGCCGAGCCATTCGCGTACCTGGTTCTCCACGGCGGCCAGGCTGAACCCGGACAGTGCCGCCAGATCCAGCCGACCGTGGGCGTAACTCACCAGGCGGTCCACGAACCCGGCTATCTCCCGGATCCGCACCGCACTGCCGAGGAAGTCCCGCACCGGCTCCAGCCCGAGCAACTGGTCGGGATCGTCCACCTCGGGATGCCGCCGCAGCGTCGCGCGCAGGACGTCCTCGGGCGCGGGCGGCCGCCAGGAGACCGTGCGCACGTCCGAGACCACGGCCGACTCGCCCACGGTGATGACCAGGTGGGAGTCCTGCCGGTCCAACAGCTCCCCGACGCTGAGGAGTTGTTCGTAGCGCAGCTGGCGGGTGCGGCTGGTGACCAGGTCGCACAGCACATAGCCGGGGGCTGCGGTGGCGCTGACCTGGTCGCGCAACGAGGTCGTACCGGCGTCGCCGTCGAGTGCGCGGATCCGGGTGATGCCCAGCCGGTGCAGCAGCATCAGGGCCGCGCAGCGGCGGCCGGTGTCGTGGCCGCCCCTGAGCACCACCACACGGTTGGCGCGCAACTCCTGGAGCGCTTCGGCGAATCCGGGCCCTTCCTGGAACACCGCGGCGAGCTGGTCGATCCTGCTCCTCGGTATCTCCCCGGCGTGGTGTGTGGTCCTGCCGAACCCGGCCCCCACCTGGACCACGGTGGTCGTCTTGTTGCCCTGGACGACGTCTCCGGTGACCTGGCCGCCGGAGACGGCGTGCTGGTCGCCGGTGACCAGGCTGCCGCCGAAGGCGGGCGAGCCGCCGGAGAAGAAGACGCCGGGGCTGTGCTCCAGTAGCTCCTGGGCAGCCTCCCAGGCGTTCTGGGGCTCGTCGGGGAACTCCTCGTCCAGCGGGTCCTGCGACGGATCGGCGGCCTCGGGCGGCTCACCGCCCGGGGACTGGGCGGCTTCCCGCGGATCGGACTGGATCACCGCGGACCCCCCTTGGTGCCCTGGACGACGTCTCCGGTGACCTGGCCGCCGGAGACGGCGTGCTGGTCGCCGGTGACCAGGCTGCCGCCGAAGGCGGGCGAGCCGCCGTTGAAGACCACGCCACCGCCACCGCGCGGCCCAGGCGGGGCAGCGGCCGGGGCGTCATCCGTCCCCGAAGCCGTGTCCGTGCCAGTACCGGCACCGGCCTCCGCACCGGCACCGGCACCGGTACCGGCCTTCACGCGGGCGGCGTCGTACAGCCATCCGACGAGCGGGCCCTCCTTGCCCTCAGCGGTGATCCGGTGGAACTCCTCCGGCCGCAGTCCGGGATGGCCGTGCCGGACCACGCCCCGGAACACCGACTCGGAGACGCACAGCACGCTCTCCTCGGCCCGCTCCCGCAAGGCGGCCCGCAGCGGCTCCGCGTCGAGCAGCCGGAACGCCTGGTTCAGGTCGTGGCCGACGGCGCCGCCGAGGGTGCCGGGCTGCTGGTGGAGCGCCACCTCGCCGGAGGCCAGCACGATCCGCAGCCGGACCTGGGCACTGCTGGCCGCCAGCCGGTTGTTGCCGTGCAGCAGCGTCGGGGTCTCGGCCAGCAGCGCCCGCAGCAGACGGACCTTCGAGATCTCCGGGCTGATCAGCACCATCACCGAGTCGCCCCGGTCCTCGCGGTGTTGGTCGGTCGGTGCCGCACCCGCCGCCGCCAGGGTGTCCTCGACGACAGTGTGCAGCATGCGGCGCATGAAGGTCTGTTCGACGTCATCGCGCTGCCCGAACTTCTCGATGTCGAGCAGCAGGATCGTGCGGTTCACAGGTTCGGCCATGGTCGCCTCTCGTGGCTGGATCCGTACGCGAGAACAGTGGCGCGCGTGACGGGAGACCACGAGGGCAGATGACACGGACGAACTGTGACCGAGTGCATAGAGCGCTCCGCTGGGAGTGCCATCGACCATCTGCGGCGCCGTTGTGGCTTGTCGCGCGGTTCCCCGCGCCCCTTCAGGCGCTGCCGAACCGCAGCGGACTTCGCCCGACCTGCTTAACTCCGCTCGGTGCGCAGCAGCACTTCGGGCTGGACGATGACGATGCGCCGCCGCCGCGTGATGACGGCTCCCCGCTCCCGCAGGTCCTTCAGCAGCCGGGCGACCGCCTCCCGGGAGGCGCCGACCGAACCTGCCAGTTCCTCCTGGCTGAGGGCGACGGTGAGTTCGATGCCCTCTTCGGTGGGGCGGCCGTGCGTTCTGGCGAGGTCGAGCAGGAGTGAGGCGAGCCGTTCCCGCACGGTGAGCGCCGCCGACTCCAGCCGCAACCGGTCACCGGAACGCTGCCGGTCGACGCTGAGGGCGAGGAGTTGCAGCGCGGCCTGCGGGTTGGCGCGCAGGAAGCCGGTGAACCGCTCCTGCTCGACGGCGACGGCCGCCACGCGCTCCAGGGTGGTCACCGTGGCCGATCTGGGATGGCCGCTGAGCGCCGCGGCCTCGCCGATGATGTCGCCGGGCCCGCGCAGTGCCAGCAGCCCCTCGTAGCCGTTGGCCGCGGTGGCGGTCACCTTCGTCCAGCCGCGCAGGAGCAACAGCACATGGCTGGACGGCTCGTTCTGCTGCATCAGGACCTGGCGCGGCGGGTACTCCAGCGGGCGGCCGAGGGCCACCAGCGCGGCGCGGTCGTCCTGTTCGAGCCGGGCCAGGAAGGGCACCCGGTCGTCCAGGGTGGCCTTTCCGGATCGTCCTAACCTGTCTCCGCCGACCATCACGAGCGTCCCCGTCCCCCCATCCCTGCGTCTTGTAACGGGCCAACGTACTGGACCGGTGCGCTCCGGGAAGGCGAAACGAGTGCTTAGGCGCTCCGCTGGGTGCCGTCGGTCGTCTGCGGCGCCGTTGTGGCTTGTCGCGCAGTTCCCCGCGCCCCTTCAGGCCACCACCGAACGCGCGGAACTTCGCGCTCGGGGCGGGGGTTTGGGGGTGTGGCGGCCGTAGAGTTCCGTGGACCGTGTCGTGGGCGAAGGCGCGTGGAACTGCGGGCGCCCGCTGGGGCTTTGGGGGTGTGGCGGCCGCAGAGTTGCGCGGACCGTGTCGGAGGCGAAGGCGAGCGGAACCCCGGGCGCCCGCCGAGGGTTTCGTGGCGTGGCGGCCGCAGAGTTGCGCGGACCGTGTCGTGGGCGAAGGCGCGTGGAACTGCGGGCGCCCGCTGGGGGTTTGGGGGCGTGGCGGCCGCAGAGTTGCGCGGACCGTGCCGGAGGCAAAGGCGTGCGGAACTTCGCACGTCTGCCGGGGGTTTGGGGGCGAAGCCCCCGAAAGATCCGCAAACCGCGCCGGAGGCGAAAACGCGCGGAACTCCACACGCCGCCGCCGCGTCAAGCACTATGGGGGCACGATCCCTGGTCGGGGAGAATGGTCCCTACAAGTGGGGGAGGTAGGCGGGCGGATGGCGCACTACGGAGGGCTGCAGCCCTGGGACAACGGCCCGGCTTCGGGCATGCGCGCCTCGCACGCCGACCGGGAGCGCACGGTGGACGTGCTCAAGGCCGCGTTCGCCGAGGGGCGCCTCGGTCAGCAGGAGTACGAGCAGCGGGTGGGGGCGGCCTACCGCGCGCTGACCTACGGCGAGCTGGGCGGCCTGGTCGCCGACCTGCCACAGGGGCCGGTGCCGATGACGATGCCCACGGCCGGGCCGCAGGCCACGCCCGCGGTGCCGCCGACCTTCCTGCCGGTGCCGCCGCGGCCGACGAACGGGCTGGCGGCGGCCTCACTGGTCTGCGGCCTCGCCGGGTTCGTCCTGGCGGTGCCCGCGGTCCCGGCGATCGTGCTGGGGCACCGGGCGCGGAACCAGATCCGTGCCACGGGCGAGGGCGGCGAGGCCATGGCGACGACCGGCCTGGTGCTGGGCTGGCTGGTGGCCTCGTTCTGGGCGCTGATCATCCTGGTGGGCATCGCGGCGGGCTGAGTCGGCGGCCGTCCGCGCGGCCGGATCCGCTCCCTTCCCTGACCGGGACGGGGCCACTACCGTGGCCTCAGCGTCCGCGCGGCCCGGCGTGTCCTACGCGTGTGCATTTGTTTTGACCGGAGCCCATGCGCTAGGTACGCTCTGACCTTGTGCCTGGGGTGTCCCCGGGTTCTTGTGCGTGCTCTCAGTCCGCACGGAATTCCGAGACTGCGACATCCAAGAGATGTGAAGCCTGTGCCCGCCCAGCGGGCATGCGCGGAGCCTCCGACACACCCGACCGCGTGGGTCGGGAAAAGTGCCGGTGATCAGCGCTGGTGGCCCAGCAGAGCGCCCCGGGTTAGCTTTAACGAGACTGGCACACAGAAACCGGAGAAACGGTGCCTACGATCCAGCAGCTGGTCCGCAAGGGCCGGCAGGACAAGGTCGAGAAGAACAAGACGCCCGCACTGCAGGGTTCCCCGCAGCGCCGTGGCGTCTGCACGCGTGTCTACACGACCACCCCGAAGAAGCCGAACTCGGCCCTGCGTAAGGTCGCGCGTGTGCGTCTGACCAGCGGGATCGAGGTCACCGCATACATTCCGGGTGAGGGCCACAACCTGCAGGAGCACTCCATCGTGCTCGTGCGTGGCGGTCGTGTGAAGGACCTGCCGGGTGTTCGCTACAAGATCATCCGCGGCTCCCTCGACACTCAGGGCGTCAAGAACCGCAAGCAGGCTCGCAGCCGCTACGGCGCCAAGAAGGAGAAGTAAGAATGCCTCGTAAGGGCCCCGCCCCGAAGCGCCCGGTCATCATCGACCCGGTCTACAACTCTCCTCTGGTGACCTCCCTCATCAACAAGGTGCTGCTGAACGGCAAGCGCTCCACCGCCGAGCGCATCGTCTACGGCGCCATGGAGGGCCTGCGCGAGAAGACCGGCAACGACCCGGTCATCACCCTCAAGCGCGCGCTGGAGAACGTCAAGCCCACCCTTGAGGTCCGCAGCCGCCGTGTCGGTGGCGCCACCTACCAGGTGCCGGTCGAGGTCCGCCCCGCGCGTTCCTCCACGCTGGCGCTGCGCTGGCTGGTCGGCTACTCCCGCGCCCGTCGCGAGAAGACCATGACCGAGCGCCTCATGAACGAGCTGCTCGACGCCTCGAACGGTCTTGGCGCCTCCGTCAAGCGCCGCGAGGACACCCACAAGATGGCCGAGTCCAACAAGGCCTTCGCGCACTACCGCTGGTAGTCGCAACCCCATCGAGAACCGAGAGAAGACTGAGCCATATGGCCACCACTTCACTTGACCTGGCCAAGGTCCGCAACATCGGGATCATGGCCCACATCGACGCGGGCAAGACGACGACCACCGAGCGGATCCTGTTCTACACCGGTGTCTCGTACAAGATCGGTGAAGTCCACGACGGCGCTGCCACCATGGACTGGATGGAGCAGGAGCAGGAGCGCGGCATCACCATCACGTCGGCCGCGACGACCTGTCACTGGAAGGTCGACGAGGTCGACCACACCATCAACATCATCGACACCCCGGGCCACGTCGACTTCACCGTCGAGGTGGAGCGTTCGCTGCGCGTCCTCGACGGTGCCGTCACGGTGTTCGACGGTGTCGCCGGTGTCGAGCCGCAGTCCGAGACCGTTTGGCGTCAGGCGGACCGCTACGGCGTTCCGCGTATCTGCTTCGTCAACAAGCTGGACCGCGTCGGTGCCGAGTTCCACCGCTGCGTCGACATGATCGTCGACCGGCTGGGCGCGGTGCCGCTGGTCATGCAGCTGCCGATCGGTGCCGAGGCGGACTTCAAGGGCGTTGTCGACCTGGTCCGCATGAAGGCCCTGGTCTGGTCCGCCGAGGCCGCCAAGGGCGAGATGTACGACACCGTCGACATCCCGGACACGCATGTCGATGCCGCCAACGAGTGGCGCGGCAAGCTGCTGGAGGCCGTGGCCGAGAACGACGAGGAGATGATGGAGCTGTACCTGGAGGGCCAGGAGCCCTCCGAGGAGCAGCTGATCGCGGCGATCCGCCGCATCACCATCAACTCCGGCAAGGGCGACGGCCTCACCGTCACCCCGGTGTTCTGCGGAACCGCCTTCAAGAACAAGGGTGTTCAGCCGCTGCTCGACGCGGTGGTGCGTTACCTCCCCGCGCCGCTGGACGTCGAGGCGATCGAGGGCCACTCGGTGAAGGACGCCGAAGAGGTCATCGCCCGCAAGCCGTCCGACGACGAGCCGCTGTCCGCCCTGGCGTTCAAGATCATGAGCGACCCGCACCTCGGCAAGCTCACCTTCGTCCGGGTTTACTCGGGCCGCCTGGAGTCCGGCTCCTCGGTGCAGAACTCCGTCAAGGGCAAGAAGGAGCGCATCGGCAAGATCTACCGCATGCACGCCAACAAGCGTGAGGAGATCGCGTCGGTGGGCGCCGGTGACATCGTCGCCGTCATGGGCCTGAAGGACACCACCACGGGCGAGACGCTCTGCGACCCGGCCCACCCGGTGATCCTGGAGTCGATGGAGTTCCCCGCTCCGGTCATCCAGGTCGCCATCGAGCCGAAGTCGAAGGGCGACCAGGAGAAGCTGGGCATCGCGATCCAGCGCCTCGCCGAGGAGGACCCGTCCTTCCAGGTCCACACCGACGAGGAGACCGGCCAGACCATCATCGCGGGCATGGGCGAGCTGCACCTGGACGTGCTGGTCGACCGCATGAAGCGCGAGTTCAAGGTCGAGGCCAACGTCGGCAAGCCCCAGGTGGCGTACCGCGAGACCATCCGCAAGACGGTCGAGAAGGTCGACTACACCCACAAGAAGCAGACCGGTGGTTCTGGCCAGTTCGGTAAGGTCCAGATCACCATCGAGCCGCTTGAGGGCGAGGGCTACGAGTTCGTCAACGCCGTCACCGGTGGCCGCATCCCGCGGGAGTACATCCCGTCCGTGGACGCCGGTTGCCAGGAGGCGATGGAGTTCGGTGTGTTGGCGGGCTACCCGCTGACCGGTGTCAAGGTGACGCTGCTCGACGGCGCCTACCACGACGTCGACTCCTCCGAGCTCGCGTTCAAGATCGCCGGTTCGATGGCCTTCAAGGAGGCCGCCCGCAAGGCCAGCCCGGCCCTGCTCGAGCCGATGATGAAGGTCGAGGTGACCACGCCCGAGGACTACATGGGCGAGGTCGTCGGTGACCTCAACTCGCGGCGTGGCCAGATCCAGGCCATGGAGGAGCGTTCGGGCGCCAAGCTCGTGACGGGTCTCGTCCCGCTCTCGGAAATGTTCGGCTACGTCGGCGACCTGCGCAGCAAGACCTCCGGCCGGGCCAGCTACTCCATGCAGTTCGACTCCTACGCCGAGGTTCCGCGGAACGTCGCCGAGGAGATCATCGCGAAGGCCAAGGGCGAGTAGCCGACGTTCTCGTGACGTCCTACAAGCCTTAGGCTTGACGGCAGGCAGTACGGGGCATTCCGCCACGAACCGTGAGGAACGTGGCGGGTGCCCCGGCAGCCGGCACTTAATCCGCGGGTTGGCATACGTAAGCAGGCCCTTCGGGGTCCTCACCAACCCGGCAAAGATCACCTGGCGCCGATGAAGTAAGGCGTACAGAACCACTCCACAGGAGGACCCCAGTGGCGAAGGCGAAGTTCGAGCGGACTAAGCCGCACGTCAACATCGGCACCATCGGTCACATCGACCACGGTAAGACGACCCTTACCGCGGCGATCACCAAGGTGCTGCACGACGCGTACCCGGACCTGAACGAGGCTTCGGCGTTCGACCAGATCGACAAGGCTCCTGAGGAGCGCCAGCGCGGTATCACCATCTCCATCGCGCACGTCGAGTACCAGACCGAGTCGCGTCACTACGCGCACGTCGACTGCCCGGGTCACGCCGACTACATCAAGAACATGATCACCGGTGCGGCGCAGATGGACGGCGCCATCCTGGTGGTCGCCGCCACCGACGGCCCGATGCCGCAGACCAAGGAGCACGTGCTTCTGGCCCGCCAGGTCGGCGTGCCGTACATCGTGGTCGCCCTGAACAAGGCCGACATGGTGGACGACGAGGAGATCCTGGAGCTCGTCGAGCTCGAGGTCCGTGAGCTCCTCTCCGAGTACGAGTTCCCGGGCGACGAGGTTCCGGTCGTCCGCGTCTCCGCGCTCAAGGCCCTTGAGGGCGACGCGGAGTGGGGCGGCAAGCTCCTCGACCTGATGAAGGCCGTCGACGAGTCGATCCCGCAGCCGGAGCGCGAGGTCGACAAGCCGTTCCTGATGCCCATCGAAGACGTCTTCACCATCACCGGTCGTGGCACCGTCGTCACCGGCCGTATCGAGCGTGGTCTGCTCAAGGTGAACGAGGAAGTCGAGATCATCGGCATCAAGGAAGAGAAGACCAAGACCACGGTCACCGGCATCGAGATGTTCCGCAAGCTGCTCGACGAGGGCCAGGCCGGTGAGAACGTCGGTCTGCTCCTGCGTGGCATCAAGCGCGAGGACGTCGAGCGCGGCCAGGTCATCATCAAGCCGGGCACCGTCACCCCGCACACCGAGTTCGAGGCCCAGGCCTACATCCTGTCGAAGGACGAGGGTGGCCGCCACACCCCGTTCTTCAACAACTACCGCCCGCAGTTCTACTTCCGTACCACGGACGTGACCGGCGTTGTGACCCTCCCCGAGGGCACCGAGATGGTCATGCCGGGCGACAACACCACCATGTCCGTCCAGCTGATCCAGCCGGTCGCCATGGAGGAGGGCCTGAAGTTCGCCATCCGCGAGGGTGGCCGGACCGTCGGCGCCGGCCAGGTCACCAAGATCAACAAGTGACCTTGCGCTAAGCGCTAACGCAAAGCCCCGCACACCCTCCGGGTGTGCGGGGCTTTGCGTTTGTCCGGGGCGGAATTCCCTGAACGCCCTTGGGTTCGCAGGGTATCGCGCCGATTTCCCGGGAGGCCTGAAGCTCGCCCCGAAAGGGGCCGGGGGCGAAGCCGTCGAGGGATCTGGGGTCTTGCCCCAAGAGGCCTGAGGCGAAGCCCTGAACGGGCTCCAGAGGCGAAGCCTTCATGGAGCCTTGGGGGCGGAGCCCCCGAAGCGGTCTGGGGGCTTGCCCGCAGAAGGAAGCTCCACGTCAACCACGGCATGGCCCGATTGGCCAGAGCGCCCAGCGATATGGCACACTTGCCAGGTTGCTCGGTTGAGTGCCGATGCTGCGCGCCTCCCGTCGGGAGGACTGGAAGCGAGTCCCGCAGTACTCGTCGCCCCTTGTCAGGGGCGGAAGTACGGGAATCTTCCGGGAAGCGTCAGCGCGGGGCTCGCCAGGCGCCCGGTGGATGTCTTTCCCCCAAACCCCCGACCGGGGATCCCGTATGCGGATTTCTGTGAGAGGGACCGCGACACGCCCGACCGCGTGGGTCGGGGAAGTCGCAGGGAAAGCGCCAGACACCGGGTCCCAGAGCGTTACGAGAGACAGGACTACGGAGTAGCCATGGCGGGACAGAAGATCCGCATCCGGCTCAAGGCCTACGACCACGAGGTCATCGACTCCTCGGCGAAGAAGATCGTCGAGACGGTGACCCGTACTGGTGCGCAGGTCGCGGGCCCGGTGCCGCTGCCCACTGAGAAGAACGTGTACTGCGTCATCAAGTCGCCGCACAAGTACAAGGACTCGCGCGAGCACTTCGAGATGCGTACGCACAAGCGCCTCATCGACATCCTCGACCCCACGCCGAAGACGGTTGACTCGCTGATGCGTCTCGACCTGCCGGCCGGCGTCGACATCGAGATCAAGCTCTGAGGTGACGCGCGAGATGGCTAAGCAGATTAAGGGCGTCCTGGGCGAGAAGCTCGGCATGACCCAGGTCTGGGACGAGAACAACCGCGTCGTCCCGGTGACCGTGGTCAAGGCCGGGCCCTGTGTCGTTACCCAGGTCCGCACCGCCGACACCGACGGCTACGAGGCCGTGCAGATCGCCTTCGGCGAGATCGACCCGCGCAAGGTGAACAAGCCCCTCAAGGGCCACTTCGCCAAGGCCGACGTGACGCCGCGCCGCCACCTGGTGGAGCTGCGCACCTCCGACGCCAGCGAGTACACCCTCGGCCAGGAGATCTCCGCCGACGTGTTCGAGGCCGGCGTCAAGGTCGACGTCACCGGCAAGAGCAAGGGCAAGGGCTTCGCCGGTGTCATGAAGCGCCACAACTTCGGTGGCCTCGGCGCCGGGCACGGCACCCAGCGCAAGCACCGCTCGCCCGGTTCCATCGGTGGCTGCGCCACCCCGGGTCGTGTGTTCAAGGGTCTGCGCATGGCAGGCCGCATGGGCAACGAGCGGGTCACCACCCAGAACCTGACCGTCCACGCCGTTGACGCGGAGAAGGGCCTGCTGCTCATCAAGGGCGCGGTTCCTGGTCCGAACGGCGGCCTCGTCCTGGTCCGTACCGCGGCCAAGGGGGCCTGAGGTAACCGATGAGCACCATTGACATCCTTTCGCCGGCAGGCGACAAGGCCGGGACCGTCGAGCTCCCCGCGGAGATCTTCGACGCCAAGGTCAGCGTTCCGCTGATCCACCAGGTCGTTGTCGCGCAGCTGGCCGCTGCCCGCCAGGGCACGCACAAGACCAAGACCCGCGGCGAGGTCCGCGGCGGTGGCAAGAAGCCGTACCGCCAGAAGGGCACCGGCCGCGCCCGTCAGGGTTCGACCCGCGCTCCGCAGTTCGCCGGCGGTGGCGTCGTGCACGGCCCGGTGCCGCGCGACTACTCGCAGCGGACGCCGAAGAAGATGATCAAGGCTGCCCTGCGTGGCGCCCTGACCGACCGCGCGCGTCACAACCGCATCCACGTCGTGTCCGGCGTGGTCGAGGGGTCGGCCCCGTCGACCAAGTCCGCCAAGGCGCTGCTGGGCAAGATCAGCGACCGCAAGAACGTGCTGCTGGTCGTCGAGCGGGCCGACGAGGCCTCCTGGCTGTCGGCGCGCAACCTGCCCCAGGTCCACATCCTGGAGGCCGGTCAGCTCAACGCGTACGACGTGCTCGTCTCCGACGACGTGGTCTTCACCAAGGACGCCTTCGACCGCTTCGTCGGTGCCGGCGCCGTTGAGACCGAAGGGAGCGCCGCCTGATGAGCGAGAACACCGCCGTCCAGGCAAACGCGGCCACCAGCAAGACGTTCACCGACCTGCGTGACGTGCTGCTCAAGCCGGTGGTTTCGGAGAAGAGCTACGCGCTGCTGGACGAGAACAAGTACACGTTCATCGTCGACCCGCGCGCCAACAAGACCCAGATCAAGCAGGCCGTCGAGTCGGTCTTCTCGGTCAAGGTCACCGGGGTCAACACGATCAACCGGCAGGGCAAGCGCAAGCGCACCCGCACCGGTTTCGGCAAGCGCAAGGACACCAAGCGCGCCATCGTGACCCTCGCCGAGGGCGACCGTATCGACATCTTCGGCGGCCCGGTCTCCTAACGGAGTCCGAGTCGTCCGGAATCGGACGAGGACTGAGAAATGGGTATCCGCAAGTACAAGCCGACGACCCCGGGCCGTCGTGGCTCCAGCGTCGCCGACTTCGTCGAGATCACGCGGTCCACGCCGGAGAAGTCGCTGGTCCGCCCGCTGCACAGCAAGGGCGGCCGTAACAACGCCGGTCGTGTGACCGTCCGTCACCAGGGCGGTGGCCACAAGCGCGCCTACCGCGTGATCGACTTCCGTCGGCACGACAAGGACGGCGTGCCGGCCAAGGTCGCGCACATCGAGTACGACCCCAACCGCACCGCGCGCATCGCGCTGCTGCACTACGCGGACGGCGAGAAGCGCTACATCATCGCCCCGCGCGGCCTGAAGCAGGGCGACCGGGTCGAGAACGGCCCCGCGGCCGACATCAAGCCGGGCAACAACCTGGCGCTGCGCAACATCCCGGTCGGTACGACCATCCACGCCATCGAGCTGCGGCCCGGCGGCGGCGCGAAGTTCGCCCGTTCCGCGGGTGCCTCCGTGCAGCTGCTGGCGAAGGAGGGCTCCATGGCCCACCTGCGCATGCCGTCCGGTGAGATCCGCCTGGTCGACGTCCGCTGCCGCGCCACCGTCGGCGAGGTCGGCAACGCCGAGCAGTCGAACATCAACTGGGGCAAGGCCGGCCGTATGCGCTGGAAGGGCGTCCGCCCGACCGTTCGTGGTGTCGCGATGAACCCGGTTGACCACCCGCACGGTGGTGGTGAGGGCAAGACCTCCGGTGGTCGCCACCCGGTCAGCCCCTGGGGCCAGAAGGAAGGACGTACTCGCCAGCCGAAGAAGGCCAGCGACAAGTACATCGTCCGCCGCCGCAAGACGAACAAGAAGCGCTAGGAGCGGGTTTAGATGCCGCGCAGTCTCAAGAAGGGGCCCTTCGTCGACGACCACCTGATCAAGAAGGTGGACGTACAGAACGAGGCAGGCACCAAGAACGTCATCAAGACCTGGTCCCGCCGCTCGATGATCGTCCCGGCCATGCTCGGCCACACGATCGCGGTACACGACGGCCGCAAGCACGTCCCGGTGTTCGTCACCGAGTCGATGGTCGGCCACAAGCTCGGCGAGTTCGCGCCGACCCGCACCTTCCGCGGCCACGAGAAGGACGACCGCAAGTCGCGTCGTCGCTGATCTGCGGAATAGCGAAGACCTATGACTGACACCGAAGGGACAACCATGGAAGCCAGGGCCCAGGCGCGGTACATCCGCGTCACGCCCATGAAGGCCCGCCGCGTGGTGGACCTCATCCGTGGCATGGACGCCACGGAGGCTCAGGCGGTCCTGCGATTCGCTCCGCAGGCCGCGAGCGTGCCGGTTGGCAAGGTGCTGGACAGCGCCATCGCCAACGCCGCGCACAACTACGACCACACCGACGCGGGCTCGCTGTACATCAGCGAGGCGTACGTGGACGAGGGCCCGACCCTGAAGCGGTTCCGGCCGCGTGCCCAGGGTCGCGCCTACCGGATCCGCAAGCGGACCAGCCACATCACCGTGGTCGTCGCCAGCAAGGAAGGGACCCGGTAATGGGCCAGAAGGTTAACCCGCACGGGTTCCGGCTCGGCATCACCACGGACTTCAAGTCCCGCTGGTACGCCGACAAGCTGTACAAGGACTACGTCAAGGAAGACGTCGCCATCCGCCGGATGATGACGCAGGGCATGGAGCGTGCCGGTATCTCCAAGGTGGAGATCGAGCGCACCCGCGACCGTGTCCGCGTCGACATCCACACCGCCCGGCCGGGCATCGTCATCGGCCGTCGCGGCGCGGAGGCCGACCGTATCCGCGGTGACCTGGAGAAGCTGACCGGCAAGCAGGTCCAGCTGAACATCCTCGAGGTCAAGAACCCGGAGACCGACGCTCAGCTGGTGGCCCAGGCCGTCGCCGAGCAGCTGGCCTCCCGTGTCTCCTTCCGTCGCGCCATGCGCAAGAGCATGCAGGGCACGATGAAGGCGGGCGCCAAGGGCATCAAGATCCAGTGCGGTGGCCGTCTCGGCGGCGCCGAGATGTCCCGCTCCGAGTTCTACCGCGAGGGTCGGGTTCCGCTGCACACCCTGCGCGCCAACGTGGACTACGGCTTCTTCGAGGCCAAGACCACCTTCGGCCGCATCGGCGTGAAGGTGTGGATCTACAAGGGCGACGTGAAGAACATCGCCGAGGTCCGCGCCGAAGGCGCCGCCGCCCGCGCCGGCAACCGTCCGGCCCGCGGTGGCAGTGAGCGTCCGCAGCGCCGCGGTGGCGAGCGCGGCGGTCGTGGCCGTCGTCCTCAGGCTGCGGAGCAGGCCCCCAAGGCCGAGGCTCCCGCCGCTGAGGCTCCGGCCGCGGAGACCACCGGAACGGAGGCCTGACCCCAATGCTGATCCCCCGTAGGGTCAAGCACCGCAAGCAGCACCACCCGAAGCGCGACGGCATGGCCAAGGGCGGCACCGAGCTGGCGTTCGGTGAGTACGGCATCCAGGCCGTGACCCCGGCCTACGTGACGAACCGGCAGATCGAGTCCGCTCGTATCGCCATCACCCGTCACATCCGCCGTGGCGGCAAGGTGTGGATCAACATCTACCCGGACCGTCCGCTGACGAAGAAGCCGGCCGAAACCCGCATGGGTTCCGGTAAGGGCTCGCCCGAGTGGTGGGTCGCGAACGTCAAGCCCGGTCGGGTGATGTTCGAGCTGTCTTTCCCGAACGAGAAGGTTGCCAAGGAGGCGCTGACCCGCGCCGCCCACAAGCTTCCGATGAAGTGCCGGATCGTCCGGCGCGAGGCAGGTGAGTCGTGATGGCGGCCGGTACCAAGGCGACCGAGCTGCGCGAGCTGAACAACGAGGAACTCGTTGCCAAGCTTCGTGAGGCCAAGGAGGAGCTGTTCAACCTCCGCTTCCAGGCGGCCACCGGACAGCTTGAGAACAACTCCCGGCTCAAGGTTGTCCGCAAGGACATCGCCCGGATCTACACCCTGATGCGGGAGCGCGAGCTCGGCATCGAGACGGTGGAGAGCGCCTGATGAGCGAGAAGAATGTGACTGCTGAGACGAACGAGCGCGGTTTCCGCAAGACCCGTGAGGGCCTGGTCGTCAGCGACAAGATGGACAAGACCGTCGTCGTCGCCGTCGAGGACCGCGTCAAGCACGCGCTGTACGGCAAGGTCATCCGCCGTACCAACAAGCTCAAGGCGCACGACGAGCAGAACGCCGCGGGTGTCGGCGACCGCGTCCTCCTGATGGAGACCCGGCCGCTGTCCGCGACCAAGCGCTGGCGCGTCGTCGAGATCCTCGAGAAGGCCAAGTAGGCAATTCCCGTAAAGGGAATTCCAATGAACCAGCCTGAAGGCATAAGCCTTCTGGACAGTTCCGCCAGGCTCGGCAGGGGCTCGCACAGGGCCCCTGCCGGGAACCGGCAGACGATCAGGAGATAGACGTGATCCAGCAGGAGTCGCGACTGCGTGTCGCCGACAACACTGGTGCCAAGGAGATCCTTTGCATCCGTGTTCTCGGTGGCTCCGGTCGCCGCTACGCGGGAATCGGTGACGTCATCGTCGCCACCGTCAAGGACGCCATCCCCGGTGGCAACGTGAAGAAGGGCGACGTCATCAAGGCGGTCGTCGTCCGTACCGTCAAGGAGACGCGCCGTGCTGACGGCTCGTACATCCGCTTCGACGAGAACGCCGCCGTCATCCTCAAGAACGACGGCGACCCCCGCGGTACCCGCATCTTCGGCCCCGTGGGCCGCGAGCTGCGCGAGAAGAAGTTCATGAAGATCGTCTCGCTCGCGCCGGAGGTGCTGTAACCGATGAAGATCAAGAAGGGCGACCTGGTCCAGGTCATCACCGGTAAGGACAAGGGCAAGCAGGGCAAGGTCATCCAGGCCTTCCCCCGCGAGGACCGTGTCCTGGTCGAGGGTGTCAACCGGGTCAAGAAGCACACCAAGGTCGGCCAGACCGCGCGTGGGTCGAAGACCGGCGGCATCGTGACCGTCGAGGCCCCCATCCACGTCAGCAACGTGCAGCTGGTCGTGGAGAAGGACGGCAAGAAGGTCGTCACCCGCGTCGGCTACCGCTTCGACGAGGACGGCAACAAGATCCGCGTTGCCAAGCGGACCGGTGAGGACATCTGATGACTGCCACCACCACTTCCCCGCGCCTCAAGCAGCGCTACCGCGACGAGATCGCGGGCAAGATGCGTGACGAGTTCAAGTACGAGAACGTCATGCAGATCCCGGGTCTGACCAAGATCGTGGTCAACATGGGTGTGGGCGACGCCGCCCGCGACTCCAAGCTGATCGAGGGCGCCATCCGCGACCTCGCCACGATCACCGGCCAGAAGCCGGCCGTCACCAAGGCCCGCAAGTCCATCGCGCAGTTCAAGCTGCGTGAGGGCCAGCCGATCGGCGCCCACGTCACCCTGCGCGGTGACCGCATGTGGGAGTTCCTGGACCGGCTGCTGTCGCTCGCGCTGCCGCGCATCCGCGACTTCCGCGGTCTGTCGCCGAAGCAGTTCGACGGCCGGGGCAACTACACCTTCGGTCTCACGGAGCAGGTCATGTTCCACGAGATCGACCAGGACAAGATCGACCGCGTCCGGGGTATGGACATCACCGTGGTGACCACGGCGACCAACGACGACGAGGGCCGCGCGCTCCTTCGTCACCTCGGCTTCCCGTTCAAGGAGGCGTGAGCCGTGGCGAAGAAGGCTCTCATTGCCAAGGCGGCCCGCAAGCCGAAGTTCGCGGTGCGTGCCTACACGCGCTGCCAGCGCTGCGGTCGTCCGCACTCCGTGTACCGCAAGTTCGGCCTGTGCCGCGTGTGCCTTCGTGAGATGGCTCACCGTGGCGAGCTGCCGGGCGTGACCAAGAGCTCCTGGTAATCCCCCAGTTGGGAAGCCAGGACTCTCGGTAAGCAAAGTGGATGGCGGGCCCCGCCCTTCAACTCCCGTAGAGTAGAAGGGTTGGGCGCCTGCCGCCCAAACCGTCTTACTACGCCGTAGGTCCCCGCGCCGCACCCGTCCCCAGACTGATGGGGGAGAGGGATGGTGCATATAGGAAACCCCGGCGAGAGAGGCCACAGGCCATCATGACCATGACCGACCCCATCGCAGACATGCTCACGCGTCTGCGGAACGCGAACTCGGCCTACCACGACACCGTCGTGATGCCGCACAGCAAGATCAAGTCGCACATCGCGGAGATCCTCCAGCAGGAGGGCTACATCACCGGCTGGAAGACCGAGGACGCCGAGGTTGGCAAGAACCTCGTCCTCGACCTGAAGTTCGGCCCGAACCGCGAGCGCTCGATCGCCGGTATCAAGCGGATCAGCAAGCCGGGTCTGCGGGTCTACGCAAAGTCCACCAACCTGCCGAAGGTGCTCGGCGGCCTGGGCGTGGCGATCATCTCCACGTCGCACGGTCTGCTCACCGACAAGCAGGCAGCCAAGAAGGGTGTGGGCGGGGAAGTCCTCGCCTACGTCTGGTAACTCGGGAAACGGAGGTTAAGCCATGTCGCGTATTGGACGGCTGCCCATCCCGGTTCCCGCCGGCGTGGACGTCACCATCGATGGCCGTACGGTCCAGGTGAAGGGTCCCAAGGGATCCCTCTCCCACACCGTTGCCGCGCCCATCGAGATCGCCAAGGGCGAGGACAACAACCTGGTTGTCACCCGCCCGAATGATGAGCGTGAGTCGAAGGCCCTGCACGGCCTGTCCCGCACGCTGGTGGCGAACATGATCACCGGTGTGACCGCGGGCTACAGCAAGGCGCTCGAGATCAGCGGTGTTGGTTACCGCGTCCAGGCGAAGGGCTCCAACCTGGAGTTCTCGCTGGGCTACAGCCACCCGATCCTCGTCGAGGCCCCGGAGGGCATCACCTTCAAGGTGGAGTCCCCCACCAAGTTCAGCGTCGAGGGCATCGACAAGCAGAAGGTCGGCGAGGTCGCCGCGAACATCCGCAAGCTGCGCAAGCCCGACCCGTACAAGGCCAAGGGCGTGAAGTACGCGGGCGAGGTCATCCGCCGCAAGGTCGGAAAGGCTGGTAAGTAAGCCATGGCATACGGTGTGAAGATCGCCAAGGGCGACGCCTACAAGCGCACCGCTCGCAAGCGTCGCCAGATCCGTGGCCGCAAGCGGATCAACGGCACGGCGGAGACCCCGCGGCTGGTCGTGACCCGGTCCAACCGGGGCATCGCCGCGCAGGTCATCGACGATGTCGCGGGCCACACTCTGGCGTCCGCCTCGACCCTGGACGCCTCGATCCGGGGCGCCGAGGGCGACAAGTCGGCCAAGGCCAAGAAGGTCGGCGAGCTGGTCGCCGAGCGGGCCAAGGCCGCCGGCGTCGAGAGCGTCGTGTTCGACCGCGCGGGTAACCGGTACGCCGGGCGCATTGCCGCCCTGGCGGACGCCGCCCGTGAGGCCGGGCTCAAGTTCTGAGCCGGTTCCGTAGCAGCGGAAGTCAACGAGAGAGGTAATTCCAATGGCTGGACCCCAGCGCCGCGGTGGCGGCGCCGGTGGCGGCGAGCGGCGGGACCGGAAGGACCGGCGCGACGGCGGCGCCGCGGCTGAGAAGACCGCGTACGTCGAGCGCGTCGTCGCGATCAACCGCGTCGCCAAGGTAGTCAAGGGTGGTCGTCGCTTCAGCTTCACCGCGCTGGTCGTGGTGGGCGACGGTGACGGTCAGGTGGGTGTCGGTTACGGCAAGGCCAAGGAGGTGCCGGCCGCCATCGCCAAGGGTGTGGAGGAGGCCAAGAAGCACTTCTTCCGGGTCCCCCGTATCGCGGGCACCATTCCGCACCCCGTGCAGGGCGAGAAGGCCGCGGGCGTCGTGCTGCTCAAGCCGGCGTCCCCCGGTACCGGTGTCATCGCCGGTGGCCCGGTGCGCGCCGTGCTGGAGTGCGCGGGCATCCACGACGTGCTGAGCAAGTCGCTCGGCTCGTCCAACCCGATCAACATCGTGCACGCCACGGTGGCGGCGCTCCAGGGGCTGCAGCGTCCCGAGGAGATCGCCGCCCGTCGTGGCCTGCCGCTGGAGGACGTCGCTCCCGCCGCTCTGCTGCGGGCGCGTGCCGGGGCGGGTGTCTGAGCATGGCCCGTCTGAAGATCACGCAGATCAAGTCCTACATCGGTAGCAAGCAGAACCACCGTGACACCCTGCGTTCGCTCGGGCTCAAGCGCCTGAACGACGTGGTCGTCAAGGAGGACCGCCCGGAGATCCGCGGCATGGCGCACACCGTGCGTCACCTCGTCACGGTCGAGGAGGTGGACTGACAATGTCGAACAACGAGGCTTCTAAGCCGCTGAAGGTCCACAACCTCCGTCCGGCTCCGGGCGCCAAGACCGCCAAGACCCGTGTGGGTCGTGGTGAGGCGTCCAAGGGCAAGACGGCCGGTCGTGGCACCAAGGGCACCAAGGCCCGTTACCAGGTTCCGGAGCGCTTCGAGGGTGGGCAGATGCCCCTCCACATGCGTCTCCCGAAGCTCAAGGGCTTCAAGAACCCCGCCCACAAGCAGTTCCAGGTCGTGAACCTGGACAAGCTGGCCGAGCTCTACCCGCAGGGTGGCGAGGTCACGGTGGCCGACCTGGTCGCCAAGGGCGCCGTTCGCAAGAACGAGCTCGTCAAGGTGCTCGGCCAGGGCGACATCTCGGTGGCGCTGCAGGTGACGGTGGACGCCGTCTCCGGCTCCGCCAAGGAGAAGATCGCCGCCGCTGGCGGCACCGTCACCGAGCTCGTCTGAGCCTGAGCTTGTCCCAAGCTCGGTGACCCAACCAACCGGGGATGCCCAAAGAAGTCAGGGCATCCCCGGTTGGTCATTCCTCGGGTGGCTTCGTCGCCGGTAAGGTGGCGAGGTAACCCGTTGGTACCCCTTCGGTACCCACTCAGTACCCAGTCGACCTCACGACCGTCACCTTCCGCGCCGCGCGGGAGGCGCAGGAGGCACCGTGCTCACCGCGTTCGCCCGGGCGTTCAAGACGCCCGACCTGCGAAAGAAGCTGCTGTTCACGTTGGGCATCCTGGTGCTGTTCCGGCTCGGTGCGCACATTCCGGTGCCCGGGGTGGACTACCAGAACGTCAACCAGTGCATCAAGGAGGCCGGCGGCAACGGCGGTCTCTTCGGCATGATCAACATGTTCAGCGGCGGAGCGCTCCTGCAGCTGACGATCTTCGCGCTGGGGATCATGCCGTACATCACGGCAAGCATCATCCTCCAGCTGCTGACCGTGGTGATCCCGCGTCTTGAGGCCCTCAAGAAGGAGGGCCAGGCCGGTACCGCGAAGATCACCCAGTACACCCGCTACCTGACGCTGGCGCTCGCCATCCTGCAGGGCACCGGACTGGTGGCCACCGCGCAGAGCGGCACGCTGTTCCGCACCTGCCAGGTCGGCAACCAGATCGTGCCGGACCAGTCGATCTTCCGCACCGCCGTCATGGTCATCACGATGACCGCGGGCACCGTCATGATCATGTGGCTCGGTGAGCTGATCACCGACCGCGGCATCGGCAACGGCATGTCGATCCTGATGTTCACCTCGATCGCCGCGGGCTTCCCCGGCTCGCTGTGGGCGATCAAGAAGTCCGGCAAGATCGTGGGCGGTTGGGGCGAGTTCGCCATCGTCATCGCGGTCGGCCTGGCGATGGTCTGCCTGGTGGTCTTCGTCGAGCAGGCGCAGCGCCGCATTCCGGTCCAGTACGCGAAGCGGATGATCGGGCGGCGGTCCTACGGCGGCACTTCGACCTACATTCCGGTCAAGGTCAACCAGGCCGGTGTCATCCCCGTCATCTTCGCGTCGTCGCTGCTCTACATTCCGGCCCTGGTCGTCCAGTTCAGCGGAAACTCCACGGCCGGGTGGGCCCAGTGGATCAGCACCAACCTGACCAAGGGCGACCACCCGATCTACCTGGCCCTGTACTTCCTGCTGATCGTCTTCTTCGCCTTCTTCTACGTGGCCATTTCCTTCAACCCCGAGGAAGTTGCCGACAACATGAAGAAGTATGGTGGCTTCATCCCGGGTATCCGGGCGGGACGACCCACGGCGGAGTACTTGAGCTATGTGCTCAACCGGATCACCTGGCCGGGCTCGCTCTACCTGGGTCTGATCGCCCTCGTACCCACGGTGGCGATCGCGTTCTTCCAGGGAAGCCAGAACAACTTCCCCTTCGGAGGCACCAGCATTCTGATCATCGTGGGTGTCGGCCTGGAGACCGTGAAGCAGATCGAGAGCCAGCTCCAGCAGCGCAACTACGAAGGGTTCCTCCGCTGATGCGAATCGTCCTCGTCGGGCCGCCTGGCGCTGGTAAGGGCACTCAGGCCCAGTACCTCGCCAAGAACCTGTCGATCCCGCACATCTCCACCGGCGACCTGTTCCGCGCCAACATCAGCCAGGGCACGCCGCTCGGCAAGCAGGCGCAGGAGTACATGAACGCCGGGCAGCTCGTGCCGGACGAGGTCACCATCGGCATGGCGGAGGACCGCCTGTCACAGCCGGACACCGAGCACGGCTTCCTGCTGGACGGCTTCCCGCGCAACCTCGGCCAGGCCGAGGCGCTCGACCGGTTCCTGACCGACCGGGGCCTGACGCTGGACGCGGTACTGGACCTGGAGGTGCCGGAGGACGAGGTGGTCCAGCGGATCGCGGGCCGCCGGATCTGCCGCAACGACTCCAGCCATGTCTTCCACGTGTCGAACCTGCCGGAGCAGGGCGTCTGCGACAAGTGCGGCGGCGAGCTGTACCAGCGCGACGACGACCAGGAGGAGACCGTCCGCAAGCGGCTGGAGGTCTACCACAGCGAGACCGAGCCGATCATCGACTACTACAAGGCGCAGGACCTCGTGGTGACGATCTCGGCGCTCGGCAAGGTGGACGAGGTAACCCGGCGCGCCATGGACGCGCTGGGCCGGTCCGAGGCCGCGTAAGACCCTCCCGGCGGGTTTTGGCGGGTTGCGGTGCCCGCGCCGAAGGCCACTGACGGACGGGGCGGACACCGCCGGTCCCCACCGTGGGGGTGGTCCGCCGTCGCGGCGGACATTTTCCGGGGGGCAAGCCCCCAGACCCCCAAGCCCCCGAACTCCCGGTCGGCCGCGGCGCCCCAGGGCACCGCGGCCGTACTGTTGCTGTATTCCCAGGACTGGCTGACGACGGAAGGCGCGAGCCGATGGTGGAGATCAAGACCCCGGAGCAGATCGCGAAGATGCGCGCGGCGGGGCTGGTCGTTGCGGCGATGCACAAGGCCTGCGCCGAGGCGGCGGTACCGGGCGCCAGCACCAAGGAGCTGGACGAGATCGCCGCCAAGGTGCTCTCCGACCACGGTGCCAAGCCGAACTTCCTGGGGTACGGCGGTTTCCCCGGCAACATCTGCACCTCGGTGAACGACGTCGTGGTGCACGGCATCCCGGACCGCGAAACGATCCTGCGCTCCGGCGACATCATCTCCATCGACGCGGGCGCCATCGTCGACGGCTGGCACGGTGACGCCGCGATCACCGTCTTCGTCGGCGACGGCCACGCTCCCGAGCTGCACGAGTTGAGCCGGGTGACCGAGGAGTCGATGTGGGCCGGGATCGCCGCGTTCCGCAACGGTGACCGGCTGGTCGACGTCTCCAAGGCGATCGAGTCCTACATCCGCCGCCAGCCGCGCCCGGCCACCGGCAAGTACGGGATCATCGAGGACTACGGCGGCCACGGCATCGGCTCGCAGATGCACATGGACCCGCACCTGCTCAACTACGTCACCCGCAAGCGCGGCCGGGGCCCGAAGCTGGTGCCCGGCATGTGCCTGGCGATCGAGCCGATGGTGAGCCTGGGCGCGGCGACCACCCACGTCCTTGAGGACGACTGGACGGTCAAGACCGACGACGGCACGTGGGCCTGCCACTGGGAGCACTCGGTGGCGCTCACCGAGCAGGGTCCGCTGGTGCTGACCGCCGTGGACGGCGGCAGGGCGAAGCTCGCCGAGTACGGGATCACGGCGGCGCCGGACCCGCTGGCGTAGGTCGTCGGGGTGGCGCCGGAGCAGCTGGAGTAACGATCTTCCCGGCCGGGCATGCAGCTGGCACGGGCACGGGACCCTCGATTCGTCATTCCGCGCGGGCTGACGTAGACTGATGCGTCGGCTCACGTATACCCGCATGCCTGCGTGCGTATATGCGAGTCGATCAAGGTAGCCGATCTCGAAAGGCGAAGCGTGCCCAAGAAGCAAGGGGCCATCGAAATCGAGGGCACCGTGATCGAGTCTCTGCCGAACGCCATGTTCAAGGTGGAGCTCCAGAACGGGCACAAGGTCCTCGC
Organism: Streptomyces sp. PLK1-5; assembly: GCA_037034305.1. GTDB lineage: Bacteria > Actinomycetota > Actinomycetes > Streptomycetales > Streptomycetaceae > Streptantibioticus_A. The sequence goes on from JBAGJY010000017.1 coordinate 70,683, forward strand.
GCACATCAGCGGCAAGATGCGCATGCACTACATCCGTATCCTGCCGGACGACCGGGTCGTGGTGGAGCTGTCTCCGTACGACCTGACGCGCGGTCGGATCGTCTACCGCTACAAGTAGATCTCAGCCCGCCACCCCGCTCCCGTGGGGCGCGGGCACGACCCGGAGAACCTCACATCCCATGAAGGTCAAGCCGAGCGTCAAGAAGATCTGCGACAAGTGCAAGGTGATCCGCCGTCACGGCCGGGTCATGGTCATCTGCGACAACCTGCGCCACAAGCAGCGCCAGGGCTGACGCACGACGACGGATCTGCACCCGCAGTTCTTCGCGCGACGCGACAACACGTACATACGCAGTCACCCGACCCCTCGCGTGAGCGCGGGGACGACACCCCTGGTGGAGGCCGGGGACCCGGCTCGTAAGCCTTAGGAACGAGTCTTACGGGAACGGTGCTGCGGAAGACCTCCGACATCAACAGGAGCCAGATTCATGGCACGCCTCGCAGGCGTTGACCTCCCGCGCGAAAAGCGCGTCGAGGTCGCTCTGACCTACGTCTTCGGCATCGGTCGCACCCGTGCCCAGGAGACCCTGAAGAACACCGGCGTGAACCCGGACACCCGCGTCCGCGATCTGACCGAGGACGACCTCGTCAAGATCAACCAGTGGGTTGACGCCAACTACCGGACCGAGGGTGACCTCCGCCGCGAGATCCAGGCGGACATCCGGCGCAAGGTCGAGATCGGCTGCTACCAGGGTCTGCGGCACCGCCGTGGTCTGCCGGTGCACGGTCAGCGCACCCACACCAACGCCCGCACCCGCAAGGGCCCGCGTCGCGCCATCGCCGGCAAGAAGAAGCCGGGCAAGAAGTAGTCCGTCAGCAGGACGCTGCAAGCGGTCCGTGCTGTAGGACCGACCACCTCCACGGGAGTAATTACCTATGCCTCCGAAGGGCCGTCAGGCCGGCGCCAAGAAGGTGCGCCGCAAGGAGAAGAAGAACGTCGCCCACGGGCACGCTCACATCAAGAGCACGTTCAACAACACCATCGTCTCGATCACCGACCCGACCGGCAACGTGATCTCCTGGGCCTCCGCCGGCCACGTCGGCTTCAAGGGCTCGCGCAAGTCCACCCCGTTCGCCGCGCAGATGGCCGCCGAGTCGGCCGCCCGTCGCGCGCAGGAGCACGGCATGCGCAAGGTCGACGTGTTCGTCAAGGGTCCGGGCTCCGGCCGTGAGACCGCGATCCGCTCGCTGCAGGCCACCGGCCTTGAGGTGGGTTCGATCCAGGACGTCACCCCGACCCCGCACAACGGCTGCCGCCCGCCGAAGCGCCGCCGCGTCTGACCAGCTGAAGTAGGAGAACCAAGACAATGGCGCGTTACACCGGGGCCGACTGCAAGCGTTGCCGTCGGGAGAAGCAGAAGCTCTTCCTCAAGGGAGCTAAGTGCGAGAGCGCGAAGTGCCCGATCGAGATCCGTCCTTACCCCCCGGGTGAGCACGGTCGCGGGCGCACCAAGGACAGCGAGTACCTGCTGCAGAAGCGCGAGAAGCAGAAGTGCGCGCGCATCTACGGTGTCCTTGAGAAGCAGTTCCGCGGGTACTACGAGGAGGCGAACAGGAAGTCCGGCAAGACCGGCGAGAACCTGCTCCGCATCCTGGAGTCCCGGCTGGACAACGTGGTGTACCGGGCTGGCTTCGCCAAGTCCCGCGACCACGCCCGTCAGCTGGTCCGCCACGGCCACATCCTGCTGAACGGCCGCAAGACGGACATCCCGTCGGCGCGGGTCTCCGCGAACGACATCATCGAGGTCCGCCCGTCCTCCAAGCAGCTGACCCCGTTCCAGGTCGCCGCTGCCGAGGCCGGCGAGAAGACGGTTCCGGCGTGGCTGGAGGCCAGCCCCGCCAAGCTGCGGATCCTCGTGCACTCGCTGCCCGAGCGCCAGGTGATCGACACCCAGGTGCAGGAGCAGCTGATCGTCGAGCTCTACTCCAAGTAAGGGCTCGGTGGGTGTGGGCGGTACGGCGCCTTGTGCGTCGTACCGCCCGTACCCTTGTCAGTACAGCGGGCGTCATATAGCGGGCGCCCACGACTGAAGGAAAGAACACATGCTGATCGCTCAGCGCCCCTCCCTCACCGAAGAGGTGGTGGACGAGTACCGCTCCCGGTTCGTCATCGAGCCGCTGGAGCCGGGCTTCGGCTACACCCTCGGCAACTCCCTGCGTCGTACCCTCCTGTCCTCGATTCCCGGTGCGGCGGTCACGTCGATCCGGATCGACGGCGTCCTGCACGAGTTCACCACCGTGCCGGGCGTCAAGGAGGACGTCACCGACCTGATCCTCAACATCAAGCAGCTGGTCGTCTCCTCCGAGCACGACGAGCCGGTCGTGATGTACCTGCGCAAGCAGGGCCCGGGCCTGGTCACCGCCGCCGACATCGCGCCGCCGGCCGGTGTCGAGGTGCACAACCCGGACCTGGTGCTCGCCACGCTCAACAGCAAGGGCAAGCTGGAGATGGAGCTGACCGTCGAGCGCGGTCGCGGCTACGTCTCCGCCGTCCAGAACAAGCAGCAGGGCCAGGAGATCGGCCGGATCCCGGTCGACTCGATCTACAGCCCGGTGCTCAAGGTCACCTACAAGGTCGAGGCGACCCGTGTCGAGCAGCGCACCGACTTCGACAAGCTGATCGTCGACGTCGAGACCAAGCAGGCCATGCGTCCGCGTGACGCGATGGCGTCGGCCGGTAAGACCCTGGTCGAGCTGTTCGGTCTGGCCCGCGAGCTGAACGTCGACGCCGAGGGCATCGACATGGGTCCGTCCCCGACGGACGCCGCGCTCGCCGCCGACCTGGCGCTGCCGATCGAGGAGCTGGAGCTCACCGTCCGCTCCTACAACTGCCTCAAGCGCGAGGGCATCCACTCCGTGGGTGAGCTCGTGGCCCGCTCCGAGGCGGACCTGCTCGACATCCGCAACTTCGGTGCGAAGTCGATCGACGAGGTCAAGGCGAAGCTGGCCGGCATGGGCCTGGCGCTCAAGGACAGCCCGCCCGGATTCGACCCGACCGCCGCGGCCGACGCGTTCGGCGCGGACGACGACGACACGGGCTTCGTCGAGACCGAGCAGTACTGAGTCGCCTCCGGCGCGGGATCGGTTCCGGGTGCGCCCGGAGCGCATCGGTCCCGCCCACCGGAGTGAGGCTTCGTCCTCAATCGCCGGACGGGCTCGTTTGAGCCCGTCCGGCGCAAGACTGCCGTAGGGCGACCGCTCTACGGGCCCTGACACCGGTACCTGATACGGCCGGTGCAGCCAGAAGGAGAAATCCCCATGCCGAAGCCCACCAAGGGTGCCCGTCTGGGCGGCAGCGCCGCGCACGAGAAGCTTCTGCTGGCGAACCTCGCCAAGTCGCTGTTCGAGCACGGCCGCATCACCACCACCGAGGCCAAGGCGCGCCGGCTGCGTCCGGTCGCGGAGCGCCTGATCACCAAGGCGAAGAAGGGCGACATCCACAACCGTCGCCTGGTGCTGCAGACGATCACCGACAAGAGCGTCGTGCACACCCTCTTCACCGAGATCGCGCCGCGCTACGCCGAGCGCCCGGGTGGCTACACCCGCATCACCAAGATCGGTAACCGCCGTGGCGACAACGCGCCCATGGCGATCATCGAGCTGGTCGAGGGCGAGATCGCCAAGAAGGCCACCGTTGCCGAGGCTGAGGCGGCCGCCAAGCGCGCCGTGAAGGAGGCCGAGGCCAAGGCCGAGGCGACCGAGGCCGTCGAGGACGCGAAGCCCGAGGGCGAGCAGGCCTGACGCTGAACGTCGTCACCATCGCCGGGTGGGCTCAGTGGAGCCCACCCGGCGATTGGCGTGTTTGAGAGGATTCACCGCGTGAGCGATGACGTGGCGCCCGGCCTGGTACGGGTACGGCTTGACCTGGCGTACGACGGTGCGGAGTTCTCCGGCTGGGCGCGCCAGCGCTCCCGCCGGACCGTGCAGGGCGAACTGGAGTCGGCCATCACCACGGTGCTGCGGCTGCCGGAGCCGGTGGAGCTGACGGTCGCCGGGCGCACCGACGCCGGGGTGCACGCCCGGGGGCAGGTCGCGCATGTGGACCTGCCGCAGGAGGTCTGGGCCCGGGAGAGCGGCAAGCTGCTGCGCCGACTGGCCGGGCGGTTGCCGCACGACGTACGGGTGTGGCGGGTCGGCGAGGCACCCCCCGGGTTCAACGCGCGCTTCTCGGCGATCTGGCGGCGGTACGCCTACCGGGTCGGCGACCACCCGGGCGGGGTGGACCCGCTGCTGCGCGGACACGTGCTGTGGCACGACCGCCCGGTCGACGTCAACCTGATGAACGAGGCGGCCACCCTGCTGCTCGGCGAACACGACTTCGCCGCGTACTGCAAGAAGCGCGAGGGTGCCACCACCATCCGCAGGCTGCTGGAACTGCACTGGGAGCGCACCGCCGACGGCCTGGCGGTGGCGACGGTGCGGGCCGACGCCTTCTGCCACAACATGGTGCGGGCGCTGGTCGGCGCGATGATCCTGGTCGGCGACGGGCACCGGCCGGTGGGCTTCCCCGGCGAGGTGCTGGCGGGCAAGGTGCGGCACTCGGCGGTGAACGTGGTGCGCCCGCACGGCCTGACGCTGGAGGAAGTCGGCTACCCCGCCGCCGAGTTGCTGGCCGCCCGGGCGGTGGAGGCCCGCAACAAGCGGACGCTGCCCGGCTGCTGAGCGCCCTGAAGGAGCGCGGGGGACCGCACGACCAGCCGCGACGGTGCCGCTGGCGACGCGCGGCCGATCACCGCACTCCCAGCGGGGCGCTCAGCGCTGGGAGTTGCCGCGCTGCACGATCTCGTTGAACGCGAACGTCGCGATGTCGTTGCCCGCCTGGAGGGCCTGGGTGTCGGCGCTGGTCAGCGAACCGCCGTTGGCCAGGCCCGCGATGGTGAAGTAGGCGTAGCGGCCGATGGAGTTGGTGCTCATCCGGCAGGCCACGGCGTGGCAGAACGTCCCCACGCCGCCGCCGGACAGCGGCAGTACATAGCCCTGGGCCTGGCTCTTGGCGGCGTCCGCGGCCGACTTGGTGTCGAAGACGGCGACGCCCACGGTGACCGCCACCCCGCCCTTGGTGTACGTGGCGCGCAGCAGCTTGCGGCAGCCGTTGTCGGCCAGCGCGGTGCCCAGGCCGCCCGCGGCGGCGTCGGCGCAGCTGTTGGTGGAGTCGGTGGCGGCCTTGGCGTAGCCGCGGCCCTGCACGGTCACCCGCGCGCCGGGGAAGAGGCTGTCGGGGGTGATCGGCGCGGTGTCCTTGCGCGCGTCGGAGATGACCGCCAGCGGGTTCGGCGGAGGCGGCGGGGTGACCGCGGGGAAGCTGATGCTGGGGGTCGGCTGGGCGCTGCCGGTGGCCTGTGCGCTGGGGCCCGGCTGCGGCTGGCCGTGGTGTCCGGTGGCGACGACCGCGGTGGCGACGATGCCCGCTATCGCGGCGGCACCGAGCACCCCGCCGGCTATGAACAGCAGCCTGCGGCGCCGGTTGCCGGCCTCGGTGCGCTCCGCGAGCGCCGACCAGTCGGGCTCCTGCGGGCGCTGCGGCTGCGGCTGTTGGGGCGGGTAGCCGTAGGCGGGGCCGAAGGACTGCTGGGCGCCGGGTCCCGGGTATCCGTACCCCTGGCCGAAGCCATGGGGGGCGCCCCCCTCGTCGGGACCGGGGTACTGCGGCTGCGAAGGCCCTTCCGTCATGGCGCGCATCCTATTAGCTGCGATTAGTCCTTGGGACCCGGGTGAAAACCGCTTTGGGCGGGCGGCGTCGGCGGGTGAGAATCCAGCCATGGGCCATGTGGACGCCGCACACCTCGAGTACTACCTGCCGGACGGCAGGGTGCTGCTCGGCGATGTCTCCTTCCGGGTCGGCGAGGGCGCCGCGGTCGCGCTGGTGGGGGCCAACGGCGCGGGCAAGACCACGCTGTTGCGGCTGATCGCGGGCGAACTCACGCCGCACGGCGGCACGGTGGCGGTCAGCGGCGGCCTGGGGGTGATGCCGCAGTTCGTCGGCTCGGTACGGGACGACCGCACGGTGCGCGACCTGCTGGTCTCCGTCGCCGCGCCGCGCATCCGGCAGGCCGCGGCGGCGGTGGACTCCGCCGAGCTGGCGATCATGGCGCAGGACGACGAGCCCGCGCAGCTCGCGTACGCGCAGGCGCTCAGCGACTGGGCGGAGGCCGGGGGCTACGAGGCCGAGACGTTGTGGGACATCTGCACCACGGCGGCGCTCGGTGTGCCGTACGAGCGGGCGCAGTGGCGTGAGGTGCGCACGCTGTCCGGCGGCGAGCAGAAGCGCCTGGTGCTGGAGGCGCTGCTGCGCGGCGGGGACGAGGTGCTGCTGCTGGACGAGCCGGACAACTACCTGGACGTGCCGGGCAAGCGCTGGCTTGAGGAGCAGTTGGCGCAGACCCGTAAGACGGTGTTGTTCGTCAGCCACGACCGGGAGTTGCTGGCCCGCTCGGCGCAGAAGATCATCAGCGTTGAGCCGGGTCCGGCGGGCAGCGACGTGTGGGTGCACGGTGGCGGCTTCGCCACGTACCACGAGGCGCGCAGGGAACGGTTCGCTCGCTTCGAGGAGTTGCGCCGACGCTGGGACGAGGAGCACGGCAGGCTGAGGGCGTTGGTGCTCAGGCTGCGCCAACAGGCGGCGAACAGCGCTGACATGGCGTCGCGCTACCACGCCGCGCAGACCCGGCTGAAGAAGTTCGAGGACGCTGGGCCGCCGCAGGAACCGCCGCGCGAACAGCGGATCTCCATGCGGCTGGCGGGCGGCCGTACCGGGGTGCGGGCGCTGACCACCAGGGGCCTCGGGCTCACCGGCCTGATGCAGCCGTTCGACCTGGAGGTCTTCTACGGGGAGCGGGTGGCGGTGCTCGGCTCCAACGGCTCCGGCAAGTCGCACTTCCTGCGGCTGCTGGCGGGTGAGGAGGTCGCGCACACCGGCGAGTGGCGGCTGGGGGCGCGGGTGGTGCCGGGCCACTTCGCGCAGACCCACGCACATCCCGAACTGCTGGGCCGCACGCTGGTGGACATCCTGTGGACCGAGCACGCCCGGGACCGCGGCAAGGCGATGAGCGCGCTGCGCCGGTACGAGTTGGAACGGCAGGGCGACCAGCGCTTCGAGGACCTCTCGGGTGGGCAGCAGGCCCGGTTCCAGATCCTGCTGCTGGAGTTGTCGGGGTGCACCGCGCTGCTGCTTGACGAGCCGACGGACAACCTGGACCTGGAGAGCGCGGATGCCCTCCAGGCCGGCCTGGAGAGCTATTCCGGCACGGTTCTGGCGGTCACCCACGACCGCTGGTTCGCCCGCTCCTTCGACCGCTTTCTCGCCTTCGGCGCGGACGGGACGGTACGGGAGACGGCGCGCCCTGTCTGGGACGAGCCCCGGGTCACCCGGGAAAGGTAGGCAGTTTCCTTCTCGGGGGCTCCGCCCCCGACCCCCCCGGCCGGGGCTGCGCGCCTGGCCCCTTCCCGGGGGTGCGGTTGCTTCGACACCGCCGGGCTTCACCGCGGGGGCTGCGCGCCGCTGCGGCGGACTCTTCTTGGGGCCGCGCCCCAAGCGCCCCAAGGCCCCGGCGAGGTTCAGGCACCACCCGGCAGGGGCCGAGGCGCAGCCGTGACGGGGTCGAGGGGCGGAGCCCCGGTGGGGGTTTGGGGGCGGAGCCCCCAAGGAGAGCCGTCGCGATGGCGAGCAACCCCCACGGTGGCAACCGGCGGTGCCGAGCTGACCCCGGCTTCGGGGATCGGGCCGCAGGCCCGGGGTGGTTGCTGCGTGTTGGACGGCACCGGCAAGGCCGGTGGCGTCTTAGCATGCGACGTGTGAATTCGGGCAAATCGGAAGAGTTGGGTGTAACGGCCTGGCTGGTGCACCGCGCCTCACCGCCGATGCAAGCCGCCACCACCGTCCTGCTCCTGGCCGTGATCTTCGAGGCCTACCGGCGAAGCGGCACCGACGGCATGGACAACGCCTTCGTCGTCAGGGCCGCCCACAGCTTCCTCGACGGCGGCTCGCCCTACTCCGACCGCCGCTTCCTCTACCTGCCCAGCAGCGTGTTCGCAGCCGTGCCCGAGGCGATGCTCCCCGCCCCCCTGCTGCGCGCCCTGGTCCCGGCCGTCACCACCGCCCTCGTGCTCACCGGCTGGTGGTGCGCCCTGCGGGTCTTCGACGTGCCGGGCCGCAGCCGCCTCGGCGTCCTGGTCGGCGCGGGCCTCGCCTTCTTCGCCCCGTTCCGCAGCCTGGTGCTGCTCGGTAACTGGACGGCCGCCTGCGCCGCCGCCCTGCCCTGCGCGCTGCTGCTGATCACCCGCTCGCGGTGGACCGCGGCCGGAGCGGTGGTCGGCGTGGCGATCGCGCTCAAGCCGATGCTCATCCCGTTCGCCCTGCTGTTCCTGTTCGCCCGCCGCCCTCGGGCGTTCGCCCTGGCCGCGGCCATCCCCGCGGTGACCTCGGCCGCGGCGGCGGTCGCCATGCCGAACCCCACCTTCTTCTTCTCCCGTACGCTGCCCTTCCTGCTGCGCGGCCAGGATCAGTTCGCCCGCCCCTTCGACGCCTCGCTGGTCGCCGTGCTGCCCCGGCTGGGCCTGCCGCGGGACGTGGCGCTGCTGGTGGCCGTGGCCGCGGCCGGAGCCGGGGTGTGGTGCGCCTGGCGGCGCTGGTCGGGCGCCGGGATCGGGGGCACCAGCCGGGCCGAGCGGCTCCGGCTGGTGGAGACCGGCACGATGCTGATGCTCAGCGCCTTCCTCGTCTCACGCCCGTCGTTCGAGCACTACGCGCTGGTCGTCCTGCCCGCCCTGCTGGCCTCCGCGGTGGTGCCGGACTCGGTGGTGCGCACGCCGTGGTTCTGGCTGGCGCTGGTGCCGCAGGTGCCGGTGATCCAGTGGCCGCTGCTGGTCCCGGTGACCCGGCGGGCCTTCAAGGACGCGGCGATGCTGTGCGGCCTGGCGGCCGTGCTGGCCTGGCGCTGCATGCGCGGTCGGCGGGTGCTGGTGCCCGAGCAGGGCGGGGCCGCGGAGGCCCGGACGGCGGGGTCCAGGGCAGCGTTTTGACCTGTGCGGTGATGCCCGGGTACGCTTCAGGTTCGAAATTTATGCGTATTGGCTTGCTCGTTCTCACGTGAGAGGCCGTTACGCCGGTCCACCGGGCCGATGACCAGCGGCGGCACACGGTATGCGTCAACCGTGTGCGGCCAGGGCTGTCGTGATCGTCCGGGTGGTCTTGTCAGGACCCACTCACTGAAGAATCGAAGGCTACGACCGTGCGTACGTACAGCCCCAAGCCCGGCGATGTCCAGCGCCAGTGGCACGTCATTGACGCGCAGGACGTCGTCCTGGGCCGTCTGGCCTCCACGGCCGCGTCCCTCCTGAGGGGCAAGCACAAGCCGGTGTACGCGCCTCACGTTGACACTGGTGACTTCGTCATCATCATCAACGCCGACAAGGTGCACCTGTCCGGCAACAAGCGGACCCAGAAGATGGCCTACCGCCACTCTGGCTACCCGGGTGGTCTGCGCTCCGTCCGCTACGACGAGCTGATGGAGAAGAACCCGGAGAAGGCCGTCGAGAAGGCCGTCAAGGGCATGCTGCCGAAGAACACCCTGGGTCGCCAGATGCTGTCCAAGCTGAAGGTGTACTCGGGCGACCAGCACCCGCACGGCGCCCAGCAGCCGGTGCCGTTCGAGATCACCCAGATTTCGCAGGGCTGAGTCCCAGCCACCATCGACTAGAGAAAGCATCTGAGGAGAATCGTGGCTGAGACCACCCCTGAGGCCCCGCTGGCCGAGGACGAGTTCGCTGGCGAGTACACCACCGAGACCGTGGCGGGCCTGGAGGAGTACACCTCCGAGTCGCTGGCGTCCCGCTTCGGCGAGCCGCAGCCGGCCGCCGGCACCGGCCGCCGCAAGCGTTCCGTCGCCCGTGTGCGCATCGTGCCGGGCTCCGGCAAGTGGAAGATCAACGGCCGCACCCTGGAGGAGTACTTCCCCAACAAGGTGCACCAGCAGGAAGTCAACGAGCCGTTCAAGGTTCTTGAGCTGGACAACCGTTACGACGTCATCGCCCGCATCGCCGGTGGCGGCATCTCCGGCCAGGCCGGTGCGCTGCGCCTGGGCGTCGCCCGCGCCCTGAACGAGGCGGACGTCGACAACAACCGTCCGACCCTGAAGAAGGCCGGCTTCCTGACCCGTGACGCTCGCGAGATCGAGCGCAAGAAGGCCGGTCTGAAGAAGGCCCGCAAGGCGCCGCAGTACAGCAAGCGCTGATCACGCCTTGTCGACACGCCCCGGAGGCACTTTGTGCGCCTCCGGGGCGTTCGCTTAACCGGTGCTTTTTGGGACCGCATTTCCTGGGGGACAAGTCACCCAGACCCCCAATTTCTCGGAGGAAGCACAGTGGGACGACTCTTCGGTACGGACGGAGTCCGCGGTGTCGCCAACGCCGACCTGACCGCCGAGCTGGCGCTCGGCCTGTCGGTCGCCGCGGCGCACGTACTCGGTGAGGCGGGGACCTTTGGCGACCACCGGCCGGTGGCCGTCGTCGGGCGCGATCCGCGCGCCTCGGGGGAGTTCCTGGAGGCCGCCGTCGTGGCGGGCCTGGCCAGCGCGGGCGTGGACGTGCTGCGGGTCGGTGTGCTGCCCACCCCGGCGGTGGCGTATCTCACCGGTGCGCTGGGCGCCGACCTCGGAGTCATGCTGTCCGCCAGCCACAACCCGATGCCGGACAACGGCATCAAGTTCTTCGCCCGCGGCGGCCACAAGCTCGCCGACGAGCTGGAGGACCGGATCGAGGAGACCTACCGGGGGCACTCCGCCGGTCAGCCGTGGAGCCGCCCCACCGGCGCCGGAGTCGGCCGGGTACGGGACTACGACGAGGGCTTCGACAACTACGTCGCCCACCTGATCGGCGTGCTGCCCAACCGCCTCGACGGGCTGAAGGTCGTCATCGACGGGGCGCACGGCGCCGCCGCCAGGGTCTCCCCGGAGGCGTTCGCCCGGGCCGGGGCCGAGGTGGTCACCATCGGCACCGACCCCGACGGCCTCAACATCAACGCCGAGTGCGGCTCCACGCACATCGAGAAGCTGCGCGCCGCCGTGGTGGAGCACGGCGCGGACCTGGGCGTCGCCCACGACGGGGACGCCGACCGGTGCCTGGCGGTGGACGCCAAGGGCGAGGAGGTCGACGGCGACCAGATCCTCGCGGTGCTCGCGCTGGCGATGCGGGAGTCCGGCGCGCTGCGCAAGAACACCGTCGTCGGCACCGTGATGTCCAACCTCGGTTTCAAGCTGGCGATGGAGCGCGAGGGCATCGACTTGGTGCAGACCGCGGTCGGCGACCGCTACGTGCTGGAGTCGATGAAGGAGCACGGCTTCGCGCTCGGCGGTGAGCAGTCCGGCCACGTGATCATCCTCGACCACGCCACCACCGGCGACGGCACGCTGACCGGTCTGATGCTGGCCGCCCGGGTGGCCGCCACCGGCCGCCCGCTGGCCGAGTTGGCGGGCGTGATGCGGCGGCTGCCGCAGGTGCTGGTGAACGTGCCCAACGTGGACAAGACCCGGGTGGCCAGCACGCCCGAGCTGACCACCGCGGTCACCGAGGCGGAACGCGAACTGGGCAGCACCGGACGGGTGCTGCTGCGCCCGTCCGGCACCGAGCCGCTGGTCCGGGTGATGGTGGAGGCGGCCGACATCGACCAGGCCCACGCGGTCGCCGGGCGCCTCGCCGACGTCGTCAAGTCCACGCTGGGCTAGCCGAGTTGGGGGTGCCGGGATCCTGCCCCGGCGCCCCTGGGCAGGCCGGGGCGGACGCTGCGGTTCTCAAGGGGCGCGGGGAACTGCGCGACCAGCCACCACGGCGCCGCAGATGATCTACGGCACATCGCCGCGCTCCCCGGCGGAGCGCCCAGGGGCCGCGCTCCCAGCGGAGCGCCTAGAGCTTCCGCAGCGAGAGCCGCCGCACCTTGTGGTCCGGACCCTTGCGCAGGATCAGCGTCGCCCGGCCCCGCGTGGGCGCCACGTTCTGCTCCAGGTTGGGGCGGTTGATGGTGCGCCACAGCATGCGCGCGTAGTCCACCGCCTCCTCCTCCGGCACCTCGGTGTACTTGCGGAAGTAGGAGAACCGGTTCTGGAACGCGGTCTGCCGCAGCATCCGGAACCGGTCGAGGTACCACCGCTCGATGTCCTCGGTGCGGGCGTCCACGTACACGCTGAAGTCGAAGTAGTCGGCGAGCCCGACCCGGGTCAGCCCGTCCTTGCCCGGCAGGGCGGGCTGCAGCACGTTCAGCCCCTCGACGATCAGGATGTCGGGCCGCCGCACGGTGAGCCGTTCGCCCGGCACGATGTCGTAGATCAGATGCGAGTAGACCGGCGCGCTGACCTCGTCCTTGCCCGCCTTCACGTCCGCCACGAACCGGGTCAGGGCCCTGCGGTCGTACGACTCGGGGAACCCCTTGCGGGACATCAGGCCGCGGCGGTGCAGTTCGGCGTTGGGCAGCAGGAAGCCGTCGGTGGTGACCAGCTCCACCCGCGGATGCTCCGGCCAGCGGGCCAGCAGCGCCTGCAGGATGCGGGCGGTGGTCGACTTGCCGACCGCGACGCTGCCCGCCACGCCTATGACGAACGGCGTGCCGGACTGCGCGCCGTGCCCGGTCCGGGCGTCGCCGAGGAACGTGTTCAACGCGCCGCGCAGGCCCGTCGTGGCACCGACGTACAGGTTGAGCAGCCGGGACAGCGGCAGGTAGATGTCCCGGACCTCGTCCAGGTCCATCAGGTCGCCCAGGCCGCGCAGCCGTTCGACCTCCTGCGCGGTCAGCGGCAACGGCGTCCGCTCGCGCAGTGCGCTCCACTCGGCGCGGGACAGGTCCACATAGGGCGTCGCCTCGCGGCGGGCGGCGGTTGTCGGTGATGACACGGGAACCATTGTGCGACCGTGTCATGCGGCGTTCATGTTCGGGGGTGCACGGACCGCCACACCTGCGGGATACGGTCGGCGAGTTCGTGGGCGCCGAACGGCACCGGGGCCTCGCGGCCCGCCAGGCCGTGCAGGTACGCGCCGACGGACGCCGCGTCGCGTGCGGCCAGGCCCGCGGCCAGCAGCGAACCGGTCAGGCCGGACAGCACGTCGCCGCTGCCCGCCGTGGACAGCCAGGCGGTGCCCGTGGGGTTCACCCGCACCGGGCGGCCCCGCTCGGCGACGAGCGTGGTCGAGCCCTTGAGCAGCACCGTGGCGCCGTACGCCTCGGCAAGCTGCCGCACGTGCGCCAGCCGGGCCGCCTCGACCTCCACCCGGTCCACGGACAGCAGCGCCGCCGCCTCGCCGGCGTGCGGGGTGAGCACGGTGGCGGCGGTACGGCGGCGGATCTGCTCGCGGTCGGCGAGCCGCAGTCCGTCCGCGTCCACCAGCACCGGTACCTCGGAGCCCAGCACCTCGGCCACCGCCTGCCGGGCCGCCCGGTCGTCGCCGAGGCCCGGGCCGACCACCCAGGCCTGTACCCGGCCCGCCTTCGACGGCGGGCCCGCCGACACCAGCGTCTCCGGGTAGCGGGCGATGACCGCCGCGGCGCCCGGCCCCACGTACCGCACCGCGCCCGCGCCGCCGCGCAGCGCGCCGCCCACCGCGAGCACCGCCGCGCCCGGGTAGCGCTCGGAACCGGCGACCACGCCGACCACGCCGCGCCGGTACTTGTCGCTCTCGCCGCTGGGGGAGGGGAGCAGCGCGGCCACGTCGGCGTGCTGGAGCGCTTCCAGCTCGGGTTCCGGCAGGTACGGGGCGAGGCCGATGTCGATCAGCCGGAGCGCTCCGGCGTGTTCGGCGGCCGGGTCGATGAGCAGGCCGGGCTTGTACGTGCCGAAGGTGACGGTGGCGTCGGCGTGCACGGCTTCGGCCGGTGTCTCGCCGGTGTCCGGGTCGATGCCGCTGGGCAGGTCGACGGCGACGACGGTGGCGTGGGACGCCTGGGCGGCGCGGGCGAGTTGGGCGGCCTGCGGGCGCAGTCCGCCCCTGCCGCCGATGCCGACGATTCCGTCCATGACCAGGTGGGCGTCGGCGATGGCGGGGGCGGCGTCCTGCGGGGCGATGGTTCGGCCGCCGACGCGGCGCAGGGCGGCCAGGCCGCCGGGGTGGGTCTTGTCCGGGTTGAGCAGCACGGCGGTGACGCCGGCGCCGCGGCGGGCCAGGCGGGCGGCGGCGTAGAGGGCGTCGCCGCCGTTGTCGCCTGATCCGGCCAGGACGACGACGCGCCTGCTGTAGGTGCCGTGCATCAGGATGCCGCAGGCAGCGGCAAGGCCGGCGGCGGCGCGCTGCATCAGGGTTCCCGGGGGGAGCTGGGACATCAGGGCGCGTTCGGCTGCGCGGACGGTTTCTACGGTGTGTGCGAGCCGCATGCGGTTCCCTTCCGTGGGGGTGCCCACCCTCCCCCCGTTACTGGGATCGTATGGGCAGCGTCGCGCGCTGTCTGTTCGCGGGCCGGGGCCTCCGCCCCCGCCCCTCACGTTGTCCTCTGCGCTCGCGGGCCCGGGCCGGGGGCGGAGCTCCCACCGCAGGGTGGGTGGGTCACCCCTCCGCGATGACCACCGCGGACGCGACCCCCGCGTCGTGGCTCAGGGACACGTGCCAGTCCCGTACTCCCAGGTCCGCGGCGCAAGCCGCCACCGTGCCGGTGACGGTGAGGCGGGGGCGGCCGGAGTCCTCCGTCACGACGACGGCGTCGCGCCAGTGCAGGCCGCCCGGTGCGCCGAGCGCCTTCGCCACCGCCTCCTTCGCGGCGAACCGGGCGGCGAGCGACGCGATACCGCGCCGCTCGCCGCCTGGCAGGTACAGCTCGTCGTCGGTGAACAGCCGCTCCACCATGCTCGGCGTCCGCTCCAACGCGGCCTGGAACCGGGCGATTTCGGCGACGTCGATGCCGACCCCGATGATCATTGGCCGGTCACTCCACCGTGACGGACTTCGCCAGGTTCCGCGGCTGGTCCACCTCGTTGCCGCGGGCGGTCGCCAACTCGCAGGCGAAGACCTGCAACGGGACGGTGGCGACCAGCGGTTGAAGGAGCGTCGGGGTGGCCGGGATGCGGATCAGGTGATCGGCGTACGGCACGACCGTCTCGTCGCCCTCCTCGGCGATGACGATGGTCCGCGCGCCGCGCGCCCTGATCTCCTGGATGTTGGAGACGATCTTGTCGTGCAGCACCGACCGCCCGCGCGGCGACGGCACCACCACCACGACCGGCAGGTCGTCCTCGATCAGCGCGATCGGTCCGTGCTTCAACTCGCCCGCGGCGAAGCCCTCCGCGTGCATGTAGGCGAGTTCCTTGAGCTTGAGGGCTCCTTCGAGGGCGACCGGGTAGCCCACGTGCCGTCCGAGGAACAGCACGGTGTTCTTGTCCTTCAGCGAGCGGGCCAGCTCCCGTACCGGCTGCATGGTCTCCAGGACCTGGTCGACCTGCTTGGCGATGTCGGACAGTTCGCGCACCACGGAGGTGACCTCGTCGCCCCACTTGGTGCCGCGCACCTGGCCCAGGTACAGCGCCACCAGGTAGCAGGCCACGAGCTGTGTCAAGAACGCCTTGGTGGAGGCGACGGCGACCTCGGGGCCCGCGTGGGTGTAGAGGACGGCGTCCGATTCGCGGGGAATCGTAGAGCCGTTGGTGTTGCAGATCGCCAGCACCTTCGAGCCCTGTTCGCGGGCGTGGCGCAGCGCCATCAGCGTGTCCATGGTCTCGCCGGACTGGCTGATCGCCACGACCAGGGTGCGCGGGTCGAGGATCGGGTCGCGGTAGCGGAACTCGCTGGCGAGTTCCGTCTCGCAGGGGATCCGGGTCCAGTGCTCGATCGCGTACTTGGCGATCATCCCCGCGTGGAACGCCGTCCCGCACGCCACGATCACGATCTTGTCGATCTCGCGCAGCGTGTGCGCGTCGATCCTGACCTCGTCCAGGGTGAGTCGGCCGCTGGCGTCGATCCGGCCGAGCAGGGTGTCGGCGACCGCCTTGGGCTGCTCGGCGATCTCCTTGAGCATGAAGTAGTCGTAGCCCGCCTTCTCGGCGGCCGAGGTGTCCCAGTCCACGTGGTACTCGCGGTAGGTGCCGGGGTTGCCGTCGAAGTCGGTGACGGTGACGCCGTCCCGGCGCAGCTCGACCACCTGGTCCTGGCCGAGTTCCATGGCGTCGCGGGTGTAGGCGATGAAGGCGGCCACGTCGGAGGCGAGGAAGTTCTCACCGTCGCCCAGGCCCACCACCAGCGGTGAGTTGCGGCGCGCCGCGACCACCACGTCGGGCGCGTCCGCGCTCACCGACACCAGGGTGAACGCGCCCTCCAGGCGGCGGCACACCTGGCGCATCGCCTCGGCGAGGTCGCCGACCGAGGAGTACGCCTCGGCGAGCAGGTGGGAGACCACCTCGGTGTCGGTCTCGGAGAGCAGCTCATGGCCGCGCTCGACGAGTTCGGCGCGCAGTTCCGCGAAGTTCTCGATGATGCCGTTGTGTACGACGGCGACCCGTCCGGCGTTGTCCAGGTGCGGGTGGGCGTTGGCGTCGTTGGGGGCGCCGTGGGTGGCCCAGCGGGTGTGGCCGATGCCGGTGGTGCCGGTGGGCAGCGGCCGGTCGGCCAGCTCCTTCTCCAGGTTGGCCAGCTTGCCCGCCTTCTTGGCGGCGGCCAGCCCGCCGTCGGCCAGCACCGCGACCCCGGCCGAGTCATAGCCGCGGTACTCCAGCCGCTTGAGCCCGGTGATGACAACGTCGAGGGCGTTTTGGGCGCCCACGTAACCCACGATTCCGCACATGGGGGTCAGCTTAAGGGGGGCCGGGTGGGCGGGTGGACGACGGCGTCGGCCACCCGAGTGGACCACGCCGGGGCGTACGGCGAGGGAACCGGGGAGCGAAGTGCGATTGTCGTACGACTGATCCGTCCTACTCCGGTGCGCGGCGGGTCCCGCCGCGGCTGACGAAAGGCCGGTGCGATGGCTGGTGCGGTGAGATTGCGAGCCTGGGCGGCGCTGCTGACGGTGATGACGGCGCTTCCCGTGCTGCTGGGCGGCGGTACCGCCGCGGCGGGCGGCAGATCGGGAGACCCACGGGTGCCGCTGTACCGGCTGGTGCCGGGCGTACCGCTGCCGCGCGGGGCGGCGGTGACGCCGGACGAGACGTACGAGCAGCGGGTCACCTACGGCCGCGCCTCGGGTCGGCACCACGCCCCGGCGCTCACGCCCGCGCAGATTAGGGCGGCCCGGCTCACCGAGTACGTGCCGCGCGACGACGCGGCGGTGGTGCGGGCCAAGGGGGCACGGCGGTACTGCTCGCCGCACGCCGGGCCGTACCAGCGGCAGATCACCCGCTTCCTGCGGCTGCTGGTCCGCAACCGGCAGAGCCGGGCCACCTGCCGGGCGATCCGCGGCTACCAGCGCTCCCACGGCATCCGTCCGGCGATCGGCTTCGCCGGTCCGGTCACCTGGGGGATGATGCGCGAGTCGGTGCGCACCCGGGCGATGGACCGCAAGGCGCTGATCAGGTCCAGCGAGCGCTGGGCCTGCCCGGTCGGCCCGTACCGGATCGCCTGCGTGGACCAGGACAACCAGGAGCTGTGGATCCAGAACGGCGACGAGATCGTCTTCGGCCCGGTCCCGGTGCGCACCGGCCTGCCCGGCTACCGCACCCGTAACGGCATGCACACCATCTACTGGCGGCACCGCGACCACGTGTCGACGATCTACCACACCCCGATGCCGTTCGCGCAGTTCTTCGCGGGCGGCCAGGCGCTGCACGGGATCATCGGCGACCCCTACGGCCCGGGCGGCAGCTACGGCTGTGTGAACCTGCGGATGCGGGACGCGCAGGACGCGTGGAACATCCTCCAGCTGAACGACCGGGTCTATGTGTGGGGGGTTCGGCAGATGAACAATGACGACGATTAGCCAGGATTGCGCCGTTCCCGAACGGTTCCGGGCCGGGCGTGAGGCGAATGCCATAGGCACCAGCGGCGCCCCGCCTGAGACACTGACGGGGATGAACGCTGCACTTGATGAGGACGAGCACTCGGCGCCCGGCACGGCCCTGCGGGTGTGGGCCGAGGTCGACCTCGCCGCGCTGCGCGCCAACGTGGCGGCGCTGCGTGCCCGGATCGGCGGGGCCGCCCTGATGGCCGTGGTCAAGGCCGACGGGTACGGGCACGGCGCGCTCGCCTGTGCCCGGGCCGCCCGTGCGGCCGGTGCGTCCTGGATCGGCACCGCCACCCCGCAGGAGGCGCTGGCGCTGCGCGCCGCCGGGGTGGACGGCCGGATGCTGTGCTGGCTGTGGACCCCGGGCGGGCCGTGGCGGGAGGCTATCGAGGCGGACGTCGACGTGTCGGTCAGCGGCATGTGGGCGCTGCGCGAGGCGACCGCCGCCGCCCGTGCCGCCGGGCGTGCGGCCCGTGTCCAGCTGAAGTCGGACACCGGGCTGGGCCGCAACGGCTGCCAGCCCGCGGACTGGCCGGAGTTGGTGGCCGCCGCCCGCGCCGCCGAGGAGGCCGGGCTGGCCAAGGTCACCGGGATCTGGTCGCACTTCGCCTGCGCGGACGAGCCGGGGCATCCGTCGATCGCCGCCCAACTCACCGCGTTCCACGAGGCGTTGGAGGTCGCGCGGGCGGCGGGCCTGCGGCCCGAGGTGCGGCACATCGCCAACTCGCCCGCCACGCTGACCCTTCCGGAAACGCACTTCGACCTGGTGCGCACCGGCATCGCGATCTACGGCGTCTCACCGGTGCCGCAGGTCGGCGCGGCGGCGGACTTCGGGCTGCGTCCGGTGATGACACTGCGGGCCCGGCTGGCCCAGGTCAAGCGGGTGCCGGGCGGCCACGGCGTCTCCTACGGCCACCTGTACACCACGCCCGGTGAGACCACCTTGGCGCTGGTTCCGGCCGGTTACGCGGACGGCATTCCGCGGCACGCCTCCAACAGCGGTCCGGTGCTGGTCGCGGGCAAGTGGCGGACGGTGGCCGGGCGGGTCGCGATGGACCAGTTCGTGGTGGACCTCGGCGGCGACAGCGCCCGGGTGGGCGATCCGGCGGTGCTGTTCGGGCCCGGCGACCAGGGCGAGCCGACGGCCGAGGACTGGGCGCGGGCGTGCGGCACGATCGCCTACGAGATCGTCACCCGGATCGGCGCGCGGGTGCCGCGGGTCCATCTGCACGCGGATGACGAAGGAACTGGGAGCCAGGCCGTCACGGGGGGTATCTGAACCACGATGACTGACAGCACCGGCAGTGGCGGAACGCTGAAGTCCGCGGGCAGGTCCGCGGGGCTGGTCGGCGCGGCGATCGGCGTGCTCGCGGCGGGGGCCGCCGCGGGCGTCGCGATAGAGCGGATGACCGTCGGACGTGCCATACGGAGCAAGGCGCGTCTCGCGCTGGACGCCACCGGCCCGTTCGGCACGCTGCGCGGCACCCCGGGCGTGGTCCACGCCGAGGACGGCACCGCGCTGCGGTACGAGGTGGAGGAGCCCGAACCGGACGGCCGCGGGCGGCCGGGCCTGTTCCGGCGCAACGGCACCGCGCCGCTGACCGTGGTCTTCAGCCACGGCTACTGCCTGAGCCAGGACTCCTGGCACTTCCAGCGGCTGGCGCTGCGCGGCAAGGTGCGGGCGGTCTACTGGGACCAGCGCAGCCACGGCCGCTCGGCGCGCGGGCACGCCCAGATCGACGGTGAACCGGCCACCATCGACCAGCTCGGCCGTGACCTCAAGGCGGTGATCGACGCCGCCGCGCCCGAGGGGCCGCTGGTGCTGGCCGGGCACTCGATGGGCGGCATGACGGTGATGGCGTTCGCCGCGCAGTTCCCGGAACTGGTGCGGGAGCGGGTCGCGGGCGTGTTCCTCATCGGTACGTCGGCGGGCAAGCTGTCGGCGGTGTCGCTGGGGCTGCCCGCGATGGGCGCCCGGGCGTTCCGCGCGCTGGCGCCGGGCGTGCTGCGGGCGCTGGGCAGCCAGGCGACGCTGGTGGAGCGCGGCAGGCGGGCCACCGCCGATCTGTTCGCCGGGATCGTCAAGCGCTACTCGTTCGGCTCGGATGTCGACCCGGCGGTCGCCCGGCTCGCCGAGCGCATGATCGAGTCAACGCCGATCGACGTGGTCGCCGAGTTCTATCCGGCGTTCACCGAGCACGACAAGGCGGAGTCGCTGGCCTTCCTCGACGGGCGTCCGGCGCTGGTGATGGCCGGTGACAAGGACCTGCTGACGCCCAGCGACCACAGCGCGGCGATCGCCGAACGGCTGCCGAACGCCGAACTGGTCATCGTCCCCGCCGCGGGTCATCTGGTGATGCTGGAGCACCCGGATGTGGTGAACGCGCATCTCGCCGCCCTGCTGGCGCGCGCCGCGGACGCGGTACGGGCGCCGCTGCCGGACGCCGTGCGCGAGCTGGCCTCCGGGCACGAGGTGACGCAGGCCGCTCGGGCGTAGCGCCGCGGCGGGCCTCGGGTGTTGCGTAGCATCGACAACCATGGGTACGACGCAGGACTTGGACGTACGGGCGCGGATCACCGTGCAGACCGCCGACCGCATGCGGGAGCTGGGTCATCGGCTGGCCGGGCTGCTTCGGCCGGGTGACCTGGTGCTGCTCAGCGGTGAGCTGGGCGCCGGGAAGACCACGCTGACCCGCGGCCTGGGTGAGGGGCTCGGCGTGCGGGGCGCGGTGACCTCGCCGACGTTCGTGATCGCACGGGTCCACCCCTCGCTGACCGGTGGCCCGGCGCTGGTCCATGTGGACGCGTACCGGCTGGGCGGTGGGCTGGAGGAGATGGAGGACCTCGACCTCGATGTGTCGCTGACCGAGTCGGTGGTCGTCGTGGAGTGGGGCGAGGGCAAGGTCGAGGACCTGTCCGAGGACCGGCTGCACGTCGCCATCCACCGTGGCACCGGCGACGAGGCGCACGATGTGCGGGAGGTCGTGATCACCGGGGTGGGGGAGCGCTGGTCGGACGTTGTGCTGACCGGGCTCGGGTAGCCGGAGGCGTTCCCACAGCGGCCCGTACCCGGGCCCTTTCGCGACAGTGTTCCGACAGGACGTCGGGAAGATGTTGCGCGGGGGCCGCCGGGCATGGTGTGCTTGAGGTCAGAGGTCGGTTAGGCCTGCCTAAGTTCTGGCCCGGGAGGCGCCATGTCGGCCGACGATCGTGCCGAGGTTTCCCCGGAATCGCGTGATTACCGGGACGAGACACCGATGCCGCCGATGAGCGCGCTGCTGGCCGCGGGCGCCGCGGCGCGCGCGGTGTGTACCCCGCCCCGGGCGCCGGAGGACGAGTCCGGGAACGCCGAGCGGGACCGGGACGCGGCGTAAGCGCTCCGCTCGGGGTGCGGTAAGCGCTCCGCTCGGGGTGCCGTGGTGTGCCGTCGGTCGTCCGCGGCGCCGTTGGGGCTGGTCGCGCAGTTCCCCGCGCCCCTTTGGGCGCGCTGGCGAACCGCGCTCAGGGAACGACGACGACCTTCGCGCCGATCAGCGCGAACTGCCACATGGCCGTGCCGTCCGCGGCCTTCTCCCGTACCCCGCCGGTCTTCCTGGTGGTCTGCGCGGACGGAGCGGAGCCGTCCGTCGCGGCGGAGAAGCCGATCGTGGTGCCCTGCACCACGGCGAACCGCACCACATGCTCGATCGGCACCCCGTCCGTGCCGGTGACCCGCTCGGACCGGGAGGTCACGGTGTACGTGCCCGCACTCGGGGAGACCGTGCCGGGGGTGACGGTGAAGCCGCGCTCGACCTGGTCCGCCGCGGACACCAGCCACACCCGGCGCTGCGCCAGGGAGTACACGACGCGCTTGCCGTGCCCGGAGTCGGCGGGCAGCGCGACCGGCTCGGGGGAGGGCGGCGTCGACGGAGCGGTGCTCGCAGGGGTGCTGGGCGCGGCGCTGGGCGCGGTGTGCGACCGGCCGGTGTGATCGGGGGCGGCGGACGCCTGCCAGGCCAGTACGCCGATGGCCGCTAGCGCGGCGGCGGTCAGGCCGGTGACGATCGTGCCGGAGGCAATCCTTGCCATGGGGAGACGTTAGCACCGGGTCACAACGCGTTCGGCGCTCGGGTTTTCCCGTCCACCCGCCCACCCGTTTGCCCGTCAGCCGTTTCCGGCGTGGGGCGCAGCTGAGCGCAGATGCGGTGCGCTGCGGCTGCTTTTCGCCACACCCATCGGGTGGGCGGGTGGCCGTGACCCCACCGCCCACGAACCGCAGCGCCGTGCGCGACGGCAAGCGAAGGGCCGACGGTAAACAGGTGGGCGGGCGGAAAAAAGCCCCCGAATCGCGCCGTAGGCTGTAGCCGTGCTACTCGCCTTCGACACCGCCACCCCCGCCATCACCGCCGCCGTCCACGACGGCACCGCCGTACGCGCCGAGTCGACCCAGCTCGACGCCCGCCGCCACGGCGAGTTGCTGCTCCCCACGGTGGACACGGTGCTGAACGAGGCGGGCATCAAGCTGGACGCGGTGACCGGCGTCGTGGTCGGTGTGGGCCCCGGCCCGTACACCGGACTGCGGGTCGGCCTGGTGACCGCCGCCGCCTTCGGTGACGCCCTGGGCGTTCCGGTGTACGGCGTCTGCACGCTGGACGGCATCGCGTACGCCGCCGGGCAGGCGGCGGGCCTGGACGGGCCGTTCGTCGTGGCCACCGACGCCCGCCGCAAGGAGGTGTACTGGGCGCGCTACACCGACCCGCGCACCCGGGCCACCGACCCCGCCGTGGACCGCCCGGCGGACATCGTCGACGAGGTGGCCGGACTCCCGGCGGTCGGCGCGGGCGCGGTGCTCTACCCGCAGGTCTTCACCGGTGTCCGCGCGCAGGCCCCGCAGCACCAGTCGGCCGCCGCGCTGGCCGCGCTGGCCGCCGAACGGCTGGCGAACGGCGCGGAGTTCCTGCCCCCGCTGCCGCTGTACCTGCGGCGGCCGGACGCCCAGGTGCCCGCCGGATACAAGGCGGTCATGCCGAAATGACTGCCGCCCTGCGCGAGATGCGCTGGTGGGACATCGAGCCGGTGATGGCGCTGGAGGAGGCGCTGTTCCCGGAGGACGCCTGGTCGCGCGGTATGTTCTGGTCCGAACTGGCCGGAGCACGGCACCAGGAGGCGACCCGCTACTACGTGGTGGCCGAGGACGGCGGCCGGATCGTCGGCTACGCCGGGCTCGCCGCGGTGGCCGGGACCGGCGACGTACAGACCATCGCGGTGGCCACCGACCACTGGGGCGGCGGGCTCGGCGCCCGGCTGCTCGGCGACCTGCTGCGCCGGGCCACCGCCATGGAGTGCCGCGAGGTGCTCCTGGAGGTGCGGGTCGACAACGCCCGCGCCCAACGCCTCTACGAGCGCTTCGGCTTCGAGCCGATCGGCTTCCGGCGCGGCTACTACCAGCCGGGCAATGTGGACGCCCTCGTCATGCGACTGACCGACCCCTCATCCGTACCCCTGCAAGGACTGATCCATGGCTGACGAACCCCTCGTCCTGGGTATCGAGACCTCCTGCGACGAGACCGGCGTGGGCGTGGTCCGCGGCCATACGCTGCTGGCCGACGCGGTCGCCTCCAGCGTGGACGAACACGCCAGGTTCGGCGGCGTGGTGCCCGAGGTCGCCAGCCGGGCGCACCTGGAGGCAATGGTTCCGACCATTCGGCGGGCGCTCAGCGACGCCGGTGTCACCGCCCGGGACCTGGACGGCATCGCGGTGACCGCGGGCCCGGGCCTGGCCGGAGCGCTGCTGGTCGGCGTCTCGGCGGCCAAGGCGTACGCGTACGCGCTGGGCAAGCCGCTGTACGGCGTCAACCACCTGGCGTCACACATCTGTGTGGACCAGTTGGAGCACGGACCGCTGCCCGAGCCGACGATGGCGCTACTGGTCTCCGGCGGCCACTCCTCGCTGCTGCTGGCCCCCGACATCACCTCCGACGTGCGCCCGCTCGGTTCGAGCATCGACGACGCGGCGGGCGAGGCGTTCGACAAGGTCGCCCGGGTGCTGGGGCTCGGCTTCCCCGGCGGCCCGGTCATCGACCGCTACGCCCGCGAGGGCGACCCCGACGCGATCCGCTTCCCGCGCGGGCTGACCGGGCCGCGGGACCCGCTGTACGACTTCTCCTTCTCCGGGCTGAAGACCGCGGTGGCCCGGTGGATCGAGGCCAGGCGGGCCGCTGGCGAGACGGTGCCGGTGGCGGACGTCGCGGCGTCCTTCCAGGAGGCGGTGACCGACGTGCTGACCCGCAAGGCGGTCCGTGCCTGCAAGGACCACGGTGTGGAGCACCTGATGCTGGGCGGCGGCGTCGCGGCCAACTCCCGGCTGCGGGCGATGGCCGAGGAGCGGTGCGCGGCGGCCGGGATCCAACTGCGGGTGCCGCGGCCCAAGTTGTGCACCGACAACGGCGCGATGGTCGCCGCGCTGGGCGCCGAGATGGTGGCGCGCGGCCGGGCCGCCTCCGACTGGGAACTGCCCGCCGACTCCTCGCTCCCGGTGACCGAGCCGCACGTTCCCGGCCGGCACCACGCCGCGTGATGCCGACCGTCGCCTTGATGTGGGAGGCGCGCGCCGTTCCGGGCCGCGGCGCCGAACTCCTGGCGTGGGTACGGGAGCGGAAGCTGCCCGGTGACCGTCAACCGCTGCGCCGCGAGGTCCTCACCGCGCCCGAGGACCGGGTGCTGGTGATCACCTGGTGGGACGGCGGCTACCACGCCGAGGTGCCGGAACTGCCCGATCCACCAGCGGATCTGGTGCGCCGCGCGGTGCACCGCTGGCGGTTCGAGTCGGTCGGCGGCTGAGCGGGCGGCCTTCGGCAGGTTCCCCCGTATAGGTGGGATTGAGCGCGACCATATCCCTTGGGTGGGGTGCCGGTTCGTAGTCTGGCGGCGTCGCCGACGCCGTCGATGCGAGGGGGTGCCCGTTGGAGGAGCCGGAGAGCGGCCGAAGGAGACTGCGGCAACGCGCGGACTCCGTGGCCGCGGCCTTGGTCGTACTCGGCCGCAGCCCCGAACGCGCCGACGACCCGGTGGCCGACCTGGCCTTCCAGCACGCGACGTTACTGGCCGCCGCCGTGGCCCCGTACCGTGAGACGGCCGCCGATCCGCAACTGGTCTACGGCGGCCCGGCGGTCCTGGCGCGCGGTGTGCAGAACGTGCACGACTATCCCGAGCACCGCCATCTTCCGGTCCACGAGCACCTGATCACCCACCTCGGGCTGGCCGCGGAGTACGTACGGGCGCTGTTCGGCTCGGAGGGCGACGGGCGTCCGCAGCACGAACTGCTGATCGCCACCCGGGAGTTCCTCACCGCGATGATCACCGCCGCCGGTCAGACGGCGTACCACCTGCGCTCCGCGCACCTCGGTCCCTCGGGGCGCCCTTCCGATTCCGGTCTGGAGACCATCTCCTACGCCGTCAACGGCGACGTCCTCGCCTCGCTCGCCGACGCGGCGGAACAGGCCGCCACCCGGATGCGCAGGGAACTGGACCGGCTCACCGACTCCGGTGACCCGAAGGAGGACTGAGGGGCGTCAGGCGGGTGCGCCGACGAGCATGACCGGGGCTCCCGCCGCCCTGGTGAGCAGTACCGTCGCCGAGTTCGGCCCCTGCGGCTTGAGCCGCCTGCGCAACTCCTCCGGTTCGACGGCCGAGCCGCGCTTCTTGACGGTGAGCGTGCCGACCTCGCGTTCGCGCAGCAGCGCCTTGAGCTTCTTGAGGTTGAACGGCAGCGTGTCAGTGACCTCGTAGGCGGTGGCGTACGGGGTGGGGCGCAGTTCGTCCGCGGTGATGTAGGCGATGGTCTCGTCGATGAGACGGCCGCCGAGCCGCGCGGCCACCTCGGCCACGAGGTGGGAGCGGATCACGGCGCCGTCCGGCTCGTACAGGTACCGCCCGACCGGGCCCACGGGGGGTGAAGGCAGGCTTCCGCCGGTCAGCGTGGCGCCCTCGGGCAGCAGCGTGGCACGCCGGGCACCGGGTTCTGTGCCGAACCAGAGCACGGCCTCCTTGACGTCGCCCCGGTCCGATACCCACTCCGCCTCGGCGTCCTCCGGCACCGCGTCGTGCGGGATGCCGGGGGCGACCTTGAGCGCGGCGTGCGGTGCCCTGCGGGCGGCGGCCACCGCCCAGGACAGCGGGGGCGAGTACGCCTCGGGGTCGAACACCCGGCCCCGGCCGCCGCGTCGGGCCGGGTCGACGAAGACCGCGTCGTACCCGTCCGTCGTCACCTCGGCGACGTCCGCCTGGCGCACCTCGATCAGCCCGTCCAGGCCCAGGGCGCGTGCGTTGGCCTCGGCGACGGCGCAGGTCAGCGGTGAGCGGTCGACGGCGAGCACCTCGATCCCCTTGCGGGCGAGGGCGATCGCGTCGCCGCCGATGCCGCAGCACAGATCGGCCACCCGTCGCACGCCCAGCCCGGCGAACCGTGCCGCCCGGTGCTCCGCGACCGCGGTCCGCGTCGCCTGCTCGACACCGTCCGGGGTGAAGTACATCCGGTGCGCGTCCGCTCCGAACTTGGCCTCCGCCCGCCCCCGCAACCGCGCCTGCGTCAACGCCGCCGCCACGGTCCGCGCCGGATACTCCCGCCGCAACCGCGTCACGATCGCGATCTCGTCCGCCGGGTCGAACCCGCGCAACCGACCGAGCAGGACCTGCCCGTCAGGCGCGAGCAGAGAGGAGAATCCATCAACATCCACGGCCCCATTCTCAGCCACCCCACCCCCGACCACCGAAGCCTGCCTCCCCCAGCCCCGAGGGGGGCCTTGTGGCGGAGCGGTTCGGTGGCGGAGCCCGGACGGCCCGGGTGCGGAAGCCGATGCAGGTTCGGGGCGCGGCCCCGAGGGGGTCCGCGGCGGAGCCCGGACGGCCCGGGCGGGGAAGCCTGACGCGGGGTCCGGGGCGCGGCCCCGAGGGGGGTCCGGGGGCGGAGCCCCTGGAAAAGAAGGAGCCTGTGCCTGCGCGCCCCCGGCGCGCTGGCACTCCGCTTGACCGAGTGCTAACGGAGTTCTAGTCTCGACCCTGGCACTCCGCACCGCAGAGTGCCAACAGCGACGAGGCAGGTCCGGCACCCGCGACGACGGATCTACCAGGGTCGCCACCCCAAGACACACACTCTGTGAACTCTCCGAAGGGGGAGGTCGGATCGTGACGACCGCCAGCAAGGTTGCCATCAAGCCGCTCGAGGACCGCATCGTGGTCCAGCCGCTCGACGCCGAGCAGACCACGGCCTCGGGCCTGGTCATTCCGGACACCGCGAAGGAGAAGCCCCAGGAGGG
This sequence comes from Streptomyces sp. PLK1-5, assembly GCA_037034305.1. Classification (GTDB taxonomy): domain Bacteria; phylum Actinomycetota; class Actinomycetes; order Streptomycetales; family Streptomycetaceae; genus Streptantibioticus_A. The sequence continues at coordinate 97,929 of JBAGJY010000017.1, forward strand.
CGCCGTCCTCGCCGTTGGCCCGGGCCGCTTCGAGAACGGCGAGCGTCTGCCGCTCGACGTGAAGGTCGGCGACGTGGTGCTGTACAGCAAGTACGGCGGCACCGAGGTCAAGTACAACAACGACGAGTACCTCGTTCTCTCGGCCCGCGACGTCCTCGCGGTCATCGAGAAGTAATCGCGGCGCGCCCCCTGGGGCGCACCGTCCGGCTCCACTACACGCAGCCGTGATCCCGCCCCGGGTTTTCCGCGTCCGTTGGACCGGGGCCCGGGGCGCGGTCTCTGACGAGGAATAGACGAGGTAGTACGCAGGTATGGCCAAGATCCTGAAGTTCGACGAGGACGCCCGTCGCGCCCTTGAGCGCGGCGTCAACAAGCTTGCCGACACCGTCAAGGTGACCATCGGCCCCAAGGGCCGCAACGTCGTCATCGACAAGAAGTTCGGCGCCCCGACCATCACCAACGACGGCGTCACCATCGCCCGTGAGGTGGAGATCGAGGACGCGTACGAGAACCTGGGCGCCCAGCTGGTCAAGGAGGTGGCGACCAAGACCAACGACATCGCGGGTGACGGCACCACCACCGCCACCGTGCTGGCCCAGGCGCTGGTCCGCGAGGGTCTGCGCAACGTCGCCGCCGGTGCCTCCCCGGCCGCTCTCAAGCGCGGTATCGACGCCGCGGTCAAGGCCGTCTCCGAGGACCTGCTGGCCACCGCCCGCCCGATCGACTCCAAGGCCGACATCGCCGCGGTCGCCGCGCTGTCCGCGCAGGACAAGCAGGTCGGCGAGCTGATCGCCGAGGCGATGGACAAGGTCGGCAAGGACGGTGTCATCACCGTCGAGGAGTCCAACACCTTCGGTCTGGAGCTGGACTTCACCGAGGGCATGGCCTTCGACAAGGGTTACCTGTCGCCGTACTTCGTCACCGACCAGGAGCGGATGGAAGCGGTCCTGGAGGACCCGTACATCCTGATCCACCAGGGCAAGATCTCCTCGATCCAGGACCTGCTGCCGCTGCTGGAGAAGGTCATCCAGGCGGGCAGCAGCAAGCCGCTGCTGATCATCGCCGAGGACGTCGAGGGCGAGGCGCTGTCCACCCTGGTCGTCAACAAGATCCGCGGCACCTTCAACGCGGTCGCGGTCAAGGCCCCGGGCTTCGGCGACCGTCGCAAGGCGATGCTCGGCGACATGGCGGTGCTCACCGGCGCCACCGTGGTCGCCGAGGAGGTCGGCCTCAAGCTCGACCAGGTCGGCCTGGACGTGCTGGGCACCGCCCGCCGGGTTACCGTCACCAAGGACGACACCACCATCGTCGACGGTGCCGGTGACAAGGCCGAGCTGGAGGGCCGGGTCAACCAGATCAAGGCCGAGATCGCCGCCACCGACTCCGACTGGGACCGTGAGAAGCTCCAGGAGCGCCTCGCCAAGCTGGCCGGTGGCGTCTGCGTGATCCGCGTCGGCGCGGCCACCGAGGTCGAGCTGAAGGAGCGCAAGCACCGTCTGGAGGACGCCATCTCCGCGACCCGCGCCGCGGTCGAGGAGGGCATCGTCTCCGGTGGTGGCTCGGCGCTGGTGCACGCCTCCAAGGTGCTCGGTGACTCGCTGGGCAAGACGGGCGACGAGGCCACCGGTGTCGCGGTGGTCCGCAAGGCCGTGGTCGAGCCGCTGCGCTGGATCGCCGAGAACGCGGGCCTCGAGGGCTACGTGATCACCTCCAAGGTGGCCGAGCTGGAGAAGGGCAACGGCTTCAACGCCGCCACCGGCGAGTACGGCGACCTGGTCAAGGCCGGCGTCATCGACCCGGTGAAGGTCACCCGCTCCGCGCTGGAGAACGCCGCCTCCATCGCCTCCCTGCTGCTCACGACCGAGACCCTGGTCGTGGAGAAGAAGGAAGAGGAGCCCGCCGAGGCCGGTCACGGCCACGGTCACGGCCACGCCCACTGAGCTGGGTAGCGGACGATTCCACGAAGGCCCCGGGCCCTACCGCCGAGCGGTGGGACCCGGGGCCTCGTACGTCGCGGCCCAGCCGACGCTCAGCGGGGACCGAAGCGCCGCCCCGCCCTCGTGGAGACCCGGGCGAACACCCCGCTCGGCACCGCCTTCGCGAGCCCGACAACGGCCTTGTACCGCACGTCGGGCACGCTCACCACCTTGCCCACCGCCAGGTCGCGGAGGGCCGCCGCCACCACCTTGTCCCCGTCCAGCCAGGCCCAGTCGGGGATGCCACTGGCGTCCATACCGGCCCGCTGGTGGAACTCGGTGCGTACGAACCCCGGGCACAGCGCCATCAACCGCACACCGGTGCCCGCGAGTTCACGGGCCGCGCCCTGGGTGAACCGCACCACCCACGCCTTGCTCGCCGCGTACGTACCGCGCGGCAGGAACGCCGCCACCGACGCCACGTTGACGACGAAGCCCCGGCCGCGCTCCCGCATCGCCTCCGCCGCCGCGTAGGTGAGCCGCAGCACCGCCTCGCAGTGCACCTTGAGCATCGTCAACTCCTCGGCCACCGGCGCGTCCAGGAACGCACCGCGGTTGCCGAAGCCCGCGTTGTTCACCAGCACGTCGACCGGCTCGGCCCGGTCGGCGAGCCGCGACTCGACTGCCGCGATGCCCTCCTCGGTGGACAGGTCGGCGGCCAGCACCTGTACCCGTACGCCGTGCCGCCTGCGCAGCTCCTGCGCGCGCTCCTCCAGCCGTTTGCCGTCGCGCGCCACCAGGACCAGGTCATGGCCGTCGTCCGCCAGCCGCCGCGCGAAGGCGGCGCCGATGCCCGCCGTCGCTCCCGTGATCAGTGAAGTGGTCATGAAGCGAGGCTAGGCGCTCCGCTGGGAGCGCGGTGGCGTGCCGTCGATCGTCCGCGGCGCCGTTGTCGCAAGTCGCCCGGTACCCCGTGCCCCTTCAGGGCGCTTTTGAACCGCAGCGGACTTCGCCCGACCCGCTCATGGACTTGGCGAACGCCTCAGCCCGTCCGCCTTCGGGCGACCTCCCTGATCTCCTCGGGCAGCGCTTCGGCCTCCAAGAGTCGTGGCAGCAGCTCGGGTTGACCGGTCATCGCCCGAAAGGTGAGCGAGACGGTCACCCGGTGGGATGGCTGGGACTCGACCACGATCGGGTCTCCGGCCCTGATCTCGCCAGGCTCGACCACCCGCAGATACGGTCCGGGCAGCGCGGCGACGGTGAACTGCCTGATCCAGCCGGGGCGGTCCAACCAGCCCTGGAACGTCGAACACGGGATGCGCGGGCAGGAGACTTCGAGCAGCACATCCTGTCCGATCCGCCAACGCTCGCCGATCAATGCCTCGTTGACGTCCAGGCCGGTGGTGGTCAGGTTCTCCCCGAAGGCGCCGTTGGGCAGCTCCCGGCCGACTATTGTCTCCCAGTCATCCAGATCCTCCCTCGCGTAGGCGTACACGGCCTGGTCGTCCCCGCCGTGGTTCTTCACGTCGTACACCCGGTCGCCCGCCAGCCCGACCGCACCGGTGTCCTTCGGCCCGGGCGCCCGGACCTCGACCGCGCCCTCGACCGGTCGCTTGTCGATCCCGGTGCCGGTCGCGTTCTTCTTCCACGGGTTGGAGCGCTCCACCCCGATGTTCACCGACAGCAGCCTCATGCCCTCGACGCTAAGGGCGAAGGCCGCCGGAGGCGACAGCATTACCCGGGCCCGGGACACCGCCCGCCATGCGGGTCGGGCGGAGTCCGCTGCGGTTCGGTAGCGGCCTGAAGGGGCGCGGGGCACCGCGCGACCCGCCACAACGGCGCCGCGGACGATCGACGGCACGTCACCGCACTCCCAGCGGAGCGCCTCAGCGGCCGGGCGCCGGTAGGGCGTTGAGCAAGCGGTCGACGTCCCGGGCGGAGTTGTACAGATGGAAGGACGCGCGCAGGTTTCCCGCCCGCGCCGATGTGTGGACACCGGCGCGCTCCAGTTGCTCCGCCGCCGCGCCCAGGCCGGGGACGGAGACGATGGCGGAGCCGCCGGACCCCAGCGGTTCGTATCCCAGCTCGGCGAGCCCCGCGGTGAACCGGTCGGCCAGCGACAGGTTGTGGGCGTGGATCGTCTCGACTCCGATCTCCTCGACCAGCGCCAGTGACGCGGCGGCGGCGACGTAGCACAGGTAGGCCGGGGAGTGGTCGAAGCGCCGTGCCGAGTCGGCCAGTTGGGCGATCGGCCCGTAGCAGGACTCCCATGGCTCCTCGCCCGCCAGCCACCCCGCGAAAGCGGGCGGCAGCTCGGCGGACGCGGACTCGCCTATCACCAGGAAGCACACGCCCCGCGGAGCGAGCAGCCACTTGAAGCCCGCGCACACCACATAGTCGAAGTCACCGGCGCGCAGCGGCAGCCAGCCCGCCGACTGCGTGGCGTCGATCAGGGTGCGGGTACCGTGCGCGGCGGCCGCGGTCCGTATCGCCGTGAGGTCGGCGATCCGGCCGTCGGCCGACTGGACCGAGCTGACCGCCACCAGTGCCGTGCCCGGGCCGATCTCCTCGGCTATCCGCTCCAGCGGTGCGGTGCGCAGCTTCAGGTCGGTGCGCACCGCGAACGGATTGACCAGTGAGCTGAAGTCGCCCTCGGCGACCAGGACTTCGGCGCCGGACGGCAGCCCGGTCGCGATCAGTCCCGCGTACACCGAGACCGAGGCGCCCACGGCGACCCGCTCCGGCGCGACCCCCGCGATGCGGGCGAACGACTCCCGGGACGCGGCCAGCGCCGGGTCGTAGTCGGAGAAGTCCCCGGCGGGCCAGGCCCCCGCGGCGTGCTGGATCGCCTGCACCGCTCTCGCCGGGCCGAGCCCGGCGGACGCGGTATTGAGATACGTGGTGGCGCGCGGCGCGAACTCGGCTTCCGCCAGGCCGGTCAGGCCGTTCGCGGCGACGCTGCTGTCGTTGTCCGTGAGATTCATGATGCCCTCCCTCGAACACCAGAGTGCCCGCCATCGGCCTCAAAGTCCATGCCCAGTAATTGACATTCACCCCTAAGGATGTCTTATGATTGAGGTGTGATCGAAGCACGCCATCTCCGGGTACTGCGCGCGGTTTCCCGAAGCGGTTCCTTCTCCGCCGCCGCCCGTGAGCTCGGCTGCACACAGCCCGCGGTGAGCCAGCAGATGAAGGCGCTGGAGCAGTCCGCGGGCACACCGCTGCTCATCCGCACCGGCCGGGAGATGCGGCTGACGGAGGCGGGCGAGGCGCTCACCCGGCACGCCGCCGGAATCCTCGCCGGGCTCACCGCGGCCGAGGAGGAGGTCGCCGCCATCGCCGGGCTGCGCGCCGGGCGGGTGCGGATGGTCTCGTTCCCCTCCGGCAGTTCGACGATCGTGCCCGCCGCCGTGGCGCAGATGCGCGCCGCGCACCCGGGGACCCAGGTCTCGCTGGAGGAGGCCGAGCCGCCGCAGTCCGTGGAGATGGTGCGCGGTGGCGACTGCGAGGTGGCCCTCGCCTTCCGCTATCTCGACGTGCCCGCCGAGCCCGCCGAGACCGAGTGGGGCGACCTGGTGGTGCGGCCGCTGCTCACCGACCGCCTGGTCGGTCTCGTCCCGGCCGGGCACCGGCTGGCCGCCGGGCGCGGCCCGGTGCGGCTCGCCCAGCTCGCGGACGAGCAGTGGATCGCGGGCTGCCCGCGCTGCCGTCGTCATCTGGTGGAGGTGTGTGAGGACGCGGGCTTCACCCCGCGGATCGACTTCGCCACCGACGACTACCCGGCCGTCGCGGGCCTGGTCGGTGCCGGGCTCGGTGTCGCCATGCTGCCGGAGCTGGCGCTGGAGTCGGTGCGCCCCAAGGGGGTCGCGGTGGTCGAGACGGCCCCGGCGGTGCGCCGGGAGGTCGTCGCCCTGACACTGCCCGACCTGGAGCACGTGCCCGCCGTGAACGCGATGCTCACGCATCTGGAGACCGTGGCCGCCCGGGCGCTGGCCGCTCTGTGACGCCGTGCTGTGACCGACATGGGCGCGGTCGCGCCGCGATGAACTACGGCCGGTTGCTCCGAACGGGTGGTGTGGAGCCGCCGCACGGGTGGTTCGGCTCCGTCGGGCGCGTTAGGCCAAACGGCGCACGCAAGCGCGCCCGGTTCGCCGGAAGGGCGTAACGGTCGACTCTCGCGCCGCGCTCTGCGGGCGCACGCGAGGGCTCAACGCGCCGTGCGGCGCGCCTTGTTCGCCGCTCCCACGAGGTGCCCTCCCGCACGGGGCGGTGCCGCGGTGGGCGCAGAAGCGTTCCTTCAGTTGCTGGGACTGCTGATCAGCCGGTTACGCGAACGTCCCATCATCTCCTCGCGCTCGTCCTCGGTGAGTCCGCCCCAGACGCCGTACGGCTCACGCACCGCCAGTGCGTGAGCCGCGCACGCCGCGCGGACCGGGCAGCGCATGCACACCTCCTTGGCGGCGGCCTCACGGGAGCTGCGGGCAGCGCCCCGCTCGCCCTCGGGGTGGAAGAACAGCGAGCTGTCGACGCCGCGGCAGGCGGCCACCAGTTGCCAGTCCCACAGATCGGCATTGGGGCCAGGGAGTCGGGAGAAATCTGCCATCGCTCATCCCCTCGGAAGGTCTGCCTACGGGACGTGCGGCCCGCGGCCGTGCTCATCCGGACACATTCACCGTGTAACTGGATGTAAATATGACTGATTGCCAATCTAGTCTCAACATCCCCATCTGGTAAAAAAAGCCGCCAAATAGTTCAAAAACCGGCATTGACCCCAGGTGTCAGGCTCGACGTCGGCCTTCGGGGGGTTCCGCCGTCCGGGGTGCGCGGCGTCCGGAGCGCCCGGGAGTGTCCGGTGGACGGGCGCGCTCGGCGGAACCGGCGCGGGCGCGTCGGGCCGCACGCGCCCGTAGCGCCTCACCGGCGGGCGCGATGCAACGGTTGGTGAGCACTGTCACCGGTCCGTGTTGTGGCGAGCACGTAGAGTATCGAGGACGGCTGCCAGACTCCGTAACTCTTTCGAGTGAGCGTCGTTGAGAGTGCGGAGGTGGTTGGGCGGCGAGGCAATCGGGCAAGTGCCCCACGCCGTCAGCCCACCGGTGACGATTCGTACCAGCCTGGAGGCTCAACGTGACGCGGATCAGCTACGGAGGGCGGTCATGACATCCGTCCTCGTCTGCGACGACTCCCCGCTCGCCCGAGAAGCGCTTCGCCGTGCGGTCGCGACCGTGCCCGGTGTCGAGCGCGTGACGACGGCGGCCAACGGCGAGGAAGTCCTCCGCCGCTGGGGTGCCGACCGTTCCGACCTCATCCTTATGGATGTGCGGATGCCCGGCCTCGGAGGTGTCGAAACCGTGCGCCGGCTGCTGTCCGCGGACCCCGGCGCGCGCATCATCATGCTGACCGTCGCGGAGGACCTCGACGGGGTGGCGCTCGCGGTCGCCGCGGGTGCCCGCGGTTATCTGCACAAGGACGCCTCGCGCGCCGAGCTGCGGGCCACCGTCACCCAGGCACTGGCCGACCCGACCTGGCGGCTGGCGCCGCGCAGACTGCGCTCGGCCGAGATGGGCGCCGCGCCCACGCTGACCGCGCGGGAGATCCAGGTGCTGGAGGGCATGAGCCACGGCCGCTCCAACGCGGAGATCGGCCGCGAGCTGTTCCTGTCCGAGGACACGGTCAAGACCCACGCCCGGCGCCTGTTCAAGAAGCTGGGAGCGTCCGACCGGGCCCACGCCGTGGCGCTCGGATTCCGCTGGGGCCTGGTGCGCTGAGGTCCGCCCCGTGCGCCGCCAACGGGGGAGACCGTTCCACCGGAACCCGACCCTCCGGCGAGCCGCCGCGCACCCCGGGCCGACCGCCCCGCAGCGTGTCCCGACCGCCCGGACCACTCCACGGACGGCCCGGTACCGGCGACCGGCCGGGGTGTGGACCGCGGCATGAAGTTCCGGATGTCCGCGCGAGGACGCATCCTTGAGGTATGGACTTCCTCGGGGACCGGCGAGCGGGGCTGCGCGGAGCGCCCCCGGCAGTGGCGGTGGCGGGCGACGGACGGGCGGGGCGGTGTGCGTCGGTTCCGCCAGGGGCTGTGGTGACGGCGGCGCCCTTGCCGGAGGTCAGAGGCGAGCGGAGCGGTCAGGGACCGGCGCCTCAGGCGGCGGGGACGGCACTGGAGCGGTCGGCACTAGAGGGCAAGGGCGCGCGGGAGGGAAACGGGGTGTGCGACATCACGGCAGCGGGCGCATCACCCCATGACGCCGACGCGGCACCGCACCAGGCGCCGTCGGACGGCGACGACACCCCGCGCATCCAGGGTGTTCCGCCTCACGTTCCACCGCCCGCCGAGGGCGGCGCCACGGCGCCCAACGCGCCCGTGCCACCAGCCGATTCGGGTGCCCCGGCGCTGGACGCTCCGGCGCACGACCCGGGACGCGGTACCCCGAACGCGGCGGCGGCAAGGCACCATGGACCGATGCGCGACGAGGCGGCCGACGAGCAGAGGGGGTCCCGGGTGGCCGCGGGGAGCATCGGTGCCCTGGTACGGCGCGCCGCCGAGGGCGACGAGCAGGCCACACACGACCTGCTGGCGCACGTCCATCCGCTCGCGCTGCGCTACTGCCGCACCCGGCTGTCCCGGCTGCCCGGTGACGCCCGGCACTTCGTGGACGACCTGGCGCAGGAGGTCTGCCTGGCCGTGCTGTGCGCGCTGCCGCGCTACCGCGACCAGGGCCGCCCCTTCGAGGCTTTCGTCTTCGCCATCGCCGCGCACAAGGTCGCCGACCTCCAGCGGTCGGCGATGCGCGGTCCGGGCTCCACCGCCGTCCCGTCCGAGGACCTGCCGGAGACCCCGGACGACTCGCTCGGCCCGGAGGAGCGGGCGGTGCTCAGCAGTGACGCCGAGTGGGCGAAGGCGCTGCTGGCCAATCTGCCCGCGACCCAGCGCGAGCTGGTGCTGCTGCGGGTCGCCGTCGGACTGACCGCGGAGGAGACCGGGCAGATGCTGGGTATGTCGCCGGGCGCGGTACGGGTCGCCCAGCACCGTGCGCTGAGCAGACTGCGGGCGCTCGCCGAGCAGGCGGAGGCCATGCGGGCCGACGACGCCCGAGGACTCACCGCGTAGCGGAGCTTTCGGGCGCATGGGTCCCGCGCACATCAGGTCCTCCCGGAACGTCACGTTCGGGGGACAGCACACAGTGGTGGACGGGCCCCCGGATCAGGCCGAAAGCAGCCGGACGGGAACGGTCCCGAACCCCAGTAGCATGGGATGCCACGCCGGGCAAGAGCATTGGGGAAGGTGTCATGACTGCGAACGCCGACGGAGTGGCCGAGAAGGTCGCCGAGAAATTCGGATACCTCGGGCTCACCTACGACGACGTGCTGCTGCTGCCGGGCGCGTCGGACGTGGTTCCGAACCAGGTCGACACCGCTTCCCGGATCACCCGGAACATCAAGGTCAACATCCCGCTGCTGTCCGCGGCCATGGACAAGGTGACCGAGGCCCGGATGGCCATCGCGATGGCCCGCCAGGGCGGCGTGGGCGTGCTGCACCGCAACCTGTCGATCGAGGACCAGGTCAACCAGGTCGACCTGGTCAAGCGCTCCGAGTCCGGCATGGTCACCGACCCGATCACGGTGCGCCCGGACGCCACGCTGGCCGAGGCCGACGCGCTGTGCGCCAAGTTCCGGATCAGCGGTGTGCCGGTCACCGACGCGGCGGGCAAGCTGCTGGGCATCGTCACCAACCGCGACATGGCCTTCGAGTCGGACCGCAGCCGCCAGGTGCGCGAGGTCATGACCCCGATGCCGCTGGTCACCGGCAAGGTCGGCATCTCCGGTACGGACGCCATGGACCTGCTGCGCCGCCACAAGATCGAGAAGCTGCCGCTGGTGGACGACCAGGGCCGCCTCAAGGGCCTGATCACGGTCAAGGACTTCGTCAAGGCCGAGCAGTACCCGAACGCCGCCAAGGACGCCGACGGCCGGCTGCTGGTCGGTGCCGCGGTCGGCGTGGGCGACGAGGCGTTCGTCCGCGCCGAGGCGCTGGTGGTGGCCGGTGTCGACTTCCTGGTCATCGACAGCGCGCACGGCCACAGCCGCGGCATCCTCGACATGGTCGCCAAGGTGAAGGCCAACCTGCGCGTCGACGTGGTGGCGGGCAACGTCGCCACCCGGGACGGCGCCCAGGCGCTGATCGACGCGGGCGCCGACGGCGTCAAGGTCGGCGTCGGCCCGGGCTCGATCTGTACCACCCGGGTGGTCGCCGGTGTCGGCGCGCCGCAGGTGACCGCGATCTACGAGGCGTCGCTGGCCGCCGGTCCGGCGGGCGTGCCGCTGATCGGCGACGGTGGCCTGCAGTACTCCGGTGACATCGCCAAGGCCATCGCGGCCGGTGCCGACACCGTGATGGTGGGCAGCCTGCTGGCCGGTTGCGAGGAGTCGCCGGGCGAGCTGCTGTTCATCAACGGCAAGCAGTTCAAGTCGTACCGCGGCATGGGCTCGCTCGGCGCGATGCAGGGCCGCGGCCAGGCCAAGTCGTACTCCAAGGACCGCTACTTCCAGGACAACGTGCTCTCCGAGGACAAGCTGGTGCCCGAGGGCATCGAGGGCCAGGTGCCCTACCGCGGTCCGCTGTCGGCCGTGGCACACCAGCTGATCGGCGGTCTGCGCTCGTCCATGGGCTACGTGGGCGCGGCGACCGTGCCGGAGCTGAAGGAGAAGGGCCGCTTCGTGCGCATCACGGCGGCGGGCCTGAAGGAGAGCCACCCGCACGACATCCAGATGACCACCGAGGCGCCGAACTACCACGCGCGCTGACCCCCGTCCGACCGGCGGCGAGCCCGCGTCCCGCAAGGGCCGCGGGCTCACGCCTGCCGTCTCGGGGATACTGGACGGGCAGGCCACGAAGAAAGGCGAACAGTGACTGAGATCGAGATCGGGCGGGGCAAGCGCGGCCGCAGGGCCTACGCATTCGACGACATCGCCGTCGTCCCGAGCCGGCGCACCCGGGACCCCAAGGAGGTCTCGATCGCCTGGCAGATCGACGCCTACCGCTTCGAGCTGCCGTTCCTCGCCGCGCCGATGGACTCGGTGGTCTCCCCGGAGACCGCGATCCGCATCGGCAACCTCGGCGGTCTCGGTGTGCTCAACCTCGAGGGCCTGTGGACGCGGTACGAGGACCCGGAGCCGCTGCTGGCCGAGATCGCCGAGTTGGACGACTCCTCGGCGACCCGCCGGTTGCAGGAGATCTACGCGGCCCCGATCCGTGAGGACCTGATCGGCCAGCGCATCAAGGAGGTGCGCGACGCGGGCGTGGTCACCGCCGCCGCGCTCTCGCCGCAGCGCACCGCGCAGTTCTCCAAGGCCGTGGTCGACGCGGGCGTGGACCTGTTCGTGATCCGCGGCACCACGGTGTCGGCTGAACATGTGTCGAGTTCGCACGAGCCGCTCAACCTCAAGCAGTTCATCTACGAGTTGGACGTGCCGGTCATCGTCGGTGGCTGCGCCACGTACACCGCCGCGCTGCACCTGATGCGTACCGGTGCCGCGGGCGTGCTGGTCGGCTTCGGCGGCGGTGCGGCGCACACCACGCGCAACGTGCTGGGCATCCAGGTGCCGATGGCGACGGCGGTCGCCGACGTGGCGGCGGCCCGCCGGGACTACATGGACGAGTCCGGCGGCCGGTACGTGCACGTCATCGCGGACGGCGGCTTCGGGGCCAGCGGCGATCTGCCGAAGGCGTTCGCCTGCGGTGCGGACGCGGTCATGATGGGCTCGCCGCTGGCGCGCGCCACCGACGCGCCCGGCCGCGGCTTCCACTGGGGCATGGAGGCGGTGCACGAGGAACTGCCGCGCGGCAAGCGGATGAACCTCGGCGCGGCCGGGACCACCGAGGAGATCCTGCTCGGTCCCTCGCACGCTCCGGACGGTTCGATGAACTTCTTCGGCGCGCTGCGCCGTGCGATGGCGACCACCGGCTACTCGGAGCTCAAGGAGTTCCAGCGGGTCGAGGTCACCGTCGCGCCTTCGGTCGCGCACCGCTGATCCACCTCGAAGGGGCGGCCCGGACTTCCGAGTCCGGGCCGCCCCTTCGGTGTGTGCGCCACCGGTTCAGCGGTTGCGGCCCACCCGGCGGGTGACGGCCCAGCCCTCAAGGCCCGCTATGCCGAAGAACAGGAAGTCCTTGGCGTCCAGGCCGTGCTGCCACACCTTGAGCAGCTCACCGAACTGGCCGAAGAACAGGTGGACGAACGACAGCCCCGGGTCCAGGTGGGTGGCGAGCCAGGCGATGCCGACGAGTTGGCCGAGCCAGACCGCGAGCAGCGAGAAGACGATGCCGAGCACCGGCAGTACGGCGTTGCGCCCGCCCACCTTGCCCATCGCGGCGCCTATCAGCAGGCCGACGAGGAGCGCCACGTAGCCGATCTGGTCGTTGGTGAACCGGATGATGGCGGCGTACAGCAGCGCGGCGCCGACCGCCGTGCCGAGACCTGCCAGCACGCCGCCGCCGACGTTGTCCGGGCGCCGCGGTATGGCGGCCACCGGCGGCACCGGCCCTGCCGCGTAGGGGTTGCCGACGGGCGGCGGGTAGCCGCCGGGCACCGGGGCCTGGGGCGGCGGGTAGCCGCCTGGGGCGGCGGCCTGCGGGTATCCGTGGCCGGGTTGGGGCTGCGGCGGCTGTCCGTTACCCGGTTGGGCGTACGGGTTGGTGCTGGATGGCTGCGGCCAGCGCTGGCTCATGGTGTGTCCCCCGTGTGTGAGATTTTTCGGCCAGAGGCTAGCAGTCGCCTCTGACAGTGGCTCAACAGCGTGGTGGTGAGGGCGAGGTGGAGGGGCTGGGCCGACCGCCGCTCAGGGAGCAAATAAGTACGACTATGGCAATACTTGGTGTTTATGGCGCAAAAGAAGACGTTCTCCGGTCGTGACATGGGTATCGACCTCGGCACCGCCAACACGTTGGTGTACGTCCGAGGGCAGGGAGTCGTGCTCAACGAGCCGTCAGTGGTGGCCGTCAACGCCGTCAGTGGCGAGGTGGTCAGCGTGGGCACCGAGGCGAAGTCCACCATTGGCCGAACGCCCACGCACATCGTGGCGGTCCGTCCGCTGCGCGACGGCGTGATAGCCGACTTCGAGATGGCCGAGCGGATGCTCGCCCACTTCATCCGCAAGGTGACGGGCAACCGGCGCTACGCGCGCCCCAGGGTGGTGATCTGCGTGCCCTCGGGCATCACCGGTGTCGAGCGGCGCGCGGTCATCGAGGCCGCGTCCAACGCGGGCGCCCGCCAGGTGCACCTGATCGAGGAGCCGATGGCGGCGGCGATAGGCGCGGGTCTGCCGGTGAGCGACCCCATAGGCTCCATGGTGGTGGACATCGGCGGCGGCACCACCGAGGTCGCGGTGGTCTCGCTGGGCGGCATCGTGGCGGCCCGCTCGGTGCGCGTCGCGGGTGACGCGATCGACGCCGCGATCATGTCGTACGTACGGCGCGAGCACTCGCTGATCATCGGTGAGCGCACCGCTGAGGAGGTCAAGACGGCCATCGGCTCGGCCGCCCCCGTGGCCTCCTGGTCGGACCGGGTGCACCGCCTCGACGAGGAACTCGACCCGGAGCTCGATCGGGAACTCGACCGGGAGCTGGACCGGGAGCTGACCCAGCGCTTCGACGGCCGCCCCCAGGCGGGCGCCGAGGCGGACAACGGCGGCGACGAGCCGGAACGCGACGTCGAGGTCACCCGGACGCTGCCCAGCGCGGAGCGCTGCCGGCTGCGCGGCCGGGACCAGGTCAGCGGGCTGCCGAAGAACCTGGACCTGGACGCCGACCAGGTGCGGCACGCGATCGGCGAACCGGTGGACGCGATCGTGGACGCGGTACGCCACACCCTCGACCTGTGCCCCCCGGAGCTGGCGGGCGACATCATGGATCGCGGCATCGTGCTCACCGGCGGTGGCGCGCTGCTGCGCGGTCTGGACGAGCGGCTGCGCACCGAACTGCAGATGCCGGTCATCGTCGCCGACAAGCCGCTGGACTGCGTGGCGATCGGCACCGGCAAGTGCGTTGAGGACTACGGGTCGTTGAAGCGGGTGCTGGACGCCTCGCCGCCCTCGTACACCCACGCCGTGGCGAGGATCTGACGGCGGCGCGCGGCCGGGTGCCCGCGTCAAGTGACGCGAGTGGTCCATCGCGCGTTGAGTGGGGCAGACGACGGCGAACACGGACGGGGGTACGTGGCCAGGTGGCGTACGGCGCTGGGGTTCCCCCTGCCAGCGATCAGGGGAGTGCGGCGGGGGCGCGCGGCCGTGCGCTGCGCGCCGTAGTGCTGGTGGGCCTGGCCGCTCTGCTCGGTGGGCTGGCCGTGGGGCCGCTGGCGGTGCTCGCGCGGGGCGCCCCCGGCGCGGTGGACGGCGCGGACGCCCCCGCCCTCGCTCCCCGCGCGCCCCACAGTGGTCAGGACGACACCGCTACCACGTATCCCGTCGACGTCATCCTGGACACGCTGACCCCCGCCGTGCCCAAGCCCGACTCGACGGTCACCGTCACCGGGCGCCTGGTCAACGACACCACCCGGCAGATCACCGGTGCCCACCTGGGGATCCGGGTCGACCAGGAGGGCGAGGTCTCCGGGCACACCGAGGACGTCGCGCCGCTGGTGCCCGGCCAGAGCCTGCCGTTCACTTTCACCGTGCCGGTGTCCGCGCTGGGCCTGTCCGCCGCCCGGGACTACCGGCTCGGCCTGGCGTTCACCGGCGCGGACGGCACGGTACTGGGACTGCTGCGCACCCATCTGCCGTGGTACCCGCCCAACACCGGGGGGCCGCCGCTCAACGTCGCGGCGCTGTGGCCGCTCACCGACACACCGCACATGGAGGCGGTATCGCTGGGCACCGGGGAGAACGCCAAACCGGTGTTCCGGGACGACGCGCTGGCGGACGAGTTCGCGGCGGGCGGCCGACTGCGCCAGGTGGTCGCCGCGGCCGCCGGACTGCCCGTCACCTGGGTGGCCGACCCGGGGTTGCTGGACGAGGCACGGTCCATGACGAGCGGGTACCAGGTCGCCAAGACCCCGGACAGCGGCAATCCGCAGGACAGCCGCAAGGGCACCGGCGACAAGGCGGCGACGGCCTGGTTGACCGCGGTCAGGAACGCGGTCCGGGGCCGCACGGTGGCCGCCCTGCCGTACGCCGATCCCGACCTGGCCTCGATCGCCCACAACGGCTCCAGCCGGGACGCCCTGTCCGCCCAGCTCGGTCCGGCGGTGGGGCTCGGCGGCCAGATCGCGGCGAGCACGCTGGGCGGCCCGCCGCACACCCAGATGGCGTGGCCCTACGGCGGCGCGGTGGACCGGTCGATCGTCTCGCTCACCGGAAGGCTCGGCCTGAACACCGTGGTCTCCTCGGGCGACGGGCTGTCCACCGGCACCTCGCAGCCGAGGGTGTCGCTGGGCGGCGCGACCACCGCGCTGGTGGGTGACCCGGCGTCGGACGCGGTGCTGGAGCGCGACCTGACCGGCGAGGGCGACCCGGTGGCCGCCCGTCAGGAACTGCTGGGCGACCTGCTGGACGCCCAGCGCCGCTCGTCGGACACCTCGGGCGGGCTGGTGGTGGTACCGCCGCGGCAGCTGACCGGACAGGCGGCGCAGGTGCTGGCGGACGCGCTGCGGGCGGCGAGCGACGCGGGCTGGATCCATCTGGTCGCACCTGAACAGGTGGCCGACAAGCCCCCGACGGCGACGGTCGGCACGGTGGCCGGCTATCCACAGGAGCTGCGGGACACCGAGCTGTCCACCCAGGACATCAAGGCGGTGGACAGCATCCAGCCGGACCTCGACACGCTGTCCCGGGTGCTGTCCGATCCGGACCGCACGACGAACGCGGTGCACCGGGCGATGCTGCGCGCGGTCTCCACCGGCTGGCGGACCAACACCCAGGGCGCGGAGTCATACTCCGAGGGTGTGGAGGCGTACGTCGACAACTCGATCACCTCGGTCCGCCTGCTGCCCAAGGTCGGCGCGGTCACCGTGGCGGGCGGCTCAGCGTCGGTGCCCGTCACCTTGTCCAACGGACTGCAACAGGGCCTGGCGGGACTGGAGTTGCGGGTCACCTCCTCGATTCCGAGCCGGTTGGCGGTCACCACCCCGTTGATTCCCATCACCGCGCCCGCCGCCGCCAACCACACCGAGCAGATCAAGGTCGAGGCCCACACCAACGGACCTGTTCAGGTGACCGCACGGCTCTACACCAAGGCCAACGGCAAGCCGTGGGGCGATCCGCTCGTCTTCCGGGTGACCGTCCGCAAGTTCTCGGTGGGCGCGGTGGCGATCATCGCGGGCGGGGTGCTGCTGGCGCTGCTCGCGGGCGCCTACAAGATGCGCCAGGCGCGCCGCAGGGGCCGCGGCTGACGGCAGGGGTCCGCCGGGGACCGCGACTGACCGCAGCGGTTCACAGCCGGGCCGCGGCGCCCGCCGGGGTCGCGCCCCGGGTGTCGAGCAGCAACTGCGCCTTGACCGCGAGCCCTTGCAGGTCGTAGGTGCGGTGGTGCTGGAGCAGTACGGTGAGGTCGGCGTCCGCGGCGGCCTCCCACAGCGAGTCGGCGCGCGGCACCGGACGGTCCATCACGCGCCACTCCGGCACATGGGGGTCGTGGAAGCTCAGTGCCGCGCCGAGTTCGATCAGCCGGGAGCCGATCTCGCGCGCTGGCGCGCCCTCCTGGTCGGCGAGGTCGGCCTTGTAGGTGACGCCGAGCAGCAGCACCCGGGCGCCGCGCACCGACTTGCCGTGCTCGTTGAGCAGCGTGGCGCAGCGCTGTACGACGTAGCGCGGCATGCGCCCGTTGACTTCCTGCGCGAGTTCCACCATGCGCAGCGGATAACCCAGCGTACGGCCCTTGTACGCGAGGTAGTTGGGGTCGAGGGCCACTCCGTGGCCGCCGACGCCGGGGCCCGGCCGGAACGCCTGGAAACCGAACGGCTTGGTCTCCGCGCAGCGGATCACGTCCCACAGGTCGATCCCCGCGTCGTGGCAGAAGACCGCCATCTCGTTGGCGAGCGCGATGTTGACCTGCCGGTAGTTGGTCTCCAGCAGTTTGACCGTCTCGGCCTCGCGCAGTCCGCGGGTGCGCACCACGCGTTCGGTGAGCCGTCCGTAGAAGGCGGCGGCGGCCTCGGTGCAGGCGGACGTCAGCCCGCCGATGACCTTGGGGGTGTTGGCGATGCCGTGCGCCCGGTTGCCCGGGTCCAGCCGGTTGGGGGAGTAGGCCAGGTGGAAGTCGCGTCCGGCGCGCAGTCCCGAGCCGTCCTCAAGGACGCCGCGCAGGAACTCCTCGGTGGTGCCGGGGTAGACGGTGGACTCCAGGATCACGGTGGTGTGCGGCCGCAACTGGGCGGCGAGGGTACGGGCGGCCTCGGCGACCGCCGACAGGTCGAGCGCGTGGTCCTCGCCCAGCGGGGTCGGCGCGCAGATGACCGCGGTACGGGCCCGGCCGAGTGCCGCCGGGTCGGCGGTGGCGCGGAATCCGGCGGCGAGCATCCGGCGCACGGCGGCGGCGTTCAGCCCGTCGACCGGGGAGCGCCCGGCGTTCAGTCCGTCGACGACGGTGTGGTCGGTGTCATAGCCGATGACGCCGATGCCGCTGGCCGCCGCGGCCTGGGCGAGCGGAAGGCCGAAGTGGTGAAGGCCGAGGACGGCGAGGTCTGCGGGCACGGTGGTTCAGTCCTCTCCCGGAGGTCTGGTTGTGCCGAATGGCGCATTTAAGGTTAAGCGGACATATGACTGAAATTTAGTATTGGGCGTCGCGTGTGGCGGGTGTGGCGCGATCCATGGCCGCCCGCGACCGCGGCGAGACGGTTTCGGACTGGCCGACGCCTCGGATGGCGGTCACCATCGAAAGCACGGGGAGCCCGACCGTCCGCAACGGGAGGCACAGTGAAGACCGCACTACTGGGGCCGCGGCAGCGTGGCGAGGCGTTGGCCCGGATGGCCGAGCAGGAACTCGACGTGCTGGTCGTCGGCGGCGGCGTGGTGGGCGCCGGGACCGCACTCGACGCGGCGACCCGCGGCCTGCTCACCGGGCTGGTGGAGGCGCGTGACTGGGCGTCGGGCACCTCCAGCCGGTCCAGCAAGCTGATCCACGGCGGGCTGCGCTACCTGGAGATGCTGGACTTCGCACTGGTACGGGAGGCGCTCAAGGAACGCGGCCTGCTCACCCAGCGGCTGGCGCCGCACCTGGTCAAACCGGTGCCGTTCCTCTACCCGTTGGCGCACCGCGGCTGGGAGCGGCTGTACGCCGGAACCGGGGTGGCGATGTACGACGTCATGGGCGTGTCCTCCGGGCACAGCCGCGGCCTGCCCGGCCACCGGCACCTGACGCGCCGCAAGGCGCTGCGCGTCGCGCCGTGCCTGCGCAAGGACGCGCTGGTCGGTGCGTTGCAGTACTACGACGCCCAGATGGACGACGCGCGTTACGTGGCCGCCCTGGTGCGCACCGCCGCCTCCTACGGCGCGCTGGCCGCCAACCGGGCCCGGGTGGTGGGGTTCCTTCGCGAGGGGGAACGCGTTGTCGGTGCCCGGGTGCAGGATGTGGAGCAGGGCGGGGAGTACGAGGTCCGCGCCCGTCAGATCGTCAACTCGACCGGGGTGTGGACGGACGAGACGCAGGCACTCGTGGGGGAGAGGGGGCAGTTCCATGTCAGGGCTTCCAAGGGCATCCACCTGGTCGTACCGAAGGACCGGATCCATTCCGCGACCGGGCTGATCCTGCGCACCGAGAAGAGCGTGCTGTTCGTGATCCCGTGGGGGAGGCACTGGATCGTCGGCACCACCGACACCGACTGGGACCTGGACAAGGCGCATCCGGCCGCGTCCAGCGCCGACATCGACTACCTGCTGGAGCACGTCAACTCGGTGCTCGCGGTACCGCTCGGCCGCGATGACGTGCAGGGCGTGTACGCCGGGCTGCGCCCGCTGCTGGCCGGGGAGTCGGAGGCGACCAGCAAGCTGTCGCGCGAGCACACCGTGGCACACCCCGTGCCGGGCCTGGTCGTTGTGGCGGGCGGCAAGTACACCACGTACCGGGTGATGGCCAAGGACGCGGTGGACGCGGCGGTGCACGGACTGGACCGCAGGGTCGCGCGGTGCTGCACCGAGGAGGTGCCGCTGGCCGGGGCGGACGGCTACCACGCGCTGTGGAACGCGCGGGCGCGGATCGCCGCTGAGTCAGGGCTGCACGTCGCCAGGGTCGAGCATCTATTGAATCGTTATGGATCGTTGATTACGGAGCTGTTGGATCTGATCGCCGCGGACCCAACGCTGGGCGAGCCACTCGCCGCGGCCGACGACTACCTGCGGGCCGAGGTGGTGTACGCCGCCTCGCACGAGGGCGCGCGCCACCTCGACGACGTGCTCACCCGCCGTACGAGGATCTCCATCGAGACCTTCGACCGCGGCACCCTGAGTGCCCGTGAGGTGGCGGAACTGGTGGCACCGGTGCTGGGTTGGGACGACGAACACCTGGAGAAGGAGGTGACGCACTACGAGAAGCGGGTCGAGGCAGAACGTGAATCGCAACGCCAACCCGACGATTTGACCGCGGACGCTGCTCGCTTGGGTGCGCCAGATATCGTGCCCCTCTAGAAAAACCGTGCGGCCACCGGGATCTCAGGCGTGACGGGGAATGAGAGGGGTGGAGAGTGTCCGATCAGGGGCGGCTGGTGGCTGGTAGGTACCGGCTGGTCGAGCTGATAGGCCGGGGCGGCATGGGCACCGTCTGGAGATCCGAGGACGAGCTGCTGGGCCGTCAGGTCGCCGTCAAGAAGCTACGGGTGCCACCGCAGTTGCACGACGACGAGCGCGAGACGCTGTACGAGCGCACCCGCAGGGAGGCGCGCAGTGCCGCCCGGATCACCCACCCCAACGTGGTCGTGGTGCACGACGTGGTCGAGGACGAGGGCCTGCCGTGCATCGTGATGGAGTACGTGCCGTCCAGGACCCTCGGTGACGTGCTGAAGAAGGACGGCCCGGTCACGCCGCGGGAGGCCGCGCGGATCGGCCGCGGCATGGTCGCCGCGCTGCGCGCGGCACACCGTGCCGGAGTACTGCACCGCGACGTCAAGCCCGCCAACGTGCTGCTGAGCGCCAACGGTGTGGAAGGCGGCGAGAGTTGGCCGGGCGGCCGGGTGGTGCTCACCGACTTCGGCATCGCCTCCGCGACCGGCACCTCCACCCTCACCCGCACCGGAGAGCTGATCGGCTCCTTCGACTACCTGGCGCCGGAGCGGATAACCGGTGGCACCGGCGGCCCGGCCTGCGACCTGTGGGCGTTGGGAGCCACGTTGTACCAGGCGGTGGAGGGCGTGGCGCCGTTCCGCCGGGACACCCCGATCGAGACCGCGTACGCCATCGCCTCCGAGCCGGTGCCCACCGCGCGCCGGGCGGGCCCGCTCACCTCGGTCATCGAGTCGCTGCTGGAGAAGGACCCGGACAAGCGGATGACCGCCGAGGAGGCCGAGCGACTGCTGGTCGCCTCCGTGGAGACGGTCGTCGCCCGCGCCCCCCGGCCGGCCCCGTCCTGGGCGGTGGGCGAGGCCACCGACGACCAGCCGACCGCGGCGGTCGCCCGCAGCGCGGCCACTGCCGAGGCCGCCGCTGACGTCGTGCCCGAGCAGCGCACCGCACCGGACACCGAGGGCACCGGCGGCACCCAACTCCCGCACGAGACGGGGAACATGCTCGGCGAGCGGTACGCCGAGGACCCCACCGCGCGGGTCCGCCCAGCGACCGCCGTCCCCCCGGTGTCCGCCGAGCCCACGCCGCGACCCGACCCCCAAGCACTGGCCGAGACCCCCGCACCGCCCGGTACGCCCGCACGGCCCCGCGACCGCCGCCCCGGCCGCGGCAGGCGGGTGGCCGCCTGGTGTACCGCCGCCGCCCTGGTGGCCGCGGTCGCGGTCGGCGGGGTGCTGCTGGCCCGCGGCGGCGGAGCGACGGACGGCAGGGCGACCGCCGACGGCGGCGCGTCCGGCGGACCCTCGTCGGGACCCGCCCCGACCGCGCCTGCGGGCTACCATATGGTCAACGATCCGGCCGGTTTCACCATGGCGGTTCCCGACGGCTGGGCCCGGAAGGTGAATTCGGACGGCCGCAACATCCACTATGTGGACACCCAGGGCAAGTGCGACCTGTTGGTGAGCATCGAGGACTACGCGGGACCGAGCCCGTTGCAGCACTTCCGCGATCTGGAGGTCACGTTGGAGGCCGACAACAACGGCTACAGCTCCCTTCGGATGAACCCCACCCAGGCGCAGATCAACGGCCAGCAGGTTCCGGCCGCGATCTGGGAGTGGACGTGGAAGGGGAAGGTCCGCCGGTATCACGCCATCGACCTGGGCTTCGGTAAGGAGGGCGGCACGGAGTACGCGATCTACCTCTCGGGACCGGACGCCGAGTGGCAGCAGCGGCTTCCGGTGTTCAACAACGCGGTGAAGACCTTCCAGCCGCACGGCTGAGACAGGCACTCGCTCATCTGCGAGGACAGTTACCAGTCGAGGACCGGCGTATACCGGTCGAAGTATGAGCCCCCGGTTCCGGAACCGGGGGCAGGCGTACCGATGTCCTACCCACAGGGGATGATGTGATGGGGCAGTCGCATCGACCCCGTGTCGACCCGTGCGCCGCCCGATGCACCGTCATATCGATCTGCAGAGGACGTTGATGACCCAGGCGCAAGGCACCACCGGCCGTCTCCTCGCCGACCGCTACCGCCTCGGCGAGGTCCTCGGCAAGGGCGGTATGGGCACGGTGTGGCGGGCGGTCGACGAGACCCTGGGCCGTACTGTCGCCGTCAAGGAGCTGCGGTTCCCCGGCAACGTGGACGACGAGGAGAAGCGCCGCCTGATCACCCGCACCCTGCGCGAGGCCAAGGCGACCGCCCGGATCCGGGCCAACGGCGCGGTGACCGTCTTCGACGTGGTCGAGGAGGACAGGCGGCCGTGGATCGTCATGGAGCTGGTCGAGGGCCGCTCGCTGTCCGACGCGATCCGCGCCGACGGGCCGCTGCCGCCCAGACGCGCGGCCGAGGTGGGTCTCGCCGTCCTCGACGTGCTGCGCGCGGCGCACCGCGAGGGCATCCTGCACCGTGACGTGAAGCCGTCCAACGTGCTGATCGCGGACGACGGCCGGGTGGTGCTCACCGACTTCGGCATCGCACAGGTCGAGGGCGACCCGTCGGTGACCTCGACCGGCATGCTGGTGGGCGCGCCGTCCTACATATCGCCGGAGCGGGCCCGCGGCCACAAGCCGGGACCGCCGTCCGACCTGTGGTCGCTGGGCGCGCTGCTGTACGCGGCGGTCGAGGGCCGCCCGCCGTACGACAAGGGCTCGGCGATCGCCACGCTCACCGCCGTGATGACCGAGCCGGTCGATCCGCCGAAGGTCACCGGGCCGCTGGCGGACGCCATCCACGGCCTGCTGATCAAGGACCCGGCCAAGCGCCTCGACGAGCCGGGCGTAAGGGAGTTGCTGGAGGAGGCGGTCAGCCTCCCGGAGGCGCCGGACGCCGAGGAGACCCGCATGATGGCGCTCCCGGCCGATCCGCAGCCCACCCCGACCGACGTCCGTCCGCTGCTGTCGCAGCAGGAGAAGATGCTGGGCGCGCTGCGCTCGTTGGCCAACGCCGCCACCGTGAAGCCGGACCCCGAGCCGAAGTTGAAGCCGGTCGCGGTCAGCTCGCCGTTCTCCTCCCGGTTCCCCAGCTCGCGCACCTCCGGCTTCTCCCCGGTCCGGGCACCGCTCAGCGATGTCGTGCCGCGCCGCACCCTGGTGATAGTGGTGGCGGTGGTGGTGCTGGCCGTGCTGGCCGCCATCATCAGCACCGCCTTCGCCGCCGACCGCACCGACGGCGCGGTACCGGGGCGGCGGTCCGGCGCCTCGCACCCGTCCGGTGCGCCCCACGAGCGCCGGGGGGCGCTTCTTCAACACGTTCAAACCGGTCAACCAACCGGCCACAAGCACGTATCGTAAAGAGGCTCAGACTGTCCGTCGCCGACCGAGGTTGACCGAAGACGGCTTGGCCGAAAGCCGTCTGCCCACAAGCCGAACACCCGGCAGCCGGACGTCACCGTGTAGTGCGGCCGTCTGACCGAAGCCGTGCCACCGCGTTCATGTGACGCTCATGGGGAGGAGCCGTGGACGAGTACGCCGGGCGGGTGCTGGCGGGCCGCTACCGGCTGCCCCGGTCGCCCGCAGACGAGTTCGAGCTGGTGGAGACCCGCGCCTTCGACACGTACAGCGGACAGGAAGTGCTGGTACGGCAGTTGCTGCTGCCCGAGGTCGTGCACGCCGAGGTGGTCGGCGACGAGACGGCACCGCACGCCGCCCAGCCCGGCGCGGGCGACAGCGCGGGCCGCGCCCTGGAGGCGGCCAGGGCCGCCGCCGCGGTGCCGGACCATCCCGCGCTGGTCCAGGTCTTCGACGTGCTGGTGGAGGACGGCAGCCTGTGGGTGGTCTCCGAACTGGTCCCCGGCCGCCCGATCGCCTCGCTGCTGGCCGACCGGCGGCTGTCCCCGTACCGCGCCGCCGAGGTCGCCGCCGACCTGCTGGCCGGGCTGCGCGCACTGCACGCGTACGGCTGGGCGCACCGCAACATCACCGCCCGTACCGTGCTGGTCTGCGAGGACGGCCGGGCGATGCTGGACGGACTGGCCTTCGGCGCCGCCCAGGAGGCGCTGTGCGGCTATGACCCGGTGCCGCGCGAGGTGCTGGCCGCCGCCGGTGGCGAGGACCCGGCGCGGCGCGGCGGCTGGGGCGGCCCGGACTCCGCGCTCGCCCTGGAGCGCGCCCGGCAGGCCAGGATCGCCGTGATCGGCCCGGTCACCGAGCGCTGGGCACCGGAGCAGGCCGGTCCGGTGCACCAGAACTGGCAGTTGGCGCCGCCCGTCGGCCCGGCCGCCGACCTGTGGGCGCTGGGCGCGCTGCTGTTCCGCTGTGTGCAGGGTCATCCGCCGTTCCCCGAGGAGAGCGCGGCCGAACTGGTCGACCTGGTCTGCGCCGAGCCGCCCGCGCTGGCCGAGGACTGCGGGCCGCTGCGCCCGGTCGTGGAGTCGCTGCTGCGCCAGGACCCCACCGAGCGGCCGGAGTTCGAGGAACTGCGCGGCTGGCTGCGCTCGTTGGTCCGGTCCGCGCCCGAGCCGGACATCGGCGCCCGCATGGTCCAGGTCCCGGCCGGTCCCGGCGACCCGCACAAGCTGCCCGTGGTGCGCCGCAAGGGCGAGCTGGTACGGCTGCGCAGACGCCGCCGCCCGCGCGCCGACGCGATGGCCGCGCCGCCGCCGCACGGCCGCCACGCGCGCAGCCGCGGCCAGCGGCCCGCCGCCGCGGACGCGGCGGGCGAGACGGTCGAAGTGCGCCACCGCACCAGCGAGTTGAGCCAGACCGCCGGGAAGGCGCCGCACCGGATGGGGCTGCTGCTGGTCGGTCTGGTCCTGCTGCTGCTCGCCGCGCTGGTGCTGTACGCCGTGCTGTTCATGCCCAAGGGCGCTGGCGGCGCCTCCAGCCGCTCGCTGCCCGCGCAGGTCTCCGGGGGCGTGGCGGCCGGGCAGTCGGCGCCCACCTCGGGCGACGCCCCGACGCCCACCGACCGCACCACCCAGCAAGCCCCGTCCCTGGGCTCGGACTTCACCGTGCGCGGCGACCCGGCGGGTTTCTCGGTCGCGGTGCACGACGGCTGGACCAGGAGCGCCGGGCCCAACGGCGAGACGGTCTTCTCCAGCGGTGGCGACGTGATGCAACTGGTCGTCGTGGTGGGCCGGGACAGTACGGCCGACTACGGCACCGACCCGCTCGCCTATCTGGACAGGGAACCGGAGTTGGCGCCTTTCAGGTCCAGCACGTGGTCCTCGGCCGCCGGGCTCAAACGGCTGGACGCGGGCGGAGCGGCCGCCGCCGAGGGCGAGTTCACCTGGCGCGACCCCGACTCCGGCAACCAGGTCTACGGCCGCGACCTGGCGATCGCGCGCGGCGGCAGGTACGACATCGTCCTGCTCACCGGGCCCGACGACCAACGCTCGGTGATCTCCGGCTACTTCGACAAGGCGACGCTCACCTTCCGCGCGAACGGCTGACCGGCGCGGCCTTGGACGGCGCGCCCTCCAACGGGTGAACGGCGCCGGGCCGCACCGCCCGCGGTGGTACACATCCCGGGTTGCCTTCGGCGCGCCGGTCGGCACCGGCTGTTCGGTCGACGGCGCGAAGTCCGCTGTCAGCCCGGCGAGTTGGGGAGTCCCGCATGTCCACCGAAACGACGGCACCACCGCGCCTGCCGTCCGCCCGCAAGGCGGAACGTGCGCCGCGTGACGTGACGGAACACCGGCTCTCCTTCGACGGGTTCGGCTATCTGTGCCGGGTGGTGTGGCAGGACGCGGCGGTCAGCGAGCCGCTGGTGCTGCTCGGCGGATCGTCCCAGGACCGGTTCTCCTGGGCGCGGCACGAGGAGCGGCTGGCCGACGCGTGCACCGTGATCACCCTCGACCTGCCGGGGTACGGCGCCGCCGAGCCGCTGCCGACCCGGTACGGCATCGACTTCCTGGCCGCCGCGGTGCGGCACGCGCTGTACGAACTGGGCATGGCCAAGGTCAATCTGCTGGGGGCCTGCTTCGGCGGCGCCATCGCGCTGCGCTTCGCCCAGCACTATCCGGACGCGCTGCGGCGGCTGATGCTCGCCGGGATGACCACCCGGGTCCCCCGGGAGTACGCGGAGGCGGTGCCGCGCTGGCTGCGGATGCTGGACGACGACCGCCGTGAGGAGATGGCCGGTCAACTGGTGGCGCGGTTCATGTCGCCGTCCGGCGCCGGGCGGATCCGGCGGCACGCGGCCATCGCCCGGCTGCTGCAGCAGCAGTTCATGGCGCAGACGCCGCGGCAGATCGGCATGGCGGTGGTGGACCACAACGTCCGTCTGCTGAACCACGAGTGGTATCGCCCGGAGCCGGTGCCCCCGCTGTCCACGTTGGTCTTCACCGGCGAGTACGACTCGCTCACCACGCCGCGCATGGGGCGGGAGACCGCGGCCCAACTCCCCGGCGCCGCCTTCCTGACGGTCCGGGACGCCGACCATCTGGTGCACATGGAACGCATCGAGGAGTTCACCGACCTCCTGTTGCGCTTCTGCACCGACCGCCCCATCGATGACCTGCCGTACTGCCATCCCGTCGAGTATCCGGGCGGCGGCCCCGGCCAGATCCGTCCGTAACCGGGCGTACCGCCTGCGGCGCGCGTACGGTGGAAGGAGACTCCTACCGTTCTCATCCGGTACGCGAGGAGGACCCCATGGCTGCGGTCCGCGCGGACACCGCCGATGTGGTCGTCGTGGGGCTCGGCCCCGGCGGGGAGGAGGCGGCCGGGCGGCTGGCCGAGGCGGGGCTCGATGTGGTGGGGGTGGACGAGGGCCTTGTGGGCGGCGAGTGCCCGTACTACGGCTGTATTCCGTCCAAGATCATGGTGCGCTCGGCCGAGCTGCTGGCCGAGGGGCGGCGGATCCCCGGGCACGCCGGTACCGCGATGGTGCATCCGGACTGGCGCCCGCTGGCCCGGGCGGTACGGGAGGCCACCACCGACTGGGACGACAAGATCGCCGTGGACCGGCTGGCCGGGCGCGGCGTGCGGTTCCTGCGCGGTACCGGGCGGCTGACCGCCAGGGACGAGGTGACGGTCGCGGACGTCGACGGCGAGGAGACCGCGGTGCGGGCCCGGCAGGCGGTGGTGCTGGCGGTCGGCGGCGAACCCGCGGTACCGCCGATTCCGGGGCTGGCCAGGACGCCGTACTGGACCAACCGGGACGCGGTACGGGCGCAGGAGGCGCCGCGTTCGCTGCTGGTGCTCGGCGGTGGGTCGATCGGGCTCGAACTCGGGCAGGCGTTCTGCCGGTTCGGCACCGCGGTCACCGTGGTCGAGGGCATGCAGCGGCTGCTGCCGCGCGAGGAGCCGGAGACGCACGAGCTGCTGCTGAAGGTGCTGACCGAGGACGGCATCGAGGTGCACACCGGCGCCCGGGTCGACTCGGTGGACCACCAGGAGGGCACCGGCTTCACCGCGTACTGCGGTCGCGGTGAACGGCTGACCGCCGACAGGCTGCTGGTGGCGACCGGGCGGCGCAGCGATCTGGCCAAGCTGGGCGCGCTCGCCATCGACGTGGACGACGAGGCGCCCGCCCTCCCGGTCGACGAGCGGCTGCGGGTGGTGCCGCCCACCAGTGGACGGCCCGGCATCTGGGCGCTGGGCGATGTCACCGGCAAGGGCGCCTACACCCATGTGTCGATGTACCAGGCGGACGTGGTGGTGCGCGGCATCCTCGGCGAGGGCGGCCCGCCCGCCGCCTATCACGCGGTGCCGCGGGTGACGTTCACCGATCCGGAGATCGGCGCGGTCGGACTGACCGAGGGGGAGGCCCGTGAGCGGGGACTGGTGGTGCGCACCGGGCTGGTGGAGCTGTCCGCCAGCGCCCGCGGTCTGGTCCACCAGGTCGGCAACGACGGCTTCGTCAAGGTGGTCGCGGACATGCTCAGCGGTGTACTGGTCGGCGGTACGACCGCCGGTCCGTACGGGGGCGAGGTGCTCGGCGCCCTGTCGGTGGCCGTGCACGGTCGCGTCCCGCTGTCGGTTCTGCGGGAGCAGATCTGGGCGTATCCGACGTTCCATCGGGCGATCGGCGACGCGTTGCGGCAGCTCGAATAGCTGTTGCCGGGTTGCGGTCCGTCCTGGCACCGCCGGGCCGGGCCTGGCTTCGGAGCAAGCCCCCGGCGCCCCGGGCCGGAGCTTCGCGGCGGGCGTGGGCCGGGATCGCGCCAGTGATCGGTGGCGTCGCCTGTGTCGAGTAGGCAAAATCGGGTTACCGACGGGTACACAAACACCGGCGTGAGCCGTAATCTCGCGTGGCATGACGGACGCGCAGGAGATTTCCGCGAAGCCTCAACCCACGCCTGAGCAGACCTCCGGCAACCCGGTCGCCCCCGAGGGCGCCCGCGGCCCCGGCGATGTGGTCACCCCCGAACTGGTCGCCCGGCTCACCCGGGGCGTCGCGGGCAGTGGCCGTACCGCCAACCACACGCCCTTCACCGGCGAGCGGCTCGCCGAACTGCCGGAGTCGGGCCCCGAGGACATCACCGCCGCCTTCGAGGCGGCTCGCGAGGCACAGCGCGCCTGGGCCGCCGTACCGGTACGGCAGCGCGCCGCAGTACTGCTGCGCTTCCACGACCTCGTGCTGCGGCGGCAGTCCGAGGTGCTCGATCTCATCCAGGTGGAGACCGGCAAGACCCGGCTGCACGCCCACGAGGAGGTGCAGGCCGTCGCCGTCGCCGCCCGGCACTACGGCCGCAAGGCCCCCGGTTATCTGCGCCCCAAGCGGCACACCGGCGTGGTTCCCGCCCTGACCAGGGTCAGCGAACTGCGCCAGCCGCGCGGGGTGGTGGGCCAGATCGCGCCCTGGAACTACCCGTTCGAGCTGTCCGTCGGCGACGCGCTGCCCGCCTTCGTGGCCGGGAACGCGGTGGTGATGAAGCCCGACACGGAGACCGCGCTGACCGCGCTGTGGGCGCGCGAACAGCTCATCGAGGCCGGACTGCCGCCCGCCGTGTGGCAGGTGGTGATCGGCGAGGGGCCGGTGGTCGGCCCGGCCGTGGTGGAACACGCCGACTACGTCTCCTTCACCGGCTCCACCCGCACCGGCCGCGACGTCGCCCAGCGCGCGGCGGCCCGGCTGATCGGCTGCTCACTCGAACTCGGCGGCAAGAACGCCATGTTGGTGCTGGCCGACGCCGACCTGGACAAGGCCGCCGAGGGCGCGATCCGCGCGTGCTTCGCCTCGGCCGGGCAACTGTGCATCTCCATCGAGCGGTTGTACGTCCACTCCTCGGTCGCCGAGCCGTTCCTCGACCGGTTCGCCGCGCGCACCCGCGCGCTGCGCCTCGGCAAGGGGCTGGCCTACGGCGCGGACATGGGCTCGCTGGTGGGGCAGCGGCAGCTGGAGACGGTCACCCGGCACGTGGAGGAGGCGGTCAGCAAGGGCGCCACGGTGCTCGCGGGCGGTCGCGCCCGGCCCGACATCGGGCCGCTGTTCTACGAGCCGACCATCCTGGACGGCGTCCAGCCGCCGATGGCGGTGTGCACCGAGGAGACGTTCGGCCCGGTCGTGTCCGTCTACCGGTTCGACGACGAGGACGACGCGATCGCCCGCGCCAACGCCACGCCGTACGGTCTCAACGCCAGCGTCTGGACCAGCAACGCCCCTCGGGGCCGCGCGATCGCCGCGCGGCTGCGCGCCGGAACGGTCAACGTCAACGAGGGCTACGCGGCGGCCTACGGCAGCGTGCAGTCCCCGATGGGCGGCATGAAGGACTCCGGCCTGGGCCGTCGGCACGGCTCCGAGGGCATCCTCAAGTACACCGAGGCGCAGACGGTGGCCACCCAGCGCATCCTGCCGATGGGCCCCTCCCTCGGCATGGACGACGAGGCGTACGCGGCCTTCATGACCCGCAGCCTGAAGGCGCTCAAGCTCCTGCGCCTGCGCTGATCCCCGGCTCCCCGCCGGTGGCCCCGACTCGCCTTCGAACGAAAGGACTCAGCGTGGACGAGGAGTACCCCTGCGACTACGACGTGCTCGTGGTCGGGTCCGGGTTCGGCGGCTCCGTGGCCGCTTTGCGGTTGACGGAGAAGGGGTACCGGGTCGGGGTGTTGGAGGCGGGGCGGCGCTTCACCCGCGAGACGCTGCCCAGGACCTCGTGGGCGGTGCGCGACTACCTGTGGGCGCCCGCCCTCGGCCTCTACGGCATCCAGCGCATCCATCTGCTGGGCAGCGTCCTGGTGCTGGCGGGCGCCGGAGTCGGCGGCGGCTCGCTGAACTACGCCAACACCCTCTACGTACCGCCGGAACCGTTCTTCACCGACCGCCAGTGGGGCCGCATCACCGACTGGCAGGAGGAACTGGCGCCGTACTACGAGCAGGCCAGGAAGATGCTGGGGGTGCGGCTGAACCCCACGCTCACCCCCTCCGACGTCCATCTGAAGGCCACCGCCGAGGAGATGGGCGTGGGCGGCACCTTCCACATGGCGCCGGTCGGGGTGTTCTTCGGGGACGGCGAGGACGGCGACGGGTCGGCGAAGGTGCCACCGGGCACCGAGGTGCCCGACCCGTACTTCGGCGGCGCCGGACCGTCCCGCAGGGCGTGCGTGGAGTGCGGCGAGTGCATGACCGGCTGTCGGCACGGCGCCAAGAACATGCTCACCGAGAACTACCTCTACCTGGCCGAGAAGGCCGGTGCCGTCATCCACCCGATGACCACCGTGGTCGGCCTGGCCGAGGACCCCGAGCACCGCGGCTACCGGGTCGCCACCGTACCGACCGACCAGCGCGGGGCCACCCCGAAGGTGCTGCGCGCCCCGCACGTCGTGCTGGCCGCGGGCACCTACGGCACCCAGACCCTGCTGCACACCATGCGCGACCGCGGCGAACTGCCCCGGATGTCGGCCAGGTTGGGCGAGCTGACCCGCACCAACTCCGAGGCGCTGGTCGGCGCGCAGACCACCGACCGCCGCTACCGCGCCGTGCACGGCGACCGCGCGGACTTCACCCGGGGGGTGGCCATCACCTCCTCCATCCACCCCAACGACACCACGCACATCGAACCCGTCCGCTACGGCAAGGGCTCCAACGCGATGGGCGCGCTGTCCGTGCTGCAGGTGCCGTACGGCGGACGGTTGCCGCGCTGGCTGTCCTACCTGGCCAACAGCGTCAAACACCCGACGTTGACCGCGCGTTCGCTGTCCAACCGCCGCTGGTCGGAGCGGACCATCATCGGCCTGGTGATGCAGACCCACGACAACTCCCTGACCACGTACCGGAAGCGCAAGGGCCTGGGCAAGGGGCTGCTGACGGCCCGGCAGGGACACGGCACGCCCAACCCCACGTACATACCCGAAGGCGCCGAGGCGGCCAGGGTGCTGGCCGAGCAGATCAACGGCTTCGCGGGCAGCAGCGTCGGCGAGATCATGGACGTGCCGATGACCGCGCACTTCCTCGGCGGCTGCCCGATCGGTGAGGATCCGGAACACGGGGTGATCGACCCTTACCACCGGCTGTACGGCTATCCGGGCATCCACGTGGTGGACGGCTCCGCGGTCTCCGCGAACCTCGGCGTCAACCCGTCGCTGACCATCACCGCGCAGGCCGAGCGCGCGATGTCGCTGTGGCCCAACAAGGGCGAGCCCGACCCGCGTCCGGCGCAGGACGAGGGCTATCTGCGGGTGGCGCCGGTCGAGCCGCGGCAGCCCGCGGTGCCCAAGGACGCCTTCGCGGCACTGGTGCTGCCGGTGCCGAAGGTGCCGCCGAGGGCCTGAGAGCGGCCGGGACCCGCGCGCCTTGGCGCGGGTCCCGGTTTCCGCTCGGACCGCCGTCAGGCGGCGGAGCCGCCCTTGCGGCGCCGTACGAGGAACACCGCTGCACCGCCGAGCGCCACAGCGGCGGCACCGGCTCCGGCGATCGCGGGCAGCGCGGACGACGCACCGGTGTGCGCCAGCGTGCCGCCGGTCGCGCTGTCGGTGGACGTCGCCGAGACCGGCACCACCTTGTCGGCGCTGGCCCTGCGGGCGGCCTCCGGCGCGGTCCTGGGGGCCGGGAGCGGGGCCTCGCCGCCGGTCTGCGGCTGCGGCACGGAACCGGTGGTGCTGGTGCCCGGCGCCACGATCCGGATGCGGTAGGCGGCCTCGCTCGCCGCCAGGCAGTCGTACCGCTTGTCGAGGTAGAGCCCGGCTCCCACGGTCAGGCCGTTGCCGATCGGGGCGCTCTTGCTCACCTCGATGCGCATCGGCACGTTGACATGGGTGTGGGCGGGCAGCTCGCCCCAGCCGAAGAAGCCGACGGAGTGGCCGGAGCCGTCGCTGACGTCCTCCCACTTCCTGGTGCTCGGGTGGTACGCCTGCAACACCACCTGGCTGGTGGTGAACGCCTGGGACGCCTTGGTGGCCGGGCCGACACCCGCGAACAGGTCGATCCGGGCGACGCCGGTCGACGTCGGGTTGGCCACCGACAGCGTGAAGTCGTGCCAGCCGCTGCCCCGGGCGATCCTGCCGGGCAGCCCGCTGATCGCGGTGCGGACGGCCGCCTTGTACGCGGGGTTCCGGACGACGCAGACGCCGGGCGCGGTGGGCGCGGTGCTCGGCGTGCCGCCGGTGTGGGCGGTCGGCGCGCCCGGGGTGGACGGGGTGGCGGCGGTGGGCGCGGTCGGCGCGGAGGCGGCCGAGGGGGTACCCGCGGCGGCGCTGGGCAGGGGCGCGGCGGCGTCCACGGCGAACGCGCTCGGTGCGCTCAGCAGCGCGACGGGGGCGATGGCTGCGGTCGTGGCGACCGTCGCCAAGGCGCGGCGAAGCTTCATTGAGACCTCTTCTGGGTCAGAAAAAGACGAGAGGCCGTCGCGGTGGTGGGGGGCGGCTCGCGGTGCGGCAGGCGCTGATCGTAAAGCCGTGTGGATGTTGTGTGACCGGCCTTTCACAGCCGCCACAGAGGCGCTTCTGCGCGCGACACGGCGCAAACCATTGAATTCGGACAGTTGTCCACGGCCGGGCCG
Organism: Streptomyces sp. PLK1-5; assembly: GCA_037034305.1. GTDB lineage: Bacteria > Actinomycetota > Actinomycetes > Streptomycetales > Streptomycetaceae > Streptantibioticus_A. The sequence goes on from JBAGJY010000017.1 coordinate 130,435, forward strand.
GTCCTTCGGTGATCAACGTCACAGCGGGCCGCTTGCGGTAGGGTGCATCGCGTACCGCCTCGCGGAGCGTTTCCTCGCCGCTTCGCAGAGCGGTCGGCCCCAAGCGTCCCCGGGACCGACCGCCTGTTTTCAGTTGGGCGACCGGGCTGCTGTCCCCTGCTGACCGGTCACCTGTTGAACCAGGGCGAGGTCCCACGACGTGCGACCAGGCACGCCTCATCGCCCCGGTGAATCCACCCAGCTGCGTCTGGGTGGTCTCCACGCGTGGTAATCACTACTCCCGACCGCACCTGGCTGGAACGGACACCGGGTCCAACGAACCGCCACCCGCGCGGTCACGCGCCGTACGGGTGATGTCCGGAAGGCCGCTGCGCGGCCTTCCGGGGTGTGCTTCCTGGGTGCGCTCTCCCGCGCCGGACGCGCGCTGGCGCGCCGGTCTTCTTCCCGCCCGCCCATCCGATCGATCGCCGTCGGGTCGTCGCCGTGCCGGAAGCTCAGAGTCGGCCCCTGCACAGGGCCAGGACGGTCATCGCCAACGCGGTGCCCTGCCTGCCCAGCGCCTCGTTGTAGCGGTTGATGACCTCCATCTCGCGGGACAGGTGCACCCGCCGCCCGCCGGAGGCGATCCGCGCGCGCTGGATCTGCTCCGACACCGTGATCCGCTCGGCCAGCAGGCCGATGACGCGGCGGTCCAGGTCGTCGATCCGCTCCCGCGCGCCGCTGATCAGCTCCGCCGCGTCCGCGCTGCCCGCGCCGGTGTCCACCGTGTTCGTGCTCATGTCCGTGCTGCCTTCCGGGTCACTGCCCCGACGGATCCGCAACGGTACGGAGACGACAGGCGCCCCGGACCGAGACCGGTCCGGGGCGCCTGTTGGTGTCTGTGGTTCGTTCAGACAGCACGACCATGGCAGCCGGACCAGCCGGTGCCATAGGTAAAGACGAAGTGCGTGCTGCTGAACATGGCGGCCATTATGCACGACCGCCGCCCACCGCGGGCTCGGTCCGCGAACCCACGGCGGGAGGCGTTTCTCGTGGCAACGGTAGAATCGGGAATCGATCCCTTGTAGCAACCGCCGGAAGGCCGCCCGTGGCATCAGCTACCCCAGCTCCCGCCGACACCGTCCTGGTCGTCGACTTCGGCGCGCAGTACGCCCAGCTCATCGCCCGCCGCGTCCGTGAGGCCCGGGTCTACAGCGAGATCGTGCCGAGCACCATGCCGGTCAGCGAGATGCTCGCCAGGAACCCGAAGGCGATCATCCTGTCCGGTGGACCGTCGTCGGTGTACGAGGAGGGCGCCCCCTCCATCGACCGCGCCCTGTTCGAGGCGGGCGTCCCGGTCTTCGGCATGTGCTACGGCTTCCAGCTGATGGCCACCACGCTCGGCGGCACGGTCGACAACAACGGCCGTCGCGAGTACGGGCGCACCCCGCTGTACGTCAACCGGCACGGCGCCAACTCCACCCTCTTCGAGGGCACGCCCGCCGAACAGTCGGTGTGGATGTCGCACGGTGACGCCTGCTCCGCCGCGCCGGAGGGCTTCACCGTCACCGCCTCCACCGACGGCGTGCCGGTCGCCGCCTTCGAGAACGACGAGCGCAGGCTCTACGGCGTCCAGTACCACCCCGAGGTCATGCACTCCACGCACGGCCAGCAGGTGCTGGAGCACTTCCTCTACCGCGGCGCGGGCCTGGAGCCGACCTGGACCACGCACAACGTCGTGGAGGAGCAGGTCGCCGCGGTCCGCGAGCAGGTCGGCGACAAGCGGGTGATCTGCGGCCTGTCCGGCGGCGTTGACTCCGCGGTCGCCGCGGCGCTGGTGCAAAAGGCCGTCGGCTCCCAGCTGACCTGTGTCTTCGTCGACCACGGCCTGCTGCGCAAGGGCGAGGCCGAGCAGGTCGAGAAGGACTTCGTGGCGGCCACCGGTGTCGAGCTCAAGGTCGTCGACGCGCAGGAGCGCTTCCTCGCCGCGCTCGCCGGGAAGACCGACCCGGAGGAGAAGCGGAAGATCATCGGCCGGGAGTTCATCCGGGTCTTCGAGCAGGCCGCCTCCGAGGTCGTCGCCGAGGCGGGCGCGCACGGCGAGGCCGTGGAGTTCCTGGTCCAGGGCACGCTCTACCCGGACGTGGTGGAGTCCGGCGGTGGCACCGGCACCGCGAACATCAAGTCGCACCACAACGTGGGCGGTCTGCCGGAGGACCTGCAGTTCCGGCTGGTCGAGCCGCTGCGCAAGCTGTTCAAGGACGAGGTCCGCAAGGTCGGCGAGGAACTCGGCCTGCCGTCCGAGATCGTCTGGCGCCAGCCGTTCCCCGGCCCCGGCCTGGGCATCCGGATCATCGGCGAGGTCACCCGCGACCGCCTCGACCTGCTGCGCGAGGCCGACGCGATCGCCCGTGAGGAGCTGACCGCCGCCGGTCTCGACCGCGAGATCTGGCAGTGCCCGGTCGTCCTGCTGGCCGACGTGCGCTCGGTCGGCGTCCAGGGTGACGGCCGCACCTACGGCCACCCGGTCGTGCTGCGCCCGGTCTCCTCCGAGGACGCGATGACCGCCGACTGGTCGCGGCTGCCGTACGACGTACTGGCGAAGATCTCCACCCGGATCACCAACGAGGTGCGCGACGTCAACCGCGTCGTCCTCGACGTGACCAGCAAGCCGCCGGGCACCATCGAGTGGGAGTGACCTCACCCCCACTCGAACAGGTCAACGACCGCGCCGCCGCTCATACGTTTGGGTGGCGGCGCGGTCGTTTGTGCTGGGTAGTGTGGCGGTAACGGCGAGACTGCGTCCCATGGGAGCACTGATGACCGTCGACCCGCAGCACCCCGGTGACCCGGACTACCAATGGCCGCGTCCCCCGGTCGGCGGCTACACCGAGGAGGACCTCGACCGGCTTCCCAATCTGCCCAGGCACACGGAGCTGATCGACGGGAGCCTCGTTTTCGTGAGTCCGCAGGCCCGATTCCATATGCTCGCTTTGCGGTTGTTCGAGCACTCGCTGCTGAGCCAGGTTCCGGACGGCCTTGATGTCATGCGGGAAATGGGCATTGTGCTGGACCGGGAGAACCGCCCGGAACCGGACGTCATGGTCATCAGGGAGGGTGCCGACGCGGGCCCGAAGCAGACCAAGTACCAGCCTGAGGACGTCATTCTCGCGATCGAGGTGGTCTCCCCGGACTCGAAGCGTCGTGACCGCGAGGTCAAGCCGCGCAAGTACGCCGCCGCAGGCATCCCGCACTTCTGGCGCGTGGAGAACAACGAGGGGCGCCCGATCGTGCACGTCTACGAGCTCGACGTCACGACCCGGGCTTACGTGCCCACCGGCATTTACCACGACCAGCTCAAGATTCGCGTCCCCTTTGATGTCGACATCGACCTCACCGCGATCAACCAACGCCCGCCGAAGTTGCCGTAGCGCCCCTGTTCAACCGCTGTACCTCGCGGTAACTTCCGCCTCATGAGCGAAAAGACCCCGCCGCAGCCCATACCCACCGACCAGCTCCAGTTCGCGCTTCCGCCGACGTTCGACAACGTCGAGGACGAGCGCAAGTACCGCAAGGAGCGGCTCGCCGCCGCGCTCCGGCTCTTCGGACGGTTCGGGTTCGAAGAGGGCGTCGCGGGCCACATCACCGCGCGGGACCCGGAGTTCACCGACCACTTCTGGGTCAACCCGTTCGGGATGTCCTTCAAGCACATCACGGTCGGCGACCTGATCCTGGTCAACCACTCCGGCCAGGTGGTGGAGGGCCGCCACCACGTCAACCAGGCCGCGTTCGCGATCCATTCACAGGTGCACAAGGCGCGCCCGGACGTCATCGCCGCCGCTCACAGCCACTCCACCTACGGGCGGGCGCTGTCCGCGCTCGGTGAGCTGCTGGAGCCGATCACCCAGGACGTCTGCGCGTTCTTCGAGGACCACACCCTGTTCGACGACTACACGGGCGTGGTGGTGGACGAGGAGGAGGGCCGCCGGATCGCGGCGGCGCTCGGCTCGCACAAGGCGGTGATCCTGCGCAACCACGGCCTGTTGACCGTGGGCGACTCGGTGGACGCCGCCGCCTGGTGGTTCATCACCATGGAGCGCTCCTGCCAGGTGCAGCTCGCCGCGAAGGCGGCGGGCAAGCCGGTGCCGATCTCCTACGAGAACGCGGTGCGCACCCGCGAACAGCTCGGCAACGACCTCGTGGCGTGGATCAACTACCAGCCGCTGTACCACCAGATCACCCGCAGCGAACCCGACCTGCTCGGCTGACTACTCCACGCTCCGGGAGCAACAGGCCCGCATGACAGGCCCGCACACGAATCCCGCGCGGCATTGAGCGGGAGCCGCCCGGCTCCCGTACTGATGGGGGAAACCGACCGCAGTGATGGGGGAGCCGACGGAGAGGCGGAGAGACGATGCCTGGTGCGCATGCGACGACGCTTGAGATCGGCGGGAGGTGGCGGGCCGGTTGGGCCCGCCGCGCGCTGCTGCCGCTGCGCGTCTTCCTGGGGGTGACGTTCGGCTACGCGGGGCTGGACAAGCTCCTCCATCCCGCGTTCTTCTCCGCCGGCGCCCCGGGCTCGCTGGTCTCCACGTTGCACGCGGTGCGCGACAGCGCGGCGATACCGGCGATGGTGGACCTGGCGTTGAAGAACCCGAGCGCGTTCGGCCATGCCATCGCCTTCGGTGAACTCGCCGTGGGCGTCGGCACGTTGGTCGGCCTGCTGGCCCGAGTCGCCGCGGTGGGCGGGGCGTTGATCTCGCTGAGCCTGTGGCTGACGGTGAGCTGGGCCAGCACGCCGTACTACTACAGCAACGATCTGCCGTACCTGATGGCCTGGTTGCCGCTGGTGCTGGCCGGAGCGCCGTACGCGTCGCTGGACGCGCTCATCGCGCGGCGCCGGAAGCGCGCGAGCGCCTTCTGACCGACCGTGTCGCCGCCCGGACCAGCCCGGTCAGCACCAGTGCGACGCCCAGCACCGGCAGGGCCAGCGCGGGCCGGGGGTGCCACGCTCCGGCCGCCGCCAGCCCGAATCCGGCCGCGATGGCCAGGAAGACCAGGCCCGCCAGTAGCGTCGCCGGTTCGAAGCGCCGCTCACGATCCGCTGCCACGCAGCACCACCGCCTCTCCCACGCCGACCTTCAGGTCGAGCGTGATCGTCCCTCCGGACCTGGTGCCCGCGGGCGGGTCCAGCCTCGCCGTACGGTCCATCCCCGGGTGCTGTACGTCCACCCGCTGCGAGCCGGATGTCTCGGTCAGCCGTAGGTCGCCGAGGCCGACCTCGGCGTGCACGTTGACCGTCGCGTTCCGCGGCACCCGTACCTCCAGTTGCCCGGCACCGACGTCCACTGCCGTACTGGCCGTGCCGCCCCTGAGGTCGAGGCCGGTGAGGTCCAGGATCTCCTGGCCCGCGCCGAGTCGGTACGCGGGCCGCAGCTGCGCGGTGCTCGTCGGGCGCCAGCTCTCCCGGTGCCAGTCGGTGCCCACCGTCTTCGGCAGCGATGCCGCGCCCACCAGCAGCACGGTGCTCAGCGTCGCCCACAGGATCGTGCCGCGCGCCGGGTGCCCCCAGAACGCGCCGAGCACCATGCACAGCCCGAACACCCCGAGCGCGCAGACCAGTGCCACCTCCATGACCGTGCCCAGCGGATGGTGCCCCCAGGACAGCGCCGCACCCGCGCCCGCCGCGAGCACGGCGAGGCAGAACGTCCCCAGGCCGAACCCCGAGCGCTCGCGCCGCTGCCGGTGCTCGGCGGCGTCCCGGGGCTGCCGGGGCTTCGAGTGCGGCGCCGACCACTTCTCGTACGACGGCCCCTCGTCCGAGTCCTCGGGACCCCACAGGTACCCGGTGGACGCGGACGCGTAGGCCCGGTGCTCCCGCCACCACGACGGGGCGTCGGCGGGCGGCGGCTGCGCGGCCGGAGGAGCGTCGGACACCTGGGCCGAGGCCCCGGCGGCGCCCTCACCGTCGGCCCCGGCCCGGCCCAGCGCCGACCGCCGCTGGGTGGACCAGTAGATCGCGCCGACCAGCGCGACCACCAGGCAGATGGAGAACGCCTGGTTGTTGCCGTTGTCCATGGTCGACAGGAACAGGCCCGAGCCGACCAGCGTGAACAGCAGCGCGGTCAGCGCGCTGCCCTCGATCCGGCCGGAGAGCAACCGGTGCAGCTCGGTCTCGTCCTCCCCGCGCGCTGGGATCAGCAGCCACCCGATGCCGTAGGCGATCAGACCGACGCCACCGGTCAGGGCGAGCACGGTGAGCACCACCCGGAAGATCACCGGGTCCATGCGGAAGTACTGGCCGAGGCCGCCGCACACGCCGCCGATGACCTTCTGGCGGCGGCTGCGGGCCAGCCCCTCACGCAGCTGCTTGCCCAGCGTGACGCGCTCGTCACCGCGCGGGTCGTCGTCTGTCATGCCTCCTATGGTGCGGGGTGCCCGCGGTACGCCGGAATCCGTGACTCCCCTGGTCCGACCCTGATTCCCCACTCAGGGGCGCCCAGGTCGGGGAAGACCTCGGGGGCAACCCTGATGCCGGACGCCGCGACGGCATGTGACGATCGAAGACATGCCAGCCATGTCCGCGCCCGCCGGGTCCGCCCGCGCCGACTTCGACGACGATCCGCCGCCCAGGCTGTACCGCAGCTCGGAGGGCCGCATGATCGGCGGTGTGGCGCGCGGACTGGCCGGTCACCTGGGGCTGCCGACGTCCTGGGTGCGCATCGCCTTCGCCGTGCTGGTGACCATCGGCGGCCTGGGCATTCCGCTGTACGCGGCCTTCTGGTTCGTCGTCCCGCTCGGGGTGGGCGGGGTCGACCAGGCGGCGAGGCAGCCGCTGAGCCCGCGCGCCTGGCTGGCCTCCGGCCGCAAGCCCGACCGGGGACAGATCCTCGCGATGATCGCGGTGATCGCGGGCTTCGGGGTGCTGGTGAAGAACCTCAACCCGGGCGCCGCCAACCACTACATCTGGCCGGTCGTGCTGATCGGCGCGGGTGTGGCGCTGGTGTGGCGGCAGGCGGACAACGCCCGCCGGGCCCGCTGGGTGGAGATGAGCCGGGGCAAGCGGTTCTGGCCGGTCGCCCGGGGCGCGGCCGGGGTGATCCTGGTCGCCGCGGGGGTCACCGGGTTCCTGGTGGTGCGCAGTTCCGCGCGCGACCTCGGCGCGGCGCTGCAGGCGTCGCTCGCCGTGCTGGTCGGCATCGCGCTGCTCGCCGGGCCGTACGTGGTGCGGATGACCCAGGACCTGTCGACGGAGCGGATGATGCGCATCCGCGCGCAGGAGCGCGCCGAGGTCGCCGCGCACGTCCACGACTCCGTGCTGCACACCCTGACCCTCATCCAGCGGCACTCCGACGATCCCCGCGAGGTGGCCCGGCTGGCCCGGGCACAGGAACGCGAGCTGCGCGCCTGGCTGTACCGGCCGGAGGGCACCGGCAGGGAGGACGAGCCGACCACCCTGGCCGACGCGGTGCGCCGGACCGCGGCCGAGGTCGAGGACCACCACGGGGTTCCGGTCGAGGTGGTGTGCGTCGGTGACTGCCCGTTGGACGGCAACCTCGGTGCGCTGATGCAGGCCGCGCGTGAGGCGATGGTCAACGCGGCCAAGTACGGTGGCGACGAAGCGGTTCAGGTGTACGCGGAGGTCGAGGACACCCGGGTCTTCGTCTCCGTCCGGGACCGCGGCCCCGGCTTCGACATCGACCAGGTGCCGGACGACCGGATGGGCGTCCGGGAGTCGATCATCGGCCGTATGAAGCGCAACGGCGGCGAGGCCCGGCTGCGTGCCGCACCGGGCGGGGGTACCGAAGTGGAACTGGAAATGGAGAGGTCGGCGGGATGAGCGAACAGACGTCTGCGACGCGGCAGGTACGGGTGGTGCTCGTCGACGACCACAGGATGTTCCGCACCGGCGTACAGGCCGAGATCGGCGACACCCAGAGCACCGGTGTCGACGTGGTCGGCGAGGCCGCCGACGTCGACCAGGCGGTGACGGTGGTGACCGCCACCCGCCCCGACGTCGTGCTGCTGGACGTCCATCTGCCGGGCGGCGGCGGGGTGGAGGTGCTGCGCCGCTGCGCGCCGCTGATGGCCGACGCCGAGCGGCCGGTGCGCTTCCTGGCGCTTTCCGTCTCCGACGCGGCCGAGGACGTCATCGGCGTCATCCGCGGCGGCGCCCGCGGCTATGTGACGAAGACGATCACCGGCCCCGACCTGGTCGACTCCATCTTCCGGGTGGCCGACGGCGACGCGGTCTTCTCCCCGCGGCTCGCCGGGTTCGTCCTGGACGCCTTCGCCTCCTCCGACGCCCCGCCGGTCGACGAGGACCTGGACCGCCTCACCCAACGCGAGCGCGAGGTCCTGCGGTTGATCGCCCGCGGCTACGCGTACAAGGAGATCGCCAAGCAACTGTTCATCTCCGTCAAGACGGTTGAGTCCCATGTCTCGGCGGTGCTGCGCAAGCTGCAGCTGTCCAACCGCCATGAGCTGACCCGCTGGGCCACGGCCCGCAGGCTGGTGTAGACGGCTGCGGGCCCGCCGCCCATTGCCGCCTACCGGGGTTTCACCGGAAGCTCGAACCACACCGTCTTGCCGATCCCGTACGGGCGGGGCCGTACCGCCCAGGCGCTCGACAGCAGGGCCACCAGCGCCAGGCCCCGGCCCGAGCAGTCCCGGGCCGAGGCATCACGGGGCCTCGGCCAGTCGTTTCCGGCGTCCGAGACCTCGACGCGCAGGGTGTGCCCGTCGCGTACGCAGCGGACGCCGATCTGCCGTCCCGGCGGGACCCGCGCGTGGCGGCAGGCGTTCGTCACCAACTCGCTCAGCAGCAGTACGGCGGTCTGCGCCGTCTCGTCCCCGATGGCCCACGAACCCACCTGCTCCCGCAGCCACGCTCGGGCCCGGCCGACGCTGCGGGGGTGGCGCGGGAAGCGCCGTTCCACGTCGTTCACGGCTCATACCGTGCCGCGCCCGAACGGGGTGTGTGCAGGCACGGTACGGGTACGGAGCGTTGTTGTGCCCGTCGCGTGACAAACGCGACGGCCCGGGGTCGCAACGCCGCCGCGCAACCGGTCCGGGCCGTCAGGCGGTCGGTTGGGCACGCCGGTCCCGGAGGCGGCGCTGTCAGGCCGGGCGGGTTGCTCCGGCGAACGGCATCTCCGAGACCGGGGAGACGCGCACCGGCGCGCCCGGGTGCGGCGCGTGGATCATCTGGCCGTTGCCGATGTAGAGCCCGACATGGCTGATGCCGGAGTAGAAGAACACCAGGTCACCCGGCTGGAGTTGGTCCTGCGGTACCCGCGTGCCGGAGTTGATCTGGCTGTACGTGGTCCGGGGCAGCGAGACCCCGGCGGCGGACCAGGCGGCCTGGGTGAGCCCCGAGCAGTCGTAGGAGTTCGGACCGGTCGCACCCCACACGTATGGCTTGCCCAGCTGCGCGTGCGCGAAGGAAACCGCCTGTGAGGCCCGCGAGTTGGCGGCGTGCGCGGGGAGGGCGGCGGGCGCGGGTCGTTCGGCTCCGGCCACCGGCGCGGGGGCGTGCGGTACGGCGGGCGGGCTCACCTGCGGCTGCGCCGGGGCGAGTTGGCCGAGCAGGTCGCGGGCTCGGTCCAGCTCGGTGGTCACCGTCTGCTTGTTGACGGCCAGTTCGCGCTCGGTTGCCTGAAGTGTGCTGAGTCTCCTGGACGCCTGGTCACGCAGCGCCTGCGCCTGCCGCTCCTGGGTGGTCAGGCCGCCGAGGGTCGCCGCCTGGCTGCGGCCCGCCTGTTGCAGCATGCCCGCCTGCTCCAGGTACTGGTCCGGCCGGGAGGACAGGAGCAGCCGCACGGCCGGGTCGGGGTCACCGGAGCGGTACTGGGCGGCGGCGACGGTGCCCAGACGGTTGCGGGACTCGTTGATCTGCTGGGTGCGGCGGGCCAACTCGTCCTGCAGCGACGCCAGTTCGCCGCGCTCGGTGGCGGCCAGGGACTTGGCGGCGTCGTACTTCTGGGTGGCCTGCTCGGCCTCCTGGTAGAGCGCCTCCACCTTCGACCTGACCTGGTCCGGTGCGGGCTTTGGGGTCGCGTGCCCGGTGTCGGTCAGTGCGCTGGCCGCGCCCGCTCCCGCGATCACGAACGTGACGGCGGTACGGGCGGTGGCCGCGGTGAGGGCGCGCCGCTTGGGTTTTCGGTGCGAGGCCACGGGGGTACTTCTCCGTCTCCGCGATGGCGCTCTTCCCCCGACTGGTTCGGGGGAGCGCTTCGGTCCTGCTGAGGGACGCTAGACCGGCGGGTTACGCGGATGCGGGGCATGGATCGGGACTGGCGTCAAACGATCATGCGGCGATCGGGAGTGATCGGCGTGTTCTGTGGACGGCGTGGTTTCGTCGGCGGCGACGACCGATGCGCGGGTTGGGGCGCACCCGGGTGCGGACCGGTGATATGGCCGAGATTAGGCTCACGCCCATGGACGTGCTGATTCATCTCTTCGTCGGCCTGCACATCATCGGCATCGCCGCACTGCTCGGCGGCTTCCTCACCCAGATGAAGGCGATGGGGCGCGGCGAGGCCCGGATGGTCCCCGCGATGCTGCACGGCGCGCTGACGATGCTCGCCACCGGCATCGTGCTGGTGGGCCTCAACGAGGCCCAGCACGAGCACATCAACACCATCAAGATCGGCATCAAGCTGGCGCTGCTGGTGGTGATCCTCGGGCTCGTCTACGTCAAGCGCGACGAGGAGACGGTCGAGAAGGCGGCCCTCGCCACGGTCGGCGGCCTCACGATGGCCAACATCTTCATCGCCGTCCTGTGGACGTAGCGGACGCCGGTGGTGCGGCGATCTGCCGTTGACCATCCGCGGCACCGTTGTGGCTGGTCGCGCAGTTCCCCGCGCCCCTTCAGAACGCCGCCCCACCTGCCCGGCGACTCGGCACTCCGCCCCCGGCCCCCAGCGCGCCTAGCCAGGCGCAGGCCTCGCGAGACCTCAGGCGGCCGTACGCCTGCGGGGGTCCAGGGGCGGAGCCCGGCGGGGGGTTGGGGGCGCAGCCCCCGGGAAGGGGGCGCGGGGCGCAGCCCCGGAAGGGGGTCGGGGGGCGCAGCCCTCCGAGGGTCACCGTCTCACTATGCGGGGCGCGTAGCCCCGTAAATCGGCATTTCGGTAACCGGCTGGATATCCACCACCGCCCCCGTATGCGGAGCCTGAATCATCATGCCGTTGCCGATGTACATCGCGACATGGCTGATGTCGCTGTAGTAGAACACCAGGTCCCCGGGCTGGAGGTTCGAGATCGCCACGCGCTGGCCCACGTTCACCTGGTCCCACGTGGTGCGCGGCAGTGTGACGCCCGCCGCCGCCCAGGCGGCCTGCGTGAGGCCGGAGCAGTCGTAGGAGTTGGGCCCGGTCGCGCCCCACACATACGGCTTGCCGAGCTGCGCCCTGGCGAACGCGATGGCCTTGGCGGCCTTGGCCGCGTACGACGAACCGGTGGACGAACCACCGCCGGTCGACCCTGAACCCGACCCCTGCGACTGCTGCTTCTGCCGCTGCTCGGCGGCCAGCCGCGCCGCCGCCTGCTGCGCCTGCTCCTCCTTCTGCTTCTGCAACGCCGCCAGCCGTGCCTTCTGCTGCGCGGTGAGGCTGTTGAGCAGGTTCTGCGCCTGGGTGAGCTTCTTTTGGACCGTCGCCTTGTCGGTCGCCAACTGCTGCTGCGCGGTGGTCAGCGACTGCAGGCTCTTGGCCGCGGCACTGCGCTGGCTGGCGGCCTGCGCCTGCTGGGTCTCGTAGGTCGCCAGCATCCGCTGCTCCTGGCCGGAGGCCCGGTTCAACAGATGCGACTGGTCGAAGTACTGCTGCGGGTCGGTGGCCAGGAAGAACTGCGCGGTCTTGCCCAGCCCGCCGGTGCGGTACTGCGCGGCGGCGTACTGCCCCAGCGTGCGCCGGGTGGTGTTGAGCTTCTGCGCTCCGCTCGCGAGCTGGTCGAGCAGCCCGTCCGCCTTCTTGCGCGCCGCTTCGGTGTTCTGCTGCGCCTGGTCGTACTTCATGGTGGCGACCTCGGCGTCATGGTTGAGCTGGTCGACCTGCTGCTGCACCTCCTCGATCGAGGGCTGCGCGGGCGCGGGCGCGGCCGAGGCGGTCTCGCTCAGCAGGGTGACAGTGGCGAGCGCGGCGGAGGTCAGACCTATGACCGAGCGGGTGCCCGGTGCCGCCAGCGCGAGGTTCAGCGGCTTACGGGCTTTGCGGTGCGACGCCAACGGGGGCGCTCCTTCCGTGGACCGCTTACCGGGTTAGCTGTCGGGTTCGGGCGGTCGGAAGGTTGCCCTACGGCTCGCGCGTGGGGCGCGCGTGCCGATTCACCCCCAGATGGTGCGGTGGGTCCCCGGTTCCGGACAGGCCGGACTCAGCGGAGGCGTACGCATCGGCGTGGTCGCCGAGTTGGGGGACGGACGCCTGGTCGAGCACGCTAGCGAACGTGTGTGGCTGGTGTGAAGCCCGTGGCGTGATTTGTACGCAACCGTTCCGTGATCCTGTGTGCGAACTCTCCTCCCACCGCCCGCCCCGGCAGGTTGACCGGACCCGGCCCGGGCTGTCGGTGCGGACGCCTAGACTCGTTCCACGATGAGCAGCCTCTTCGATGACAGTTTCCTGGCCGACATGGCCGCCGCGGAGCCGGGCGGGGAACACCCCCCGCCGCCGGACGAGCACCCGGCGGAGGACCTCCCGGACGACCTGTTCGGGGGCCGGTACGACACGCCGCCGCACGCCCTGGGCACGCTGCGCGACACGTACTACCGGGACGGCGCGCCGCGTCCCGTGGTCGACGCCTCGGCCCTGCTGGAGGGGCTGAACGAGCAGCAGCGCGCCGCCGTCGTCCACAGCGGCTCCCCGCTGCTCATCGTCGCCGGTGCGGGCTCCGGCAAGACCCGCGTACTGACCCACCGCATCGCCCATCTGCTCGCGGCACGCCAGGTGCACCCCGGTCAGATCCTCGCGATCACCTTCACCAACAAGGCCGCGGGCGAGATGAAGGAGCGGGTGGAACAGCTCGTCGGCCCGAGGTCCGCGGCGATGTGGGTGTCCACGTTCCACAGCGCGTGCGTGCGCATCCTGCGCCGTGAGTCCAAGAAGCTCGGCTTCACCTCCAGCTTCTCCATCTACGACGCCGCCGACGCCAAGCGCCTGATGGCCCTGGTCTGCCGCGACCTCGATCTGGACCCCAAGCAGTTCCCGCCGAAGTCGTTCAGCGCCCAGGTCTCCAACCTCAAGAACGAGCTGATCGACGAGGAGACCTTCGCCGCCCGGGCGGAGAACCCGTTCGAGAAGAAGCTCGCCGAGGCGTACGTGCTCTACCAGGCCCGGCTGCGCGAGGCGAACGCGCTCGACTTTGACGACATCATCATGACCACCGTCCACCTGCTCCAGGCGTTCCCCGACGTCAGTGAGCACTACCGGCGCCGCTTCCGGCACGTGCTGGTGGACGAGTACCAGGACACCAACCACGCGCAGTACACGCTGGTGCGCGAACTGGTCGGCACGGGTGAGGAGGCTGCCGAGCTGTGCGTCGTCGGTGACGCGGACCAGTCGATCTACGCCTTCCGCGGCGCGACGATCCGCAACATCCTCCAGTTCGAGGAGGACTACCCGACGGCGACCACGATCCTGCTGGAACAGAACTACCGCTCCACGCAGACCATCTTGTCCGCCGCCAACGCGGTCATCGAACGCAACACCAGCCGCCGTCCGAAGAACCTGTGGACCGAGGCGGGCGCCGGACCGGTGATCACCGGCTATGTCGCCGACACCGAGCACGACGAGGCGCAGTACGTCGCCGAGGAGATCGACCGCCTCAGTGACGCGGGCGACGCCAAACCCTGCGATGTGGCGGTCTTCTACCGGACCAACGCCCAGTCCCGGGTCTTCGAGGAGATCTTCATCCGGGTCGGGCTGCCGTACAAGGTCGTCGGCGGTGTGCGCTTCTACGAGCGCAAGGAGGTCCGCGACGTACTGGCCTACCTACGCGTTCTGGCCAATCCGGAAGACAGCGTTCCGCTGCGGCGGATCCTCAACGTGCCCAAGCGCGGCATCGGCGAGCGCGCGGAGTCGATGATCGACGCGCTGGCGCTGCGCGAGAAGATCACCTTCCCCCAGGCGCTGCGCCGGGTGGACGAGGCGTACGGCATGGCGGCCCGCTCCGCCAACGCGGTCCGGCGGTTCAACGAGCTGATGGAGGAACTGCGGACCATCGTCGAGTCGGGCGCCGGACCGGCGACCGTGCTTGAGGCGGTACTCGAACAGACCGGCTACCTCGCCGAGTTGCAGGCGTCCACCGATCCGCAGGACGAGACCCGGATCGAGAACCTCCAGGAACTCGCCGCGGTGGCCCTTGAGTTCGAGCAGGAGCAGCCGGAGGGCGTGCTCTCGGACTTCCTCGAACAGGTGGCGCTGGTCGCCGACTCCGACCAGATCCCCGACGAGGAGGACGGCGGCGGTGTCATCACGCTGATGACGCTGCACACCGCCAAGGGCCTTGAGTTCCCGGTGGTGTTCCTGACCGGCATGGAGGACGGCGTCTTCCCGCACATGCGCGCGCTCGGCCAGACCAAGGAACTGGAGGAGGAGCGCCGCCTGGCCTACGTCGGCATCACCCGCGCCCGCGAGCGGCTGTATGTCACGCGGTCCGCCATGCGCAGCGCCTGGGGCCAGCCGTCGTACAACCCGCCGTCGCGGTTCCTTGAGGAGATCCCGGACAAGCTCATCGAGTGGAAGCGCACCGGCGGTTCGGCGCCCTCGGTGTCCGCCGCGTCCGCCGCGCTGTCCTCCGGTCGCTCCGGCAAGGCGGGTCCCTCCGGGTTCGCCACCCGGCGGGCGAAGGAGCGGCAGGTCGTCTCGCTGACGGTCGGCGACCGGGTCACCCATGACTCGTTCGGACTCGGCACGGTGGTCGCGGTCAAGGGCAGCGGCGACAACGCCGAGGCGACGGTGGACTTCGGCGACGAGAAGCCGAAGCGACTCCTGTTGCGGTACGCGCCGGTCGAAAAGCTCTAGGGATCTTCGGGGGCCTCGCCCCCGGACCCCGCTGTACGCCGCCCCGCTGGGGTTCGGCAGCGCCCTGCAGGGGCGCGCCGCGCGACCAGCCACAGCGACGCCGCAGACGATCGGCGGCGCACCGCCGTCCTCCCAGCGCAGCGCCTAACGCGGGTCCAGGCCGTGGGAGGTCAACCACGGCAGCGGATCGACCGGTTCGGCGCCGTGCGGGCGGACCTCGAAGTGCAGGTGGGGGCCCGTGGTGTTGCCGGTGTTGCCGGAGTAGGCGATCACCGTGCCCGCCTGGACGGTGCCGCTGCGGACCTTGGTGCTGCTCAGGTGGCAGTACCAGGTTTCGGTGCCGTCGGGGGCGGTGACTATGGCCATGTTGCCGTAGGAGGGGTTCCACTTGGTGCGCACCGTGCCGTCGGTGGCCGCCACGACGGGAGTGCCCTCACTCACCGGGAAGTCGATACCCGTGTGCACCGACATCCAGTTGACGCCCGCCTGCCCGAAGTAGGCGCTCAACCCGCGCTGGGCGACGGGCAGTACGTACTTCGGCCGCATCTCCTCCTTGCGGGCCGCCTCCGCCGCCTTCCGTCTGGCCTCCTCGGCCTGCCGGTTTCTCAGGTCGAGGCGCTGCTGGGTGCGGCTGGCCCGGTCGGCGAGGTCATCGGCGCCGTGGCTTACGTCGGACAACTGCTGGTCGAGCTTGCTCGCCTGGGCCGGGGCGGCCTCGGCCTGGGGGGCGGCACCGTCGTGGTGCCCGGCGGCGACGCTGCTCACTGCGGCGGCGGTGACCCCCATGACCGCCATCGACGGCACGCCGACGGTGAGCATCGCGGACCTCCGTGAGCGTCTGACGGTGCGCCGTCGACGGCCCGCTCCGCCCGACTGCCGTACGGCGGCCTTGGGTTGGGGCTCGGGGGCCGCGCCGTCGTCCGGAGCCGGTTCGGCGGGTTCCGCCGCCACCGCCGGGTAACCGCCGATCTCCCGCGGGTCGAGGGCCTGGTCGAGGACGTAGCTGCCGGTCTCGTACGTTCCCGTGTCGTACGTATGGAACACCGGATAGCCGCCGGTGTCATGGACCTCGTAAACCTCCTGCGCAGAATACGGGTCATATGCGCTGTCCGGAACGTATGCGACGGCCGTGCTGTCGAAGTGTGCATACGTGCCGGTCTCGTACGCCCCGGTGGAATAGCCGTCGTAGCCGTACGTGCCGTACTCGTCCACCGCCAACTTCGCTTTCGCCTCGGCATCGGAAGAATCAGCGGCGACTGTATCCCGCCCTACCGGATGGCGACAATCTACGCGCCGATTCGGGCAGGCGCGCGAAGAACATCCGCGCGTGACGGCGTCAAGCGGCGTCCACGGCTCCGTCGGATTCCTCCGCCACGCCCAGTTCCTGCTGAATGGCCGCCACCACCGCGCTGTTGACCGGAAACGTCAGATGCCCGATGGCGGGCGCCAGGACATTGCGGGCGGTCAGGTCGGGGTGGTCGAGTCGGGCGGTCTCGGCGGGCACCATGAATTCGTCGAGTTCGCTCCAGAAGGCGACGAAGCGGGTTCGGCATCCTGTTGCGGGTTTTCCCAGCTCGCGCAGGAGTTCGGAATTCGGTCGCATTTGCCGAATGAGCGGGTGCGGGCTGGCGAACGGTATGGCACGGGTCCCGGAGTGCGGTGTGCCCAAAGTGACGACCGTACGCACCCGGGCGTCGCCGCCCAGCCGTTGGACGTAGTAACGGGCGACCAGGCCGCCCAGACTGTGCCCGACGATGTCGATCCGCTGGTGGCCGGTGATTTCGCAGAGCCGCTCCACCTGCTCCGCCAGTAACACCGCCGCATCGCGGACATCGCCGGTCAGCGGCGAGTAGTTGAGCGCCTGCACGGTGGTCCAGCCGTTGCGCCGCAGGTTGCGGGAGAGCAGGGCGAAGACCGATCGGTTGTCCACGAAGCCGTGCAGCAGCAGCACGGGCGGAGGACCGCACGGCGCCGCCGGGTTCCGGCGCTCAGCGAGCGTGTCGCCCCGGACGGCCGCGGTGTCGGCGGCGCGCTCCTGGAAGACACCGGTGGGGTACAGGAGGAGGTGCCCGGTGAGCACCGCCAGCTCCACACCGGTGGCCCGCAGCAGTACGAGCGAGCGCAGCAGCCTGCGCCAGCCCAGGTCGCTCAAGGACAGATCAACCATGGCCCGACCTCCCCGTTTCGGCGCAGGGAAGACAGGCCTGGCCCCCCGCGGCCCTTGTGGGTCGCCGGATGGTGCCCGTGGTCAGTCGCACCGACGGTGTCGGTGGGCAAAGCCGTACCGCCGCGCCGTGCGGCTGACGGCACGAGGGTACGGCGACCTGGCTGCGGCTCCCCAGGTAGACGAACGGCCCGCCAGCCACCCCCCGGTCGCTACGGGTGGCGCTCTACCGGCGAGGCGCTACGGACGACGAGGGCGCAGTTGCGGGCCGACGCTCAAGCGAACGTGTCCCACGTGTGATTTCCCCCTCCCTCCGCGCCGCGAAACTGCCAGGTGCGCGATGCTGTAGATAACGTTCGTTCACGCTGGAGTCGAATGACGCTCGCTGGCAGCGATGGCATGGCATGGAGGCAGTGATGGGTGTGTCCGGTCCGATCCGCGTGGTGGTGGCCAAGCCGGGTCTCGACGGCCACGACCGCGGGGCCAAGGTCATCGCGCGGGCGCTGCGCGACGCGGGTATGGAGGTCATCTACACCGGCCTGCACCAGACCCCGGAGCAGATCGTGGACACCGCGATCCAGGAGGACGCCGACGTGATCGGCCTGTCCATCCTCTCCGGCGCGCACATGACCCTGTTCGCCAAGGTGCTCGAACTGCTGCGGGAGCGGGACGCCAGCGACATCAAGGTCTTCGGCGGAGGGATCATCCCCGAGGCGGACATCGCGCCGCTCAAGGAACTGGGAGTCGCGGCGATCTTCACCCCGGGCACGCCGACCGGCGACGCGGTCGCCTGGGTACGGGAGAACGTACGGGCCGCCGCGTAGCGGGTGGGGGGCCTTGCCCCCTCCCGCCCTGTTCGTGGGGGTTTGTGCCCTCCCGGCCGCCCGTTGCTGTCGGCTGTTTGCTTGCCGGTGCGCTCCGTTGTTTCGGGGTCGGGGGCGTGCCGGGGTGACTCCTCGCTCCGCGTGCGTGGTTGGGTGCGGGTGTTTCGTGGGGT
>JBAGJY010000018.1:0-130311 GCA_037034305.1 Streptomyces sp. PLK1-5
TATGACCGCCGACACGCTCGAAGCCCTGGCGCACGTCGAGGCCGCCACCGTCGAGGTCCACGACGTGCACAAGTGGTACGGCACGCACCGGGTACTGGACGGCGTCGACCTGACCGTCCGCCCCGGCGAGGTCACCGTCATCCTGGGCCCCTCCGGCTCCGGCAAGTCCACCCTGCTTCGGGTCATCAACCACCTGGAGAAGCCCGAGATCGGCTACGTCAGCATCAACGGCGAGCTGATCGGCGTGAAGCGGCACGGCGAGCGGCTCAAGGAGCTCAGCGAGCGGACCATCCTCACCCAGCGCGGCCGGATAGGCTTCGTCTTCCAGAACTTCAACCTCTTCCCGCACCTGACCGTGCTGGACAACGTCGCCGCCGCGCCCGTCGCCACCGGGAAGCTGGAAAAGCCCGAGGCACAGAAACTCGCCCGCGAACTCCTCGGCCGGGTCGGCCTCGCCGACAAGACCGGCGCCTACCCGCGCCAGCTCTCCGGCGGCCAGCAGCAGCGCGTCGCCATCGCCCGCGCCCTCGCCCTGCGCCCCGGCGTCATCCTCTTCGACGAGCCCACCTCCGCCCTCGACCCCGAACTGGTCGGCGAAGTCCTCTGCGTCATCAAGGACTTGGCGACCAGCGGCACCACCCTCGTCATCGTCACCCACGAGGTCGGCTTCGCCCGCGAGATCGCCGACCGGGTCGTCTTCATCGACGGCGGAAGGATCATCGAGCAGGGCCCGCCCTGCGAGGTCCTCGACACACCGCGGCACGAGCGGACCCGGGACTTCCTCAGCAAGGTCCTCTGACCTCCGCACCCCCAGACCTCCCCCCACGCCACCCTCATCACCTTCAGCGACAAGGAACGGCCATGCCCACCCAGTTCACCCGACGCAGCCTGATACGCGGCATCACCGCGGCGACCGCCGTCGCCTCCCTGGCCACCGGGCTCGCCGCCTGCGGTGGCAACAGCGACGCGGCCACCACCACCGACAGCGCCAAGTCCGGCGAGGTCGTCATCGGACGGGTCTCCAACGGCGCCGCCACCCAGACCACCATCAAGGTCTCCGAGGTCAAGTCCATCAGCGCCGAACTGCCCGCCGCCGTCAAGAAGAGCGGCAAGCTGGAGATCGGCATCGGTGCCCTGCCCGCCGGGTTGCCGCCGCTGGCGTACGTCGGCAGCGACCAGAAGACCCTCACCGGCTCCGAGCCCGACCTCGGCCGCCTGGTCGCCGCGGTGTTCGGTCTCAAGCCCGAGGTGGAGAACTCCACCTGGGAGAACCTCTTCGTCGGCATCGACAGCGGCAAGGTCGACGTGGCGTTCTCCAACGTCACCGACACCGAGGAGCGCAAGAAGAAGTACGAGTTCGCCTCCTACCGGCAGGACAACCTCGCCTTCATCGTCCCGAAGAAGAGCACCTGGAACTTCGACGGCAACTACGAGAACCTCGCAGGCAAGACGATCGCCGTCGGCTCCGGTACCAACCAGGAACGGATCCTCCTGGAGTGGAAGGACAAGCTGGCCAAGGAAGGCAAGAAGCTCACCGTCAAGTACTTCCAGGACAGCTCCAGCACCTACCTCGCACTGAACAGCGGCAAGGTCGACGCCTCCTTCGGTCCCAACCCCGGCTTCGCCTACCACAACCGTCAGGTGGCCAACACGCCCAACGCCACCCGCACCGCGGGCACCTTCTCCGGCGCGGGCGCGAGCCTGCAGGGCCTGATCGCGGCAACGGCGAAGAAGGACAGCGGACTCGCCAAGCCGCTGGCCGACGCGATCAACTACCTGATCAAGAACGGTCAGTACGCCGAGTGGCTCAAGGCGTACGGCCTGTCCAACGAGGCCGTCGCCAAGTCCGAGGTCAACCCTCCGGGCCTGCCGCTCGACAACTCCTGACCACTGTGTGCCGGGGACTGCATCGCCGCCCCGCGATGGGGACCCCGGCGCGCCGACCATCCGAGCCGTACCCCGGAGACCGCCACACCATGCCCGTCACCATCCTCGACGCCAGCCCCTCGCACATCCTGGACAACCCCACCTGGGCAGCGCTCACCGGCCCCCACGCCCACTTCGCCGAACGCATCGGCCACGCCGCCCGCTATCACCAGGACGTGGCTCCCTTCTACGCCGTCTGCGACGAGGACGACCCGCGCGCCTGGGTCGACCTTGCCGCGCTCGTCGGCCTCGGCGGCACCGCCTCGGTGCGGGGCGTCACCCAGGCGCCGGAGGGCTGGGAGGTGGTCGGCACCGGACACGGCGTCCAGCTCGTGGACACCGGCCTGCGGGCGGAGACCGACCCCGAGGCCGTACGGCTCGGCCCCGACGACGTGCCCGAGATCCTCGACCTGGTCGCCCGCACCGAACCCGGGCCCTATCTGCCGCGCACCGTCGAGATGGGCACCTACCTGGGCATTCGCCACCGCGGCCGCCTGATCGCCTTGGCCGGCGAACGCCTCCATCCACCCGGCTGGACCGAGATCAGCGCCGTGTGCACCGACCCGGCCTATCGCGGCCGGGGTTTGGCCACACGTCTGGTCCGCGCCGTCGCGGCCGGCATCAAGGAGCGCGGCGAGCGGCCCTTCCTGCACGCCAGGGCCGACAACGCGAACGCGATCCGGCTGTACGAGTCGATCGGCTTCACCTTGCGCCGCCATACGGTCTTCTCGCTCGTACGGCAGACCGAAGCCGCCGTCCTGGAAGAAACGGCATAGCCGTGCCGTTGTGTTTGTCGAAGGCGATGACTTGGAGGTGGGCCGCGTGACACGTGTACCGCGTGCCGTGCGCCTCCACAGCCGGCCCCACATCGACTTCCAGCGCGTGGCCGGCGCCCTCTGTTGTTCCTGACCCGTTTCCCCACCGCCGTGCGCCCCACTTCGCGGGCCGGTGATCTCGTACGGACCTCCAGGAAGGCACCCTCGTGTCGTCAACTCCCTCCTGCCACCTGCATCTTGCCGTCGCCCTTGAGGGCACCGGCTGGCATCCCGCCTCCTGGCGTGAGCCGGTCGCCCGCCCCCGGGACCTGTTCACCGCTGGCTACTGGGCCGACCTGGTCGCCGAGGCCGAGCGCGGCCTGCTCGACTTCGTCACCCTCGAGGACGGACTCGGCCTGCAGTCCTCCCACTACGGTGAGTTGGACGGCCGCACCGACCAGGTCCGCGGCCGCCTCGACGCCGTACTGATCGCATCCCGCATCGCGCCGCTCACCCGGCACATCGGCCTGGTGCCGACCGTGATCGCCACCCACACCGAGCCCTTCCACATCTCCAAGGCCATCGCCACCCTCGACTACGTCAGCACCGGCCGGGCCGGCCTGCGCGTCCAGATCAGCGCCCGCCCGCACGAGGCCGACCACTTCGGCCGCCGTACCTTCCCGCCGATCAACCTGGCGGAACTCCAGAGCCCAGCCGGACAGGAGCGCCTCACCGATCTGTTCGACGAGGCCGCCGACTACGTGGAGGTGGTGCGCCGCCTGTGGGACAGCTGGGAGGACGACGCCGAGATCCGCGACATCGCCACCGGCCGTTTCGTCGACCGTGACAAGCTGCACTACGTCGACTTCGAAGGCAAGCACTTCAGCGTCAAGGGCCCGTCCATCACCCCGCGCCCGCCGCAGGGCCAGCCGCTGGTCACCGCCCTCGCCCATCAGACCGTCCCGTACCGGCTGGTCGCCCGCCAGGCCGACGTCGGCTACGTCACCCCGAACGACGCCGACCAGGCCCGGGCGATCGTCGCCGAGATCCGCGCCGAGCAGGAGGCAGCCGGGCGTTCCGGCGAACTCCTGCACATCTTCGGTGACTTGGTGGTCTTCCTCGACGACGACGAGGGCGCCGCCGAGGACCGACGCGCACGGCTCGACGCCCTCGCGGGCGAGCCGTACACGAGCGACGCGCGCATCTTCGCCGGTACGCCCGCTCAACTCGCCGATCTGCTCCAGGAGTTGGCGGCTGAGGGGCTGAGCGGCTTCCGGCTGCGGCCCGCGGTCGCGGGAGACGACCTTCCGGCCGTCACCCGGGCCTTGGTCCCCGAACTCCAGCGCAGGGGTGCCTTCCGCACCGCCTACGAGGCCCACACCCTGCGCGGCCTGCTGGGCCTGGCCCGCCCCGCCAACCGCTACGCCGCAGCCGCCATCGCCTGAGTCGGAAGGACCGCACCGACATGAGCAAGCCGACGAAGCAGATCCATCTGGCCGCGCACTTCCCGGGCGTCAACAACACCACCGTGTGGAGCGACCCGAAGGCCGGAAGCCACATCGAGTTCAGTTCCTTCGTGCACTTCGCGCAGACCGCCGAACGCGCCAAGTTCGACTTCCTGTTCCTCGCCGAGGGCCTGCGGCTGCGCGAACAGGGCGGCGACATCTACGACTTGGACGTCGTCGGCCGCCCCGACACCTTCACCGTCCTCGCCGCGCTCGCCGCCGTCACCGAGCACCTCGGTCTGACCGGCACCATCAACTCCACCTTCAACGAGCCCTACGAGGTGGCCCGCCAGTTCGCCAGCCTCGACCACCTCTCCGGCGGCCGCTCCGCCTGGAACGTCGTCACCTCCTGGGACGCCTTCACCGGCGAGAACTTCCGCCGCGGCGGCTTCCTGCCCCAGTCGGAGCGCTACTCCCGTGCCAAGGAGTTCCTGGCCACGGCGAACGAGCTCTTCGACTCCTGGCACGGCGACGAGATCGTCGCCGACCAGGCCGCGGGCGTCTTCCTGCGCGACGCGAACGCCGGCTCCTTCGTCCACAACGGGCAACACTTCGACATCCACGGCCAGTTCAACGTCCCGCACTCACCGCAGGGCCGCCCGGTGATCTTCCAGGCCGGCGACTCCGACGAGGGCCGCGAGTTCGCCGCCTCCTGCGCCGACGCCATCTTCAGCCGGTACGCCACCCTGGAGGGCGGCCAGGCCTTCTACACGGACGTCAAGAACCGCCTCGCCAAGTACGGCCGCACGCACGACCAGCTGCTGATCCTGCCCGCCGCGAGCTTCATCCTCGCCGACACCGACGAAGAGGCCGACGAACTGGCCAAGGAGGTGCGCCGGCAGCAGGTCAGCGGGGCCACCGCCCTCAAGCACCTGGAGTTCGTCTGGAACCGGGACCTGTCCTCCTACGACCCCGAGGGCCCGCTGCCCGACATCGACCCGGACGTCAGCGACAACCACATCGCCAAGGGCCGCGCGCAGGTGCGCATGTACCGCGACCCGCTGGCCACCGCCCGCGAGTGGCGAGAACTCGCCACGGCTAACAACTGGTCCATCCGCGACCTGGTCATCGAGACGGGCACCCGCCAGAACTTCATCGGCTCCCCGGCGACCGTCGCCCGGACCATCAACGAGTACGTCCAGGCGGACGCGAGTGACGGCTTCATCCTCGTCCCGCACATCACTCCCACCGGCTTGGACGACTTCGCCGACAAGGTCGTCCCGCTCCTGCAGGAACAGGGAGTGTTCCGCACCGACTACGAGGGCCCGACCCTCCGCCACCACCTCGGCCTCGCCCTTCCCCACTCTCGGCTTCGCCCGGGCGGCGGGACCCTCATGGACGACCTGGGGGGCGAGGAGCGGGTGGCGTCGTGAAATTCCTCGCCATCACACTCATCGTGCACCGCCCGGATCCCATCACCGGGGTGCAGAAGCCGACCCACGACCGCTTCCGCGAGGTCATCGACAACGCGCTCCTCGCCGAGGAACTGGGCTTCGACGGCTTCGGCGTGGGGGAGCGCCACGAGCGGCCGTTCATCTCCTCCTCACCGACCGTCGTACTCAGCCATGTGGCCGCCCTGACGAAGCGGATCCGCCTGTTCACGGCCGTCACGACGCTCAGTCTGCTGGACCCGATCCGGGCATACGAGGACTACGCCACCCTCGACCACCTGTCCAACGGACGCCTCGACCTGACTATCGGCAAGGGCAACGGCGCCGCTCAGCGCGACCTGTTCCACGTCACGCCCGAGGACCAGTGGGACCGCAACGCCGAGAGTTACGAAGTCTTCCGGAAGATCTGGCGCCAGGACAAGGTCACCGCCGACACCCGCTTCCGTCCCCCGCTGACGGACGCCGAAGTGTGGCCGCGGCCGTATCAACGGCCGGTCCGGGTCTGGCACGGCAGCGCGACCAGCAAGGAGTCGGTCGACCTGGCCGCCCGCTACGGCGACCCGCTCTTCTCGGCGAACGTCACCAACCCCATGGAACCGTATGCCCAGTTGATCCGGTACTACCGCGAGCGCTGGGCACACTACGGCCACGATCCGGCGAAGATCGCCGTCGGCGCGGGCACGGCCGGCACCTACGTGGCGCCCACCTCCCAGGAAGCGCTGGCAGCGTACCGGCCGATCTTCGAGTCCAATCTGACGTTCTCCAAGAAGGCCGGTCTCCCGACGGTCTTCGAGACCCTGGAGGACTTCGTCGAGCGCAGCTCGGCCCTGATCGGCAGCCCGCAGCAGGTCATCGACAAGGTGCACCGCTACCACGAACAGTTCGGGCACACCGTGCTCCACCTGCACGCCGACGCGAGCGGGCTGACGGAGACCCAGCACCGTACCTCCCTCGAGCTGTTCCAGTCCAAGGTCGCCCCCGTGCTGCGCCGCGAGATCCCGGACCCGCCGTTCGTATGGGGACCCGTGCTTGCGGCGCCACCGCTCACCCAGGAGCCCGTCCATGCCTGATATTGCCCTCGGCGTTCTCGACCTGGTCCCCATCCCCTCCGGCTCGACGGCAGCCGATGCCCTGCGCAACTCCATCGACCTCGCACAGCAGGCCGAGCGCTTCGGATATGCCCGCTACTGGTTCGCCGAGCACCACCTCAATCCGGGCGTGGCCGGCACGTCCCCCGCGGTCGTCCTGGCTCTGACCGCATCCGCCACCTCCACCATCCGGCTCGGTTCCGGGGCCGTGCAGCTCGGGCACCGCACGGCGCTGTCCACCGTGGAGGAGTTCGGCCTGCTCGACGCGCTGCACCCGGGCCGCTTCGATCTGGGCCTGGGCCGCTCGGGCGGCCGCCCGCCGGGACAGCCGGCCGCACCGTTGCCGACGGCGACCCCGGTCGTCGACGGCCGCACTCCGAACGGCCTGTTGATCCCGCCCCGCTTCTCCTTCGAGCATCTGCTCGGGTCGCCCCGCATCGCGCTGCAGCGCAGGCTGCTTCTACTGCCGGGCGCCGAGTCACAGGACTACGCGGAGCAGATCGACGACATCCTCGCCCTGCTCGCCGGCACCTACCGCTCCCAGGAGGGCGTCGAGGCGCACGTCGTGCCTGGGGAGGGCGCCGATGTGGAGGTGTGGATCCTGGGCAGCAGCGGTGGTCCAAGTGCCGCTGTCGCGGGCCGCAACGGTCTGCGGTTCGCGGCGAACTACCACGTCAGCCCGGCCACGGTCCTGGAGGCGGTGGAGGGTTACCGGTCCTTGTTCCAGCCTTCCGAGTTCCTCGACAAGCCGTACGTCAGTGTCTCGACGGACGTCGTCGTCGCCGAGACAGACGCCACCGCCCGCGCACTCGCCACCGGCTACGGCCCGTGGGTCCGCAGCATCCGTACCGCCGAGGGCGCCATCGAGTACCCGACGCCGGAGGAGGCGCGCGCCCACCCATGGACCGACGAGGACCGGGCCCTCGTCCAGGACCGCCTAGACACCCAGTTCGTCGGCTCACCGGGCCGGGTGGCCGGCCAGTTGGAACAACTCCAGGAGGCCACGGGTGCGGACGAGTTGCTCATCACGACGATCACCCACGACCACACGGACCGGGTACGTTCGTACGAACTGCTCGCGGAGGAATGGCGCAGACGGGGGCACTCCTTCCAGTCGACTTGATGTTCGGGAGCGCCCCACCGCCCGGCTGCGCGCGACCGCTTCGGCGCGGCCCGCCTCGTCACCGCGCCGACAGCGGAGGACCTCTTTGCGTGCCGGGCCACACCGGAACGGGCCATCGCCTGCTCGATGGTGTCGACCCGCGGATGCACCGCACCGATCCGGGCCGTCAGGAGACGGGCGAGTGTGGTCTTGCCGGTGCCAGGCAGGCCGCCCATGACGATGAGCACAGGATCATCCCTCCGTCAGCCGCCGCGAAGAAGCGCCGCACGCCTGGGCGTTGCGCACGAAGAGCTCGTGCAGGTCGCGGACCGCCCGCGGAACGGAGCCGGAATGGCGGCGCTGTAGTACGAGCAGTACGTCGGTGGCATCCCCCGCGAGCGGCCGCACAGTGATCGCGCCCCGTCGCTCCAGCGGGTCGCCGAGGACGCTGAAGTCCGGCAGCACCGTGGCCCCCAGCCCCTCGGCCACCATCAGCTTGCCCATCTCCGCGCCGTCGGTGGAGTACGAGAACGACGGAGTCCGGCCGCGCAGCAGCCGGTGCACGAAACGGTGCATCACATAGCCGGACCGCATCACGACCAGCGGCTCGGCCAGGAGACTGTCCGCGTCCACCGCGTCCATGGCCGCCAGCGGACTGTCCGGACGCACGCACACCACCGGCCGACCGCAGAGCAACTCCGTGGTCTCGAAGCCGGGCGGCATGTCGTCGCCCCGGAGGTAGTTCACCAGTCCCAGGTCGAATGCGCCCTCCAACAGCCCGCGGTGGATGTCGGCCTGCTGCGCGCCGACCAACTCCACCTGGGTGACCGGGTGCGAGGCCCGGAACTCGCGCACGGTCGGGATGACCAGCGGCACGGTAGCCGTGTTCACCGTGCCGAGCCGGACCATGCGGCTGATGCGGTGCTGGTCTCCGGCCGCGCCGCGCAGCCGGTCGACCGCGTCCAGCACGCTCATGATGTGCGGCAGCAGCTCGCGTCCATCGTCGCTGATCTTTGCCCCGGACCGCTTGCGCTCCAGCAGGTCCACGCCGAGCTCGCGCTCCAGATTGCGTACGGTCTCGCTGAGCGCCGGCTGGGACAGGTGCAGTTCCTCGGCGGCGCGCCGCAGCGAACCGAGCCGTGTGACGGCAGCGATGTACTCGAGCTGTTCTATACGCACGAGCAGGAGACTGCGCCCTCCCGGGACCGGGTTCAAGGGAATCCCTGTCACAACCTCGTGAATACCGACTCTCACCATGTGGAATGACATCAGGGCATTCTTGACCGGCCGGACTCCCTCCTGGTTCGATCGGTGGCATGAAGCGACAGGACCTCACGCGGCGACGCCATGTCGACCTTGCGCGTGTTTCCAGCGCCTTCTGTCGCTGGCGGGTCTGAGCGCACCCGAGGAAAACCCTCCCACCCGCTCCCTCCCTGACTTCCTTGCGTGAATTCCGGTCCCGGCTCATTTCCGTCGTGACGACGGTTGCCGCGGAAACGTCGCTCCAGCGTGCCTGAATTCCGCGGAGCTCATTCGTCCTGTCCGCGCAGCATTCTCCTGCCAGGAGTTCCCATGCCCGCATCCTCCGCGTACCCCGGATCCGATCCTGTCCGTTTCGCCTACTGGGTGCCGAACGTCAGTGGCGGTCTGGTCACCAGCACCGTCGAGCAGCGCACCCACTGGGGCTACGAATACAACCGCGAACTCGCCGTCCTCGCCGAGAACAACGGCTTCGACTACGCGCTCAGCCAAGTCCGCTACATGGCCAGCTACGGCGCCGAGTACCAGCACGAGTCCACCAGCTTCAGTCTCGCGCTGCTGCTCGCCACCCAACGGCTGAAGGTCATCGCCGCCGTCCACCCCGGCCTGTGGCACCCGGGCGTCCTCGCCAAACTCGGCGCTACAGCCGACCACCTGTCGAACGGCCGCTTCGCCGTCAACGTCGTCAGCGGCTGGTTCAAGGGCGAGTTCACCGCGCTGGGCGAGCCCTGGCTGGAGCACGACGAACGCTACCGGCGCTCCGAGGAGTTCATCCGCGCCCTGCGGAAGATCTGGACCGAGGACCACGCCGAACTCGCCGGTGACTTCTACCGGTTGCGCGACTTCTCCCTCAAGCCCAAGCCGCTGAACACCCCCGAGCGCCCGCACCCGGAGATCTTCCAGGGCGGCAACTCCACCGCCGCGCGCGCCATGGCCGGCCGCGTGTCCGACTGGTACTTTTCCAACGGCAAGGACTTCGACGGCGTCACCGAGCAGATCGACGACATCCGTGCCTCCGCCGCCCAAGCGGGCCGTACCGCACCGAAGTTCGGCCTCAACGGCTTCCTCATCGCCCGCGACACCGAGGCCGAAGCCCGCGACACACTCCGCGAGATCGTCGCAAAGGCCGACACGCAGGCCGTGCACGGCTTCCGCGACGCCGTCCGGCAGGCCGGTCCGTCCACCGGCGACGGCAAGGGCATGTGGCAGGACTCCACGTTCGAGGACCTCGTCCAGTACAACGACGGCTTCCGCA
Source organism: Streptomyces sp. PLK1-5 (assembly GCA_037034305.1). Taxonomy (GTDB): domain Bacteria; phylum Actinomycetota; class Actinomycetes; order Streptomycetales; family Streptomycetaceae; genus Streptantibioticus_A. Next base: position 10,283 of record JBAGJY010000018.1, read on the forward strand.
CAGGCCTGATCGGCACCCCTGAGCAGATCGCCGAGCGGATCGTCTCCTACAAGCGGCTCGGCGTCGACCTCTTCCTCCTCGGCTTCCTGCACTACCTGGAGGAGGTCGAGTACTTCGGCAAGCGGGTGCTGCCCCTGGTGCGCGAACTGGAGGCACAGGAAGCCGCGTCCGAGCCCGCCGCCGCCCACGCCTGACCGCGGCCCGCACACGAAACGACGAACCGAAAGGTCCTCCCATGGCCACTGTCCTGTCCGTCTCCGCAAGCCCCTCCGCCGCCTCCCGCACCGCTCGGCTGCTGCGCCACCTGGACGACCGGCTCATCGCGCAGGGGCACGAGGTGATCGCGCTGGACGTTCGTACCCTGCCTGCCGAGGCGCTGCTCGGGGCCGACTTCGGTCACCCGGCGATCGTCCGGGCCACCGCCCTGTTCGAGCAGGCGGACGGGGTGGTGATCGGTACCCCCGTCTACAAGGCCGCCTACTCCGGACTGCTGAAGTCCCTGCTCGACCTGCTCCCGCAGTACGCCCTGGCAGGCAAGACGGTCCTCCCGCTGGCCACCGGCGGCACCACCGCCCACGTCCTGGCCATCGACTACGCCCTGCGCCCGGTGCTGGCCTCCATGGGCCCTGCGCACATCACGACGGGCTGGTTCACGCTCGACAAGGACATCACGGTGGGCGAGGACGGCACGCTGGCCGTCGCGCCGGGATCGGCCGAGGCTCTGGCGCAGGTCACGGACCAGTTCTCGGCCGCGCTGGGCGGGCGTACGACGCTGCTGGCGGCCGCCGGATGAGCAACGCGCACGTCATCGCGGATGACGCCGAGGCCCTTGCCGTGGCCGCGGAGCTGGCCGGGGACTTCCGCAAGGGCGCCGCCGAGCGGGACGCGCGGCGCAGGCTCCCCCATGCGGAGCTGGAGCGGCTGTCCGCCTCCGGGCTGCTCGCCGTGACCGTGCCCGCCCGCTTCGGCGGCGCGGACGTCCGTGCGGACACGCTCGCCGAGATCTTCCGACTGCTTGCCGCCGCCGATGCCAGCCTGGCCCAGATCCCGCAGAGCCACTTCGTGTACGTGGGCGTGCTGCGCCGGCAGGGGACCGACGAGCAGCAGGAGTTCTTCTTCGGCGAGGTACTGGCCGGCAAGCGGTTCGGCAACGCCCAGTCCGAGGCGGGCACCCAGCACGTACAGGACATCCGCACCCGCCTCGCCCGGCTCCCGGACGGGTCGTACGTCCTCGACGGTGTCAAGCACTACTCCACCGGCGCGCTGTTCGCCCACTGGATCCCCGTCCTCGCCCGCACCGAGGACGACACTCTGCACGTCGGGTACGTCCCGCGGGACGCGCCCGGCCTCACGGTCGTGGACGACTGGGACGGCATGGGACAGCGCACCACCGCCAGCGGAACCGTCCGTCTGGAGTCGGTGCCCGTGCCCGCCGACCGCGTCGTGCCTCACCACCTCACCTTCCAAGGTCCCCAACTCCACGGCGCGGTAGCTCAGTTGCTGCACGCGGCCATCGACGCCGGGATCGCCTCCGGGGCGCTGGCCGAGGCGGTGGAGTTCGTCCGCACGAAGAGCCGCCCCTGGTTCGAGAGCGCCGCCGAAGGGCACGCGACCGCCGCGGAGGATCCGCTGCTTATCCAGCGGTTCGGCGAACTGGCGATCAGGCAACGGGCTGCCGAAGCATTGCTTCGCGAGGCCGCCCGCGCGGTCGACGACGCCCGCGCCGACCTGACCGACGACTCGGCCGCCGCGGCCTCGATCGCGGTGGCCACCGCGAAAGTGACGGCGGGCGAGGCCGCCGTGGAACTCGCCAGCGCCCTTTTCGAGGTCTCCGGCACCCGCGCGGCGCTCGACACCCTGGGCCTGCACCGCCATTGGCGCGACGCGCGCACCCACACCCTGCACGACCCGGCCCGCTGGAAGGTCCAGCACATCGGCCGTTACGTGCTGGACGGCACCAAGCCACCCCGGCACGGCCTCCTCTGACGAACACTGACGAACACCGATCGGAGCCCCCACGTGTCCCTCACCTTCCACTGGTTCCTGCCCACCAACGGCGACAGCCGCCACGTCGTCGGCGGCGGCCACGGCACCCCCGCCACGGAGTCCGGGCGCGACCGGCCGCCGACGGTCGCCTACCTGAGCCAGATCGCCCGCGCCGCCGAGGACCTCGGCTTCGTCGGCGCGCTCACGCCGACCGGCGCGTGGTGCGAGGACGCGTGGCTGACCACCGCCATGGTCAGCCAGAACACCGAGCGGCTGAAGTTCCTCGTCGCCTTTCGCCCCGGCTTCGTCTCCCCGACGCTCGCGGCCCAGATGGCCTCCACCTTCCAGCGGCAGACCGGAGGACGGCTCCTGCTCAACGTCGTCACCGGCGGCGAGAGCCACGAGCAGCGGGCCTACGGGGACTTCCTCGACAAGGACGCGCGATATCGCCGTACCGGCGAATTCCTGGAAATCGTCCGGGGGTTGTGGGAGGGCAAGACCGTCGACCTGTCCGGCGAGCACCTCCAGGTCGAGGACGCCAGGCTGGCCCGGGTGCCCGACCCGGTGCCCGAGGTGTACTTCGGGGGCTCCTCGCCCATCGCCGGAGAGGTCGCCGCGCGGCACGTCGACGTCTACCTCACCTGGGGCGAGCCGCCCACCGCTGTCGCCGAGAAGATCGCCTGGATCAGGAAGCTGGCCGCGCAGGAGGGTCGCAGCGTCCGCTTCGGAATCCGGTTGCACGTCATCACCCGCGACACCTCCGAGCAGGCCTGGGCCGAGGCGGAGCGGCTGCTGAGGGGCTTCGATGCGCAGACCGTGCGGCAGGTCCAGGCCGGGCTTGCCCGCAGTGAGTCGGAGGGACAGCAGCGGATGCTGGCCCTGCACGGGGGTGGGAGCCGGGACGGGCTGGAGATCCATCCCAACCTGTGGGCGGGTATCGGGCTGGTGCGGGGCGGGGCCGGAACCGCCCTGGTGGGCAGTCACACCGAGGTTGCCGAGCGGATCAAGGAGTACGCCGCGTTGGGCATCGAGGAGTTCGTCCTCTCCGGGTATCCGCATCTGGAGGAGGCGTACTGGTTCGGCGAGGGCGTCCTGCCGAAGCTTCAGGCGCAGGGTCTGTGGCGGCACCCGTACGGGCAGCAGGTGGCCCCCGCCGCCCAGGTCCCCTTCGCCGGTGCCGGTAGCGCGCGATGATCCATACGGTCGCCGACGACGCCGAGACGGTCGCCCAGGTGGTCGGGGCCCGGCCGGGCGCGGGGTCGGTACCCTCGGCTTGGAGGATCTCCCAGACGGTGGAGGCGGCGAGCTTGATGCCGAGTGCGGCGAGTTGGCCGTGCACCCTGCGGTAGCACCACGACGGGTAGCTGTAGTACTAGCCCTCGTCCTGTGACGTCAGGGTCCGATCGGCGGGGCTGCGACCTGGGCCGGTGCGGGGGTCGGTGCCGAGCTCCGACGCAAATGCGCACACGCTCGACGGGCGGGTTCACAGGCGTCGGTACTCCTCGTGCCAGCGGCGGGCCAGCACCTGCTGCATGTCGGGGGCCAAGCGGTGCAGGCCCGGCTCCCAGGATGTCCGGGCGAGTTCACGCGTGCAGAGGTACAGCTCGGTGTAAACCAGATCCAGGACGGAACCCAGGATGCTCTGCTCCATGAAATTCACCGGCTTGCCGTCGTTGAGGAGGTATACCACCCGCCCGGCGGCTTCGATCTCGCTGACCTCGTCGACCTCGACGATCGCCGACGCAGCCCCGCGCAGGCCTTCCACGTCGAACTCCACCTGCTTCGAGCTTCCGCTCGCCAGCACGACTCCGTCGCGCAGCAGCGGCAAGTCCTTCGCGTCGAGCGCGCGATGACCGGACACTCCGATAATCACCTCGGCCCAGGAGAGTAGGTCGTCGCGCTCCCCGACCCGGAATCCGTGCACGACGGCCGCCGACATCCGCACGTTGTCGGGGTCGTGCACGGCGACGTCCGCGCCGGTCCGTCGGAGGTGTTCAGCCAGCGGGGTCCCGATGCCGCCGTAGCCCAGGACGAGGATTCGGCACTCGCTGAGCAGCCGGTAGAAGCGAAGCCGAAGCAGCCGTTCGACGCTGTAGGCCACGGACCGGCCCACTTGGAAGTTCTCCAGTGCCTTAAGCGGGCTGTCCGCGATCGTGAACACCGGCAGGGGGAGCGGGCTCGCCTGCTCATAACGCCATTGGCCGTTCTTGGTGTCCTCAACCACGCCCCGGAATCCGGGCAGTTGCGAGAGCACGGGGGCCGCTGCGGCGCAGTAACCGCCGACCTCCTGAACCAGGGTGGGCGGCCCGGGCGTGCCGGTAGCGCGGGTGGCGGCGGCCAATGCCTGCGGACCGACGTCTTCGATCGACTCGGGGACGCGCACGGGCAGGCCCGAGAGCAACGCGAGTGCCTCCGGCTGGGTGCTGTAGGGGACCGGTATGACTTCTACCAGGTCGGTGCCCTGGCTCAGCAGACTTACGTAGGGAACCGCCGTGTCGAGCAGATGCGTGATCAGCACCATCCGTGCCGGCGGCATCGGCCAACTCGACTGCGCGCTGCGCAGCACCGGCAGCTCGCCAGCACGCGACGCATGTCCGGGCTGGCGCTGGGAAGGCACGGTCTGTAGGTCGAGCGCTTCCATCCTGAAGACTCCTTCACTGGTATGCGACTAGGACAGAACATGGGATGCCGCAGGGGCAACGCTGAGCCTTCGCTGCGCGCCTTTGTGGTGGAAGGGCGGGCGCGCGCAACCGCCCGTGATCACAGGGGCCCGGGGGCATCGAGCATCGGAAGATCCTGAGACAGGCCCATGAGTGCCCACTCCATGCGCTCCGGCATCTCCTCGTCGGGAATCGCCCCGGTGAACCCGGCGTGCAAGACCCGAAGGATCCTTTCGTAGTAGAGATGCGGGAGGCTGTCGCCCGCGGCGAGATGAGCACAGACCAACTCGTGCATCTCGATCATGAAGTGCCGGTAGAGCTGCACTCGTGAGTTCTCCGGCACCGGCCAGCGCTCGCAGATCTTTCGGTAGCTGTCGTAGAAGGGAAGGAAGTCCTCGAGACTGTCGTCCGCTTCCGCGGTCAAGCTGCCGTTGTCCTTGACGCGGTGGTAGATCACGCCGATGTCGGGGACACGAGCGGTGCGGTAGCCGTGCCCGCGGGTCAACCGCAGCCACATCTCCCAGTCCTCGCATACCGGAAGTGCGGAGTCGAACCGCGCCTCGCCGCGCCGGTAGACCACCGCGACCGGAGGGATGAAGCTCGTCACCTCCAGGAATCCGGGGACCAGGGGAAGGTCGTACGCCCACCGGTTCGCCCCGGCGGAGGTGTCGCCGCGTCGCGTGCGGATCCGTGCATCGCAATACACGAAGTCAGAATTCTGTTCGGCGGCCGTCTCGACGGCGGCCTGCAGGTGTCCCGGCAGGTATTCGTCATCGTCGTCGAGAAAGCCGATGAACTGTCCTGTGGCGGCCGCCAGACCGGTGTTGCGCGCCCGAGCCGGGCCGCCGCAGACCTCGTGGTTGATCAGCTGGAGGTCCAAAGACCGCTCGAAGCGCTCCACGACGTGACCCACGTCGACACCGTCGTCGTTGATGACGATTACTTCCAGGTCGGCGAGGGATTGCGCGGTGACCGAGCCGAGTGCGGCGGCGAGCTCCTGAGGCCGGTCCTTGGTCGGTACGATGACACTGATGAGGGGGCTCATTGCTCGACCTTCCGGGTCAGAGAGGGGCCGGTCGCTACCGCGCTACGCCGGGGTCGCCGAGCCCCGCGAACCGGTTCTCGATGAAGTCGCCCCAGGTCTCGTCCAGTGTCCTGATCCCGTCCTCGCACGCCTTCCACTGCCGCTGCAGATGCGGCGGGTAGGCGAACATGACCGACGACGTGCGGGTGTAGCCTTCCCCGGTGTCCGCGCAGTGCACACGGTGCGTCGAGGGCCGGAACCTGCCGTTCGAGGCGCTGGTGAGCATGCGTCCGATGTTGCACAGGACGACGTCCGTCCCCGCGATCTCCGGTTCGACCCAGGTCCCGTCGTGCAGGACGTACTGGAGCCCCTGGTCGGACGGCGGCAGTTGGAGCCCGAGCATCTGGATGCCGGAGTGCTCGTGGGCCAGCACCTCCCGGCCCCGGACGTCGCGGTAGTAGATCACCCGCAGGTTGGTCGCGTCCCGGGACAGACTGAACTCGGGTGTACCCGCGGGCATCAGGCTCCTGATCGCCTCGCCGAACAGCGAGATGAGCGTGAAGGCGAGATCGAACACCTCGACGGCCGCCGCGCCGAGGTCGGGAAACGCCCGCAGCACCGCGCCCGCGCCCTGGGGCCGGTCCGCCAGCAGGGCGCCGCTGAGGTGGATGAATTCCTTGGGATCCGGCACGCCGTTGGCCAGGCGGGGCACCTCGGAGTTGTAGGGGAAGAAGCCCTGGGTGCTGCCTTTGGCCAGCTGCGGCGTCCGGGAGAAGGCGTAGTCGGCCAGTGCCGGATCGGTGGACTGGCAGGCCTCGGCGAACCGCGCTGTCAGCCTCGCCGCTCGATCGCCGACACCGGGGACCTCGACAGCCATGAACCCCCAGTCCGTCAACTGCCGGCCGATCTGCCCGGTCGCCGCCCTCATGTCGGCGGCCGGATCCTCCGTCCCGATCACCGGGACGCGGCCGGCGAGCACCACCCGCTCGACGCTCATCGCCACTCCTGTCCTGAAACGGTTGACATACTTGTCGATGACGGCTGGAATCCGGTGTCGGCCGCGGCGGCCAGCGCCTGTCCGAGGGTGAACACGCCCTCGTAAAGAGCCTTGCCGATGACCGCCCCCTCGAGGCCGTATCCGGCCAGGCGCGCCAGATCCCTGATGTCGCGTAGCCGGGCGACGCCCCCGGCTGCGACGACCGGGCGCGCGGTGGCGCGGCACACCGCGCGCAGCAGCTCCAGGTTGGGACCGACGAGGGCACCGTCCCGGGCCGTGTCGGTGACGATGTAGCGCCTGCAGCCCGCGGCGTCGAGGCGCGCCAGCGCCTCCATGAGGGTGGTTGCCGCATCCGCGGTCCAGCCGCGGGTGCGCAACGCCGGGCCCCGCACGTCCAGGCCCACGCAGATCCGGTCGCCATGGTCCGCAAGAACCTCGGCGATCCAGGACGGAGATTCGAGCGCCGCGGTGCCGATCGTGACCCGCCGGCAGCCGGTGGCCAGCGCGGCGGCCAGCCTGCGGTCGTCCCGGATTCCCCCGGACAACTCCACCGGCACGTCCACCGCGGCGACGATCTCGGCGATCTGCTCGCTGTTGGCGCCCGTGCCGAACGCGGCGTCGAGGTCAACCAGGTGCAGCCATCGCGCCCCGGCACGCTGCCAGGCGAGAGCGGCCTCCAGCGGATCGCCGTAGTCGGTCTGCGCGCCGGGCTCACCGCGGACGAGGCGGACCGCGCGGCCGGCGCGGATGTCAAGCGCCGGGTACACGTCGAGCGGACTAGCGCTCATGGGACTCCCTCCGTCGCGGCTCGGCGCGGCCCACGCCGGGGCCGCGGGCACTGAGCCGGCGCCCGCGCGGCGGGAGACCGGATCCCACTGTGGACAGAGTCCTGCGACGCGGCAAGGTAGCTCCTCGACCGGCACCTTGGTGGACTTGCCGCAGTCTCGTCCGTGCGGGGACGCTCCTGGATGCGAGGCCTTCTTCAACACTGCGGAGGACGGTCGGATGATCTCTCTTGCCCTGCCGAAGGGGTCGTCGCTCGAGCAGCGCAGCCTCGACCTCTTCAAAGCGGCACACCTGCCCCTGCGGCGGGCGTCCGAGCACAGTTACCGCGCGAAGATCGACTACGACTGCCCGGTACAGGTGGTGTTCTACAAGCCGCGCGAGATCCCCCAGATCGTCGAGCAGGGGCTGTTCGACGTCGGACTGACCGGCGCCGACTGGATCGAGGAGAGCGGCGCCAAGGTCGAGGTGGTCCGGTCCTTCGGCTACTCCAAGACCACAAATCGGCCGTGGCGCATCGTGCTTGCCGTCCGCGAGGACCATCCCGCGCGCACCACCGCGGAACTCGCGCCTGGACTGCGCGTGGCGACGGAGTACGTGTCGATCAGCCGCAACTACTTCGCGCGGATCGGAGTTCCGGCGACCATCGTCGCCTCCTACGGCGCCACCGAGGCCAAGATCCCGGAGCTGGCCGACGCGGTCGTCGACGTCGTGGAGACCGGCTCGTCTCTGAAGCACAACGGTCTGCGCATCATCGAGACGATCCGCACCTGCGACGCGCAGCTGATCGTGAACCCGGCGGCCTGGCTCCAACCGGCCAAGCGCGAGCGCATTCTCGGGATCGCCCGTCTGCTGGCTGCGGCGCACGCCGGACCCGCGCACACGCTGCTCACGGTTCAGGTCCCGATGCGCCACCTCGCGGCGGTCACCGCTGCGATGCCCGATCGCTCGTGGCGGCTCGGATCCGGCCTCGGGGAGGAGCGGCTGATCGTCCTGCAGGGCACGGCACGCACGGACACCGTGGTCCACACCATCGCCGCTCTGACGTCCGTCGGCGCGCTCCACATCGTGGAGAGCGCGGTGAGCTCCGTCATAAGTCTCGAAGACGGCGAGGCCGGCGTTTCCGCGCAGTGATGGCCGAACGGCCGCGAGCGACTTGAAGCTTCGAAGAGGAGTTGACGTATCGTGCGATCACCGGAACCCACCGACAACACCGACGACAAAGTCACGGCCCTGATGAAGGAGCGGGTGCCGGACATCGTCGGCCGCAGCAAAGAGCTCTGGCGGCTCGACGACGGGATGTGCGCCATCCGCCTGATCCCTTCCCTGCGCAGCTTCACCTACCAGCGCGACGAGATCGTCGAGGACACCGGGCCGCTGCGGCTCGACTTCTACGAGCGCGCCTCCGAGCAGCTACGCGCCGCCGGGGTGCGCACTTCGTTCGTGCGGCGGCTGGGTCCGACCGCGTACCTGTCCGAGTTCCACGAGCCGCCACCGTTCGAGGTCATCGTCAAGAATCGGGCGGTCGGCTCGACCGTCGTGAAGTACCCCGGCCTGTTCGAGCCGGACGCGCCGCTGCCGCGCCCCGTCGTGAAATTCGACTATCGGACCGATCCGGAGGACCAGCCGATCGGCGAGGACTACCTGCGCGTACTCGGGCTGCCGGTGGACGAGATGCGGAGGCTGGCGCTGACGGTCAACGACGTCCTGCGCGCCTGGCTGGAGCCGATCGAGGTGGTGGACTTCTGCGTCATCTTCGGCCTGGACGGCGCTGAACCCGTCCTGATCTCCGAGGTCTCGCAGGACTGCATCCGCATGCGCCACCCGGACGGCTCGTCCCTCGACAAGGACCTGTTCCGGCGCGGCGCCCCCGGCGCAGAGATCATCGAGGCCTGGCGCAGGGTGCTCCATGAAGCCCGATGATCCGTCCGGCCCGCACCCCGCCGCCCTGGTCACCGGTGCCAACCGCGGCACCGGGCTGGAGGTCGCCAGGGAACTGCACCGTCGTGGCTACCGCGTCGTCGCGCTGAACCGGACGCTCCTGAAGGAGCCGTGGCTGCATGAGATCGAGTGCGATCTCGCCGCCCCCGGCACGGTCCGCGATGCGGTGCGTGACGCGGTTTCGTACGCGGGCCGGCTGGACGCCTGCGTGTCGAGCGCGGCCGTGCGCCATCTGGCGCCGGTGGAGAACCTGCCGCTGGCGGACTGGAACCGGTCGGTGGCGGTGAACCTCACCTCTGTCTTCGCCTTGGTACAGGCAGCCCTTCCGGCGCTGCGTGCTGGCGCGGGCATCGTCGTTGTGGTGGGCAGCCATGCAGGGACCCGGTACTTCGAGGGCGGCGCCGCGTACAGTGCGACGAAGGCGGCGCTCAAAGCCCTGGTCGAGACCCTGCTGCTGGAGGAGCGAGCACACGGAGTCGCCGCCACCCTGGTCAGTCCGGGCGCGATCGCCAACGAGGACGGCGACATGGATCCGACGAAAATGTCCACCGCGTCGGTGGCCCGTCACGTCGGCCACCTGGTCCAGGACCGCTGCGCCGACCTGGTCATCGGGGAGATCGAGATCCGGCCGTCCCGCCTCCCACCGCCTCCGGTGGACGGGCTCGCGCGCCTGCGGCACGTGTGATGTTCGCAATATCCCGTGTCGCGCAGACGCTATGCGCAACGGTCCATCAGGCACGACAGGGTTCGATGGCTCAGTCGTACGGTGAGTTCCTGCGCAGTCCGCATGCCAGGTACCTGCTCACCGCCAACCTGGTGGGCCGACTGCCGGCCGGCATGGTGCCGCTTGGCATCGTGCTGTTCCTGCGCGCGCACCAGGTCGGGTTCGGCGCGGTCGGCGCGATCACCGCGGTGTACGGGCTTTCGGCGGCGGTCGGCGGCCCGCTGCTGGGCCGGATGGTGGACCGGTTCGGCCAGGCCGTCGCTCTCGCGGTCAGCGCGTTGTGCTCGGGGGCCGGGCTGGTAGGCGTAGCGGGATTCGCGCCGCACCGGCTCGCGATCGCGGCGCTCTCGGCCTTCGTCGCAGGGTTCTTCAACCCACCGCTGGAGCCCTGTGTCAGATCCCTGTGGGCGACCATGCTGCCTTCGGACCGGGCGATTCAGGTCGCCTACGCGCTGGACGCCTCGCTCCAGCAGGTGGTGTTCGTCCTGGGGCCCGTGCTGGTCGTCGTCATCGCCGCCGTGGCCTCCCCCGTCGCCGCGCTGCCGATCACCGCGGCCGCGCTGGTCCTCGGCACCGGGCTCTACGTGTGGCCCGAACCGGTCCGCCGCTGGCGGGCCGGGCCGCGGCAGCCGCACTGGGCCGGGCCGCTGCGCTCGGCGACGATCCGGCGCCTGGTGGTGAGCATGAGCTGCGTCGGGCTCTCGCTCGGCGCCTTGAGCATCGCGAGCGTGGCCTACCAGGAGCACGTACAGCACGCCGGGATCTCCGGCGCCATCCTCGGTGTCAACGCGTTCGGGGCCCTTGCCGGCAGCTTCGCCTACGCAGCCCGGTCGTGGCGGCTGGGTCTGGAGAAGCAGCTGATCGCCATGCAGGTGGCGGCTGCGATGCTGTTTGTGCCGCTGGCGCTCGTACTGCCCATCCCGCTGACCCTGCTGCTCGTCCTGTGTGGTGGGGCGTTCCTCTCGCCCATGCTCAACTGCGCGTTCACGGTCATCGGACAGGCGGCGCCGCGCGGGAACACGACCGAGGCGTTCGCCTGGCTCGTCAGTTCGATCGGGCTGGGCACCGCGGCCGGGGCGTCGCTCGCCGGGATCCTGCAGCAGCGGGCGGGGCTGAGCGCGACCTGGCTTCTGCAGAGCACCGCCTTTCTCGCCGCCGCGCTCCTCGCCGCCCGCATCGCCCCCGTCGGCGCGGCGCGGTTCGCGCTCCCCGAGCAGCCCACCGAGGTGTTGGAACGATGAGCTCGACGCTGTTCGTCTCCGACCTCGACGGCACGCTGCTGACATCCGCCGGCCGGATCACCGAGCGGACGCGGGCGGCGGTGCTCGCCGTGCGGCAGGGCGGCCACACCTTCGCCATCGCGACCAGCCGGCCGGTGCGCGACGTGCGCCAGGTCGCCCTGGCCCTGGACTGTTCGCCGATTGCGATCTGCGGGAACGGCTCGATCACCTACGATTTCTCCGCCGAGCATGTGGTCGACTACGCCGCGATCCCGGCGGACGAGGCCACCACCGCCGTCCTCGCGCTGCGCGCGACCATCCCGGGTGTCCGCTTCGGCGCGGAGCGGTACCTGGAGTTCCTGCTCGAGGACGCCTTCGCCCTCACGGCGGACCTGCGATCCCCGGCCCGGATCACCCGCGCCCTGGAAGACGAGCTCGACGGCCGCGGCATCGGCAAACTCATCGTCCAAGCGCCCGGTGACGCAGCCGAGTACCACGCGCTCGTCCGCAGCGTGCTGCCGCGAGGATTCGAAACCACGTACTCAACGACGATGTTCTGCGAGGTGACGCGCTCGGGCGTCGACAAGGCCTCGGCCCTGGCCCGACTGAGCGCGTCGCTGGGGGTCGCGCGGGAGGCGACCGTGGCGTTCGGGGACAATCACAACGATCTGCCGATGCTGCGCTGGGCCGCCGTCGCCGTGGCGGTTGGCAACGGCCACCCCGACGTCCTCGCGGCCGCGCATCACATCACCGCGACGAATGACCGCGACGGCGTCGCGCGGTGGCTCGAGGTGGAGTTGAACAGGCTAGCTTCGGCCGGCTGAGCCGATCCGGCCCGTCAGTCCTCGGAGACGATGCCGAGGGAGACGGCGGCCAGCGCCACCTCCGTGCGGCTGCCGCAGTTGAACTTGGTCAGCAGGCTGGACACGTGGCGCTTCGCCCCGTGGATGGAGATGCCGAGCTTGGTGGCGATCTGCTGATTGCTACAGCCGTGCGCGAGCAGTTCCAGCACCTCGCGCTCGCGGTTGGTGAGCCGCCCGGGCGGGCGAACCCGGTTGCCGTTGCCCGGGATGTGAGTGCTCATCAACTCCAGGAGGATCTCGGGCGCGATGACCGGCTCCTTGCGGATGAGCTTCCCGAAGACCTCGTTGAGCTTCTCGACGGTGAGCTCCTTCTCGACCAGGTAGCCGTCCACTCGATGGGACAGCGCCTGGGCGATGGTGGTACGGCGCTGGTCCTGCAGCGTAATCATGATCTTGATGTCGTTGACGCGGGCCTCCGCCGACGCCCGCAGGAACTCGCCGCACAGATCCAGCGGAACGACGGCGACGTCTAACCCGTCGGCGATCAGCCGCATCGCACACCCGACATCCCGCACGACCCGCGCGGACCGGATCGGATCGACCAGGTCGAGAAGCAGCGGCAGGCCGAGTGCGGAGACCTCGTCGCGTGAGACCCACACGACCGAGACACGCTCTTCCATCGATTCCTCCTGTCAGCCGTGGTTTGGGCGTGCGACCGCGGCCGGGAGCGCCGAACATGGAGTCAGGACTCGATCGCCTAACCGTAAGCGGGCGACGTGGATCCGTAGTGAACGAGGTAGTAAAAGTACGTTACCGAAAGCACTTCGCGTAATGGCATAACGTAGCCAGCTCTGCACGTTGGCACCGAGGATGCCCGTCAGCGGCGGATCGGTTCGGGCTGTCTGCTCGAGTACGGCCGCTCGTTGCGTCCGTGTTTGACAGATCCCTGACAGATTCGTCCGCCGTGAATGGTGCCACGCCCGGACTTGGCCGGGGCGCTCTTATATCCCGCCTGGCGCCGAGATCCGCGTTCTAAATCAATGGACTTGTGTTCTCTGGCTGGTTCGTGCGCATTGCCTCGGTCAAGAATGCCCTGCACCCCGGCGACAATCAGCTCGGCATCGCGCTGGCGGCCTCGACCGTGGGCTCGCTCATCGCGATGTAATTCCCCGGACGGATGGTGACTAGGTCCGGCGAACGAACCACGGTGCGTTGCTCCGTGGTGCTGCTGCCGCTCACCCTCCTCCTGGTCTCAGCGTCCCACGACGTCATCGAGCGCATCGCCGCGCTCGCAGTGTTCGGAGCCGTGGTCGGCATGCTCGACGTCGCCATGAACGCGGAGGCAATCGCAGTCGGGCGTGCTGGAACGGCCCGGTGCTAACAGTTGCCATGCATCGTGGAGTACCGGGTCGATCGTCGGATCCGCTACCGCGGGGTGGGCCGCCGCCGCGCACCTGACCTTCTCTCAGCTGGTTGGGCTACGCACTCGGCCTGCCCCCCGCACTTGTCCTGCTGGCCGCTCCGTTGGTCTGGGTGGCGACCAAAGCACAGGTGGTCGCGGTCGCCTCGTGAAGCGTCCCGGACATACCAGACGCCTTCCTGTTCCCGGCATCGCCGACGCGACAGCCCGGCGCTTGGTCAAGGGTCGCGGGCCTGGCTACGTTATGCCATAACACGAAGTGCTTCAGTAACGTAATTTTACTACTTCGTTCACTGTGGATCCACGTCGCCCGCTTACGGTCTAGCCATGCACAAGTCAGCCGAGCGCATCCCGCTGACCGGGTCTCAGGCGATTGCCAGGATCCAGTCAGCACTGACCAGCCTGGTCTCCAGTGAGCGCCGCGTCGCGGAGGTGATCCTCGCTAATCCGCGCGACGTCATCGGCAAGACGGCGACCCAACTGGGCAGCGAGGCCGGGACGTCGGCGACCACGGTCATCCGGTTCGCCCGCAGTGTGGGATTCGGCGGCTATACGGAATTGGTCATGAGCCTGGCGATTTCCGAGCGTGACCTAGAACCGCCGGAGGAGTTGCCCGACGTGACCGACCAGCCTGCGGCCGTCCTGGAGAAGGTCGCTCGGGTCGGTGCACGGATGATCGCGAGCATCGCCGATTCCGTCGAGGTCGGCGCGTTCGAGGGAGCCGTGCGCACGATCGCGGGAGCGCGGCACACGCTGTGTCTTGGCGCAACCCTGACCGTGCCGGTCGCGACCGATCTGGCCTACCGCCTGAATCACCTCGGGCTTTCGGCTGATGCTCCTCTCGACAGCCAGGTGCAGCGCATCCGCGCCAAGGGGCTCGGCGAGCAGGACGTCTGTGTCGCCATCTTGCACGGGGGGTCCTATCCGCGGGTTGTGGACGCGGCCCGGGATGCCGCCCGCGAGGGAGCAACGGTGGTAGCGATCACCTCGTTCGTCCGTACCCCGCTCGCCGAACTGGCCGACCTGCCGCTGATCGTCGGCGGCAATCAAGCGAGCGTGGGACTGCACGCGTGGCCGGCCCGTCTGGCCTACATGGCGCTGGTGGACGCGCTGGTCCTGGCTGTGCACAACACCGATTCGGCCAAGCACGACGCGTCGCTGGAGTCGATATCCGACCTCATCCAACAGGACCTGCTATGAAAAGCTTGGCAAAGAGTCCTGTTGCGCGCGGCGCGACCCCCTACGTCCTGCTGGCGCCCGCCGCCTTGCTGCTCGCGGCGTTCACCGTCCTTCCCCTGCTGCTCGTGGCGGTGCTGTCGTTCTGTGACGTGAGCCTGCTTCAGAAGACCTGGTCGTTCATAGGGTTTGGGAACTTTCGGATGGAGCTGAGCTCCCGTGAGTTCCGCGGCAGTGTCACCACCACCCTCCTCTACGCCCTCTACGTGGTGCCGGCTTCCGTCGTGGGCGGTCTGATCGTCGCGCTGGTCGTCAACCGGGTCCGCCACGGCCGCGACTTCTGGCGTGCCGTCTATTTCCTGCCGGTGGCCACGACGCTGGTCGCGATGTCGTCGGTGTGGGGCTGGCTGTTCACTCCCGACACCGGGATCGTCGATCGCGTCCTGGGGCCGGTGCTCGGCGTCCGGGACTGGCTCGATCACCCGCATCTGGCCCTTCTGGCGCTCGCCGTCGTCGGCGTGTGGCACCAGCTCGGATTCGTGACGATCCTGTATCTCGCCGCGTTGGCAAGCCTGCCAGCCGACCAGTACGACAGTGCGGCTCTCGACGGCGCTGGGCCGTGGCACAGATTCTGGCACGTGACCTGGCCGGCCATCGGGCCGACCACAATCTTCGTCACCGCTGTGACATGCGGCACGGCGCTGCAGGCCTACGACTCGATCGTCGCGATGACCGGCGGCGGTCCTGCGGGTGCAACGCAGACCTTGACGTACGACATCTGGCGGCGCGGCGTGGACTACTTCGACATCGGACGCGCCGCCGTCCTGTCTCTCGTCTTGCTGGCCTTGTCCGTTGTGGTGACTGCGATGCAGCGCAGTCGCTACGGCCGCGCTCTGGAATCGGCGGGATCGCGATGAAGCCGGAAACGGCCAAGGAGATCGGCCGGCACGTCCTGCTCGCGGCCGGCGCGGTCTTCATGCTCGGACCGGTCATCCTGATGGTGCTCAGCTCGTTCACCCCCACGCAGGAGATTCTCGACGGCAGATATCTGACACACACGACACTGGCCAACTACCGGACGGTCGCCGACTCGGCCCCACTGGGCTCCTACTACCTCCATTCACTGATCGTCAGCGTAGTCACGCTCGCGCTCCAAGTGGTGGTCTGCGTACCCGCGGCCTATGCGCTCGCGAGGTTGCGTTTCCGCGGGCGCAGGCTGTCCATCGCCTTGGTGACGGTCTTCATGCTGATCCCGTTCCAGGTCGTCGCGATACCGGTGTACCTGGTGTTCCGCTATGCCAACCTCGTCGACAATCTCGCAGCGCTCGTTCTTCCGTTCGTGGGATCGGCTTTCGCGATATTCCTGCTCCGCCAATATCTCGTCGGGTTGCCCGCGGCCATGTTCGAAGCCGCTCGCCTCGACGGCGCGAGTACCTGGGCGGTCCTGACCGAGTTGGTCGTCCCGTCGAGCAAGCCCGCGCTGCTGTCGTTGAGCATCTTCAGCGTCACATCGTCCTGGAACGCCTACTTCTGGCCGTCCATGGTCGTCATCGACCAGCGATCAGCGACGCTCCCGTTCGGAGTCATCGCATTTCGGAACTCGGCCATCGGAACCGACTACGGCCCGCAGATGGCAATGGCCACCTTGTCGGTGGCCCCCCTGCTCATCGTGTTCGTCTGCACGCAAAGGTATTTCATCAAGGGTCTCTCCCTCACCGGCCAGACCGGCTGAACGTCTTCCAGGAGCGGCGCAAACCTTCCTCCGGCTTCTTCCGTCCACGAAAGAGGTGCCATGAATACCCACGCCCGCCGGACCCTTGCCGCTATCGCCGTCGCGAGCGTCGTCGCAAGCACCCTCGCCGCGTGCTCGTCCTCTGGGGCCGCTTCCACCGACAGTGTGTCGTCGGTGACCGTAATGTCCGGTCAGCAGTCACAGAACGGGAGCCTGCTTCAAGGCCTCATCGGTGATTACCAGAACCAGCCGGGTGCCGTGCATGTCGATCTGCGGATGAACAACGTCACCGACGTGCAGACCGCCCAGCAGGCGCTGCTCGATCTCGCCGCCGGCCACGGGCCCGACGCGGTGCGCGTCACCAGCGCGACCTACCAAACGCTCATCGACTCCGGTGCCGCCCAGCCTGCTTCCACCTGCCTCAGCAGCGACCCGAGGCTGCGCTCGCAACTGGACTCGAAAATCCTCGCGAGTATCGACGTCAAGGGCTCCCCATACCAGATCCCGTGGTACGTCACCCCCAACGCGTTGTTCTACAACGCGAACCTGTTCAAGGAAGCCGGACTGAACCCGAACGATCCGCCGACGACGTTCCGCGAGTTCACCGCCGACGCACGGAAGATCGTCGCGTTGCCTGGGCACCCGGCCGGCGGCGTGACCTACTTCGGAAACGACTACAACTTCCAGGGCTACGTCGCGTCGCTGGGAGGCACGGTGTACGACCCGAACACGAAGAAGGTCGGCATAGATACGCCACAGGGCGTCGCGGTCCTCGATGCCTTCCGCCAGATGGTGGCTGACGGGGCAAGCCCTGTCTACTCCAACTTCTTCACCGACGCCAACGACGCATTCGCCGGCGGCAAGCTCGGGATGATCGTGACCTCATCGTCCGGGTACCCCGCACTGTCCGCGAAGGGCGGCTTCGACCTGCGCATCGCCCCGGCACCGCACCCGGATGGCGGCACCGCCATCGCCGTGTCCTCGACGAACGGGTTCGTGATCACGACAAAGGATCCGGCGCGGCAGCGCGCCGTGTGCAAGGTCCTGCTATCGCTGCTCACCCCCGCGGCGGTCACCAAGACGGTCTCGGCTACCTCCACCATCCCGATCAACACCACGACCATCGACAGCGCACAGTACCTCAAGCCGGTATTCGCCAAAAACCCGGACTGGTCGCCGGTTCTCGGTCAGAAAGTCATTCCGTGGGCGTCGCTCCCGGGACGCGTGAGCAACGAATACAATGCGGACTACGTCAATGCCCAGACAAAAGTCCTGAACGGTAGTGAGAGCCCGTCAGGTGCGGCCGCCGCCTTGCAGTCCTCCGCACAGGGCCTCGTGCAGTGACCGGCGGCATGGCACACACAACGCTCCAGGCGGACGCCATGGCAGCGGACGCCGAGGGCAACGGAGCGATGTCGGTGCGGCTGGAGGCCGTTCGCAAGGAGTTCGCGGGCAGACGCGGCGCGACTACGGTCCTGAACGATGTGGATCTGGCTGTGCCGCGCGGCGAAGTCACCTCCGTCCTCGGCGAATCAGGGTGCGGAAAGACCACGCTCCTGCGGATCGTCGCCGGGCTGGAGCATCCGAGCTCCGGTCGGGTCTACATCGAGGGCACCGACGTGACCACCCGGCCGCCTTCGGAGCGAGGGGTCGCCATGGTCTTCCAGAATTTCGGCCTCTATCCAGCGAAGACTGTGGCGAGGAACATCGAGTTCCCGTTGAAGATCGCGGGGGTTCCGAAGGCGCAGCGGCTGACCGCGGTGCGCGAGGTCGCGCAGTTGGTGCACATGGACGGTTATCTGGATCGGCTCCCGTCCCAGCTCTCGGGTGGCCAGCGCCAGCGCGTCGGCATCTGCCGGGCCCTGGTGCGCCGACCCGGCATCATCCTGATGGACGAGCCGCTATCCAGCCTCGACGCTCAACTGCGCACGGAGATGCGCACCGAGCTGACTCTCCTGCTGCGGCGAATCGGCTGCACGGTCTTGTGCGTCACACATGACCAGACCGAGGCGATGACCATGTCAAGCCACGTGGTCGTGCTGCGAGACGGCCGGGTCGAGCAACACGGGACGGCACAGACGGTTTTCTCCCGCCCCGCGACGACCTACGTCGCAGCGTTCCTGGGGGCGATGAATCTCATCGAAGGAAGTCGCGACCGCAGCGATGTGCGATGGCCCGGGGGTAGCGCCCGCGTGCCAGGACTCGAAGACACTCCGCTCGACGAGGTCACGGTCGGCGTCCGTCCCGAACACCTGCAACTGCAGCTTCAGCCGGATGCTTCGAGCGCTCCACCCACGACCTTCAGCGTCTCAGGCACCGTCGAAATCGACGAACTACTCGGAACCGACCGCGTCTTGCACGTGCGTGCCGGCAGCGCGCGGATCCGGGCTCGAATCGATGCCCGCCAGCCATTCGACAGAGAGGTGACCCTTCATGCGGACCCCGACGACATCCACCTCTTCTCGACCAGGACCAGCCAGCGCCACGGCTGAGGCGACCGCGCCCGAGGCGCTCGTGATCGACCTCGACGGCACCTTGCTGAATCGGCAGGGCCGGGTCAGCGATCGCTCGCGCGAAGCGCTCAAACGCGCGCGGGAGGCTGGACTGCGTGCCGCTGTCGCATCAGCACGCCCCTGGCGACTGATCACGGACGTACTCGGCGAGGACCTTCAGCTGTTCGACGCCGCGATTGTCTCGAACGGCTCGACGGTGCTGGCCATGCCGAATCTGAAGGTCATCGACGAGACGCTCCTGCCCGCCTCGGTGGCTGTCGAGGTGATCGCAACCGTCTCTCGCTGCTGGCCCGATGCCGCCTTCGGTTGGGAACTCGGTGGCGAGTTCGGCTGCAACGAAGCTTTCGCGGCGCTGGCGGGCAAGCAGCGCATCATTCGCGACGTCCATCGCGCAACCCCGCGCGCGCTCCCGGACGCACCCGTCCACCAGCTCGTCTTCGCGCGCCCCGGCTATGAACCGGCCGACCTACTGGCCAGCACCGCCGCGCTGCTGGATGCCGGTCACGTCGCCACCGACTCCAAGGGCGGCGTGGTGGAGATCTCGGCAGCCGCGGCGAACAAAGCCTCGGCCGCGTTGGCCTGGGTCACCACCTTCGGGGCAGGGCTCGAGCACGTCGTGGCCTTCGGCGACGAGCTCAACGACATCGCGCTGCTGCGTGCCGCAGGGCTCGGTGTCGCCATGGGCAACGCCAACCCGGCCGTGAAGAAGGCGGCAGCGCTGACCGCCGGCTCACACGACGCTGACGGCGTCGCCGAGGTCATCGAGAGCCTCCTGTCCGTCAATCCGCCGATCGCAGCCGCGGCGAGTGCCACCAGGACAGGGCAGAGCGAGTGACCCCTGCTCCCCGCATCGTGCACGTTTCGGACCTACACCTCGGCGCTGCCGGCGGTCGTAAGCGGCAACGGGCCGCGAACACCGCGTGGGCCGAGTTCGCCACACGCATCGCCGAAGATCCGCCCGAGCTCATCGTGGTGACCGGCGACATCGTCCTGGACGACCCCGACGACGATTCCGACCGCTCGTTCGCCTACGGCCTGCTACACGGTCTGGGTGTCCCCGTGCGCACGGTCCCAGGAAACCACGATGTCGGCGACCACCCGACGCGAGGCGGGCTACCGGCGGACTGGCACGGCCCGCCGGTGACCGACAGCAGGGTGCGGCAGTGGGAGCGGGTTTGGGGCGCCAGCCAGTGGTCCGACACGCTCGCCGGCTGGCGTCTACTCGGCCTCAACTCGCAACTGTTCGGCAGCGGCATCGCCGCCGAACAGCGGCAATGGGAGTGGCTGACCTCCCTGGCCGAAACCGGCGCGACGCACGCTCCCGCCGTGCTCTTCCTCCACGAACCCATCCGGATGCCGGGGCCGCTGACGATCGCCGATCCGTGGACGAGCATTCCGGACCGGACCGTCGACCGGCTCTGCGACCTCCTGCACCGACTCAACGTTCAGCTGATCGCGGCCGGACACACACACCGGTTTCTGAACGGCAGCGTCGACGGGATACAGCAGGTGATCGCGCCGAGCCTGGTGGCCCCGATCCCGGAGCGAAGCGACATGCTCCAGCCCACCGGCGCCGGCGCACCCGGCTGGGTGGAGCTCAGCCTCGGCCCCCGCCGTATCGATGTGCGGCACAAACTGCGGGCAGGCCTTGGAAGCAGCCGCTAGCGACGTGACCGGACGGCGCAAGCGCGTGGAGTCGGCGCACCTCACGTCTCACCGCACACGCCACTTCCGGCTCTGGAGCCGATCTTGTCGTAGGACGGTTGCCTCAATCGTGGATGAGGAACCGGAATCGCCCGCCCCTGTCGCCCAGGTCCATCAGCAGATTCCGGTCGAGCTGCGCTACCTTCTCGCCGGTCGGATTCGCGGGGACGCCTGGATCCTGACGTACCCCCAGGTCGGATTGTCCGTGGCGAGGCGGAGGATGAGCGTGACGACTTCCTCGGGCAGTGATGGTCGCCCACATCTGACCGGCGGCTGTCGCCGTTTCCAGTGCACCAGGCGCCGGTGCCAGGACAGCAGCGTGCCTGGGGTGACCAACCGACGGCGACGCCGGGCGGACGGGAGATGCCGGGCGAGAGCGCAGAGCACGGCGCGATCTGCCCACGACATCTGCGGACGCCTGATCTGTCGTCGGAGTACGGCGACCTCATGGCGCAGAGCGAGGATTTCGGCTTTGGGCGCGGCAGAGGACCGTGCCAGCACCATCGGCCAGCCCAGCAGCCGACAGAAGATCAGGTACAGCAGTCGCAGACCCACGAACCGCGATCACGCACGGAACGTGAGCGCCTGCAAAGCAGTTGCTCTGCCACGTACGGCAGTAAAGTCGCCCTTCAGGCCCAGGCGTCACCGGATCTTCTCACCGTGTTCGGCACGGCGAACGTGGTCCCGGCCCTTGTGGGTTTTTTCACGCACATCACTGAATTCAGTGGGGGCTTGGAACCATTGCCTGTGGTGTTGTAGTAGTCCCCCAGGCCTACGTATCCGCTAGGTGGAATAGGACGCCAGTAGGTCGATCGGCGGCCGCGGTAGATCGGATGAGCCGGCAGCAGCGCGAACGATCAGTCTGCCGTGCTGGCCGACGCGCCTCAGTCCGTCGGGCGGTGAAGGCGCAGGGCGTAGCGGACGGCGTCGGCGCGGGAGTGCAGATCCGCTTTGGTGAACAGGTTGTTGATGTGCGTCTTCACGGTGGCCTCGCTGATCACCAGCCGCGCCGCGATCTCCGGGTTGCGCAGGCCCTCGCCGATCAGGCCGAGGATCTCGCGTTCCCGCGCCGTCAGGTTGGCGCCCCGGTCGCCGGGCAGCGGCGGGGTGGCGGGTGTGGGCGCAGGCCGGGAGGCAAGGGTCACCAGGCGGCGCTGCACCTCGGGGGCGAGCACGGTCTGGCCCTGGGCCGCGGTGCGCACGGCGCTCAGGATCGTGTTGCGATCGGCCTCCTTGGTCAGGTAGCCGCTTGCACCGGCCTGCAGCGCGGCCAGGATCGACTCGTCGTCGTCGAAGGTGGTCAATACGAGGATGTTGGTGTCTGGTCGGGACCGGTGGATCCGCTCCGTCGCCGTCACGCCGTCCATGACCGGCATCTTGAGGTCCATCAGCAGCACGTCGGGACGGTGCCGCTCGACTGCCGCGACAGCTTCCGCGCCGTTCGTCGCGGTGGCCACCACGGTCACGTCCTCGGCGAGGTTGAGCATGACGGCGAGGGCCTCCCGGACGGTCGCTTGGTCGTCGACGACCGCCAGGGTGATCACGCCGGTGTGGTCGCCGGTCATCGAGGCAGCTCCAGTTCGACCGTCCAGCCGCCCTCCCGGGCCGACTGTGCATGTACGGTCCCGCCCAGCAGGGCGGCACGTTCGCGCATGCCGACCAGGCCGAGCCCGTTGCCGCCGGCCGGTTCGTCGTGGTGGGGCCCGGTCGCGGGGCCATTGCGCACGGTCAGTGTGACGCGGTCGGCGGTGAAGGCCAGGCGCACGCTGCACTGCGCGCTCGGAGCGTGCTTGGCCGCGTTGGTGAGCGCCTCCTGCGCCGCCCGGACCACCGCGTGCGTCGCCCCGGCACCGACCGCACCGAGCGGACCGGTGACCGCGAAGTCGGCCCCGTGTTGCTCGGCGAGCCGGCGTACTGTGTCCGGTAGCGGCAGGGTGTCCTCGGACAGCGCGTGCACCGCCCGGCGGGTCTCGCCGATGCTGTCCACGGCGAGCGCGCGAGCCCTGCGCACGGCCGCCGTCGCCTCCTCCTCCCGGCCGCCCTCGCGCAGCGTGTCGGCCAGGTTCAGCTGCATCGCGATGCCGGACAGCGAGTGGCCGAGCACGTCGTGGATCTCGCGGGCGATGCGGCCGCGCTCGACCAGGGCGGCCTCGCGTGCCTCGGACTCCCTGGCGCGCTGGGCCTCCTCGGCCGCGCGCCGGGCGCTGCGCAGGGCGTCGAGCCGGTACCGCGTGGACATTCCGATGTAGACAGGCATGCCGACGGTCAGCAAGCCCCACCATGGCCACTGCGGCGCGTCGGGCACCTTGAGTTCGACCAGCCAGGTCGCGCCGATGGCGACGAGCGTACCGCCCAGGGCGACGCCCCCGGCGGCCTTGGGGGAGTCGAGCTTCCAGCCCGCCGTGGAGGCGGCGATGTACGGGAGGAGCGCGGCCGTGGTCGTCGCGTGCACCAGCGGCAGCAGCAGCGCCCCGCACAGTATCGAGGCGGTGACTGCGGCGAGTTGCTGACGGCTGCTCAACCGCGTCCAGGGGAGGAGCGAACCGACCGCGCCGATCGAGGCGAGGGCGAACAGCGGCAGCGCGACCGCGGGCAGCAGGATGCGGCGGGACGGCCACTGGGCGATGGTCGCTGTGATCGCGGTGATGGTGAGGACCGGTCGGGCCACCTCGTCCCAGAAGGGCCCGGTCCGAGCCGCCGGTCGCGTTCGGGTGCTGGTCATCGTGGCGGGGGTCCGATCGTCAGTGGTGATGGCTGCGAGCAGCCTCAGGTCGAGTGTTCCATCCGGACCCCTGGTTCCGGGAGCACGTGTCCTGCGGCGAGCGGTGCGGATCCGGGTGGAGAAGCCTCTCCACCCGGATCTACGGCGGACGCCGCAGGACAGGCGCCGGGGACGGACATAGCGTGTTCCCGGACCGGTCATGAACGTGAACTTCCCTCCTGCCAACTCGCAACCGGAGGTGCCCATGCCCTCGGACCCGTCGAGTCCGGTAGGCCGCACCGAAGACGGCACCCGCACACCTCGCTCCGGCGCCGTGGCGCGTGCGATGGTCTCCACGCTCCTCTACGACGTCGGCCTCTCGGTCATCGCCTACTTCGGCGCCGAACTGCTGGGGGCGACCACCTACGTCGCGTTGCTGACCGGCACTATCGTCGCCTTCGGGCGCATGCTGTGGGTGGCGGTCCGGCAGCGCCGGGTCGACCCGTTCGCGCTGTTCCTGGTCTTCCTGTTCGGCGTGAGCCTGCTGCTGAGCTTCACCACCGGTGACGCCAGGTTCGTCCTCGCCAAGGACTCGGCGCAGTCCGCCACAGCCGGCCTGCTGTTCGTCGGCAGCTGCGTCGTCAGGCGTCCCCTCGCCTATTACGCCGCCCTGCGGTTCGCCCGCGAAGCCGGGTCGCAGCAGGCAGCGGAGTTCCATGCCACCGCGAATTCGGCCGCCATGCGGGCCCGCTGGCGCCGTGTCACCCTGGTCTGGGGCATCACGCTGCTGATCGACGCCTCCCTGCGCATCACGGCCGTCTACCTGCTTCCGATCAAGGTGGCCTCCAACGTCTCGCAACTGCTCCTGATCACCTTCATGGCCGGGCTGCTCCTGTGGACCGTCTGGTCGATGAAGAAGGAGCAGACCGAGCCCACGAAGGCCGCGCCGCACCATGCCGCGGCCGGTTCCTGACGGCGGGCCTGCGCACCGGGCAGTCGCTTGCCTTCTCAGGCGGTGCGCTGCCAGGCGACGTCGCAGCTCGGGCTGTGTACCCCGCGTCTCACAACACTGGTGACTTCAACGGCGAGGGCCGCGACGACCTCGCGGCGCTGTACGGGTACGCGGATGGCAGCGTCACGCTGTTCACCTTTCTCACCGCATCCGCCGGAAGCTTCAGCAACCCCATCCAGGGCTGGACCAGCACCAACTGGGGCTCCTGGGACCGCATCCACCTCTACTCCGGCCACTTCACCGGCGACGGCCGCGACGATGTCGCCGTCTGGTACGACTACGCCGACGGCCGCGACGGCATCCACACCTTCGTCTGGGGCCGCAGACACCGCTCTCGTGGCCCCACAGCGACGCGGACAGGGGAGCGGGCGAGCAGGCTGGACAGGCAACCGCCCTACCCACACAGGTCATGCGGCGGGGCGGCCTGTGTGAGCATGAGCCTCTGTCTCGCAGGTCAGCCCTCGGCCATCACGGGAGCGCTTGAGGCCCGCGGATCCCTGCGGGACGTCCAGGCGATGGCCGGGCACGCGAACAGCCGGACGACGGAACGCTACGACCGGATGCGTGGCCGACTCGATAAGGCCCCGGTGTACGCCCTCGGTGCCGTGCTGGCCGAGTAGGCGACCGTCACGGTCCGGCAACATGCCGCACTTCGTCTCCGCGGTGCTGACAAAGTGCCTGGGCAGGATCACCGAACTGTAAAGGGAAGACCAGCATGAACGACCTCCAGCCCGCGGCCGCGGGCCAGTTGACCGGCGTGGCCATGAAGAGTCGCGGATCCGTCGCGGTTTGGCTCGGCCTGCCGCTGATCACCCTCGGGATCTATCACCTGGTCTGGTATTACAAGATTCACAAGGAGCTGCAGGAGTTCGACCGGCGGCGCGTGCTGAGCCCGGCGGGCAGCGTGCTTGTCCTGATCTTCCTGGGTTGGACCGTGATCGCTCCGCTGATCTCCTTTCACAACACCGGGAAGGCAATCGCGAACGCGCAGCGGGCGGCCGGGCGGCCGGTGACGTGCAGCCCGGCGGTGTGCTGGCTGCTGGCGTTCGTTTTCGGCCTGAACGTCTGGTACATGCAGCGCGAGTTGAACCAGGTCGTTGACGCCTACCCAGGCGCTGCCCCGGGCACTGAGGTGGCGCTGCTCGCCTGACTCTTCGCGTCCTCGATGACGAGAAGGGGTGGGCAGTACTGCCCACCCCTGGGCGGTGGCCTTGCGCGTCTGTTTGGTTTGTGATCGGTGGCGCCGCCGACTGGGGGCCTCGCGGGAGCTGTGTTGCCCTGCTCGGCTGGGCAGACACGGGCCTCACCCAAATGGTCCTGGCTCACGGACCGGCCGGCTTACACGGTCCCGTAGGCCAATGACCTGCTTTTCTGTACGTTCCTCCGGAATCCGTCGAGGTGGTCGAGAAGGCGCTCTTTGCTTGTCCTGTGGCCGGGTGGGTGTGGTGCGTGTAGCGTCGAGGGCAGTAGTCGTGGTTCCGAAGGCTGTTCGCCCGTGGCACGCTCACGGGCGTTCTTGCTGTCTAGCGCATCTCCGGACCAAGGCGATCACCTCCGGAGACCCCGCGCAGTGCGGGGTTCCGATACGAGTTCCCCTGAAGGAGACAGGCATGGCCAGCGGCACCGTGAAGTGGTTCAACGCGGAAAAGGGCTTCGGCTTCATCGAGCAGGACGGCGGCGGCGCCGACGTGTTCGCGCACTACTCGAACATCGCAACCCAGGGTTTCCGTTCGCTTGACGAAGGCCAGAAGGTGACGTTCGACGTCACGCAGGGCCAGAAGGGCCCCCAGGCGGAGAACATCCGCCCCGCGTAACAACGCACCGAGAGCCCCGGCCGGGATAGGGCGGATGCTGGGGAGCGCCGCAACACGTGGTCGTGTTGGTCAGGCCGCGAGCAGTTTGTGCAGGCGCTCGGCTGGGGTTTCCCAGTCGAGCGTTTTGCGTGGGCGGCCGTTGATCAGGTGCGGCGCCAGGGTCTGGACGGTGTTTTGGAGGGCGTCGCGGACCTGCTCTGCGCTGCGGCCGTCGGGTGGGTGGAGAAGCATCACGTGGCGGGTGGAGCGTTCGACCTGAGTGCCTGTGGCAGGCGCACGGTTGTGGTGAATCCGCCGCTTGATGGGGCTCTCGCGGGTATGAACCTGGTCCGGCACGCGGCCGACGCGCTGGTGACAGGGAAGCTGCAAGGATCGCGGTGGCTTCAGCCGACGACGCCGTGTTCCCAGGCCCAGGCCGCGATCTCCACAAGGTTGCGGGCCGGTAGTTTGTCCTGCACCCGGCTGAGGTGGCTCTTGATGGTGCTGAGCGAGAGAGTCAGCTGTTCCGCGATCTCGTTGTTCGTGCGCCCGCGGGCGACCAGGCTCACGACCTTGAGTTCCTGGGGAGTGAGCCGCCGTACGGCGGCGGCCGCGGTCTCGGCGCGTGACGGCTTGTTGAGGTGTTCCAGGAGTCGGACGGTGACGGACGGCGAGATGAGGGAGTCACCGTTGACAGCGGCATGCACCGCTTCGATCAGCAGCCGGGGGCCGGAGTTCTTGAGCACGAAGCCGCTGGCACCGGCGCGGAGGGCTCCGTAGACGTACTTGTCCATGTCGAAGGTCGTCACGATGACGATCTTCGTACCGTCCGTCGCGGCTCCCTCTGCCTGGCGCAGTCGCCTGGTCGCCTCCAGGCCGTCCAGTTTCGGCATGCGGATGTCCATCAGGCAGACGTCCGGCCGTAGTCACGTACGCGGACGACCAGCCGGTCTGGGTACCGCCGCCGCGCAGGTGCGCCCAACCGCATTCGAAGACAGCGTCAGGGTGATCGCCGCACCTACTGCCGACCAGCCCCCAGTGTGCCGCCGGTGAGCAGTAGCCGTTGCGGGGCACGCTCCCTGGCGGCGATCTGCCGTATCGCCACCTTGGTCAGCCCCGATCGATCGACTTGCGGGCTGTCTCACTGCCACCCTTGGCTGACAAACTTTCCGACCATGGCGAACAGCGGACTGTGGGTCGGCATCCTCACTGCACTGACTGCACTCGCAGCCAGCCACATCACCGCGCGGGCGACCTTCCGTGCAGCACGGGCGCAAGCCGAAACAACCACAAGGGCAGAGGCCCTGCGTGAGGAGCGTGAGCGGCGCCGATCCGCGTATCGGGAGATGTTGAGCTGCGTGCACGCCTTCAACGTGGTCACGTGGCAGATCGATGACGTCGATGCGGCCCGTGACCGTGAGAGCAGGGGCAGGCTCCTGACGCAGATGTACGAGCGCGTCGGCCCAGCCATCGGGGACATGAACAGGGCGATGCACGAGGTCCGGCTCGATGGTCCTGCTGCTGTGTCCGATGCGGCGGATCACGTGCGGAACATGGCCCGGCGCGTACAACAGCGGCTCAACGCGCTACTCGGTGACGACAGTCCTGAGCGCCGGGACGCGTACGACGCTGCCTATCGGGACTTCAGGGACGCCTACGTCACGTTCATCGCCCTGGCGCGAGGGGCGCTGGAGGTCAAGGGCACATAGCAGGTTGCCCCTCGTCTTCTGCGCGATCGGACGCGCGCGGGCCAGGGGCCCGTTCGTCCACTGCTGGTGCTGCCGGACCACGAGGCGCAGACAAGCCACAATGCGGAGCGTGCGGTGCATACACACGGTGATGTCGTAACTGGCCGTATGTGGGGAATTCGACGTGGCCGCTGTCAAGCGCCGTCCTGCGACCGAGCCGCACGCCGCCAGCGAACACGCCTCCCACATCCGTCGGAAGGCGCGACGCGGGGCCCTGCGTCCTGGCGCCCGCTCGGCGGTCAGTCGTGTCGGGATGCGAAGGGGCCTTCGTCCACGAACCGTCGTAGACAGCGCGCGAAGGTCCGGGCGTCGGCTTCCGGCCAGGAGGCGAGGGAGTCTTCGATGGCGGTGGCCAGTCGCTGCCGGGTGATCGCGACGGTGTCGCGGCCCTGGCGGGTGAGGGTGAGGAGCGTGGCGCGGCCGTCGGCGGGTCCGGTTCGCGTCGCACCAGGGCGGCGGCCTTCAGGCCGCCGGCGCGTCGGGTGACGGTGGTGCGGTCGAGTTCGACCTCACGGCCGAGATCGGCGGCGCTGAGGGGGGCCGTTCGGGCCAGGCCGCTGAGTACCGGATAGGTGAGTTCATCGACCGCTTCCCCCAGGCCCGCGGTGAGGCGGGTGTAGAGGCGGGCGCGGGTGCTCCGGTGCAGGAGCAGTCGGAACCGGTCGGAGCTGCCTTCCGAACCGGGGGAGCGATGCGCACTGCCCCGGGTCCGTCAGGCAGGGGCGGCGGGAGACAGGGCGCCGCGCAGGTCGTCGGTGGCGGTCTGGTCGAGTTGCGCGGTCAGGGCCGTGAAGGCGTCGGCCCGCTGCTCCGGCGGCACGGGCGCGAGCGTCTCCGCGGTGAGGGCCGCGCGCTCGGCCGGGGTGACGTGGGGCAGTTGGTCGGCGGCGTCCTTCAGGGCGAACCCGTCGGGCTTGGAGGCGAAGAAGGGGCCCAGCACCCGGGAGAGGATCTCGTCGTCGGAGGAGGCCCGGGCGAGCGCCGGCCAGGCGATGCACTCCTCCATCGTCAGGTGGCCGAGGTAGGCGCCGATGACCTGGTTGAGGGACAGGTAGAAGGCGTGCGCGGCCTCCCCCGGATCCGCCGCAGTGCCGGACGTCGCCTGTTCGCAGGCGGTGGCGAGGTGGCCGAAGGCGAGTTCCAACTGCTCGTGTTGGGCCTCCAGTTCCTCGGCGATCTCCGGGACGTATGTGCGCAGCAAGGGATGCACGAAGCGGTCCTCGTGCTCGGCGTGCTGCCTGAGGTCGGTCATGATCCGGCGGGCCCGGTCGGCGAGGGGGCGCAGCAGGACAGAGTCGGGCGCGGTGCGGCCGAGTTCGGTGCTGAGGGCGAACAGGTGGGCCCGCTGCGCCTTGTGGATGGTGCGGTACGGGTTGATCGAGGTGGGCATGCGAGATCCCGGGGTGAGGGGTGGGCGGCCGGGGCCGACAGGGAGGGGGCGGCCTGCGGGTCCGTGACATGTGGGTGGTGTGGCGAGCGGACGCCTGGCCGCGAGGGGCTCGGACCGTCCGGACGCCACCATCATTGTTGTCATGACAATGAAAGTCTAGAGGGGCCGCGCGGGGGAGTGGAACCGTTCCTTCCCCAGCAGTCGCTCTGTCACTTGGTGAACACAACGCTGAACGGTCGCGTCGCGGCGGCCCGGCCCGACCGCCCCGCCGGTCGCGGGAAGCTTCAGTGGTCGCACGGGCGCATGACACGGAGTGAGCCGACAACGATGTCTCGTTGACATGGCTTTCATAACTTGAAGAAACGTATTGACCGTTGGACGAGTCCGGGCACACACTGCATGCCACCGCTCGGGGTGCGGTCCCCAAGTGGTCGCCCTGCCGCGGTGGGCGGCGAGATGCCTGCCCATGCTCGTCCGCCGCAGCTCAGCGTAGTGATCGTGCTCACCGGTGCAGTCCTTCAGGGAGAAAGGTGCCGTTCATGCACCCTGCGCACGCCCCCAGTTGAGGTCCCCTCACACCTTCAATTCCCGTCCGCGGACGGCCCGCCGTCCGGCGCGCCACCGTTCACCCTCCGCACGTCAGGCCCGCCGCCCGGCCGCACCTCCACGGCCCCCGACCGCCCCCTGACGTGCCGAGTCCACCGCTCCGGCGCACGGGACCGCTGGAGTGCCCACCGATGCCCCCGTCCGCCTCACGACGTGCCGAGTCCATCGCTCCGGCGCACGGGACCGCTGGAGTGCCCACCGATGCCCCCGTCCCGCTCGAGGAGAATGCCATGACACCGTCCGTCGCGCCCCGCACGCCCCGCCACCTGTCCCGGACGCTCGGGAGCCTTACCGTCGCCGGCGTCCTCGGACTCTGCGGTCCGCTCGTCGTGACCTCTGCGGCGCACGCCGACAGCACGTACACCGAAGGCGTGACGCCGACCGGTACCAACCAGCCCCAGTTCTGGTTCACACCGGGTTCCTCCATCGCCTCCACGACGACCCTGGTGGACGTCCACTACGTGGTAGGCAACGCGGGTGAGCAGGACTTCCGCATGACCGACGCCTCCGGCACCTGGCAGGAGACGGCGAGCGACGTCACCGCCGGCGCGACCGTGCAGTACTGGTTCACCTACGGCAACCAACAGACCGTCACCGACACCCCCCACTACACCTACACCGCCGGAAGCGGCGGCACCGGCGGCGGCGGTGGCACCGGAGGCACGAGCGGTGGCTCGACGTTCCCGATGACGTTCACCAACAACACCGGCGGCAGATACACCGACGACCAGATCTACCTCACCATCATCGGCACCGGCCCGGACGGAAAGGCGACCTATCTCAAGCCCGACGGGACACAGGTAGACATGAACACCCAGGACGCCCAGGCGCCCGGGCACCTCACCAAGAACGGTGTGAACTACCCGAACATGTCGTTCACGCTGGCCCAGGCGTCCAAGGTCACCATCCCCGCAGTCATGGACGGCGGCAGGGCGTACATATCGCTCGGGTCGCCCATGTACTTCCAGCCGGACGGCAGGGGCGGGTACGCGGGACCGGACCCGAACAACCCGAGCGACCCCAACCAGGGCTTCTACTGGGACTACTACGAGTTCACCTGGGACGCTACGGGCGCCAACAGCGCGAACCACCTCCCGGTCGCCTACGGCGGCGACGTCGACGAGGTCGACGGCTTCAGCATCCCGATCACCGCCCGCGTGCAACAGGCGAGTTCCGGCACCGACCAGACCCGCGGCACCACGCTCGACCACGACCAGGTCGTCTCGCAGTACAAGAGCGCGGTCGGGCCGGCCTTCCAGCAACTGGTCGGCAGCTACCGGATCGTCTCGCCGGCGAAGTCCCCGGTCTTCCAGAGCGCCGGCGGCAGTGAGAGCAGCTACCTCCAGTCGGTCATCGACCAGACGTGGAACTACTACACGACGAACCAGTTCACCTTCAGCAAGCCCGGCGACACCTACACCGGCCGGGTCGTGAACGGGCAGCTGCAGTTCACCGACAACGGGACCGGCAACTACGTGATCAACAAGCCGACCAGCGCCGACGTCATGGCGTGCAACAACACGATGGCGACCGGCAGCATCCCCGAGCTGGCGCTCGAGTCCCAGCTGTGCGCCGCGTTCAACCGCGGTGTGGCGATGGACACCAGCAAGTGGTGGACACCGTCCGCGTACTACCCGGCGGGCACTGCGCACAACGACTACGCGGCCTTCTGGCACACCATCAACGAGGGAGGCCTGGCCTACGGCTTCCCCTACGACGACAACGGGACCCAGGACTCCACCGTGGTGATCCCCAACAACAACCCGCCCGACGAGGTGGCCATCAGCGTCAACTTCTGACGCGGCACTGGCGGGGCTGGCCCGGACGCCCGTGGCGGCGTCCGGGCGGCTCCCGAGGCGCCCGGACCAGGCCGGTCGCGGGTCCGTTCGACGGCTTGCTCCCGCCCAGTTCCCCTGACTGCCCATCAAAGGAAGGCCCACCGCACATGCAACTGATCGGACGACCCAACTCCCAACACCGGTCACGACGAGCCGACGTCAAGGCGGCCCTGGTGGCCGTCCTGTCCCTGCCGCTGGCCCTGCTCGTCGCGCTCCCCGGCGGGAGCGCCTCGGCGGCCGTGCCTCCGGCTCCGGCCGGTTGGACCACGGTGTTCAGCGACGACTTCAACGGTCCGGCCGGCTCGGGTCTCGACACCTCGAACTGGCTCTACGACACCGGGACGCAGTACAACTACCCGAACGCGGCAGCAAACTGGGGGACCGGCGAGGTTGAGACGGATACCAACTCGACGTCCAACGTCTACCAGGACGGCAACGGCCACCTGGTCATCAAGGCCATCCGTGACGCCTCGGGCAACTGGACGTCCGGCCGGGTCGAGACCCAGCGCACCGACTTCGCCGCACCAGCGGGCGGCGAGATGGAGCTGAGCGCCTCCATCGAGCAGCCCGACCCTGCCGACGCCGTGGGGTACTGGCCCGCGTTCTGGGCGCTCGGTGCCGCCGCGAGGCCGGTGGGGGCGACCAACTGGCCGGGTATCGGTGAGCTCGACACGATGGAGAACGTCAACGGGCACAGCGCGTACTCCGCCACCTTCCACTGCGACGTGTGGGGCGGCCAGTGCCACGACCCGGACGGCATCAGCAGCGGGCTCATGAACTGCGCGGGCTGCCTGACGGGATACCACACGTACTCGGTGATCGTGGACCGGACCAACGCCTCGGCCGAGCAACTGCGCTTCTACCTCGACGGCAAGCAGACTTTCGCCGTCAACGAGAACCAGGTGTCGACCTCCGCCTGGCAGAACGCGGTCGACCACGGCTTCTTCGCGATATTCGACCTGGCGATCGGCGGTTCGTACCCGAACAAGGACAAGTGTGCGGGCCAGGTGTGCACCCCCGAGTCCGGCACCACCTCGGGCGGATCAATGAGCGTGGACTGGTTCGCCGTCTACGAGACCAGCGGCACGCCCACCTCGACGCCCACGTCGAGCCCCTCGCCCACCCCGACTCCCAGCTCGTCGTCCTCCTCGTCCACGTCGCCGTGCCAGGCCACAGCGACCGCCGACTTCTCCGCCGACTGCTACAGCTCCGCGCAGTTGGGCTCCGCGACGGTGACCTCCACGACGGACAGCTCACCCGCGGGAGTCGACGGCAACCAGGTGTCCCAGCTCTCCAACGGGGCGGTCCTGGAGTACGACAACGTCGACTTCGGCACGACCGGCTCCCAGCAGTTGCAGGCGCGGGTCGCCTCAGGCGCGGTCGGCGGGGTCAGCGGTCTGGTGAACGTCGTGCTCGACAACCCCTCCAACCCGCCGATCGGTTCCTTCGCCGTCGGCAACACCGGAGGCTGGAACAACTGGACGACGGTGCCGGCGAACATCACCCGGACGACTGGCATGCACAAGGTCTACCTCGAGTTCAGCTCCGGGGCGGCAGGCCAGCCGTACGTCAGCCTCCACTGGTTCACCTTCCCGGCCACCTGACACCTGTCCGGCTCGCCGCTCGATGACGCGATGAACACGGGGTCCGGCCGCACTCACCGCCGGACCCCCTCGGCGCGGGTACGCCCGCCGCCCGGCCCAGCGCACCTGCACCGAGGCCGCCGCGAAGGCCAGGTGCATCCGGGGGTGCCGGACCTTCGGCGAGGAGGACTCGGTGAGTACCCCGAGGAACTCCCACTGGCCCCGGTGCGCGGGGCCCATCGAGAGGTTCAGGTCGCCGCCGCCGTAGTACCCGCCGCGCGAGCAGCGCATCGTCACCCACGGGCCGTGGCCCGAGCGTTCCTGCACGCAGAACCTGTTGTAGGTGAAGTCGTCGTTGCCTCCGCCCCCGGCGAGGTGCACGGGGACCCGGAACGGAGGGTGTGCGGACCGGCGGCGAACCAGCTGTCGGACTTCGCCCAGGCGACGCTCGTCGCGAACCCGACGGCGCTGACGGCGGTCGCCGCGGCGGGGGTCGCGCGCAGCGCGCCACGGCGGTGATGCATTTCCATGAGTTCGCTCATGTTGGTGGAGACGGCGGGGCCGTACGAAGGGCTGGTCCCACCCTCGCCACGTGTCCGGCCCGCTCGCAGGTTGAGACAACCCGCACCGGGCCGCCGTTGCCCGCGAAGTACCACCGCCCGGAGGCGAACTGACCCGCCCCTGCCCTCCCGACCCGCTGAACCGGCTGCCGGAACCGGCAACCACCACCGCCTGGCTGGTGAACAGCTTCTCGTGGCCCACGACGATCACGTTCTGGGCCGCCCTTGAGCGCCCGGATGTGGGAGCTGTCGATCACGCCCGCGACAGGTCCAGGCGGTCGGCGGCCCGCAACTCGCCCAGCAGCACCTCGTGCAGCCGCCGCCACACCCCAGCGCTGTTCCAGTCCAGGCAAGCGTCGCCAGCAGGTCATCCCCGAGCCGAATCCCAGCTCCTGGGGCAGCTACTCCCACTGGATGCCGGTGTAGAGGACGAGCAGGATCCCGCACTGCACCCGACGGTCCTCCAGCACCTTTTTCCTCCCCGGCCGTCGGCACCCAGGCGGTGACATCGGTAGCAACGGCTCGATCCGCGACCACAACTCGTCGTCGACCAGCCATGGTTGAGGGTTTCGTTCGGCCATACCCAAGTAACCGGCGCACCCCGCCGAATGACACCGCTACCCACGTTGCGTTAGGAGTTCCTACTGCACCCCGGCCTCTATCCCGAACGCATACGCGGCGACGGGGTACTGCACGAAGCCCTGACGGTCGGGGCCGACCCGCTGCACCTCACCGTGGTCTTCAGTCTGTCCCACACCACCGCGGAGCCGCTAAGCAACCGTCGCCCAGGACTTGCTCGACGAGCAGATCGACCAGGCCGACCAGCGCGAATGAGTACTCTGCCGATCAGCAGTGATGGCTTCTCGGAAATTGGCCAGGTGCTGGTCGCCCGAGGATCAGACCTGCTCCCCGAGGCTCCCCGCCTCTCTGCGGAACGGTGGTGTCTGCTTAGATCACCGGCATGACGGACTGGCCGCAGCTCCAGCATGCATACGGCACGGCGGAAGACGTCCCCCACCTGCTCGACAGTGTCGGCACGGATCCACGGGCCCCGGCGTGGGGCGAACTCTGGTCGCGGCTGTGCCATCAAGGCACCGTCTACTCTGCGAGCTATGCGGCCCTGCCTGCGCTGACTCAGATGGCACGTCAGTGGTCGCCAGCGGACCGGCAGACGCCGCTGATCCTGGCTGGCGCCATCGTGGCCAGCTCGGATCAGCCATATGGAGACGAAGACCCCCGAGAGGCGCACGCCACCGAGATCGCCGAGCTGCTGGGACTCGTAGAGGAAGCCCTCCGCGACCCCTCCCTGGCCGACGACGCCGCCACCTACGTCTATCTGCTGCAGGCACTGCTCAGCTTCGAGGGCGTCGAAGTCTGGGCTGAGCAACTCGGCGGGCTGAACGACGAAGAGTACGAGATTGCCTGCCCCGCGTGCGAGTCGGAGAACTTCATCGCGTTCGGGCAGTACGGCTGCTTCTCGACCACGGACAGCATGTACATGAAAAGCGCGGCCAAGAGGGTGTACCTGCAACCCAAGGAACCATCAGCGATGCAGGGCCTGGCCCGAAGGCTGCACGCCCGCGCGCTCGCTGACGGCCATCCTGGAGTCGCGAACAAGCTGACCTTTGTCTTCGGCCGGGCACGCTGCGCGGACTGCGATGCGATCTTCAGCGTCGAGGAGGCCATCGTCGCCCGATGGCGCTCATGATCTCTTGAATATGCCTTCGTCGGCCGTGACGGTCCCCACCCCGCTACCGCTGGTGATGTCCACCCCTGTTTGAGAGAGGGCGACGTCGCCAGCGTCCACCGTGTGCTCGCCGAGGCAGACGACACAGTCTGGGCGTCAGGCTCGGCTACATCTCGGTTGGTTCGCTGCTCGTTAGCGCTATCCCGACCAGGCGAAGCCCACAGCTCCCGCCATCGCCGGGCACTGCGGATTCGTCACCTCGGCGACCCCTCGGGGGCAGCTGGAAGCAGCGGCAGACGTCTCCGGCTACCGCACCCTGGACTTCACGGGCAGGCTCCACCCGGCCTCGCTGAGGCAGGGTCACACCCCCCAGTGACGGTCCGCGCGCGGATCCCAACCGATGCCGAGCCCGCGCATCCTCTTCCCGGCGGCGGACCATGGCTGGGCGCCCTTCGCCTTCACCTGGCACCGGCAGTCGGCCAGGTCCGGGCGGAGGCCGACACCCAAACATGACAAGCCGATGTGCTCAGCACAGCCCTCAACCCGTGCCAGGCTCGCTCGCGAGGGGCTATCGCTCCACGGCAGAGGGCTATGCGAACAACCCTTAGCTACGCGCTTCGAGTTCCTCCTTCAACGCGGCCAACTCGGTGTCGACGAGTGCGATCTGCTGGTCGAAGTAGGCGTCGCCGAAGCCCGGCGGCTGGAAGAACGTGATCATGAATTCGCTGCCCTCCCCGTTGGGTACGACACGGGCGGGCACGCTCCAGGCCGCTTCCCTGTCGAGGTAGTCGTGGTCGAGCAGACCCGACTCGGCGTCGCCCCGGATGCGCAGGCGGGCCTCACCGCGCGGGGTGTCCATCAGCCACCACTCGGGATCTGAAGTCGGCTTGATGGCTTGGACGTTGACGACGGCCCACCGGGGCCAGTTGGCCGGGTCCGCGAGGAACGCGAACACTTCGGCGGGCGGTCGCGCGATGGACGCGGTCTTGGTGACCGAGCGGGCGGTGTGGAATCGCGTGTTCATTTTCCTGCCTTCCCTGGGCGTGGTTTTCCTACTGGTCGGTTTCGGTTCTGGGGGTGTCGACAAGCTCGCGGATCCAGCTCTGGAGCCGGTCTCGCTGAGTGGGATCCAGGGCTCCGAAGAAGTGGCTCTCATTGCGGTCGGCGATCTCCACCAGTCGGGGTACCAGGTCCCGACCCGCTGGAGTGAGGACCAGGAGCAGGCTCCGTCGGGAGGTCGGGTCGGGCTCTCGGGTCATCAGCCCCTTGGCGACGAGCCGGTCCACCAGACGGGAGACGGCTCCGGCGTCGATGTCGATGTAGCGGGCGACTTCCCGAGTCGTGGAGGCGTCGCCGTGGTGGACGGTGATGAGCACCGTCCACTGCGCCACGGTCACGTCATGGCCGGCAAGCTCCCGCTCGAAGCGTCCGTGCACCTCATCAGACAGGCGCCGCAGCCAATAGCCGAGATGGTCACGAAGACCGTTGGTCGAAGTCACGACTCCCATATTCGTTGTCGCGACATCAATTGTCAAGTCAACGGATGGAGCTTGTGAACGCCCAAGCACGCTAGCTTCCCTAGTACTGCGACGGCGCGCCGCTTCGACGTTCGCGCTCGGCGGTGTTCTCGGTTCAGTGGGCGGAGCTGCCGCCGAGGGCATTGCAGGGGGGCCTCGACCGTCGGTGGCGGCGAGTTGACGCAGGTCGTGGACGCTGGTGCGAGGGACACCGAATTCGCGGCAGAGGCGGTGGAAGCGCTTCAGGACGTAGGCGGGGGTGGAGGGGTCGGCCGTCCGGCCGCTGGAAGACGTACCGCCGCGGCGGCCGGTGGTGCGGCGCCGGTCTGCAGACGGTAGGCGAGGGAGGAGGTCCAGGTGCCGTGATGGGGGTCGGTGGCGAGCTTGGGGCAGCGGGCTCCGAGCTGCTTTCCCTGCTGGTTACGGCAGCCCGGCGGAAGAGGTGTCCGGCCCGGGCTGCGGAGCGCATGGTGATCGCCCCCGATACGGGTTGCGCGAGACTTCCCTGCTCGTGGTCTCCCGATGGACGTCAGCAGACCGTTAAACCCTTCACTCACCTCGCTCTCACGACGCCTGGGATCCCTCTTTGACCTGTGACGATCCTTGTCGGGAAGACAAGGGCGTGCCCTCTCGTCGGCCTCACCGCTGTTGCTTGCGGCCGTCCCCATATATCTCGCCTGCTGTTTGCGGGCACACCTGGCCATCAAGGTCGATGCCCTGGCCAACCACGAATCGTCGCGACCGTCTGACCTGGGCAGCTCCGAGCATCGCTGGCCGACTATCGGCCGAAGTCGCGGCGCTGGTCGCGTGTCCGTGACTCGGTTCCGCGTTCGCTACCGTGATGGTCCATGACGGTCCTGATTATCGGGGGCAGCGGCTTCTTGGGTGCCGAATTGATTCGGCAGGCCATCGCGGCGGGGCAGGAGACGGCTGCGACGTTCGCCTCCCGGCCGGGCACGGTCTCGGGTGTTGCCTGGTATTCGCTCGACGTGCGGGACCCTGTGCCACGCCCGCAGGGTGCGCCCGTTGGGCAGCAGCACGGTTGCCGGGCACCTGGTGAAGCCCTATGCGATCGAGGCGTCGGGGCGGAGCGTGACGGACGAGAACCTGCGGACCGCGCTGCAGGTCGCCGCGGGGCACCTGTCATCGGCGTATCTGCGTGGCTCTCTTGGGCTCGCCGTGCTTCTCGTCCACGCTGGCGGTGACGGTGACTACGTCCTTGTGCATACGTGGATCGAAGGCTACATGTCCGACCTTGCAGTCTTCGTCGGTCCGGCCGGCGATGCCGCCCGGCTTCGTCCGGGCCGGTCGGGTCTTGCCCCGTGTGTCTGGGAGGCAGCGGTTCTGGCCTACGAACGGGATGCCGTCACCCGGCACGTGCTGGACGGCCATGGTGCGCTCGACGAGCGGCTCGTGGCCTGGCGCGACGATGTGCTGGAGGGCGAGGTCCGGTGACAGGCACTGGTCTGGCCCGGGTCAGACGCGCGCGGGCTGCCGATCTTCCTCACGTTGGCCAGCTGATCCGCGAGCATGCCGTCTACGAGGGGCACCGACTCCAGCACCGTGCCCACCCGGCCCGCCATCGGCGGAGGCGGCATCGGTCCCGGACCACACCGGGCCCGTCACGCCTTCGGCCTCCGCGCCGCCTACCACCGCAACCGCAGCCGAGCACTCACTGTGCGGCTCCTGCTCGACCGCCGTGTTTCACAGGTGAGCCGCAGTGATCGACGATCCAGCATGCTGCTGACCAGGACGGGTAAGCGTCAGGCGATGACGAACGAGAAGCGCCAGGCCGTCTGATCGCGGCAGAGCGCGCGGAGCGGACTGGGCGAGCGGTAGCGCCGCCGCACGAGCAAGAAGGCCGGCAGGCGGGGCACGCCAGGGCCCTACCCCGTCCCCCGCCCATGGCGCCGCACCCCGAGGAGGGTCCGATGAGCGACCACGGGAGTGACAAGACCGGTCCCCTGAGGGACGAGGAGCTCAAGAAGGAGCTTGAGGGAGAGCTGCGGACTGGCCGCTCGACGAGGATGGAGGAGGAACGCGAGCCGCAGCCCCCGGGCGAGGACCAGCCGCAGGCCGACGTCGCGCCGGGCACTGCGCTCACCGGCGGCACACCGCCAGGGATGACGCCCGTGGACGTGGAGCTGCGCTCCGAGCTGGCCCGGCACCTCGGACGCGCCCCGTATCCGGCCAGCGGCGAGGAGGTGCTGGACGCGCTGCGGCGCAACCACGCCCCCGACCGCCTCGTCGACCTGGCCGCCCGGCTGCCGCGGGACCAGAGGTACGGCAACGTCCAGGACATCGCCCGGGCCCTCGGCGTCGAGGGCCACCGCACCTGACGGGTCCCAGGTGACAGGCCGGGCCGTCAGGAGGGCGCGCCGCACAGGGATGTCGCGGCTCTCGACGTGTGCACGGTGGACGGGCCCGTGGGCCGCACCCGTACCAAGGCAGTGAGGCGCACTCTGTTCATGAACGACAGCGCAGACGCAGGCGCACAGCGGGTCGACGCGGTACGCGGCCCGGTATCCGGCCGAAGGCCGCACCCGGCCCGCGCCTTCGTACTCGGTGGCGGAGGAGCACTGGGAGCACACGAAGTGGGGATGCTCAAGGCGCTGCTGGAGGCCGGACTGCGGCCCGATGTGGTGCTGGGGACGTCGGTGGGGGCCATCAACGGTGTAGTGGTCGCTGCCGACCCGACGTCTTCCGCAGTGGAGCGACTAGCCGACCTGTGGTCGAAACTCGGGCACGCGGGCGTCTTCTCCGGTTCGCTGCTGGAGCGGATCGGCACAGCGGTACGCAGCGGTACGCACCTGCACTCCTCCGAACCGCTGCGCGGACTGCTGGACAGCCACCTTCCCGTCGACCGGCTGGAGGACCTCGCCGTGCCCTTCCAGTGCGTGGCGTCGAGCATCGAACGTGCCGCGGAGCACTGGTTCGACCGAGGGCCGCTGGCCGACGCAGTCCTCGCCTCCTGCGCGGTGCCGGGGCTGCTGCCTCCGGTACGCGTGGGCGACGAACACTATCTGGACGGCGGCCTGGTCAACAGCATCCCCGTCGGCCGCGCGGTGGCCCTCGGCGCCCGCGAGATCTACGTGCTCCAGGTCGGCCGCATCGAGTCCCCGCTGCGGCCGCCGCGGCTGCCCTGGGAGGTCGCGATGGTCTCGTTCGAGATCGCGCGTCGCCACCGCTTCGCACGGGACATGGCCGACCTGCCGCCCGAGGTGACCGTGCACGTGCTTCCCAGCGGAGCTCCCCCCGCACAACCGCTCGGCGCGCTTCGGCAGTTGCGGTACCGGAACTTCGGCCAGACCGGGGAGCGCATCGAACGTGCCTATGTCGCCTCCGCCCGCTACCTGCGGGACCTGCCCATCGACAGAAGGTGGCGATGACCGGAGCACTGGACGACGGCCCCGCCAGAGCCGTCACCGCCGGGGTGCTGACTGTTGCCCGCCGGATCGTAGCCATCGCTGTGACGGCGTCTATGGTGCCCGTGGCCGCGGCCGCGCTGCTGGTGGCCTGCGTGCTCACCGCGCCCGTCTCCACGCTGCGGCACGGGCGCTGGCGGCTCGTCCGGATCTTCGCCTTCACCCTGCTGTACCTCCTGGTGGATCTTTCCGGGGTGGTGGCGGTCGGGTGTCTGTGGCTGCGATACGCGCCCGGAACGTGTGACGCCGCGCGGCGGCGCACGGCGGCCACCTTCGCCTTGCTGGGCCGTCTGCTGCGGACACTGCGGCGGGCCGCGGAGCCAGTGTTCGGGCTCACGCTGCGGGTCACGCCCGCCGTACCCCGTACCGTGGACGGCGGGCCGCTGATCCTTCTGGTCCGGCACGCTGGGCCCGGCGACTCGTTCTTGCTGCTCCATCTGTTGCTTGACTGTGCGGCATTGCTTCCGCACACCGTGCTGAAGCGGACGCTGCGGCTCGACCCGGGTCTGGACCTGGTCATCGGTGGGCTGCCGCACTGCTTCCTGCCGCCGCGCGCAGGTGGGACCGCGGAGGACGCCGTGGGGAAGCTGGCGAGTGGACTGGGCCGCGGCGACGCACTGGTGATCTTCCCCGAAGGCGGCAACTACACGCGTCGGCGGCATCTCAGTGCCGTCGCGTCGCTGCGGCGGCACGGCAAGCCTCGCGCCGCCGCACGGGCGGCGCGCATGCGCCACGTCCTGCCTCCGCGCACAGCCGGTACCCTCGCGGCCCTGGCGGCGGCGCCTGGAGCAGATGTTGTCTTCATCGCACACACAGGCCTCGACGCCATCCACTCGGTGCGCACGTTGTGGACCGGCATCCCGCTGCCCGAACCGGTCCGTGCCCACTGGTGGCGAGTTCGGGCCCCGGACGTTCCCGACGGGGACACAGCGCGCGAGGAGTGGTTGCTCACCCAGTGGGCCAAGGTCGACCGTTGGATCGCCGATCACTCCGGCCAACACACCTC
Source organism: Streptomyces sp. PLK1-5 (assembly GCA_037034305.1). Classification (GTDB taxonomy): domain Bacteria; phylum Actinomycetota; class Actinomycetes; order Streptomycetales; family Streptomycetaceae; genus Streptantibioticus_A. The sequence continues at coordinate 51,832 of JBAGJY010000018.1, forward strand.
AGGCCCGGCGTAGTTGCGGAGACTCTCCGAGAGGCTGCGGGCGCAGCGGCGCGAGTAGCGTGTGCAGGTCGTGATGGAGCCGGTCTACGTCGAGGTCGTACGCCCGGCCGCGGCCGCGCCTGAAGAACACGGCCATCGTTCCCATCAACGGGGCCGACACCAGGCCGATGACCAGCGGCGCAACAGTAGCGGTCAGCGCCCCGGCGACAAGGATGCCGAGCATCAGCAGCGTGACCAATCCGAACAACAGCGGAAGCACGATCCCGGATACGGTCTCCAGCATCACTCCGGAGACCACCAGCGTGCCGTCGCCGTCCGGCCCGGTGCTTGGTGAAGGCGACCACGGAACTTGGCGTTCTGACTGCGACCGGGCACATTCAACGCGATCGAACCGTCTGCCCCGACACGGCAGCCTGACCAGGCACCGACCGAAGGGCGCCGCTCGCGCAGCACCGCCAACGCCGCATCGTGGTCGAGGCCATGGGCGGTGAGCCGCCAACTGTTCGGTCAGCCCGTCAGAGACCGGACCAGGGCACCAAGGGTGTCGATAAGGCCGGTGACAATGGTGATGAGCAGGGCGATCGGATTCATATGAAGCTCCCATCGGATAGTGGTGATTGCGGTCTGGAGACGACTGGGCTGGCCTTCCGGGCACGGCCAGGCTGCCGCTATCACCCGCACGAGTACGCCGGATGACTCACCAACCCGGAGTGACCGGCGACTTGCCCTGCTTGGGGCTGTCCAGCGGGTCGCCCGGGCTGCCATGGGGCTCCGCGCGCCCACCGCTGTCGCCGCCGACCGGCTGAAGCAGTGGCGCGGTATCGCGACTCGCTACGCCAAGACCGCCGAGTCCTACCAGGCAGCTATCACCTTGGCCTCCCTGCTGCTGACTGATGTGGGGGTGACATTTGACGTCAACTCCTGGGAGCAGGTGAGGGGCTCGACGGTGCTGCCCGCCGGGTAGTTCAGCCCGTGTGGGAAGGGGTCTGCTTGATGCCGTTGACGATCGCGCGCGCATGCACCGTTCACCCGCTCGCGAACACCCCGTCGACGGGAGACACGGACGCCTTGGAGGCGCTCCTGGGCGCGGCCCGCGCCGACCCGCAGTTTCGGGGTCTGGCACAACTTCCGTGAGGCGATCACTAGCCGCGACATCGGCGGTGTGTGGGTGCTTGCACGGGACGCTCGTCGGCTACCGGATGGGGAGGTAGCTGACTGCTGTCGCGTCGGCCCGCGCGCTTGGGCTGACCCAGGACAACTCCGGCTAGGACCAGGATCAGTCCGTACAGTTGCTGAACGGTCAGTGTCTCCCCGGCGACAACTGTGCCGAGCAGAACGCCTGTGACGGGGTTGAGCAGTCCGATCAGCCCGACGGTCCCTGCTGGCAGGTGTCGCAGTCCGGTGAACCAGGCGGTGAAGGCCAGCGCGGTGGCGACCAGGGCGACGTAGCCGAACGCGAGGAGCGTCGGCGCCGAGAGCACGGGCGGAGGGCCTTCCACGGCGGCGGCGACCGGGAGCAGGAACAGACCTCCTGCGATCAGCTGCCAGGCGGTCGAGGCGAGTACATCGGCACCGGCACTCCACCGTTTGGCCAGGATGTGCCCGAAGGACGCCACCAGCATGGCGGCGGCCGAGGCGAGGACTCCCGGCACGCTCACCCCTTCCGCCCCGGTGAGGAGCATGAGGCAGACTCCGGCGAGTCCGATCGCGGCGCAGGCCAGTTGGGCGGTCCGAGGCCGTTCGGACACCAGGGGCCAGGCTATGAGCATCATCGTCAGCGGGGACAAAGCCATGACGGTCGCGGCGACGCTTGTCGGGAGCAGTTGGGAGGCGGCGTAGACGAGGACGAAGAACACGCTCATGTTGAGCAGCCCGAGCACCGCGGACCGCCACCACCACGCGCCGCGCGGCCGCTGTCTGCGCAGGGCGAGCAGGACCAGACCGGCGGGCAGCGCCCGCAGGGCGGCTCCGTAGAGCGGGCGGTCGGCTGGCAGGAACTCGTGTGTGACGAAGTAGTTGGTCCCCCAGGCAACTGGCGCGACCGCGGTCAGTGCCACCCAGCGGATATTAGCTTCCATGGAAGCTAATATAGCTTCCCGGGAAGCTATCATGGGGTGCATGGAGCAAGGTGAGCCGATGGACCGCGTGGCCCGCATCCAGGCGGACTGGCGCCGCGAGCGCCCCGACGTCGACATCACCCCGCAAGGAGTGATCGGGCGGCTCCACCGCCTAGCCGACCGGCTCACCGAGGAGCTCTGCCTCGTCTACCGTCGCTACGGCCTCGGCGAGGGAGAGTTCGACGTCCTGTGCGCGCTGCGCCGCGCCGGGGATCCCTACGAGCGGGCACCCGGTGAGCTCGCCGCGCACACCATGGTCACCACCGGCGCGATGACGAAGAGAATCGACCGCCTGGAGCGAGCCGGACTCGTCACCCGCCGCCGTTCCGGCGATGACCAGCGCGGCCGGATCGTCGCCCTCACCAGACCCGGACGTGAACTGATCGACCGAGCGTTCGCCGACCACATGCGCAACGAACGCCACTTGCTGGATCTGCTGACGCCCGCCGAGGCTGAGTCGCTCGAGACACTGCTCACGACCTGGCTCTCCCGCATGGAGCATCCGCGCCCTTCCCGCGGCGAGTGACCCGTCCCCGGGGATGCGGCCAGTGCCTTGACGGCTCGGATCGAAGTCCTCAGGAGCAGAGCGGCATCCGAAGTCGCCTCGAAACGGCATCCGAAGTCAAGAACCAACCTGCTGCTCTCGACATGAGCGGTCGCAGCGTCGCTTCAACGTGACTGGAGTTCCTCGCCTGCTGCGGGCTCTTGCCGTCGGCGAGAAGACGGGTGCGCTGTAGCAGAAACACCTTCGTTGAGCCCGCCGCTGTAGTGCCAGTCAGTGGTGATCTCGACCGGGGGCGTGCCGCAGCGTTCACTGCCGGGGCGGGCCAGGGCCAGGATCGCTGTCGCGTCCACCTCCCCACGCCACCACGCCAACCACGCAAGTGCCCACGCTGCTGGGGGAGTCGGACCGGAGTGAGCGCGAGCCTGTTGGTCAGCTGTTGCGGGCGCTCGGCAGCCCGAGGTCCGGTTGTTCATGGCGGCAGTCGGAACGATGTGCGTGCGCGGCGCACGCTTTTCGGGTACGGTAATAAGCGTGCCCGACGCACGCATCTTCGATCGACACACGGCGGGCCACTCCCGCACCCAACCCGAAGGAATCCCCATGAACCACACCGACGCCCGCGCCGCCCTCACCGACCTGCTCCTCACCCCGGGCCTCGACCTCGACGAGGCCGCCGACCGGCACTTCGCCCCCGACTACCGCCAGCGCACCGACGGAAGCTGGGCGAACCGCACCGAGTTCCTCGCCCACATCGCCCACCTGCGCACGGTCGTCGCCGGCGGCTCGGTCGAGGTGCACGACGAACTCTCTACCGGCGACCGCTACGCCGACCGCCACACGATGGAAGTCATCAAGACCGACGGCTCCACCGTCCGCATGGAGGTCTACCTCTTCGGCGAGTTCGCCCCCGACGGCCGCTTCCGCCGCATCGAGGAGACCACCCTCATGCTCGAAGGCGCCGACGCCGACCGGAACCTCGGCAGCGCCCGCTGAGCCCATTGCCCACCTGACGCCACGAGGCCGCCCCCGTGCCAGCGCATCGGCGCGCCGCCGTCATGGCGCATCGTCCCAAGAGTGAGAGGAAGTGGTTGTCATGCTCGACGTGGTCATCGCCGGGGCCGGCCCAGTGGGGCTCTGGCTCGCCGCGGAGTTGCGCCTGCACGGGGTGGAGGTGACCGTCGTGGAACGCCGGGCGGCACCGGACGGACGGTCGCGCGCGGTCGGCATGCAGGCCGGCACGCTGGACACCTTCGCCACCCGCGGTCTCGCGGAGCGGTTCATCGAACGCGGCACCCCGGTGCCGACCGGCCACTTCGGCGCGGCGACCACCCGGCTGGACTTCTCCACAGTCGGGGCGGTGCACCCCTTCATGCTGGCGCTCGGTCAGTCCGTCACCGAACAACTCCTGGAGGAGCACGCGGCCGCCGTGGGCGCCCGAGTGCTGCGCGGGGAGGAGGTCGTCTCACTCACCCAGGGGCCGGACGCCGCCGAGGTGGTGATACGGGCAGGCGGCACCCACCGGACCGTGCAGGCCCGGTGGGTGGTGGGCTGCGACGGCACCCGTAGCGCGGTGCGCCAGGCGGCCGGCATCGACTTCCCCGGTCAGGACACCACCATGACCGGGTGGCTCGCCGACGTCGAACTCGACGATCCGCCCACCGCGCCGCTCGCCGCCACCGGACCGGCCGGTTCGTTCCTGGCGGCCCCGATCGGCGACGGCGTCCACCGACTGGCGGGCCTGTCCACGGCCACCATGCACCACGGCACCAGCGAACCGCTGACCCTGGAGGAGGTGCGCGAGCAGACCCGCACGCTGCTGGGACGGGACCTGGGCATCCGCAACCCCCGGTGGCTCTCCCGCTACGGCAACGCCACCCGCCAGGCCGCGCGGTACCGGGCCGGACGGGTGCTGGTGGCCGGGGACGCGGCGCACATGTTCTTCCCGGCCGGTGGTCAGGGCATGAACCTCGGCATCCAGGACGCCACCAACCTGGGCTGGAAGCTGGCCGCCACCCTCCAGAGCCGGGCGCCTGACGGGCTACTCGACAGCTACGACACAGAGCGCCGACCGGCCGCCCGCGCCGTCATCCACAACACCCGCGCCCAGCTCGCCCTGTTCGCGGCGGCGAGCCCGGAACAGATCGCGCTGCGCGAGGTCTGGTCCGCCGCGCTCACCGAACCGCGGACCAACCGCCAGTGGGCCCGCCGGATCGCCGGCTTCGACGACCCGCTCCCCGCCGACGCCAAACCCGGCGCGCACCCGCTGAACGGCACCCGGCTGGCTGGCCTCGCCCTGGACGCAGTCGGCGCAACCACCGCCCACCACTTGATGCACCACGGCCGACCACTGCTGCTGGACCTCGACGGGACGCGGACACCGTGCCCCACGAATGGCCTGGAGCAGCGGGCCGGAACCGTCAACACCAAGGTGGTGCATCCGATCTGGCAGGACGTCACCGCCGTACTCATCCGGCCGGACGCCCGGATCGCCTGGACCAGCACCGACACCGACCCACAGCGCCGGGCGGCGGACTGCCTCACCACCCTGCGCACCTTGTGCCGCTGAACGCCTACGTCAACGCCTTCAGCGTGACCCGAACCGGCGTTTGGGACGTCATCGGCCCCAGGCGGCAAGGCCCAGCCGACCCCGGCGGCTGGGCCTTGCCGCCTGGGCCATCGCCGTGGCACTCGCTCTGTACGCCGTGACGGGGACACGTGAGCCGTCCCGAGCCGGTCGCAGCACACCAACTGGCCTTCCCAGCCGCCTACCTTCAGTACTGGACCCAGTTCCTGCCCGCCGACGCTGAACAGCTGTGGCGAGGACCTTGAGCAGTTCATCGAAGCCCACGCCGACGACCCGCTCGCCGCGACCGACGACGCCTAGGGGAGTGCGTAGCCCAGGCGGCCGTCCTTGTGCGGGTAACCCTCGCAGTTGGGATCGGTGCTGGTCATGTGGTCGCCGTTGGTGGGGTTGTAGCCGCGGTAGAGGGGGACGGAACCGGGGACCTGGGTCGTGTAGATGTAGCCGAGGCGTTCGTCCTTGTGGGGATAACCCTCGCAGTTGGGGTCGGTGGTGTCGAGGTGGTCGCCGTTGGCGGGGTTGTAGCAGCGGTAGAGGGGGATGGTGCCGGCGACGTGTTGGGCGGGGATGTGGCCGAGGCGGCCGTCGAGGCCGGGATAGCCCTCGCAGCTGGTGTTGGTGGTGCTGACGTCGGTGGTGGTGAGGTGGTCGCCGTTGGCGGGGTTGTAGCAGCGGTACAGAGCGGTGGGTGGGGGCGGCTGACGGACGGGCGAGTCAGCGAAGGCGACTTCCGGGTTGTTGGGGGAGGGGCCGTCGAGCAGCGGGCTGTGCTGGTGGCGCAGCTCCTTGTCGAAGAAGGCCGCGAGGTAGGCGCGTTGGAGCTCGATGGCGCGGTCGGGTGCGATCGTGCCGAGATCTTGGACGAGTTGGGTGGGGGATTGCTTGAAGGCACCTGGTGCCTGTGAGAACAGCGCCTCGTGGTCGAGGAAGGAGAGGTGCTGGGCGCCGAGCAGCTTCAGGTCGAACCGCTCGCCGTGCAGGTGCTGCCAGAAGGTCGCCCAGCTCGGATCGTCGTGGCGGTCGTGGTTTTGGGAACTGAACAGCAGGAAGGGGCGGTTGAGGTCCCGAGTGGTCTCCGGCCCGAAGAACTGTCCGTCCAGGTTCGCACCGGCGCCGATCCTGGAGTCCGCCTGCATCGCCGCGGGCACCACTGCTCCGCCGAGGGAAGCGCCGAACATGCCGATTCGAGTCATGTCCATCGCCGTGGACAGCCCTTGGGGGAGCGGTGCGTGGTCCACGTCCGGGTTGTGGCCGTGGGCGACCATGTTCAGCTGGTCGATGACGAAGCGGGTGTCGGCGACTCGGGTGGCGATCACTTGGGACGCGGGGGTGGTTGGCGGCATGGTGCTCACTTCCAGCCGTCCGCCGGGGAACTGCACTTCGCTGTCATCGTGGGTGTCGTCGAGGGTGACGACCAGGTAGCCGCGGCTGGCCAGATCTTCGGCGAGTGCGGTGCCCGTCGCGCGGTCCGAGCCGCGCCCGGTGGAGTACAGCACCATCGGCAACTTGCCTGCCTGGTGATCAACCGGTGCTCCGGTGTGCCCGGCGGTGGTGGGCAAGGTGAGCGTGTTCGGTGGGACCTGCGCGGCGGCCAGGAAGTGTGCGGCGGCGAGCGGTTGCATCCAGGGCGCGGGGGGATGGTGGGCGGTGTCAGTGGCCGGGTACCACAGCGAGACCATCAGCTCGCGCGGCTTGTTGCCGGGCTCCCATGGATCCGTGCGTGCCGTGTCGCGCAGGTGGAGGTCGACCGTCCCGACACGATAGGGCCCGGTCGGAGCGGGGAGCGTCAGATCGCCCGGGGCGTTCGCCGCGCTTAAGGGCGCCGTTTTGGCCGTGGGCGACCCGGCGGCCTTGCCAGCAGCCTCGGCTGGCACGATCCCGGCGCCAAGGACGACGGCCAGTGTGCCTGTGGTACCGGCGACCCGGGCGCGCAACCGGCTGGGGTTTCTTCGTGCGTGCTTGGCGTGCTTCATGGGCAGGGCAACCTCCTCCGTGAGGGGGACGCCGAGTGATCGGCGAACGGATTGCCGCGCATCGTATCGGTGTTCACGGTCGCTCCCGCAACTTGGCTGAGTTTTGCGGGAGTTCACTTAATGAGTGACTGTCGGTAGCGGTCCGTCATACCTGTCGTGACGCGCCAAGTGCCGTGCGAAAGCCGGTAGATGCAGATGACCTGCGGGGCTCTTGGCTACTCATCAGTAATTAGGGAAGTTGACGCACGGTCGCTTTGCAGCGCCAGTGAAGATGATGTAGTAATTTGCTTGCGCTTTCTGATCGTGGCAGGTCAGAGTCGGTGCCGCTGTTGTTCGTTGCCGTCGCCGTGCACGCGGCAGTACGTGTGCGGAGCGAATTTAGGCGGTAGCGGAACGCGCACGCGGAGAGAGCCCGGGCCGATAGGTCCGGACCATATTCCGCGAACTGAACACCGGCCGATCGCGCATGGACGTCGCCGGGTGACGACCCGGCTGGCTCAGCGTCGACCAACCCACGGCCTGCGCAACACTTCCCCCCACAGCTCGAAAGTGTCCATATATGCATCGTTCTCGCGTCATAACCTTGTGGAGACCATTAGCGGTGATCGCGGTAGCCGCGATCACCATCGCGTTCCTGCTCAGTGGTGGCAAAGCCCGGGCCGGTAACGTAACCGGCACTGTGACGGGCGGTCAGGGCCACTACAGCAACATCAACGAACGGTCATCGGCCAGCCTTTCCGCCCACGTCGTCGGTCAGGCCGCGGTCGGCAGCACGGTATCGATGACCTGCCGCGTCCAGGGTGACCCGGTGGAGAACGACCCCCACTGGGTCTGGTCGGACTCCGGATCCTTCTACATCGCCGCCGCGTTCATCAAAGGGAACACCAGCAACCTACCGGCCTGCTCGCCCGCGCGCTCCAACCCCACTGGGCGCGTGGCCCTCACCATAGACATGCAAAAGCAGGTCCAGGACGAATGGTGCTGGGACGCCACCGGTCTGACCATCGCCAAGTACTGGGGCTACACCAAGTACAACCAGTACGACTTCTGCCGACTCGCGGCCCAGAACGGCAACCTCAGCTGCGACGACCAGCCTGCCACGCTCGACGACATCGCCAACGGCCTGTCAAACGTGGGGCTGAACAACACCGGGTACGACCTCGATCGCAGTGCCTCCTTCTCCGAGGTCGGCAAGGAGATCGACGGCGGCCGCCCCTTCGCCGTCCGTATCGGATGGAATTCCGGCGGCGGCCACATGAACGTCGTCTACGGCTACGACCCGTCATCGCAAATGATCGCGGTCGGCGACCCCTGGCCGTCCACCCGGACCTACACCTGGTGGAACTACAACGACTACGTCAACAACTCGTCGTTCCAATGGACCCATTCACGCCTCGGGATACACAAGTAAGGCGGGCGGCAATGCGCGGCAAGAGAATCTCCATACCACGAAGTGCTGCCCGTCTCGCGGGCCTGTCCCTTTCCCTCGGTGCGGCGGCGACTCTGCTCTCCACCGCCTTGTGTGCGCAGGCGCAGGCGACCGATGACCCGCGTGCCATCCCCGACTACCAGGGCGCACGGCAGGTCCTCCAGACCGCACAGGTGCACAACGCGGTCTCCCGATTCCTCGGCGCAACGGCGAATGTCGGTACAGACGGCGGCTCGGACGCGGCCGGGCCGACGGTGTCCGGGAAACCTGACGACCGGCAGGCGTTCAACCTGAACGACCCTGTCGCGCTGTACGAGCTCGCACCCGCCTTCGTAGCGGGAAGGACGAGTCCCACCGCGGGCAACGTGGCCCGCCTGTCGTACTTGGCCTCCGTGGCGATCGGCGCCCACGGGCGCAAGGCCACGGTTCTGCTCTCCTCCGCGGCCAAGGGCGGCGGGAGTTGGCATCTGGCGGGCGTGCGCGACGGCGACAGTGATGTCACGTACGGGCAACAGACCACCAGCCACTCCATGGTCTTCACCGAGCCGCAGATCCACGCCTGGTATCGCCTGCAGGACGACGCGGTCGAACCGCTCAACCGGGAAGCGGCATCAGGGTTGCAAGGCAAGCAGGCGGTGACGCTCGCCGACTACCAGAAGCTGGTACACAGCCGCTACGCGGACAAACTGCCGGGCTCCGCGTACGACCGCAAGGGGCTCGCTGGCGGCTACGGCCTGGCGACCACGCCGTCACCTGCGTCCCCGACTCCCATGCAGCTCGGCGGCTCCGCAGTGGTGGCGACCGCGTTTGCCGGTGGCGCCGCCGCAGTATGGCGCCGCAACCGCCAGCGTTCCCGGGCGAGTTGACGGCAGACGCTGATCTGGGTGTTCCGTCGCGAAACCCAGCCAAACCCAACGCATGAAGGGCCTGGCGCCGGATTCCCATCATCGAGTCCGGCGCCATCGCCTGCCGAAAAATGCCTTCGTACGCAAGGCACTTCACGGACCGCATGCCGACGGCCGTCGGGCCTTACCACCCGGCGCCGGGCGGCGTGCGATCCACACGTCGTGACAGGGGCACGGAGGACGCCCTCAGAGGAGGCGGGCGTGTCGTGCCCTGCTGGAAGGAGGTGAGGGGGCCAGTTGCCAACTGGCTTCAGCCCTTGAGCGACACGAAGTTGCTGATGTACGCCTGAGACGTTCGCGGGTGCTTGCTGGGAGCCGACCCGCTTACTCCATCGAAACGAGAGAAGGCATGCTGCGAACCGCCATGAGATCCATCGTCGCCACCGCGGCCGTGCTGGCCGTGGCCCTGCCCGCGGCCACCCGCGCGTCGGCGGGCCCACCCACCCTGCGAACTGACTCCTACCGGTCGAGTAACGGCCCGGTCGTCGGCGGCTCGGCATACGATTACGCGCCGAGCATCATGCAGGACGGCGACTACAAGATGTGGTGGTGCGGCCAGACGGCCGGCGGAAAGGTGCCGGGCGACGACATCCTGTACGCGGAGTCGCCCAGCCTGGACGGGCCGTTCCACGCCCGGGGCAGATCGGCGCCACACCAGATCGTGTTCGACGGAACCGGCACCGGCAGCTTCGACAACAAGCACACCTGCGATCCATCGGTCGTACGGGTCGGTGGCACCTACTACATGTACTACGGCGCCGAGCGGCAAGACGGCGAACCCACCACAATCGGCGTCGCCTCCAGCCCCGATGGCATCAACTGGACCAGGCTCAACAACGACCGGCCCATCATCACCCCGGCCAACCAGCAGGACACCCACAACAGTTACGGCGCTGGCCAGCCGAGCGTCGTCCGCCTCGACGGCGAGTTCTACCTGACGTTCACCGACACCACCGGCGCCGGGGCAGCGCCGAACGGAGCAGGCCAGTTCGTCTGGCGCTCTTCGGATCCGACCTTCCAGTCAGACGTCGAGGTGTTCACCGCCTCGGGATGGCAGGCGAAGACGGCCGCCAACTCGCGTAGTCTCTCCGTCGTCAACGCGGTTTCCGCGGACTGGCAGTACTCCGACGCCCTGCATGCCTTCATCGTCGCCCATGACAACGCCGCAGGCCAGACCGCGTTGACCTTCTTGGATCCGGACAACCTCGCCAAGCACCCCTACGCCGATGTGGCCATCCCCGGCCAGTGGTCGGAGGGCCCCGGCATCGTCTCCCGACCGGACAAGCACTCCATGGCCTCGGGAAGCAGTGACTGCGGGCGGGTCCCCGTTGACGTGATCCGCTCCACCACGGCGTTTCCACCGCAACAGTTGGCGCACATCGGCATCGACCTGCTCAGCGGCCGCAGTTGCGCGTCGATGCCTCCCACCCGGATCGCCGCGATGTACGAGGGCTACGGACTGCAGTCAAACGGGTTGCCAGCGGCCGTCGTGGTGAACGGCCGACGGCTGCAGATCCAGAACGCCTCCGTCTACACCGGCCTCACCCGCAACCGCATCAGCGTCCCGCCCTCGATCTACTACGCGGTGCCGTACGGCGCGTCGTTGCACGACAGGGAGAAGGTGATCGGCGCCCCCGGACTTCCGGGGGCGTTCCAACTCGACGGCGGCGCACTGTGGCCGGCGGGCTGCCTGCGACTGGTGACCGACAACCACTCTTCGATCACCATGGTGGGCCAGGGCACGTGGCTGTCACACCCGCGCGGGCCCGACCTGGACTGCCTCGACTAGGTTTCCGGGCGGGAGCGAAGTGGTGGCTTCTCGTCCACGCCTCGCATGATGGTGGAAACGGGGAGTGATCAACGTTGGAAGAACGTCACTGGATCAGGTCAGTGTGCGGATGATCCAGTGACTCCGGGCAGGCGTAGAGCTGCAGATCGTAGCCTCCGGCGATCTCGACCATGGCCGGGTTCGCCGGGTCGGGGTCCGCGGTGGCCGGCGCGGCGTGGGCTTCCTCGTACGGGATCCAGCTGCGGGTGCTGTCGTCCCATTCGGTCGAGGCGATGGTCAGCAGCGGGTCCATCTCGGCGTCACAGGCCGGACAGACCCGGGGGACGGGGTCGGTGAGGCCCCAGCGTGTCCAGCCACCGGCCTTCCAGCCGGGAGCGACGGACAACTCGTTGCGGTAGAACTCCTCCGGGGCTGGCGCGTAGGACCTGTCCGGAGCGGCGCCAGCCGCCTGCCACGTGCTCCAATCCCCGAGCCGCGCCCGCAACTCCTCGCTCAACTCCATGGAGTCGGGGTACTCGGTGACCTGCTCCGGGTCGAGCAGGCACGGCTGCGGCACGTAGCCGTCGAGTTGAACCACGGCTGGCTCCGGGGGCGCGGTCAGGACGTCGGTGACCGCGGCGGCGGACCGCCAGAACAGCGCGGTTGCGGGCTTGGGGTCCGGCGGGTGGTCGAAGGGGCACCACAGCACCTGGAGCAGATCTGCCCGCCCGGGCGGGCGCAGCGAGGGGACGTCGCGCACGTACAACTGGGCCACGGGCAGCATGGCGACCGGGCCCTCGGGCCACGGGCGACCGGCGTTGATCCGCTCGTCGACGGCCAACTCCTCTGGCGTGAAGCGCGGTTGGCCCGGTGGTCGGCTCGCCGCTGCCGCCCGGATGCGCCGTTGCAGCCGTACGTCACCGGGTGAGGTGGCCGGATTCCCGTCCGGTACGTGCGGGCCTGCGCAGTACGGCCACGGCTCGGCGGCGGGCCACAGCAGCGGCCCGCCGACGGAACTGTCGTACCACGACGGCGACCCGGCGCGGGGATGCAACCGGGTCGCCGTGCGTGCCAGCGGAGCCAGTTGAGGGAGGACCGCAGTGACATCGACCGGCCGCGGCGGGGTGGTACGGCTCATCCTGGCTCCCGATGGTGTGGATCAGTCCGAATCAGTTTCCGAGGTTGAATCCACTGCTGGCCTGGCTGTTGGTGATGAAGACGTTGCTGAACAGCGACTGGGTCGTGCCGTTCGCCCGCTCAACCGTAGCGCTCATGGTGACGCCGTAGGGGATCGTGCTGGTGGCGTCGAAGTAGTCGGGCGTCACCTGGTAGAAGACCGCATCATCCGGGCCCATGCTGGCGGCCGTCACCGCGGTCTTGACCTGCGCCTCATAGGTTCGCATGCTGGGCGTTCCGGTGTTCATCCCCACCTGCCAGCAGGGGACCAGGTTGTTCTGTCCCCCGTCCCGTATCTGTCCCTTCCCGCCGAGAGTGTTGGCGATCAGGTGACACCGGGCGATAGTGGTTCCGGGCGACACCGTGGCGACGAACTTCTGTGCGTCCTGCCAGCCGGTGATGTCCCCCGTCGCCGTGCTGCCCTTGCCGAGCGGCTTGCGCAGGCAGGCCTGCGCGGCGCTCGCCCGAGTACCGGCCGGGCCGGGCGGGGTGGTGGTCTTGTTGCGATGCGCGACCGGAGCGGTGGTGTTGCTGATCCACCCGCCGCCGGAAGTCACCGCCCCGTTCGGCATGGCATTGAGGCAGGCGGCCTTGGGCACGGTGAGGTACGCCAGGTCAAAGGGGCCCCCGCTGAAGCAGACGTCCCCGGTCAACAGCACGGCGTCGGACGCGCCGGGGTCGACCTCGGCCACGTACAACCCCTCGGCCTGGTTCTGGTCGCTCTGATACCCGCCGTCCCAACTGCTGTCGAAGAACAGGTCGCCGCCACTGGTGTACTCGTGGGTGTAGTGCGGCCCGTAGACGGTGGCGAACCAGTCGTAGCCGACGGCCGGTTCGTCCACCTTGAACCCGGTCCGGATGGCGACCGGGTAGCGGTTCGACTTCTCCTCCAGCGTGATGTAGGAACTGCCGCAGTCGCCGTAGACGGTGCCCTCCGGGTGGACCTTGGCCTGCTGGGCGGCGCGGCGCATCACGCGGTCCTTGTCGTCCGCCGGGATGGGAACGGTCTTCCCGTTGGCCAGCAGCACCTTGACGTTGCCCGCGCGGTCCGGGGTGCTGGTGACCAGCTTCGTCACCGGCACCTTGGTCATCTTGGACGTGACGGTGCGCCCCGCCCCGCCCTTCGTGACTGCGCTTGCCTGGTCGGCGCTGGCGGCGGGATGCGCGGACGCGGCTACGGGCACCGCAACAGCCGCCGACGTGCCACCGAACGCGATCGCTGCCGCCGTTGCGGCCACTATCGCCCCCGTCAGGGCACGGCGCAGCGTGTTCGGCCTTCTGCCCCGCCCTCTGTGGTCCCGGCGTGAACCTGGTATGGACACGTTCGTTCCCCCTCGATGTTGTCCGCTCGCTGTGCTCTGAGCGCCCGTACCGAGAGGCGCTCGGGACTCATCCTGAGGCTGCTGGGTCAGCCGTTGGGCACAGGTGACCGTGTTCTTGGCATGTCCTCCCCAAGCGGAATCCTCGGGGCGCAGAAGGGTGCATCGGGCATACGTTCCTGTGCCCTCCAGCGTCGGCACCGAACTCGGCACGTCAGAGCGACGTCATGGGCCGTCAACTGGGGTGCGTCAGACCGCTTCTGAGCGGCGTGAGGTCGAACCGCATACTCGCGGCGCCCTGGAGGAGCGTCGGCGACTTCGATGCTTCGGGGGCGGACATCGGGCGCGACTGGGCGGCACGCACGAACTGCTGGAGCCGCGGGGAGCGCGTTGTGCTCAACCCACGACCAGATTGCGCCGAAACGAACTGCCTTCGGTGGCTGGCAAGTTCGGGACTGGCGGTGGGGTCACCGTCTTTGGTCCGCACGTCGTGAAGGGAGACCGAGAGCCGTCCGAGCCGGACACAGAACATCAACTGGCGTTCGCCGCCGCTTACTTCAGTACTGAGCCCAGTTCCCGCCCGCCGACGCCGAACTGCTGTGGCGCGAGGACCTCGAGCCTGGACTTTGGCGGGCGACCGTTTCGTCCTGACGGTTGAGGAGGCGCTGGCGGAGCCCGAGGCCGCTCTTCAATCCGGCTGTTACAGGCAGATCCGCGCACCTGCACCAGCCGTGGCGACGTCCCAGCAGGAGGCGCCGCCCGGTGAAAGCCAGCGGCTCCCTGGACGTAATCCGTTCCGGGGGTCGCTCGCTACGGATGGAGTCAGGCTCAGCGTTTGGGCCAGTGCCAGAGGGGTTCGTCGAGCGGGCTGTCGCGGCCCGCGACCTTGGTCTGGCCGAAGTCCTTTGTGAGCTCGATGCGGTTGAGATCGATACGATGCCGGGACGCCCCCTTGGCGAGGGCATCGGCCAGCGAACGGGCGTGGGTGACCACGATGATCTGGGTGTCTTTCGTCGCGGTGAGGACCAGTTCGGCGAGCGGCCGGATCAGGTCCGGGTGCAGGCTGGCCTCCGGCTCGTTCAGGACGAGCAGCGCGGGTGGGCGCGGGGTGAGCAGCGCGGCCGTCCACAGCAGATAGCGCAGTGTACCGTCGGACAGCTCGGCGGCGGTCAACGCTCGCAGCAACCCGTGCTGGCGCAGGGTGAGTTCGAACCGCCCGCCGTGGTCGGTGATCTCGACGCGGCTGCCCGGGAACGCCGCGTCCACCGCCGCGTCCAGGGCCGCCGTGTCCCCGGTTTCACGGATTGTCTGCAGTGCGGCCGGCAGGTCCGAGCCGTCGCCGCTGAGCACCGGCGTACGGGTCCCGATGCGGGCGGCGCGGGCGGGCGCGTACGCGTCGGTGCGGACATGGTCGTAGAAGCGCCAGGAACGGATGAACTCGCGCACCGCGAGCACGTCCGGGGCGCGCTGCGGGTCGGCCAGCTCGCCGAGCATGCTGTCGTACGGGCGCAGCATGCCGTGCGCCCGCGACCAGGTGGAGTCCGCGCCGCGCACCCGCACGGCGGCGCCCGCGCGGTCGGAGAGGATCGCGGCGGGGCGCAGCACTGGGCCGCTCCAGATGCACTCGCGCTTGATCTCGGGGTCGAGGTTGAACATAGACGGCTCACCACGTGCTTCGCCGACCGTGGGAGAGGGTGGGCCGAAGTCCACGGCGTAACCGAACTCGTCTCCGGCGAAGCCCAGTTGGAGGGTGGCGGGGGCCGTGCGCACGGTGCCCTGCACGGGATAGCGGCCCTCGCGCACCGCCCGGCCTGTCTTCTCAGGGCCCGCCCACAGCACTGAGGGCAGGCCGCCCTCCTGCGCGAGTGCGGAGATCGCCCCGCCCCGGGCGGCCTCCGCAAGGAGTCGCATAGCCCGGTACAGGCTGGACTTGCCCGTGCCGTTGGCGCCTGTGATGACGTTCAGTCGCTCCAGGGGGACGACGAGGCGGCGCAATGAGCGGTAGTTCTCGACGGCGAGTGTGCGGATCATGTGGTCCACCCTCGCACCCGGGACCGACAACGGTCGTAGGCCAGCACGCGTCAAGCCGAACGAGGCGTGCGTGACGTCAACGAGACCGCCAGCCCTTGCGGCCCAGCAGGAACGGGCGATCCTCGGTGCTCGACCACCACGAGGCGTTGGCTCAGCAAGCTTCACCACCCAGCCCAAGGGACCTGCGTAGACCGGCATCACCGCAGGCCAGGGGCTACTGCGTTGTTCTTTCGGCGTACTACCTCTTTGTGAGGTGCCCCGGCTGGAGACAGGGACGGTCAGCTGCGGTCGCCGTACCGGGTCAGCCGTTTGATGAGGGCGACGGACTTCGCGAGCTGTTGCTGTTCGGCGGCGGACAGCTCTGCCCTAATGGCCTCGGCGAGCCAGTCGGCTCGGCGGCCGCGACGTGCCTGGAGTGCCTGCAGGCCTGGATCGGTCAGCATGACGAGGACCTTGCGCCTGTCGTCCGGATGGGGCTTTTGGCGGACGAGGCCCAGTTCCACGAGTTGGCCGACGACCCGCGCCGCCGACTGGTGGCGGACCTGCTGCCGGGCCGCGAGCTCGCTGGTGGTCATGGGGCCTTCGCGGTCGAGGAAGCCCAGTACCGCGGCCTGTGCCTGCGGCATGGCATCGGTGGCCCGTGCGCGCCGCACCAGGTTTCCGACGGCGGCTCGCAGGTCGCTCGCGATCTCCTGCTCGTTCACGGCATCACCGTACCGGCAGGAGAGATATACAGCAGTACTGTACAGTCTGGCTGTATAAACAGAAGGGAGACCAGTCATGCAGATCACCTCACTGGGGCATTCCTGCATACGGCTGCAGCACGAGGGCTGCACTGTCGTCATCGACCCCGGCTGCTTCAGCGATCCGGACGCACTGGAGGGAGCCGACGCGGTGCTCGTCACGCACGAGCACGTTGACCACTTCGTCCCCGACCGGCTGCGGGAGGCCAGCGGCGACATCGACGTCTGGACCAACCCGGCGGTCGCCCGCCACCTCACCGACCTCGGCGGGCGCGTCCATACCGTCCGGCACGGCGATGCCTTCGACGTCGGCCCACTGGAATTCCACGTGTACGGGGAAAAGCACGCCACCATCCACCGCGACTTCGCCGAGTTCGACAACGTCGGCTTCCTGGTCGACGGGGTCTTCCACCCGGGCGACGCGCTCACCGTCCCCGAGGAGGAGGTGCGCACGCTCCTCGCGCCGGCCGGTGCGCCGTGGGTGAAGCTGGCCGAGGTCGTCGACTACGTCAGGGAGGTCGAACCCGGCGAGGTCTTCCTCGTTCACGACGCGGTGCTGAGTCCACCGGCGCTGAGCGCCCACATTCAGATCCTGAGCAGCCTGGTCGGCGGACCGCACGGCCCGGCCGTTCACACCTGGTCCGCAGGGGAGAAAGTCGGCTTGCCCGGAGCGGGCGGCTCCTCGAACCAGGCGGCTCCTCGAACCTGACGGCGGACCGGGCCGAGGCCGAGAAGATGCCTCGGCCCGGGAGGCGGCGGAGGAGAGGGCGCACCCTGCGTGCGGCGCGGCTTCGAACCGGTTCGCGGTGAACAGCGAAGCTCCGGCAGACGGCCACCACGATCTCCAGCACCGCCCCGGTCAGGGCGGTGCGATCCCTGACTCCAGACGGACGACGACCATGGCGATGTCGTCGCCTGCGCCGCTGGCGAGGTCCAGGCGGGCCAGGACCGCGTCGGCGAGGTGTTCCGCGCCGAACCCGGTGCAGGTGGCGAGCATGTCGGTCAGGCGGGTCAGGCCGACGTCGATGTCCTCACCGCGGCGCTCGATCAGGCCGTCGGTGTACAGGAGCAGGGTGTCGCCCGGGGTGTAGGTCGTGGTGGCCTGGGGGCGGGGGACATGTTCGGGCCGGGCACCCAGCGGTGGGTCGGTGGCCTGGTCCAGTAGGTCGCACGCGCCGTCAGGGTGCAGCACGACGGGCGGGGGGTGGCCGGCGCTGCTGTAGATCAGCAGATGGTTGCGGCAGTCGACGAGGACCTGGACGGCCGTTGCGGCCAGGGCTCCCTCGACCGAGCGCGCGTAAAGTCCGAGGATCTCCAGGGCTTGGGCGGGGCCGTGGACGGCGCGGGTGGCGGCGCTCAGCGCGCTGCGCAGTCGGCCCATGACGGTAGCGGCCATCAGCCCGTGGCCGACCACGTCGCCGACCGCGACGGAGAAGCGGCCCGCGGACATGTCGACCGTGTCGTACCAGTCACCGCACACGTTCAGTGCTCCTACTGCGGGCAGGTAGCGCACGGCGATGTCCGGGTGGTGGCCAAGGTCCGGAGTGTGGAGCATGGTTTCCTGCAGAGCGACGGCTATGCGCCGTTCACGGGCGTGCGCCTGTTGCAGTTCCTCGTTCAGCCGCTGTAGTTGCCGGGCCCGGGCGTACAGCTCGGCTTCCATGGCCGCTTCCCGGCCGGGGCTGACCGACGGCAGGGGCGCCGTGCGGCGAGCGCGGACGACATCGGTCATGTCCTCGGACCTGTGGAGGATCCAGGCGACCTTGCCGTCCGGGCCGAGGACGGGCACGTTGATCGCCGTCCACCACCGCTCCTTGAACACCTCAGGGCTGCCAGCGACCGGAATGTCGTACCTCTGCAGCGCCATGTGATCGGTCTGGCCGCAGGACAGCACACGGTGCAGCGAGGCCTTCAGCGTCTCCATTCCGTCGGCCTCCGGGTCGGCGGTGTTATTCGGGAAGACGTCGAAGAGGTACCGCCCGACCAACTCGGCCCGGCTGCGTCCGGCCGCCTCGCAGAAGGCCGGGTTGGCATCAGCGACCACCAGGTCCGTGCCCAGCATCAGGCACGGGCTCGGAAGGACGGCGAACACCGCCGTGTAGTCGATCTCCGGTGCCGTCACACGTGGTCCCTGCGGGTTGCTCCCTCTTCAATCTACGAAAGGCGCAGCTGCCGCGCCCGCCGAAGCCGACGGCAGTGCACGACTGGTCGCCTCGCACGGCCTGAGTCAGGTGTTGTCTCGCCACGTGCCGCCGACGTCGCCAGCCTGCTCCAGCACGATCCGATCGCGGAATCCCTCCTGCCGCAGCTGGACGGCCGCACCGATGCCCGAAAAACCCGTGCTGATCGCCATTACAAGGGCATTCTTCGCTTACCTCTGCATCACGGGCGATGCCCTCTCTATAGTGACATTCCATCTGACCGCTATGCAGCGAAGCGGCGGGGTTTCGTCAGGGTGCGGACCCGCGCGCGGGCGGCTTGTCGGAGAGCACGACGGCGCGGGGTTCCGCTCGGGGGCGGGGCATGGCGGGCGGAGTACGGCTGCGTCGGAACCCGTGCAGCGTGGTGGCGCGCCTGAGGAAGTGGAGCGCAGCCGCCGCGACCCTGTCGTGCTGTCGGATCGCTGACGACCGGCGTCCCGGAAAATTCCTCAAAGAAATCCGGGAGGCGGTGTCGGATCGGGGCGGTGCTGTTCGTAGCAGGGGTGAGGCCGCCCACAAGGGGCGGCGCCAAGCAAAGGGACCCCGATCATGAAGCTGACGACCATGACTCAGGTCACCATCGATGGAGTGATGCAGGGAAACGGCGCGGCGTCGGATGACCGCAGGAACGGATTCGAGCGCGGCGGATGGGCCCGGGGGAAGGGCGACGACGAGACCAGGAGGTTCATCACGCAGACCTACCAGCGCGCGGAGGCGTTCCTGTTCGGTCGGCGCACCTACGAGATGTTCGCCGGTTCCTGGGGGGCAATCGACCAGATGCACGCACATCCCATCGGTGTGGCCTTGAACCAGGCCCCCAAATACGTTGCCTCCACCACGCTCACCGCGCCGCGTTGGGAGGACACGACCGTTCTCCACGGCGACCTCGCGGCGGCCATCAGAGAGCTGAAGGCCAAGCCCGGGGGCGAGCTGCAGGTGCACGGCAGTGGCGCCCTGACCCAGTGGCTGCTGGAGAACGATCTGGTCGAGGAGATGACGCTGATCGTGATCCCGGTGATCCTCGGCCAGGGCGCGAGACTGTTCCCGCAGACCGGTCCGGATCTTGCGCTCGACCTGGTCGAGTCGCGAGTCGACTCGAAGGGCGTGACGATCCAGGTCTACCGGCCGGCCGGGCGCCCGCAGTATGCAACGGCCTGAAGTCCTGACCACCGAACCACGCTGTCCTGACACCACAGGAGATGATCTTCGGATGCGGTACCTGGTTTCCGTGATCGATGACAAGAGCAATCCCGGCAGCACGGACAAGCAGCCTGCCATCAGCGCGTTCAACGAACGACTGATCGCGCAGGGCTACTGGGTCTTCGCGGGCGGACTCGCGGACACCGACGCGGCCACGGTGATCGACAACCGGGGCGAGCAGGCGGTGTTCAGCGACGGGCCTTTCGTGGAGTCGAAGGAGTACCTCGCCGGAATCTGGGTGTGGGAGGCCCCCGATCTGGATGTGGCGCTCGAACTCGCCACCGAGGCGTCGAAGGTCTGCGATCGGAAGATCGAGCTGCGGCCGTTCCAGTGAGCGACGTCGAGGAGGCGCTCACCCGCGCCCACCACGACGAGTGGGCGCGGGTGGTGGCAGCCCTGACCAGGCACTTCGGTGACCTCGACATCGCCGAGGAGGCAGCGGCCGAGGCGTTCACGACCGCCGTCGAGCGGTGGCCGGCCGACGGCGTACCGCCCAACCCCGGCGCCTGGCTGACCACCACCGCCAGCCGCAAGGCCATCGACCGGATCCGGCGCGAGAGCAAGCGCGACGACAAGCACAGGAAGGCTCAGATGGCGTACCACGACGACCCGCCCGAGCCTCCCGGCGCCATCGATGACGACCGCCTGCGGCTGGTCTTCACCTGCTGTCACCCGGCGCTGGCGATGGAAGCCCGCGTGGCGCTGACGCTGCGCATGGTCGGCGGTCTGACCGTGCCCGAGATCGCCCGCGCCTTCCTGGTGGCCGAGAGCGCCATGGGCCAGCGAATCACGCGCGCGAAGTCCAAGATCAAAGCGGCCAGCATCCCCTATCGCGTGCCGTCCGCCGAGGACCTCCCGGCACGCCTCTCCGGCGTACTCACCGTCCTCTTCCTCATCTTCAACGAGGGATACCTGGCGACCGGCCCCGACACCGATCCCCTACGTCACGACCTGACCGCCGAGGCGATCCGGCTCACTCGCCTGCTCCGTACCCTCCTGCCGGAGGACGGTGAGGTGGCCGGGCTGCTGGCGCTGATGCTGCTCACCGAGGCCCGCCGCCCCGCCCGGGTCTCAGCCAGCGGCGAACTGGTCGCTCTCGACGAGCAGGACCGTGGGGCGTGGGACGTGGCACTGATCGCCGAAGGTCACCGGCTGGTGCGCGAGCGCCTCGCCGCTGCCGCCGCCGGGGTGGCTCCGGGTCGCTACCAGATCCTCGCGGCGATCAACGCCGTGCACACCTGCGCCCGCGACATGCGGGACACCGACTGGTCGCAGGTCGTCGCCCTCTACGACCAACTCGTCCGCCTCGACTCTTCGCCGATCATCGCCCTCAACCGCGCCATCGCGGTCGCTGAGCTCGACGGCCCGGAGGTGGCACTGGCGGCCGTCGACCGTCTTGAGCACAGCTTGGCCGGGTATCACGCCTACCACGCCACCCGCGCCGACCTGCTGCGCCGGCTGGGCCGCAGTCAGCAGTCGCGCGCGGCCTACGACAAAGCCATCGAACTGGCGGGCAACACCGCCGAGACCGCCTACCTGACCCGCCGTCGCGACCAACTGCGGTAGCGGACACGGATCCCGATCGAAACCCCGCGCGCACCCTTGGCTCGTACCTTGTGGCCTGAGGCGGGAGAGGGCGCCTGGCCGGGGCCGACGCACCGCGTGTCAGCCAGCTTCGGCAGGAGGCGGAACGCAGGCATCGGCGCCGCCACTGGATGCCAGCGCCCGGCGGAGCGGAAGCGCTGTGAGCAGGACGAAGATGCCGAAGACCGTGATCGGCAAGAGTCCTGTCGGACGGAGAAACGCGGTGGGACGCGACATGACCGCGCTCCATACGACGCTCCAGTTGCCGATCACGTCCGCGAGCATGACCACGGCAGCGAGCAACGGCCCACGGGGGTGGGCGCGGATGATCATCAGGGCGACCAGAGGATCCAGCAGCAAGAGCACGTGGAAGAGCACTTGGACGAGCCTCGGTGCGTAGTTGTAGGCATCGAGCCCGCCCGTCACCAGGAAGTACCCGTGCGCTCCCGTCCCTTCCAGGAATCCGACCACGTACACTGCCGCCGTGCACCGGACCCAGACCGGACGATCCCCCCATCGCATAGCGGTCACCCTAGTGTCTCGTGATGCTGTCAGCGTTATTTGATCTTCTTTCGGCCAGCCGTCAGCAGTCCTTCCACTCAGCGCCAGACAACAACCCGAGCACGAAGTCGCGGGTCTGGCACGCGGTTCCACTCGCTTGAACGTGCCTGCGATCCGCGCCATGACCTGTTCGAACGTCACTGGTCGGCGGGCGGCGTCCGTGCTGCGCTCCGCGGCCACCGCACGACCCTCAGGAGTCCACACAACCATGATGATCACGCGGTGGTCGTTCGAGTCCCCGTCTGACCCTGGTGCTCTCCGGTGCTCAGCCATAGGACTTCGCGGGGACGCTGAAGGAGATCCAGACATCCGGTGGCAGGTCCGGCCGCTGTGGTACCGGCCTGTACTCCTCAACCCATGCCTCGCCGGCGATCTGCGTCGCGGCGCGCCGCCAGAAGTGAACTGCGGTCACGTTGGTGTCCTGGAAGGCGATCTCCCACGGACCCGGGTGCTTGGCTACGATCTCCTGCACGGCACGCAGCCCGACCCCGCTCCGCCGTGCTCCGCGCACGACGAAGAAGCTGTTCAGAACGCGCGTCGCAGCAGTCAGGCCACGGACGAAGGCAAGGCCGACGGGGTGGGCGTCGCTCATCAGCAGGTACGGCGCCCAGTCGGCGTCGGTGAACGCCAGGTGGAGTCGATCGCTGCGGAAGGTCCCGTTTAGGTTGGGGAGCAAGCCATCGAACTCCGACATGTCGTGACGGAACATCAGCCACAGCCGCTCCACTGTCGGGCGGTCGGCAACCTTCGCGGGGCGCACAACGTCTGGCATGAAACTCCTTCGCACGGTGTGGATCAACTACCGGTGCCGCATGCGTGGACCGGCAGCCACCGACCGGACCAGTGACCGGATCAGGACGGCGACAAGCAGGTCCAGGGCATGAAAAAAGCCTCCCCGGGCGGATGCTTATCCGGGCCAGGAAGGCCTCACTGCTTCCAGGAACTCTAGCAGCGGCCGCGCATACTGAGGACGGTGCTTTGATGTCGTCTCGGCGAGGTTCGCTGTGCTGACGAACGGCCCTGACGGCGCTATGTAGTTGATGGGAGATATGCGCAAGGCGGCGGGCTGGACGCCGCGGGGCGGGCACGTCGCGAGGCGTTGCGGATGCAGGCTGCCGCGATGTTCGTCGAGAGCGTCACGCCTTCGGAGATCGCCAAGCGGCTGCGGGTGACGGTGCGGTCGGTATGCCGGTGGAGGACGGACTTCGAGCGCGGTGGGACGGCGGCGTTGGCAAGCCGGGGCCCGCTGGGGCAGCGGGTGCAAGCTCAGTACGAAGTCGCAGGCCAAGCTGGCCGCGATGCTGGATGAGGGCCCGGCGGCGTTCGGCTGGGATGAGGGCCAGGTGTGGACCGGGGCTCGGGTCGCCAGGCTGATCGGCCGCAGGTTCCATATCTCCTACAGCGCCGACGCGGCAGCCCGGTTGATCCGTCGGCTCGGCTTCACCCCGCAGATGCCAGCGCGACGGGCCGCCCAGCGCGACGAGCTCGCGATCGGCGCCTGGAAGGCGACAACGTGGCCTGCGATAAAAGGACACAGGCCGCGCTCGGCGCCTTCGTTTGCTTCGAGGACGAGGCAGGCCAGCATCTGACGCCGCCGCGCGGCCGAACCTGGGGACGTCGGGGCCAGACCCCGATCGTGAAAGTGGCCGGGCGCAGCTCCGGGCGGGCGTCGATCGCCGGGCTGATCGCGGTCCGTCCCGGGGGGCGCACGAGACTGCTCTACCGGCTGCGCATCCACCGCGGCCGCAAGAACGAGCGACGTTCCTTGTCCGAACGCGACTACATCGGGCTGATCGACGCAGCCCACCAGCAGCTCAGAGCCCCGATCATCTTGGTCTGGGACCGGCTGAGCACCCACGTCTCGGCAACCATGAAACAGTTGATCGCCCAAAGGGCCTGGCTGACCGTCGTACTGCTCCCGGCCTGCGCCCCAGACCTGAACCCGGTCGAAGGCGTCTGGTCCCACGTCAAACGCGGCCTGGCCAACCTGGCCGCGCTTACCGTCGACGCGCTGGAGACGCTGATCCGTAACCGACTCAAGCGCCTTCAGTACCGGCCCGCCGTCCTCGACGGCTTCGTCGCGGAGACCGGCCTGACCTTCCACCCGCTATCGCCATGACGTAGCGAAACGCCGTCGTCAAAAACTCGCCCGCCGCGGTCTTCCGCCGCAGCTGGCAATCCTCTTGCGCCGCCGACCTCGCCCAGCGATGCTCGAACGCCATGAGCGGCTTCCAGATCAGCACCCTGACGCCCACCGAGGAGCGGCTCTGGCACGCTTACCCCACCGGCGCCCTGGTCGACCTGCGCCCCGGACCCGGCGACGGCCCCGGCCAAGCGACGTCGTGGCCGTGCACCCGCGACATCCGCGCCGAGGTGATCGCCGCGCTGCTGACCGGCAGTGGGACCGATGCGAACGGCGGCGCGGGCATCAAACTGGCCGGCGTCCGTGTCGTCGGGCGACTCACGCTCGCCCACACAAAAGTCCCCTACGCACTCGACTTCGAGCACTGCTGCTTCGACGACGGTCTGGACCTCACCGAAGCCGAGACTCGCAGCGTGCGCCTGCGCGGCTGCTCCCTCACCGTCCTGGAAGCCAACCGTGCCGAGATCCGCGGCGAGTTTCAGATGGAGGGCTGCCGCCTCAACCGGCTCAGCCTCTACGCGGCACGCGTCTTCGAGATCGAAATCAGCGGGACCACGATCACCGCGCCCCTGCCCGAACCACCGGATGCCGACGCCGACTGGATACCGCCGCGCACCGCCGTCAACGGCGACCTGCTCGTCGTCGACACCGCGATGTACTGCCACGACGTTGTCGTTGACGGACAGTTCCGGCTCCCCGGCGCGCGCATCGGGGGCTACCTGCATCTGGATGGCGCCCGGATCACCCACGAGGAGCCCAACCGCCCGCCCACGCCCGCCCTGTTGGCACAGGGGTTGCGCGTCGACACCGGCATATTCGCCCGCCGTGGCAACACCCAAGCGAAGAACCCCTTCACCGTCACCGGCGGCGTCGACCTCAGCGGCGCCACGATCAAGGGCGGGCTCGCGCTGCCCGACGCCGACCTGGTGGACGACCACGGCAAAACGGCGCTGCACGCAGACCACATCTCGGTCGAGGGCGGGGTCAACCTGTCGGGCGTCACGGCCTCGGGCGCGGTCCGGCTCAACTCGGCCCGTGTCGTCGGGCCGTTGACGCTCAGCGGCGCGCGACTGGACACGCTCGACGCCTCCGGCGCGCGCGTCGAGGGCGCAATGTTCTGCAATGAGGGATTCACCGCGCACAGCCTGGATCTGCGGCGGGCACGGACTGCGACGTTCGAGGACGACGCCGCATCCTGGCCCGTCAACCTGCGCCTGGATGGCTTCGTCTATGACGAACTGATGCCATTGCCGACGGCGGAGGCGCGACTGCCGTGGCTGGCTCGTGACGCGTTTCAGCCCCAGCCTTATGAGCAGCTGGCCGCGCGCTACCGCGCGGTGGGGCGCGACGACGAGTCTCGGCGGGTGCTGCTGGCTCAGCAGCGGCGGCGACGTGAGGCGGCAGGCGTGCCGGCGAAAGCATGGGGCCTTCTCCAGGACGCAACGGTCGGATATGGGTATCGGCCGTGGCTGGCCGGACTGTGGTTGTTGGGCCTGCTCACCGCCGGATCGATCTACTTCGCGTCCCACCACCCCGCACCGCTGGGCACGGGCGGCCCGCATTTCAACCCCGTCGCCTACACCCTCGACCTGCTGGTGCCGGTAGTGAACCTCGGTCAATCGGGCGCGTGGAATCCGAGCGGGTCCAGTCAGATGCTGGCCTATGCGCTGATCATCAGTGGCTGGACGCTGGCCACGACGCTGGTCGCCGGGGTCACACGAATACTGGTACGGCCCTGAGGTGACAGATCTCTCTGCGGCTGGCACGCCTGTCACGAGACGACATCAAACCGTCGTCCTCAGTAACTGTCGTCCTGCTCAACCCGCCAGGCCCTGTACTTACTGGCCAACTCGGACCGCAGTCGCAGCAAGATCACGAAGCCGGACGGCTGGCAACTTGCCGAGTACGTCGGTCACCGCTCACCGGCCGGGCTGCGGCATCTGCTGAACCGGGCCCGATGGGACGCCGATGCAGTGCCTGACGACCCGCATGCCCATGTCGCCGAGCGGCTCGGTGAGCCCGACGGCATGCTGATCATTGACAAGACCCGCTTCGCCTGAGGGCAGCGACCACCAGAGTCGGGCTTCCAGCCGGTGCGCGCGGTAGACGCTTCAGCCGCAACTGGTCGGCTGTTGTGGGCTTCTGGCCATACTGGGCTTCGGGATCTCGTGGGGTGGGGAACTACGGTTTGGCTCCGAGTCCGGTCAGTGCCCGCACTTCCATCTCCGCTTGCTTGTCGGGGTCCGCCGGGTGCTTGCTGAAAATGGTGCCGAAGTATCCGCACAGGAAGGAGAGCGGAATGGACACGATGCCAGGGTTGGTGAGGGGGAACCAGTGAAAGTCGATACCCTGCACGATCGATGTGGGCGTACCCGAGATCGCTGGCGAGAAGATGATGAGCACAAGACAGGACGCCAGGCCGCCGTAGATGCTCCATAGCGTCCCGGTCGTGTTGAAGCGCCTCCAGTACAGCGTGTAGAGCATCGTCGACAAGTTGGCGGACGCGGCGAGTGCCAAGGCCAGTGACACCAGGAAGGCGACATTCTGGCCATTGGCGATGATGCCGCCGGCGATGGCCAGACAGCCGATAACGACCGCCGTCAGACGGGCGACCCGCACCTCTGACCCCGGATCAGCCTTCCCGTCCCGGATCACGTTGGCGTAGACATCGTGGGCGAATGACGCCGAGCCGGCCAACGTCAGGCCGGCGACTACCGCGAGGATCGTTGCGAACGCCACCGCACAGACGATTCCGAGCAGCACCGCTCCGCCGATCTTGAAAGCGAGAAGCGGAGCCGCGGAGTTCTCTCCGCCCGGGGCGTGCAGAATCGTGTCCGGACCGACCAGGGCGGTGGCACCGTACCCGACCACCAGAATTCCCAGGTAGAAGAGGCACATCACCCAGGAGCACCATGCTACCGAGCTGCGTGCTTCCTTGGCGTCGGGCACCGTGTAGAAGCGCATCAGGACGTGCGGCAGGCTGGAGATGCCGAGGACCAACGACAACGCGAGTGAGACGAAGTCGAGTTCGGACATCGCGTTCTTGCCGTACCAGGCGCCCGGGTCAAGTATCCGTTCGCCAGAAGGGCTGTTCTGCGCCGCGTGCTCGAGGATCTGCGAAAAGCTGAATCCGAACTTGCCGAGGAGGAACACGCTGATGAAGGTCACGCAGAGGAGCAGGAGGGTCGCCTTGACGATCTGGACCCAGGTCGTGCCCTTCATACCGCCCACCAGGACGTAGAACACCATGACGATGCCGACCCCCGTGATGATGAGGGCCTGCCCGCTCTTGCTCTGCACATGGAGCAGCAGGGCGATGAGCCCGCCCGCGCCGGCCATCTGGGCGAGCATGTAGAAGAAGGTGATCACCAGGGTGGCGTTGGCCGCCGCCGCACGTACTGGGCGCTGTTTCATGCGGAAGGCCATCACATCGCCCACGGTGAACCGACCGGTGTTCCGCAGCCTTTCGCCGATGAGCAGGAGGGCGACCAGCCAGGCTACGACCCATCCGACAGAGTAGAGGAACCCGTCGTATCCGTGGACGGCAATGGCTCCGGAGATACCGAGGAAAGAGGCCGCGGAAAGGAAGTCCCCGGACAGGGCTATGCCGTTCTGGACGCCGTTGAAGGCGCTTCCGGCGGCGTAGTAGTCGGACGCCGTAGGACTGCTGCTGCTGGCCTTGTAGACGATGAACAGCGTAACGACAACGAAGGCGAGGAATACCCCGACGTTGATCATCGGGTTGCCGGTCGCGCCCACTGCGATCTGCACTGTCATTCTTTGCCGGCTCCCGCCAGTTCGCGAATCATGTCCACCTGCGGGTCGAGTTTCTTCGTGGCGAAGTGCCGGTACAGCAACACGATCAGGATCGTCGTCAGGAACTGCAGCAGACCCAAGACGGTGCCCATGTTGATCTCGCCGGATACCTTGCGCTTCATGAACCCACGGTCGTAGGCCGACAAGACGGCGAAAGTCATGAACCAGCAGAAGAAGGCGGCGCTCGTCGGGAAGACGAAAAGGCGCAACCGCCTGCGAAGCTGAACGAACTCAGGACTCCGCTGAATCGCCGACAGATCAGTCGCGTCGATGTGCTTGGGGCGGGCCTGGCCGTCGGCCGACAACGCGCGGCGATCGGCGGGCTCCCGCGTGGTGACCCGTGCGGCTGGGACCGGCACGGGAGGCCGCGACTCTCTCGGCATTGTCCTCTCCAAGGGAATTTTCGGGCAAGGCATCGTTCAATCGGTGTTCGACCGGCCGCAGGGAAATATTTGATCGGCCTGCGCGAGAGCGGGGGACGAAACCCTCTGGTGGAGACGCAAGTGTAGCGATGCGACAGGTGCCGTCAACGACCGGCTACCGCAGGGGCGTTGGCGCGTTCGGTGAGATCGCCCGGCTGCGGCCGTCGCGCCTGTCCACGGCATAGGTTTTATGGCCATTTTCGGTGCGTCTGGCGTCATAGTGGATATTTTTCCTCGCAATTCGGACGCCGGAGCCCGTAATCCGTGCACCAGGTGGCCGCAGCATGTCGAGACCGGATCTGATTGGTGCATTCCGCGAAGAGGTTAAGAAGAACTCGTAAAGAACCGCCGCACGCTGGCGTTGCTGCTGGTAAAAGGCCGTGAGCGCGGCGAACGTGCGCGTGAGTCGCGCTGGTTGCCGACCCTCCGCAGCTAGGCGGGCTGTTGGTACCGTTGACCTGGTTGCCCTACACTCGCCAACCCTGAGGCGCCGGACATATATGCGAAGATGCGTCGACGCGGAGTGGTCCCGGAGTTGGTTCCCGAGAACGGAAGGTGGGTAACCGGTGGGTTTTCTCGAGCGCTCGCGCGTCGTCGCGGGGCCGGGGTGGAATCGATGGTTGATTCCTCCGGCAGCTCTTGCGATTCACTTCTCGATCGGGCAGGCGTACGCCTGGAGTATCTTCAAGGTCCCGTTGGAAAAATCTCTCCACATTTCGGGCACGGCCAGCGCGCTCCCATTCCAGATCGGCATTCTGGTGCTTGGGCTCTCTGCCGCGTTCGGTGGAACCCTGGTTGAGAGCAAAGGGCCTCGATGGGCCATGTTCGTGTCGCTCGTGACCTTCTCTTCGGGCTTCCTGATCGCCTCGCTCGGCGTGGCCACGCGCAATTACTGGCTGGTGGTCCTGGGGTACGGTGTCGTTGGTGGGATCGGGCTCGGCATCGGCTACATCTCGCCGGTGTCCACTTTGATGAAGTGGTTTCCTGACCGCCCGGGCATGGCTACCGGTATTGCGATCATGGGCTTCGGTGGAGGTGCGCTCATCGCGTCCCCCTGGTCGGCGAGCATGCTCTCCGCCTTCGGTGCCCAGCCGAGCGGTATCGCGACGACCTTCCTCGTACACGGACTGGTCTACGCCGTGTTCATGTCGCTCGGTGTGGTGCTCGTAAGGGTCCCACCGGCGAACTGGCGACCGGCTGGCTGGAAGCCGGGTGACAACGCCGGGAAGAGGCTCGTCACGACCGCGGACGTATCGGCGAAGAACGCGGTGAAGACCCCTCAGTTCTGGCTGCTGTGGACCGTACTGTGCATGAACGTCACAGCCGGGATCGGCATCCTGGAGAAGGCGTCCCCGATGATCCAGGACTTCTTCCGCAACACTGCCAGTCCGGTGAGCGCGACCGCCGCCGCCGGATTCGTGGCGCTCCTGTCTCTGGCCAACATGACCGGTCGCTTCGTATGGTCGTCGGTCTCCGATGCGATCGGCAGGCGGAACATCTACCGCCTGTACCTGGGCGGCGGTGCCCTCTTCTACCTGGCGGTGCTGCTCGGGAAGAGCAGCAGCCCGGCACTGTTCGTCATCTCGACCATGGTGATCCTGTCGTTCTACGGCGGTGGTTTCGCCACCGTGCCGGCCTACCTGAAGGACTTGTTCGGCACCTACCAGGTCGGCGCCATCCACGGTCGGCTGCTCACCGCCTGGTCCGTCGCAGGAGTTGCCGGACCGGAAATCGTGGACGCCCTCGCGGATTCCGCTAAGAAGGCCGGACACGCGGGGCCCAGCCTTTACACGTTCTCGTTCGGCCTGATGATCGCACTGCTCGTCGTCGGCTTCATCGCAAACGAACTGCTACGCCCGGTCAACCCGAGGTTCCACGAACCGGAGTCGGTCGTTCAGGCCGAAGCCGAACTCGCTCCGGCAGAGGGGACGGTTAACTGATGACTGATCTGGACGATGCTGCGTCGACCGGGCCCGCCAAGGCTTCTCCCGCTTTGCTGGTCGTGGCATGGCTGTGGGTGACCGCTCCTTTCGTCTACGGCCTCTACGAGCTCGCCTTGACGTGTCGCAAACTGTTCTCCAAATAACCGCAAAACCACTGACGCGTCGTCAAATTGCCTGGATGTCCACACCGTTGCCCGACGCCGGGCCGACGCGTCAGCGACTGCTTGACTTCCTTCTTCGGAGAGGTCCGGGAGAAACGGCATCGTGATATACCCCCCTGAGAAGGCCGCTCCGGGATCGGAGCGCGTCTCATGACCGCTGCCAGGCATGCGGCTTCGCGCGCGTCTCGGACATGGTGGTGGCACACCGTCGTGGAGTGGCGGAACTGGCGACTGCCGGTGAAGGTCGGTGCCGTTCTGGTGGTACCTGCCCTGCTGGCCGTCGCGTTGGGCGTCGCGCAGATCCAACGTGAAGTCGAGAGCGCGAACTCCTACGCGCGGATGCAGCGGCTGGTCGAGCTGCGCGTCGGGCTCATGCCATTGATCGAGGCGCTGCAGATGGAGCGCACGCTGTCGGTCGAGCGGCTGCGTGGCGGTATGCCCGTTGATCCGGCCATGTTCCAGCAGCAGGCGGGGCGCGTGGACACCGCCCAGGCCGCCGTCGCGACCACCCTGAAGCAGACACCCCTCCTTCAGGGGGCTTCGGTGAATCGCTACGACGATGCCGTCGCACTCCTGGGCGGGCTGCCCAACCTGCGTCAGCAGGTGGCGTCAGGACGCATCGCGACATGGACCGCGGTGGGCGACTACAGCACGATCATCAAGGGGCTCTTGGATCTGGACCAGGCGCTGGTCAGCGATTTCGGCGATGCCAAGTTGTCGGGGCCCGCGACCGCGCTCTACGACCTGGAGGTGGTCCAGGAAGAGGTCCACCTTGAGCACGCCATCGTCCTGGACGCACGCGGGCAGGGCAACATATCGGGAACGCCTCTGATCAGGTCACTCCAGCAAGCCGACATCCGGTTGCAGGACAAGCTCGGCGACTTCAGGGCCGTGGCCACATCCGAGGAACAACGCGACTTCCAGCGGACCGTCACCGGCCCGGTCGTCAGTCAACGTGCCCGGGTGATCGACGCACTGCTCTCCCAAGGGCCCACCGGTCGGCAGCGAACTGCCGCCACCCCGCTGACGATCCCGATCGGAAGCTGGAACCACGACTCGGAGACGACCGGGCAGCTCCTTGAGAAGGTGGAGGCGGACCTGGCCGGCCGCCTTCGTACGACGTCCGCCGCGCTTCAGGACCAGACAAGCAACCAGGCCGGCGTCGAGTCGGTACTGCTGTTCGCCGCGCTGCTGGTCGCCGTCGCCGTCGGCTTCGTGATCGGCCGGAACCTGCTGCGGTCTCTCGCCGTCCTCAGGACAACCGCACTCGATGTGGCTGATCACCGACTCCCTGCGGCGGTCGCGAGCATTCGCGAGGGCCAGGCGTCGAGCACCACCATCGACGCCGTGCCAGTGCACACGACGGAGGAATTCGGCCAGCTCGCCAGGGCGTTCGACGCGGTGCACGGCGAAGCCGTCCGCCTTGCGGGCGAACAGGCCTCGCTGCGAAGGGACTTGAGGGACACGCTGGTCAACCTCTCACGGCGCAGCCAGAGCCTGGTGGACCGGCTTCTGCGGTTGATGGAACAGTTGGAGGGGCACGAGGAGGACCCGGACCAACTGGCCAACCTGTTCAAGCTCGACCACCTGGCGACCCGCATGCGGCGCAACAACGAGAACCTGATGGTCCTCTGCGGCAGCACGCTGGTCCGCCCCTCAAACCAGTCCGCGCCGCTGGGCGATCTGCTGCGTGCAGCGGTCTCCGAGATCGAGCACTACCAGCGGGTTACGGTACGCCCCGCGCCGTCCGTCGAGGTGGCCGGGTATGCTGCCGGTGACCTGGCGCGGCTGATCGCCGAACTGCTGGACAACGCCACCGCGTTCTCCCCGCCGCATACCCAGGTGACCATCAGCAGCACGCAGGACCCCGACGGCTCGGTGCGGATCGACATCCGCGATCATGGGATCGGGATGAACAAGGCAGAACTGGCCAGGGCGAACCAGCGAGTGGCATCGGGTGGTTCCGTGGATGCGCCCAGGTCCCGACAGATGGGCCTGTTCGTCGTCGGTCTTCTCGCCAATCGGCACGGCATCGCCGTGGTGCTGACCGACGAGCGGGATGCCGACGGGCTGAGCGCAGGCATACGAGTGCCGCCCGAGTTGGTGCACGCGGACCGCGCTGCCGACGACGGCCAGACAGGCTCGCGGCCCAACTCCGGGCAATGGGGCGCCGCCAGGCCGGACGGCGCGCGCTCTGCCCGCACGTTCGTGGATTTCCATGCGTTGGAGCCCACGACAAGGAAGCCACCCGCCGTCGCTGCCGAGGCCATCCACACACTTGCGGGCAACGGCAACGATCCGGAGAAGGCGGAGAGCAGGCGCGTAGACGGCGGGTCGGGCGTGAGCACGGCGCCGATGGACGGCCACCGCATGAAGGCTCCGAACAGCCCGGCGCCGCCGCAGCCGCCCGAATCGGCTCACCGGGAAGCTCCTGGCTCCTCCTGGTTCGAACCGGCTCCCCCAGGGGCGGAACCGGCACGGTCTTCCACCGAGGTCACCGGACCCGCGCAGGTGCCGCCCGCGGTGGACGCTGTCACCACGTCAGGGGAAGGCAGGGCCAGACAGGCACAGGAAGCGGCCACCACCGGGCCGCCGGTATCGCGGGCACCCGACGAACGGCATTCCGCGGACGCGTCCTCTACCGGTCGCACCGCTCTACCGCAGAGGCGGGCGAAGCCCGCCGACGGCCGACGTCCGGTTGGCGCCGAGCCGTCGGACCCCCCGGAGACAACCGAGCACACGTCGGCCGGGCTGCCCAGGCGGGTTCCCCGCACGCGCCCGGACACAGGCCGGGCCGATACGCGTGGCGCCGGGGAAAGGGCCCCCGCGAACTTGGACGCGGGGCGCACCCACGCCTTCCTCAGCAGTTACCAGGAAGCCGTCCGGCGGACCCGCCCCGACCGGACATGACAACCATCGACGAACGGGTAGGAAGAACCCATGACCTCATCCCAGACTCGGGAGGTGAGCCAGTTCGGATGGCTGGTCACCAACTTCACCGAGCGCGTCCCCAATGTCGCCCATGCCGTGGTGATCTCGGCCGACGGCCTGTTGCTCACCGCGTCTGACCGGCTGCCGGACGATCGCGCCGAACAACTCGCCACGGTTGCCGCGGGTGCCATCAGCCTGATCCAGGGCGCTTCGTACTGCCTGGACAGTGGTGACGTGCTGCGCACGGTGGTCCAGATGGAGCGCGGGAACATGCTCCTGATGTCGATCAAGGACGGCTCGTGCCTGGTCGTGCTGGCAGCTCCTGACTGCGAGATCGGTCAGGTTGTCTACGAGATGACGGTGCTCGTCGACCAGGTCGGTGAGATGCTGACCCCCGAACTGCGTGCCGAGCTACAGGGATTGAAG
This sequence comes from Streptomyces sp. PLK1-5, assembly GCA_037034305.1. GTDB lineage: Bacteria > Actinomycetota > Actinomycetes > Streptomycetales > Streptomycetaceae > Streptantibioticus_A. Next base: position 85,767 of record JBAGJY010000018.1, read on the forward strand.
CCGATCGCGGCTCGCTAGCCCGGATGAGGAGATCATGAGCACCGGTGGAGACCCCTCTGGCGGCGCCCCGAGGAAGGGCGAGGGGGCTGAGGACGACCAGACGTTCGCCGATGTGCTCAACGCGTTCAGTTTTGACAACGCGCGGCGCAGACGGAAGAAGTCCCGCCCCAACGAGGTGCCGGGGGCGGCGGCTGCCCGCGACAGGGAGGCCGCCGCGCCTTCGGCCGCCACGTCCTCCCTCACGCCGACTCCGCCAGGGGGCGAACAGCAGCCCGCGGCGCGCGAGGATGTACACCATTACGGCGCAGGGGAGTTGGACCACGGCGAAACGCATGGTTCGGCCTCGATCGTCCGCGCGTACGCCTGGACGGGCGGCCGCACCAGGTCGCACTACAACTTCGAGATCGAGACCCTGGTGACGACCACCGAACGGGGTCGGCTTTCCTCCGCCGTCACGCAGGCGGACCACCGCGCGGTTATCGCGCTGTGCTGGGAAGCGAAGTCGGTGGCCGAGATCGCGGCGCTGCTCTCGGTGCCCCTTGGAGTGGCGAAGGTCCTCCTCAGCGACATGGCGGAACACGGGCTGATCTCCGTTCACCAGACAGCGACCCCGGACGGCGAGAGCCCGGACTACGCGCTACTCGAAAGAGTCCTGAGCGGACTGCGTCGGCTCTAGATGCGGCTGCCTGCGCCCAAGTAGCGACAGTGGTAGCCCACTTGGACGTCACATAACGCGACCTGTTCTTCGAAGGCTCCGAGGACGGCTGGATCCCCAGGCGTGAAGTGGGGGCGGGCCCCTCGGAGCTGGCACTCCAGCACGGTTGAGTTGGTGCCGCAACACCAGGATCTCCATGTCCTTGTACGACCGCTTCCTCGGCAGCAGCCGCAGCGCGGCGAAGCCATTCGTCCCCTGTCAGATAGGACAAGGGGTGCAGCACGATCGCTCATCATGCCCAGCGGCACAGACCACACGTGGCGAGACGGTGTCATCTGCCCTCTCACCTGCATGGACGGATCTATCGGTACCCCAGGGTTATCGGCACGCTCAGGGTTCGCAGCCCCGAGCTACCAGGACGCCCTGCCGTTAAGCTATGCCCCAACTGCCGAGAGCCCACCCGAACAGGAACCGTGTTCGACTGATCCAACCGGTTGAGCGCCAGGTGGACGGCTTCTTATTGGCTGATCAGTTAGTTGGCGGGCTGACTGACACAACATTGAGATCGTCTGTGGTGTCGTATGCGCACTCCGCGGATAGAGCGCCGAGCTTGAGATAGACGATGACGCCGCTGTGGGCGGGCACCGTGACGGTGGAACTCGAGTTCTCGGAGCTTTCGGCGGGGTACAGGGGCAGCTTGCCGAGGGTGGGAGCGGCGCCGGGGGTGCGTACCTCGGCCGTGATCTCAGCGGAGGCGGTGTTGTCGATCTTCATCGAAGCGATGCCGTCGCGCGTGCACTCCGAGACGGTGTAGGTCCCATGCGCCCAGCCGACCGTGGTTCTGGTGACGAAGAGTCCTAGGGAATGCGCGAACGCGAGCCCAGTCACGGCGGCGCAAGCGGTGACAGCGGCCACTGCGGCCATCTTCTGCCAGCTGGTCGTCCGGTTGGACCACCAGTCCCGGCAGTCGTGCAACGTATCGCGCAGAGTCTCCGGTTTGGGACACTCGGTCTCGGGCAGTGGGGCCATGGAGTGCTCCTGGTGAAGGTCACTTGATGCGGCGGTCCCGCACGGACATGACGCTCAGAACCCGGCCGCGGTTGCAGCTGGCTCGGACCACGGGACTTGGTACCCACGGGTATGGCCACCGGACGCATCCAAAGGCAGAAGCCCACACGCCAACAGTCCAGCCTCGGCTCCCAGAGCGTGGCTGAACCGCCGCGAGACGCACGTGCCCTGTCACCCCACTGCGGGCTCATCTGCCGCAAACGCGACCGCGTCGCCGAGCGCGCGCCCAACTCCTCCCTGGCACGTGGCAGATCGCCGGTGACAGCGACCTCCAGTCAGCAAGCTGTCGACCTGCCAGAAGCGCAGGCGAAGCGACCGGATAGCGCCTGTACAGCGTCAGTTTGGAGCGCGACGCTACGGGCATGGCGGCAAATGATCACCTTCCTCGCATGCGCGTGACCTTCATCGACTTCTTCCCCGACCCGGACGACGAAGACGTCTTGCGTCGTGCTGTCACCGTGGTCGCCGACCGTCTCACTTTCGAAGGAGATCACGTCGTGCTCTGGCAGGCCGGTGCCGAGGTCGGCCGGTTCCCGCAGGAGACGATCAGCACGATCGGCGTCGAGACGAGCCCCAGGACCGCGCGCTTCCAGGACCCTGAGGAACTCCGCAAGCGGTACCCGAACGCCTACAAGCCCTGGACACCAGCCGACGACGAACGACTCCTCTCGCTCTACAAGGGCGGAGAACACGACCATGCCGTGCTGGCAACCGAGTTCGGCCGTCAACCCAGCGCAATCCGATCACGGCTGGAGAAGCACGGCCTAGAACACCTCAAAGGCTGAGCCTCACCAAATTGGGGTTCGGCTGGCATCCACGCCTGGCATCAACAGAGGTGGAGGCCACCCGCGTGTCATTTCGGCGCTTGGTGCCGATCGCGGCTCGGCTTCCTAAGACCCGATGTCTCCGCTTCGCTGGCGACGAAGTCGACGCGCAAGCTCGCCGACGAACTCATCCAGCAGGGCCATCACGCGTTGACGGATACGGTCGGCGACCTGCTGCGCGAGGCACCGCAGACGCGCGCCCTGCGGCCTGGACCCCGCTACGACGTGATGTCCGGTGTGCCGGGCACGAGTTGACCGGCGTGCAGGGTCCAGGTGGTCACCGCGCTGCCCGACGGGCAGCACGTACTGTCGTTCGACCGGTACCAGTGCTCGTCGGCCACCACCTTGCCGGGGAGGAGGCGGACGTCCGCCAGCAGCGTGGCGTGCACCCCGTCCGAGGGCCGTTCCTGCGGGGCGACGGTGCCGAGCACCACGAGGCGGCCTTGGTGCGAGGTGAAGGCGATTGCGGCGAAGGCGAGTTGGCCAGCGGCGGTATCCCCTCCGTTGTCGCACTCCACGATGAGTGCGGCCTCCGGGCGGCCGTCGCCGTCGACGTCTCCGTACACCACGTCCGACTGCGAGACCTGCACCCGTCCGAAACTGCGGGAGACCGCGGTGGCCGTGTGGCCGTTGAAGGCGACCAACCCGGGAATGTCACAGAACGCACCCGGAATCCGGACCGAGTTCCAGTCCATGTGGTGGAGGTCCGTCGGTGCCGGTCCCAGGTCGGTCGGCTGGGCTGTCGGCGTGGCAGCCTCCGGTTGGTTCGGCGCCGCGGTGGCGGGCGCGGAGGACGGCTGGCTGATCCGCGGGGCGACCGCGGGGGCGCATCCCGCCACGGGCAACGCCAGGCAGACGGCCGTGACGCACCAGCGTAGGCACGGCATGGACTTCCGCACTGAGAACTCCTTTCCGTAGGGTGGCGGAGGCACGCGGCCCGGTGACTGGTCGGTGAGGCGGTCCGGGCAGCGGTCATCGGGCGCATGGTGGGTCGTAGGCCATCTGCGGCAGGTACTGGCGCCATTGGTCCCGGCTGATCACGGGCGACTGGGCGCACAGGCGTTGGAGGATGTCCGCGGTGCGGATGTCCCATATCTGCACCTTGCTCGCGCCCGCAGCGGCCAGCTCGGCGCCGTTCGGGCTGAACGCCAGCGACGCCGCTACGTAGCTGTCCCCGGCTGCGAGCTTCGCCAGCACTGCCGGGTGGGTTGGGTCGCTCATGTCCCACAGCAGCATGCTTCCGTCCGCGCCGCCACTGGCCGCGAGGGGTGCCCGGGGGTCGTACGCGATGCCGCCGACCTCTCCCACGTGGCCGGTGGGCGTGGCGAGTTGCCTTGGGTGGGCCACCTCGCGGACATCCCACGTGGCCACTGTCCCGCCCGTGCTCCCGGTGATGAGTGTGCGTCCGTCCGAGCTGAAGGCCAGGGCGGTGACCATGCTGCGAGCGGGTTTGAACGACGCCCGCAGCACGGGTTCGGCGGCCGAGCCGACGTCCCACAACTGCACTGCGCCGACGTGGTCGCAGGTGGCGAGGATCCTTCCGTCACTCCGGAACGCCACGTCCTGCCCCCTGGACGTGGCGTCCTTCAAGGTGGCCAGCAGGGTCGGACGGCGGCGGTCGCGTACGTCCCACAACTGCACCGAGGTGCCTCCCACGGCGAGCAGCGAGCCTGCTGGGTTGAAGACCACCGACGCCGCGTTGGCACTCACCTGGTTGCCTGGTGTCAGGTCGTGCGGGTGTGCCGGGTCACGCACATCCCACATCACCACCGGGCTGCCCGTGGCGATCGTGCCGCCGTCCGGGCTGAAGGAGACGGCTTGGCCGCCTTGGCCGAACGTGCCGATGGTCGTCAGGGAGCGCGGCCGTTGCCCTGAGGTGTCCCATAACGTCGTCGGAAACCCGGTGGCCAGGATGTCGCCGGTGCGACTGAACGCGGGTACCGACGAAGCGACCGAGGCGAGCGCGGTCTGCGCGGTGGACAGCGAGGGCCCGTCGACGTTCCACAGCCTCACCGAGCCGTTGTCGCCGCCGTCGGGGGCGCTCGGTGCGCCGTCTGTCGAAGCCGACGCGAGGGTCCTGTCGTCGCGGCTGAACGCCAACCGCGCTATCGGCGAGGTATGACCGGTCAGCCGGGCTCCGGGGGCGGGATGCAGCGGGTCCGAGGCGCTCCACAGCTGGATGTCTCCGTCGCTGGAGCCCACCGCGAGCGTCGCCCCGTCATGGGAGAACGTGAGCGAGTAGACGCTCAGCGGCTGGCCGCTGACGGACGCGTCCTGCCTGGCGTGGGCCGGATCGGTGACGTCCCACAGCCGCACCGTGTCGTCCTGCCCGCCGACGGCGAGCAGATGAGCGTCCGGGCTGAAGGCCAGCGCCTCGGGGGAGCCGGTCAGCCGTGCGACGAAGGCGGGGCGGCGCGGCTCGGACAGGTCCCACAGCTGTACGCTGTCGCGCTCGCCGCCGACCGCCAGCAGCCGCCCGTCAGGGCTGATCGACAGCGCGTCAACGGACTGCGCGGACTGGGCGAGCACGGCGATCCTGCGCGGTGTTCGCGGTTGCGAGACGTCGAAGACCTCGGCAAGGCCCTCGTCCAGGCTCACCACGAGCGAGCGGGAGTCCGGGGTGAACGCCAGGCACCGCACGCTTGAGCTACCGGTGTTGGCCGAAACGAGCAGCGTGGGCCGCGCCGCGGACGTCACGTCGTAGAGCCGGATGTCGCCCGCCCGGTCACCCACGGCCAGCAGGCGGTCGTCGGGGCTGAACCCGATGCCCGGTGCGACACCCCGCGGGGCGGTCAGCCGTGCCAGCACGCGTGAGTCGGTGGAGTCGTAGAGCGTGACGCCGCGGCCGACGGCGGCGGCCAGCAGGTCTCGACGCGGGCTGAACGCCGCGCCGACGGGCAGACCGCCGGTTGCGATCACCCTGGGGATGGCGGCGCTGCCGAAGAGCGCGCCCATGGCCTGGCCGCTGGGGTCCAGACGGTACGCCTCGACGAGCAGTTGCTTCGCCAGACCGGGTTGGGTGTCCTCCACCTCAAGCGCGCTGGCAACGAGTTGCCGTGAACTGGCCTGCAACTCCCGGTGGACGGCGGCACCACGCTGCACCAGGGCGGTGACGCCGCCGGTGACGGCCGCCAGCAGCAACACGGTGAGCGCGGCGACGGTACCGCGGACCCACCGCATGGTGCGGCGGCGCTGCCGGACGTGCTCACCGATCAGTTCCTCCTTGCTCATTCCACGGATGGGGGCGGCGAAGTCCGCCACGCACTCGACCATCCGCGGATCGGCCCGGTCGACCTGTTCGGGCGCGTGCAGCCAGCGCAGGTCCACCCAGCGCGGCTGGTGGCCGAAGGCCCCGGACAGTTCCTTCTCCGGCAGCGCGTCGGTGGACTGCCAGTCGAACGTGCCCAACTCCTCGTTCCAGGCGAGGTGCCCGTCGGTCCACGCGATGAGGATCTTGTCGGCGCTCCGGTGCTCCAGCCACCACTGGATCTCCTTACGCACCCACACCGACCTGGCGGCCTGGGGCGACGCCATGACGACGAGCCAACGGGCCTGTCCGAGCGCTCTTTCGATGTCAGGCCAGAGCCCGGGGCTCGCACTGAGGTTGGTCACGTCGCGGAATATCCGCAGCGTCCGCCAGCGGTACCAGGGGCGGGCCATCGACTGCAACTCCGACTGGAACGCGGCGGCCACCGCGTTGTCCCACGAGTGGCTGTAGGAGATGAAGGCGTCGTAGTGCTGCTCGGTGTCCGGCTTGCCCTTCACGGCCTCCCCTGACCGGGCTGCCGGATCCGTCATCTGCGCGGCGCTCCTTGTCTCGCGGCCCCGCCGCGGCACCGGGTGTGCCATTGCCGCCTAACCGATCACGGTTGCCGCGTCCAGTACGCCCGCGAGCCGGGCGAAGCTGCGCGCGTAGCCACCCAAGTGCTGCTGTACGACGCGCAGTTCGGCACGGCAGGTGGCGTTCTGCGGCCACAGTGACTCCGACTGGCCGGGATGAGCCTGCTCGTAGGCCTGCAGACGCGGATGCCACGCGGACAGGAAGGGGCGCAGTTCGAGGTTGAGCATCGTGATGGCCAACTGTTCCACGGTGTGACCGCCCAAGGTTCCGGTGGAGGGACGGCTCGTCTTCAGGGTCTCGCGAGTGGTGGAGAACAGTCCGTGGAGTGAGGTCAACGCCTCCCTGACGATGCCGTCCCCGTCCTCCAGCGGCTGGGTGGAAACCCGCGTCGCCGTCTCCACGAACAGATGCCAGGCCACCCGCCGGGCGTCATCGTTGACGACGAAGGTGAACTCGCTCAACTGCGGTACGGTCACCTTGATTTCCGAGAGCCGCGCGGTGCTGCGGTAGTAGCGCAGCACGAGCATGGCGAGCGCACCGGCGACGCCACCCACGATCGCGAACAGTGCGCGCCCGGACAGGCAGGTGATGCCGAAGACGGCGAGCCCCGCGAGGGAACCGGCGACGACGGACGTGACGAGCCGCATGGATCGGCCGGATGCCAGCCCCCTGACCGTCTGCTGCCAGGCCACCGCGCCCCCAAGGTCTGGTCGTCCCCCGCTTGCCTGCTCCGAGTCGAATCTACTTGCGGATCAGGCCGTTCGCAGGGAAATCACCTCATCGGCACCGTTCGGCGATGGGCGTCACACGACAGTCGAGACGGCAGTCAGTACGGCAGTCAGGCGAAGACGGGGCCGACCAGCGGCGTCACCCTGAACCTGGCCATCGTTCAGCCGAGGCGAGAACGAGTGCGGCGCTCGCCGCGCAACCGATGCGCCCGTCCCGTGCGGCAAGCGCCGCCTCGGCGGAAGGCACTCGGCGCAGGCGCAAGTCGGCCTCCCCAGGGTCGCCGCCCGTCGGTGGACCGGGAACCAACTCCCGTGCCACCCACAAGTGGACCCGCACCGGGCTCAGCCCGGGGAGCGGGTGGAGACTGCCGTGTGACGTCCAACGCCCGCCGTGGAATCCGGTCTCCTCGCGCAACTCCCGCTCGGCGGCGGCACGATGGTCCGCGTCCCCGGGATCGACGGCACCTCCGGGGAGCTGCCATGTGGTCCCGACCAAGTAGTGGCACTGCTCGATGAGGAGCAGATCGTCACCCGCGAAGGCGGCCACCCGCACGAGGTCGGGCGCCCCCACCCAGTCGTAGGTGTCCGCCTGGCCGTCTGGGCGGAGGACCTCGTCCCGCCACACCGACAGACGCGGCGTCCGGCAGAGCATGTCCCGGCTGCGCCGCGTCCACGGTTCCCTGGGCTGCATCTCTGCACGGTAGTGCACGTGACGCCCCTACCGTCGACCACAGTTGTTGCGGCGCGGCTGCACCACAGTCCTTGGCCGTCAGGGCCCGAGGCCGACACACCTCGCGTGAACACGGTGTCCTAGCGGTTGCGATCACCGGAATCGCGGTGTGGACGGTGGGAACATGCGACACCGCCCCTTGGAAGCAGCCAACCCTGTGAGTGACGAGAGGGAGCAATAGTGGTGCAGGTGCTGGGTATGAGCAGTGAGGACGAGATGGTCGCCTGCTTCTTGAGCGGCGAGCTGTCCAGTCGGAGGTTCGGCCAGAGCCTCCGGTCCCACCTGGCGGCAGCCGGGCAGGCTGAACAGTTACTGATGCGCCCGGACTTCTCCGACGCCGGAGCGAACTTGGCACGTCGCGCTCTGCTCGCTGCGACGCGCGGGTATGGCGAGAACCGTGACCTGTTCGAGAACTTCCCTGCTCAAGTCTCCTGGACGAGGGCACTCTTGTCCTCCGACGAGGCGGCCAGCGTACGCTACCTCGACTACTCCTACTGGGTCGAACTGTCGGGTGGCAGCCGCCGACCGACCGACGCGGCCGCACGCATCAAGGCGGGGCTACGGGCATTCGACGTGCCGAACGAACCGTTCGTCAACGCAGCTCATGCGCTCATCAGGGGCGAGCGATTTCCTCCGCTCATCCTTGTCGGGGAGAGGCAGGACAACCTGGTCTGCCTTGAGGGCCACCTGCGCCTGACCGCCTACGCACTCGTTGGCTTCCCGACCGACATCGAGTGCGTGATCGGCACCGCGCCGGACATGGGACGCTGGGCGCGATAGTCCTGTCGCACCAAGTCCTCGACGGTGGCCTCCAACATCGCGACCTTTCTACGGGACGACTTCGACGCGGCCGACCTGTTGATGGAGCGCACTGTCCCGGCGGTCGCTGACGCGGTCGAGTTGATGCGGGAGGACGCGGGCGCGGTGACGAGCCTGTAGCAAGGACTCGGATGAACCGGGCTTTCGTCGTTCGACGGTCATGACCCGGTTCTGGCAACAGGGGTGGGTAACGGCAATGGGCAAGGGCTCAACAACAGGCAGTTCTTCTTCGGAATTGCGAGCGATACTGCGTTTCAGCATCCCGATGACTGTCGCCAATCTGGTGCAGCAGTCCTACCTTCTCGCCGACAGCATGGGCGAGGGGCTTGGGCTCGTGAAGCGATGGCGGGCCCCTCGGAACTGCCGTCCCGGCACGGCGAGTTGATGCCACAACGCGAGGATCCCCACGTCCTTGTCCCGACCCTTCTCGGCAGCAGGCACAGCGCGGCGAAGGCGTGCGTCATCGTCAGGTAGGCCAAGCGGAGCAGTGCGATGGCTCATCGTGCTCGGTTCCCCCGGAGCGTCGGTGGCGAGAGCAGACGCCGGTAGTACGGGATGCTGACCCACGCGAGGGATGGCGACCTCGTTTCATACAGGTCAACGGATCAGCGTCCCGTGCCATCGACAGTCGGCCCCGTACGTCGATGGTTGGGTGAGATCATGGACAGCTTCGTGATCGATGAGAACTTGGTGCGTTCCTTGGTGCGTGAGCAGCATCCGGACCTTGCAGGACGGGACGTGCGAGAGGTGGTCGGCGGTTGGGACAACCAACTGTGGCGTCTCGGAGACGACTTGGCCGTGCGCATGCCACGCACGGAGCGTGCGCCGTCCCTCCTGCGCAACGAGCACCGGTGGCTGCCCGCCCTGGCCCCGCGTCTACCACTTCCGGTCCCGACCCCCGTGCGGATCGGTGAACCGTCCGCCCGCTTCCCGCGGCCATGGACCATCGCGACATGGGTTCCCGGCGAACCGGCCGACCGCGCCCCCATCAGCCGCGGCAGCGCGGCCGACACTTTGGCGGGCTTCCTCAGGGCACTCCATGTGAATGCGCCCGCGGATGCACCGATCAGTCAGGATCGCGGCGTGCCCCTCAACACACTCTCGGACGGTTTCGAACAAGGACTGAAGGAAGTCGCCTCCGGAGGCGATGCCACTGGCCTGTGGAACGTCCGGAAGGTCCGGAACGTCTGGGACGAGGCCGTTGCGGCTCCCGACTGGGAGGGCCCGCCCGTATGGCTGCACGGCGATCTGCATCCAGCGAATGTCGTCGTTTCGGAGGGGACACTCTCGGGCGTGATCGACTTCGGTGACATGTGCGCCGGCGATCCGGCGGTCGATCTCGCGGCTGCCTGGGTGCTCCTTCCCGCGGGGGCGGCTGCACGGTTCTTCGACGCGTACGCACACGCGGACGAGGCGATGATCCGGCGCGCACGAGGATTGGCCGCCGCGAAGAGCCTCTTCCTCATTCTCATAGGCCGCGCAGGGGAGCGGGGCCTGCCAGGCGGCAAGCCGACATGGGGACCCGCGGGCCGGGCAGCGCTTGACCGTGTTCTGGCACCAGTCTAGGAGGCTGGCAGGCGCTTCCGCGTAGCGGGGGGCGCGATTCCGATCTGCTCGCGCACGGCGGTCATTCGGGCCTGATACGCAGCGCGGGCCCTGCCGAGTTGGCAGGGCCCGCGGTGTGGACATCAAAGGAGCGCCGGGGCCTGCCCTCGATGAGGAGCGTCCTGGCCAACACGGCTTACCGTGTGCTGATGGCCTGACAGCCCGGCCTCACTTCAGGTGCCGGGCGAGGAACTGGGCCGCAGCGTCCGCCGCGAAATGCGGGACGCCGGTGTGCCCGCCAAGATTGGCGTGCAGCGTCTTCTCCTCGGAGCCGAAGGCATCGAACAGGTCCAGGGCCGCCTGCCGGTCGTTCCCTTCGTCGTCCCACTGCAGCAGGACGTGCAGCGGAATGGTGATCTGCCGGGCCTCCTCGAACAGGGTGCGAGGCACCAGACTCCCGGCGAACAAAACGGCAGCCGTGATGCGGGGCTCGACCACCGCCAGCCGGATCCCGATGGAGATCACTCCGCCCGAGTACCCGACCGGGCCTCCGATCTCAGGCAGCGACAGGAGGACGTCCAGGGCGGCCTGCCATTCCGGGACCGCCTTTTCGACCAGCGGGAGAACGAGCCGGTCCACGATCTCGTCGACCGGCTCGCCGGCCTCCATAGCCCGGCGCAGGTCGGCGCGGGCCTGGTCGGCGGTGGCGGAACGGGGCCGCTCCCCGCTTCCGGGAAGCTCGATGGTGGCCGCGGCGAAGCCATCCGCCGCGGCGCGTTGGGCCCGGGCCACCAGCCGGGGGTACATCTTGCGCAGTCCGAGCGGGGGATGGCCGAGCAGGATCAGCGGCGCCGGTGCGGACGCGGACGCGGGCGTCCACAGGATGCCGGGGATGTCGCCGAGGGCGAATTCGCGCTCGAGGACACCGTCGGCGAGACGTTGTTCAGAAGTGAAATGCATGGTCGTGCCTTTCGGGAGTGCAGCGAACGGCGCTCCCGGACGACCTATCGCCCGACCGTGACCCCGGAGGGGAGCACCCATGTCGATACTGCGTTCACGGGTACCACCTCCTCGTTCTCTCGCACGGCCTCCGGAAGGCTAGCAGCGGTAGCGGTGGCCGCCAACGGGTTTTCGCGGAGGCTTCGTGGCCGGAGGCCAGGGGTCGGAACACTGGGCCCGCCGCCCCGCCGCCCCGCCGCCCCGCCGAAGCCAACCGGTGGCACAAGGTGTTGGCGACGTCGTGGTTCAGGTGTTCCAGCTGTCCTTGGCCACTTGGACGAAGCTGCGGACAAGGGGGCTGCGCCCGGTCTTCGGCCAGGCCACGACGAGGTCGCTCGGTGGTCGATCGCTGAACGGGACGACGACCAGGCCGCCGGGCAGCGGCTGGTTGACGGGCGAGATGGCTGATGTTCCGTTCCAGAGGGCTGCCTGCAGGCACTCCTGGATCGTTCGCATGATCGGCGACGTGTCGTCGTGGCCGCTGCCCGTCCAGTACGCGGTCCACACCGGATCGGTGCCGTGCGGCAGTCGGACCCACCTGCGGCCGGCGAGGTCGGCCGAGGAGACCGAGGCGCGATGGGCGAGCGGGTCGTCGTCGCGCATGACCACGCCGACGGGTACTGAGCGCAGGATGTGCGTGCTGATGCCGGTGTCGTCAAACGGAGTTCGGGTCATCGCCACGTCGACGAGCCCGGTGCGAAGCCCGGCTGTCGGGTCGCTGAGGTCCGACTCGTGGATGGTGACGTTCACGTGCGGATGTCGGGCACGGAAGAGCGGGACCAGTCGGCCGCCGACGTGTTCGGCCGCGTCCGCCAGCGTCCCCACGGACAGGGTCGCCGCGCCCGCCGCGTCGGTCACCCGGCTGCGGATGCGTTCGGTCTGCGCGAGCAACGCCCCTGTTTCGTTGTACAGAACCGTTCCAGCGGGCGTGAGGTCGACGCCCTTGGGCGTGCGCTCGAACAGGATGACGCCGAGCTCGTCCTCAAGTTGCCGGATCGCGCGGCTGAGCGGCGGTTGTGTCATGTGCAGCCGGTTCGCCGCCCGGCCGATGTGGCGTTCCTCGGCGACGGCGACGAAGTACCGGAGCGAGCGAAGGTCCACCACGAACACGATACCCGTGCGGTATCGGTCGTACCGAGACGGTCTTGGACAGCAGGTGCCGCGACGGCCAACGATGGGAGGCAGTAGAGCTGACAGGGAGGGATATGCATGACCAACCCCGCTCTCACGGTCGGTTGCTTCCAGTACGACACGACGCGGGCACTGTTCGACGGGTCCGTCAGGGAAGACGGTATCGACGCGGTGATGGAGACCGCTGCCACCCTGCCGGAGATCTTCTCCCGCCTGATCCGCGGTGACGAGTTCGACGTCGCAGAACTCGGGATCACGTTCTATCTGCGGCTACTGGAGAACGGCCTGCCGTATGTAGCGTTGCCGATCTTCCCGAACCGCGTGTTCCGGCACTCCTGCGTTTTCGTCAACGTCCACAGTGGGATCACCGAGCCGGGTGATCTGGCGGGCAAGACCATCGGCGAGTTCGGCACCTACGGTCAGGACTCCGGCGTGTGGGCCAAGGGGATCCTGATGGACGAGTACGGGTTCAAGCCCGAGAAGAGCCGTTGGCTGATCGGCGGCCTCGAACTCCCCGCGCCACCCTTCGACTTCATCCCTCACCCGCATCCGGCCGAAGTCGACGTGCGCGCCGCGCCCGAGGGAAGGGCTCTGGGCGCGATGCTCGACGCCGGCGAGATCGACGCCCTGTTCTCGGCGAACGTCCCGGAGTGCGTGCTCGCCGGTTCCCCGAACGTCGCACGGCTGTTTCCCGACTTCGAACCGCTGGAACGCGACTACTGCCGGCGAACGGGCATCTTCCCGATCATGCACACCGTCGTCATCCGGCGGGAACTCCTGCGGGAACGTCCCGGCCTCGCGCACGACGTCTACCGCCTCTTCTCCCGGGCGAAGGACGTCGCCGCCGACCGCTACCGCCAAAACCGTCGGCTCTACCAGGCCCAGACCATGGTCCCGTGGATGAACGCCCTGGTCGAGCGCAACGGCGAGGCGTTCCCGGAGGACTGGTGGCCCTACGGCATCGCGGCCAACCGCACCGCCCTCGACGCCAGCCTGCGCTACCACCACGAGCAGGGTCTGACCAGGCGGCGGTGGAGGGTCGAGGACGTCTTCGCCGCGGAACTACTCGACACCTAGCCAGAGGCTCAGGAGATCGGACTGCTCGGGGCGCGGTTCGCCGGTATGCGCGGCGACCCCAGGACTGGCCGATGAAACGCGCCGCAGGCCGCTGAGCTCCTTGCCGAGGTCGCCCCGGCCGTGATCGTGCACCGCGTCGTCGTCGGCGGCGAGCGGTGCGACGAACGCTTCGTCGGCACCTCGCCGAACACCTCGTTGATGGCATCCCAACTGCCGCTTCCGAGCGGCCAATGAGACAAGCCCGCACGCGCCGAGCGCGAGCAGGCACGAAAGGAACACCATCATGATCGTTGTCACTGGTGCGACCGGCGCACTGAACGGCGCCACCGTCGAACACCTCCTCAAGCGCATTCCTGCGGAGCAGATCGGTGTCAGCGTCCGCGACGTCGACAAGGCACAGCACTTCGCCGAGCGCGGAGTACGGGTACGCCAGGGCTCCTACGAGGACCCGGTCGCGCTGCGCCACTCCTTCGAGGGCGCCGAGCAGGTCCTGCTCGTCTCCTCCAACGACCCGTACGCCGACGCGATCAGCCTGCATCGCGTCGGCGTCGAGGCCGCCGTCGCAGCGGGAGCCAGGCGCATCCTGTACACCAGCCACCAGGGCGCCGCGGCCGACAGTCCCTTCCCTCCGGCCCGCGACCACGCCGCCACCGAACGGCTCCTCGCCGACTCCGGCGTCGCCTGGACCTCGCTGCGCAACGGCTTCTACGCCCACAGCCTGAACTGGCTGCTCGGTGCCTGGCGGCAGACCGGCACGATCAACGCCCCGGCCGACGGGCCGGTTTCCTGGACAGCCCGCGCCGACGCCGCCGAAGCGGCAGCGGTCATCCTGTGCGGTGACCGCACGTTCGACGGACCGGTCACTCTCACCGCGGGCCAGGCTGTGACGTTCGACGACATCGCGGCCACGGCCGCCAAGATCAGCGGCCGTGAGGTCAAGCGCATCGTGATGGACGACGAGGTGTGGATCGCCGACAAGGCCGCCTCCGGCACACCGGAGGCGATGGCACGGATGGCGCTCACCACATTCCAGGCGGCCCGCCAAGGCCGCTTCGCCGGAGTCGACCCTGTGCTGGCCGAACTCCTCGGTCGTGAAGCTCGCAGCGTCGCCGACCAACTCGCGGACGGCATCGCCGTCTAGATGTGTCGTCTCGGGAGGTTGGTGCCGCTTCAGCGGCGAGAACGACGCGCCGATGGACAGTGTCCGGGTGGGGCTGGCTGCGCCAGCCGCCTGGGCAGGGTCTGGGGCATGGCGGCGAAGTGCTGAGCCTGTCTGAGCTCGAATCTCCTCAGGCCGGATGAGAGCCCGGTCGGCTCCTCATGTCCAACAGGGCCCGAAGGCCGCCCAGACCTGAGCTGTGATGGCGGACCGGCCGCGGCGGCTGACCCGGACAAGTAAGTCAAGCCTTACTTTCAAGGAGATTTGGCTGCATAGTGGAGGGCCGAGTCGAGGGGAAGGCTAGTTTTGTCCCAGGTCTATGAGGGTGCCGCAGGACAGGTCGAGGTGGAGCAAACCCATGTGGCCGCTATGTACCGGCTGCTCGATGAGCGATTGGCGGATGCACGGGCGCAGCTGGCGGAGGTGCTGAAGTCATCGGCCGACAGCGCGGGCGAGGTGTACGCGCGCGATGTCGCCGCAGAGCGTCTGGCACGTCAGGTTCGTCGGCTGGAGGGGGCCGAAGAGAGGTTGGCGTTCGGCCGCCTTGATGGCGCGGACGGAACTGTCCTGCACATCGGACGGCTGGGCCTGCACGTGGATGACCGAGACCTGCCACTGCTCGTCGACTGGCGAGCGGACGCGGCGCGGCCTTTCTACGAGGCGACGACCGTCCACCCCATGGGGCTGCGGCGCCGGCGTCATCTGCGAGTCGAGGGCCGTGTGGTACGTGCGGTGAGCGACGAGCTACTGGACGGATCGTCGGCCGCAGGCGGCGACATCGTCGGTGATGGTCCGCTGACGGAAGCGCTGGAGGCGCAGCGCACGGGGCGGATGCGTGCGGCGGTGGCGACGTTGCAGGTGGAGCAGGACGCGATCGTCCGGTCCCCGCATCGGGGGGTGACGGTGGTGCAGGGCGGCCCCGGTACGGGCAAGACCGTGGTTGCGCTGCACCGGGCGGCGTATGTGCTGTACGCGTTCCCGGGAGTGGCCGCGCGCGGTGTGCTGGTGCTCGGGCCGAACGCGCGGTTCCTCGACTATGTTTCCCAGGTGCTGCCCTCGCTGGGGGAGAACGACGTGCTCCTGGCGACGTGCGCGGAGCTGGCCGGGGTGGAGCCCACAGCTGTGGAGTCGTTTGATGTCGCGCGCCTTAAGGGGAGTTCCGCGCTGGCCGAGGCGCTCGCGAGCCTGGTGCGCTCCCGGCAGGCACCTGACGGCGGCTTCGCGGTCCGGGTGGGGCAGCAGTGGGTCCGGCTGGAGAACGTGGATGTCGCGGCGGCGCGGGAGGCGGCGATGGCGAGCGGTCTGGCGCACAACCGGGCGCGGGAGGTGTTCAAGGAGCACCTGATCGGCGCGGTCACGGATGCCCTGGAGCGCGACGCCGTCGAGGCCCTCGAACGTATCGACGCCGAGATCGCCGAGAGCACGGGCCTGGACCTCGATGCCGCGGCCGAAGCCGATCTGCGGGCTCTCGGCTTCGACGACGCGCCGGCCGCGGATCCGGCCGAGGTGTTCGACGCGGACGCCGTCCGCGCGGACCTCTCGGGCGACGCCCACGTCGACCGTGCGGTGGAGGCCCTCTGGCCGCGGCTGACGCCCGACGTGGTCGTGCGGACCCTGCTGGCGGACGCTCGCACGTTGGCCAGGCACCTGCCCTCGCTCGCCCGCGACGAACAGTCCCGGCTGGTGCGTTCGCCTGATGCCCCGTGGACGGATGCCGATGTGCCGCTCCTGGATGAGGCGGCGACCCTGGTGGACGGGCTGCCGGAGCGGTCGTTCGGGCACGTCGTGGTTGATGAGGCTCAGGAGCTGACCGCTATGCAGTGGCGGATGGTGATGCGTCGGTGTCCGACCAGGTCGATGACGCTGGTGGGTGACTTCGCCCAGGCGGGCCCTGCGACGGCGGCAAGCGACTGGTCCCAGGCACTCGGTCCGCATCTCGGCGGCAGGTTCGCCCTGCACACGTTGACCGTCAGCTACCGCACGACACGGGAGATCCTTGCGAGCACCCACGGCCTGCTGGCGCGGATCGCCCCCGGTCAGACGCCGAGCCGGTCGATCCGCCACGGCGATCTTCCCCGCCACCTCGCCAGCTGCCCGCACTCCGTCGCCACCACCGTGGCCGGGGAGCTTCGGAGGCAGGTGGCAGCGCACCCGGGCGACCTGCTCGCCGTGATCTGCGCGGCTGACCGGGTCGAGGAATTGGCGGCGGCCGATGTCGAGCGGTGGGCCCGCCTCGTGCCGGCTTCCGAAGCTCGCGGCCTGGAGTTCGACGCGATCGTCGTCGTCGCCCCGGAGGAGATCGCCGCAGCCCGCCCCGGCGGTGAGCGCGACCTGTATGTCGCCCTCACGCGTGCAACCAAGAGACTGTGCACGATCGCCGTAAACACGGCGCCACAGCACACCTCATGACGCCTGTGATGGACGCTCGGAGCGGGTACGTCGAGGGGCTGATATGGCGGGACATCCCAACAGGTCCGCGTCGCCGCGCTGTTGGCGTGGCGGAGCGTTGGATCCAACGTCGCGGGCCCGGCGGTTGGTTGGCCTACGTGCACTGCGGTCGTCGCACTGGCGGCCAAACACGAACAGGGAAGCCCCGTCCGGGTGGTCCTCTCCCGCCACCTGGGCGTACCGGCGGGTGACCGGTCAGGGCTGCCAGAGCACCTGGGACTGGACGTCATCGTATTCGACGCCGTTCAGGATGTATCCGGCGGACGCGAGGTAGTAGGTTCCGTGCTCGATGGGGCCGAGCGCCGACCGGTACATGTCCTTGCCGTTGATCATGTGGCCGGAGCGGTTCCAGGAGATCCGTACCAGGTGCCCTGAATCCCACGGGTCTTCCATGAGGCGTAGCACCAACTCGACCACGTGCCCGGAGGTGGTGAAGGTGTAGGCGCGCATGGCCACGATCTGGTTGTTCTCGACTTCAAGGCAGGCGTCGAGTTCCACGCCGTTCTTGTCGACCGGGGCGGGGTCGGTGCCGGGGGTGCTGTAGCCGCCCCGGCACGACAGGGAGTTGCGATCGCTGGCATGCGCGGCGGGGGCTGTCGCCACCGTCACCGCTGCAAGCGCGGCGATCATGGCGGCATAGCGCTTTGGCTTCACAGGGTTCTCCTCAACGGCGGGATGGGACGGCGGCGGTAGTGGTGACAACTACTCACCCGAAGTAGATGACCTTGGACTGGACGTTGTCGTACCACTTGCCGTCCGGGCCGAAGATGTAGCCCATCGAGACGTTGTACCAGGTGCCGCGCGGCGGGTCGGCGTTCACGCCGCCGAACTTGACTGTGAACGACTGGTTGCCAAGCAGCCACACGTCGTTGATCCAAATCGGGCCGCCCCCCTGGACCTGTCCGTTGACGACCCGGTTGAGCTGCAGCCAGATCTTGGCAGGAGCGTCCCCGCACTCGCGGTGATCGCAGTATGTCGGGCCCTGCAGCAGGTGCCCGGAGATGTAGAGGTTCCCGCCGGGGTCGATGCCGATGCACGGCTGGAGTCTGGCCTTGTTGGCGTCGGTGTACACCGAGTCGCGGCACCACTCGCCAGCTTGGGTGGTGGCGTGGGCCGCCGTGGGCACACTGGCGAACGCGCAGGTGGTGGTCGCGACGACCGCTGCCGTCGCAAGGGCGCTACGTAGACGCATGGAATTGCCCTCCCCTTGCCCGACGCGGCGTCGGGCACGCCCAGTCTGATGCGCGCACGCCACCTGCGCACCGGTTTGGGACGAAGAGAGCAGACACGTTCCGGATGTCGCAAACCCCTACATCAAGGCGGCTGGGTCTTGGGGCTCCGGGGGCGCTCGGGTAGTACTCGAGGAACGACAAGAGCACCCCGGTCAGTCGAAGGCGCGTGGGCGGACCCGCGTTGTCAACTGCCCGTGAGAGCTTGCGTTTCGGCGGCGTAGAGCTGGTCGGGGTCGAAGCCCATGCCGTTGAAGTGGCCGGCGAGTTCGAGGGAGAGCGCGCCGTGAAGGCGGGTCCAGAAGGTGAGGGCGCGGCGGAGTGCTGAGGGCGGGGCCGGGTGCTCTCCGGCCCAGTCCCGGTGCTCGGACAGGTGCTGGTCGAGCCGGGACGGCGGCGTGGTGGGCGGTTGCTCGGCGGTGCATGCGTCGAGGAGGACGGCCATGATCTCGGAGACGATGCGCGTGGTGTCTTCGGGCGCTTGGTATCCGGGCACTGGAGTGCCGTAGACGAGGAAGTACCGCTGGGGGTCGTTCAGGGCCCACTCGCGCAGAGCGTGCGCCAGGCCGCGGAGGCCGGCTCCGGCCTCGGCGCGGGTGCGGAAGGTGTCGGCCAGGCTGCGGTAGGCGTCCTTGACGAGTTCGGTGATCAGCTCGTCGCGGTTGGCGAAGTACCGGTACAGGGCCGGTCCGCTCATGCCCATCCGCTTGGCGATGGCGTTCAGGGACAGGGCGGAGGCCCCGGCGGCGGCGATCTGCGCCCAGGCGTGCTGCTTGATCTCCTCCCGTACCTGGGTGCGGTACCGCTCCCTCGGAGTCCTCGTGTCCGGCTCGGTCACGGCCTGTCTCCCCTCTCCTGCGAAGCTGCGGCTCCAGCGCTAGTTAGAGGCTATCACTAACATTCTTGACTCTCGCTCGCGCGTTGCGTTATAACTTCTAACGAAAGCGAATCCCTCTACGAAGGAAAGGGGACGGCCATGAACAGCGAAGGCCTCCTCCAGGTCGTTCTGCCGGGCATCGTGGCGCCGGAGGGCCTGAAGCTCCGCCAAGCAGCCATACCGTCCGCTGGTCCGGGACAGATCGTGATCGCCATGGAGGCGACCGGCGTCTCGTTCGCCGAGCAGCAGATGCGCCGCGGGCGGTACTACGACCAGCCGCCGTTCCCGTTCGTACCCGGATACGACCTGGTCGGACGTGTACTGACGACCGGTCAGGGCGTTGATCCGGGCCTGGTCGGCCGACGGGTGGCCGCGCTGGTGAAGGTCGGCGGGTGGGCCAGCCACGTGGTGCTGGACGCCAACGACGCGGTGCTGGTGCCGGACGGACTCACGGCGGCCCAGGCCGAGACCGTGGTGGTCAACGGCATTACCGCCTGGCAGATGCTGCACCGCAAGGCCCGGGTGCGCGCCGGACAGACCGTGCTGGTGCACGGCGCCAGCGGCGGCGTGGGCTCCGTCCTGGTCCAACTCGCCCGTGCGGCAGGCGTGAAGGTGATCGGCACCGCCTCCGCCCGGCATCACGACGCCCTACGGGAGTTGGGCGTCCTCCCGGTCGACTACCGCACCGGCGACGTGCCCGCACAGGTCAGGGAGTTGGCACCTGGCGGGGTGGACGCAGTCTTCGACCACGTCGGCGGCCGAAGCGTCACCGACTCCTGGCACCTGCTCGCCCCCGGCGGCACCCTCGTCTCCTACGGCACCGCCTCCACCCGCGACGACACCGGCTCCAAGCAGTGGCCCGTGCTGAAGATCCTCGCCCGCGTCTGGCTGTGGAACACCCTGCCCAACGGCCGCCGCGCCCACTTCTACAACATCTGGGCTGGCCGGGCCCTGAACAAGGACCGCTTCCGCGCCCGGCTGCGGGCCGACCTCACCGAGGTCTTCAGCGCCGTCCACCAAGGCGACGTCACCGCCCGCATCGCCGCCCAACTACCGCTCACCAGGGCCGCCGAAGCGCTACGTCTGGCGGAGTCCGGCACCGTCACCGGCAAGATCGTCCTGACCCCCTGAGCGCTCCGCGCGCGAAAGCGCGAGGCGGCCACGGCGAGTCAACTCCCGACCGGCGAAGGCGAACGCATCCACTGAACGCGCCCCCTGGGGCGGCGCCAGCCGACCGGCCAGGCGCTCAACTCCGCTGCCCCCCGAAGGCGTTCAGGATGCGTTCGGCGGCCAGTGTGGCCGTCAGCTCGCCGTTTCTGACCTGCTGTTCCAGCAGGGGCGTGAGGGAGCGGACCGCCGGGTCGGCGTGCAGGCGGCCCAGCAGTTCGTCGCGGACCATGGTCCACGCCCAGTCGACCTGCTGGTCGCGGCGCCGGGCGGCCAGGCGCCCGGTGGAGTCCAGCCGCGTGCGGTGTTCTTCCAGCCGCTCCCAGACGGTGTCCAGGCCGGTCGACTCGCGTGCGCTGCAACTGAGCACCGGCGGCGTCCAGAAGGCGTCCTTGCCGTGCATGAGCCGGAGCGCGCCCGCCAACTCACGGGCGGCGGCGCGGGCGTCGCGTTCGTGCGGACCGTCCGCCTTGTGGACGGCGATCACGTCGGCCAGCTCCAGGACGCCCTTCTTGATGCCCTGCAACTGGTCCCCGGTGCGGGCCAGCGTCAGGAGCAGGAAGGAGTCGACCATGTTGGCGACCGCCGTCTCGGACTGGCCGACGCCGACCGTCTCCACCAGCACCACGTCGTAGCCCGCGGCCTCCATCACCACGATCGACTCGCGCGTCGCCTTGGCGACACCGCCGAGCGTGCCCGCGCTGGGGGAGGGGCGGACGAAGGCCGCCGGGTCGACGGCCAGCCGCTCCATGCGGGTCTTGTCGCCGAGGATCGAGCCGCCGGTCCGGCTGGAGGACGGGTCGACGGCGAGCACGGCCACCCGGTGCCCCAGGCCGGTCAGCATCGTGCCGAAGGCGTCGATGAACGTCGACTTGCCCACCCCCGGCACCCCGCTGATGCCGATCCGCCGGGCCCTGCCGCTGTGCGGCAGCAGCTCGGTCAGCAACTGCTGGGCGAGGGAGCGGTGTTGCGGCCTGGTGGACTCCACGAGGGTGATCGCGCGGGCGATGACCGCCCGCCTGCCGTCGAGGACGCCCTTGACGTACGTGTCGAGGTCGATGGCCATCCGGTCAGGGCCTCACAGGTCGCCGTGTCCGAGATCGGCCGCCAGCCGTGAGACCAGGTCGTGGGCGGCGTCCGGGATCACCGTGCCGGGCGGGAAGACGGCCGTCGCACCCATCTCCAGCAGGGTCGGTACGTCCTGCGGCGGGATCACCCCGCCGACCACGATCATGACGTCCTCCCGTCCCTCCTCGGCGAGTTGCTCGCGCAGCGCCGGGACCAGGGTGAGGTGCCCGGCGGCCAGTGACGACACCCCGACGATGTGCACGTCCGCCTCGACGGCCTGCCGGGCCACCTCGGCCGGGGTCTGGAACAGCGGGCCGACGTCCACGTCGAAACCGAGGTCGGCGAAGGCGGTCGCGATCACCTTCTGCCCGCGGTCGTGGCCGTCCTGGCCCATCTTGGCGACCAGGATGCGTGGGCGGCGGCCCTCGGCCTCGGCGAAGGCGTCCACAAGGGCGCGGGTGCGGTCCACCGACGGGGACTCGCCTGCTTCGTTGCGGTACACACCCGAGATCGTACGGATCTGGCCCGCGTGCCGTCCGTACACCTTCTCCAGGGCGTACGAGATCTCCCCGACGGTCGCCTTGGCGCGGGCCGCGCGCACCGCCAGCTCCAGCAGGTTGCCCTCGCCGTCGGCCGCCCGGGTCAGCGCGTCGAGCGCGTCCTGGCAGGCGGTCTCGTCCCGCTCCTCACGCAGCCGCCGCAGCTTGGCGATCTGCTGGGCGCGCACCGAGGAGTTGTCGACCTTGAGCACCTCGATCTGCTCGTCGGAGTCCACCCGGTACTTGTTCACACCGATCACCGGCTGCCGCCCGGAGTCGATGCGGGCCTGGGTGCGGGCCGCCGCCTCCTCGACGCGCAGCTTGGGGATGCCCGCGTCGATGGCCTGTGCCATGCCGCCCGCCTGCTCGACCTCCTGGATGTGCTGCCAGGCCCGGCGGGCCAGGTCGTACGTCAGCCGTTCCACGTACGCGCTGCCGCCCCACGGGTCGATCACCCGCGTCGTGCCGGACTCCTGCTGGATCAGCAACTGGGTGTTGCGGGCGATGCGGGCGGAGAAGTCGGTCGGCAGCGCGAGCGCCTCGTCGAGGGCGTTGGTGTGCAGCGACTGGGTGTGGCCCTGGGTGGCCGCCATCGCCTCCACGCAGGTGCGGGTGACGTTGTTGAACACGTCCTGCGCGGTCAGCGACCAGCCGGAAGTCTGCGAATGCGTGCGCAGCGACAGGGACTTGGTGTTCTTCGGGTCGAACTGCTTGACCAGCTTCGCCCACAGCAACCGGGCCGCGCGCAGCTTGGCGACCTCCATGAAGAAGTTCATGCCGATAGCCCAGAAGAACGAAAGCCGCGGCGCGAAGGCGTCCACGTCCAGCCCCGCCTCCCGTCCGGCCCGGATGTACTCCACGCCGTCGGCGAGGGTGTAGGCCAGCTCCAGGTCGGCCGTCGCGCCCGCCTCCTGGATGTGGTAGCCGGAGATGGAGATGGAGTTGTAGCGGGGCATCCGCTGCGAGGTGAAGGCGAAGATGTCGGAGATGATCCGCATCGACGGCTTCGGCGGATAGATGTAGGTGTTGCGGACCATGAACTCCTTGAGGATGTCGTTCTGGATGGTCCCGGCCAACTTCTCGGGAGGTACGCCCTGTTCCTCCGCCGCCACGATGTACAGCGCGAGTACCGGCAGCACGGCGCCGTTCATCGTCATCGACACCGTCATCCGGTCCAGCGGGATGCCGTCGAACAACTGCCGCATGTCGTAGATGGAGTCGATGGCCACGCCCGCCATGCCGACGTCACCGGTCACCCGCGGGTGGTCGCTGTCGTAGCCGCGGTGGGTCGGCAGGTCGAAGGCGACCGACAGGCCCTTCTGACCGGCTGCCAGGTTGCGCCGGTAGAAGGCGTTGGACTCCTCGGCCGTGGAGAAACCCGCGTACTGGCGGATGGTCCAGGGCTGGTTGACGTACATCGTCGGGTACGGGCCGCGCAGGTACGGGGCGATGCCCGGGTAGGTGCCCAGGAAGTCCAGGCCCTCCAGGTCCTGCCCGGTGTACAGCGGCTTGACCGTGATGCCCTCCGGCGTCTCCCACAGCAGGTCGCCACCGTCGGCGGCCTTCTTGACGGCCGTACGCCACTCGTCGGAGCCGACGTCGGCGGTCGGGGTCCCCAGCTCGATCGCCGAGAAGTCGGGGATGGACATCAGGACACTCCCATACGGTCGAGCGTGGCGGAGAGCACGGACACGGCGTCACAGCCGCTGAAGACGTAGGTGTCGACCCCGGCGTACGGTCCCGGACGGCCCGCGAGGAACACATGCTCGGCCCCGGCGGCCCGCAGTTGCCCCGCGACCGCCTCGGCCTGCTCCTCGTACAGCGCGTCGCTGGAGCACAGGCACACCTCCCGCGCACCGCTCTGCTCGAACGTGCCCTCGGTGACCGGCTCGATGCCGCCCGCCTGGAAGAGGTTGGCGGCGAAGGTGAGCCGTGCGGTGTGCGCGGCGGCCGGGCCGAGCGCGGCCAGGTGGACGCGGGGCCGGGCGCCGGTCGTGGCGAGGTGGGCGTCGGAACGGGCCCGCAGCGCCTCGAACGCCTCGTCCCGCCGCACCCGGGGCAGCCCCCCGGACGGCGGCTCGGGCGCGGCGGCGCGGACCACCGGCTTCTCGGCCAGGTGCGGGAACTCACTGACGCCGGTGACCGGCTCCCGCCGCTTCGCGAGCTTCGCGCTCCGTGCCGACCAGGTCTCGGACAGCCGCTCGCCCACCATTCCGGAACGCAGCGCGGTCGCCTGCCCACCGGCCCGCTCGACCTCCTGGAAGAACTCCCAGGCCGCGTGGGCGAGTTCGTCCGTCAGCCGCTCCACGTACCAGGAGCCGCCCGCCGGATCGATCACCCGGGACAGGTGTGACTCCTCGATGAGGATGGTGGAGGTGTTGCGGGCGATGCGGCGCGCGAACGCGTCCGGCAGGCCCAGCGCGTCGTCGAAGGGGAGCACGGTGACGGCGTCGGCGCCGCCCACCCCGGCGGCGAGCGTGGCGACGGTGGTGCGCAACATGTTCACCCAGGGGTCGCGCCGCGTCATCATCACCGGCGAGGTCACCGCGTGCTGGAGCTGTGCGCCCGCCTGCGGTGCCCCGCAGACCTCGGCCACCCGCGCCCACAACCGGCGCGCCGCGCGCAGCTTGGCGACGGTAAGGAACTGGTCGGCGGTCGCGGAGTACCGGAACTCCAGCTGTGCACAGGCCTGTTCGACGCTCAGCCCGGCGGCGGTCAGCTCACGCAGATACGCGACACCCGTCGCCAGGGAGCAGCCAAGTTCCTGCGCCGCCGAGCCCCCTGCCTCGTGGTACGGCAGCGCGTCCACGGTCAGCGCCCGCAGCCCCGGATGGCGCGCCGCGCACAGCCGGGCCAACTCGGCCGCGGACGCGAAGTCGTAGGACCCTGAGGTGCGGGCCTGGTGGCCCAGCGGGTCGGCGCCGAGGTTGCCACGTGCCGCGTCCGGTGCGACACCGCGTTCCTCGTAGAGCCGCAGCAACCGCCGTGCGGCTGGCTCGACTTCGGCACCCGCGTCCAGGACGACGGGCGCCAGGTCCAGGTAGACGCCGTCGAGGGCGAGCTCCAGCTCGGCCGCCCGGATTCCCGCGGTCTCACCGATCACCAGCCACACAGAGGTGACGCCGTTCTCCAGGTCGGCCAGCACCGCACTGGCGTCCGCGACCGTGTGCCGCTGGCGTACGTCCCAGCCACCCGCCGTGTTCCCCTCGGCCCGGCCGCCGCGCACGAAGGGCGCGAAGCCCGGCAGACCGGGGTCGGGCGCGGCGTCGCGCGCGGTGTACAGGGGCCGAATGCGCAGCCCGTCCTCCAGCGCGGTGGACAGGGCGTGCTCCGCCTCGGCGTCCGAGACCTCCTTGCCCGACTTGCGCAGGACACCCGCCACCAGGTGCTGCCACTGCTCATGCGTAGCGTCAGGGAACTCGGCCGCCAGGGAGAGTCCGTCGTCAGGCAAGACCGTCATGCTCGGATGCTAGGGCAGGTCGGCAGACGAGCAGCAGGGGGAGCGGTTGTGACCTTGTTCTCTTTGGCCGCGCAACCCGCCCGTGCGGGAGTGCCGACGCCCCCGCTGTCACCACGGGTCGGCGGGTATGTCGGCGACCGCCGGACGGCGTGGCGCGAGGGGCATGCCCTGCGGGCACGGCGACCTTGCGTACGCCGTTCGCTGAACCGCGCGGCCGCGGACAGTGGGCACGCCCACTGTCCGCGGCCGCGCCGCTTGCTCAGCGCACGTGCACCGTCACCACGTCAGACGCGCGCAAACGCACCGGATGGCGGTCGTGCGCGCTGGTCAGTCCGTACAGCACCGCGCGGAATTCCAGGTCGCCGCGGTGCGCGGCCGTGCCGTGCGCGGTGACTCGCGCCTCGGACTTGACCGCGGCGCCGCAGGTCTCCTGGTGCCACGGCTGCTTGCCGCTGCGCTCCTGCAGGCACAGTTGGTGCAGGTAGCCGGCGTTGTCGTCGCTGGCGTGCGCCGTGACCGTGATGGTCTTGCCGACATGCGCCGTGTGCGGCGCCGTGATGTCCACACTGCCCTTGGCGAACGCCGGAGCGGCGGCCAGAGTCACTGAGGCCAGACCCAGCGCGCCGATCACGGCCACACGGCCGCCCCGCGCCTTCATCCCGGTCTTCTTCGTCCTGGTCATGGACTTCCCTCCCGCGGATCTCCCCACATGGTGAGACCCACCCCCTTGGCGAAGGCGCCCGATGCGCCTCGCTGATCACCCACACGAGTTGGCTGCCTCATCCGGTTTCACTTCGCCCGCGCCGTTACCGATCCATGACAAAACCCGTTGGCCAGGACTGACCACACCAACCGCCACCAAATCGCCTTTCTGGCGCGGTAGCCGCCGTTCAGGAGGCCTTCGCCTCAGCTCATCGGGCGGCGTGGGCAGGCGACTTCAACAGAGCAGGACACCATGTGTCGCCGGTTTGTTAACCCCCTTGGAACTCTGGCTTAAGCGAGTCATAAGACGCGCCGCCCCCCAGGGGTAACGTGCATATGTCCGGTTCCCGGAGGTTAGCGTGCTGCCTTCCCCACCTCCGAGGAAGGCAGGCTCCCCATGGTTCGTCCATCGCGTCCCGCCGTTTCCCGCACACAGGACGCGGCCCCCCTCAGCGCACACCGCCGCTCGGGTCCACAGCCGCGCTGTGCCGGCCGGAAGGAGGCCCATGCGCTGCCCTGACCGTCTGTTGCGCGAGGACGGCGCGGACTTCGAACGGCTGGTGCACCAAGCGCTGCACTGCGCGGAGATCCGGCAGGCGCTGCGGCGCACCCGGGGCGCGGTCAACGCCGAGCAGTTGCGTACTCGCGCGCTGCGAGCGAGCGCGGAGATCGCGGCCAGCGCCACTGCCGAGTACAGCTCGTACCTTCGACTGCGCATGGCGGACGTGTCGGCGCACGGGTGGTCGCGCGGACCGGCGGCCGCGGAGCGGGGTCGAGGACAACTCACCGCCATCCTGGCGGTGTTGATACCGCCACTGGCTGGCGTTGCGGCGGTCGTGTTCCTGCTGCTGGGCTACGGCCTGCAACTCGCGACAGGGCAGCAGGCTCTGGGGCGTTCGCTGGTGACCGCGGGGTGGACCTCGGCGTTGGTCTCGGCCGTGGTGGCGCTCGGGGGCGTCATCGCGCTGGTGGTCGCCGCCGCCCGCACACCGCCGGACCCCGGCGCCGCACCCTTCGCGGATCCGGCCGTCGCCCACGCCCGCGCCGTGTGGCAGGCGGCGGTGTGGGAACGCGGCCTGCTGCCGTTCCTGCGCCGCCAACTGGAGGTGCCCTTCGGGCCCGCCCCCGCCGTCGCCCACCCGGAGCGGCTGATGGTGGCCGACGCGGCGTTCCGCACTCGCCGCGGCGGTGGTTGACCTGGCACGGCCTCGCATACCCGAGGTACCGGGCGCCGCACTCGCGGCTACGCGCGCATGGGCGCACACCGCCTTGTCCACCGCCTGCAGGCAGCTACTACCGCCGTTCCTTGCGGCGGGACGAGAACCACAAGCCGGAGAGCAAGCCGACGATCCACACGATCAGCAGCGCTGACCAGATCGGCATCGTGGCGATGGGAACGACGAATCTGATCTGGGTTTCGGCTCTGTTCCCGAAGATGAAGATCAAGGCGAGTGCTACCAGCAGTACCGGGACGAACCAGCTACTGCGGCGCCATCTCGCCAGTCGGCCGTGCGGCCGAGGCCTCAGTGTGCTCTCCTGCCCCATTGCCACATCGCCTCGCGTTCTGCACGGAGTGCCCCCTTCAAGCGTGTACCACCTCCGCGATCGTCACCAGTGATGCCGGTTCCGCGAGGTGTGCGAGGAAGCTGTGAGCCCGTGCCTTCGGCCCGTTCGTCCGACGCCTGTCGCAACGAGCCCAGGCGTTGCGCGTGCTCGATCCGCGTGGCGTCGAGCGGACCTTCCGGCGCGGGCGCACACCGCGTGTGACACCGGCCACGTGGATGCGGAGCACGGCGGCCGGGCACCGTGTTGCGCAGCCGCAGGAGGGGTCACGCCGGTTGCGGAGTGAAGGCGCGGATCTCGTTTTGACCGTTGCGCACCACGGCGTAGCTGGATTCGGGGACTTCCTGCCATGCCTCCAACAGGTTCCCGAGCGGTTCGGAGACGATCAGCCGAGCGTCCTTCGACGCCTGCCGGATCAATTCGTGGTTGGGGTCGAGATCGCGCAGGCCCTGCACGTCGAGGCTGTGGAACAGCGAACGGGAGTGGCGTTCGCTGGAGTAGCGGAAGGCCCACAGACTGTCACCGTCGCTCAAGGCGATCGTCATCTGCAGCGGGTCCCCGATGCCGTAGCGGTGCGCGGTGGCCTCCACGAGACCGGCCATGCGCTCCACGGCGCCAGGTGGGTCCTCCATCAGCCCGAGGGTGAGGGAGAGGAAGAACATCAGCTCCGAGTCGGTCGTGCCCTCGATGCAGGGGAACAGTTCCGGATCGACGGCCAGGAGGAGATCGCGCCGGATGTCGGCGTAACCGTTGATCAGTCCGTTGTGCATCCACAGCCACCGCCGGTGCCGGAACGGGTGGCAGTTGGTCTGCTGGACCGGGGTCCCGGTGGAGGCTCGGACGTGGGCGCAGAACAGCCCCGAACTCACCGAGGCGGCCAGTTCGCGCAGGTTCCGGTTGCTCCAGGCCGGACCGATGTCGCGGTATACCGCAGGCACGTCGCGACCCTCCGCGTACCAGCCCATTCCGAAACCGTCACCGTTGGTGGTCTCCACGCCCATGCGGGACCGCAGACTCTGGTCAATGAGTGAGTGGTCCGGCTTGTAGACCACGTCCTCCAGCCGGACCGGCGACCCGCAGTAGGCGAGCCATCGGCACATGACGCCTCCTCCTCACCTCTCGTCGCCCCCGCGACCCTGTGCTCAGTATCGCCGCATTCCAGCTCAACCACCTGCGGGAGCCGTACCGAACCCCCAGGCGCCGAGAGACACGTCCGCAGATACGTACGCGCAGATCAGACGGGCCATGCGGACGTGTGGGGGAGAGGGGTAGCGAACGCGGGGCACCGGCTCCGTAGACCGGGTACGTTCCCGGCCTGGCGACACAGCGCGCCGCCGCTGACGGGACTTTGACTGCGGGAAGTCTTCTCCAAGCCGGTGTTGAGCCACTTGCCAGCACCGCCGCACGGCGACTGACATCCCACGGAGGCAGGGAAGATGACCATGGAGACTCACCATGTCGACGACGAACTCATCCAGTCAGCGGCTCACATCGCTCGCACTCACTGCCGAGGCGACAACCACACCATGGCAGCGGCGGCCCGCGCCCGGGACGGCCGCATCGTCACCGCAGTGAACGCCTACCACTTCACGGGAGGCCCCTGCGCCGAGCTGGTCCTCATCGGCACGGCAGCCGCCCAGGGCGCCTACGAGCTGGACACGATCGTCGCCGTGGGCGACCGCGACCGAGGGGTGGTTCCGCCGTGCGGCCGGTGCCGTCAGGTACTTCTCGACTACTTCCCCGCCCTCAAGGTCATCGTCGGCGAAGGCGACCGAATCCGAACCGTTTCCATCACCGACTTGCTGCCGGACAGCTACGTCTGGGCCGACCACCAGCTCGAGTCCGAGTAACACGCGCCACTCGGCACGGGCCGACACCACCAACCGGCAACCGGGCGCACGTTGGCTGATGCGGTACCAGGTGGAGGAGGACGGCGGCCAGGAGCGCTCCGGCCGGGTGCGAGGCCGGAGTGCGCCCTGGTGCGGGGCGCACTCCGTAACCCGTAGCCGTATTGGGCGGGTTCAGCAGTTGGTGTGGAGGACGTGGCCGTTGGGCCAGACCCCGGTGACGTTGTAGCAGTGGTTGGTGTTGGCGTCGAGGTTGTACAGGTACTCCTGGCCGCTTCCCGTGAGGTTGACGGTGACCGTGGCGCCGGTGGCCTCCGCGGGGAAGTACGCCTTCCATGTCGTTCCGACCGGCTTGGCCCGGTGGCAGTAGTTCTTGCTCTCTATGCCGTTCGGTCCGGTCCACTCGTAGCAGGTGTCCACCAGGTATCCGGCGCTGTTGGTGAACTGGATGTAGTTGGAGGAACTGGCCGAGGCCGCCGGTGCCGTCCACGCCGTTCCGGCCAGGGCGAGGCCAAGGGCGGCCGCGCCGTAGGCGATCGAGTGCTTCGGAGTGCGCACGCTGGAGTTCTCCTTCTCGCTGCGGTGGCCTGTTCTAGCAGTCCTTCTCGTTGATCACCGGTTTGATCGTGGTGCCGCTCAGTACGTAGCAGTGGCTGCGGCTCAAGTCGGTGATCTGCGGCGATACGTTGCCGCCGCCGACCTGTCCGGCGACGGTGACCTGGATCCTCACGCCCTTGGCGTCCGAGGGGATCTCCACCCGCCAGTCCGTGCCGATGGGCTTGGCGTAGGCACAGGAGTCCGGGGTCGTCGAGGACTGCCACTTGTAGCAGGTGTCGACGAGGAACCATCCGTTGTTCGTGAATCCGATGTAGTGGCCCGAACCGTCGGCGGATGCGGGCGGGGCCGTCACGGCCGTACCGGCCAGAGCGAGGCCCAGGGCAGCGGCGGCGCCGTACGCTATGGAGCGCTTCGCCCTCAGCGTTTCTGTCTTCCGCATGGAATGTGAACCTTTCCGGTGGATCGATGCGCTGTCAGCGCCCGTTCAGCAGTGACCCGCCACAGGGGACGATGTCGGTGCCCACTCGATTCGTGTCCTTGAGGGGAATCTCCGTGCGAAGTCCGCTGATCTGCGCGCCGCCGAACTTCCCGCCCTGGATCGACACGTTGGACACCCGCCGTTCCATGTCGTAGCCGACCTTGAGCATGCCCTTCTGCTGGGAGTTCACGGTGATGCCGATGGATCCGGTGGTCGCGGTGGCATTGCTCTCGCTGTACTGCGCGCTGGCTCCCACCTTCAACACGTCCTTGATCAGGGTGACGTCGACATTGGCGCCGACATTCCATCCCCAGGTGAAGGTGTGGGACCCGCTGAGCGTCTGGGTTATGGGATTCGCGGTCGGCGCGCAGTTCTCGATCGGTCCGGCGTTCATATCGGTGTTGTCGACGTCGAACCACTTCGTCACGTACGTGGGGCTGCCCACCTGCGTCGCCGCGCACGACACCGACCGGCTGCCGCACTGCTTCAACGCGTCCTGGATGTCGGACTGGCTCATCCGATAGCCGTTGTCGTAGGTGCCGGAGGGGCTGCCGTCCTGCACCCAGGTGTCCTGGTGGCCGTTGACCGCCTGGAAGGGGCCGGACGCGTACGCCGCCGAAGCGGTCAGCGCGAGTGCCGCGGCGGCCGTGGCGGCGACGAGGCCGGTCCGGAAGGGAAGGGGCATGGTTCTTTTCCTTTTCTGTCGGTATTGCGGACCCTTAGGGGCGGCAATCGCCGGGGGTGCTTCCGCTGCCCCTCAGCAACCGGTCTTCTGCAGTGTCGGGTTGAGGAGGGTTCCGCTCACCTCGACGCAGTAGTTCCTGTTCGCGTCCGTCATGGCGAGACTGGTCTGCGCGGATTCCCAGGGGGAGCGCTTCAGGTCGATCACGACTCCGGTGGCGTTCGCCGGGAAGTACACCTTCCAGGAGTCGCCCAGCGGACGGGAGTTGTTGCAGTAGTCCTTCTGCTCGGCGCCCTGCCAGTGGTAACAGGTGGTGGCCAGGAAGGCCGCGTTCTGCTTGAACTGGATGTAGTTGTCGGATCCCGCGTAGGCGGTCGAGGCGAAGGTCTCGGTCGTGAGGCATGCGGCGGCCAGTGCGATCAGACCCACTACTGCTCTGCGGCGATTGTTCATGACTGCGCCATCTCTCTTCGTGCTTGTTCCCGCGACCGGGGTTCCGTTTTCCTCTCGGTATTCGACGAGATGGAACTCCCCTTATGTCTTGCATAAGTTATGCCACCAAATGACGCACGCCGGAACCGTGATCTCTTAAGGGTTCGGTAGGCGAAGGGATACTGTGTGGGGAACCACGAGAAGGCCTGAGCGGAACCACGAGTTCCGCCCGTGGGGTCCCTGACCGCTGTCCGTGGACGACCGCAGCGCTGAGCGCCGAGCGGCCCCCGCGCAGCAGTCGGCTGGACAGGCGGGCGCCCGGTCGGGTGGGTTGTCTCAGCGCCGGTACCGCGTCAGCGCTCGTGCGGGTGTCCGGGTGCGTCAGCCGTCGGCGGCGGTGCGCGTTCCGGGTAGCCCGGCCGGGTCGGCGATGGCGGCGGCCAGTTGGCTGCGACCGGCGATGCCGAGTTTGCGGTAGGCGCTGGTCAGGTGGGTCTCCACGGTCCGCAGCGAGACGACGAGGAGTTCGGCGATCTCCTTGTTGCTGTACCCCTGGGCGGCCAGGGCGCTGACCCGCTCCTGTCCCGGAGTCAGCACCCCGGGCCCCTTTCCGCTTCTGCCGACCCGTCCACCGGCGTCGTGCAGCCGCTCCCGCATGGCCTTCGCCAATCGCGTGGCACCGCAGTCGACGGCTAGCGACAGACCGTGCCGCAACGCCTCGCGTGCGGCCCTGGTGTCGCCGCGCCGCAACGAGGCAACGCCCAAGTCGTGCAGCGCGCGGGCGAGTTCGAGGCGCGCCGGGGTCACGGAGAGCACGCTCACGGCCTCGTTCAGCAGGTCAAGGCCCTTCGTCGCGCCCGCCGCCTGCCCGGCCGCGCGCAGGGCGACTCCCACGGCCCGCGGGATCTGGCAGCGTCGTGCCAGATCGAGCTCCTGTTCAAGGAGGGCGTGCGCCGCCGAGCTCTCGCCCAGCACCAGGTGTGCGGCAGCGGCGCGAGAACGCCACGGGCAGACCACCGGACTGACCGTCCCCAGCGCTTCGAGATGGTGGCCGCACTCGTACAGCAGCGCCAGCCCCACACGCGGGTCGCCCTGGGCGATCCGCACTCCCGCAAGGCTCTTGAGGAACAGCGGCCGCTCCCAGGCCGATTCGCCCAGCCCCGTCCTGGAACGGGCGAGCGCCACGCGCTCGGCCGCGGCGAGCCTGCCCTGCTCCAGGAGAGCGTCGATCCTGATGACGTCCAGCGCCGTCGCGTACGGCAGTTGGCCGCTCGCGCAGCCGTGGTCCACGACGGCCTGGGCCGTGGCCAGCGCCTCCGTGACGTCGCCCCGGTGCAGCGCCAACGCGGAACGGTACAACGTCAGCGACGAGTCGAGCAGTTC
Organism: Streptomyces sp. PLK1-5; assembly: GCA_037034305.1. Lineage (GTDB taxonomy): Bacteria > Actinomycetota > Actinomycetes > Streptomycetales > Streptomycetaceae > Streptantibioticus_A. Next base: position 118,776 of record JBAGJY010000018.1, read on the forward strand.
CATGCCCCTGCCCGCCGTACCCTGGGCCAACTGCGCCCGCACGCCGTCCGCCCTGTCGAGTTCGTCGAGGTAGAGGAGCGTCTGGGCGACGAAGTAGTGCAGCGGAAACAGATCGTGGGACATCACGGGCAGATTCACGCACGCGCGGTCGACGAGGGCGGCGACGTAGGGTGCCGGGCGCGCCGCTCTCAGCGCCTGGAACGCCTGGACGGCCAGGAGTTGGCGCTCTCCCGGCGTGCTGCCGGACAACCCCGCGACGCTGACGGAGGGCGAGGGCGCCGCGGCACGGGCGGAAGGCCGCTCGTACTCCATCCACAGACGCAGCGCCCGCATCCGCAACACCAGCTCGCCCTCGCCGTCGGTCTCCGCCCGTGCGCACAACTCCGCGATCACGCCGTCCAGATCGGACAGCACCGAGCGTGATCCCTGCGAGATCAGCAGGCAGTAGGTCAGCAGGCCCAGGGCGTCATGCCGGGCGGTCTCGTCGGTCAGCACCTCCAGCGCGCTGGTGACGTACGAGAGCGCCAGGTCGGCGTCGTAGTGGCTGGCGGCGACGCCGAGTTGGAGGAGCACCGAGCCGCGCTCGGCGGCCTGCGGGCACTGGTTGAGCGCGAAGCGCAGATAGGTGACGGCCGCCTCCGGCGCGCCGCGCCGCAGTGCCTGCGCGGCCGCCCCGCGCAGTACGGGCACGGCCCAGCCGCCCCGCACCGGGTCGGCTGCCAGCAGGTGCGCGGCGACTTCCTCGTCGGGCCGCCCGCCCAGATACGAGATGTGCGCGGCACGCGCGTGCCCCTGGCCGAGCTCCTCGCAGGACATCGTCGCCAGCACGGTGTCGCGGACCACCTGGTGGACGAAACACGGGTCATCGCCCGCGCGCAGCAGGCCGAGCGACCGCAGGTCGGCGGCGGCCGACCGCACCACCGCCTCGCCCCTCCCACAGTGCGCGGCGAGCAGTTGCGGCGGCTTTCGGTCGCCCAGCAGGGCCAGGGCGCGCGCCAGGTCCACCACCTCCTGGGACCCTTGCGAGAGCCGGTGGAGTATCTCCCGCCTGAGGGTGGACAAGGTGACCGTGCGAAGCTGATCGCGGAACTCCGCCGTCGGTTTCACACCGCTGAGCTGGGCATGGTGGAGCAGGGCGCACAGGAACAGCGGATGGCCCCCTGTGGCGGCGTGCGCGGCGGTGCAGAAGGACGGATCCGGGACCCGGTCCTCCCATACCGCCTCGGCGAGTTGCCGCACGGCGGGAACGCCGAGGGGCTCCAGGACGATGGTGTGGCAGCTCGCTGGGTGGACGAGTTCGGTGAAGAGCGGATCGGGGTTGCGGAACTCGGTGGTGCGGGTGATCACGGCGACGAGCGTGGGGACTGCGACGGAAGGTCTCACGAAGTGGGCCAGCCACCGCAGTGACGGCGGGTCGATCCACTGGAGGTCGTCGATCACCAGCAGCAGGGGCCGCCGGTCGGACAGGCTCCGGGCGAGCTGATCCAACCCGGCCAGGGCCGTCGCGCCGGTGGGTCCGCCCGGAGCCGGGTCCGTGGGCACGCCGTCGGCCAGGATCCTGAGCGCCCCGGCCGCACCATCCAGTAGCGTCGCCCGGTCGGCATCCGTGGCCGACGTGACAGCGGGCTTGAACAACTGCCGGACCGCGCCGAAGGCGAACTCCTGCTCAAGCGGATGGCACCAGGCCCGCAGCACCCGGAACCTGTCGTCACCGCGGCACCAGGTGCTCAACAGGGCTGACTTGCCGATACCGGCCGCACCCTCGATCTGCACCACATGGGACCGGCCGGACAGCACATGATCGGCGACGGCGTCCAGCGAGGCCAGCTCGGCGTCGCGGCCGACCAGCGGCCAGTCCTTGCCGCCCGCTGTGCGCCGCTGCCCGATTCCCACGCTTCCAACTCCCTCGCCAAGTGGTGGAACGCTCCCAGGGCCCGCCGTCGCGGCCGAAGGCACCGGGGAGCGGACAGAGGGTGGGGGAGTCACGGCCGTGAGCCTGTCAGCGTGTAGTGGCCAAACTCGTCCAACCTGCGGTCTTATTCGGTCCGCCGACAGGTTGATGTCCTTCCCAGCCTCCTGTGACTCCCAGTGGACACCCCTGTGACTGTCCTCTCGGTTGCCTATGTGGACGCGCCGACGGCGTCCGATGGTTTCCCGTGATGGGAGGAACCTTGCGGCTCGCCCCGGAACCGCCCGAGTGGTGCCGTTGCGCACCGTGGGAACGCCGCGCCCGCCACCACCGTCGCCAGCGCTGCCGCCGGTACGGCACGCGCCCCGTGCCCGTGACCGTCGAGAAGCCCATCCACGCAGGTGGGAGCGTGCGTGCACGGCCATCCTGACAGCGGTTGGGCGCGTGACGTCACCTCACGTGTCCGTACCAGATCTGTGAGGTCCAGATACGTTCCAGGCGTACCCGCAAGCCCACTCCGGGAGCATGCCAGAGCCGGTCCCGCCCGGCGTAGACACCAACGTGGTAGATCCTGCTGCCGCTGTGGAAGAAGACCAGGTCCCCAGGGACCCGCGAGGCAGCGGGGATGTGATGTGTCCTGGAGTACTGCGCGGCTGCCGTCCGCGGCAGGATCCTGCCCGCTTTGCGGTACGCGTAGAGAGTCAGCCCGGAGCAGTCGAACCGCGACGGCCCGGCGGCGCCGTGCTCGTACGGTGACCCCTGCTTGGACGCCGCTACTTCCAGTGCCCGCCCGGCCACGGTGGTCGCGTCGGCGTGGGGAGTGCTGGGGCCGAGGGCGGCTGCGATGAGCGCGGCCGTGGTGAGGGCCGATGTCGCGCCCGGCCGGGAAAGCAGGGTCGAGGTGAGCGGTGCGGTCATGCATACCCCTGGCGTGTGATGGTGAAGGGTGTTCTGAAGGGGCATCCTGCGGTTGGGCGGCTTGGTTCGTGCGGCCTTCCAGTCGAGTGGAGCGCACGCCTGCGGGTGAGGCCGAGAGCCTTCGCCGAACGCGATCGGCTGGTGCTGTCGGGTTGCGCCGCCTGGCGGGGATGTGCACGGCGTGATCTCGAGAGCCTGCTTTGATCCGGCACCCTACTTCCTGCCGCTCCGTGGAATCCGTACCGGTCTGAGGCCCGCGCGACAGCAGGATTTCGGCGTACCTCAGACCGCCCCGCCGTGGCGGCGGGGGCTTGCTGTTAGCCAGGGATGATTGCGCACGAACGCGATCGTTGCCGAGTTGGTGGACACGCGGTGTTCTCGCCTTCGCGACCTCAAGCGCCGCGCTGAGCAGGGAAATTGGCCGCCGAGGAACGTGTTGATGTGGGGAGGTTGCCCAAACCAGAAAACCCTCGGATGGCGCACTCGGGGGCACAGTCCACGTGTGACTTGCGACGGTGAGAAGCGTGACAGCGACTGCGACGGCGTGTTCTGAGGACCGCCGCACGCCAACGCCCAACCCGCCAGCGGTCACGGCGAGCACCGTTGACGTGTTCCCCGTTCGGCACGCGCGAAGTCGTACACGGCGAAGTCGGTGAGCGGGCGGTACCCGATTCGCTGATACAGGGCGTTGCTGGTCGGGTTGCTGGCGTTCGCGAACAGCACGACGTCCGTGGCGCCTTCGGCCAGCGCGGCACGGCTCACCGCGACAGTCACAGCGCCCGCGTAGCCGCGACCGCGTAGGTGCGCCGGGGTGTAGACGGGGTCTATCCGGATCTGGCCCGCAACCATCGAGGTCATGCCCGCCATGGAGACAGGAGTGCCGTCCGGGGTCTCCCAGAACGTATAGCGTTTGTCGGCGAAGCGTGTGCTGGCCCAGGAGCCGGCGTCCCTGGGAACGACCTCCCCGACGGTGACGGCGAACTCGCCGCACCAGACGATGAGTTGCTCCCGGTCCGGCTCGCCCACCAGCCGGGCCCGGCCTGCTGGGAGCGGCTCTGCCGGGGTGAGTGTGCCGAGCCGGTAGAGGCGCAGACGCTCGCGGAGTACTGGTGTTGTGCCTGTGTACCTCCGCCAGGCCTGCGCGAAGGCAGTGGCGGTGTCGTGGTCCGCGCTGACGCCTGGGAGACAGTGGCCGAGGGCGGCCAGGTGGGCGGCGAGGGCGTCGGCATCCTCGGGACTGAGGGAGGTGGGGCTCAGTCGGCCGCGCGGCGTGCGGTAGAAGGCGGCGCGGACGTCGCCCGCGCGCTCCAGTCGGCCGAAGAGGGGAGCCTGGGCGCCGTGCGCGGCCGCCCCGCGTGTTCGCAGTCTCTCGGCTACTGTCAGCGGCATGGTGTGCAGGGCGGGCCGCGAGCGCAGGAACTCCCCGGCGCGGGCGAGGAACTCGTCGACGTCTTCGGTGAGGTGCCAGTCATCCGGGCGCATGCTTCATGATTCCCGATGGGCTCGGCCGCGGGACGGATGCGACGACGCCTGCCGCTGGCGGGGAGAGCACCCGACAACGGTCGGAGCAGGACGCGGCCGGCCTCGACCGTTCCTGGTCCGCGCCTACCAGCGCGGTCTGTCGCTGCCCGCGGGACGTTGGACGGTTTCCACCGGCCCGGTCGGCTCCAGGCTGGCGTCGCGGGCCAGCAGGGCGGCCTGTACGCGGTTGTCGCAGTCCAACTTGGCCAGGATGCGGCTGACATGGGTCTTCACCGTGGCCTCGCTCATGTTCAGGCGGGTGCCCAGCCCGGCGTTGGACAGTCCTTCGCCGAGCAGCCGCAGCACCTCCAACTCGCGTTCGCTCAGCGCCTCCAGCCTGCGGCGCGCCACGACCTGCCGGGCGGAGGCCGGGTCGGCGGCGAGGGTGTCCAGGACATGGCGGGCGGCGGTGGGGGAGAGGAACGCCTGACCGCCCGCCGCGGCCCGGACAGCCTGGATCAGCTCGTCGGGAGCAGTGTCCTTCAACAGGAAGCCAGCCCCGCCCGCGGCCACCGCCTGCAGCACGTTCTCCCGCTGGCCGAAGGTGGTCAACACCAGGGCGCGCGCGGTGGGCACGGCCTGCCGAAGTTCGCCGAGTGCGGTCAGGCCGTCGGCGCGCGGCATCTGGACGTCCAGCAGCACAACCTCCGGCTGGTGCCGTCGTGCCAGTTCGACCGCCTGGCGGCCGTCCGCCGCCTCGGCGACCACCTGGATGTCACCCGCCGAGGTGAGGATGGCGCGGATACCGGCCCGGATGAGCGGCTCGTCGTCGGCGATGAGGACACGGATCACCAAGGGGCTCCTTCACGGGTGGTGCGACCTGCGGCACGCGGTCACTCTGGCACGCGCGCCGCCCGAGCCGCACCGGGCTCACAACGACACGAACAGCGCCGTCACCATGACCGCCGCGACGGTGGCCGTGACCGTCGCGGCCAGCAGCCAGCCGAAGGCCCGCAGCCGCTCCGACGACATGCTCGCCGAACCGTCCCCCGGCAGCGGTGGTTCGGCCAGCGGCGGGTCACCGTCCGCCGGGGCGCCGAGGCCGCGAGCACCGCCCACCTCGTACGGCAGCACGCCCGCCACCCGGAAGCCGCCGTCCGGCACCGGCCCGGCGTGCACCATCCCGCCCGCCACCCGGGCTCGCTCCCGCAACCCGGCGAGCCCTTGCCCGCCGCTCACCGAGGCGGCACAAGTCCCGCTGTCCGGTGAGCTGTTGACCACCTCGACGACCAGGACGTCCGGGTCGTAGTGCAGCGCCACCTCGACGGTCGTACCGGGCGCGTGCTTGTAGGCGTTGGTCAGCGCCTCCTGCACGATGCGGTACGCGGCGTGCCCGGTCACCGCGGCCAGGTCGCGCACCGCGCCGGTGCGCCGGAACTCCACCTCGCCCCCCACCTGCTGGCTGGCGGCCACCAGGGTCTCGATGTCGGCGGCGCCGCCGGTGCCGACGTCCTCGCCTTCCTCCCGCAGCACCCCCACCACCTGCCGCAGCTCCTCCAGCGCGGCCACGGCCGTCCGGCGTACGGCGCCGACGGCTACCCGGTGCTCTCCGCCGAGCGTGCGGTCCGTCTCCAGGGCCCCGGACTGCACCGCCAGCAGCGTCAGCTGGTGGCCGAGACTGTCGTGCATGTCCCGCGCGATCCGGTACCGCTCCCGCAGCCGGGCCTGCCCGGCCACCATGGTGCGTTCGCGCAGCAACTGGTCGTGCCGATCCTGGAGCACGCCCAGCAGCGAGCGGCGCTGCGCCTGGTACCGGCCGAACAGTCCGGGCAGCCCCACCAGCACGAAGTACCGCGCCGCCGCGACCAGCACGATCGCGGTGGCCGTCCACTGCCCGGCCTGCCGCCACCACCAGGCCCCGAGCACGGCGGCGAACGCCGACGCGAACGCGACAACGGCTGCCCGAGTCCGCCGCAGCCGACGTCCCGCCGACCAGGCGGCGCACACCTGGACCAGGGCCATCCCCCCGACCGCCGTGCCGCAGACCGCGGACACCGCCAACACCACGCCGGGCAGCCCGCGGCGCAGCACGTACAGGCCCGCCGCCGCGAGACCGGCGATCACGGCGGCCACCGGCGTCGCCGTCCCGCCGACCAGCGACAGGGCGGCCACCAAACCGACCGCCAGCGCACCGAGCCCTTCGGCCCACCACATCCGAGTCGTCCGGGCCCCGGGCAGCACACGCCGTGCGACCAGGGTTCCCACTGATTTCGCGTTCATCGGCCGCAAGCGTAGGGCCGCTGACACGACCGCCACGTCCTGCGAAAGTCGTTCGTAAGCAACGACTTTCGACGGCGAGTGGAGGAGGGAACCGGCCGGGCGCGCGGCGGTGTCCGTTTCCTCTTTCGTCGGAGGTGGGCCGCGCCGATCGCAGCTTGGCCGCGGGCGGCGTGCCGCGCGGCGGGCGCTCTTCGCTGGCGGACGAAGTCTCATCCGCGCTCGCGGAGGTACGACTCCAACTCGGCGGCCCCGGTCAGCATCGCCCGCGCGCGGGCGGACAGCCGAGCGCGCCAGTCGCACAGTGCGGCCTCCAGTAGTTCCAGCCCACCGGCCTCCCGCACCTGGGCGATCAGCGGGCCGATCTGCTCCAGCGGGTAGCCGCCGCGCCTGAGTTGGTGGGCCAGCCGGGCGTCCCGCACGTCGGCCTCGTCGTAGACGCGATACCCGGTGCGGGGGTCACGGTGCGGGCGGACCAGCCCGGCGCGCTCCCATTTGCGCAGCGTCGCGGGCCGGATACCGAGCCTGTCCGCCAGCGGCCCGATGAACGTGCCGCCGGGCCCGGAGCCCGCGGCGGGCGCCGACGCCATGGCGGGCTCCAGGCCGCGGCTGGCGCTCTCCACGGCCTGAAGGGTCCTGCGGTCGTCGAGGAGTTGGGCGTGGCTCTCGTCGATGAGGCGGAACGCCTCCTCGGTCGCGCCCTGGTTCACCGCCCGCATGATCGCCGCCGCTGTCTGGTGGCCGTGGCCGGGCACCAGGGCGAGGAAGGCACGCAGGGCCCCGGCGTGCAGCGAGGTGTAGGTGCGGTAGCCGTGGGCTGTGCGGTCGGCGGCCGGGAGGAGGCCCGCCTCCTCGTAGTTCCTGATCGCCTGGGTGGACAGACCGTGCCCGCGCGCCAGGTCAACCGGCCTGAGTCGCTCACTGTTTTGAAGGTTTCGCCCCATGGTCCTGCTGGTATCGCGGAAGAGTTTCAACCGAGGGTTCAACGATACCGTTGAGGGCATGGCAGGCATGGCTACTGACATCAAGGACACCGCCTGTGCCGTCGAGGCTGCCGCCGTCATGCGGCTGCTTCCGGCCCGGCCCCGACTGCTCGCGCTGGGCGAGCCCACCCACGGCGAGGACACGCTGCTCGACCTGCGCAACGAACTCTTCCGACAACTCGTCGAACAGGAGGGCTACCGGACGATCGCCATCGAGAGCGACTGCCTCATGGGCCTGGTCGTGGACGACTACGTCACCTCGGGCACGGGCACCCTCGACGAGGTCATGGAACACGGTTTCAGCCACGGCTTCGGCGCATCGGCGGCCAACCGCGAACTCGTGCGCTGGATGCACGCGTACAACGACGGCCGACCCGCATCCGAACGGATCCGCTTCGCCGGTTTCGACGGCCCGCTGGAGATCACCGGCGCCGCCAGTCCCCGGCAGGCCCTCACCGCACTCCACGCCTACCTCGCCGCCCAGGTGGACGCGGACCTGCTCCCCTGTACCGCGGAAACGCTCGACCGCCTGCTCGGGGCTGACGAGGCGTGGACCAATCCGGCCGCGATGACGGACCCGGCCCAGTCCGTGGGGCGGTCGGCCGAGGCCAGGGCCCTGCGACTGCACGCGGACGATCTGGTCGCGCTGCTGGACGAGCAGACGCCGCACGCCATCGCCGCGTCGTCACGGGCGGACTGGGAGCTCGCGTGCCTGTACGGGCGCACCGCCACCGGCCTGCTGCGCTACCACTTCTGGATGGCCGACACCTCACCGACCCGCATGACGCGGCTGTTGGGCATACGGGACTCGATGATGGCCGACAACCTGCTGGCCCTCAGCGAGCGTGGCCCGGCGCTCGTCTTCGCCCACAACAGCCATCTGCAACGTGAGAAGAGCACGATGCGCATGTGGGACCAGCCGCTGCTGGAGTGGTGGAGCGCCGGTGCGCTGGTGAGCGCCCGCCTGGGCGCCGAATACGCCTTCCTGGCCACGGCGTTGGGCACGATGCGGCACCAGGGAGTGGACACCCCGCCACCGGACACCGTCGAAGGACTCCTGTACGCGCTCCCGCAGGACCGCTACGTCATCGACCCCCGCGGGCTGGCCACCGCCCTCGGTGCCGCGCGGGTCGCGCCGCGGGAGTCGCCGTACTTCGGCTACTCCGGGCTGGACCCGGCTCATCTGGCCGCGGTCGACGGGGTCGTGTTCATCAAGGACGTCCCGCGGACATAGGCGCTGCGCTGGGAGTGCGGCGACGCGCCGTCGCTTGTCCGCGGCACCGTAGCGGCCGGTCGTGGGAGGGGCTGACCACGCGGTCGCACAGGCGCGCGTCGGTGTAACTGGTGTGGCCCGTCAGCGAGTTGGCTCTGGTTGACCGGGGCTGACGGGGTGGATGGCTGTTACAGGTTCCTGACAGTTCTCCGCGAACTCCCGTCCTGCCAGGGCACGTCATACGCCCCGAAAGAACGTACTCGACACGGTGAGCGCCGGTGCGGGAGCCCGGTGCTCGACGAGGGGGAACCATGACCGTCAAGCTGAACCGCGCCGTCCGTTGCACTGCCGCCGCGCTGGCCGTTGTGGCGATCGGCGCCGGTGCCACCGCATGCGGCCCGTCCGATGACTCGTCCTCCAAGGCCGCAGCGCCCTCCGGTGCGGCGAAGGCCTCCTCGCCCGCACAGCAGGGCGGTTCGCAGGGCACGGCTCAGGGATCCGCCGGGGGCGGCGCGAAGAAGGCGCAGGCGAACTCGCGGACCGACGCGGTCAACGCGTCCTCGTCCGCCTCAAGTCACCGTTGCCACACCGGCGAACTGACCTACAGCTGGGGCTCCGCGCACGGTGGCCGCCCGGACATGAACGCCACCAGCCAGCAGACGGCGGCGGTGCGGCTGAAGAACAGCGGCGGGCGCACCTGCACCCTGTACGGCTTCCCCGGCATCCGTCTGATCAGCAAGACCGGAAAGGCCTGGGACCTGCCCCGCTCCGCGGACAAGCCGAGCACCATCACCCTGCACCCTGGTGACAGCACGGCCCTGATCACCATGAACATCCTGCCGATCCCCGTGGACACCAAGGACACCCGTCCGTTCGCCCCGAGCAAGGTCCTGCTCACCCCGCCCGACGGGACCACGCACACCACCCTCAACTGGCCCTACGGCGGCAGCCTTTGGGACCAGGCTGGCACCACGCCCGCGCCCGAGACCTTCGTCAACCCCGTCGGCGTGGGCTGACCTCACCGCGCGCACCGGCTCTCGGCGCTGCTACCAATGGTGTCGGTGGACGACCTCGTCGAAGGGGCGTCGAGCGGGTCGCTGGACGGGGCGGAGCGGACCACCGGCCGGGTGGCCCAGCGCGATGAGGTACGCGCACTCGCGGTCGGCGGGCAGGCCGAGTAGCCGCCGGGCCAGGTCCTGGTCGGCCACCGCGGCGTGGCCGCTGCCGATGCCGAGGTCCGCGGCGGCCAGCATGATGCTCATCGTGGCCTGACCGAGGTCGTACTGGGCGCGTTCGCGGTGCGCGGCATCCTCGTGGGCGCCGGTGACCAGTGCGATCGTGGCGGCGGAGCGGGCTACGTGGCCCGCTCCCTGCCATACCTTCGACAGTTCCGCCAGGGAGCCGCGGTCGGTGACGACGACGAAGTCCCAAGGCTGCCAGTTCCGCGAGGACGGTGCGCGGCGGCCCGCTTCGAGGATCCGGTTCAACTCCTCGTCCAGGATCGGCTGGTCCGCGTAGTCGCGCACGTTCCGCCGGGAGGTGATGGCGTCCCAGGTCTGCATGCCACCCACCCTTCCCGCATTCCGCCGCTACCGCCCTTGGCGCTGCTGCGTTCGGGCGACGCCGTGGTGAGCGGGCTCGGCGGTGGGGGCGGGGCCGGTCGAACCGGCGGGTGCCGGGTGCAAAGACGATCAGCGCCTGCTCGTTGGGCAGAAGACTGACGGACCAGCCCCGCAACAAACATGCTGGAGCCTTGAGCTGGTAATTGCAACCTATGCGCAATAGTGTTTGATCAGGGCCTGACCGTTGTCTTCGTTGAAAGGGGTTGCGTCCCTGATGGGCACGTACTCGCTTCCCGACCTGCCGTACGACTACGCCGCGCTGGAACCGGCGATCACCGGGCAGATCCTTGAGCTGCACCACGCCAAGCACCACGCCGCGTACGTCAAGGGCGCCAACGACACCCTTGAGCAGCTCGCCGAGGCGCGCGACAAGGAGCAGTTCGGCAATCTCGTCGGACTGGAGAAGACCTACGCCTTCAACCTCTCGGGCCACGTCCTGCACTCGATCTTCTGGGAGAACCTCTCCCCGGACGGCGGCGACCGCCCCGAGGGCGCCCTGGCCACCGCGATCGACGAACACCTCGGCGGGTTCGAGGCGTTCAAGAAGCAGCTGACCCTGGCCACCCAGACGGTCCAGGGTTCCGGCTGGGGCGTGCTGGCCTGGGAGCCGCTGGGCAGGCGCCTGGTGGTGGAGCAGGTCTACGACCACCACGGCAACGTCGGCCAGGGCACCACCCCGCTGCTGGTCTTCGACGCCTGGGAGCACGCCTACTACCTGCAGTACAAGAACGTCCGCCCGGACTACGTCAACAAGCTGTGGGACCTGGTCAACTGGACCGACGTCGCCGACCGCTTCACCAAGGCGACCGCCAACAACGCCTGATCCGGGCTGACTTGGCCGACGGCCTGGTCGTGGGTCCCAACCGGGGATCCACGGCCAGGCCGTCGCGCCTGTCCGCCTCGTTCAACGCCGTCCGCCGCCAGGATCTCGCCCAGTGCTGCACAGGGTGCGGTCTTCGGTGAACGGCTTACCTGTTCAGTAGCCACGCAGCACATGCCGCACGACCGCCGTTCGAGTCCGCTTCGGCGTACATGCGGGTGACGCGCGGCATACTTTCCCGGCTCCCTGGAACTCCCTGTCAGGAAGACGACAGGGAGCTGTCTTGTGAGCGTCCATTCGCAAGAGGATCAGTGCGGCGACAGCCAGAACGCG